>NZ_FOFP01000026.1 GCF_900110925.1 Pseudomonas cuatrocienegasensis | reverse complement strand
ATCTTACAGCAGCCTCATTTCCTGTCAAGCGATTTCGAAAATTTCTTTTCAACTTCAACCGCTTGCACTTACGATCAATCCAAGTCTCTCGTCAGCGGGAGGCGAATTCTACAGCGTTTCAAACCGCTGTCAACCACCTCTTTTACCGCCTCAACTCAACTTCGACCAACCTGCCAACGACGCTAAAACCACCACCTCGTCAGCCCGGCGCATTCTACACAGCTTTCGCTGCTTTGCAACCCCTCTTTTTAAGCTAACTCATTGATTTAAAACGAGTTATCCGAGAAGTCCGCGCCGGAAGAGGTGCGCATTATAGGCACAGCAGAAATGCCGTCAAGCTGTTTTCTCCACCCGACTCGAAATTGCTCTTCTATATATGTAATAGCCCTTCTATACCTACTCAAAGCACGCCTTGCTCACGCAAGGTGGCAATGGCTTTGGTATCCAGTCCCAGCACACGCTGCAAAACCGCATCGGTGTGCTCACCTAATAAAGGCGGCGCATTGCGGTGCTCTATGGGGGTACCAGATAGGCGTATAGGGCTGGCTACCTGCGGCACGCTGCCGGCCATCACATGAGGCAGATCAAACTGCAGGCCACGAGCTTTTACCTGGGGATCATTGAAGACCTGAGCTAGATCATTGATAGGCCCACAGGGCACGCCCGCCCGCTCCAGCAGTGAGACCCACTCGGCCGTGGTCTTGAAGACGGTCACCTGACGAATCAAGGGGATCAGTTCAGCGCGATGGGCGACGCGTACCTGGTTACTGCAGAAGCGCGGATCATCGGCCCACTCCGCATGCCCGGCGACCGTACAGAAGCGGCGAAACTGGCTGTCATTGCCGATGGTGAGAATGAAGTCACCGTCCGCCGTGGGGAAGTCCTGGTAGGGCACTATATTAGGATGCGCATTGCCCAGGCGGCGCGGCGCATTGCCGGTGGTCAGGTAGTTCATCGCCTGGTTGGCCAGGCAAGCCACCTGAACGTCCAGCAGAGCCATATCGATATGCTGGCCTTTGCCGGTCTGCTCACGACTGGCCAAGGCGGCAAGAATCGCCGAGGTGGCGTACAGCCCGGTCAGAATGTCTGTCAGCGCTACGCCAACCTTGACCGGACCTGCGCCGTCCTCGCCCTCGGCACGCCCGGTCAGGCTCATCAAGCCGCCGAGCCCCTGGATCATAAAGTCGTATCCAGCACGCTTGGCATAAGGACCATCCTGACCGAAGCCGGTAATCGAGCAGTAGATCAGCCGCGGGTTGAATGCCTTTAAAGCGGCGTAATCCAGCCCATAGGCAGCCAAGCCTCCGACCTTGAAGTTCTCGATCAGTACGTCGCTGGCGACAGCAAGCTCGCGCACAAGGCGCTGGCCTTCTGCACAGGTGAAATCGAGCGTGACGGATTGCTTGTTACGGTTGGCCGCCAGGTAGTAGGCCGCCTCGCTCGTATCCACACCTGCCGCATCTTTAAGAAAGGGCGGCCCCCAATGACGGGTATCGTCTCCCACGCCAGGGCGCTCCACCTTTATGACGTCAGCCCCCAGGTCACCAAGAATCTGTCCGGCCCAAGGCCCCGCGAGAACACGGGACAGATCGAGGACACGTATATGGGAAAGTGCGCCGGACATGGAAACCTCTTCGCGGAGTTACAAGCGGTAAGCGCCAAGCCGCAAGCCAAACTGCTGTTAGGTGCTAATGAGGCTTGAGGCGTGGCACTGCTGTTTAGAAAAACGCCTGGATACCCGTCTGCGCGCGACCGAGGATCAGCGCATGGACATCATGGGTACCTTCATAGGTGTTCACCACTTCCAGGTTGACCAGATGTCGGGCCACACCGAACTCGTCGCTGATACCGTTACCACCGAGCATGTCGCGGGCCAGGCGGGCGATATCCAGAGCTTTGCCGCAGCTGTTGCGCTTCATGATCGAGGTGATTTCCACCGCGGCAGTGCCTTCGTCTTTCATCCGACCGAGGCGCAGACATCCTTGCAGGGCCAGGGTGATTTCGGTCTGCATATCGGCCAGCTTCTTCTGGATCAGTTGATTCGCGGCTAACGGGCGGCCGAACTGCTGGCGGTCGAGGGTGTACTGGCGCGCGGTGTGCCAGCAGTACTCTGCCGCACCCAGCGCACCCCAGCTGATGCCATAACGGGCCGAATTCAGGCAGGTGAACGGGCCTTTCAGGCCGCGCACATCAGGGAAGGCGTTTTCTTCCGGACAGAACACATTGTCCATAACAATCTCGCCAGTGATCGAGGCACGCAGGCCGACCTTGCCATGGATAGTTGGCGTGCTCAGGCCTTGCCAGCCTTTCTCAAGAACAAAGCCGCGGATCTCACCAGCATCGTCCTTAGCCCAAACCACGAATACATCGGCGATCGGGCTGTTGGTAATCCACATCTTGGCGCCGCTGAGGCGGTAGCCGCCATCGACCTTCTTGGCGCGGGTGATCATCGAGCCTGGGTCGGAACCGTGGTTCGGCTCGGTCAGGCCAAAGCAGCCGATATATTCGCCGGATGCCAACTTGGGCAGGTACTTCTGCTTGGCCGCCTCGTTACCGAACTCGAAGATCGGCACCATCACCAGAGACGACTGCACGCTCATCATCGAGCGATAGCCGGAGTCGACGCGCTCGACTTCGCGGGCGATCAGGCCATAGCACACATAGTTCAGGCCGCTGCCGCCGTATTCGGCTGGGATGGTGGCGCCGAGCAGGCCGGTGTCGCCCATCTCGCGGAAGATCGCAGGATCGGTCTGCTCATGGCGAAAGGCTTCGAGCACGCGCGGGGCCAGTTTGTCGTCAGCGAACTGCTGGGCGCTGTCACGCACCATGCGTTCTTCTTCGGTCAGTTGCTGGTCGAGCAGCAGCGGGTCGATCCAATTGAAGCGTGCGTTAGCCATGTCGAAACCTCATTGATGCAGATGTCAGAGCACCAGGGTCTGCCGACCTGCGCTCCAAGGGTTTCAGGCATCCTAGACCCACACCAGGCGAGCCACAACTGAGCATTTCTCAGCCTATTGTGCGTTTTATGCACTTCAAGATAGCCTCACTGCGTCACTGCCAGCAGTTTGAATGAGGTGTTCGCATAGATGCGTCGTAAAATCCCCAGCACAGGCGCGCTGGTCGCCTTTGAAACCGCAGCACGCCACCAGAGCTTCACCAAGGCTGCCGATGAGTTGGCGCTGACCCAGAGCGCCATCTGCCGACAGATCGCCGGCCTGGAGGCTTTTCTTGGCGTGGCGTTGTTTCGCCGTTCGCGGCGTGGCGTTCAGTTGACCGAGGCCGGCATGGCCTATGCCCGGCGAGTGTCTGCACAACTGGATGCGGTCGAACGCGACACCTTGGCAATCATGGGCCAACAAGGCGCCATGACCATCGAGCTGGCGGTGGTGCCGACATTCGGTACGCAGTGGCTACTGCCGCGCCTGAAACACTTCCAGGCGATCCACCCGCAGGTGACCGTAAACCTGACCAACCGCACGCGGCCCTTCCTGTTTGCCGACACCGCCTTCGATGCTGCGATCTACTTTGGCGATGCCGACTGGTCCGGCACTGTCTCTCACCTATTGATGCGTGAGAACCCGATGCCAGTCTGCAGCCCTGCCTTGCTGGCTGGTCAGACACTGCTAAGCGTTGAACAGATCGCCCAGTTGCCCCTGCTGCAGCAAACCACACGCCCTTACGCATGGCGGCAGTGGTTCGCGGCCCAGGGCAGCACGGTTGCACGGGACATGAGCGGCGCACGCTATGAACTGTTCTCGATGCTCGCTCAAGCGGCCATGCATGAGATGGGGGTGGCGCTGATACCGCCGTTTCTGATTGAACGAGAGCTCGCTGAAGGTCGCCTGGTACTTGCCCACCCACACGCCTACCACAGTGACCGGGCTTATCACCTGATGATTCCGGAGCGCAAGGTCGAGTCTGCAGCCCTTAAAGCATTTGCCGCCTGGCTCACCGACGAAGCAGAACACTATGCCGAGGCCAATGGGTTGCGGTGAATCGGTTTTTTAGTCTCGCCTCTTAAACTGACCTCGTAGTCAGCCTCTAAAAATAGCTACATGGCGCATTAGCTCGCGCACAACGCAGCGTTCAATTTATTGAACACGCGATACCCCTCGAATGCCTACTGCCATTGACCTGACGCCCATTTTACGACGCGTAAAACTGCGTTAATCGGTGAGCATTCACAAGAAGGATAAGTTTCGCGCCAATAATCCCTGAAAGCCCACCCTAGGCCATGCAATGCGCGGCCTAAACCTTTTTATAAGAACCACTAGTCACTAGATGACTTGTAGTTACTATAAAGTTTTACTCCAAAAACCATTGAAGCCCGAGTTCTTCACCTGCAAAATGCCGTGCCTCGACCTATGGGCTATCAGCCCGGGCGGGTTTGTGCTGATCCTCCCCTTACCGGCGCGCCATCCGTAGCGTGCAGGTTCACTAAAAAGATCACGCAGGAGATTTCACGTGCACATCGGTGTTCCCCTCGAAACCCATGCTGGTGAGACGCGCGTTGCCGCAACTCCCGAAACCCTCAAGAAGCTGATCGGCCAGGGCCATCAGGTCACGGTGCAATATGCTGCCGGTCTGAGCGCCAGCATTACCGACGCAGCCTACAGCGCAGCAGGTGCCAGCCTCGGTGATGCCAGCACGGTATTCGCCGCTGATCTGGTGCTCAAGGTCATCGCGCCGAACGATGAAGAGTTGGCACTGATGCGCAGCGGCGCCGTACTGGTCGGCATGCTCAACCCGTTCAGCAATGAGACCATCGCGCGCATCAATGCTCGTGGCGTCACTGCCTTCGCCCTGGAAGCTGCCCCGCGTACGTCCCGCGCGCAGAGCCTGGACGTGCTCAGCTCGCAGGCCAACATCGCCGGCTACAAGGCCGTGCTGCTGGCCGCGCATCACTATCCGCGCTTTATGCCGATGCTGATGACGGCTGCCGGTACCGTTAAGGCCGCGCGTATTCTGATACTCGGCGCCGGTGTTGCCGGGCTGCAGGCCATCGCCACGGCCAAGCGCCTGGGTGCGGTGATCGAGGCATCGGACGTGCGTCCGGCGGTAAAGGAGCAGATCGAGTCGCTCGGCGCCAAGTTCGTCGACGTGCCATTCGAGACCGATGAAGAGCGCGAATGCGCCCAAGGTGTTGGCGGCTACGCGCGGCCAATGCCGGCGTCGTGGATGGAGCGTCAGGCCAAGGCGGTGCACGAGCGCGCCAAGCAGGCTGACATCGTTATCACCACCGCGCTGATTCCGGGCCGCAAAGCGCCGACCCTGCTGCATGCCGCCACCGTGGCGGAAATGAAGCCTGGCTCGGTGATCATCGACCTGGCTGCAGCGCAAGGCGGCAACTGCCCGCTGACCGTCGCCGAACAAGTGATCGTCAGCAACGGCGTGACCATCGTCGGCCACAGCAACCTGGCGGCCCTGGTGCCAGCCGATGCTTCGGCGCTGTACGCACGCAATCTGCTGGACTTCCTCAAGCTGGTGATCGACGGCGAAGGCAAGTTCCACCTCAACCTTGAAGACGACATCGTTAGCGCGTGCCTGATGTGCCGTGACGGCAACGTCGTGCGCACTAACGGCTAAGGGGAGCACCGCTCATGGATATGATTTCTGACGGCATCTACAACCTGATCATCTTCGTGCTGGCCATTTACGTGGGCTACCACGTGGTGTGGAACGTGACTCCAGCCCTGCACACCCCGCTGATGGCGGTAACCAACGCGATTTCCGCGATCGTTATCGTCGGCGCCATGCTCGCCGCCGCCCTGACCGTAACCCCGCTGGGTAAAACCATGGGCACTCTGGCTGTGGCTTTGGCAGCGGTTAACGTGTTCGGTGGTTTCCTGGTCACCCGACGCATGCTGGAAATGTTCAAGAAGAAAGCGCCTAAGGCGCAGGTGGCTGCCACCCAGGGAGAGAACCACTGATGAGCATGAACCTGATCACTGTTCTCTACCTCGTCGCCTCGATCTGCTTTATCCAGGCGCTCAAGGGCCTGTCACACCCGACTACCTCGCGTCGTGGCAATCTGTTCGGCATGCTCGGCATGGGCCTGGCGGTGCTGACTACTGTCGGCCTGATCTACAAGCTTGGCGCCGAGGTTGCTACTGCCGGTATCGGTTACGTGATTATCGGTCTGCTGGTCGGCGGTACGGTCGGCACCGTAATGGCCAAACGCGTAGAAATGACCAAGATGCCGGAACTGGTCGCTTTCATGCACAGCATGATCGGCCTGGCGGCGGTGTTTATCGCCATTGCCGCGGTGGTTGAGCCGCAGTCCCTGGGTATCGTTGCGGCGCTGGGCGACGCGATTCCGGCAGGTAACCGTCTGGAGCTGTTCCTCGGTGCGGCCATCGGCGCCATCACCTTCTCCGGTTCGGTGATCGCCTTCGGCAAGCTGTCTGGTAAGTACAAATTTCGCCTGTTCCAGGGCGCACCGGTACAGTTCAAGGGTCAACATTGGGTCAACCTAGCCATCGGCCTGGCGATTCTTGGCCTGGGTCTGGTGTACACCTTCACCGGTGATATCACCGCCTTCGCCATCCTGCTGGCCCTGGCCTTCGTCATCGGCGTGCTGATCATCATCCCGATCGGCGGCGCGGACATGCCGGTAGTCGTGTCGATGCTTAACAGCTACTCGGGTTGGGCGGCGGCCGGTATCGGCTTCTCGCTGAACAACTCGATGCTGATCATCGCAGGCTCTCTGGTGGGCTCGAGCGGTGCAATCCTCTCGTACATCATGTGCAAGGCGATGAACCGTTCGTTCTTCAACGTGATCCTCGGTGGTTTCGGTGGCGCAGCAGATGCAGCCGGCCCAGCCGGAGCCCAGGAGGCTCGCCCGGTTAAGTCCGGCTCAAGCGACGACGCGGCCTTCCTGCTGACCAACGCCGACACCGTGATCATCGTGCCGGGCTACGGCCTGGCAGTCGCCCGCGCTCAGCACGCGCTGATGGAACTGGCGGAGAAGCTGACCCACCGCGGCGTCACCGTGAAGTACGCGATCCACCCGGTTGCCGGGCGTATGCCGGGCCACATGAACGTGCTGCTGGCCGAGGCCGAAGTGCCTTACGAGCAGGTGTTCGAAATGGACGACATCAACTCCGAGTTCGGCCAGGCCGACGTGGTGTTGGTGCTGGGTGCCAACGACGTGGTCAACCCGGCGGCGAAGAACGATCCGAAGTCGCCGATTGCCGGCATGCCGATCCTCGAGGCTTACAAAGCCAAGACCGTGATCGTCAACAAGCGCTCGATGGCCAGCGGCTACGCCGGCCTGGACAACGAACTGTTCTACATGGACAAGACCATGATGGTCTTCGGCGACGCCAAGAAGGTCATCGAGGACATGGTCAAAGCAGTTGAGTAACACCTGCTGAATGAACAAGACCCGGCCTCGCGCCGGGTTTTTTCTGCCTGCCAGGACCGTTGACGCAATGCTGCCGCGCAGAATAAAAACTGAATAACAGGTCAGGAACACCGACCGATCAATTCCAAACTGTACCGCACCTAAAATCCTGAAATACGTGGCTAAGGCAGTGATAAATCCTGCCTATTCTGTATTTACAGTAGACCTCACTTATCACCCGTACAGCTGAGTTAAAAACAGACAAAACAGTTACAAAGCAAACTATCTATTTTGGTAGTTATATCTGCCAGCTGTGACTACTGTGCTGCTTGCGCAAGATGGAAAATAGCCCCATCACACACGCAACGTACCGCCACAAGCGGAAGGAAGTCACCATGGAACGTACCCTCAGTTCCGATCTGCTGTTCCAGTCCAACCAAAGCCGCCCTGCCAGTGCCCTGCCGCTGCGCGTACTGGCCACCCTGCTGCTGTGGCAGCGTCGCATCGTCAGCCGTCGCCAACTCGCGCGTCTGGATGCTCGCCTGCTGGCCGACGCTGGTATCAGCGAAGCACAACGCCAAGCCGAGCTGAGCCGTCCGTTCTGGCGTTAAGCCTGACCTCGCGGTACCTCACGAAACCCGCTGTCATAGTCTGCCAGCGGGTTTCTGCGTTTCTACTCGGCAGAAATCCTGTAACGTCAACAGCGGCCTGCACGCCGCGCCCGGGGCCAGGCGCCTCTGGCTTAAACAGGATGCCGATATGACCCTTCGTTTTTTCGCTGCCGCGACACTGCTGAGCCTTGCCAGTGCTGCCAGCGCCAGCAGTTTCATCGCCACCACAGACACCGTGGGTGGCGCCCTGGCCGCCAGCGCAGAAGCAAGCTCGGACGCCAGCTCCTCCCTGCGCGAGAGCAAGGTCGTGCTCGCCGCTCGTGATGATGCTGCCAGCTTCGTCGCCACTGCCGGCAGCCTGCGCGGGGCGCGCCTGGAAGCGGCGCTGCAGCATCTGCGTCAGGCGGCACCCAGCCTGACCAGCGCCAGCGATCTGCAACTGGCCCAGGCCATTCTCAGCCGTTAAACCTACGCCTGAGCGCCCCCGACAGACCGGGCGTAACTAGCCGTCCACAGCGCATTCCGCTAGCCTTGCGCCGGCACACGCCCGACCCGTGCCGCCCACGCGCAGCTGGCGCCGACCGGCCGGAACTGCGGCCCGATTTTCTCGTCCAACCCTGACTTTTGTTTTTGGAGTTCGCACATGCACCGCTCATTGCTCGCCGCCACGGCCGCTCTCGCTTTTATGGCAGGCAGCGCCCAGGCCCAAACGCTGGTCGCCACCAGCAATATCATCGTGCGTGCCATCGACCGCACCATCAACTTCAGCTCGGACACCACCACCTCGATCCGCGACTCCAAGGTCGTGCTCGCGGCCCGCGATGACGCCGCCAGCTTTGTCGCCAGTGAAGGCGATATCCGCGGTGCGCAACTGGAAGCAGCGCTGCTGGCAATCCGCGCCGAAGTCCCCGAAGCCCGTCAGGCTTCCGACCTGGTACTGGCCGAAGCCATACTCGCGCTGTGAGATTCGCCCGCGCCTGGCTGCTGCTGACCACGCTGTGCCTGAGCAGCATCAGCCAGGCCGCGCTGCACTTGCAGCTCGACGGCGAGTCGCTGAGCACGGCGCAGCGTCAAGCCAGCCAGACGCTGCTCGACGAAGCCATGGCGGCCTTGCCGCCGCGCCTTATCAGCCAGCTAGACCGAACCGTCGCGGTGCGCTGGCGCGATCTACCCGAAACGATTTATGGCCAGGCCGGGCGCTTTACCGGCATTGATCTGAATGCCGGCCTGCTGGTGGCGCTGACCGATGGCAGCGCCGCGCAAACCCAGACCCAGCGCAGCCACGGCACCGTACGCCAGGAGTTGCTGGCCACGGTGCTGCACGAGCTGACCCACCTCTACGACCGTGGCCAATACTGGCGCGCAAGCGAGCGTCAGGCCCTGCAGCGCTGCCGCCAACGCGCCAGCAGCCTGGGCGATGTCGGCCTGCCCGAGGATTGCCGCGGGCAAACCGAACGCCGCTTTACCCTCAGTGATGATCCACGCCTGCTCGACCTGGCAGGCTGGCCGCAGCAGGTCGGCCGCCGCGGTGAGCGCGAGCAGACCAACCACCAGGTTGCGCGCACGCCAGACCCATACGAGCTGAGCAACCCGCGCGAGTTCGTCGCGGTGAATATGGAGTACTTCCTCCTCGACCCCGGCTACGCTTGCCGCCGCCCCTCGCTGGTACGCTACCTGAGCGAACACTTCGGCAGTGTCGACACGCCCTGGCAGCCGGCGCAACAAGCGACCTGCGCCGAAGGCTACGCCTACCTCAACGCCGGCCGGGATTTCGCCCGCTCGCCCCTGGGTAGCATCGACCCCGAACGCGTCTACCAGATCGACTACCTGCTGGCCGAGGCCAACCAGGCCTGGGCCAGCCGCTGGGGCCACAGCATGCTGCGCCTGGTTATCTGCGCCCCGGGACGGCCGCGCGGTCCGGACTGCCGGCTCGATCTTGACGAACACCTGGTACTGTCCTACCGCGCCTTTGTCGGCGATGTGCAGCTGTCCAGCTGGGACGGTTTGACGGGAGCCTACCCGTCGCGCCTGTTCGTTCTACCGCTGGAGCAGGTGATCGAGGAATACACCAAGGTCGAACTGCGCAGCCTGGCGTCCATCCCCCTGACCCTGGACCGGCCGCAACTTGAGCAGTTGGTGGCCCGCGCCGCCGAGCAGCACTGGAGTTACGACGGCGACTACTTCTTCGTCTCCAACAACTGCGCAGTGGAAACCCTGAAACTGTTGCGCAGTGGCAGTCAGCACCCGCAGCTGCAGGCCCTCGACAGCATCCTGCCCAATGGCTTGCTCGACAGTCTGGCGGCTCGCGGTCTGGCCGACCGCAGCGTGCTTGATGACGCCGCCGAAGCCCGGCGCCTGGGCTACCGCTTCGACTCCTTCCGTGACCGTTACGAAGCCATGTTCAAGGTGCTCAGCCAACGCCTGCCGATCCCGCAAACCAGTGTCGACAGCTGGCTGGACCAGCCCGCCAGCGCGCGCCAACCCTGGTTCGCCCAGGCCGACCTACGCGCCAGCGCCGCCCTGCTGCTGCTCGAACAGGCAGCGTTGCGCCGGCAACTGCTGCTGGCCCAGGACGAGTTGAAACGCCGCTATCTAACCGGCCGCGCCGCCCAGGATCCAACCCTGAACAAAGCCGGCGGCGCGCTGGAGCAGATTCTTGCCAACAGCGGCTTTCTCAGCCGCCCGGCAGAACTCCTCGAAGGCGGCTACGGCCTGCCGCAGAGCGCCGAATGGCAGCGCCTGGAGCACGAAAGCCAGGTGCGCCAACAGCAACTGCGCCAGCTCAACGACGACCTCGACCAGGAAGTGCGCAGCCTTCTGGAGCCACAGCGCCTGGCCGAGCTGGAGGCCAGCGAAGCCAACCTGGCCGCGCTCGGCGAACACCTGCGCACCCTGCACAAGGCCAGTGGTGGGGTGCAGTTGCCCTGAGCGGCGGCAGGCGAAACCCGGATTACGCTGGGCTAACCCAGGCTACGGGCTAGTGTCGTATCAAGCATCAAATACCGGTCAATTCCATGCCCGTGGGAGGGGCCGGGCGGCGCTCAGCTCTAGCCGCGGCGCTTTCAAGATCTATCGCGAATAAATTTGCTCCTGCAGAGAGCGACAGATGATTCGTGTTGCGACACTAGTCGATCACTTCCTGCTGCTCTTGCGGCAAATGATCGTCGAGGTCGAGCCAAGGCAGACGGCTTTGCACCCAGATATGCCGATCCGGTACCGCGCGGTCGGGCTCATCGAGAGTGGCCACGGTCACATCCAGCGTGGCAGGACTCAGCGTGGTGGCGAGCGCCAGGTGCGCGCCGCAAGTCGGGCAGAAGTAGCGCGTACAGGTCGCGGATGAAGCGTAGGCCTGGGGCGTACCGCGCAGCCACTGAAATGCCGTGGCCGGGACGGTGATCCAGGTGGTGACAATGCCGCCGGTGCTGCGCCGGCAAATGCTGCAGTGGCAGTGCGCGATGTCCTGCAAGGGAGCCTGGAAGCGGTAACGCAAGGCGCCACATTGGCAACCACCGTCATGCTGTTCTGTCATACCACCTCCCGGAGTGTCGCGGCACTCATCAAATGTCGGCCAATTCCCGCGCGTGGGAGGGGCCGGGCAGCGCTCCACTTTAGCCGCGAATTTTTCAGCGCTTTCAAGATATATCGCGAATGAATTCGCTCCTACAGCTCCTATAGAACGCGACAAATGCTTCGTGTTGCGCCACTAGAGTGACTAACGCCAACCTTGCACCCAGGCCGGGCGCTGCGCAAGATAGCCGCCTACCACCACCGGGGGCTCCTGTGATTGATCTGTTGCTGGCCTTGTGGCCATTGTTCGCCCTGATCGTGGCCGGCTACTACCTGCGCCGCTGGGCGTTTCCCAACGAGGCGTTCTGGCCAGGTGCCGAGCGCATCAACTATTTCATTCTGTTCCCGGCGCTGCTGTTTTCCAGTCTGGCCCGCGCCCCGCTGGACAACCCGGCGCTGCCGCGTCTGGCGCTGGCGGTGCTGCTTGGCTTGGGCATCGCCTGGCTGGCGTTGCTGCTGGTGCGCCGCCTGCGCGGCTGGCCAGCAAGCCGCTTTGGCGCGTTCAGCCAAGGTATTTTGCGTTTCAACACTTACCTGGGCCTGGCCGCGGTCGGCAGTCTGTTTGGCCAGGAGGGGTTAACTCTGGCCGCGCTGATGCTGGCGCTGATGGTGCCAACGGTAAACGTGCTGTCTGTCTGGTCGCTGACCGCCGAGCGCGGCGTCAGCGCGCGCAGCCTGCTGCTGCCAATCATCAAGAATCCGCTGATTCTTGCCTGCTTGGGCGGCGCGCTGGTCAACCTCAGCGGCATCGGCCTGCCCGGCGGCACGGATCGCCTGCTTGGCCTGCTCGCCGCCGCCAGCCTGCCCTTGGGCCTGCTGTGCGTGGGTGCAGCCTTGAAACCGGAGGAGCTCGGCGGCGAAGTGCCAGCTCTGGCCTGGAACAGCCTCCTGCGCCTGCTGGCCATGCCGTTGCTCGCCTGGAGTGTGGCCTGGGCGCTGCAGCTGCCGCCGATGGAAAGTGTCGTGCTGGTGCTGTTCTTCGCCCTGCCCACCGCGCCCACGGCTTACGTGCTGACGCGCCAGTTGGGCGGTGACAGCCAACTGATGGCCGGCATCATTACCCTGCAAACCCTGCTGGCGGCGGCCAGCCTGGCGCTGATTCTGCTGCTGGTACAAGCCGCTTAGCGCGAAGTCTGGTGGGCTATCCACGATGGCCCGCGCTCGCTCATTACACCCCAACATACCCCGTAACAATAATTACGCAGCGACAGCTTGCTGAAAGCTTGCCCCTCTAGTGTGCGCACAACGCCGGCACTCGACCGGTATGCCGATGCTCCGCCTCGGCCAATCCCGATAACAACAACATGGTGATTGTCATGCGCTTTGCAAACCGCTGTGCCGCCCCTGTACCTGCTCTCCAACCGCTGATGGCCTCGCGCTGATCCCCAGCTCACGCCGCGCTTTCTGGAGACTGCCCCATGCTGACCTTCCTTGGCTTTGCCATGGTCATGACCTTCATGTACCTGATCATGAGCAAGCGCCTTTCCGCGCTGATTGCCTTGATCATCGTACCCATCGTCTTCGCCCTGCTCGGGGGTTTTGCCGCCGGCATCGGCCCGATGATGCTCGAAGGCATCGGTAAGCTTGCCCCCACGGGGGTGATGCTGATGTTCGCCATCCTCTATTTCGCCCTGATGATCGACTCCGGCCTGTTCGACCCGGCCGTGCGCAAGATCCTCAAGCTGGTCAAGGGCGACCCGTTGAAGGTCTCGGTGGGCACAGCAGCCCTGGCCTTGATCGTGTCGCTCGACGGTGACGGCGCCACCACCTACATGATCTGCGTGGCGGCCATGTTGCCGCTGTACAGCCGCCTGGGCATGAGCCCACTGATCATGGCCGGGCTGATCATCCTCGCCGGCGGGATCATGAACATGACGCCCTGGGGTGGCCCGACCGCCCGTGCAGCCAGTGCGCTGCATGTCGACCCCTCGGACATCTTCGTGCCGATGATCCCGGCCATGATCGCCGGCTGCATTGCTCTGTTCGCAGTCGCCTGGGTCTATGGCAAACGAGAGCGGGCACGCCTGGGCGTGCTGCAGTTGCCAGATGACCAGGCCAACCACGACGACATCAGTGTTTCGCAGTTCCCCGAGGCGCGGCGGCCCAAACTGCTGTGGATCAACGGCGCGCTGACCGCGACCTTGATGGCCACGCTGATCGCCGGCCTGCTGCCGCTGCCTGTGCTGTTCATGATCGCCTTCAGCATCGCCATGGTGATCAACTACCCCTGCCTGCAGCAGCAGAAGGAGCGCATCGCGGCCCACGCCGGCAACGTCCTGGCGGTGGTCGGGCTGATCTTCGCCGCCGGCATCTTTACCGGCATTCTCTCCGGTACCGGCATGGTCGAGGCCATGTCAAAAAGCCTGCTGGCGGTCATTCCGCCGGAGCTTGGCCCCTACATGGCGGTGATCACTGCCGTGGTCAGCATGCCGTTCACCTTTTTCATGTCCAACGACGCCTTCTACTACGGTGTGCTGCCTGTGTTGACCGAAGCGGCCAGCCACTATGGCATCAGCCCGGTGGAAATGGCGCGGGCCTCCATCGTCGGACAGCCGGTGCACCTGCTCAGCCCCCTAGTGCCCTCTACCTATCTGCTGGTGGGCCTGGCCAAAATCGAGTTCGGCGACCATCAGCGCTTCACATTGAAGTGGGCGATCATGATCTGCCTGTGTATTCTGCTCGCCGCTTTGTTACTGGGTGTGTTTCCGCTGTTTGGCCACCCTTGAGCCACGCCTGGACATTATTGAGGAAGCCGGCAGTGCGCCGGTTTCTGCACGCTATTACCCACGCAAGACATTCGCGAGGAAACCGCATCATGGAGTGGCTGAGCAGCCCGGAAATCTGGGTCGCCTTCTTGACCCTGACCGCCCTGGAGATCGTCCTGGGTATCGACAACATCATCATGATCGCCATCCTGGTGGGGCGTATGCCGCCGCACATGCAGGCGCGCACGCGCTTTTTCGGCCTGGCCCTGGCGATGGTCACACGCATTGGCCTGCTGCTGTCGATCAGCTGGATCATGCAGCTGACCAATGATCTGTTCCAGGTGCTGGGCCAAGGCATCTCTGGGCGCGACCTGATTCTGTTCTTCGGCGGGCTGTTCCTGCTGTGGAAGAGTAGCAGCGAGATCTACCACGGCCTCGAAGGTGAAGACGAAAGCGAGCAGAGCGCAACAGGCGCAGCCGGGCGTCACTTCATCGGCACCATCATCCAGATCGCCATCATCGACATCGTCTTCTCCCTAGACTCGGTGATCACCGCGGTGGGCATGGTTGACCACGTACCGGTGATGGTCGCCGCGATCATCGTCGCCGTACTGGTGATGATGCTGGCTGCCGGCACCATCAGCGATTTCATCGACAAACACCCGTCGCTGAAAATGCTCGCGCTGTCGTTCCTCATCGTGGTCGGCACCGTGCTGATCGCCGAAGCTTTCGATGTGCACGTGCCCAAGGGCTACGTCTACTTCGCCATGGCCTTCTCGCTGGCGGTCGAAGCGATCAACATCAAGATGCGCACCGCTCGCCGCAATAAAGACGTCGAGCCGGTCAAGCTGCGCAAGGATGTGCCGGGGCAGTAACAGATCCGGCATACGACAACGGGGCCTGCGGGCCCCGTTGTCGTTTCTGCGTGGTCAGAACAGGCTCAGTTGATCCTGCGCCGTAGTGACATTAGCGGTTGGCGGCGGTGCATTCGGCGCAGCCTGCGCCAAACGCTCCGCCAAACCCGCCGCACGCTCGGCGCGGGTGGCCACGGCATCGGCCAGGCGTGCCGGCAAGGCCCAGACCTCGACCAGCTGCTTGGCCCGGGTAATCCCGGTGTAGAGCAGGCTGCGGCTGAGCAACGGGCTGGGTTGCTCGGGCAGCACCAGCAGCACCTCACGAAACTCCGAGCCCTGGCTTTTGTGCACGGTCATGGCGAAAGCCGTGTCGTGGCTGGGCAGCCGCGCCGGGGCGAACGGCCGGTAGCCGTCTTCGCCCTCAAAGAACACCCGCAGGCCGTACTCGGTGTGCAGGCACAGGCCGACATCGCCATTGAACAGGCCCAGGGCATAGTCGTTCTGCCGCACCATCACCGGCCGGCCGACATACCAGCGCTCGCGGCTGGCCACCTGGCTGCGCCGTTTGATCCGCGCCTCCAGCGCCTCGCTGATACCGGCCACGCCCCAGACGCCTTCGCGTTGTGCCGTCAGCGCGCGAAAACCATTGAACGCGGCAAAGGCGGCCTGCGGATCACCGGCTTTGGCGGCCTCGAGAAAGGCGCCGTAGCCCTGGTCCAGGCGCTCGAGCAGCTCGGCCGTAGTGGGCTGGGCATTCCAGCGCAGGTCGCTGCGCGGCTCCTTTAGCAGGCTCTGGGTGCCGGCGACGTCGCCGGCGTTGATCCGCCGCGCCAGCTCGCCGATGCCGCTGTCACCGGCAAAACGGTGGCTGTGGCTGAGCAGCACCACGGCATCGCCCAAACGTGAGGTCGGCGCGCTGACCGGCACGGCTTGGCCGGTCAGGCGCTGCAACTGTGCAGCGGCCTCGGCATCGAAGCCGCGGCCTTCGCAGAGTTCGGCAAACACCGCGCCGGCCTCCACGGCAGCCAGTTGGTCCTTGTCGCCGAGCAGGATCAGCCGCGCGTTCGGCGGCAAGGCATCGACCAGCTTGGCCATCAGCGCCAGGTCAACCATCGAGGCTTCATCGACCACCAGCACGTCCAGCGCCAGGGGGTTGCCGGCGTGGTGGCGCACCTGGGGGCTGTCACCACGGCTGCCGAGCAGGCGATGCAGGGTGCGCGCCTCCTCGGGTAACGCAGCCTTGATCGCCTCGCTTACCGGCAGGCTGGCCTTGGCCGCGCGAATCGCTTCGGCCATGCGCGCGGCGGCCTTGCCGGTGGGGGCAGCCAGGCCGATGGCCAGGGGCGTATCAGACTGCTCCAGCAGCGCGGCGAGCAGGCGCACCACGGTGGTGGTTTTGCCGGTGCCGGGGCCGCCGGAGATCACAGCCAGGCGTCGACGCACCGCTTGAGCGGCGGCTAAACGCTGCCAGTCCGGTTGTTGCTGGTTGAAAGCGAACAACCGGGTCAGGCTGTCGCTCAGGCGGGCCTCATCGACCTGTGGCCGGTCGGCCGCGCGCGCCAGCAGCTGCGCCGCCAGTTGCCGTTCGTAGGCCTGGTAGCGCGCCAGGTACAGGCGGCCGTGGTCGAGCAGCAACGGCGCGAAGCCGCCGTCTTCGGCAACCAGCGGCGAGGCCAATAATTGCGCCTGCCAAGCATCCAGCGCCGGCAGTGCAAACGGCAGCTCTGGCCAGGGACGACGCCCGGCCAAGCGCGCCAGGGGCAGGCATACGTCGCCCTGCTCCAGCGCCGCGCAGACCAGCGCCGCCGAGGCCAGCACCAGCGGCGTGGCCCCAGGGTCGAGGCGCTGCAGGCTGCCGACCAGGGCGCGCTCCAGCGGGCCGAGTGGCAGATCGGCAACCGTCATACATATCCCCCGTAGGGTGCGCCCTGCGCACCAAGATCAACCGCGATGGTGCGCGCGGCGCACCCTACGACGCGTGTTTGCAGCCTGTTCATACGCTGCCCTCGAACAGCGCGTCCAGCGCATCCAGCAGCTCATCGCCAGGGCGCGAGAAGTACACCCCAGCCGTGGGCATGCCGCGCAAGAATAGGTAATAGGCGCCTCCCAACTGGCTGCCGTCGAAGTCGACCAGACGCTGGCGCAAAAAGCGCCGCAGCGCCACCAGGTAGATCAGGTACTGCAGGTAATAGTGTTCGGCGGCCAGGGCCTGTTCCAGCCGCTGGCCGCCGTAGTAGCTGACATCCGGGCCAAGCCAGTTGGATTTATAGTCGGCGATGTACCAGCGCCCCTGGTGCTCGAACGTAAGGTCGATAAAGCCCTTGAGAAAGCCCTTTAGCTGGTCGAACTCCAGGCGTGCGGCGGCGTTGCGCATTGGCTCGGTCAAGCCATGGGCCGGATCGCAGAGAATCGCCCGCAGGCGCTGCACATCGAGGCCGGCCACCGGGAAGGTGAAGCCCAGTTCGGGCAGGCGCCGCGCGCCGCGCAGGCCGGCCAGGGTCAGGCCCTGACCATCGAGGTCGCTGTCGAGCACCTGCTGCAAGTGCTGCTGGGCGATGGCCGTCCAGTCGCTGCTGATACCGTGGCTGCTCAGCGCCGGCTCGACCAGCTCGGCCAGCGGGGCCTTGTCGCGCGCCCAGTCTTCAAGGATCGCATGCAGGCAGGTACCGGCCCGCGCGCCACGGGGAAAGGCGAAAAAACCACTGCCAGGCTCGCTGGCTGCCGGGATCACCAGGCCGTCGCGGTCGGGCGCCTCAACGTGCATGCCGGCGGCCAGGCCGGAGAAGCTGCCGATGCGCCAGGCGCTGTGCAGGCTGCGTTGCAGGCTGGCCAAGGGATTGGGCGCCGGGGCACGTTGCTCGCCGCTGGCGCTGGCCTCGTCCTGGCGCAGTACCTGCACCGCCATCTGCCCCTGGCTGCGGCTGACCAGTTGCTCAACTTCGCCACGCAGCCCTTGGGGGCTGAGGCTTTGCAGGTGGCCGCCGAGTTCACTCAGGGCGTCCGTACCGGGCAGCGTGCGGCCGTGTAGCAGCCAAGCCAGGGCGCTGCTGTGCAGGCCGCTGTCAGCCAGGCTGCCGTCCTTTTTCGGCTTGCAGTCCACCGGGCCCCAGTGCAGCCAGAGGCGATCACGGGCGCGGGTCAGGGCGACGTAGGCCAGACGCAGTTTCTCCGCAAAGCGTTCATGCCGCGCGCGTTCACGGTGCAGGTCGAACTGCTCGCCGCCAAGGTCGAGCAGCGGCGTACCGTCGTCGGCGTGACAGCTGATGTCCTCAAACTGACGCAACAGGGCGCCGTCCCACAGGTAGGGGCAGAACACCAGCGGGTACTCCAGGCCCTTGGAGGTGTGGATGGTGACGATCTGCACCCGCTCGGCATCGCTTTCCAGGCGCAGCAGAGCCTCTTCACCGTGGCTCTCGGCGCTGCGCTGGGCGTTGAACCAGCTCAGCAGTTGCTCCAGACCGGGGCGTTGCAGACTCTCGCTTTGCAGCAGCTCGGCCAGGTGCAGCAGGTTGGTCAGGCGGCGTTCGCCATCCACCAGCGCGAGCAGCCGCTGCGCCACCTGTTGCTCGTCGAGCCAGGCGCGGAAGGCGCGCATAAAGCCGTGCTGCTGCCACAGCTGGTGGTAACGCTCGGCCGCTTCGCGCTCGGCGTCCCAGGCCTGGGCGTTGTCCGTGCAGGCGGCGAGATCGGCCGCGCTGCGCCCGAGCAAACGGCTGGCCAGGGCATAGCGCAGGGCGCCTTCGCGGCCTGGCTCGGCGTAGGCAGCCAGCACCGCAGCCAGCTCCGCCGCCTCCTCGCTGTGCCAGACGTTTTCCTTGCCACGGCGCACACTGGGCACGCCGCGCGCGGCCAACTCGGCGGCGACCTCGGCAGCCTGGCGGTGGCTGGCCACCAGCACGGCGATGTCGCCGCCCTTGAGCGGCGTACGCGCATCTTCAGTGGCGAAGTAAGCTTCACCCTGGCTGCTGGCCACCAACAGGGCGGCGATGCGCCGGGCGGTATCCGGGGCGACCAAACTGCCGGCCTCGCCTTTGCCCAGGTAGTCATCGCCCAGCCAGACCAGCGCCAGGGGCGCATCCGTTTCATCGGCCACGGCGGGCAGCACCAGTTGCGCCCGGGCGCGGGTGCTGGCGCCCACCGGCGGGTAGTCCAGGCCCGGCTCGGCGAACGGCATCGGCCGGTCGAACATCTGGTTGAGCGCAGCGATCAGCTCCGGCGTGGAGCGGTGGTTGGTGGCCAGGCTGTATTGCCGGGCCGCCTCGTTGCGGGCCTTGAGGTAGGTGGCCAGGTCGGCGCCGCGGAAGGCATAGATCGCCTGCTTTGGGTCGCCGACAAAACACAGGTCGCCGGCCTGCGCGTAGATGCGCTGGAACACCTGGTACTGCACCGGGTCGGTGTCCTGAAATTCGTCGATCAGTGCCACCGGGTACTGCGCGCGCAGGGTCGCGGCCAGGTGCTCGCCGGCCTCGCCCTGCAACGCCTGCTGCAGGCGGTTGAGCAGGTCATCGAAGGCCAGCAGGCGCTGGGCGGCCTTGCGCGCCGGCAGCTGCGCATCGAGCTGGCCGATCAGCCGCACCTGCAGGTCGATCAGCCGTTGCTCGGCCTCGGGCTGCGCCGCATCCAGAGCATCGCAGAGCCCTTGCAGGGCATCGGCCAGCGGACTGTCCGGGACAGTACTGCCCTTTTTGCAGGCCTTGTTCAGGCCCTCACGAGACAGCCGGCGGTAGGCATCGGTCTTGCCGAATAGCGCCGCGGCGTCACTGAAATAGCCCTGCAACTCGACCTGCCAGGCGCCCAGTTTGGCGACATCGACCATATTGCTCTTGAAACCATCGAACGCCTTGAGCTGCTCCAGCCAGGCGCTGCTGTCGCGCTGCCAGAAGCTGTGAGCGTGTTGCCAGGCCGCTCGCAGCGCGCCCAGGTCGGAGCGAGCGCCGGGTTGCGGCTCGATACGCAGGTAGGGCTTGCCGAGGTGATTGCGCAGACGCTGACGCAGGCTCTGCGGGGTGATCTTCTGCTGCACCAGAAACGCCGCCCACTCAGGCTCGGCGCTGGCCAGCTCGTGACGCCAGAGGTCGGCGAGCAGCGCATCGATGATCTCGCGGTCATCATGGGTCAGCTCGTTGTCGAAATCGCCGCCGGCCTCGAACGCCGCATCCTGCAACGCACGCTGGCAGAAACCGTGGATGGTGAAGATCGCAGCTTCATCAAAGCCGTGCACCGCCAGTAACAACCGGCGGTGGCTGGCCGGGTCCGGGTACTGGGCGTGCAGCTCATTGAGCAGCGCATCCGCGCCGGGGCCTTGTTCATAGACCGCGAGCAGCTCGGCCAGGCGCAGGCGAATGCGCTCGCGCAGCTCCGCCGTGGCGGCGGTGGTAAAGGTGACCACTAGGATCTGCCCGACACTCAGCTGCTTTTCCAGCAACAGACGGGCATAGAGCGCGGTCAGCGTCCAGGTCTTGCCGGTGCCGGCACTGGCTTCGATCAGCGTGCGACCGGTAAAGCTGTCGTGCAGCAGGTTCAAGCCGGCGGTGCTCATGCGTCTTCCTCATCGCTGCCTTGCAGCGCATCCAGGGCCGGGCCGTAGAGCTGTTCGGCCAGTGCCTCGAAGCGTGCGTCGAGCGGTTCGCGGTCGCGCCAGGCCAGGGCGTTCCAGGGGTCCTGGCTTTCGCCGGTCATAAAGTCGTTGCCCTGCCACATCACCCGCGCCTCGCTGCGCGCGGCGTCGATCGGCTCTTTGCGGCCGGGGTGACGCCATTTGTGGGCGAAGCCGTGGCTGCATTTGGCGAACAGCGGCAGCGGTTCGCACAGCGCCTGCTGGTAGGCGTGCAGCCAGGGTTCGAGCAGCGCGCGGGCATCAGCCAGGGGGCCGAGGCGCCACTCGCTTTTCGGCGAGAGCAGGCGGCTGTCGCGGGCGATGCCCGGGGTGGCGGCGCAGTTGAGCAGCAGGTGGCGCAGCCAGAACGGTGCCAGCTCCCAGGCGCCGAGGTCGCGCAAGCGGTAGTCGAACAGGCCCTCGGCGGTGACGCCCTCCAACCAGCCGTGGATGCGTACGCCAGCCAGTTCGAGGTCGACCAGCAGCGGCTGCGCCGCCTCCGCCGGGCGCTCGTCGAGCAGGATCGGCGCGAACGCGCGGATCGGCCCACGAATGCGCCCCCAGTAGGCCTGGCCCAGCTCGCCGACCGGCAGCCAGCCCGAGGCAGCGGCCACCGCGCGCTCCTGCTGCTCGCTCCAACCCTGCTCGACGGCCTGGAGGGCCAGTTGGCGTAGGCCGTGCTGGCGGGTCCATTCGACGCTGAACGGCTCATCGCCGGCCAGGGCTTCATCGACCTCGGCCAGGCGCAGGCCCAGGCGCTGCTCCAGGAGAAAGCGCGCCGGGTGTTTGAAACAGTGGATGAGCTGGCTCGGCTCCAGGGTCAGCAACTGGTCATCGGCGCTCGCCAGCACGCCGGCAAAGGGCACGGGCGCAGCCACCGGCTCGCTCAGGCGCTGGGCGGCGCGGTGCCAGGAACCGGCAAAACCCAAGTGCTGGCCACCGGCGAAGTTGCCGGGGGCGAAGGGTTGCAGCGGGTGCTCGACGGTCAGTTGTACGCTGGCGCGCGAGGCATCGGCGCAGACGGCGGTCAGGTCGATTACGTCGAGCAGTTCGCTGACCAGCACCGAGGGCGGCAGCACCGCGTTGCTGCGCGGGTCGCGGCCGACGTAGCTGAGGTACAGGCCGCTGCGCGCCGAGAGGAGGATTTCCAGCAGCAGGTAGCGGTCGTCGAGGCGTCGGGCGCGGTCGCCGCGCCGGGGCTTGTGGCTGATCAGGTCGAAGCCGGCGGAAGGCGTGCGCCGTGGCAGGGCGCCGTCGTCCAGGCCGAGCAGGCAGACCTGGCGAAACGGCAGGCTGCGCATCGGCACCATGGTGCAGAACGTTACCGCGCCGGTCAAAAAGCCCGAGGCGGCGCTGCCTTGCTCCAGGGCCGTGGTCAGTTGCTGGCGCACCAGCGCCAGCTCGATCGGCCGCTCGATGCCGGCGGCGACACCCTGCTCGTGCAGCGCGGCGCAGGCCTTGGCCAGCAGCAACAGGGTGTCGCCGGCTTCCCGCTCATCAAACAACTGGTCGATCAGCTGTTGCAGGCTCTGCGCCCACTCTGCCAGCGGACGCGGCCTTTGCAGGCTCTGGGCCAGGCTGGCCAGGCGCTCGACGAAGGCGACCAAGCGCCCGAGCAATTGCGCGCGGCCGCCTTCCAGCGCATCCAGCGGCCAACTGGCGCCGAGCAAGGGCACCTGGTCACCGGCCAGCTGTGGCGGCGCGGCAAAGCCCAGCAACAGGCGGTCGAGGCCCTGGCGCCAGGTGAAGGCGTCGTCCGCCGGCAGGCCGAGCTGGCTACGGTGCGCAGCGTCGCGGCCCCAACGCACGCCGGCGTCGCGCAGCCAATCGCGCAGCAGCGGCAGGTCTTCAGCCTCGATACCGGCGCGGCGTGCCAGGGCTGGTTGTTCCAGCCAGGTCAGCAGCTCTTCGGCGGTAAAGCGGCTGTCGGGCAACGCCAGCAGGCCAAGGAAGGCTTCAAGCAGGGGGATTTCTGCGCGCAGGCTGCGGTCGGCCAGGCTGAAAGGGATGCGCGGCGCCGAGCTGCGCGGGGCGAACACGGCCTCGATATAGGGTGCATAGCGCTCGATATCCGGGGTCAGCACCACCACCTGGTCGGGCGTCAGGCTCGGGTCGGCGGCGAAGCGGGCGAGCAACTGGTCATGCAGGATTTCCACTTCACGCAGCGGCGAATGGGCGATGTGCAGCTCCAGCGAGCGGTCGTCGGCACGCAAGCGCAGGCGCTCTTCGGGCCGACGCGTGTGCAGGCGCAGGATGTCGTTTTGCAGGGCCTGGAGCAGGCTGCTGTCGTGCAGCGCGTCGTCCTCGGAGTACAGGCCGATCTCCTGGCTGCCTTCGGCCGAGGCCAGGCTGAACAGGCTGTCGAAGAAGTCCCGACCCTGTTTGCCGAGGCTGGCGAGCAGCGGGTGGCCGACGTCCAGGTACCAGTCGTCCGGGCTTAGCTCAGGTTGGCGCGCCAGCTCACGAATATCACGGATGTCGCCCCAGGCCTCGCGGCACGGGTTGAGGGCGAAGAGAAACACCTCGGTGTGCCGCGCCAGGCCTTCGAGCACCCGCAGGTGGTGGCTGGGCAGGCTGCTGATACCGAACACCACCAGTCGCTCGGGCAGGCCGGCGATGGGCGTGGCGTCGTGCAGGCGGCGCAGCAGGTCTTCTAACAGCCGCGCGCGGTGCGGGTGGCCGTCGCGGGTCAGCTCGCGCCAGAGCAGGGCCTGCCAGGCTTCGTCGGCGCCGAGGTCAAGCAGCTCGTTGCGCTCCCAGGCGGCCAGCCAGTCGTCGCGGTACAGCAGGTATTGGTCGAACACGTCGGCGATTTTCAGCGCCAGCGACAGCCGCCGGCGCTCATCGCCACCGTCCAGGTAATGCGCCAGGCGTGGCGTTTCGGCGAGGTGCTGCGGCTCGCACAGCCAGTCGTACAGGCGCCAGGCCAGGGTGCTGGGGGCGAAGGCCGACTGCTCGGGCAACTGGCCCAGGGCCAGGCGCGATAAATCCCAGACAAAGCGCGCCGGCAACTGCACCTCCAGTTGCATGGCAATGCCCTGCTTGCGCGCCAGCTCCAGGGTCAACCAGCGTCCCATACCCTGGCTCGGCACCACCACCAGCGCCGGGGCGAAGGGCTCGCGCAGCGGCTGGGCGAGCAGCGTGGTGGCCAGCTCGCCAAGGGTTTCCAGATCGGGGGCGTGGTAGAGGGTGAGCATCGGGGGCGGGGCGTCCGTGACGGCAAGGCGAACGCCTAGGGTACCCAGTCTGGCAGGCCAGGGCGACAGGCCATGTCGCTTGCATGACCGTCGCCTGCTGCTACCAGTTATGCCGGCTGATAATTCAGCGAGCGCTTGCTCGACTCCGGCAACGACAGACCACCGACCAGGGCCAGCACGGCGATGGCTATCAGGTAATAGGCCGGGGCCATACGCTGGCCGCTCAGCTCAATCAGCCAGGTGGCGATCAGCGGCGCGGTGCCGCCAAAAATGGTGTACGCCAGGTTGTAGGTAAAGGCCGAGGCGGTGTAGCGCACCCGCGTGGGGAACTGCTCGGACAGCAGCACGGCGGTGACCACGCCACAGGTCACCGCGCCCACCGCCAGCAACATCGCCCCCAGGGCCGAGGCCAGCAACTGACCCGAGCCGGCCAGCATAAATGCGGGGTACACCGCGAGAATCAGGCACAGGCAGGCGGTCAGGATGGTGCGCCTGCGCCCGACCCAATCCGAGTAACGGCCAACAAAGGGGCAGAGCGCGGCGGCAAACAGCAGCGCCATCAAACTGGCCAGCAGCGCGGTGGGTCGTGAAGCCCCGCCGACCACCTGCATGTAGGTGGTCAGGTAGGTGGTGAACATATAGAACGACAGTGCCGTGGCCGAGATAAACGCCGACAGGCAGACGATGGTCCGGCCATGGCTGCCCAGGGTTTCGCGCAACGGCGAGTGCTGGGCCAGGGGTCGCGCCGCCAGGGCGCGAAAGGCCGGCGACTCATCCAGGTGCAGGCGCATATACAGGCCGACCAAGCCCAGGGGCGCGGCGATCAGAAACGGCAGGCGCCAACCCCAGGCCTGCATCTGCGCCTCGCTGAGCAGCAACCCCAGGCCGAACACCAGCGCGGCGGCGCAGGCAAAAGCCATAAAGGTCGAGACCGGGACGAAGCTGCCATAACGCGCCTTGCGCTCGGTGGGTGCGTGCTCCATGACAAAGGCGCAGGCCCCGGCGTACTCACCGCCGGCGGAAAAGCCCTGGGCGCAACGTGCCAGGGCCAGCAGCAGCGGAGCGAACAGGCCGATTGAGGCATAGGTGGGCAGCAAACCGATCAGCGTGGTCGCCCCGGCCATCAGCAAGACGGTGAAGGCCAGCACGCGCTTGCGGCCGATGCGGTCGCCCAGAATGCCAAAGAAAATCCCACCCAGCGGTCGCAGGGCGAAGGACACGGCAAACACCGCAAAGGTCTGCAGCAGCGCCAGCGAGGCGTTGCCCGGCGGGAAGAACAGACTGGCGATGGTCACGGCGAGAAAGCCGTACACGGCAAAATCGAACCACTCGACGAAATTGCCGATGGCCGAGGCGGCGATTACCTTGCGCAGGGTGGCGGGGTCGACATTGGGGCTGTCGGCAAGGGCTGCTGTCATGGTTGGGGCGCTCCGGGTCCGTTGGGCTGTAGCCCTTACGCTAACCGGCGCGGGCCTGGCACGGCGGTGCTCGACGCGACCCCGGGCAAGCCCTGAGCGACAGCCATAAACGACAAAGGGCAGCCGAAGCTGCCCTTTGTCATGCGTCCCGCCGTTACGCGGTGGCTAGAGCGACGCGCGGCTGACGCCGACGCTGCAACCAGACCACCAGGACGAACAGGGCAAACCCCGGGAGCCACATCAGCTCCTTGGTCCAGCGCTCGGTGGGCGCACGCAGGCGGAGGATTTCCTGGTCAAACTCCAACCCGGCTTCGGCAGCGGGGCTGCCGAAGGTCACGCTGTCGATCAACAGCTTGCCGTTGTCCACGTAGGTCAACAGGCCGAGTTTCTCCAGGCGCTCCTCGCCACTGTCGCCATCCGGTACGGCGAGCAACAGGGAGAATTCACGGGGGTCGCCCACCGCGTTTTCGCCCATCACACGCAGACGCAGCTGGCTGCCGTCTTCGATCTCACCCAGGGCCTGAGTCAACTCAGTCGGGGCAATGTCGCGGTAGGGGTCGTGCAGCATGTCCATCCAGAACCCTGGGCGGAAAAGGGTGAAGGCCACCAGCAGCAGCACGGCACTTTCGTACCAGCGGCTGCGCACCAGGAAGTAACCCTGGGTGGCGGCGGCGAAAATCAGCATGGCGATGGTCGCCACAATGAAAATCAGCACGCCGTGCCAGAAGTCCACGTCGATCAACAGCAGGTCGGTGTTGAAGATAAACAGGAACGGCAGCACCGCAGTACGCAGGCTGTAGAAGAACGCCACGATGCCGGTCTTGATCGGGTCGCCCTTGGACACCGCCGCAGCGGCGAACGAGGCCAGACCGACTGGTGGCGTGACGTCGGCCATGATGCCGAAGTAGAAGACGAACAGATGCACCGCGATCAGCGGCACGATCAGGCCGTTCTGCTGACCCAGGGTCACCACCACCGGCGCCAGCAGGCTGGAGACCACGATGTAGTTGGCGGTGGTCGGCAGGCCCATGCCGAGAACCAGACTGAAGACCGCGATCAGCACCAGCATCAGCAGCAGGTTCCCCATCGACAGCAGCTCGACCAGGTCGGCCAGCACCAGACCAACGCCGGTCTGTGACACCGCGCCGACGATGATCCCGGCCGCCGCTGTGGCGATACCAATGCCGATCATATTGCGCGCGCCGGCAATCAGGCCTTCACGCAGGTCGATCACGCCGTCCTTGAAAGTGCCGTGCTCGTGGCTGCCGTCAGTGCGCATCCAGCTCAGCAGCGGGCGCTGAGTCAGCAGGATGATGATCAGCATCACGCTGCCCCAGAAGGCTGACAGGCCGGGCGACAGGCGCTCGATCATCAGGCACCAGACCAGCACCACCACCGGCAGCAAGAAGTGCAGGCCCGAGAGAAGAACCGCGCGAGTCTTGGGCAGGGTTTCCAGCGGTGCATTGGGGTCCTCTTCCGGCAGTGGCGGGACGCTGGCCGCTACCTTGAGCAGCGCCAGGTAGACCGCGGCCAGGATCAGGCCGATGCCCGGCAGAGCGAAGTCACCCAGTGCCGGCTTGAGCCAGCCCAGGCCGTAATACACCACCAGGGAAATCCCGGAGATCAGCGCAGCGCCAAAGGCAAAGCCGGTCAGACGACGCAGCCAGGGCTTGGGCTGATGCCCGCCGATGGGCTGCAGGCCGAGCTTGAGCGCTTCCAGGTGAACGATGTAGAGCAGCGCGATATAGGAAATCGCCGCCGGCAGGAACGCGTGCTTGATGATCTCGACATAGGGCATGCCGATGTATTCGACCATCAGGAACGCTGCCGCACCCATCACCGGCGGCATGATCTGGCCGTTGACCGAGGCCGCCACTTCCACCGCGCCGGCTCTCTCGGCCGAGAAACCGGTGCGCTTCATCATGGGGATGGTGAAGGTACCCGTGGTCACTACGTTGGCGATCGAGGAGCCGGAAATCATCCCGGTCAGGCCTGAGGCGAGTACTGCGGCTTTCGCTGGGCCACCGCGGAAGTGCCCAAGCATGCTGAACGCCAGCTGGATGAAATAGTGCCCGGCGCCCGCGCGTTCAAGCAGCGCACCGAACAGCACGAAGAGAAACACGAAGCTGGTGGACACGCCCAGGGCGATACCAAATACGCCCTCGGTGGTGATCCACTGGTGGTTGGCCATGGCATTGAAGCTCACCCCGCGATGGGCGAGCAGGCCAGGCATATAGGGACCGGCCAGGCTGTAGGCAATAAACAGCAGGGCGATGATCGCCAGGGGTGGGCCAAGGGCGCGGCGGGTGGCTTCGAGCAGCAGCGGAATACCGATACAGGCGGTGACCAGGTCAGCCGTGGTCAGGCTACCCGGGCGTAAGGCGAGCTGCTGGTAGCAGACAAACAGGTAGGCGGCACTGGCCGCAGCGATCAGGCCCAGGGCGATGTCGAGCAGCGGCACGCGGTCGCGCGGCGAGCTGCGCAGGGCCGGATAGGCGAGAAAGGCCAACAGCAGCGCAAAGGCCAAGTGAATGGCGCGGGTTTCGGTGTCGTTGAGCACACCAAAACCAAAAACAAAGGGCAGCGGCGAAGCAATCCACAACTGGAACAGCGACCAGAGCAGGGCCAGGCCGGTGATCACCAGGGCCATCGGGCCGAGCGGGCTGCGTGCACCGACATCCTGGGCGATCAGTTCTTCGGTGGACAGTGGCTTGTCATGCATGGGATGGAACCTGCATTCGAGTAATCGGAAAACAGCAAAACCCGCGGCCTTACGGCACGCGGGCTTGGTTCAAGCGTAGGTCAGGTCCGGCGACCGCGGACCCTGGAGCCGGCCTGGCATCGCCAAGGCCGGTCCGAATTACAGCCAGCCACGTTCCTTGTAGTAGCGCGCAGCGCCTTCATGCAGCGGTGCGGTGAGACCAACCTTGATCATGTCTTCTTCTTTCAGGTCAGCAAATGCAGGGTGCAGACGCTTGAAGCGATCGAGGTTGTCGAATACCGACTTGACCAGTTGGTAGACCACTTCCGGGTCGGCACTGGCGGAGGTGGACAGCACAGCCTTGCCACCAATCGACGGAGTCGGTGCATCGTTGCCTTTGTACAGGCCACCGGGGATGTCAGCCTTGGTGTAGTAGCTCTTCTCGGCCAGCAGCTTGTCGATGTCAGCACCGGTCACCGGTACCAGCACCGCGTCGGTGGTGGTGGTGGCTTCCTGGATGGCGCCGTTGGGGTGACCGACGAAGTAGGTCATCGCATCGATATTGTTGTCACCCAGAGCAGAAGCCTGCTCGGCGGGCTTGAGTTCAGCCGCCAGGGCAAACGCGGAACGCTCCCAGCCTTTGACAGCCATGATTTCTTCGAGGGTATCGCGCTGACCCGAACCCGGGTTACCGATGTTGACGCGCTTGCCCTTGAGGTCATCGAAGCTTTTGATGTTGGCATCGCGGCGGGCGAGGATGGTGAACACCTCGCTCTGCAGCGAGAAGACTGCACGGATGTCGCTCATTGCGCCTTCGGCGGCGAACGGCGCCACACCATTGAGCGCTTTGTACTGATGGTCGGACTGCATGATGCCGAAGTTGAATTCGCCACTGCGAATGCCATTGACGTTGGCCACACCGCCACCGCTGGCCGGGGCGTTGCACTTGATGCCGTGCTCAGCCGAGGCACGGTTGACGAAACGGCAGATGGACTGACCAGCCACGTAATAGACGCCGGTCTGACCGCCGGTGCCAATGGTGACGAATTTATCTTCGGCCTGTGCTGCGCCACTCAGGGTGATACCCGCGAGAGCAGCCGACAGGGCCCATGCCAAGGATTTGCCTTTCATGGGAAGTTTCCTTTTCTGGTTGTTGTTGATCCGCACGCACCTCGTGGGCCACGCACGGAGGCCTGAAAGTCTAACCGCTGGCGAGCGTTTTGCGTGATTCCTGGCCATAAAAGCCGCTGCACGGATGTAACCAGCCGTGCCAGACCCCGCCTGGCGCAGCTTTTGCGACTATGCCACGTGTGCTCGGCGCGAAGGCAGTGGCGCAGATAAACGGCGGCGAATGGCAACCGCATGCCATGCGCCGATGCAGTATCCTGCGCGCCGCCATTGATCAATCCGCGAGAGCCTCTTGAGCGCCCTGAGCCACTGCAAACACATCGTCCTGCGTCTGATTGCGCTGATCCAGCGGCATCCCGGTGCGGTTGCGGTATTTGGTTTCGTTTCCGGGGTCGGCAGTTTTCTGCTGGTCGATCGCCAGGCCGAACTGGCGCGGGTCCTCGCCGCCGTGATGCTGGTCAGTTGGTTGTGGCTGTTTCTCGAAAATGTCCTGCGCGAACGCATCGCCGCCTGGTTCGGTTTCGAGCTGCCGCCCCCGTTGCTGCGCTACGCGACGCAAATGATCCACCAGGAAAGCCTGTTCTTCGTCCTGCCGTTCTTCTTTATCACCACCACCTGGAACAGCGGCCAACTGCTGTTCAGCGGCCTGCTCGCCGGCGCTGCGCTGGTGTCGATCGTCGACCCACTGTATTACCGCTGGCTGGCGCCACGGCGCTGGCTGTACCTGGCGTACCACACCCTGGCGCTATTCGCCGTGCTGCTCACGGCCCTGCCAATCATCCTCAAACTGACCACACCGCAGAGCTACCAGCTGGCCCTGGGCGCTGCCGTGCTGCTGTCGTTTCCCAGCCTGCTCGGCCTGATTACCGTGCGCCGCTGGTGGCGTGGACTGTTGTTGATCGGCCTGACCCTGGCCCTGGGCGCCGGTGGCTGGCTGGCGCGCACCTGGGTGCCGCCCGCGACGCTGTGGCTGACCGAAGTGGCAGTGACGACTCAGTTCGACGACGCCAATCGCTCACCGGGCGAAGGCTTGCAGCAGGTCAGCAGCGAAGCGCTGCGCAGTACCGGGCTGTTCGCCTACACCGCGATCAACGCCCCGCGTGGTCTCGATGAGCGGATTTACCACGTCTGGCGGCACAACGGCCAGGAAGTGGATCGGATCGCTCTGGACATCCACGGCGGGCGCAAGAATGGCTATCGCGCCTGGACCCACAAGCAGAACTTCCCCGCCGAGCCTGCCGGGCGCTGGCAGGTCCAGGTGCTCACCGAGGCCGGGCAGATGATTGGTGTGCTGCGCTTTCGAGTTGATTGAGGCCAAGGGTCTGTTGAGGTTTCGTCGCAAGCCGCGAACCAAGCGTCAACAAACCCTAAAGGCGAAAGCGTCGGGTCAGCTGAGCCAGATCATAACCCAGGGCCTGCAGGGCTTGGGTAGACTGGGCAATGCCCTGCTGCGCGGCAGTGTTTTCTTCGACAATCTGCGCCACACGCTCAACGTTCAGCGCCACCTCGTCGCTGGCCGCGCGCTGCTCCTTGAGCGACAACGCAATGCCTCCGGTCGCGACCTGGCTGTCGCGCAGTGCGTGTTTGATCCGCGCCATGGCCTCGCCCACCTGGCCCACCAACTGCAACCCTGAACCGACCCGTTCGCGCCCACTGGCCATGCTCTCGCGGGCCGTGCCCATGCCGGTCTGAATCGCCGAAACCAGGCTAACGATCTCCGTGGTCGACTGCGCGGTACGCGCTGCCAGGTTGCGCACCTCATCGGCGACCACGGCAAAACCTCGGCCCTGATCGCCCGCACGCGCGGCCTCGATAGCCGCGTTAAGGGCCAGCAGATTAGTCTGCTCAGCGATACCGCGGATCACACCAACAATGCTGGTAATAGTGGCCGACTGCGCAGCCAGGGCATCGATATCGCTCGCACTGTTTGCCACCATCTGGGCCACTTGCTCGATCTCGCGCAGGGCTTCGCCCATCACCTGCATCCCCGCCTCGCTGGCATCACCCGCCACCTGTGCCGTGCTGTCAGCCTGCTGGGCACTGTCGGCAATCTGCCCGATGCTCACGGACAATTGCTCCACGGCAGCGGCCATGCTGGAGGCGACAGCCGCCTGCTGATTGGCGCCAATGAGCACCTGATCGGCGGACGTCGCCAGTTGCAGTGCAGCCGTCTCGATCTGCTCGCTGCCGCCACTGATCTGCTGGATCATGCCGTGCAGGTTCTTGCGCATGGTTTCTACTGAACGTAATACGCCCGTCGGTTCACCCTGTTGCGCCGTAGCCGTCAGTTGCCCTTCGGCAACCATGCGAGCGCGCTGCTCCAGCTCGACCGGCTCGGCACCCAGTTGCCTGAGCAACTGCCGGCCAATCAGCCAAGCGAACAAGGCGCCACCACCCAGGGTTAGCAGTACCAACGAGAACACCAGTAGGCGATTAGATGCATACGTGGCCTGGCCCAGCTCGTACTGCCGACGTGCTTCGCCCAGTTGCACCTCGATCAATTCGGAAAACAGGCCGGAGAGCGGGTCAATAAGGGCATAGAGCTCATCGCGGACAAACCCATCGAGCAGCGCAGAATCGTTATTACGCAGGCTGGCCTTGAGACGCTGCAAGGGCTCCTGGGAGGCTGCCATCAGCGGCGTGATGCGCTCGATCAGGCGCTGCTCCTCGGTGATCAAATGTGTGGCCAGGTAAGCCTGCCAGATACGCTCAATATCGGCTTCAGCCTTTTCGATTTCACGCAATCCTTCGGCGTAGCTGAAGTTACCGTTGCGCGCCTTGTGACTGGCGTCGACCACCTGCACGGCATATAAGTCGGCGATTAGCTTCAAGTCGCGCAGGGGCACCACGCGATCCAGGTAGACGGTGTTGAGGCCAGCCACGGTGCTCTTCAAGCCGTAGAGACCGAATACCCCAATCACCAGGCAGCTCAGCAGCATGGTCATCGCCAGACTGATCAAACGCGCACGAACCGACCACATACCTATACCTCGGCCTTTAAACATACAACGATAGTACAGTTGTCGGCTGGAACCACTGCTGCTTGAGCAGCCACCTTCGGCATCGCAACTCAGCTTGCCCGTCAGGCGAAGAACCAGTAACACACCATAATAGCCGCCACCACGCCGGCAAACTCGGCGAGCAGGGCACAGCCCACCGCATGGCGGGCGCGCTGAATGCCCACGGCGCCGAAGTACACGGCCAGCACATAGAAGGTGGTTTCGGTGCTGCCCTGAATGGTCGCGGCGATCAGCGCCGGAAAGCTGTCGACACCCTGGGTCTGCATGGTTTCGATCAGCATCGCGCGGGCCGCACTGCCAGAGAAGGGTTTGACCAGAGCAGTTGGCAGTGCATCGACAAAGCGGGTGTCCCAGCCACCCCACTCGACCAGCCAGCGGATGCCATCGAGGCCGAATTCCAGAGCCCCGGAAGCACGCAGCACGCCGACCGCGCAGAGCATCGCCACCAGGTACGGCAGCAAGCTCTTGGCGACATCGAAGCCCTCTCGCGCACCTTCGATAAACTGCTCGTAGACCGGTACCCGCTTTACCGCGCCCAGCAGCAGAAATAGCAGGATGATGCCGAACAAGGTGAGGTTGCCGAGCAGCGAGGACAGCGCGCCCAGAGCCGTGGCCGACAGCCCGGCGAGCAGCGCCATAAAGCCGCCCAGGGCCAGCGCGCCGGGGATCAGATAGGCCAGTACCACCGGGTCCCACAGGCGCAGGCGCTGCATCAGCGCCACCGACAGCAGGCCGACCAGGGTCGAGGCGCTGGTCGCCAGGAGAATCGGCAGGAACACCAGGGTAGGGTCGGGCGCGCCCTGCTGGGCGCGGTACATGAAGATGGTCACCGGCAACAGGGTCAACGAGGATGCGTTGAGCACCAGAAAGAGGATCTGCGCGTTGCTCGCCGTGTTGCTGCTGGGGTTCAGCTCCTGCAGCGCACGCATTGCCTTGAGGCCAATGGGCGTGGCGGCGTTGTCCAATCCCAGGCCGTTGGCGGCGAAGTTCATGGTGATCAGCCCGAGCGCCGGGTGGCCCCGTGGCACTTCGGGCATCAGCCGCGCGAACAGTGGCCCGAGGGCCCGCGCCAAGGCATTCACCAATCCGGCCTGCTCGGCGATACGCAGCAGGCCCAGCCAGAGGGTCAGGGTACCGAACAGCAGCACCATCACCTCAACGGACAGCTTGGCCATGGCGAACAGGCTTTCCACCATGGCGCTGAACACGCCAGGGTCATCGCCTATTAGCCAGCGCGAAAAGCCGGCGATTGCCGCCACCACGAAAAAACTCAGCCACAGGCCGTTGAGCATGCATCACCTCCAGTCAATGCCGGGGATGATAACGTGCCAGAGGCGGTGAGGGGGTCTGAGGTCGTGCGCGATACGCCTCTGGATCAAGCGGCGCTAGTCGCTGTGCCAGACGCCTTAATACCAGGTGGGGTCGCGCTTGAGCGCTTCTTCGAGGATCGCCTGCTGGGTCTCGTCGGGCTCGCCAAACCAGCGTTTGTCGGCGTGTTGGCTAGGCGACTTGTCGGCTGGCAAACCGGCCGGCACCTGCACGTAAAGCGCATAGGCACTGTCCTTGTCCCAGCTGAAGGCGACATACAGACGCTTATCGCAGCGCTCGGTTTCGCACAGTTGGCCCACCAGATAGCGATCACCATCGTCTTCGACGGCGTTCATGGGCGTAGCCACGCCACTCAAGTTGAGCACCCATTCCGGCAGGCGGCTTTCGTGCTCGACCAGCGATTGCCAGGTTTCACGGTACTCAGCGTCGCTGGACAGTAATTCATTGAGGCGAAATTGCGCATCGGTATCCGCTACTGCAGGCACCGCCGCTGCCAGCATCAGCCCAGCGAACAGGCCTTTTAAGCCTTTGCACGGGGTCATGGCATTCTCCTTGTAACCGAAATCAGCGTAGCGCCCCTGGGGGCGCCGCGTGATGCCCGCCCGGGCATGCCCACAGGCACGCATCGGGCGTTAAGGCCGTTCTAACCGCGCGGTCGGCGGCCCATGATGAACGAGACCACGAACATCACCAGAAAAACCACGAAGAGGATTTTGGCGATACCGGTCGCGGTACCTGCAATACCACCGAAGCCCAGAACAGCAGCAATGATGGCGATGATCAGAAACGTAATAGCCCAACTCAACATGGTGTATCTCCTTTTTTCAATGGAAGGGTGTTGCGATGACACAGGTGCAAACGTCAGCCTGGCAGAGCGTTGTCCTGCCAGGCAGAATTCGGGGTCGACTCAGGCTCGGCGCTGCGCGCATCGTCCAGGTCATTGAGGTAATGGCTTTCGCACAAGGCGTTACCCATCAACAGCGCACTGCCCAACATGGCCAATAAAACACTGACCAGCACCGCAAGTAGAATGATCAACATCAGCATGGTGATGACTCCTCAGAAGACCCAAGTCGGTAAACCGGGGCGCTGGCTGGACTCACTCGAAACCGTACGCGCGACGGGCAATACATGCCCCATCGGCGCAGGGGACCACTGCTGCTGAACCGGTGCGGACAGACTCAGCGACGAGCTAGGCGTGGCGTTAATTGCAGGCGTTGCTACTGCGCCCCCGACAAGTACCGTCAGGGCCGCAGCAGTGAACAATCCATTGCCGAGAAGCAGTGCATACAGATGCTGGCGTTTCATCCTGAAGTCCTCCTGCGGGTCTCTATAGGGGCAAGGTCACAACGCTTCGTGCCTTGCTAATACTCAGGATATTGCAGCGCTCATGCCAACCTTTATCGTTAAAAATAATCAATAAAATCAATAACTTAAAAAACACAAAAATTATTTGGAACGGCATCCTGCACGATCACCGATTTTGCCCTCGGGCGTTTTGCACGACCGCCTGCGGCTTGGTTCAACGACCTCAACACCCTTAACAGTAAGAAGTGCAATGAGGCCTAGGGCCCGGCATGGCGGCCTGAAAAATTTTCGTGCAACTTGCACGAACCTTTCTGGACTAAACTCTGCAATCACTTCGGAGCCCTTTTAGATGGACGCAGTCGAACAACGCAGCGGACGCATCCTGCTGGTCGATGACGAACCGGCAATCCTGCGCACCTTTCGCTACTGCCTGGAAGACCAGGGTTATCAGGTGGCCACAGCCAACAGTGCCGCCCAGGCCGAGACCCTGCTGCAGCGCCAGGTCTTCGACCTGTGCTTTCTCGACCTGCGCCTTGGCGAAGACAGTGGCCTGGATGTGCTCGCACAAATGCGCCTGCAGGCCCCCTGGATGCGCGTGGTCATCGTCACCGCTCATTCGGCGGTGGACACTGCGGTGGACGCCATGCAGATCGGCGCCGCTGATTACCTGGTCAAACCCTGCAGCCCCGACCAACTGCGCCTGGCCGCCGCCAAGCAGCTCGAAGTGCGCGCCCTGGCAGCACGCCTGGAAGCGCTAGAAGGCGAGGTCCGTAACGTCAAGGATGCCCTCGACTCGCACAGCCCGGCGATGATGGCGGTGCTGGAAACCGCCCGGCAGGTCGCCAACACCGATGCCAATATTCTTATCCTCGGCGAGTCTGGCACCGGCAAGGGCGAGTTGGCACGGGCCATCCATGGCTGGAGCCAACGGGCGAAGAAGTCCTGCGTCACCATCAACTGCCCGTCGCTGACCGCAGAACTGATGGAAAGCGAGCTGTTCGGCCATAGCCGCGGCGCCTTCACCGGGGCCAGCGAAAGCACCCTCGGCCGGGTCAACCAGGCCGATGGCGGCACCCTGTTCCTCGACGAGATCGGCGATTTCCCGCTGACCTTGCAGCCCAAGCTGCTGCGCTTTATTCAGGACAAGGAATACGAGCGAGTGGGTGACCCGGTGACCCGCCGCGCCGACGTACGCATTCTCGCGGCGACCAACCTCAACCTGGACGAAATGGTCCGCGATGGGCGCTTTCGCGAGGACCTGCTTTACCGCCTCAACGTGATCACCCTGAAGTTGCCACCGCTGCGCGAGCGCACCGATGACGTGATGACCCTCGCTGAGGGCTTTCTCGCGCGCTTCGTCAAGGATTACGCGCGCCCTGCCCGGGGTTTCACCGATGAAGCGCGCAACGCCCTGCTGGATTACCGCTGGCCGGGTAACATCCGCGAGCTGCGCAATGTCATCGAGCGCGCCAGCATCATCTGCCCCCAGGAGCAGGTCGACATCAGCCACCTGGGCCTGACTCCGCAGGTGGGCAGCCACGCCCCGCGGGTCGGCGCCGAGCTCAGCCTCGAGGCCCTGGAAAAAGCCCATATCAGCGCGGTACTGGCCAATAGCGACACCCTCGACCAGGCGGCCCGCACCCTTGGTATCGATGCATCAACCCTGTACCGCAAGCGCAAACAGTACAACCTATGAAGCTTGCCATGGCGCTGCGTACGCGGCTGTTTCTGAGCTTTTCCGCGCTGATCACCGTGGCCCTGCTCGGCCTGGTGCTTGGTGTGGTCAGCGTCATGCAGATGAACCTCAACCAGGAAAACGCCGTTCGTAAAAGCCTGATCACCTTCGAGCTGAGCCAGGAAATGCGCCGCAACCTGGGTGATCAGTTGGTCAACCTGATCAGCGAAAGCCCCAACCTCGCCTACCTGGCCGCGTCTGATGCTGAGTTCGAGCAATTGCTCAGCCGTGGCCTGGGCAGTGGCAATGCGCAGACCCGCGCGCATTTCGAGCCGGTTCAGGAGGCTTACGAGCAGTTCCAACAGACCATCAGCCAGCACGCCGGCATTCGCTGGGTGCTGCTCGATGGCAATGCCTTCAGCCAGACCTTCAACGCTGCACGCATGCGCGTGATCGACCTGCAGAACCAAGCCATTAGCGGTATCCGGAAGGAAGAAGCCTTAGGCCGTGAGCGAGGCAAGCTGATCGCCGGCCTGCTCGGTGTGTTGGCTGTCGCCGTCCTGGCGATTGGCGTGCTCACTGCGCACAGTGTTGCCCGGCGCTTCGGCGCGCCGATCGAAGCGTTGGCCAAGGCCGCCGACAATATCGGCCAGGGCAACTTCGACGTGGTGCTGCCGGTGTCTCCCTGGGCGGAAATGGCCCTGCTCAGCCGCCGCTTTGGCCTGATGGCCGAAGCGCTGCGCCACCACACCGCGAACAATGTCGACGAACTGCTGGCCAGCCAGACGCGCCTCCAGGCGGTGCTGGACAGCATCGACTATGGCCTGGTGATCATCGACCCTCAGGGGCGGGTCGAACACGCCAACCCGGTAGCCATCCGTCAATTGTTCTGGCTGGCCGAGCCCCGCGGTCGCACCCTCGGCGAGCTGCTTAGCCGCCCCTATCTCGACGACGCCACGACGCGGGTGTTGCGCGGCGAGCTGCTGGAACAGGCGCCCCAGGACCTGCAGATCGAAACCGCCGGTGAAACGCGCCAGCTGGCCTGGGCGCTTACCCCAATCAGCCATAACGACGGCCGTAGTGTTGGCGCGGTCATGGTGCTGCGTGACGTGACCGAACAACGCACCTTCGAGCGCGTGCGCAGCGAATTCGTCCTGCGCGCCTCCCATGAGCTGCGCACCCCGGTCACCGGCATGCAAATGGCCTTCAGCCTGCTGCAAGAGCGCCTGCACCTGGCCGACGGCTCACGCGAGCTGGACCTGGCCGAGACCGTCAACGAGGAGATGGCGCGCCTGGTGCAGTTGATCAGCGACCTGCTCAACTTCTCGCGCTACCAGAATGGCCTGCAGACCCTGGAACTGGCGCCCGTGGACATTGCGGATCTGGTCGAGCAGACCCGCCTACGTCATGCCGAGGCGGCCGCAGCCGGCGGGCTCGCCCTGACTGCAGAGGTCATGGGCCAGATGCCCTTCATCCAGCTCGACCGCGCACAGATCGAGCGGGTACTCGACAACCTGATGGCCAACGCCCTGCGCCATAGCCAGGCCGGCGGCACCATCACGCTGCAGGCACGCCGGCATGGCAAGCGCCTGATTCTCAGCGTGCAGGACAGTGGCGAGGGCATCGACTTCAGCCAGCAGGGACGGATCTTCGAGCCGTTCGTGCAGATCGGTCGCAAGAAGGGCGGCGCCGGCCTTGGCCTGGCGCTGTGCAAGGAGATCGTGCAGTTGCACGGGGGGCGGATCAGCCTGTATTCGCGGCCGGGAGAAGGCTCGCAGTTCTATATGGCACTGCCGCTCTAGCGAATACTGGAACGCAAAACCGGATCAAATTTGAAACGTCGGCCCAGTGCCAGGGCGACCACGAAGCCAGCCAATAGCACCGCGAACAACACCTTGGCCATAGTCACCAGGGCCTCAGGCAGCGGTACGAACAGCAGCACAGCGCCGGCCAGGCTCAGCAGAACGAGTAACGTGAATGCGGCTTTGGACATGGTCTTCTTCCTTCCTCGGGAGCGCGCTTAGAACACCCAGCGTTCGGTCACTGGCGGATGGCCGGCCACCGGCGCAAGCGCCGAGTTGCCCTGAACTTTGATGGCCAGGTGCTGAGCAGCAGGCCGCGCGGCCTGAGCCTGCATGACCTGGTAAATCGCGCGGCGCTCGGCCAGTGACTGCGAATCGGTATCGAGCACCGGAGAAGCCGGCAGCGACGGCAGGCCAAACACGGCACTCAGGGCGATGGCAGCGGCGCAAAACAGCGGAAGTGGGCGGGTCATGGGAGCATCTCCATCTGCATCAATCAATACAGAGGTGATTAGCAGCGCTCGTGCCAACCCGGAACACGCCTAAATATTCAATAAAATCATATAGTTACGACAACATAAGAGGGGCGCGGTGTTGCAGTCTGCACGATGCACCATTACGGACATTGCAAGTTGCACGATTGTTCGGTGTCGCACTTAAGCCGGTCCCACGCTGGGCGTAGCGAAACTCAGCCTACCGCGCGTTCAATCTGGGTTTTGAGCGCGTCAAGGGAGAACGGCTTGGCCAGAATCGGGGCCACTGCCAGGGTCGGCGTGCCGGAGTCGAAAATTTCCGCCGGGTGACCGCTCATGTAGATGATGCGCAGCTCGGGGCGCAGTTTGAGCGCCGGCTCGGCGATCATCACGCCGCTGACCCCGTCAGGCAGGCGAAAGTCGGTGATCAGCAGGTCGAGCTTGGGCTTGCTGGCGAGGATGTTGAACGCTTCACTGGCCGAGCGGGCCTGCAGCACCTGATAGCCTTCCTCGTCGAGGTATTCGGCGAGGATCGACAGAAACACCGGTTCATCTTCAACGATCAGCACGATTTTGCGTGTTTCAGTGGCCATGACTGCGATTTCCAGCAAGCGGGGGGTAGACGGTAGCGTCTCTTAGTCGAGCCGCACGGCAATTAGTTCAGCTGGGCGATAGCGGCAAGCTCACCTCGAAGCAGGCCCCCTGGCCGAGCTCGCTGTACACCTGAATATGGCCCTGGTGCGCCGCGACTATCTGCCGGGTGATGAATAATCCCAGCCCCAGTCCCTGGCGCACCGAGGTCGAGGCTACGCGCTCGAACTGCTGAAAAATACGCTCCTGATCTGTGCTGCTGATGCCGATGCCGTGGTCACGCACCCGCAGGCAGGCCTGCTCGCCCTGGCGTTCGACACTGATCTCGACGGGCTGGCGGGCGCCGTAACGCAGGGCATTGGTCAGCAGGTTGGCCACCACCTGCTCAAGCCGGAAGGCATCCCAGTAACCGGTCACCGGCTGTACATCGAGGCTGATGCTGCAGCCGGCAGCACTGAGCTGCGACTCGAAGTTTTCGACAACCCGCGCCACCAGTTCGGCCAGGTCCACAGCGGTGGGCAAGATCGACAATTTGCCGGTACGGATGCGCGAAACATCCAGCATGTCCTCGATCAGCCGGGTCAGGCTGTTGATCTGGCGCTCGTCGCGCTCGCTCATCGCCCGCAGCTTCTCCGGGGTGAAGGCCGCCATATTGCCCTTGTCCAGGTGCAGCTTGCGCAGTTGGGTTTCCAGCATCAGGCCATTGAGCGGTGTGCGTACTTCATGGGAGACGATGGACATGAAGTCATCGCGCATGCGCACGGCCAGTTGCAGCTCCTCCTGGGTGGCGCGCAGCTCGGCCAGCAGGGTGTCCTGCTCCTGCCGGCTCTTCTCCAACGCCTGAACCTGTTGCTTGATGGCCTGGCGCTGGCGATACAGCTCGACGAACACGGTGACCTTGCTGGTGACCGCCTTGATATCCAGCGGCTTGTGCAGGAAATCCACTGCACCGCTTTCATAGCCCTTGAAGGCGTAATTGAGCTCACGCCCTGCCGCGCTGACGAAGACGATAGGAATGTGCTTGGTCTTTTCCGTACCGCGCATCAGCTCGGCCAGCTCGAAGCCATTCATGCCCGGCATCTGCACGTCGAGAATGGCCAGGGCGAACTCATGCTGCAGCAACAGCGACAGTGCCTCATCGGCACTACTGGCCTGGTACACCTGCCGGTCATCGCCCCTGATCAGTCCCTCCAGTGCCAGCAGGTTTTCCGGCAGATCGTCGACGATCAGTAGTTTCGCCTCAATTTTGCTTAGCATGGGCTCTTGTCCAGCTCCTTGAGCAACGCGCGTAGGTCGGGTAGCGCCAGGACATAGTCTGGCGTGTGCAGGGCCAGTGCCGCTTCCGGCATGGTCGGCACCTGGGCATCGGTGGGGTCTTGCACGATGGTCAGGCCACCGCGTGCTTTGACAGCGGCCAGGCCGGCGGCGCCGTCCTGGTTGGCGCCGGTCAGCAACACAGCGGCCAGCGCCGCGCCATAGGCATCGGCGGCAGATTCGAAGAGCACGTCGATCGAGGGCCGCGAATGGTGCTGTGGCGCCTCGCGACTCAGGGAAAAGCTGCGGTCCTGCTCAATCAGCAGGTGATAGCCCGGTGGCGCCACATAAACGCAGGCAGGCTGCAATGTCTCACCGCCCTCGGCCTCCTTGACGCGCAGTGCCAGACGCCGCTGGAACACCTGGGCCAGCTCGCTGTGACGGTCATCGGGCAGGTGCAGCAACATCACCACCGGCAGGCGGTAATCGGCCGGCAGCGTCTCCAGCAGACACAGCAGCGCGGTCACGCCGCCCGCAGAGCCACCGAGCATCAGCGCCTGAAGGGGTATACGTCGGGGTAACAGTGGCGCGCTCATCGCTTGCGAAAGATCCGTTCGTGCTTGCTCACCGGCTCGAAAGCGCGCGCAAAGCTGGAAAAATCCAAACTCTCCTTGCTGCCCAGGCCGAGGAAGCCGCGGTGACAGAGCGACTCGTGGAACAGCCCGAAGGCGCGGTCCTGCAGGGTCTTGTTGAAGTAGATCAGCACGTTGCGGCAGGAGACCAGCTGGGTTTCGGAAAACACACTGTCGGTCGCCAGGCTGTGGTCGGCGAACGTCACCTGGGCGCGCAACGACTTGTCGAACAGCGCGCCATCGTAGGCGGCGGTGTAGTAATCGGACAGCGCTTGGCGACCGCCGGCCTTCTGGTAGTTGTTGGTAAAGCCTTGAATAGCCTCGAGGGGGTAGATGCCGCGCTCGGCCTTTTCCAGCGAGCGCGGGTTGATGTCGGTGGCATAGATGATCGAGCGCTCCAGCAGGCCTTCCTCGCGCAACAGGATCGCCAGCGAATAGACCTCCTCGCCGGTGCTGCAGCCTGCCACCCAGATCTTCACCGAAGGGTAGGTGCGCAGCAGCGGCACCACTTGCTCGCGCAGGGCGAGAAAGTAGCCCGGGTCGCGGAACATCTCGCTGACCGGAATCGTCAGGTACTGCAGCAACTGCATGAACGCGTTGGGGTCGTGCAGGATGCGCTCCTGCAGGGCCGAGACGGTCTGGCACTCGAACTGCACCAGGGCATGGCGCACCCGGCGCTTGAGCGATGCACCGGAGTAGTCGCGAAAGTCGTAGTCGTACTTGAGGTAAATGGCCTCGATCAGCAGGCGCAGTTCAATCTCGATATCGCGTTCGGGAGCCATCAGATGCGTTCCAGTTTGGGCATCCACACCCGGATCAGCGAGAACAGCCGATCCAGATCGATGGGCTTGGCCAGGTAGTCGTTGGCGCCGGCCTTGAGGCAGCGGTCCTGGTCATCCTTCATGGCCTTGGCGGTCACAGCGATGATCGGCAGCTTGCGCCAGCGCGGGTCTTTGCGGATTTCCTGAGTGGCGGTGTAGCCGTCCATTTCCGGCATCATCACATCCATCAGCACCAGGTCGATATCGGCCACTTCATTGAGCCGCGCCAGGGCTTCATGGCCATTGCGGCCGACCTCGACCAGTGCGCCCTTTTGTTCCAGCGCGCTGGTCAGGGCAAAGATATTGCGCACGTCATCGTCAACCAAGAGGATGCGCCGCCCCTCGAACACCTTGTCACGGGCGCGCGCAGTCTTGAGCATGTTCTGCCGGTCACTGGAGAGCTGCGACTCGACCTTGTGCAGGAACAGCGTGACCTCGTCGAGCAGGCGCTCGGGCGAGCGTGCACCCTTGATGATGATCGAGCGCGAGTACTTCATCAGGTCGGCTTCTTCATCGCGGGTCAGGTTGCGACCGGTGTAGACAATGACCGGCGGGAAGGCGCGGATGTCCTCACTGGACATGCGCTTGAGCAACTCATTGCCCTGCATGTCGGGCAGCTTGAGGTCGATGATCATGCAGTCGAACACCTGTGAGCGCAGCAGTTGCAGGGCCTGCTCGCCAAACTCCACGGCCGTGATCTCGATGTCATCGTCGCCGATCAGCCGGGCAATGCTCTCGCGCTGGCGGGCATCGTCCTCGACCAGCAGCACGCGTTTGACCTGCTGGGCCAGCTTGGCATCGAGCTTGGCGAACACATCCTTGAGCTGCTCGCGGGTGGCCGGCTTCACCGCATAGCCGATGGCGCCCAGTTGCAGGGCTGCCTCCATGCGGTCCTCGACCGAGATCACATGCACCGGAATATGCCGGGTAACGGCGTTTTCCTTGAGCCGCTGCAGCACGGTCAGGCCCGAGGCATCGGGCAGGCGCATGTCCAGCAGCACGGCGTCGGGCTGCAGGTTTTCGGCCAGGGTCAGGCCGTCGTCGGCGCCGTGGGCGACCAGGCAGCGATAACCCAGCTCATGGGCCAGGTCGTAGAGAATCTGCGCGAACTTGGGCTCGTCCTCGATGACCAGGATGCAGCGCCCCTCGCTGGGCAACAGCTCACGGTCATCGGCAAAACGCGGCACTTCGGGCTTGGGTTGCGGCGCGGCGGCCGCGACCGGCAACACGGCGGGCATCTGCGGCAGCAGTGCCGGTGCCGGGCTGCTGAGCGAAGGCTCGAAGGTTTCCGGCAGGTTCAGGGTAAAGGTACTGCCTTCACCTGGCACGCTGACCACGCTGATCGAGCCGCCGAGCAGGGCGGCCAGGTCGCGGGAGATCGACAAGCCCAGGCCGGTGCCGCCATAGCGGCGGTTGGTGGTGCCATCGGCCTGGCGGAACGCCTCGAAGATCGCCTCTTGCTGCTCGGCGCGGATACCGATGCCACTGTCCTTGACCGCAAAGGCGATCCCGGCGCCGGGCTGGCGTGAGACGGTCAGGGTGACGCCGCCGCGCTCGGTGAACTTGAGCGCGTTGGACAGCAGGTTCTTGAGGATCTGCTCGACCCGTTGCTGATCGCTGTGGAGGATCTGCGGCACACCCGCGAGGGTGTCGACGCTGAAGCTCAGCTGCTTTTCCCCTGCGATGGGCGCGAATACCCGCTGCAGGCCGTCGATCAGACGATCGATGCGCATGTCGTGTGGGCGCACATCGAGCTTGCCAGCTTCAACCTTGGAAATATCGAGGATGTCGTTGATCAGGTTGAGCAGATCATTGCCGGCTGCGTAGATCGACTCGGCGAACTTCACCTGCTCGGCATCCAGATTGCCCTTGGCGTTGTCAGCGAGCAATTTGGCCAGGATCAGCGAACTGTTGAGCGGCGTACGCAGCTCATGGGACATGTTGGCGAGGAACTCGGACTTGTACAGGCTGGCGCGCTGCAACTCTTCGGCGCGCTCCTCCAACTGCACCTGAACGCGGTTGAGCACGGCGTTCTTGTCATCCAGGGCGTCACGCTGTTCGGCGAGCATCTGCGTCTGCGCGGCCAGTTGTTCGTTGGTCTGCTCCAACTCCGCCTGCTGGATTTCCAGGTGCGCCTGGGACTCCTTGAGCACCCGCGACTGTTCCTCCAGCTCCTCGTTGGCGGTGCGCAGTTCTTCCTGCTGAACCTGCAGCTCCTCGTTGAGTTGCTGGGTCTCGGCGAGCACATCCTGCAGACGCTGACGGTACTTGGCCGCCTCGATGGAGGTCCCGATGTTCTCCGCAATCAACTCGAGGAATTCGCGGTCACGCGCCTGTAACGGCCGCAGGAAGCCCAGCTCGAGTACCCCATTGACCTGTTGTTCACTGCGAATCGGCAGCACCAGCACCTGCAATGGCGTGGTATCGCCCAGGCCGCTGGTGACTTTCAGGTAATCGACCGGAAGGTTTTCCAGGCTCAGCATGCGGCCCTCGGCAGCTGCCTGGCCGACCAGGGTGTCCTGGCCATGGAAACGCTGCTCGGCCTGCTCCTGCTCACGGCTGAAGCCATAGCTGGCGACCCGCGCCAGCGCGCCCTGATCATCACGCACATAAAACGCGCCCACCGGTGAATCCAGGTAGGCCGCCAGATAACGCAGCACATTGCGCCCCAGTACCGGCAAGGTGAGCTGGCCCAGTACCTGTTCGGCCAGGGCACTCTGGCCGCTGCGCAACCAGGCTTTCTCCTCAATCTGCTCAGCCGTGAGGCGCTGCAACTCGAGACTGTGCGCATAGCTCTGCGATAGACGCATCAACTCACGCCGGCCAAACAGGGCGAGCGCCGCGCTGAGGCTCAGACTGACCAGCAGAAAAGCGACCACGCTGATCACTACCGTGCGGTTAGCGGCCTGGTTGCGCGTCTGGCGCAATTGCTGTTCGACCGCGACGAACGCGTCGTACTCCTCGCGTAGCTGATCGGTCAGGCGTTTACCGCGACCACTGCTTACCACATCGGCATAGTCGCCCTCGCTGCGGCGCACAGTTTTCATCTCGTCAGCGAAGCCTTCCCACTCCTGATGCAGGGCCTGAATCCGCCGCAGGCGGTCAAGCTGATCGGGGTTGTCCGCCACTTGCTCGGCCAGGCTTTCGAGCTCGGCACGGATGCGCGGTTTGGCCACCTCATAAGGCGCCAGGAAGGCCTCATCGCCGGTAATCAAAAAGCCACGCAGGCCGGTTTCCAGGTCGATGGACAACTTCACCGCTTCACCCGCGTTACCGATGACCCGGTCGGTGTGTTCCACCCACTTGAGCACGCTCAGCAGGTAGACAATCAGGCCCACAAAAAACACAGCCGTGAAGACACCTATGCCCAGGGGTAACGCCAGGTTACGCCGCAGCACACGACGAAAGCTGCGTTCGTCCACAGTCGACATAGGGTTCATCATCCATTCCAATTGGCGGGAAATTTCGGGAATTCTGCCGTAAAGCCTGGCGAAAAAGCACGCATTTCCAAGATCGAAGAAAAAACCGCGCGGCGCGGCCCAGGACTGTGCCTGAACAACGATGCGCGGCGTACTATAAGACCGTCGGTCTTCTGAACCCACACGTGTCGAAAAGTGTCGAATAAACTCGCCGGCCCATTAGAGGGTGCCGGTCGCGAAGCCGCCCCGCCCAAACGAGGTTACTGGATGCAAGACCGGACTCACGGCACCGATGACGATGCACTGCGCAGTGCTGGCGACTGCACCATTCTGTTGGTCGAGGATGACGACATCGTGCGCATGCTCACCCTCGAAGTGCTTATGGAGCTGGAGTATCAGGTACTTGAAGCGGCGGATGCGCAACAGGCGTTGGTCGTTCTGGAAAGCGATCAGCCGCTGGATCTGCTGATGACCGACATCGGCCTGCCAGGCATGGACGGCCACCAACTGATGATTCGCGCCCGCAGCCTACGCCCGCAATTGCCTGTGTTGTTCGCCAGCGGCTATGGCGAGGGTGTACCGAGCCAGACCGGCGAAGGCGCTGCCACAGCTACCATCACCAAGCCCTACTCATTGGATCTGCTGCGCAGCACTGTGCAAAACCTGCTGGGTTAACCGCGTCGCTGCTTCTCGTAGGAGCCGCGCCTCGCGGCGAATAGCGGCCATTCAGCGGTATGGCAGAGAG
>NZ_FOFP01000037.1 GCF_900110925.1 Pseudomonas cuatrocienegasensis | reverse complement strand
TTGTTTATCGGTGCCGGTGGTGGTTTCGACCAGGCGGCAGGCTACAACTACGCGCTGTATTTCATCTCCGGGCTGATGGTGATAGCCGCGTTGATTACCGCGTTTTTCACGCGGGAAACCACCGGCTGGTTCCTCAAGCATGACCGGGCGCTGGTCTCCAAAGCGTCCTGCAACATGGACAACTAAGGCCTTAGGCAACACCTGAAATCTATAAGAAGTCCCTCTGGGATCAATAACATCAGGAGTTTCAACATGCAGCAATTAGCCGCTACAAAGGGTAAGAATATTCAGGTTAACGGCACTACATTGTGGGTTGCGGACACCGGTGAGGCAGAGTTGCCGGTGGTGCTGTGTCTGCATTCGTGCTTTCTCGACGGCACGATGTTCGACGGGCTGGTACAGGCCGCAGCTGGCAAGTTTCGCGTTATCCGCCCCGATTTCAGGGGCCAGGGTAAAAGCGCCCTGCACGATGTAGACATCATCACCATGGATGACTGCGCCGACGACATGCTGGCGCTGATCGAGGCCATGCAACTTAAAGACATCAACGTTATGGCCCAGTCCATGGGCGGTGATGTGGCTTTCCGGCTGATCGCCCGGCGGCAGGCGTTGTTTCGCTCGCTGGTGGTGGCAGGTTCGTCGGCCTGTGGCGAGCCGCCGGAGCAGGGCGCACGCTTTGCACAGTGGGTAGTGGATGCCGGCGAACAGGGTTTTACCGGTGAGATTCTCGACATGACCATGGAGGTGATGTTCGGCAAGACCACGCGCAATAACCCCGATAAACAGGCGCTGATGGCCTACTGGCGTGAGCGCATCGCCGCGCTGCCCAAAACCTTGCGCCCCGCCATGAAAGGCGTGATGCACCGCGAAACCTCAGTGCCCTTGCTGCCGTCAATCAGGATTCCGGTGCTGATCATCAACGGCGAGGAAGACATGCCACGGCCACCCGCCTGGTCCGATGAGATGAAGCGCGAACTGCCCAATGCCAAGCTCATGCGCCTGAGCAAGATAGGGCATAGCCCGACCCTGGAGGCGCCAGAGCAGGTGCTGCCGGCGATCATCGCCTTCTATTCCAACCCCAGCGTCTGAAGCCGGCGGCCGCCGCGGGCTGTTTGCCCACCCGGCTGTACTGTTGAAGGGCGTGGCCGGCGCGCCGGCGCTAGCGCCACACCCTGGGCGCGTTAAGGCGTCAATAACCCTGGCCAGATTGCAGTGTGTCGCTGCGGTTGGCCTGCTGCTGCCCACAATAACTACAAAATTGGGAGTATCACCATGAGCGCTACCCTTGCGCGTTTTATCCGTTGCATCACGCTGGTCCCCATGCTCGGCGCCTTCGCCGCGCCGAGCATGGCAGTTCAGGTGACCGACAACCTCAATCTCGGTGGCGCTGTCCGCGCCCGTTGGGACTATGACCCAGATCGCGATATCCAGAAATTCAACTTCGACACCGCTTTTCTCACCGCCACCTACACCTCCGATACTTGGATCGGTGCTGCCAAATACCGCTTTTATGGGCGCGCCTATCCCTACCAGTACACCGCGCATGTGGGCGATATCCAATTCGCCGAGTCGGCGTGGATCGGCTACCGGTTCAATCCCGAGCAGCAGGTGCATGTTGGCCTAAATCAGGTGCCCTTTGGGCTGCAGCCGTACTTCGGTAGTACCTTCTTCGAGACCTTGGGTAACGTCATCGGCCTGGAGGATCTTTCGCAAGTCGGCATCAAGTACATCCAGCAGCGGGGCGACTGGAATCTCCAGACCGGCTACTACCTGCGTCCGGCCTGGCAGGGGGAAGGCACCAGTAACGGTGCGACCTACTCAAGCGTCGTCTCTGAGGCCGACGATTATGTCGCCGACGGCAGCAACAACCAGGAGCGTCATACGCTGGTGGTGCGGCTGGCCAAGGCGCTGGAGGTTGGCACGTGGACAGCAGAAATCGGCCTCTCTGGCCTGTCCTCGGCCCTGGAGAACCAGGATACCCATGACGAGGGCCGCCGCAATGCGCTGGCTGTACACTACCTCGGCAAGAACGGCCCGTGGGGCGTGCAACTGCAAGCGGCGCGTCAGCAGATGTCGCCGCGTAACCCGGGGAGCGATGAGCGTGTGACCTTTGGCGGCTTTGACGGGACCTACAACGTCGCCAGCCGTGGCAACCTCTATGTGGCAGACCTGAGCTATGAGGTCGGTGGGAAGTACTTGTTCGAGCAAGTCAGCGGGGTCAAGCTGTATGCCAACTACAGCGCTTTCGATAAGTCCGCTGATGAGTTCAAGACCTCACAGCGCATTATTCTCGGCACCTCGTTCTCGCTGAACAAACTGTGGATCGCCACTGAATGGCTGTACGGCAAAAACGACCCCTATATAGGTGGCAGCAGCTACACCCAGAGCTTGGCGGCGGGTGGCAGTAATCAGTGGGAGAACCAGGTGTACATGAATATTGGTTATTACTTCTGATTTAACCCCGTAGTCAATTCTCCAGCGCCTGCCCAAGGGCGCTGATCCACCCGCATGATAAACGCGCTTACGTACCGCGTATTTATCGCAGCAGTGGGCGATGAAGCGTGCAATCCGGCCTGCAGGTAAGCCAATGGCAGCCTGATTAATCCGCATTCTGTAAGAGCGGCGGTTGCCCAACTGACGTTCTCGATTGCCGAGCCGAGTGCCTATCAAACGCACGTACTCCTCCCGGTTGCGTATAAATTTTTGTACAGCCTATTACCGTCAAGCACGTATTTCGCCGCTATTTCTACAAAATTTCGCGGGTGAGGCGATACAAGAGTTGATCCAGTGCCTTGGACGAGGGAGGTGCGTGAGATGGTCGTCATTTTGCTAACCCAGAAGGGCAGAAAGCATTGCTTAACAGGTGTAAAGTATCTGGCGAGAAGTGCGTGCGGCGTCTACACCTAGGGATATGAGGTGCAGGTGTCGTTTTTTGCACTCCTGATTTCAAAATCGGTTGATCTGAGGTAGGTACGCAGAGGCGTGGTTATCGCAGATTCTAGTCAGTCCTCCACGTGGTTTTTAATATGAAGTCGATCAGGTTCTCCATAACCGCTCTGGCGGGCGTAAGTGTACTGGCGGTGGTTATTGCCTTGGTGCTTTACGCATTTGTTACGACGTCGCGTACTCAGGAGTGGCAAGAGCAACGCACACACGCGCTATTCAATACGGTGATTGAGCAACACTTGCTGGCGCTAGCCACCGCTCAAATCAATAAAATCCAGCTAGAGCTGGATATACCTGAAACGCTTGCCAAGACACTGGCCGACACCGCTGCAGTAGTCGCCCAAGAGCATCAGGAGCAATCTGCTGGCGCGACTGCCAGTCGAGAGCATGTGGTCAACATGTTGAAGAGGGTGATAGAGACCAACTCCTCGCTGACCGGCGCCTATATGGGCTGGGAAACCAATGCGGTTGACGGGTTGGATGCCGATTATGCTGGGCGCAAAGAAGTCGGCTCGAATACCAGTGGGCGTTTTCTGCCGTGGTGGTTCAGAGGCCCGGACGGCACTATTGGCCTGGGAACTATTGACGATATCGAGAGTGAAAAGAGACTGCCCGACGGTGACCGTGAAGGCCACTATTACCTGTGCCCCAGAGAAACGAAAAAGCTCTGTGTGGCAGGGCCAATGCCCTATAACGTAGGCGGGAAAGTTATTCTGCTGGCCTCGTTCAATATGCCTATTTTGCATCAAGGAAAATTCTACGGTATTGGCGGTGCCAGCCTCTCGCTTAACTTTATTCAGACCTTGTTGGCAAAAGCCAACGCCGAACTTTACGACGGGGCTGGTGAGCTGGCACTGGTCACCCAGAAAGACCGGCTGGTTGCCTCTTCAAAACAACCCGAGCGAGTAGGCGAGGAAGCCAGTAAAGTGCTGGGGAACGATGCCATGACGCTGTTAAACGGTATATCAGGGAACAAGCCGATTTATCGCATTAATCAGCAAAGCCAGCAAATAGAGTTGGCCATCCCCTTTACCGTAGGCATAGACGATAATTACTGGACATTGATGATTCGTCTGCCCATGCAGGTCGTGATGAATGACCTGATGCACTTGCAGGGGGAGCTAAGCTCGCAGCGCACGGCGGATATTGTCGGGATGGCCATTGCGGGCATCATCGTGTCCTTGATTGGGCTGGTGGTTATCGCCTTTGTCGGTTATGGCATTTCTCGGCCGCTGAAAGAGGTAGTGGCCATGCTCGACGAAATTGCCAAAGGAGACGGCGATCTGACGGTGCGTTTAAAAGTAAACCGCGCCGATGAACTGGGTGATATTGCCAACAGTTTCAATACCTTCCTCAGCAAACTGCAAGGCATTATGGGCGATGTGGTCGTGTCGACACGCAAGATCAGTGAATCTTCGCTACACACCGCCTCCATCGCCACACGCACCAACACGGCGGTGCAGCAGCAGATGGCGGAGATTGACCAGGTGGCGACTGCCGTCCAAGAAATGAGTGCGACAGCGCAAGATGTGGCACGTAACGCCAGCCAGGCTGCTCAAGCGGCAGGGCACGCGGATCAAGCCGCCGGTAATGGCAAGCGCGTGGTCATGGCAACGTCATCCAATATCACGGCCCTGGCCGAAGAGATTGGTCGTGCCGTGAGTGTGGTACAGCTCTTGGCCAAAGACAGTGAAAACATCAACCTGATTTTGACCACCATCAGTGGTATTGCCGAGCAGACAAACTTGCTCGCGCTCAACGCGGCTATTGAAGCGGCCCGCGCGGGCGAACAAGGCCGTGGATTTGCCGTGGTGGCCGATGAAGTGCGTAACTTGGCACAGAAGACCCAGTTGGCGACCAAGGAAATTCATTCGATGATCCAGCAGTTGCAAAAAGGTACGCGCGAAGTGGTCAGCGTCATGGAGAAGAGCCAAGCCAGTACCAACGAGAGTGTTAAGCAAGCGGGGGATGCATCGACTGCACTGGATTCGATTACCCAGGCGGTTACGGTGATCAATGACATGAATAACCAGATTGCCAGCGCCGCAGAAGAGCAAAGTGCTGTTGCTGAGGATATCAACCGCAACATCATCAGTATCGGCCAGGTTGCCACCGAAGTAGTGGGCGGTGCTTCCGAGGCGAGTGAGGCAAGTCGGGAACTCACTATGCTTGCGGATGTACAACGTAACTTGGTCAATCAGTTCAAGTTATAAGTAGTAAAGCCTCGCCTCAAATGGTAATCAATGCTAGGGCGCATTGGAGGAGCTGAGCGCCCCTCGGCTCCTGCGCGACGGGATCTCCTACAAAAAGCGACAAATGATGCGTGGTGAGGCAACTAGGGTCTGTTCCCGTTTCGTTCGCGGCCGCGCCGGAGCCAGTTTTAGCGCGAGGCAAGGCACGAGATGCGAAGTTTAGTGGGCTAAATGAGCCATCGAGAAACGCTGCGTCGCGCTAAAACTGGCCCGGCCCTGCGGGTTGCGCGCAAAATCTCGCCATGCGGTGTTGGAGGACTTGGCAAGGGAATAACCATTCCCTGCGTCCTCCGCCTAGCGGAACGCCGCCCGGCCTGGCGAGATTTTTCGCAGCAACGCGGCTTGCGACGAAACGGGAACAGACCCTAAGGAAGGTCTGAAGTAGTCATGTGTTTCTTACTGACTTCAGCCTCTGCTGATTTTGAAAGCGGCAAGCCGATCCAGGCCGATCAGATCGCCCGCTCATGCCGGTGCGGTCTTCGCCCCGCCTTACAATCTCATTACTTGAAAATGCCGAAAGCTCTTACAGGCTTGGCCCTTCTATTTGAGCTGATTGAAGGCGGGCGGGAAGCCGTGGACGATGAGTCCACTGACCACGCCATAGACTGGCGAACTACTTGATGAGCCACGCCCGGCGGCTGTTCGTAGCGGCAATCAATAAAGCGCTAATCGGGGTAACCGTCGGATGACTACGGGACGCTAGAGCGGTTGACTCACTGCGACAACCTTTAGTGCCTGCAGGCCTCCCTGACGTGGACACGGTCCCGGTTATTACACCCGGGCCGGTAGGGTTACCAGAGGTAGGGGAACAGGAATTCGATTGAGTGCCGCGAGAGGTTCAGGGATACCGGTTTGCGACCGTCGAGCGTGATCAAGCCCTCTTTGGCCATCTGGCTCAGCAGGCCACGTGTGGTTCGTTCCCCGGCGCCAAGACGTGCCTGCAGTTCGGCACGCGGCTGGTCGCCCATGTAGAGCAGCGTTTTGTAAACTTCTCGGGCCTCGATCCGGAGCTCAGGCAAGGCATTGCCCTTGCTGTCCGAGAGTGCGCCACGGCTGCGAAGCTCGAAGTAGATGTTGATCCGCTCGCTAAGCCGTTCTGGATCCAGCTGGGCGCTGAAGTATTGCACCTGATCCAGCGCGGTCTCGGTGAAGTACTGGGTCCAGCGTAGCAGACCGCTATCCGACAGAATGCCGCGACCATCCTGATCGCCTTTGCGTGGGTGGTCGGCTGCATTTAGCCTGTCGTAATACACGGCGGTGTTTCTGGCGAAGCCACGGCTCATCGACCACAGCCCGTAGCCGCCAAAGCCTGCGGCTTTGAGGTACTGGTCGGTGAACAGGCGCCCTGTGCGGCCGTTGCCGTCCATGAAGGGGTGGATCCACATCAGCCGATGGTGTGCTGCAGCGGCGGCGAGGAAGCGCGACAGCCCATGGATCCAGTCCAGCCGGTACACGCGCTCGAATTGGCCGAGGTGGGCGAGCATCTGCTCGACGGTCGGCGGGATGTGGTGGCCGACGCGGACGCCGTGCTGGCGGAATTCGCCGGGGATCATGCGCACGATGTCGCCCTGTTCGTTCAGCTGGATATCCAGCATTTCCTCGGGCACACCGACATAGAACTCGCGGTGCAGGCGCGAGATTGAGTCCCGAGAGCACACCTCCACCGGGTTTATCGGGTCGTCAGTGAGGCGGCGCTGAGCCTCAATGTGGCGCTTGATCTCCTGAAAGTCTTTGCTGGTTTTGATCTCTTGGGGCGCGTCTTGGGCCTCAGCGCGCAGAATGTCGGCCGGTATCGTGGAGTTACCCTCAATCTTGTTGCTGTAGTACGAGTTAACCACGCGCAGCAGGTTGGTCATCGGCATACGTAGCGGGCGGGGGATCTTAGCGTGGAGATCCGCGTCGAGTCGCATGATCTGAACGATCTGCTCCTGCAGCTCCTCCGAGGCCTTGTCTTGGGGGATGAATGATGTGAATGACATTTGCCGATTAACTACCTTGCGTGAGGCCTTGTTAATAAAGATCTAGGCTATTTTCCGGCATTATTTTTTGCCGGTTCTATTGCCGGAATCATAGCATCCGTCGCCCCAACGAGCATCGTTGCCGGATGGCCGCCTCACCTGAGACAGGCAGCCGCCGTGGCCGGCCTTGCCTCTCCCAGGTTGTCAGCTGTACCCGACGGCTAGACCTGTGACGAAAATTCAAAGCTGGTGTGATTTTATTGCTATATCCGCTGAATCTCTCTCGGTCGTAGTCTCCTTAGCACGGTTTGGAACGCTCTCCGTTGTTCCGGTGCCGCCAGTACTCCGATGCTCGCCACTCACGATCATTCGGAACAATAAAAATAAAATTATCCGGAGATTTCCCTATGGGACTCGCGCAAGAAAAAGCCGGCGTCATTGCGTCCTTAACACGTGTTTCCAGGGGTGCGGGTACTGCTTCCTGGGGGGCGATGATTTTGCTCTGGCTGGTCTATGCCATGGATGCAAACTCTCGCCAGATGTTCTTTATGGTGTTGCCCTCGATTACCAGCGAATTCAAGACCAGCCCTGAGTTGACGGGTTTGCTGGCCGCTATCATCACGGTCGCCACATCCCTGATCGCCGTGCCGTGCATGATCTGGGCGGACAAGGGCGGGCAGGGCTGGATGCGCAAGTATCGTCACCTGCCCATCGTCATTGCCTACACGCTGTTCACCTTCCTCACGGGCCTGAACATCCTCACCGCTTCGCTGGGCATGCTGGTGGCCTTGCAGATTATTTCCCACGCATTTGGCGGTGCCGGGGAGGCCATCGAGGTCACCTCGGTGTCCGAGTGGTGGTCCAAAGAGCGCCGTGGTTTTGCCCTGGGCCTGCACCACACCGGGTATCCGTGGGGCACGCTGATTGGCGGCCTGGCGATCAGTGCGTTGCTCAATGC
>NZ_FOFP01000025.1 GCF_900110925.1 Pseudomonas cuatrocienegasensis | reverse complement strand
GTTACGTCGCGGCCCTGGATCAAGGCGCCGTTGGCGGCCAGGCGGCCTTCGGCCTGGGCCAGGTAGAGCACCGGCACCAGCACCTTCTCGCCGTTCACCTCGTGCTCTTCCAGCCAGACGATGTCGTGGGTCAGGGCCGCGACTTGCTCGCCGCTCAGGGTCACGCCCAGGCTCAGGCCGAGGGCGTCCTTGCTGGCGAGGGCGTTGTCCATCAGGTAGCGGTACATCGCCTCGTCGCTGGTCAACCCGGCGAGGAAGCGCTGACCGGTGCGCGCCACCACGGCGTCACGCACCAGGCGCTGCTCGTAGAGGCCATCGCCCAGGCGTTTTTGCGCCGCGTCCGGGTCGTAGCCGAGGTTGCCCAGCAGGTAGTCCGAGCCCATAAACTGCTTGAGGTTGGTCAGCTCGGGGTTGGTTTCGATCAGGTATTTGTGGCTGCTCGGCGGGGCGACGCTTACGCCTTGCGCCAGTTGTTGGACAGCGGGATCTTCGGGGAGCGCGGTCTGCGCACTGGGGACGCCGGTGAAGACGCCCTGATCGCTGGCAGCGGCTTGAGCACCCTGGGTGTCCACGGTAAAGCTGCGCCCCTGGGCATTGACTGCGGCCAGGCTTTGCTCCTGCTGCCCAAGCGCAACGCTGCGCTCGGCCAGAGCGCTGTCTATTACCACGCCCTGGGCCTGTTGGGCGCTGGCACTTTGGGCTTGCTGGCCACTCAAGCGGAACAGGCCGTTCTCGCCCTGCGGCAGAACAAAGCCGGGGAGGGTCAGCGGGTTAACCTGCTGCTGTTGCAGGTTCGGGGGGAGTTGCGGGTTAAGCAGAACCACGGTGGTTTTGCCGGTGCCCTGAGCGGTGGTGTTGGCGACTCGGTTGGCTCCACTCTGTAGGGCAGAGTTTTCCCGAATCAGGCCGTTTTCCAAACTGCTTGTCGCATTGATAACGACATTTCCACCCGCCTGAATGATGCCTGGGTAAGACGTACTGCCAGGCGTTGTGACCTCAACATCACTCACAAGCCTGTAATTATTTAAGCGTGAAGGAAGGTCCAACAGGTTATTAGCATTATAGCTAGACGCTGGCAACTCGCCCTGCGAGAGCATATTGGTCAGGTAGTTAGATACTGTAGCGCCCGTGACAGAGTCTCTATATTCGTTATAAGGGTACCCGTCATAATCATAACCAGGAACGGGGACTGCCAAGCGGACGCCCCCCGAGCTGGTCACATAGTGAACATTGGGGAAATCTGGACTATTGCGCCTATTGTAAGAGATGACGTCACCGGAGACAAAACGTCTAACCGAACCATCTGTCACAGCAGAGTTGTAAATTCGCGTCCGTTCAATCGTGCCGCTTACTGCACCTTGATTGGTGAAATCATCCGTATTTACGTTGATATTTCTGGCAGCCGAAACATTGCTACTCTGATTAGCAAAGCTACTGCCCTGAAAGTAAAAATCACGGCCAGCCAATATATTTGATGATGGCGAACTGCTTAAAACCTCACTCTTATACGTCTCTCTCGCAACATAGTCGACGTTATAGTTATCGCCACTGCAATCATAACAACGAACAGCGATAAACCCTGAAACCAATGTACGCCCAATACTGAATATATCGCTGCGGTTATTCAGCGTACTGGCGCGAATCGAAACGTCGCCGGCGCCCTCGATGGTAGAGGAAATATTCTCCACCAAACTGGCGTTGGTTAACTGATCATCCTTGGCAATGCTCAGGCCACCCAAACTATAAATATCTGCATATTTATTGGTGAAGTTATCCACCCGCAGCGCCATATCCTCGCCGCTAAAGATCAGGCCGTTCTCATTCAGCAGCGTCGGCGCATATAACTTGAGCGCTTCGGCACTGCCCAAAGTGCCGTAGTTGTTCAGGGTGCCGGCACGTACCGTCATATCACCGGCCGAGGTAAGCCGACCGCGGTTGGTCAATAGGCCTGTGCTGGTGACCGTGGTCAACCCGCCGCCGCTGATGCGTGCGGTTGAGGTCAGGTCGATGCTGCCGGCACTGAGGCTAAGGTTGCCGAGGCTGGTGGTCTGGCCGCTGCCGCTGTAGGCACCAGTCAGGTTGAGGCTGAAACTGCCATCGCTGGCCAGCAGGCCGTCGTTGCTCCAGGTGCCGCCGCTGCCGGTAAAGGACTGGCTGGCCAGCAGTTGGCCGCTGGCGGTTTGGCTGAAGGTACCGATGTTGAGCACCAAGCGGCCGGCTTGCAGCACGCCACTATTGGTCCAGCTGTCGGCGGTAAGAGTGAACAGACCATTGCTGCTGAGGTCGCCACCGGCGCCCATCACCTGGGCCGCGCTCAGGCCGAAATTACCAGTACCGACATGCAAAATGCTGCCATTGCTGCTCTGCAAACTGCCGACATTCATGATCAGGTTGGCGTTGGCGGTTTCGATGGCGCCGTTGCGATTGTCCAGGCCGTCGGCAGTAATGCTGGTATCGCCGCTGGTGCCCAGCGCGCGCAGGTCGCCGTATTGGTTGTCGATGCTGGCGGCGGCCACGCTCAGGGTACTGCCGCTTTCCAGAATGCCGTAGCGGTTGCTCAGTGCGCCGGAGAGGCTGAAGTCGATCTGCTCGGCTGCGGCCTTGCCGCCCATGCCAGGCGCGGCGCCGTCATTATTGACGTCGCCAGCGATCACCTTCAGCAGTTGGTGGGCATAGAGGCCGCCGCCCTGGTTGTTGAAGGTAGCGGTGCCGATAGTGATCTCGGTGTCGCCCGATAGCGCGGAGATATGCCCGGCACGGTTGTCGACGCCCTTGGCCTCAATCTCCAGGGATTGCGCCTGAGTGGTGCCGGCGTCGTTGTCGAACAGCCCGGCGCTGATCAGTTTCAACCAGCCTTTGACGCTGCTAAGAAGCCCGCCGTTGCTGTCAACCGCACTGGATTTTTGCAGGTCGAGATTGCCTTCGAGACTTTCGATACGGCCGCTCTGATTGTCCAGCTTACCGTCCAGGCTTACCGTCAAATCTTGCTGGCTGCTCAGCGCACCGCCGTTGTTGTTCAAGCTCTGCGCCTGAATATCGAGGCTGCCCAACTCGCTGTGAATCAAGCCATCGGCGCTGTTGTTCAGCGCACCGCTGAGCAACAGACTGATGCCGTTACGCGCGGCCAGGGTGCCGCCGTTGGCGTTAGTCAGGCTGCTGGCGGTGAGGTCGAGCAGGCCCTGGCTGACCAGGCTAGCGCCCTGGTTATCGATGGCGGTGGCCTTGAGCACCAGGGGGCCGGCGCTGGCCAGTTGGGCCTTCTGAGTATTGGTCAGCTTACCGGTCAGGGTCAGGGTCAGCGCCGCCTCGCTGGAAAGCTGGCCGGCGCTGTTGTCGAGGCTAACGGCGGTGACGCTGGCGGCCTTCTCGCTGCCGATCTGGCCACTGCGGTTGTCTACTTCGCCAGCAGTCACGGTCAGCACGCCCTGGGTATCGATCAGGCCGCCGTCGTGGTTGTCCAGTTTTTTGGTGAGGATCAGCTCGAGGTCGCCCTCGCTGGAAAGAATGCCCTTGTCGCTGTTGTTCAGGTTGGCGGCATCGACCGTCAATTTGCCCTTGCTGACCAGAGCGCCTTCGCCACTGTTGTTCAGTACACGGGTGCTGCCGCTCAGCTCCACCGTGAGTGCACCGTCGCGGCTGGACAGAGTGCCCAAGCCGCTATTGTCCACATCGCCGGCCTTTACCGTCAGACCTTTCAGGCCGGATATAAGGCCTTCGCCTGCGTTACGTAGCGTGCTTTCACCCAGGTCGATATCGAGGGTATCGGCACTGATCAGCTTGCCCTTGTCGCCGTTGTCGATTTCGCCTGCGTGGAGGCTGTAACTCTGGCTGCTGGAGACTTCGCCTGCGCGGTTATCCAGCTTGCCCAGGTGCTTCAGGGTCAGCAAGCCCTTGGCGCTGAGCAGGCCGCCACGGTTGTCCAGGTCGCCGCCTTTCATGTCCAGGTGCAAACCGGCTTCGCCGATCAGGCGGCCTTGTTGCTGGATCAGTTGGGTCACGGTCAAATTCAGGTCGCCCTTGGCCGAGACCTCGCCACCCGTTAGTGCCAGCTCGCGGCTGGAGTTGAGACTGTCGGCAGTGAGGGTCAGGCCCGACGCACTGCTAATCAAACCGTCATCACGGTTATCCACATCTGCCGCGGTAAGTGTGAGGGCTTGCTGGCTGCTGATTACCCCGCCGCGGTTATCGAGATCGTCAATAGTGGCATTCAACGTGGTTTGGCTGACGATGCTGCCGCCCTGATTGTTCGTCTCGCCGGTGGTCAGTTGCAGGGCGCCGGCGCTGGCGAGCAGCCCCTGACTTGAGTTGTCCAGTTCGTCACTGTCGATGGTCAGCGACTGCGCGGCGGAAATCAGGCCTTGGTCGTGGTTGTCCAGCTTGCCGTCGAGGGTGACTTTCAGGTCGCCCTGGCTGGCCAGTACGCCAGCGCCGGAGTTGTCCAGGCTAGCGGCCTCGACCGTCAACTTGGCGGCAGACAAAGCCCCCTTGAGGTTGTTCAAGAGTGCCTGAGTGATATCCAGATACAGCTCCTGGCGGCTGATGATACGGCCGGCGCTGTTGTCCAACTGGTCGGCCTTGAGCAGGAAGCTTTGGTTGCTGGATATCTCGCCGCCACCGCTATTGTCGACCGCGCCCAGGTTGTTCAGCAGCAGCGCGCCGGGTGTGGCGATCAGGCCTTTTCCGCTGTTGTTCAGGGCGCCGCCCTGCAGATCAAGAGTCAGCGAGGTTTCGCTGATCAGCTCGCCGCTATCCTGTTGATCGAGGCCGGTCGCGGTGAGTTTCGCGGCGCCCTTGGCCGCGATCAGCCCCCGTTGGTGGTTGTTGATCTGGCCCGCCGTAATCGTCAGGCCGGCGCCGGTGGTGATCTGGCCCTTGTTCTGGTTATCCAGTTGGCCGGTTCCGATGGAGAGTGCCTGCCTGGCGCTGATGATGCCGCTATTGCGGTTGTCCAGGCTGCTATTGGTAATCGTCAGTTGGCCATCGCTGACCAGCTTGCCGCCCTGATTGTTCAGGGCCGCTTTATCGACGCTCAGCGCGCCGACACTGGAAAGCAGACCGCCTGCGCTGTTATTCAGGCTGGCCGCTTCGAGCGTCAGGCTGCCGCCGCTGAGCAGTGCGCCCTGGCCTTGGTTATCCAGGGCGCCGGTCAGCTGCACGTCCAGCGCTTTCTGGCTGCTCAGGGTGCCGCCAGCGCTGTTGTTCACGCTGCTGCCGATCAGCACCAGACTTTCGCGACCGGACAAGACCCCCTTGGTGTGGTTAAGCAGGCGTTGCACAGTGAGGGTCAGCCCCTGGTCGCCAATGATCAGACCGGTACCACTGTTGTCCAGCAGCGCGGTCGGTTGCCCGCTGGCCGCCTGCACGCGAACGCTGGCTTGGCCCTGGGTGGAGATTTCCCCGCCGCTGTTGCGCAGGAGCGCGCTGGCGCGAATATCCAACCCTTTGCTGGCAGCGATCAGACCGCCCTGACGGTTGTCGATGCTGTCGGCGACCAGGGTCAGTTTGCCCTCGCTGATCAGCTCGCCGGCCTGGGTCGCGGTATCGGCCTCGCCCTGCTGGCTCAGTTGCTCGACGGTAATCTCGAGATCGCCCTTGGCGGCCACCTGGCCACGGTTGGTGTTGCGCAATTCGGCGGCGGCGACGGTCATTTTGCCGTCGGCGACCAAAGTGCCTTGGTCGCGGTTGTCCAGCAACGCATCCACATCGACGCTGATGTTCGCCTTGCTGCTGACCAGACCGCCACGGTTGTCGAGGCTCTTGCCAGCGACGCTCAGTGGCTGCTCGGCAACGATCGCACCGCCTCGGTTGTCCACGGTGGCATCGGTCAGCGTCAGGCTGCCCTTGCTGAAGAGCACGCCGCCTTGGCGGTTGTCCAGCGCCTGCGCCTGGACGCTCAACGCACCCTGACTGCTGAGCATGCCTTTGCCGCTGTTGTCGAGTTCGGCGACGGTCACGTGCAAGAGGCTGTCGGAGGCAATCAGGCCACCCTGATTGTTCAACGTCCGGCCCTCAAGGGTAACGGCCGTCTGACTGGAGATTTCGCCAGCCTGGTTGTGCAGATCAGCCTTTGCTACGACGCTCAGATCCTTAGCGCTGGCGATCAGGCCGCCGCGGTTATCCAGCGCGTCGACGCCGATCGTCAGGCTGCCTTGGGACAACAGGCGACCCTCGGCGCTGTTGTTCAGGCTGGCGGCAGTGAGGATGGTATTGGTCTTGCCGCTGAGCGTGCCGGCGCGATTGTCCAGTTGCCCGTCGAGGACGGTGCTGAGTTCGCGACTGGCGATCACGCTGCCACTGTTGCGCAGGCTATCGCCGCTCAGTGTCACATCGCCGATCAGGTTGCGACTGTTATCGGCGTTCACGCCGGCTTCGATCAGCCCTTGGTTGTCCAGTTGACCGCCCTTCAGCTCAATACGCTCGCGGGCCGCCAGGCTCTGGCCCTGAGTCAGGCTCAGCGCCTGTGTGGCCTGTGCGTCTACATTGCGGCCGGCATAGGTCTTACTGGTCAGCGCGATGCTCTCGCCCTTGAGGCGGATATCGCGACTGGCTGCTGCCTGCGCCAAGGTCAACTGACCATTGGCGTCGATCTGGATATCGCCCGCACTGGCCGCCATGTCGCCGGCCAGCTTCACCCCGACCCCGCCTTCGGTTCCCACCAGGCGAATGGCCCGGGCGTACATACCGCCCAGCGCCGAGCTATCAAGGGCCAGCATCGGCTTGTCACTGCCATCATCGGCCTTGGCCGTCGCAGCCAGGCTGTCGGCATCGACCGCGTTGCGCCCGGTGACGATGTCCAGTTTGTTCGCATACAGCTCGGCGTTGAGCTTGGCGCTGCGGGTAATCAGGTCGAACTGTTCGACATTGCTGGCATTGAGGCCGGCGCCTTCGATGGCGATCTGCCCGCCATCGACGTCAAAGCGTGACAGCCGGCCATCCTCGACCACAGGCCGCCCCGTACTGAGGGTGGCGCGCGGGGTGTTGATAAAACCGCAGCCGTCGCAGGTGATGCCGTGGGGGTTGGCGACGATGACCCGCGCCGCCTGGCCAGCCACTTCGGTATAACCGCGCAGCTGGCTAGGGTTGGCGCCGGTGACCTCGTTGAGGATCATGCCGGCGGCTTTGCCCTGCAAATTGGGGTTGCCGACGATGATGCCGCCCAACTGGGTGGCCTGGGTGCGACCGGTGACGTTGTTGAGGATCAGCCCCTGCTGGCCGACGTTGTAGTCGCTGAATTTGTTGTGCGACAGGCCCTTGCCGTTGGGCGTGGCAATATTCACCACCGGGACGCCATTGCCCGCTTGGCCCAGGCTGGTATTGCCTGCGGCATTGCCGTCCACCGCCAGTTGCGCCGCAGTGGCGACGATGGGGTTGAGAAACATGACACCGGCCAGAATCAGGGCCAGGTTGCTATAGAGCGGACTGCGAACGTCCATGTAGTAATCCCCCAGGTGTTGCTCAAAGTCGTGTTGGCATGCCTGCGTCGTGGCGCAGGCGGCTTTTAGAAATACAGGTCGACGCGGAAATACAGAGGATGCTCGGCTTCAGCGATGGCATCCGGGCGCTCCAGCGACTGCGCCCAGGTCACGCTGGTCGACAGGTGCTGGCCACGCAGGTAGAACTCGATGGCCTGACCGCTCAGGCGCCCGCTCATACCCGGGTTGTAACGATTGCCCTTGATCACACCGACGTCGTAGGCCAGGGTCACCCCGTACTCACCCAGCCAGGGGCGCAGGGCCTCGACCGTGACCGGACGGCGCCAGCGCAGTTGGTTGCGCCAGTAACCGCCGCTGTCGCCAGTGAGCGATTGCTCCTTGAAGCCGCGTACCGAGTTGAGCCCGCCCACACTGATACGCTGGGGGCTGAACAGCAGGTCTTCACTCTTCTGGCCGGTGGCCAGGCTGTCGACGCTGAAGCTCTCGCCCCACAGCTGGAAAGGCTGCAAATAGCTCAGGGTCAGGCTGTACTTGTTGTAGCGGGCGACCGGCTCGCCGGGCTGCGGGTGGTTGTTGTCCTGCGCATCGAAGGCGCCAGTGCCGTGCTGCCAGCCAAGGTCCAGGTTGACGAAGGCGGTGCCAATACGGCGGCCATGGTTGAAGCCGAGCTGGAACTCGCTGAGGCGGTTACTGGACGCCTCCAGCAGGCTGTCTTCGATGTAGTTGCGTGTACGCAGGTGTGACAGGCCGACGTTGAATGCCGTCTTGCCGACGCTGTCGCGGTACACCACTCGCTCGGCCCGCAGGCTATGGCTACGGCTCTCGCCGTCGGTATGAAAGTCAAAGCCGTTAGCTTCGGCGAGGCTGCGGTAATAACTCTGGCTATAGCTGTAGTTAAAGGTCCACCAGCCATAGGGCAGGTTGTAATACAGGCTCTGACTGGCCGAGTGGCGCCAGTGATCGCTCAGGGTGTCGCCCGCGCCACGCAGGCTGACTTGATCAGCCAGACCAAGCGGGCTGTCCCAATCCAGCCCGGCGCCCCACTGCTGCTCACCACTGCTGGCCTGACCATCGTTATGCCGATTGAGCGACACGCGCCAAGGCTTGTCGCGCGCGCCTGCCAGGCGCACCCGGCTGCCGCCCACCTCTTCGCCTGGCACCAGCTCCAATTGGGCCTGGCGCGACGGCAGCCGGTTGAGCTGGTCGACCAGCTGCTCCAGCTCGCGCAGGTCCAGCACTTCACCTGTCTGGCCGGGGAAACCCATGGCCAGTTCGCGGTCACTGGCAAGCGTGGAGCTGTCCAGGCCCTCCAGGCGGCCTTCGACGACAATGACGCGCAGCACGCCCGAGGCCAGTTCCTGCTGCGGCAGGTAAGCCCGCGAGGTCACGTAGCCTCGATCGATATAGAACTGGGTGATGGCCTTGAGCAGCTCGTTGAGCTGACTTACGCCCAGGCATTGGCCGGCGAAGGGCTGGAAGATGCGGGCCTGGTCGGCCTCAGTAAGCAGTTGGGCGCCTTCCAGCCGGATCTGCTCGATCTCGAAACAGCGTTCGTCCTGGGTGGGGGCACTTTCCAGTTGCGGTGCCTCGCCCGGCAATTGGCGAAGCTCGTCCAGACGCCTCTGCTGCTCCTGCAACAGGCGCTCCTGGCGCTCGCGGATCAACTCGCGGTCGCCCGGCGTTTGCGCCAGAGCGACGACAGGAATAAAAAATAGCCAGACGGCCAAAGCACTACAGCGCAAAGACATGCTTTCAGTCCTTTGAGTAGCAGAAAAACAGCGGCGGAAAATCGACGGCGATTAGATCATGTGGCTTAAAGCCATCAAAGACGGCTTTCGTGCGTCAGTTCACAGGCGCAGGTATAGGTAGCCTTCGCCCGACAAACGGCACTTCGCCATCACGGAGCATGAACTTGATGGTTTTCAGGCCCGCATGGATGGGTGCCGTAGGCCGGCAGGCCCGATCATCGCCGCCGGCTGGCTGCGGAGGCAGCGGCCAGGGGCCGTGAGCCTCAGGTCACGCAGAGGTTGTATAGTGCGCATCGCTGTATACACCGCTATATAGCCAAGCCCCTGCGCCAACCTCACGGAATCCGCCATGCCTAGACAGCTCGTCCTGCTGCTCACTGTTCTGCTGACCGGCAGTGCCCTGGCCGACGAGGTGCATGTGGCCGTGGCCGCCAATTTCACCGCGCCGTTCAAGGCCATCGCACCCGCGTTCGAGCAGGCAACCGGACACAAGTTGGTCGCCTCCTTTGGTGCTACCGGGCAGTTCTACGCGCAGATCAACAACGGGGCGCCTTTCGATCTGTTGCTCGCCGCGGACAGCAGCACCCCGGCCAGGCTGGAGCGCGAAGGGCAGGCGGTTGCTGACTCGCGTTTCACCTATGCGATCGGCAGCCTGGTGCTGTGGTCGGCCACTGCCGGTTACCTTGACGGCAGCGACGCCGCACTCAAGGCTGGGCAGTTCAAGCACCTGGCCATCGCCAACCCCAAGGCGGCACCCTATGGCCTGGCCGCCACGCAAGTGCTGGCCAAACTGGGGCTGAGCGAGGCGACTCAGGGCAAGCGGGTCGAAGGCCAGAGCATCACCCAGACCTATCAGTTCATCGCCACTGGCAACGCCGAGTTGGGTTTTGTCGCCTTGTCCCAGGTGTACAAGGACGGTCAGCTCAACAGTGGCTCGGCGTGGATCGTGCCGAGCGCGTTGTACGAGCCGATCAAGCAGGACGCGGTGCTGCTCAAGCGCGGCGAGCACAATCCAGCGGCTGCTGCGCTGATGGACTACCTCAAGGGAGCGCAAGCGACCCGCATCATCCGTGCGTACGGTTATACGCAGTAAGCGCTTGGGCGAAGGCGGTGCGCGCGGCGCACCCTACGTGTGGGCACTCTCTTTTTCGCTGAGACCGTGGAGCTTCGATGCCGCTGACCCAGAATGACCTCGACGCCATCCTGCTTACCCTGAAGCTGGCATCGTTGACCACGCTGCTGCTGTTGCTGATCGGCACTCCGATCGCCTGGTGGCTGGCGCGCACTGCGTCCTGGCTGAAACGCCCCATCGGCGCCATCGTCGCCCTGCCGCTGGTGTTGCCGCCGACCGTGCTGGGCTTTTACCTGCTGGTGAGCATGGGGCCCAACGGCTTCTTCGGCCAACTGACGCAGAGCCTCGGCCTGGGCACCTTTACCTTCACTTTTACCGGCCTGGTGATCGGCTCACTGTTCTACTCCCTGCCCTTCACCGTGCAGCCGTTGCAGAACGCCTTCGAGGCCATTGGCCGCGCCCCGCTTGAAGCAGCAGCCACCTTGCGCGCCGGGCCCTGGGATAGTTTTTTCAGTGTGGTGGTGCCCTTGGCGCGCCCCGGCTTTATCACTGCTGCCGTGCTCAGCTTCGCGCACACCGTTGGCGAATTTGGCGTGGTGCTGATGATCGGCGGCAATATCCCCGGCAAGACCCAGGTGGTTTCGGTGCAGATCTACAACCATGTAGAAACCATGGAATACGCCCAGGCCCACTGGCTGGCGGGCGGCATGCTGGCGTTCGCCTTTATCGTGCTGCTGGCGCTGTACAGCGGGCGCGCTGGCAAGCTGAGGGCCTGGTGATGTTGAGCCATTGGTTTAGCAAAGCGCCCGTCAAAAAAGCCGATGACGGGCGCATCCAGGCGCGCTTCAAGGTGCAGCATCCGGGCTTTGCACTGGATGTCGCGCTCGACCTGCCGGGCCGTGGCGTCAGCGCCCTGTTCGGCCCCTCTGGTTCGGGCAAGACCAGTTGCCTGCGCTGCTTCGCTGGCCTGGATCGGCCCGCCGAAGGTTATCTGCAGGTCGCTGGCGAGGTGTGGCAGGACAGCGCCACTGGCTACTTTTTGCCGGCACATAAACGCGCCATCGGCTATGTGTTTCAGGACGCCAATCTGTTTCCCCACCTCAACGTGCGCCGCAACCTGGAATACGGCCAGCGGCGCATCCCCACAGCCCAGCGCCGGGTCGCCCTGGATCAGGCGCTGGAGCTGCTGGGCATCGGCCACTTGCTTGCGCGCATGCCAGCCGCGCTGTCTGGCGGCGAGCGCCAACGTGTCGGCATCGCCCGCGCCCTGGTCACCAGCCCGCGCCTGCTATTGATGGACGAGCCGCTGGCCTCGCTGGACCTCAAGCGCAAACAGGAGGTGCTGCCCTACCTGGAGCGCCTGCACGAGGAGCTGGATATTCCGGTGATATACGTCAGCCACGCCGCCGATGAGGTCGCCCGTCTGGCTGATCATCTCGTGCTTCTCGACGAAGGCCAGGTGCGCGCCAGCGGCCCCCTCAAGGATTTGCTGCTGCGCAGCGACCTGCCTTTTGCCAGCGAGGACGATGCCGAAGCGGTGATCGACGGCCTGGTCAGCGACTACGACATGCACTACGGCCTGGTGACGCTCAGTGTACCGGGCACTGCGGCCTGCCTGCGTCTGCCCCACGCAGCCCTGCCGGTCGGGCATCGCCTGCGGGTGAAGATCAAGGCGCGCGACGTCAGCCTCAGCCTGCAACGTGCCGAAGGCAGCAGCCTGCTCAACCTGCTGCCGGTGACCGTGGAACACTGGCACGACCTGAATGCTCAGGTGCTGCTGACCCTGCGCCTGGGCGAGCAGCGTCTGCTGGCGCGGATTACCCGCTACGCCTTCGACCAGTTGGCGATCCATGCCGGGCAAGCAATCTGGGCGCAGATCAAATCGGTGTCGATGCTCGCGCCGTAGCGGTTACAGCGCCGGCGCATTTCCCGGGTATCGCTCCGCTCGACCCAGGCTACCGATCTACCCGTGCCTCAGGCGCGTCGGCGCTGCTGCAGTTCGATACGGTTCTGCAGGCGATACAGGTAGGCGAAACCCTGCTCCCACTGGTGATGACCGGATTGCACGTTGATATGCCCCGCACCCCGCAGAATCACCACTTCGCTGCCCCACTGGCGCCCCAGCTCGATGGCGCGCACGGCACTGGCGGCGGCATCGTTATCGGAACCGACCAATAGACTCGGGAACGGCAGCCACACACGCGCAATCGGCGCGAAGTTCTGCAACGGGGCTGGGCAGCCGGGGCGCTCGACATCTGCCGGGGCCACCAGCAAGGCGCCGCGTACTCGACGCAGCAATTCAGCCGGCGCGTGTTGCGCCCAGTGGGCCACGGTGACGCAGCCCAGACTGTGGGCGATCAGGATGACCGGGCGCGGATCGGCCGCCAGCGCATCGTTCAGCGCCGCCACCCAGTCTGCACGGCTGGGGTTGAGCCAATCGGCCTGCTCGACCCGCACGCTGTTGGGCAGGCTGCGCTGCCAATGGCTTTGCCAATGCTCGGCGGGCGAGCCCTGCCATCCGGGCAGAATCAGATAACGGATTGCTTCGCTGCCCATGTCGGCGCCTCCTGAACCTTCTATGCCGACAGTCTAGGCAGACCTTAACCAATCTAAAAAGAATAAAAATTTATTTGCTTATTACAAAAATAATAAGCCCATGACCCGCCTTTTATTCCATAAAAGCATATAAATGTTCTTAAACAATATTTTTAAGAATATTTCAGGCTCTCTACTATCCGCTCCACGCCCCTGCTGGTGCTCACCTTCAACCAGCCCGGCAGGCGTCATCAAGGAGCCAACCCATGACCGCAACCCTGCGTAACCTCGAAGGCCAGGACGAAGCCAGCATCCTGCGCGAGATCCAAAGCGCCCTGCATGGCCTGAAGTTCGGCTCGGTGGAAATCACCCTGCACAACGGCCAGGTGGTGCAGATCGAACGCAAGGAAAAATTTCGCCTGCAGCCGCCGAGCAGCAAGAGCCTCTGAAAAACCCTAGCCCGACTGGACAACCGGAGGGCGTGACCATGAGCAAAGGCCAAACCATGACCACGCACATCCGGTACTACAGCTGTCGCCCGCGAATGCGCCGCTGAACGCACCCGAACCGCCAACATAAAAATCCAGTTTAGGAGCTGCACCATGTCCATTCGTCGTTTTGCCCTGGCCGCCCTCGCCAGTGCCCTGATCGCCGGCCCCGCTGCCGCGCAGCCCCTGCTCAACGTGTCCTACGACCCGACCCGTGAGCTGTACGTGGAATTCAACAAAGCCTTCAACGCCCATTGGCAGGCCCAGGGCAACGAAGCCCTGACCATCCAGCAGTCCCACGGTGGCTCGGGCAAACAGGCCCGCGCAGTGATCGACGGCCTGCAAGCCGACGTGGTGACCCTGGCACTGTCCGGCGACATCGACGCGATCAACCTGAACCAGCCGCTGATCGACAAGGACTGGCAGAAGCGCCTGGCCGACAACAGCACCCCGTATACCTCGACCATCGTGTTCCTGGTGCGCAAGGGCAACCCGAAAGGCATCAAGGACTGGGATGACCTGGTCAAGGATGGCGTCGAAGTCATCACCCCGAACCCGAAAACCTCCGGCGGCGCGCGCTGGAACTTCCTCGCTGCCTGGGCATTCGCCAAGAAAAAATACGGCAACGACGAAAAAGCCCTGGAATTCGTGACCGAGCTGTACCGCCACGCCCCGGTACTCGACACCGGCGCCCGCGGCTCGACCATCAGCTTCGTCCAGCGTGGCCTGGGTGATGTGCTGCTGGCCTGGGAAAACGAAGCCTACCTGTCGCTCGCCGAAGAAGGCGGCGACCAGCTGGAAATCGTCACCCCGTCGCTGTCCATCCTCGCCGAGCCGCCGGTGGCCGTGGTCGACAAGAACGTCGACCGCAAAGGCACCCGCAAAGCGGCCGAAGCCTACCTGCAGTACCTGTACAGCGAAGCAGGTCAGCGCATCGCCGCGAAGCACTTCTACCGCCCGCGCAACGCTGAAGTGGCCGCCGAGTTCAAGGATCAGTTCAAGAACCTGGCGCTTGTGACCATCGACAAGGACTTCGGTGGCTGGGCCAGCGCACAACCCAAGTACTTCGATGATGGCGGCGTGTTCGACGAGATCTTCCAGAAGATCAATCAATAACTGCGGTGGGTGCCTACACGAGCAGCACGCTCAGCCTGAGGTGCACCGTAATCCGGGAAGACAACCCGGGTTAGGTGGCGCCCGACTGATAAGGCCCACTCCAAGCCCGAACCCGCGCCACTCACCCAGGCCACGCAATGGTGTCCGCCACACACCCGTAGCCTGGGTAGAGCACCGCGAAACCCGGGGGACATCTTCCGGGTTACCGAACGTCGTCATGTGCAAAGGACGTCTTATGTCTCGTCGAACCGCCTCGGTCATACCCGGCTTCGGGCTGACCCTGGGTTACACCCTGACCTACCTGGCGCTGGTGGTACTTATCCCGCTGGGCGCCATGTTTCTGTTTTCCTTCCAGCTGACCCTCGAACAGTGGTGGAACCTGATCAGCAACCGCCAGGTACTGTTCTCGCTCAAACTGTCATTCGGTACAGCCCTGGCCGCCGCGCTGCTTAACGGCATCCTCGGTACCGTCATCGCCTGGGTGCTGGTGCGCTACAGCTTCCCCGGCCGGCGCATCATCGATGCCATGGTCGATATGCCGTTCGCCCTGCCGACGGCCGTGGCCGGTATCGCCCTGACCGCGCTGTACGCGCCCAACGGCCTGATCGGCTCGCTGTTCCCCTTCAAGATCGCCTACACGCCGCTGGGCATCACCCTGGCGCTGGTGTTCGTCACCCTGCCGTTCGTGGTGCGCACCCTGCAGCCCGTGCTCGCGGACTTTCCCAAGGAAGTCGAAGAAGCCGCCGCCTGCCTCGGCGCAAAACCGCTGCAGGTGTTCTGGCATGTGCTGCTGCCCAGCCTGCTGCCGGCCTGGATCACCGGTTTTGCCCTGGCCTTTGCCCGTGGCGTGGGTGAGTACGGCTCGGTGGTATTCATCGCCGGCAATATCCCGATGAAGACCGAGATCTTGCCGCTGCTGATCGTCTCCAAGCTGGACCAGTACGACTACCCCGGCGCCACCGCCATCGGGGTGTTGATGCTGGTGGTCTCGTTCATTTTGCTGCTGCTGATCAACATGCTGCAGCGGCGCATCCAGCCGCCAATCTGAGGAGTCCGTCATGAGCCTTGCAACCCTTGGCAAGAACCGGACGCGGCCCGCCAGCCGCTCCCCCGGCGCCATCGCGCTGATCGTTATCGCCTGGGCGGTGTTCGCGGTGATCCTCGTGCTGCCGCTGTATATCGTCGTCACCCAAGGCCTGAGCCGCGGCCTGGCATTCTTCTGGGAGGCGATCCGCGAGCCGGACGCCATCTCCGCGCTCAAGCTGACCCTGCTGGCCACAGCCATTTCCGTACCGCTGAATCTGGTGTTCGGCGTCGCGGCGGCCTGGGCAGTGACCAAGTTCGAGTTCCGCGGCAAGAGCATTCTGGTGACCCTGATCGACATGCCGTTCTCGGTCTCACCGGTGGTCGCCGGCCTGATCTACGTGCTGCTGTTCGGCGCGCAGAGCAAGTTGGCGCCGTACCTGCAGGAGCAGAACCTGCAGATCATCTACGCCGTGCCGGGCATCGTCCTGGCCACGCTTTTTGTCACCTTCCCCTTCGTGGCGCGCGAGCTGATCCCGCTGATGGAAGAACAGGGCACCACCGAGGAAGAGGCCGCGCGCCTGCTCGGCGCCAACGGCTGGCAGATGTTCTGGCATGTCACGCTGCCTAACGTAAAATGGGCGCTGGTTTACGGCGTGGTGCTCTGTACGGCGCGGGCGATGGGCGAGTTTGGCGCGGTCTCGGTGGTCTCCGGGCATATCCGCGGTTACACCAACACGCTGCCGCTGCACATCGAGATCCTTTATAACGAATACAACATCGTCGCCGCGTTCAGCGTGGCCATCCTGTTGCTGCTCATGGCCCTGATCGTGTTGCTGCTTCGCCAGTGGAGCGAAGCGCGCCTGAGCCGGCAGCTCAAGGCGAATCAGGATATTTGAATCATTCCGCTGGCTGCCCGACGCGCAGCCCGGCAATACAGATCAGCAGGTGTAACCCATGAGTATCGAAGTTCAAGGCATCAACAAGCACTTTGGCCAGTTCAAGGCGCTGACCGACATCAACCTGAATATCAACAGCGGTGAGCTGGTGGCCCTGCTCGGCCCGTCCGGTTGCGGCAAGACCACCCTGCTGCGCATCATCGCCGGGTTGGAAACCCCGGACAGTGGCAACATCGTATTCCACGGCGAAGACGTGTCCGAGCACGACGTGCGCGAGCGCAAGGTCGGCTTCGTGTTCCAGCACTACGCCCTGTTCCGCCACATGACCGTGTTTGAGAACGTCGCCTTCGGCCTGCGCATGAAGCCCAAGGGCGAGCGGCCGAACGAGAACACCATCAAGAAGAAGGTCCACGACCTGCTCGACCTGGTGCAACTCGACTGGCTGGCCGACCGCTACCCGGAACAGCTCTCCGGCGGCCAGCGCCAGCGTATCGCCCTGGCCCGCGCCCTGGCGGTCGAGCCCAAGGTGCTGCTGCTCGACGAACCCTTTGGCGCCCTCGACGCCAAGGTGCGTAAAGAGCTGCGCCGCTGGCTGGCGCGCCTGCACGAAGAAGTGCACCTGACCAGCGTGTTCGTCACCCACGACCAGGAAGAAGCCATGGAAGTGGCTGACCGTATCGTGGTGATGAACAAAGGCGTGGTCGAGCAGATCGGCTCGCCGGCCGAGGTCTACGAACAGCCGTCGAGCGACTTCGTCTACCACTTCCTCGGTGACGCCAACCGCCTGTATGTCGGCGGCGACCACCACGTGCTGTTCCGCCCCCACGAAATCCACCTGTCGCTGCAACCCGACGCCGAGCACCGCGCCGGTGAAGTCCGCGACATTCGCCCGCTCGGCGCAATCACCCGGGTCACCCTCAAGGTCGAAGGCCAGGACGAACTGATCGAAGCCGAAGTAGCCAAGGACCATGTCAGCCTGGACCAGCTAGCCCGCGGCACCACGCTGTACTTCAAACCCAAGGCCGGTCACCCCGCGCCCTGAGCTTTAACGGGCTGTTGTAGGCGCGAAGGAGGCGCCTAGCCTTTATTCGCGATTGGCCTTGATTGCGCTGAAAGCATCGCGAATAAATTCGCTCCTACAAAAAGTACATTGATCGTTCCCACGTCGAGACGTCCACGCAGCGCGGGGGAACGATCAATAAATTCGCTCGCCGTAGCGAATTTATTCGCGATAGAACGTGCAGGCGCTGCAAGCGTCGCGGCTAAAGCGCAACGCCGACCGTTCGCTCCGCCATGTTGCCGCGAAAACCTCAGCAGCGCCTGGCAATCAAGCCGCTATCGTCTGCGAAATCACTCTTTCGGGTAATTACTTGGATGTTCGTCTGCAGTACCCTAAGCACCGCCCTTGAACTACGCTGGGGCAGTCACCCTGCTCACAACAATAATAAGGAGCGCATTGGGAATGCACATCTACATACGTTTACGCCCATTACTCGGCCACCTGCTCGGCCTGCTGATCCTCTTGTCGCCCGTGGCCTTCGCCGAAGCGGTCAGCCCCCAGGAGCAGGTTCAGGTTTTCGCCAGCCGCGCCACCAGTAGCCTGCTGCTGTTACGCGGCGAAGGTTTTCAGAAACGTCACCAGGCCCGCCTGGAGGGCGACATCGAGGCCCTCGCCAGCGCCGTGCAGGACTTGCCACAAGCCAGCGACACCCTGCGCAACAGCCATCAGCTATTGGTTACCGAACTGCGCCGCGGTGTTTCCTTTGGCCCCAGCGAAGACGATATGCCCTGGGGGTATCCCCAGGCCCTGAGCAAAGCACTGCGCGATTTTCTCCACGAAGCCCGTCAGCAACCCAATACGGGCGGCAGCGAGCTGTCGGCCAAGATCGAGTACCTGGCCGTGCAGTACCTGAGCCGCGCCTATATCGGCAGCTTCGAGATTGCCCGCGAACAGCCGGATACCTACCTGGGCCAGGACGAACGCCTGCTGGTGCCGGCCATCGACGCCGAACTGGCCGGCCTGGGAGATACCGACAACCCGGAACTCACCAAGTTGAAGGTGCGCTGGGACTACCTCAAGGCCGCGCTCAATGACATGAACAGCAAGAGCAACACCCTGCAAAGCGTCTCAGGCCGGCCATTCGCGCCCATCACCGTGGACCGTCATACCCGCTCGCTGACCTCGCAGTGGATGGCCATGTACTGACCCGCTCAGGCCCTCACGCGTTGCTCGCGCAGCGCCGTGGGGCCGGCGCGCTCGACCACCACCTGCTCCACCTCGCGGCGCAGGCCGAGGAGGAAGGCTGCCTCAGCGACCACGAACAGCGGGCCGATGATCAGCCCCATGATGTCGTCGACGAACGCCGGCTTGCGGCCCTCGTAGTAGTGGCCAACAAACTGGATCACCCAGCCGATCACGAACAAGCCCAACCCCGCGCCCAGCCAGACGCCGGTCGACTGTTGCGCCAACGCAGCCGCAGCCCACAGGCAGAGCCCGAGCAAGGCCCCCATAAACAGACCAAAGCGCAGATCCAGGCGCAGATAGAACAACCCGGCCGCCAGCGCTGCCAGGCTCGCCGGTGATAGCCACAGGCCGGCGAGCGACAGACCTGGGCGGGCGAGCAAAATGGTCACGGCCAGCAGGATCATCGGGATGCCGATGAAGTGCGTGGCGATATTGCGTGGATCACGGTGATAGGCCGCGTATTGGGCCAGGTGATCGGTCAGTGTCTTCATTGTTATTGTCCTCAACCGGGATAGGTCGGACGATAATGGCGCCAACCGCCGGCATGACACTGTCCGCTAGCCGACACACTGAGGTCCCTGAATGCCCGAACACGCGCTTTACCGCGCCCAGTTGCGCGAAGGCCACTGGTTCAGCGCCCTGCCCGAGATATTGCAAACCACCCTGTTGGCGCGCGCCAGCGTGGTCCGCCTGGCGCCCGGCCAGCGCTTGTTCCGCCGTGGCGATCCGCCCAGTGGTCTGTATGCCGTGGTCGAGGGCGCGATGCGCGTTGGAGCAGTGGCCGCCAATGGCAAGGAGGCGCTGCTGACCCTGGTCGAACCGCCCTATTGGTTCGGCGAAATTTCCCTGTTCGATGGCCAGCCGCGTACCCACGACGCCTTCGCCGACGGCGCCAGCACCCTGCTCTGGGTGCGCCAGGCCGAGTTGCTCAACCTGCTCCAGCAGCACCCCGCCTACTGGCGCGATTTCGCGTTGCTGATGAGCCAGAAACTGCGCCTGGCCTTCAATGCCTTGGAGGAAATCAGTCTGCTGCCCGCCGCCCCTCGGCTCGCCCGGCGCTTGTTGCTGATGGCGCAGAACTACGGTGAAGGTGAGCCGCGCCAGGTGCTGCACCTGGCCCAGGAGCAACTGGCGCTGATGCTCGCCCTGTCCCGCCAGACCACCAACCAGATCCTCAAGGAGCTGGAAGCTCAGGGCATCCTGCGCCTGACCTACGGCGAGATCGAGCTGCTCGACCTGCCGCGCTTGCAGGCTGCGGCACTCCAGGCCGGCGCCGCACGTTAAGATGCTGACACAGTCCCCAAACGAACACTGGCAGCTGGCCAGTGTCTGAGCGCTGTCAGCCACCATTGATCGCCTTGCCGAGAGCCCGCCGTATGCCGATGCCCCATGCCCACCCCGCCCCGTCTCTGCCCGAGGTGCTTGCCGGCCCGCTGCTGCGCCGCCTCGAACAGCAACGGCTGGTGCTCTGGCTGGTCGCATCAACGCCCTTGCAGTTGCGCCTGCAGTTGCACCCAGCCGACGCCGCGCTCCGCGACTACGCGCTGGATCAACACAGCTGCCGGGTGCTGCCGATTGGCGAGCACGCCTTTATCCACCTGATCGACCTGCAGCTCGACCAGGCGCTGCCCCAGGATGCGCAGATCGACTACGACCTGCTGATCGGCAACGCTGAGGGCGCGCGCGGCATCGCCGACTGGGCGCCGCACCTGCTGTATGGCGAGGCGCAACGGCCGAATTTCGTCCTGCGTGCACAGCTCGACAACCTGCTCCACGGCTCCTGCCGCAAACCCCACCATGCCGCCGCCGATGGCCTGCTCTGCGTCGACCGCTTGCTCGGCGAAGCCCACGCGCCCGAAGAGCGCCCGGCACTGCTGTTGATGACCGGCGATCAGGTGTATGCCGACGATGTCAGCGGCCCGTTGCTGCGCGCCATTCACCAGGTCATCGCATGCCTCGGGCTGTTTGGCGAGCGCCTGGAAGGCGCCATTGTCGAAGACAGCGATGCGCTTTATGCGCACCCGGCCGGCTACTACCAGCGTGCCGATCTGCTGCCGGAACTCGACAGCAACGAAACCCTGCGCGAGAAGTTCTTTGGCGGGGTGAAAAAACCGATCTTTACCACCAGCAGCGCCGACAACCACCTGGTGACCCTGGCCGAAATGCTGGCCATGTACCTGCTGGTCTGGTCACCAACCCCCTGGACCCTGCTTGACGCGGAAATGCCGCCGTTGAGCGAGGAGCAGGCCGCGCGCTACCAGACCGAGCGCGAACATATCGAAGCCTTCCGCGGCGGTCTCGGCAAGGTCGCACGTGCCCTGGCGCACCTGCCGACGCTGATGATCTTCGACGATCACGATGTCACCGATGACTGGAACCTCTCGGCCAAGTGGGAAGAAACCGCCTACGGCCATCCGTTTTCCAAACGCATCATCGGCAACGCCCTGAGCGCCTACCTGCTGTGCCAGGGCTGGGGCAACAACCCCGACGTATTCGACGACTGCCTAGAGGCGCTGGACGCCATGCAGGCCGGCCGCGATGGGCGTGGACACCTCGACAGCGACACCCAGGACACACTGATCGACCAGTTGCTGAGCTTTCACCACTGGCATTACGTGCTGCCGAGCAGCCCGGCCCTGGTGGTGCTCGACACCCGCACCCGGCGCTGGCGCAGCGAGCGCAACCTCAAGCGACCGTCAGGCTTGATGGATTGGGAGGCGCTGTGCGAATTCCAGCAGGCGTTGCTCGACCACCGTTCGGCAATCATCGTCTCGCCGGCACCGATGTTCGGCGTCAAGCTGATCGAGGGCATTCAGAAGCTGTTCAGCCTGGCCGGCCATCCGCTGATGGTCGATGCAGAAAACTGGATGGCGCATCGTGGCGCGGCCAAGGTCATGCTGAATATTTTCCGCCACTCGCGCACGCCGGGTAATTACGTGGTGCTGTCCGGCGATGTGCATTACTCGTTTGTCTACGAGGTGCACATCCGCCAGCGCAACGAGGGGCCGGCGCTGTGGCAGATCACCAGCAGCGGCCTGAAAAACGAATTTCCGCCCCGCCTGCTCGACTGGTTCGACCGCCTCAACCGCTGGCTGTACGCACCCTGGTCGCCGCTCAACTGGCTGACCAAACGCCGGCGCATGCAGGTCAAACCGCGCTTCCCGTCACGCAGCAAAGCCGGTGAGCGCCTGTGGAACGGCGCCGGGGTTGGCCAGGTACGCTTCGACGAGCAAGGCCGCCCGCGGGAAATCCTCCAACACAACGCCGATGGCTCGCCCAGCACCGCGTTCGTCAAAGACCGCGACCAGACCCGCCGCCCACGCTAAGCGCACGGAGTAGCCTGGGTGGAGCGCAGCGATACCCGGGAAACGATGCCCCAGTGTCGCTTCGCTCGATCAGCGCAGCTTCTCCAGCATCTGGTAGTACCACATGCCGGCCGCCAGCATCGGGTTACCGAACACGTCGCCCAGCGGCACCTTGATGTGTCTGCAGGCGGCGAAGGTGTCGTAGTGGCCCAGCGTGCCGGTCAGGGCATTGGCCATGATCTCGCCCATGATATGGGTGGTGGCGATGCCGTGGCCGGAGTAGCCCTGGCAGTACCAGACGTTGTCCGAGAGCTTGCCCAGCTGCGGGATGCGGTTGATCACGATGCCCATGGCGCAGCTCCACTGGAAGTCGATAGCGACGCCCTTGAGCTGCGGGAAGGTCTGCTCGATGCCCGGGCGCAGTTCGGCGGCGATATCCCGCGAATCACGCCCGGAGTAGTTGCAGCCACCGCCGAACAGCAGGCGACCGTCGGCGGTCATGCGGTAGTAATCGAGGACGAAGCGGCAGTCGTACACGGCCAGGTCCTGCGGGTTGATCTGCTTGGCCAGCTCACCCAGCGGCGCGGTGGTGACGATGCCGCCCATGGCCGGGAAGATCATGCCCTTGAGCTTTTTCGGTTCCAGCTTGTGGTACACGTCACCGGCCAGCAGCACCTGCTTGGCGTTGATCCGCCCGTTGGCGGTAACCACTGCTGGGTTGGCGCCGTGGATGATCTCCAGCACTTCGCAGTGTTCGAAAATCAGCGCGCCCAGGCTGGCCGCCGCCTTGGCCTCGCCAATGCACAGGTTGAGTGGATGCAGGTGCATATTGCGGGTGTTCTTCAGCGCGCCGCTGTACAGGTCGCTGGCCAGGTGGCTACACACGCCGTCGCGGTCGAGCAGGGTCACGTCGGCACCCATGCCACGGCGCTGCGCTTCGGCGTAGGTGGCTTCCAACTCCTGCATATGCGCCGGTTTCATCGCCGCGTGCAGGTGGCCGTGCTTGAGGTCGCACTGGATGGCGTATTTCTCTACGCGGTTCTTGATGATTTCGTGGCCGCGCCAGCGCAGGTGCCAGATAAAGTCCTCGACCTCATCGCCCAGGCGGTTGCGCATCTGCTTGGTCATCGCCGCATCACCTGACAGGCTGCCGGTGACTTGGCCGCCGTTGCGCCCGGTGGCGCCCCAGCCGATCTTGTTGGCTTCGACAACCGCCACCTTAAGGCCGCGCTCGGCCAACTCCACGGCAGACGCCACGCCGGTAAAACCGCCACCGATGATCACCACATCGACGCTGACCTCGCCTTGCAGGGTCGGGTAGTCGGTTTCTTCATTGAGCGAGGCCGAGTAGTAGGACGGCGCGCGCTCGGCGGCAGGTTGGTTGCTTGCGTTCATTGCATGTCCTTGGGGTGCGCTCGCACCAATGAATCAGTCGTCGCGGCTAAAGCCCCTCCCACGGAGCGGACATCCCATGTGGGAGGGGCTTTATCGAATAGGAGCCTTCAGGCGTTGCTCAGGTACCAGCGCCAATCCTGCTCGCCAACCTCGGCCATAAACTGACGGTACTCGGCGCGTTTGATCGCCAGAAACACCTTGAGAAACGCCGAGCCCAGGGCCTCGTGCGCCCAGCTCGAACGCTCCAAAGCCTGCAGCGAGGTCAACCAATCGGTGGGCAGCAGAGTCGTGGCCTGGGCATAGCCGTTGCCTTCGATGGGCGCACCAGGGTCGAGGTGCTCGACGATGCCACGGTGGATCGCGGCGAGAATCGCCGCCGCCGCCAAGTAGGGGTTGGCGTCGGCGCCGCAGATACGGTGCTCGATATGCCGAGTGACCGCCGGCCCACCCGGTACACGCAGCGACACGGTGCGGTTATCCACCCCCCAGGTCGGCGCCAGGGGCGCATAGCTATTGGCCTGGAAACGCCGGTAGGAGTTGGCATTGGGGCAGAACAGCAGTAGCGAATCGAGCAGGCTGGCGAGCATGCCGCCAACCGCCTGACGCAGCAGCGGTGTGCCGGCAGGGTCTTCGTCGGCGAACAGGTTGGCGCCCGCCGCATCGGCCAGGCTGACGTGCATGTGCATGCCAGTGCCGGCCAGGTGGTCGAACGGCTTGGCCATAAAGCAGGCCTGCATGCCGTGCTTGTGCGCCACACCCTTGACCAGGCGCTTGTAGCGCACCGCCTGGTCCATGGCCGCGAGGGCCGGGCCATGCTCCAGGGTGATCTCCACCTGCCCCGGCGCGTATTCGGAAATCGCCGTGCGCGCCGGGATGCCCTGGGCCTTGCAAGCGGCATAGAGGTCGACGAGGAACGGCTCGATCTGCTCCAGCTCGCGCAACCCGTACACCTGGGTGCTGCGCGGGCGCTGGCCGTCGGCATCCAGTGCCGGCTGCGGATGCCCGGCCGCGTCACGTTTCTGGTCGAGCAGGTAGAACTCCAGCTCGCAGGCCATCACCGGGTGATAGCCCTCGGCTTGCAGGCGCTCGATTACCTGCACCAGCACCTGACGCGGGTCGGCGACCGCCGCCGGCATGCCGGACTGCGGGTGCATGCTCACCTGCACGGCGGCCATGGGCATCTGCCGCCAGGGCATGCGCACCAGGCTGCCGGCCAACGGGTAGGCACGGCAATCAATATCACCGACGTCCCAGACCAGGCCGGAGTCTTCGACGTCATCACCATTGATGCTCAGACCAAGGATGGTGCTCGGCAGCGGCCGGCCGCTCTGGTACACGGCCAGCAGTTCATCGCGGTGCAACAGCTTGCCGCGCGGCACACCATTGGCGTCGATGATAAACAGCTCGAACAGCTCGATATCCGGGTTTTGCGCGAGGAACGCCTCGGCGTGGTGCAAGGGGGCGAATGACATGCGGCTCTCGTTAGCGCACTAGGGCGCAGGGCGGCTCGCGACAGGCGAGCGGGCAATGATCGGCAGGTGCCGAGGGTCTGTTGACGTTTCGTCGCGAGCCGCGTTGCCGCGAAAAATCTCGCCAGGCTAGGCGGAGGACGCAGGGAATGGTTATTCCCTTGCCAAGTCCTCCAACAACGCATGGCGAGATTTTGCGCGCAACCCGAAGGGCCGGGCCCGTTTTAGCGCGATGCGACGTTTCTCGATGGCTCATTTAGCTCACTAAACTTCGCATCTCGTGCCTTGCCTCGCGCTAAAACCGGCTCCGGCGCGGCCGCGAACGAAACGTCAGCAGACCCTAGAAGCGCCAGGGTTACGGATCAAGCCGTGAGAATATCCGGCGGGCGGGCGTGGCGGCAGTGCCACAGCGCCCAGAAGGCGAGCGTCTGGGGCAGCTGGGTGGCTGCCGCAAAGCCGCAACGCTTGCGCAAGGGCGCCGCGTAGAGGGGGGCGAGGGACAGCAACAAGGAAGGACACATGACCTGCAGGTTCACACAGGGCAACAGGTCAATTAAATTCTGTTTTTTGCACGCTTGGTTATTGCCCGACTAAACATTGCGCAGCGCAGATCAGCCTCCCCAACTCAGGGCTCCGGCTTGTAACCCAGGCGCAAACCGCCCCAATGCCGGCCCTGGACCATGATCGGCACCGACAGATCGTGCATCAGCTCGCCGGTGTCGCGCATGTAGGTCTGCAACAGCAACGGCTGCTGATGGCTGCCGCAACGAATCCCGGTGCGGTCATTGAACAGGCGCTTGCTGCGGCTTTTCACGGCATCCACCGCACGGTCGCCGGTAGGCGGGTGGTTGAACGCCGCGTTGTGGGTCGGCACATAGCCTTCCGGCGTGGTGCTGATGGCAAACACCATGCCTTCATGACCCTTGAGCAGCGGCTCCTGCAGTTGCGGCAAAACCTGGTCGGCATAACTGTCGAAGCGTGTGCGGTACTTGGTCGGGAAGGTGTCGGGGATGGCCTGGTAGCGGCGGTCGAACAGGTCATCCAGGCTCAACCGCCCGGCCTGCACATCGGCCTCGAAGCGCGCGGCAATAGCCGCAGCGCCCTCGCGGGCCAGGTCGTAGACGCGCTGGTGGTAATCGTCCAGGCCGACCACCGCCAGTTGCTCGCTGACGGTTTCCGCCTGGCCGACCAGTTGCTCGGCAGCGCTGGCCAACTGGCGCGTCTGGCCTTCGCTGGCCTGGGCATCACCACGCAGTTGCTCGACCGCGACGAACAGGCTCGCCAGGCGCTCATGGTTGCTCGCCGTGCCCTCGTTGATCTGCGCCACCTGGCCTTCCACCTCCAGAGCCAGGTTGGCAATGCCATGCAGTTGCTCGCCGGTGTGCTCGATCTGCGCTGCGGCCTGGTCCAGCTCGCTGGCCTGCTGCTGGATATGGCTGACCACCGCCGCGCTCTGCTGGCGGATGTCGCTGACCATCTGTCCGACTTCCTCGGTGGCCGTGGCGGTGCGCGCAGCGAGGTTGCGCACCTCATCGGCGACCACGGCAAACCCGCGACCCTGCTCCCCCGCGCGGGCCGCCTCGATGGCCGCATTGAGCGCCAGCAGGTTGGTCTGGCTGGCGATGGACTGGATCACCAGGGTGACCTTTTCGATCTGCTCGGTACGCGCGCTGAGCCCATCGATCAGCTCACGGCTGGCGGCTGTTTGCGCACTCAGGCGCTGCATGCGGGCGATGGCCTGCTGCAATTGCTCCTGCCCGCTGGCGCTGTTGTGACGCACGGTCTGCGCGGCGGCCAGGGTCTGCTCGGCGCGCTGGGCGTTATCCTGCTCGGTATGGGTGATGGCATCGGCGCCCTGGCTGATCTGCTCGACCGCGGCCAGTTGCGATTGCAGCTTACCGGCCAGTTGCTGCACCGCATGGGCCACATGAGCGGCCGACAGCGCGTTATGGCAGGTGTGCCGGGAGAGGGTCTGGCTCAGGCTGTCCAACGCTTTGCCGGCCTTGGGCGGCGCAGCATCACTCTCATCCAGACGGCGCTGCCAAGGCCCCAGCCAAGGCCACAAGGCCAGCAGCAAAAAAGACGGGATGCTCACATACCAGGGCAGCACAACCTGCTGATACACCCCCATCAAGGCCGCGAGGCCGATGGCGTGCAGGGCGCACGCCTTGGGGTGGCTGACGAATGCAGTACGACTCATGGCGAACCTCGTTATTATTCTTGGCCGCTGCCGACCACCTCCCTGTGCACGCGGCTCGAGGTGTCGAGGACGGTGCCTGTAGCCGACTGGCGACAGCGTTACACACTGCGTCGGCACGACAAGCGGAATCTGAAGCAGGCACGAAAACCTGACGCCAGAACGCCATCCCCGATTCGAACACTCTAGACGAGTTTGGGCCATGGCACTTTGGTAGCAGTCGTCCCTAGCAGGCGCACTACTCCGGCAGACGGTGGCGCTGGATAAAGCCGCGGTCCAGCCAGTCCTTCCAGCGCCCACACAGGGGCCCGCCAGCACTCCAGGTACGCCAGCCGAGCAAGGCGCCGCCATCGCCCGTGGCCAGCAAGGCCAGGCTGTGGCGCTGCGGGCGATAACGCCGCAACGGCAGACCGCGCAGGACCGCCGAGAGGTTGGCGGCCAACACCGGCCCCTGGCGCACCGCATACACCCCGCTCTTGGCCGCACCCGGCAGGCTGGCGCAGTCACCCACGGCGAACAGCGCCGGGTGCGAATGGCTTTGCAGGGTACGGCCGATTTCGACGAAGCCGCGCTCATCACACCTCAGGCCACTGCTCGCCAGCCAGGGCCAGGCCTGGGCGCCGCTGGCCAGCAGCAACCGCGGCCCACGCCAGACGCAAAGTGACCCGCTGTACAGGGCATCGTCTTCACAGCGATCGATCGGGCAGTGCTCGCGCACCCGCACCCCGCGCTGGCACAGATGGCCCAGCGCGCGCAGGCGCAAACCTGGGTTGAGCCCTGCGAGCAGGGGCCCTGCGCAAAACAGCGACACCCCCGGTACGCGGTCGACCAACGCCAGCGCCAGCTCCACCCCGGCCGCTCCGCCGCCGAGAATCGCCAGCGGCTGTGACGCCTGCTGCCAGCGACTCCAACCCTGCACGAATGCATCGAAGGGTTTCACCGCCAGCAGCTCCAGGCCCTCACCACTGTGCGCTGGCGGGCTGACCTGACCACCGACATTCAAGGACAACCAGCGCGCCTCCAGCGTGCGGCCGTCGGCCAGGTGCACCTGATGGCTGTCGGCTTCTAGGGCTGTGACCTGCGCATCGATCAGCTCGACCTTGGCCGCGCGGCACAGCGGCTGCAGCTCTACCCGGCAATCCTCGGCCTGGAAGCGCCCGGCTAACAGCCCCGGCAGCATGCCCGAGTACCAGGCCGCAGGGCCGGCACTGACCAGGGCAATACGCCCCGGCGGCCGCTCGACCAGCGCCCAGCGCCGCAGCACGCCCAAATGCGCATGGCCGGCGCCGAGTAGCAACAGGTCGTAGCTGCTCATCGGCGGGCCTGACAGGCGTTGGTAGCGATGGGGGCGTTACGGGCAGGCATGGGCACAGGAGTCCGATCAAGGGTGGGGCGCGACCACCACCCTACCGGCTGCGACCCTGGCGGTTCAAGCCGCCCCTGTATCAAGGCGTGATGCGCTGCAGGCGTGGCGCGGCGAAATAGCTCTCGGCCGACTCGCCGGTGTTGTCGCTGTCGGCGGCGAATACCACACCGAGGATCCTGCGTGGCGCGCTGCCAAAGGCGGCGATGGCGTCGGCATTCAGATCGCGGCTTTCGCTGAGCCATTGCCCCAGCGGCGCTTGCGGGCCGCGCAGCACCAGCATCTCCACCGTCTCGGTATAGGCGCTGCGGGCATGGGTACCGGGGGCTGCGCGGTTGTCCCAGACGTAGCTGAGGGTCGCCGCCGGCAGGTCGGGGTCGAAGAAGGTGCGCGCCAGGCGCAGCTTCTGCCGAGTGACAAAGCTCAGCGAATCCAGCGGGTAATCCAGCAGCACATAGACCCGTGCGGCATAGTCGTCGCCTTCACGGGTGGCGAAACGTGCCCGCTCCAGCTTGCGTTCGGTGCGCCACTGCCAGCTCAGTTGCCAGGGCTGATCGCCGGGCAGGTCCAGCGGATGCAGCAGGCCACCCGCCGCTGCATCGGCCTGAATGCGCAGCACCTGCTGACCGTCCTGCTCGACCAAGGTGCGTTCGGACGGTTTGAGCTTGGGGATATCCGCCAGGCGCCAAGGTGTCGACCACTCGCCCTTGGGCGGGCCGGCTGTCCAGGGCGTTAGCTGGTTATCGGCCTGGGCCAGCGGAGCCAAGGCCAGCAGGGCGAGCAGTAACCCGCGCATCAGCTTCTGCGCCAGCTATGAAAACGCTCGACCAGGCGCAGCAAGCCTTGCGGGGCGTGGGCGCGCTTCCACTCGCCAGCCGCATACTTGTTGGCCTCGGCCATGGTCGGGTAGGTGTGAATGGTGCCAAGCATCTTGTTCAGACCCAGGCCATGCTTCATCGCCAGCACATATTCGGCGAGCAGCTCGCCGGCATGCTCGCCGACGATGGTCACGCCAAGAATCCTGTCCTTGCCCGGTACGGTCAGCACTTTGACAAAGCCGTGGGCGGCTTCATCGGCAATCGCCCGGTCGAGATCGTCGATGCCATAACGGGTCACCTCATAGGCGATGTGCTGCGCCTTGGCTTCGCCTTCGGAGAGCCCGACGCGGGCGACCTCAGGGTCGGTAAAGGTGCAGGCGGGGATCACCCGGTAATCCACCTTAAAGCGTTTAAAGCCGCTGAACAGCGCATTGACGGCGGCATACCAGGCCTGGTGCGCGGCGACATGGGTGAGCTGATAGGGCCCGGTGACATCGCCCACCGCGTAGATATTGGGAAAGCGCGTGGCCAGGTACTCGTCGGTCTCCAGGGTGCCGTTGGGCCGCAGCGTCAGGCCCAGTTCCTCGACACCGTAGCCCGTGACATTGGCCACCCGGCCGAGGGCCAGCAGCACACAGTCAAAGGCGATGGTCACCTCCTCATCGCTGTCCAGGCGGCGGGCAACCATACGCTGCTCACCATTGACCACCTCAAAACGTTCGGCGCGGTGTTGCAGGCGCACATCCACGCCGTCATTGCGCAGGCTTTGCAGCACCCGCTCGCTGGCATCGGCGTCTTCGCGCGGCAGCAGACGCTCGGCCAGCTCCACCTGAATCACCTGGCTGCCGAGGCGCTGGAAGGCCTGGGCCAATTCGCAGCCAATCGGCCCGCCACCGAGCACCAGCAGCCAGCGCGGCTGTTCGCGCAGGCTCCAGATAGTGTCCGAGGTGTAGCCCTGTACCTGCTCGATACCGGGGATCTTCGGCACCAGCGGCCGCGCGCCGGCAGCGATAATCAGGTTGCGGCTGGTCAGGGTCTGGCCGTTGACCTCCACCGCCCAGGGCGAAAGAATTTTCGCTTCGCCCTGGAGCACTTCGACGCCCAGGCCGGTGTAGCGCTCCACCGAATCATGGGGTTCGATATCGGCAATCACCCGCTGGATGCGCTGCATCACCGCCGGGAAATCCACCGCGCCTTGCACCCCGGTAAAGCCCAGCGCTGCGCCCTTTTTCAGTTCATTGGCCAGCTTGGCCGAACGCAGCAACGCCTTGGACGGCACGCAGCCGGTGTTCAGGCAGTCGCCGCCCATCTTGTGCTTCTCGATCAGGCTGACTTTGGCCTTTACCGCCGCCGCGATATAGGCGCTGACCAGGCCGCCGGACCCGGCACCGATGACAAGCAGGTTGCGGTCGAAGGTTTTCGGTTTGTGCCAGCCGGCATACACCCGCCGTGCCTGCACCAGGCCCAGCAGCTTGCGCGCGATCAGCGGGAATACCCCGAGCAAAACAAAGGCGCCGAGCAGGCCCGGCGAGAGGATGCCGGCCAGGGAGTCGAGCTGGCCCAGCTCGCGTCCGGCATTTACGAAGACCAGGGTGCCCGGCAGCATGCCGAGCTGGCTGACCCACCAGTAGGTACGCGCCGGCAGACGGGTCAGGCCCATGGCCAGGTTGATCAGAAAAAACGGGAACACCGGCACCAGACGCAGGGCAAACAGGTAGAACGCACCCTCGCGCTCAATCCCCGCATCAATGCCGGCCAGGCGCTGGCCAAAGCGGCTCTGCACCCAGTCACGCAGCAAGAAACGGCTGCTGAGCATGGCCAGGGTGGCGCCCAGGGTAGAGGCGAAAGACACCAGCACAAAGCCTTCGAGCAGGCCAAACAACGCGCCGGCCAGCAGCGTCATCAGCGCCGCGCCGGGTAGCGACAGCGCAGTGACTGCCACATAGGCGAGGAAAAACAGCCCGGCGGCCAGCCAGGGCTGCGCCGCGACCTGGGCATTCAACGCGGCCTGCTGCGCCTTGAGCGCTTCCAGGTTGAGGTACTGGCCAATGTCGAAGATAAAGAAGCTGCCCAGCAGCGCGAGGATCACGCCCATCAGGGCCAGTTTGCGGCTATTCATCAGTCAGCGCCTCCAGGGCGCAAAGGCTTTGGCATAAGCTGAAACCAGCCAGCAGGGCGTGTTCGGGGCGGTCGCTCAGTTGCCCGAGCGCCCGTGCACGGTAGGACAACGCTGCCGGGCTATCGTCAGGCCACTGGCGGTCGAAATCGGCAAGAAAGGCGTCGTGGTCGTAGTTCAGTGGCAGGGCTTCGATAAACAGGCCATCACGCTGGCAGCGATACAGCGCCGCCGGATGCGGCGTCGTTGCGATGCGGCTAAGCAGGCCATAGCGGCCACCGACAAAGTTCGGCAATCCGGCCGCGCCGTTGTTGATCAGTACGCCATGCTCAAGACTCAAGGCTACTGCCGAGCAGGTATGGCTGGTGGCCAGAACCTGCACGTTGTGCGCGGCGAACCAGTTATCCAGCTGCTGCTGGCGCGTCGGTTCGCTGAGCGATTCGCGCGAGCAGCTCCAGCCGGCCAGGGACTGCTCGTCGCCATGGCTGATCGCCACGCGCTGCCCGGCCACGCTGACCAGTGCCGTACTCGGCCGCGCTGCCAGGCGTGCGGCCATACCCGGCAAACCCTGCACGGTTTTATTCAATGCCTGCTGGATGGCATTGGAACGCTCGACCACCGCCTCCTCCACCGTCATCGGGTAGGCACAGCCACAGCCGGCACCGCTGTCATCGGCGCGTCCCAGCTCGGTTTCGACATTGCCGCGCAGGGCCAGGTGGGCCGCAAGGCCCTGTTCGATCTGCGGGAAAATCTCGGGGTCGCGGTCGAACCAGTGGGCATCGCCGTTAAATACCACCCGCGCAGTTGGCTCGGCGGTCAAGCGCCGTTGCAGCGCGGCCAGGGCCTGGCGATTGCCATACAGACCGCCGACCACATAGAGGGTGTCGCACGCGAAGGCGGGCTCACCGCTAAAGGCATCCCGGGCCAGACGATAGTCCAGCGGGCAATCACGACCGGCGCGCATCAGGCTTCAGCCCCAACAGCGGTAGGGTGCGCCGTGCGCACCAATTCCATAGGCAGACTCTTGGTGCGCACGGCGCACCCTACGAGGCCAAAGCGCATCAGGCAGCCCTCCGCAACCAGCCGGGCAGCAGATAGCCGAGTACACAGAGCCCCAGGCCATACAGGTTGGTGCCGAGCAGCAGCGCGTATTTGCCGTCGCCGATGGCCCAGCTTTGCGGAATCCAGTTCAGGGTCAGGGCTACGCCCAGGCCCAGGCCGGTCCAGAAACTCAGGTGAAAGCCCAGGCGGGTGGGCCTGGTCAGGCCATGCAGCACGAACACCGGGGCCAGGCCAATGACCATGGTGCCACTGATGGTGGTGGCCTTGAGGATGTCGGTGCCGGCAATCATCGGCAGATTGCCGAGCAGGGCGAACACCACCATCACCGCCATGCCGACACCGATGGCTTTTTGGCCGAGGTCGCGGCCAGCCAGTTTCGGCAGTTCGCGCCCGGCCAACTTGGCCAGGCTGGAGAAGGTCGAATCCAGAGTCGAGCCGGCAGCGGATACCATCACCACGGTCATCACCAGCAACGCGCCGATACCCAGGCTCTTGGCCAGGGCCGCCGGCACATTGTCCGAGGCGGCAATGCCGCTGAGCTGGGCGTGCACGCCGATCAGGCTAAAGGCGAGGATGGCGATAAAGCCGAGCACCCCGGCAATCAAAAAGGAGCGGCGCATGGCCTTCTCCTCGCTGATAAAGCCCCGGTCGGTCAGCACCGGGTCATGGAAGCCGTAGCTGAAGGCCTGCAGGCCGGCGACCAGCAGTAGGTCGACGCCGGCATTCAGTGCCCAATTACTGGTGCTGGCCAGCTCGCTGGGCGAATGCTGCGGCAGCACCAGGCCGAGCACCCAGACCAGGGCGATGACGAAGATCGCTGCTTGCGCCGCGTCAGTCAGGATCGAGCTGCGCAGCCCGCCGCGCAGGCTGTAGGCCAGAGTCACGGCGGTAAACAGCAAGGCCGAGGCGATAAATTCGATGCTGCCGGAATCGCCGTAATAACCGCCGACCACCGCGGTGTTGCTCCACACCTCGTTGAACAGGCGAATCAGAATGGCGGCGGAGAACGCCAGCGCCGCGCCACGGCCGTAATGGCTGCTCAAAAAACTCACCAGGCCGGTCGCCGCATAGCGCCGACGCAGGCGGTAGATGACAAAGCCGGTGAGCGGAATCGACAGCCAGTACATGGCATAGGCCAGGCCGCCGACCAGGCCATAAGTGGCCCCGAGGTTGGCGGCGTTGGTCACCGATTTGGCGAAGATCCAGCTGATAAAGATGCTGGAGGTGATCAGCCAGGGGCTGGCGCTGCGGCCCTGGTTGTCCTCGCCGTTGAAGAACCCGCCGAGGGTTACCGCGCGTGGCGACAGGGCCAGCATCAGCGCGCCGTAGACCACGAGAAAACCCCAGAAGAACAGCCCGGTAAGACTGGTTGGTTGCATGAAGCGATCCTTGGTTAATGGTTATACCGGCGCGTAGGGTGCGCTGCGCGCACCAACACAGGCGCGGTGCGCACTCTATTCGTTCAGCGCGCCGCCGCAGCTTGAGCCTTGCCCAGCGGTACAGGCGAAGCAGTGATCGCGGGTGACGATGGGCTGGCCGTCCAGGCGCGCCCCCAGCAGATCGCGCAGGTGCGGCCGGTCGCGGCCGATCACCTCGGGCAACTGCAGCGGCAAGTCGAGCATCTGGTTGAAGTCGCAGTCGTACAGATAACCCTGGTAATCGACGCTGACCAGCGAGCGGCACATCAGCGGTTCGAGGTTTTCCGGACGGTAGCTGTCGCGCAACAGTTGCATATAGCCGTTGAACTGGCCCTTGCTGACCAGGGTGCTGCCAAAGCGCGCAATCGGCTGGTTGGTGATGGTCAGCAGGTGGTTGAAGACGATGCCGAAATCCTCGGCCAGGTGGCGTTTGTAATCGGCCTCCAGCGCCACTTGCGGCGGCGGCAGGCTAGGCCCTTGCGGGTTGTACACCAGATTGAGGATCAGGCCGCTGCCTGGTTGGCCGTAGCCCAGGGCATTGAGCTGTTGCAGGCCGCGAATGCTGGCATCAAACACACCATCGCCGCGCTGCTTGTCGACGTTATCGCGCGAGTAGCAGGGCAGCGAGGCACTGACTTCCACGCCTTGGTCGGCGAGAAATTGCGCCAGGTCTTCATAACCCGGCTCGCTGAGGATGGTCAGGTTGCAGCGGTCGATCACCCGCAGGCCTTCGCGGCGCGCGTGGCTGACGATCTCGCGAAAGCGTGGGTGCATCTCCGGCGCACCGCCGGTGAGGTCGAGGGTCTGCACAGGGTGGGCGTCGATCACCTGGTAGAGCAGAGCCAGGCCCTCGTCGCTAAGGCGCTCGGTACGGGTCGGCCCGGCATTCACATGGCAATGCAGACAGCGCTGGTTGCAGGTGTAGGTCAGGTTGACCTGCAGCGCTTGCAACGCACCCCGGCGGATGGCGGGGAAAGCCAGGCGATCGAGCAGGGGAAGCATGGCGTGCACGGTGATACTCCTCGTTAGGGTCAGCCATTAGAGCGCGAACAGTGGGCTGTGTTACAGGGCCATGGACGGCATTTAGTTATACAAAGCTTATACAGTGAGGCAATATCAGCGAACTTCCACGCAGGAGTACCTCAAATGCGACGTCTGAGCCTGTTCTTCATTGCCGGGTTTCTTGCCGTGCCGTTTTTCCACCAGCCGATACTCGGGTTGCTGCACGCCTATGGCGTGGTGCCATTCGCCCCCTTCAATACCGCGGCGACTGTACCGCTCGGTGTACCGGCCTGGCTTTCGGCGTCTTTCTGGGGCGGCGTGTGGGGCATGCTGATGCTCAGCGTGCTGCGCTGGGATGCCACACGGCCACAACCCTGGCTCAAGGGGCTGCTGTTCGGCGGCATCGCCCTGACCAGCGTAGCCCTGCTGATCGTCTTTCCGCTCAAGGGTCTGGGCTTCTCCATCAGCCAGTTGCCGGGGCGCTTTCTGATCGGTTTTCTGGTCAATGCCGCCTGGGGTGTTGGCACCTTGCTGTTCGCCCGCACCCTGTTCACGCGTTAAAACGGAGGTTTTATGCTCGTTCGTCTGACTTACGCCAGTCGCGCCAGCCACCAGGTGACTGGCGAGCTGATCCGGGAAATTCTCGACAGCTCGCAACGCAACAACCCGCCCCAAGGGCTGACGGGTATTCTCTGCTGCAATGCCGAAATTTTTCTGCAGGCGCTGGAAGGTCCACGCGACGCAGTCAATGCCCTCTACAACCGCCTGGCCGACGATACGCGGCATAAGGATCTGACCATCCTCGACTACGCGGAAATCGACAGTCGCCTGTACAGCGAATGGAGTATGGGCTGGGCCGGTGCACGCCAGGCCAACCGTGCACTGTTTCTCAAGTATTCGCGCAGCGACCGCTTCGACCCCTTCAGCATGACCGCCACCCAGGTGAGCAAGCTGCTCAGTGAGCTGAGTGAGAGCGCCAGCGCAATTAGCAGTCCGGTTCTCAGCTAGACTCGCAGCGCGCACGCGAGGCGCTTGTTGATGTCGGCGCTGAGGCCATCGGATGAAACCTGTATTACGCTGGCTGCTTCTGATGTTTGCCTGTTGGGGCATGCAGGCGCCGGCCACGACTTTGCCAAGCCTGACCCTGAGTGCCGAACAGCTGCAGCAGCCAAGGCCGATCGAGCACAGCCTGCTGCTCGAAGACCCGAGCGGCACATTGACCGCCACGGAGGTGTTACAGGCCCTGCCCGCGCGCGGCGTACTACACAGTGGCATCCCGCGCCTTGGCTACTCCACCAGCGCCTGGTGGGCCGCGGTGCAACTGCAGTTGCCTGCCCTGCAGCGGCTCAGCCTGTTGATTGACCACCCCTTTCTCGATGATCTGCAAGTCTGGGTGTTCGACGGCCGCCACCTGGCCCACCCCCTGTACAGCGGCGACCGCTTGCCCTTTCTGCAGCGGGGCGCACCCTATCCGCACTTCATGCTCAACCTGCCGCCGCTCGGTCAGGGCCCACATACCCTGCTGGTCCGGGTGCAGAGCGGCTCCTCGATCAGCCTGCCCATGCAACTGGTCAACGCCGACCAAGCCCCTCTGCTGAGTGCCCAGGCCTGGCTGCAGAGCGGCCTACTGCTGGGAGCAATGCTCAGCTTCGCGCTGTTCTACCTGATCCGTTTCGCCACCCTGCGTGAACCGCAGATGGGCTATTTCTGCATCACCGTGGTCGGCGTGGCGGTGTACAACGCGACGGTGCATGGTCTGACCGGGCTGCTCTTGCCTGACTGGCCCTGGTTACCACCGCTGCTGGCGAACCTGGCCAACCCCGTGATGCTGATTTTCAGCACGCTGTTTTTGGCCAGTGCCTTGAAGCTACGCCTGGGCCGCCTGCGCTGGGCGCGCGATCTGCTCTTTGCCAGCACCCTGGTGGTATGCAGCTGGAGCCTGGTAAGTGACCAGGCCTATGCCACGCTCAATGTTGTGATCCTGATCACTGGGCTTTTCCAGATGCTTTTGGTGTTGCTCGGGCTGTGGCAGCGACGCCCCTACGCCCTGGGCTATCTCCTGTGCTGGAGCACAGCCCTGGTGCTGATGCTCATCGTGCCACTCAGCCGCTCTGGGCTGATGCCGCTGCCTCCTGGTTTTATCTACCTGCACGCCTACTTGCCAGCCATCAGCATGCTGCTGTTCGCCGCCCTGCTGGATCGCCAGCTGGAGCGCGTGCGGCGCGCCTTGCTGGTCAGCCAGGCCCAAGCGATCAGTAATCTGGAGCAGTACCGGGCGCTGTTTCGCAGCGCCAGCGAGGGCATTTTCCGTTGCACCTCTGCCGGCATATTGCTGGAGGCCAATCCCAGCCTGGCGCGCTTTCTCCAGCCGGATATGGCGCCCGACGCGCTGGTCGGCACAGCGATCCAGCGCTTGCTGGGGGCCAGTACCTGGCAGCAACTGACCGCGTCCCTGAACCTTGCGCAACCGGCCATCAGCCAGGAATGCCAACTCCACGACCTGCAGGGCACGCCGCGCTGGGTCTACCTGTCGCTGCACTTGCGCCCAGCTCAGGATTGCATCGAAGGCATCGTTGTCGACCTCAGCGAACGCCGTGCGCTGGAGGAGCGCCTGCAACACCTGGCCGCGCGCGACTCGCTGACCGGTCTACTCAACCGCCGCGAACTGGAGCGCCTGCTGCAGGAAAGCCTGAACGGTGGAGCGCGACGCTTCAGCCACCTGCTGTATCTGGACCTGGACCAGTTCAAACAGGTCAATGACCTCTGCGGGCACTCTGCCGGCGACCAGTTGCTGCGTCAGTTGGCCAGCCGTCTGCAACACCAGTTGCCCCCGTCAGCCGAACTGGCCAGGGTCGGCGGCGACGAGTTTGCCGTGCTGCTGCGCGACACCGACGACCAGGCAGCCAACTGCCAGGCGGAGCACCTGCGGCGCAGCGTCGAACAGTTTCTATTCACCTGGGAAGGCCGGCCATTTCGCCTGTATGCCAGCATCGGCCTGCTGGCGCTCGGGCCCGCAGTAAGCGATTGGCAGGGCGCACTGAACTGGGCCGACAGTGCAAGCCAGCAGGCCAAGCACCAGGGCCGCAACCGGGTGCTGGTGTTCAACCCGGCCGACGGCGCACTGCTCGAACACCAGCGCCAACTGCAGTGGATCACCCGCCTGCGCGAAGGCCTCGACCAAGGCCATTTCGAGCTGTTCTTTCAACCGGTGATGGCGCTGCAGCACAGCGATACACGTCTGCATTACGAGGTGCTGCTGCGCTACCGCGACCCAATCAGCGCGGAGTGGATCGGCCCCGCTCAGTTTCTCGGTGCCGCCGAGCGCTATGGCCTGCTGGGGGCCATCGATCGCTGGGTCATTCAGCATCTGCTGCAATGGCTGGCGGCCAACCCCCGGCATCTTGAGCGCCTGGCCCAGGTCAATGTGAATCTCAGCGCCGCCTCGCTGCTCGACAGTGAATTCCACCAGCAACTCAGCACGCAATTGCACGAGTACGGCCTACCACCGGCCAAGCTGTGCATCGAAGTCACGGAGATGGTCGCCCTGGGCGAACTCGGGGTGTCGTCACGCTGGATCAAGCAACTGCGCAGCCAGGGATTGAAAGTCGCCCTGGATGACTTCGGCAGCGGCTTCGCCTCCTACGCCTACCTGCGCCACTTGCCCCTGGACATTCTGAAGATCGACGGCAGCTTCATTCGCGACCTCGAAGCCGACCCCATCAACCAGGCGATGGTCCGCTCCATGCAACAGATTGCCGCACAGCTCGGCCTGCAGACCGTGGCCGAGTTCGTCGAAAGCCAGGCGACGCTGGACTGCTTGCGTGAACTCGGGATCGATTACGCGCAGGGCTACTTCATCGACCACCCACGGCCGCTGGCGCTGTTGCGCGATGGTTTGGATAACGCGGCCAAGCAGGCAATCCCCGAGCTTTAATGACACTCAATCTTCAGCCTTGCCTGCCGAAATAAATGGTGTACCGGCCTCGCCGAATCGTTTACCTGCCTGGGTTTGGAGTTGTGTTCCATGTTCGATCGTAAATGGCGCCTGCGTTGTGAAAATCTAGAGCGGGAAGTCAGCCGCCTGAACCAAGAAAAAGCCGCGTTGCAACAAGAACTTGAAGCACAGCGCAGCCTGCAGCAGCAAAGCCAGCAGGCGCATACCGAACTCCACGGCGTTACGCGCTACCAGCATGAACTGCATGGCAAGCTGGCGCGTTTCGAGGAGTCTCTCTCGCAAACCCGAGACGGCGTGGTGACCCAGGCCGAACAACTGAACCAGGAAGTCACCAAGCTCGATCAGAGCCGGGGCATTTTCCAGGAAACGTCGACACTGCTCAGTGGCTTCTCGAACTCACTCAACGGCATGGCAGTGCAGGGCGTCAGCAGCGTGCAGAGCGTTGGCCTGCTGCAGCAGCGCGTGGGTGAGATCAGCCGCATCGTCGACCTGATCAAGGCCATCTCCGAGCAGACCAACCTGCTCGCCCTCAATGCTGCCATCGAGGCTGCCCGCGCGGGCGACCAGGGTCGCGGGTTTGCCGTGGTCGCCGATGAGGTGCGCGCCCTGGCCCAACGCACCAGCCAGGCCACCCAGGAAATCAGCACGCTGGTCGCCAGCATCAACCAGGAAACCGATAGCGCCAGCCTCTCCATTGGCAGCCTGTCCAACGAGGCAACACGCTTGTCTGGCGACGTCTCGCACTCGGCGCAGACCCTGGATGAAATGGTGGTGATGGGCGAGCACATGAGCCAGCTCATCGAAAACATCGCGCTGGGCTCGTTCTGCGAAGCGGTCAAGCTGGATCACCTGCTGTTCAAGCTCACCGTCTACCAGCGGTTGTTCCTGCAGGACAGCAACACACAGCTGAGCAGTCACACCAGCTGCCGTCTCGGGCAGTGGTACCAGAACAGCGACACCAACCGGCGCTACGGCAACCGTCGCAGCTTTCAGCAACTGGAGCAGCCGCACAAGTCAGTCCACGACCGCGCACACGAGGCCTTGCACGCCGCCCAGGGCCAGGATTGGAACAGCGTATTGCGCGCCGTTACCGAGATGGAAAAAGCCAGCATGGTGGTCAACTCGCTGATTTCGGAGCTGGCAGGACACTGAGCGCAGGCAAAAAAAAGCCGCTCACTTGCAACAAGTGAACGGCACGACCGCCGAGACGGGTTCTAGGGGTGACGCGACAGCGATCAGGCCAGTTCGTCGAAGCACTCGGCGATGATCGCCAGGCCGCGGTCGAGCAGAGCGTCTTCGGCGGTCAGCGGTACCAGCACACGCAGGACGTTGCCGTAGGTGCCGCAGGACAGCAGGATCAACCCCTTCTCCCGCGCCTTGGCGACAATCTGCCCGGTCAGCGCAGCGTTAGGTTTGTGCACATCGCCACCCTCGCACAGTTCCATGGCGATCATGGCACCGAGGGCGCGTACTTCGCCGATGTTCTTGTGCTTGGTCTGGATGGCCTTGAGGCCGCTGACCAGACGCTCGCCGACCACCTTGCAGCGCTCCAGCAGGTTCTCTTGCTCGAAGACGTCGATCACCGCCAGGGCAGCTGCGCAGGCGATCGGGCTGCCGGCGTAGGTGCCGCCCAGGCCGCCTGGTGCGATGGCGTCCATGTATTCGGCCTTGCCGCACACACCCGCCACGGGGAAACCGCCGGCGATGGATTTGGCAAAGGTAGTCAGATCGGCGGCGACGCCCATCTGCTCCATGGCGAAGAAGGTGCCGGTACGGCCGGCGCCGGTCTGCACTTCATCGGCGATCAGCAGGATGCCGTGCTGATCACAGAGGGCGCGCAGGCGCAGCATGAAGTCTTTCGGCGCGACATAGAAACCACCCTCGCCCTGCACCGGCTCGATGATGATCGCGGCGATGTCGCGCGGCTCGGCGTCGTTCTTGAAGATGCGCTCGATGCTGGCGATCGCGTCATCCGTGCTGACGCCATGCAGCGCGCACGGGTACTGAGCGCGGAAGATGCCGCCGGGCATCAGGCCCATGCCGGCCGAGTACGGCACGACTTTGCCGGTCAGGCCCAGGGTCATCATGGTGCGGCCGTGGTAGCCGCCGGTGAAGGCGATTACGCCAGCACGGCCAGTGGCGGCACGGGCGATCTTCACGGCGTTTTCCACCGCTTCGGAGCCGGTGGTGACCAGCAGGGTCTTCTTGGCGAAGTCGCCCGGAACCTTGGCGGCGACCTTCTCGCACAGCTCGACATAGGGCTCATAGGCCAGCACCTGGAAGCAGGTGTGGGTCAGCTTGGTCAGCTGCTCCTGCACTGCAGCCACGATTTTCGGGTGCAGGTGCCCGGTGTTGAGCACTGCGATGCCGCCGGCGAAATCGATAAACTCGCGACCTTCGACATCGGTCACCGTGGCGTTCTTCGCCGACTCGGCGAAGATCGGGTGGATCTGGCCGACACCGCGCGGAACAGCGGCTTCACGGCGTTTCATCAGGGATGCATTGGTCTTGCTCATAAGGTCCTCATTCGCCGCTCATCGGGCGGCGTGGTCCAAGGATGAATGCAACCGGGAAAAGGCGTGCGCAGCATTCGATGATCGACTGCCACACCCTGCCGGTTGCTCAGGTTCTGTATTGCGCTGCTGCAAACCCAGATGACCGGCTCGTTGGTTGAACCTGGGGTGTTTCAATCTTTCAGCGACTGGTCAGCGAATTTTCGGAGCGTAGCGAGCGAAGGTCAGGCAAGGCGGCGGGGTTGGGAAAAAGCGGAGTTGGCTGTTGCCAATGAGCATTTTTACCAAACCCGCCAACGCAGCATCACCGAAGCGCAGTAGCGACTACCTAGATGCCCAGGCAGAGGTACTTAATTTCCAGGTAGTCCTCAATGCCGTACTTGGAGCCTTCACGGCCCAGGCCCGACGCCTTGATCCCGCCGAAGGGCGCGACCTCGTTGGAGATCAGCCCGGTATTGACGCCGACCATGCCGTATTCGAGGGCTTCGGCCACGCGGAACACCCGACCCAGGTCACGGGCATAGAAGTACGAAGCCAGACCAAACTCGGTGTCGTTGGACATGGCGATGACTTCGGCCTCGTCCTTGAAGCGGAACAGCGGCGCCAGCGGGCCGAAGGTTTCTTCCTTGGCCACCGCGGCCGTCTTGGGCACGTTGACCAGAATGGTCGGCTCGAAGAAATTGCCCTGCATCGCGTTACCACCCGCCAGCACAGTCGCGCCCTTGCTGACGGCATCGGCGATATGCTCCTTGACCTTGGCCACGGCCTTCTCGTCGATCAGCGGACCCGTGGTGGTGCCCTCGTCCAGACCGTTGCCGATCTTCAGCTTGGCCACGGCGGCTTTCAGCTTCTCGGCGAAGGCATCGTAGACGCCATCCTGAATGTACAGACGGTTGGCGCAGACGCAGGTCTGGCCGTTGTTGCGGTACTTGGAGATGATCGCGCCTTCGACCGCCTTGTCCAGGTCGGCATCGTCGAACACGATAAAGGGCGCATTGCCGCCCAGCTCCAGCGAGACCTTCTTGATGTCCTTGGCGCACTCGGCCATCAGCTGACGACCGATTTCGGTCGAGCCGGTGAAGCTCAGCTTGCGCACGATCGGGTTGCCGGTCAGCTCACTGCCGATATCACCCGCGCTGCCGGTGACCACGCTGAGCACGCCTTTCGGAATGCCGGCGCGCTCGGCCAACTCGACCAGGGCCAAAGCGGAGAACGGCGTCTGCGAGGCGGGCTTGATCACCATGGTGCAACCGGCGGCCAGGGCCGGGCCGGCTTTACGGGTGATCATCGCCGCGGGGAAGTTCCACGGCGTAATCGCCGCGGTCACACCGATGGGCTGCTTGATCACGATCAGGCGCTTGTCCGGCTGATGGCCTGGGATCACATCGCCATAAATACGCTTGGCTTCTTCGGCAAACCACTCGATAAAAGAGGCGGCGTAAGCGATTTCACCCTTGGCTTCGGCCAGCGGCTTGCCCTGCTCCAGGGTCATCAGGCGACCGAGGTCGTCCTGGTTCTCGATCAGCAGCTCGAACCAGCGGCGCAGCTTGTTCGAGCGTTCCTTGGCAGTCAGCGCGCGCCAGGCCGGCAGCGCACGGTCAGCGGCTTCGATGGCGCGACGGGTTTCTGCGGCCCCCATCTTCGGTACCGTGCCGATGATTTCACCGGTGGCCGGGTTGTTGACCTTGATGGTCTGGCCGCTGTCGGCGTCCAGCCACTGGCCGTCGATATAGGCCTGCTGGCGGAACAGCTGAGTGTCTTTCAATTGCATAGCAGTCTCCTAAATCCCGACACCCTGGCATCGGCATATCTCATCGAATGCGCGGCAAGGCAGCACATTCAGGCTTGATCGGAAGGCCCGAGCTGTCGATTGGCGGGTGCTGGATAAGCGCAGGCAATTGCAGCAAGAGCGTTTGAAATCTCAAACGAATGCTAGGGAAAAGAGCAATTAAGGGCAATAGGCTGTTCGAAAAAATTAACGGCTGCATGTCCACTGCTCTTACCCAGAAACTCTGGTCGTCTCCGCGACCGATAGACGCACACAATCACCGCCACTGCGTCAGCATGGACGCCCGCCAGCGACATGCGTATGATTGCGCCCGCGCTGCACCAGTAGCTCAGCTGGATAGAGTACTGCCCTCCGAAGGCAGGGGTCGTGGGTTCGAATCCCGCCTGGTGCACCACCTTCAATACAAAAAGCCCCGGATGAAAATCCGGGGCTTTTTGCGTTTTAGCGCCCGCTTATTGCAAACCCAGGCGCTTGGCCAAGCGGATCAGGTTGGCGCGGTCGATGCCCAGTTCGCGGGCGGCGGCGGCCCATTTGTGTTGGTGGCGGCTGAGGGCCTGGCTGATCAGCTGTTTCTGGTAGGCGTCGAGGGCTTCGCGCAGTGGCAGTTCGTTGAGCGGCTCTGCGGCGCTTTGAGTTGCAGGTGCGGCGGCTTGGCTAGCCGGCAAATCCAGATGCGCGCTATCAATGCTAAGGATGCGCGGGCGTTCGCTGTAACCGGCCAGAGCCTTGAGCGCGGCGCGGCCGATCAGGTGCTCGAGTTCGCGCACGTTGCCTGGCCAGTTGTAGGCCAGCAGGTTGGCCTGGGCTTCGGCGGTCAGGCGCAGGCTGCGCAGCCCCAGGCGCGCGCGGTTTTCTTCGAGGAAGTAGCCGGCCAGTAGCAACACATCGCGGCCGCGTTCGCGCAGTGCTGGGACTTTCAGCGGATAGACGCTGAGGCGGTGGTAGAGGTCGGCGCGAAAACGCCCAGCGCGTACTTCCTCGGCCAGGTCGCGGTTGCTGGCGGCGAGCACGCGCACGTTGACCCGCTGTTCCTGGTCGGCACCGACCCGCTGCAGCTGGCCGCTCTGTAGCACACGCAGCAGCTTGGCTTGCGCGGGCAAAGGCAGCTCGCCGATTTCATCGAGAAACAGGCTGCCGCCATCGGCCAGTTCAAACTTGCCGCGCCGCTCGTTATGCGCGCCGGTAAAGGCGCCGCGTACATGGCCGAACAGTTCGCTTTCCACCAGGTTGTCAGGCAGCGCCGCGCAGTTGAGGCTGATCAGCGGCTTGGCCGCGCGGGGCGAGGCGGCGTGCAGGGCTTCGGCGACCAGCTCCTTGCCGACCCCGGTTTCACCGCTGATCAGCACATTTAGCTCGCTGTTGCCGACCAGCGCGATTTCCGCCTGCAGGCGCTTGTGCACGGCGCTCTGGCCGATCAGTTCACGCGGGCGTTGCTGGCCGGCGGCCTGCTTGTAGGCTTCGGCCAGCCGGTGCTGATCCTCGGCGCGTTGCAGCAGTGCGTTGATCCGCTCGCTGGCCATCACCGTGGCGGCAGCCAGGCTGGCGAAGGCCTGCAGGTTGTCCAGATCGACTCGGCCGAAGCTCGCCGGATCGAGCGAATCGAGGGTCAGCAGACCCCAGGGCTGGTCCTGCACATACAGCGGGCAGCCGAGGCAGTCGTGAACGGGCAAGTGGCCGCGATGGCCGTCGACCAGACCGTCGTAGGGGTCGGGCATCTCACAATCGGTGGCAAAGCGGGTCGGCCCACGGTGCGCCAACAGCGCCTGCAGACGCGGGTGTTCGTCGAGTTTGAAGCGCCGGCCGAGGGTGTCGGCGCTAAGGCCAAGGGCGGCCAGCGGAATCAGTACATCGCCATCGAGTTTGAGCAGCGCCACGGCGTCGCACGACAGCAACTGCCGTAGCGCCTGCAGTAGACGGCGATAGCGCTCGACTTCCGGCAGCTCGCGGGACAGATCGGCGACCAGAGGAATCAGTGCGGTGAGCAGTGGACTTGCTGTCATAAGGACACACTAGCTGTCATTAAGACTCTAAATACACGCTGTCATAAAGACACATATATTTATAAGTCCATGATTAATATAAATAAAATAATTGGCATGCTTTCTGTAACAGTCAGGGTGATATGAACCAGACCGCTGCGCAAGTGCAGCGTGTCGCCCTGACGAGGAAGCGCTATGTTGACCCCTGCACAAACCGCCCTGATCAAAGCCACCGTCCCCCTGCTGGAAAGCGGCGGTGAGGCCCTGACCCGGCACTTCTACCAGATGATGCTCACTGAGTATCCAGAAGTGCGCGCGCTGTTTAATCAAGCGCACCAGGCCAGCGGCGGCCAACAACGTGCCCTGGCCAATGCGGTGCTGATGTACGCCCGGCATATCGACCGGCTGGAGGCGCTGGGGCCTCTAGTAGGACAGATCGTCAACAAGCATGTGTCGCTGCAGATCCTGCCCGAGCATTACCCGATTGTCGGCCGCTGCCTGCTGCGGGCGATTCGTGAAGTGCTCGGTGAGGAGATCGCCACCGATGCGGTGCTCGAGGCCTGGGCCGTGGCTTATGGGCAACTGGCGGACATACTCATCGGTGCCGAAGAAGCTGCTTATAGTGCCAACGCCGATGCCGAGGGTGGCTGGCGCGGGGCGCGCAGTTTCCGCCTGAGCCGCAAGGTGCGGGAGAGCGAGGAGATTGTTTCGCTGTACCTGGTGCCGGCTGACGGCGGCGCTTTGGTGGCATTCCAGGCGGGCCAGTACATCGGCCTGCGCCTGCTGCTGGACGGCGGCGAGCAGCGCCGCAACTACTCGCTGTCGGCCCTGAGCAATGGTCGCGAGTACCGCATCAGCGTCAAGCGCGAAGTGGGTGGCAAGGTCTCCAATTACCTGCATGACCAACTGCAGGTCGGCGACAGCCTGGAGCTGTTTGCCCCAGCGGGGAATTTTGTTCTGCGCGAGTCGGCCAAGCCGTTGGTGCTGATCACCGCCGGCGTCGGCATCACCCCGGCGCTGAGCATGCTGGAGGCGGCGCGCGACACGGGCCGCGATATTCACTTTATCCACTGCGCCCGGCATGCCGGTGTGCATGCCTTCCGTGACTGGGTTGAAGCGCAGTGTGACGAGCGCCCGCAGGTGCGCCATTACGTGTGCTACAGCGAGCCGCGTGACGGTGACACAGGCGATGCTGAGGGGTTTCTCAGCCTGGAACAGTTAGCTGAGTGGCTGCCTGAGCAGCGCGATGGATGCCTACTTTCTCGGCCCCAAGCCGTTTATGGCGCAGGTCAAACGGCATCTGCACAGCCTAGGCGTACCGGCGGCGCAGAGCCATTACGAGTTCTTTGGTCCGGCCAGCGCGCTGGACCGTTAATAACCAAGCCTAGGAGGTGATTATGTTGGCGTATCTGTCCTGTCCATCGCGGGTGCTGCAACTGGCGAACCGTATGCTGCTGGCCGGCGTGCTGCTGTTGCTCAGCGGCTTGTTGGGCGCCTATGGCCTGGAGGCGCAGCTGAGCATGGGCAGCCTGGTTACGGCGCATGCGCTGACGATCATCGGCCCGGGCTTGCTCAAGCTCGGTTATGTGCTGCGCCTGGCTGCGCAGCAACACCTGCGCAAGCAACAGGAGCCTTGCTGTGCAGTTGCGTGATCGGCAGCAGGAATTGGCCATTGCGCCACTGTGGCGGCTGGGCTTTCGCCCGTTCTTTCTCGGTGGCGCGCTGTTTGCCGTACTGGCAATAGGTCTGTGGGCGCTGGTGTTGCTGGGTTATCTGCCAGGGTGGCAGCCGGTGGGCGGTAGCCTGGCGTGGCATCGGCATGAGCTGCCGTTCGGCTTTGCCGTGGCAATCATTGCCGGCTTTCTGCTCACCGCCGTGCAGAACTGGACGGGGCGGCCAGGCCTGAGCGGTTGGCCGCTGGCGGCGCTGTTTGGCCTCTGGTTACTGGCGAGGCTGGCCTGGCTGTTCGGCGCGTCGTTGCCACTCTTGCTGGCGCTGCAACTGCCCTTTCTACCACTGCTGGCTTTGTTGCTTGGGCGGCAGCTATGGGCGGTGCGCCAGTGGCGTAATTACCCACTGGTGGTTGTGGTATTGCTGATGGCGGGCTGCGAGTGGCTGCTGCTGTATGGCCTGGCGCTGGGGGATGATGCCCTGCAGCGGCGCGGTGCATTGGCCGGGTTGTGGCTGATTGCGGCGTTGGTGAGCATCATCGGCGGGCGGGTGATTCCGTTCTTTACCCAACGCGGCCTTAATCAAGCGGAGCCTGCTGCACCGCGGCCGCGCCTGGATCTGCTGGTGCTGGTGTTGTCGCTAAGTCTGGCGCTGCTGTTTGCCGGAGGCCTGACCATGCAACCGTCGCTATGGCTGCTGCCATTGTTACTGACTCTGGTTGCGCTGCATGGTCTGCGTTTGTGGCACTGGTATGACGCCGGGATCTGGCGGGTGCCGCTGCTGTGGTCGCTGCACTTGGCCTACGCCTGGTTGCCGCTGGCGTTACTGGCCATGGCGGCCTGGCATGCCGGCTGGCTGAGCGTCGCCAGCTTGGCCTATCACGCCCTGGCATTGGGTACCGTGAGCGGGGCGATTCTGGCGATGCTCGCGCGGGTCAGCCTTGGCCATACCGGTCGACCATTAGAGCCATCGGCAGCCATGGGATGGGCGTTTGCCAGTTTGCAGTTGGCCGTGCTGGCGCGGGTGCTACTGGTGCCGTTTGCGCCCGCTGCGGGATTGGGGCTTTCCAGCCTGTTGTGGATCGCGGCCTTTGCCCTGTTCGTACGCTACTACGCGCAGATGTTCTGGACTGCGCGGGTGGATGGACAGCCGGGCTAAGGTGAATATTTGCAGCATAGCGACGGGGGCACACAGCCCTCTACAAACCTGGCCCAATGCTAAGCAGAACACCCAGCCGTGCTCTAGAGGCTAGCCTGTTGTTCAGCCCCAGAACGAGTCCAACTGCACTTTCCCGCGCACAAAGAAGAAACCCCAGACCTCTTTCAAGGTCTGGGGTTTCGGTATAGGCGCTTGACGATGACCTACTCTCACATGGGGAAACCCCACACTACCATCGGCGATGCATCGTTTCACTACTGAGTTCGGGATGGGATCAGGTGGTTCCAATGCTCTATGGTCGTCAAGCAATTCAGCTGAGGTACCGTGCTGCTGATGCAGTACGCTGCCTCGAATTGGGTATGTGATGTCGTGGTTTGTAGTCTTGCAAATTTTCGGCTGTTGCAGTCTTCATAGAGACACGCAAACATCAAATTGTTTGGGTGTTATATGGTCAAGCCTCACGGGCAATTAGTATTGGTTAGCTCAACGCCTCACAGCGCTT
>NZ_FOFP01000023.1 GCF_900110925.1 Pseudomonas cuatrocienegasensis | reverse complement strand
CAGCTGGATGCTTTTGCGAAGTACGCCGTCGCTTTTCCCAGGATATCTCGCTCCATCTTGACCCGTGCCAGCTCGGCACGCAGACGGCTTATTTCCATCTGCTCGGCACTCACAGGCTTGCTGTCGACCCCCGTGAGCTTGCCTTGCCGATGGGCTTTGACCCAGTTGAATAGGGTCTGATCGGACATGCCCAGAGAACGGGCTGCCGCAGCCAGAGTCAGGCCGGTTTCGACCAGGCGCACGGCCTCCTGCTTGAACTCTAGGGTGTACTTAACGCGGTCTGTTTTAGGCTTAGTCATTACGTATCCTTGCGGCTAATAGGACGCCTGGCAAGGGATACGTTTTTCAGGGGCAAGGTCAGAACTGTTACCGCCCCGCTCTCAAACCTCACCGAATCGGTCTTTGACCCCTTCCTTCCCATTACCGAACCTCTCGCCCGCGGCACATCGGTGTGCCGTGTGCTTTGTCTGGGAGGTTGGGTTCAGGGATGCAAGCGACAACGGTACTGTACGGCCATGTGCTGGTGGTATTGGCCATTACCCTTTCCGGGGTTTGGAGTTCCACGCAGTGGACGGCTGCCGCGCTCGGCTATCAGGCTCGCCTAGGAGCGCCCTGGTTCGAGTTGCTGGGTACGCCGGTGTATCACCCCTGGCGTCTGTTCGAATGGTGGTTCGTCTTCGATGCTTACGCCCCGGACATCTTCAATGTCGGCGGCAGCATCGCCGCTTGCAGCAGCGTACTGGCCTTGGTGGTGGCCATCGGAATGGCGATCTGGCGGGCGCGCCAGGCACGCCGTGTCACCACCTACGGGTCGGCGCGCTGGGCCGACGCGGATGAGGTTCGCAAGGCTGGCCTGACCCAGCCTGCGGGTGTGTTCCTCGGCCAATTCGACGACCAGTATCTGCGCCACGAAGGCCCTGAGCATGTGCTGACCTTCGCGCCGACGCGCTCGGGCAAAGGCGTCGGTCTGGTGGTCCCCACCCTGCTCTCCTGGCCTGCCTCGGCGGTCATCCACGACATCAAGGGCGAGAACTGGAGCCTGACCGCAGGCTGGCGCTCGCGCTTCTCCCACTGTCTGCTGTTCAACCCCACCGACCTGGCTTCGGCCGCCTACAACCCGCTGCTGGAAGTGCGTCGCGGCGCCCATGAGGTGCGCGACGTGCAGAACATCGCCGATATCCTGGTCGATCCGGAGGGCGCGCTGGAGCGGCGCAACCACTGGGAGAAGACCAGCCATGCGCTGCTGGTCGGCGCCATCTTGCATGTGCTCTACGCCGGACAGGACAAGAGCTTGCGCGGCGTCGCCAACTTCCTCTCCGACCCGGCCTGCACCTTCGAGCTGACCCTGCACCGAATGATGACCACGCCGCATCTGGGCGATGCGCCCCATCCGGTGGTGGCATCAGCCGCGCGGGAAGTGCTGAACAAGAGCGACAACGAGCGCTCGGGCGTGCTGTCCACGGCCATGTCGTTCCTCGGTCTGTACCGCGACCCGACCGTGGCCGAGGTCACCTCGCGCTGCGACTGGCGCATCGCCGACCTGATCTCCGCCGAGCATCCTGTGTCGTTGTACCTGGTGGTGCCGCCTTCGGATATCAGCCGTACCAAGCCGCTGATCCGCCTGATCCTCAACCAAGTCGGCCGACGCCTGACCGAGTCGCTCGACGGCTCTGACGGTATCGAGCGCCGACACAAGCTGCTGCTGATGCTCGATGAGTTTCCGGCGCTGGGACGACTGGATTTCTTCGAGACAGCGTTGGCCTTCATGGCCGGCTACGGGCTGCGCGCCTTCCTCATCTCGCAGTCGCTGAACCAGATCGACAAGGCCTACGGCCAGAACCACTCGATCCTCGACAACTGCCACGTGCGAGTGACCTTCGCCACCAACGACGAGCGTACCGCCAAGCGCATTTCCGAGACCCTGGGCACTGCCACTGAGCTGCGCGCGCAGCGCAACTACGCCGGCCATCGCTTGGCGCCCTGGCTCGGCCATCTGATGGTTTCGCGCCAGGAAACCGCCCGTCCGTTGCTGACTCCGGGCGAAGTGATGCAACTGCCCAGCGACGAGGCCGTGGTGATGCTCTCCGGCCTGGCGCCGATCCGCGCGAAGAAGCTGCGCTACTTCACCGACACCAACTTCCAGAGCCGCGTCCTGCCGGCACCACGCTTGCAGCCGGGCCGCTATGCCGACGCTCCGGCGCCGCACCCGGACGACTGGAGCGACCTGGCCGTGCCTGTGGCCGTTGCCGCTTCGCCGGCCGACCTGAGCGATGACGAGACCGTCGAGGACGGCGGCCCACGTCGTCAGCCGGAGTTGGCGGAGCTCGCCCAGTTGCCAGATCACGACGAGCTGGTAAACGACCTGTTTCTGCTCGACGAAGACGACGTTCTCGCCCCCTTCCCCACCCAGCCGGATCCGCGACTGCAGCGCGCGGCGCGGCTGGCCGCCCTCGACCCTGACGATGGAATAGCACTATGAGCCGAGCCCGCCTCAACCTGTTTATCCAACCCGAACATGCCAAGCGCCTGAACGAACTGGCGATCACCAAGGGTGTGTCGAAGTCCTCGATCATCGCGGCGGCACTGGCCTCCTGGCTGTCGCCCGAGTCCGGCGAGCAGCGCGAGGTGGCCATCGCCAAGCGCCTGGACCGGCTTTCACGCCAGTTCGAGCGGCTGGAGCGCGACCAGAACATCCTGATCGAGACCGTGGCGCTGTACGTGCGCTACTACCTCACGGTCAGCACGCCAGTGCCCGAAGCGCATCAGGAGGCCGCCCGCGCGCAAGGCAAGCTGCGTTTCAGCCAGTTCGTCGAGCAACTGGGGCGTCACCTGCAGCGCGGACGCAGCCTGGTCAGAGACGTGCACGAAGAGGTCCAGGCAGAGGCTCGGGTATCGGGAGAGCGTCCATGACTGTTGCCTCTTCCCCAGTGCTGAGCGCAGCGGCAACTTCCCTGGATCGCCGCACGCGCATGCTGCGAACAGCGATGGGGCCGCTGATCGCTGCCGCTCTGGATGATCCTGACGTGGTCGAGGTGATGCTCAACCCCGACGGCGTGCTCTGGCTGGATCGCCTGTCTTCTGGCCGCGTCCATCTGGGCACGCTAGCAGCTGCCGACGGTGAACGGATCATCCGCCTGGTGGCAGCGCATGTCGGCCAGGAGGTACATCGCAGCAAGCCGCTGCTGAGCGCCGAGTTGCCGGAAACAGGTGAGCGCTTCGAGGGCGTGCTGCCGCCCGTGGTAGCCGGGCCGGCCTTCGCACTGCGCAAGCGCGCCGCCGGTGTCATCCCGCTTCAGCAGTACGTCGCCGACGGCATCCTCAGCGCCATACAGGCCGAGTACCTGCGCGTGGCTGTAGCTGAGCGGCAAAACATCCTGGTAGCCGGCGGCACCAGCAGCGGCAAGACCACCCTGGCCAATGCACTGCTCGCCGAGGTGGCCGGCAGCGGCGACCGCGTGCTGGTACTGGAGGACACCGTCGAGTTGCAGTGCTCAGCCCTCGACCACGTCGCCCTGCGTACCAAGCCTGGTGTGGTCTCCATGGCTGACCTCGTACGCAGCACGCTGCGCCTACGCCCCGACCGTGTGGTGGTCGGCGAGGTGCGCGGCGGCGAGGCGCTGGACCTGATCAAGGCCTGGGGCACAGGCCATCCCGGCGGTATAGCCACCGTTCATGCCGGCTCCGCACAGAGCGCGCTGCTGCGCCTGGAGCAACTGATCTTGGAAGTTGCCCTGGCCGCACCAAGGGCCTTGATCGCCGAGGCGGTCAACCTGGTGGTGTTTCTCGCCGGACGTGGCCGCACGCGCTATGTCCAGCAGATCGCCCGCGTCATCGGCCATGACGAGCGCGGCTACCAACTCACCTCCATCGACACCCTACTTTGCTCCTCTTCTGCCTCAGGAACTCAGCCATGACTGTCCTTCAGCTTTCCGATTCTTATCGTCACCGCGTCGTGAGTGCGTTGATGCTCGGTGCCGCCTGCCTGGGCACGTCTCTTCCCGTACTCGCTGCAGGTTCCGGCATGCCCTGGGAAGGCCCGCTGCAATCGATCCTCGACTCGGTGCAGGGCCCGGTGGCGCGCATCATCGCGGTGATCATCATCATTACCACTGGCCTGGCGCTGGCCTTCGGCGACACCAGCGGGGGCTTTCGCAAGTTAATCCAAATCGTCTTCGGCCTGTCGATCGCCTTCGCCGCGTCCTCGTTCTTCCTCAGTTTCTTCAGCTTTGCCGGCGGGGCGGTGATCGCATGAACAGCGAGCGAGAACTCATCCCTGGCTTCGAGGTGCCGCTGCACCGTTCACTGGCCGAGCCGATTCTGCTCGGTGGCGCACCACGCAACGTGGCGATCCTCAACGGCACTCTGGCAGCTGTGGTCGGCCTGGGCCTGCAGCTGTGGCTGCCAGGCCTGGCACTCTGGCTGGTCGGTCATTCGCTGGCGGTTTGGGGCGCCCGCATGGATCCGCAATTCCTGCAGGTGTTTGCCCGGCATATCAAGCAGCCTTCGCTGCTGGATGTGTGAGGAGCGCCGCCATGCTGAACCTCACCGAATACCAACGCCGCCCCGCCCAACTCGCCGACTGGCTACCCTGGGCCGGTTTGGTCGCGCCCGGCGTCGTGTTGAATAAAGACGGATCTTTCCAGCGCAGCTTGCGCTTTCGCGGGCCAGACCTGGACAGCGCGAACCAAGGCGAGCTGGTGGCCACCTCGGCGCGCCTGAACAATGCTTTGCGTCGCCTCGGATCGGGCTGGGCGCTGTTTATCGAGGCCGAGCGCCTGGCGGCAGCCGACTACCCTGACAGCGCCTTTCCCGAGCCATTGTCTTGGCTGGTGGACGAGGAGCGCCGCGCAGCCTTCGAGGCACACGGCAGCCACTTCGAGAGCAGTTATCACCTGACGCTGCTGTACCTGCCGCCGGAGGAGTCGCGCTCGCGCGCGGCCGGCCTGCTCTACGAGCACCGGGCGCAGCGCGGCGTCGACTGGCGCGAACGCCTGGCTGCCTTTGTCGCCGAGACGGATCGTTTCTTCGATCTACTGGACGGGGTGATGCCAGAGCTCGCTTGGCTCGACGACAGCGAGACGCTGACTTACCTGCATGCCACGGTCTCGCCACACCGCCAGTGGCTGGCCGTGCCCGAGGTGCCCTTCCACCTCGATGCCCTACTGGCCGACAGTCCGCTGACCACCGGCCTAGCGCCGCGTCTAGGTGAGCAGCATCTGCGCGTGCTGTCGGTACGTGGCTTCCCCACCTCGACCTGGCCAGGCGTGCTGGACGATCTCAACCGACTGGGCTTCGCCTATCGCTGGTCGACCCGTTTCATCTGCCTGGACAAGGACGAAGCAGAGAAGGAATTGGTGCGCCTACGCCGGCAGTGGTTCGCCAAGCGCAAAGGCGTCCTGGCGCTGCTGCGCGAGGCGATCTTCCAGCAGGAAAGCCCACTGCTCGACAGCGACGCGGCGAACAAGGCCAGCGACGCCGACGCGGCGCTGCAGGAACTTGGCGCTGACCAGGTCGCCTTCGGCTACGTGACCGCCGCCGTGACGGTGAGCGATGCCGACGCCCAGGTCGCCGACGAGAAGCTGCGCCGGGTCGAGCGGGTGATCCAGAGCCGCGGCTTCGTCACCATCGCCGAGAGCCTCAACGCGGTAGAAGGCTGGCTGTCGTCGATCCCCGGCAACGCCTACGCCAACGTCCGCCAGCCGCTGACTTCCACGCTCAACCTGGCGCACCTGATGCCAGTCTCGGCAGTCTGGGCTGGCCCGGCACGCAACGACCATCTTGATGGCCCGCCATTGGTGATCACCCGCACCGATGGCGCAACACCGTTTCGCCTGGTCACCCACATTGGCGATGTCGGCCACACCCTAGTGGCTGGCCCCACGGGCATGGGCAAATCGGTGTTGCTGGCGACGCTGGCCCTGCAGTTTCGGCGCTACCCGGGCTCGCGCCTGTTTCTCTTCGATATGGGGCGTTCGCTGCGCGCAACGGTGCTGGGCCTGGGTGGCGAGCACTACGACCTCGGTGGCGACAGCGACCTGGCCTTCCAGCCACTCGCGCGCATTGATCAGCCAGGATACCGAACATGGGCTGCAGAATGGCTGGAAGCGCGCCTGCTAAAGGAAGGCGTGGCCATCGGCCCCGAACAGAAGGCCTCCCTGTGGACGGCGCTCGACAGCCTGGCCGGCGCGCCGGAGGCGCAGCGCACGCTGACCGGTTTGTCCGTGCTACTGCAGGACAACGCCCTGCGCCAGGCACTGCAGCCCTACGTGCTGGGCGGTGCTCATGGCGCATTACTGGACGCCGATCAGGATCGGCTGGGCAGCGCCGACGTGCAGTGCTTCGAGATGGAGGAACTGATGCACAGCAAGGCTGCGGTGGCTGCAGTGCTGAGATACCTGTTCGCCCGCTTCGAGGAACGCTTCGACGGCGCACCGACCCTGCTGATCCTCGACGAGGCGTGGCTGTTTCTCGACGATCCGCTGTTCGCCGCACGCATCCGCCAGTGGCTCAAGACCCTGCGCAAGAAGAACGTCAGCGTCGTCTTCGCCACCCAGTCGCTGGCCGACATCAAGGATTCCAGTATCGCTGCGGCGATCATCGAAAGCTGCGCCAGCCGCATCTTCCTGCCCAACCCGCAAGCCGGCGAGCCACAGATCCGCGGCATCTACCAAGGCTTCGGCCTTAACGACCGGCAGATTGAGATCATCGCCCAGGCCACGCCCAAGCGTGATTACTACTACCAATCGCGCCTGGGCAACCGCCTGTTCGACCTCGACCTGGGGCCGGTGGCGCTGGCCTTCGCCGCCTCGGCCAGCCCGGCCGAGCAGCGCGAGATCGACCAGATCCTGCAGGCGTCCGGCTTCACCGATTTCGCCCCTACCTGGTTGCGTCACCGTGGCCTGGACTGGGCTGCCGACCTGCTCACCACTTACCCCACCTCACGCAAGGAGTGCCTTCCATGAGATCCCCCGCCCTCCGTTCCCACTGCGCCACGCTGTTGGTGATTGGCTTGCTGGCCGTAAAGCCGGCCAGCGCCTTCACCGTAATTGATCCGACCAACCTGGTGCAGAACACCCTGACTGCGGTGCGCACCCTGGAGATGGCAAACAATCAGGTTCGCCAGTTGCAGAACGAGACCCAGATGCTGCTGAACCAGGCCCGTCACCTGCAGCGCCTGGATTACAACGTGGTCAACCAGTTGCGCGCGAGCCTGGCCAATACCGAGCGCCTGCTCGCCGAGGCGCGAGGGCTTGCCTACGAAGTGCAGCGCCTGGATCAGGAATTCAGCCGTCTCTACCCGAACGAGTACACCGGCAACGTCAGCAGCCAGCGTCTAGCAGAAGAAGCCCGCGAGCGCTGGCAGCAGGGCCTCGATGGGCTGCATACGGCGCTGCGTGTACAAGCTCAGGTGACGCAGAACCTGACCGAAGATGAAAGCGCCTTGGCTGCGCTGGTGCAGCAGAGCCAGTCGGCGGGTGGCGCTTTGCAGGCTGCCCAGGCCACCAACCAGTTGCTGGCCCTGCAGGCCAAGCAGTCGATCCAGGCGCAGCAGTTGCAGATCACCCAGAACCGCGCCGTCGCCTTGGAGCTTGCCCGTCAGTCTGCGGCGGCCGAGGAGGCACGGGAACGGCGGCGACGCTTTATGGGCAGCGGTACGCCCTACACCCCCTACCCCGTGCAGTTCTATCGGTAGGGAGGCGCTTTCATGAGACTCCTGATAGTGCTGCCGCTGCTGGTGCTGGCCGCCTGCGGACAGGCTGACAACGGCGTCATGGCTCGGCAAGACGATGCGACTGAGCGCTTCTACTCCGGCTGCGCCCGCCCCGGCGAGTTTCTCCGCCCTGCTGACCTGCCCGCCATACCGCCAAGTTTCGACGAGGACGTGCAATGAACGACGTCAGCGTGATCGACCGTTTCCTCGATGTGTTCGGGCTGTATATCGACACCGGCTTCGGCCTGCTCGGCGGTGAGGTGGCCTTTCTCACCATGACGCTGGTGGTGATCGACATGACCCTGGCTGGACTGCTCTGGGCCATGGGCGGTGAGGACGTCAGCGCCAAGCTGATCCGCAAGACGCTTTACGTCGGCGTCTTCGCGTTCATCATCGGCAACTTCAACGTGCTGGCCAAGATCGTCTTCAACTCCTTCGCCGGGTTGGGTCTGCTGGCCTCAGGTTCTGCGCTGAGTCATGCGGAGCTTCTTCAACCGGGGCAGTTGGCTGCGATTGGCGTTGATGCCGGTGGACCGCTCCTTGAGCAGATCAGCAGCCTCAGCGGTTTTCCCAAGGTCTTCGGCAACCTCGACAGCATCCTGGTGCTGTTTCTGGCCTGGCTGGTGGTGATCGTCAGTTTCTTCTTTCTGGCCATTCAGCTGTTCGTGACCTTGGTCGAGTTCAAGCTGACCACCCTCGCAGGCTTCGTGCTTGTGCCCTTTGCGCTGTGGAACAAGACCGCCTTTCTCGCCGAGAAAGTGCTGGGCAATGTGGTCGCGTCCGGCATCAAGGTGCTGGTGCTGGCGGTGATCGTTGGCATTGGCAGCGGGCTGTTCGCCGAGTTCCAGGCCTTGCCGGACGAGCCCTCCATTGATCATGCACTGGTGGTCATGCTCGCCTCGCTAGCCTTGCTCGGTCTGGGCATCTTCGGCCCGGGTATTGCCACGGGCTTGGTCTCCGGCGCACCGCAACTGGGTGCTGGTGCAGCAGCCGGTACCGCGCTCGGCGCAGCAGGCATGGCAGCAGGTGCTGCTGCAGTAGCTACAGGTGTCGGCGGCGCGGTATTGGCCGGCGCACGCATGGCACCTGGTGCGGCGCGCTTGGCGATGGGCGGCGCTCGCTCTCTGGCAGGAGCCTCTTCCGGCGCTGCAGCAGATGGCGCCCCCGCCGCTTCCGATCCTGCAACTGCTCCAGCCAAACAGCCCGACTGGGCCACGCGCCTGCAGCGCAGGCAACAACTCTCACAGGCCACCAGCACGGTCGCCCACACCCTTCGTGGTGGTGATGGTGGTGGTTCATCCCCCGGGCCGCAGATCCGCGACCCATCGAATTCGTAAAGGAGGACGAGGATGCGATTCAGACGTCCGCGGGTGCGTTACAGCGATACCCCACAACCTGCCACCCCTTATCAGGCAGCAGAACAGGCCTGGGATCTGCGCATGGGCAGCAGCCTGGCGCAGGCACGCAATTGGCGGCTGATGGCCTTCGGTTGCCTGAGCCTGGCGCTAATGATGGCTGGCGGGCTGATCTGGCGTTCGTCGCAATCGACGGTGACGCCCTATGTGGTGGAGGTCGACAACCTCGGTCAGGTACGCACCGTCGGCGAAGCCGCCAGCCCCTACCAGCCCCAGGATGCGCAAATCGCTCGTCACCTGGCGCGCTTTATCGAGCAGGTGCGCTCGCTATCAATCGATCCGGTGGTAGTCCGGGAAAACTGGCTGGAGGCCTATCACTCCACCACTGACCGGGGCGCAGCCACCCTCAATGATTATGCACGCGCCAACGATCCCTTCACCCGGGTCGGCAAGGAGTCGGTATCGGTTGAGGTCACCAGCGTGGTGCGTGCCAGCGACAGCTCGTTCCAGGTGCGCTGGATCGAACGCCGTTTTGTGAATGGTGCGGCAGCCGGTCTGGAGCGCTGGACAGCGGTCATCTCGCTGGTACTGCAGCCTCCGCGCACCGAGGAAAAACTGCGCCGCAACCCGCTCGGCATCTACGTCAACGGCCTGTCCTGGAGCCGTGAGCTGGACACTACGGAAGGAGCCAAGAAACCATGAAAACCTCTCTGAACCTTTCTATCTGCCCTCTGCTGCTGATTATGCTGGCCGGCTGCGCCAGTCAGCAGCCACCGGTGATCGCTCTGGACGAACCGGTCGAGGCGCAGCGTCTGCCGGAGCCGCCCAAGCCCATTGAGGTGGTGGAAGTCCCCAAGCCCCTGGCCCTGCCCGCGCAGCTCAAGCCGCTGCCGGAAACTCAATCCAGCAAGCCAGCCAAGGAGCCGGCCGATGAGCGCGTGCGGGTCTCGCGCGCCAATCGCGAGGCTCGGGTCGCGCCGAGCCGCGAGGGCTACATCAACGCCATCCAGGTCTGGCCTTTCTCTGATGGCGCGCTGTATCAGGTGTACGCCAGCCCGGGGCGGGTCACGACGATCAACCTGCAGCCCGCTGAGGAGCTGATCACCGTGGCCGCCGGCGATACGGTGCGCTGGATCCTCGGCGACACCACCAGCGGCAGCGGTGACGAGCTACGCACCAGTGTGCTGATCAAACCGACGCGCGTCGACCTCAAGACCAACCTGGTGATCACCACCACGCGCCGCACCTACCTGATCGAGCTGAGCTCCACCGAACACGCCTGGATGGCGTCGGTGTCCTGGGACTATCCCAAGGACCGCATGCTCGCCCTGCAACGCCGCGCCGGCGCAGCCCAGGCCGCGGCACCGGTGGATGTTGGCCTGACGCTGGAGCAGCTGCGCTTTCGCTATGCGATCAGCGGCAGCAATCCACCCTGGAAGCCGCTTCGCGCCTTCGACGACGGCCGCAAGGTGTATATCCAGTTCCCCGCCGGAATCGCCCAGGGCGAGTTGCCGCCGTTGTTCGTGATCGGTCCGGAAGGCGATGGGCAGTTGGTCAACTACCGCTTCCGCTCGCCCTACTACATCGTCGACCGTCTGTTCGGCGCGGCCGAATTGCGCCTGGGTGCCGACAAGGGCGACGTGGTGCGAATCGAGCGCACCGACGGCGTGGTACGGAGGCCCTGAACATGACGGCCAAGAACGACAACCAAACCTCAGAAACCTCGCTACCGCCCAAGGAAGCGCCGGAGTCGCTGGAGCTGCGCGCCAAGCCGCGCCCGGTCACTCGCCTCAATCCCCGCATGCTGGCGGCAGTGGTCGGCGGCCTATCGGCTGCGGTGCTAGGCGCCATGCTGTGGTCGCTGCAGCCGCAACAGCGCCGCCAAGGCGCCGAGCCGAACGAGCTGTACAACGTCGACCGAGTGGCGCGCTCCGAGGGGCTGGAGCAGTTGCCGGCAGACTACTCGCAGTTACCACCTCCCCTGGATCCCGAGGTGCCTCAACTGGGCCCGCCGCTGCCCGGTGACCTGGGCGGGCCGATCCTCAGGGCCGAGCAGCAGGCGCAGGGTTATGGGCATGAGCCAGATACCGCCGAAGCAGAGCGCCTGGCCCGGCTCAAGGAAGCCGAGGAAGCCGCGTTGTCCTCGGTGTTTTTCCAGACTGGCAGCGCGAGGAAGTCGAGCGCCGCATCCACTGGAGCTGCTCATATTGACCCCATGGCCTTGGGTACGACCTCACCAGGCACTTTAGGCGGAACATCAGGAACACCAACCCAGCAGGAACGGAACGAGGCGTTTCTCAGTAAATCCGTAAATGCACAAATCCGTAATTCCGGATTGCTACAGATGCCTGATTCGCCTTACCAGGTCATGGCCGGCACCGTCATCGCGGCGGCACTGGTCACTGGTATCAAGTCGTATCTGCCCGGCGACGTGATCGCCAGTGTGACCGAGCCAGTCTACGACAGCGCCACCGGTGAGCACGTGCTGATCCCCCAGGGCGCGCGCCTGCTAGGCCGCTACAACAGCCAGTTGAGCTACGGGCAAAGCCGCGTGCAGGTGGTGTGGCAGCGACTGATCTTGCCGGACACCTCGTCCTTCCAGCTCGACAATCTGGTCGGTACCGATGCTGCCGGCTACGCCGGCCTCGAGGATCGCGTCGACTGGCACTGGGATCGGATTGTCGCCGGCGCGGCCATGACCAGCCTGCTGGGTATTGGCGCCGAACTCGCGGCACCGGCCAATCGCACCGATGGCGACCGCATCATCATCGCCGGGCGCGACAGTTTGCAGGACACCGTGAACCAGGTCGGCCAAGAAGTCACCCGGCGCAACCTCGATATCCAGCCCACGCTGACCCAGCGTCCGGGCCTACCCCTGCGCGTGATCGTCAATCGCGACCTGGTGTTGCGCCCCTACCAGCCTTTCTCCACTCAACAGAGGAACCTGCCATGAGTACGCCCAAGCTGCGCCTCGGCCCGCTGCCGAAAACCGAGAACCTGAAGCTGACCTTCACCTGCCCCGCCAGCCTAAAGGCCGACCTTGAACGCTATGCGGCAGTGCATGCGCAAGCGTATGGAGAAGAAGTCGATGCCGTGACGCTAATCCCGCACATGCTGGAAACGTTCATGGCGAGGGATCGGGCGTTCAAAAGAGCCTCCACGGGCTGAGCACACGGACAACGCGCCACTCGACCACCAGTGGGACGTTAAAACCATTCGGGGTAGGCATGCACCGTCATACGTGAATATCTGGTATCTGCAACTAGTTAAACCGTAGAAGTGGGTCGGGCTGGAGGTTTATCGCTGATTGCCTGTATGCCATTCAGGGGGCGCAATTTCCCCGAGTCTCGCCTGGTTTATCTGCTGCAAAACGTGCCCCGCTCCCCGCATAATGCAGCCATTGTAGACCCGACCTCGTCGCCAGAAAGGAATCGACGTACCCCATGTTTGACATCAGGATGAGCATGACGGATCAGGAAAAGCAGCTAGAGGTCGAGGCCCTGGCGTTTGCTAAGGCAAACAAGAAAGCCATCGCCAAGCGCCTGACCGATCCGGCCATTTTTCTGCCGGAGGATGACCCGGTATCGGTGTTTATGGCCGGTTCGCCGGGCGCGGGCAAGACAGAAACCTCCATTGAGCTACTCGAGCTGTACCAACAGAATGGCAACCGGGTGCTGCGGATTGACCCGGATGAACTGCGCAATGAGCTGCCAGGCTATACCGGCGACAACTCCTGGCTTTTCCAGCGTGCGATTTCCATTCTCGTGGAAAAGATTCACGACCTGGCGCTGAAACAGAAGCAGAGCTTTTTGCTGGATGGCACCTTGTCGAACTATGAGGTGGCGGAAAAAAATCTGCAGCGTTCCCTGGATAAACTGCGTTTTGTACAGATACTGTACGTGTATCAGGAGCCGCAGTTCGCGTGGGATTTTGTCCGCGCTCGCGAGGCGGCTGAAGGGCGGCGTATCAGGCCTGAGCATTTCATCCAGCAGTACTTTGCCGCCCGTGACGTAGTCAACCGTTTGAAGCGGCAATTCGGCAAGGCCATCCGGGTCGATCTGTTACAGAAGGACAATGACGGATCACACCGTTCATACCATGCGAACATCGACCAAATTGACAACTATGTGGCCGAAAAATATGATCGTGCGTCCATAGAGCGGATGCTCAACTTGAGCGAGGCCTAAAATGTTCGGTATCACTAAAGCAAAGACTGTTCCCTCGACCCCCTTTGCTGATTTCATTCGTAACGCCTCTTCTGGCGAGAAGAAGCGTGTGTATGAGCAGGTGCTGAAAAAAGCCACCGAGCGTCAAAATCGCGTGTTGGCAGAGGCTGCCAGCAAGTAGCTCAGCGTCTTCCTGACTTCTATCCGCCATTATTAATGGGCATATTCAACCCGCCGCATCCTGGTGAAACCCTGCTTGAGGACGTGCTTCCTGAAGTGGGCATCAGCATTGCCGAGCTTGCCCGCCGCCTTGGCTTTGGGCAGAAATTCTTGTCTCGCGTTCTGCATGGCCATGCCCCGATCAGCCCAGATTTAGCCCTTCGTCTGGAGTTGGCCGGCATCGGCAAAGCTCGGACCTGGCTTGGCGTGCAAACCGACTATGACCTGTGGCAAGCCAGGTATCGCGAACAGCCGCACATCGAACGCTTTGCAGCGATTGCTTAGTGCCGTATGAAGGGCGACGACTGGGTACTCGAAGAAGCGAAACACATAAGAGCGCTGTCTCTACCAGTACGACCGGCTTGAAGCCGACCTTGAGCGGTATGCGATATTGCGCTCAAAAATCTGGGGCGAAAGCCCTCATATATCGGGGCCTTAACTGCCGTTCTAGCCAAAGGTTTTCATAAACGGCTCAGCACAATGTCTGATTGCCGAGACCACATGCGGTGCCTGGTCACCCAGTTCAGTTGAGCGTGCCAGCACACGTTCCAACGCGCTCAACTGCCCGCGGATTACTTCTTCTGGCCGCACCACATCACAGACTTGGGCGAAGTCCAGCAGCCCTTGGCGCGATGCGAAGAGTGATTTGTTGCCCACAAGATCCAGCGCCAGTACGTCCTCTGGAATGTAGGCTGTTGTGTTGACGATATCGTAGGCAGGTGCAAGCCGTGCATCGCGCTGGGTAGGGTCGGAATACAGCAGCCCGAAGTTCTTCAGGTGGGCGTCACCGTTACCTAAGATGCAACTCAGGGTCACAATAGCGAATAGTTGAGCTAGCGAGCCTTGCACGTGCTCAGGCGCGCAGAACAGGCGAATGGCCTTGGCGATGGCTGAATAGCTCTTGCTGTACTTCTGCTCCGCAGCCAGCCCCATCAATGCCGCCATGTCCTCGAAGCCGATGGGATTGAGTTGTTCATCCCTGTCGAAACGGCGCATGACGAACAGCTTGGCATTGTCGGAGAGGTAGAACTCCGGCACAGCAATTCCCACCTCCTTTGCCACGGACATGCAAAGGAACTCGTTGATCGCCAGCCCCGGAAACTCATCGCGGCCGCTCTTGATGATCAGGTCAGAGGTTTTCGAGGTGAAGCGTTGTGGCGCTGAGTCCTGATGCTCTGGTACCAGCACCTTAGGCTGAACGCCCGATATACCAGCACGTAGGATGTAGCGATCCACCAACCCGGCAAAAATATCTTCTGCACCGTCCCAGGCAAGAATTTCTTCCAATTTTTCCCCGGGAAACTGCTGCCTGCGTAACAATGCATCGACCTCAGGCGAACTGACCGCCACACGCCCGATAGGCGAACTGCTGCCAGACAGCGCCAAGAGCAACATCGGGTCAACGTTCGCCACCTTGGCCAGACGGTTGCGCAGTTGCTCCAGGACGTAGCCTTCCGGCAGGTTCATCTGGAATATGGGGTGCAGTTCCCTACGGCGGTATTCGTCTAGTCGCACCGGCATGAGCAAACTGATCGCTGCCTGCGCTTTGGCGTCCTCGTGGTAGCGGAACAGGTAGTCTGTGTCGCCGGTAAAAATCTTCCCACTGTCCCCCTCAGGCGTTGCAACCTGCAGAACGGCCTTCATCAATCGAATACTCCATGGATTTCGTCCAGAGTGGGCATGGCTGCAGGCACCACGTTGAGTTCAGCGTCGAGGGCGGCCAGCACTCGCGCATAGGCAATAATCCCCACCGAGAGGTCACCCTTCTCGATCGCGATAACCTTTTGCCGGGTGATGCCCGCCAGAGAAGCGAGCGCGGCCTGCGTGAGCCCGCGATTCAGACGGCGCAGCCGAAGCTGCTCGCCAAGTCGCAGTGTGATGAGGGAATAGTCCATGTTCTGTATACGAGACAATTTATGGTCCATGTAACGTATACCGAACCATCGAAGAAATCAAAGCGAATGGCCTGATAAGTCCAAGAAAGGTCGCTGTCGCCAAACCCTGCGAGCAGCCAGCGACAGGATGCTCTGGAACATTGTTACAGGCGCTCCTGAGGCCTCTTTTTATCGCAGCAACGCCCGTAGCGCGTCCAGCTCCCCAGCAGGCCCACGCGCTTTGCTGAGCCGTTGGCGCCGCTTGAACCAAGGGCGCCGACGCCGCCCAAGGCACTACAACCCGCTCCCCCGCGCCCATCTGCGACTTAGCTTGTTTGCCATCAGACCAAACGCCAATAGGCTGGCCCCTCTGGAATAGTGCAAAGGCATGGAGCAATGAAGACACTTTTTTTACTGATGGCTCAGTACAACGGGCAAGCAATAATCCCACTTGATCGAGTTTGTCAGGACTACTTTTCACATCTCAGTCCCGAGATGTTCCTGCGCAAAGCTCTGAGCGGAGCGCTTAAGATCCCCATTGTGCGCATAGAACCGAGCCAGAAGTCCGCCAAGGGAGTGCACCTTGAGGATCTAGCCGCTTATCTTGATTCTCAACGCGCAGAAGCAATCAGAGAGCGGGATCAACTCAGTGGCGACCTCCGCGCCTGGAAAGGCCGCTGAGAGTACGGTCTCCGAACTTCACACATGAAGCCAATAACGTCGAGAGCCACTCCCAGTCCACATAGGGGTCGCCGCGCCCATTCAGATGGGTATAGCGCCGCAATGAGTTCCAATCCCTGTGACCGGAAACGCTTGCCACACGAGGGATATCCCACCCCATCTCGAATAACCGACTGACACCGTCGTGCCTAAGGTCGTGGAAATGCAAATCCTTGATGCCGGCGCGCTCACAAGCTCGCGCCCACGCCGCGGACACTGACTCACTGTTATATGGAAATATTTCGTCGCACACACGCGGCATGCTTTTCACAATTGACCAGGCTTCATCCGGCAGATAGCACCACACGTTGTTGCCGATCTTGTCGCCCGGATTTTTCATATCACGAACCATAACCATCTGCCGTGACTCATCCAAGTCATCCCATCGGATACGGCAAATCTCATCCTGTCGACGCGTTGAAAAAATCGCAAAACCTGAAACCTTCAACATATTGATGGAGGTAGGCCGGCTCATCAGGACTTTCTGGAACTCCATGAAAATCACGTCGAGTTCCTTAAGCGAAGGCCGGCGGTCTCGCTCACGACTTTTCAGCTTGTAACCCAGCTTGGCTAGCACTTTTCGCGCATCTGCCATTGCATGCGGATCGACATCGCAGCCCCAAGCAGGGCGCGCGATGGAAAGCACAGCGCCGAGATGAGCAAGATCATTACCAGCTGTCTGCGGCTGAACCTCACCCCCCTCGGGGCTCATACGCCATAGAGCGTAATCAACCAGTACTTGAGCAGTAACACGGCGATCTTCGCACTCGCCCAAATAGCTCTTGGCGATTGCCTCAAGCGTCGCCTTCTTTGTCTTACCCATCGGTCGCGCCTTGCCGTATTCATCAAGGTAAGTCTCAATCATGGAAGCAATAGTTGAACTAGAGCGATTTGCCCGTTCGATGGCTCCGGGCTCACTCAGCTCTGTCTCCCGTCGCTTAGCCCAAGCCTGCGCGGCCTGTTTGCGGGAGAATGTCTGGCTCTCTTGGTAGACTTGCGCTCCGCTCTTCTTGATCCGGATTTGTACAGTGTAGCGGAGCGAGCCATCAGCGCTCTTTCGGGCTCGAATGGTTGCCACGGCGGTCTGTCCTCCCGGCTGGTGGTACAAGAATTTTTCAGGTGGTACATTTTACCACCCACTTGGGAATAATGCCTGGAAACCTCCGAAAACACGTTGAGAACACAACACACAAGATGCCTTTAGAATCAGCCTCAAACCCAGTGCTCACGCCATCCGTAGCCTCCCGCCGCTTCTCCGTAGCGCCGATGATGGATTGGACAGATCGCCATTGCCGCTACTTCATGCGCCTGTTGTCGCGCAATGCCCTGCTCTATACCGAGATGGTCACCACCGGCGCACTGCTGCACGGCGATCGGGAGCGTTTTCTGCGTCATGACGTGGCCGAGTACCCGCTGGCCCTGCAACTGGGCGGCAGCGTTCCGGATGAATTGGCGGCTTGTGCGCGCTTGGCTGAAGAGGCCGGTTATCAAGAGGTCAACCTGAACGTCGGCTGCCCCAGCGACCGGGTGCAGAACAACATGATCGGCGCCTGTCTGATGGCCCATCCGGGGCGCGTTGCCGAGTGCGTCAAGGCGATGCAGGACGCCGTGAGTATCCCGGTGACGGTCAAGCACCGCATTGGCATCAATGGTCGGGACAGCTACGCCGAGCTGTGCGACTTCGTCGGTCAGGTCAGCGCCGCAGGCTGCCGCAGTTTTACCGTGCATGCACGCATCGCCATCCTTGAAGGCCTGTCGCCCAAGGAGAATCGCGAAGTACCGCCGCTGCGCTACGACGTCGCCGCGCAGCTGAAACAGGACTTTCCCGCACTGGAGATCATCCTCAATGGCGGCATCAAGACCCTCGAAGAATGCCAGCGGCATCTGCAGACCTTCGATGGCGTGATGCTCGGCCGTGAGGCCTATCACAACCCCTACCTGCTGGCCCAGGTCGATACGCAGCTGTTCGGCGAGCACGGCGCGGTGCTCAGCCGACTGGATGCCATGCAGGCAATGCGCCCCTATATCGAGGCGCACCTGGCCGATGGCGGCAGCCTGCACCACATCACCCGGCACATGCTTGGCCTGGCGCAGGGCTTCAAGGGCGCGCGGCGTTTTCGCCAACTGCTGTCGGTGGACATCCACAAAACCGACAACCCGCTGGACCTGTTCGATCAGGCGGCGCAGCTGCTGCAGGGCCACTGAAACCAGCAGCACCCGGCCAGCAGTTGAGCGCGCCCGGCCCCTGGGTTATGGTCAGGCGATCCGTAACGACAAGGGCCTGTCATGACTTCCAAGCTGGACCAACTCAAGCAGTTCACCACCGTGGTCGCCGACACCGGTGACTTCGACGCCATTGCCCGGCTCAAGCCGGTCGATGCCACCACCAACCCGTCTCTGCTGCTCAAGGCTGCAGCCCTGCCGCTGTACCGTGAGCACCTGCAGCGTGCCATCGACGCCGGCAAGGGCGACCTGGACCTGGCCAGCGATCATTTTGGCGTGGCCGTGGGCCAAGCCATTCTCGACGTGATTCCGGGGCGCATCTCCACCGAGGTCGATGCCCGCCTGTCGTTCGACACCGCGGCCACGCTGCGCCGTGCCGAGCGTCTGGTCGAGCTGTATGACCAGGCTGGCGTCGGTCGCGAGCGCATCCTGATCAAGATCGCCTCAACCTGGGAAGGCATCCGCGCCGCCGAGCAACTAGAGAAAGCCGGCGTGCAGACCAACCTGACCCTGCTGTTCTCCTTCGCCCAGGCACGCGCCTGCGCCGATGCCGGGGCCTTTCTGATTTCGCCGTTCGTCGGGCGTATTTACGACTGGTACAAGAAGGCCGAAGGCCGCGACTACGTGGGCGCCGAGGACCCCGGCGTGCAGTCGGTCACGCGCATCTACAACTACTACAAGGCCCACGGCCACAAAACCGTGGTGATGGGGGCGAGCTTTCGCAACATCAGCCAGATCGAACAGCTTGCTGGCTGCGACCGCCTGACCATCAGCCCCGACCTGCTGCAGCAATTGGCCGATGATGACTCCGCCCTGCAGCGCGTGCTGGATGCTCAGGTGGCCGGCAATGCCGAGGCCGCCCTGCCCGAGTCGCGCTTTCGCTGGGACATGAACGAAGACGCCATGGCCACCGAGAAGCTGGCCGAAGGCATCCGCCAATTCGCCCGTGACCAGGAAAAGCTCGAGAAACTGTTAGCCACGCAAGCCTGATACGCAAACGGGGCGCCATAAGGCGCCCCGTTCGTTTCAACTGCTTGGTCTCTCAATGATGCTCGAGAGCACTCACCAGGTCATGGAAGGCTTCGCGATTGGACTCGTTCAGGCTCATGAGGATGCGGTGCGCTTCCAGCACCTTGGTGCGCACCACCGCTTCTGATTGATCCTGGGAAGGCAGGTCGGTCAGCGAGTCCGGGCGGGTGATCGGCGTGTCGACGATATTGAACACCTGATCGAAGCCCATCGACTGCAACAGCCGGGTGATGTCCGCATGGGTGGTCACCACGGTCGGCAACAAGCCAACCTTCTGCCGCGAGAGAATCGACAACTTGGCCAGCAGGCCCAAGGTGGTGCTGTCGATGCTACGGGTTTCCGTCAGGTCGATGACGATGGCCGAGAAATTCAGCGAGGTGAAGATCTGCTCGATTGTGGCATCCAGCGCCGAACATAAAGTCAGACGGACTTCGCCGACGAACTTCAGGACAAAGGTCCCGTCCTGCTCGGCAAACTGGATTCGACCGGGGTTCATCCCAGGATTCATGCAAGGTTCCTGCTTAACACCAGCAAGGCGATATCATCGGGCATATCCCCGATATTGGCCAGCCCCAACACCTGACGCAGGCCGTCTAGAGAGCCACCGGCACGGCTGATCAACTCAGGCAACACGGTTTCCTTTTCTTTCAGAGTATCGCCCGGCAGCAGATCGAGGATGCCATCGGACAGTAGCGTCAGGCTGAACGACTGCGGCAGTTCGATCTCGTGATCGTTGTACTCTGCCTCGTTGAACAACCCCACCGGCAAACCACGCCCGGTCAGGTAGCTGGCGTCGCCCTGGCTGTAGAGCACCGGCAGTGGCAAGTGCCCACCGATGCTGTAAGTCAGTCGATTGGTCTGCTCGTCGATGACGCCGCCAAGCATGGTGACGTGCTTGCCCAGTTTGCAATTGATCAACCCGCGGTTGATGTGGCCCAGTACTTCAGAGGGCTTGAACTCGGGCAAGGTTCCACCGCGCCGCGACTCATAGAGCAGGCGCGTGGTCATGAACTTGAGCAGGACGGTGACGAAAGCCGACGATGCGCCGTGGCCGGAGACATCCGCGAGGTAAAAGGCGATGCGCCGCTCATCCACCCGAAAGTAATCGACGAAGTCACCCGACAGGTAGAGCGAGGGGATGATCTGGTGGGCGAAATTCAGCTCTTCGACCTGCCAGGGCGTTTCTGGCAGCATGTTCATCTGCACCTGACGCCCGGCGTTCTGGTCCTCCTGCAACAGATGCAGACTGGCCTGCAGCTCGCGGTTGGCGGTTTCCAGCTTTTCGCGGTAGCGCTGGTTCTCGAGACGCAGATGGGCGCGGTCCAGCGCTCGGCGTACCGAATGCTCAAGTACGGCGAGGTCTTCAAGCGGTTTGATCAGGTAATCGGCAGCACCCAGACGCAGAGCCTCGACGGCGTCGGTCATCACGCCGGCACCGGACACCACGATAATCGGCACACTGACGCCAAGGGCATTGATCCGGCGGATCAGCTCCAGACCATCAACCTGGGGCATGCGCAGATCGCAAACCACAAGGTCCGGTTGCTGACTGTTGAACACTTCCAGCCCCTGCAAGCCGTTAGAAGCCTGCAGGACCGTAAAGCCGCTGTCTTCCAGATAGGCCGCAAGGCTCGCGCGAACGACGTCGTCGTCATCGATGATCAGCAGCGTGGCACTGGTACTGTGCATGGGGCTTCCAGGCAAACTACGCCGGGTTTGGGTGGCGATACGCGCCAGGCAGGCCTGGTCGCACGGACTCGGTTAGCTTCAAGGCGCAGACGGTACTCCCATCCGATTCTTGATTCAAGCGCACGCCGATTGTCGTCATGCGACTTTACACCTCAATTCGGCGAGGGTTATAAGATCCGCAGGAGAGCCCCTACTACAAGAGGATTGCGTCCCATGAGTCAAAGTGACCGAGACTACAGTGAAAAACGCGATTACATCCGCATGCGCCTGGAAGCACCTGTCACCGTGCACCATGCGGGGCGTGAGATTCCGGCGGTCTGCCTGGACCTGTCGAGCACCGGTATGCAACTGGATGTGGACGCCGACCTGAACGTGGGTGACCGGGTGATGGTGCACATTGCCAGCGAACACAACCAACTCGCCGGGCTGAAGGCAGATGCCGAAGTGGTCCGCGTAGCGCCACTGGAGAACGGCCGTCAGGCCGTGGGCTTAACCATCCACTCGATGAACTGAATAAGCACTAATGAAAAAGGCGGCCAATGGTCGCCTTTTTTGTCGGTGCAGCGACCTTAGAAGTCGTCCTCGACCTGCCCGTCCTTGACCTTGAACTCGCGATTCTGCAAGTAGGCATTGCGGATAAAGGTGTATTTGTCGCCGCTGATCATCCGCTCGGCCGAAAGCAGGCTGGCGCGGGTATCAACCACTTCCACAGCGCGGGTAACGTTGCGTGTAGGCACATGATCCATATACCCATAAGGCGCGGTATAGCTGTCCGGTATGCGGCTCACAGTGTCGCGCACGGTGCTAGGGCCCAGCAGCGGCAACACGACGTAAGGGCCACTGTTGACACCCCAGGCACCCAGCGTCTGGCCAAAATCTTCATCGTTTTTCTGCAGTCCCATACGGGTGGCCACATCAAAGAACCCGGCCAGGCCGAACAGGGTGTTGAAGATCACCCGACTGGTGTCCACGCCAGCATTATGAAACTTACCCTGCAGCACATTGTTAGCCAGGTTGCCGACGTCGCCGATATTGCCAAAGACGTTATGCACGCCGTCTTCGAGAAACTGCGGAGTGACGGCCTGGTAACCCTGGGCAACCGGCTTGAGGGCGTAAGTGTCAATGGTGTCATTGAAACGGAAGATCACCCGATTCGCGCCTTCCCAAGGATCATCCTCGGCAGCCTGAGCCGCCAACGGCAGCACAACAAGGCTGGCACCGGCCAGCAAAAAACCTAAACGGGCAATCCAGTTCGCACCGATCACGCGCATTGCAGTCTCTCCTTGGGATACAGGTACGGCGACCCCAGGTCGCCTTCGAAGGCGCGCAGTATAAGGCGTGCCCCCCTTAAAAGGGCAGCATAGCCGAGCAATGGCTCACAGAAAAACGATTACACCCTGTTCCCGGACACCGGCGCCGTCACACCAATGTCACCTGACTGCCATAGGCTTGTCTTTTTCGAGCCACGGACACCCGCCATGCCTGCTCCCTGCTCCTTCAGCGCCTTTCTGTTCGGCCTTTCCGGCTGCCTGGTGGATTTTGGCGCTCGCACCCAAGTGGCGGCCAACCAGCGTTCCTCCACAAGCAGCGCTGACCTGCTGGGCATTGCCCAGGCACAGGCCGTACTGACCCCTGGCGCCGAGGCAGCCTTGCACCAACTGCAGGCCTGGAACACACCCTGCGCCTGGCTCGACGCATTACCCGCGGCGGTCTGCAGCCACCTGGCAGCCCCCCTGCCTGCCTGGCTGGTAGCTGCAGGCCAGCACGACCAGCGCCCGTGGCCCGCGCCCGATGCCTGCTGGCAGGCACTGATCGACTTGCAGGTGCCGCATCTCGATGGCGCCGTCTTGATCAGCGGCGACCCTAAGTTGCTCCAGGCCGGCCTGAATGCTGGCCTATGGACCATCGGCCTGGCCATTTGCGGGTCGCTATGCGGTCAGTCCCTGGCGGATTGGCAGCGCCTGGACGACTCACAACGCGAGCGCCTGCGCACCGATGCCACCCTGAGCCTGTATCGCTTGGGCGTGCACGCGGTGATTGATCAGCTCGACGAACTCGATCCGGCCCTGCATGACGTGGCCCTGCGCCGGCAAAAAGGCGAAAAACCCTGACACAGGACGCCTGACTGACACAGAGCAAAGCAGCGCTGGGTGGATTAGGCTAGGGTCTGTTCCCGTTTCGTTGCGAGCCGCGTTGCCGCGTAAAATCTCGCCAGGCTAGGCGGAGGACGCAGGGAATGGTTGTTCCCTTGCCAAGTCCTCCAACAACGCATGGCGAGATTTTACGCGCAACCCGCAGGGCCGGGCCCGTTTTAGCGCGATGCTGCGTTTCTCGATGGCTCATTTAGCCCGCTAAACTTCGCATCTCGTGCCTTGCCTCGCGCTAAAACGGGCTCCGGCGCAGCCGCGAACGAAACGGCAACAGACCCTAGTTACATGCACTGACCTTTCGCCCTATGCGGCGGTCAATGCTTGTGCTCATCAGAGAAGGAGAGCCCCATGCCTGCAAACCTGCAGCAGCAACTGGACGATTTGCGCGAACAACTGGCACAGGACTCGCCGCTCAGCGACGAAGACCGTGCCACCCTGACGACCTTGGCCCAGGACATCGAACTGCGCCTGGCGCATCAACCTGCCATGAGCGCCGACACCTCGCTGGTCGACGGCGTCAACCTGGCCGTGGAACGCTTCGAGGTCAGCCACCCGACGCTGGCCGGTACGCTGCGCAATATCATGCAAAGCCTCGCCAATATGGGCATCTGAGCCCGTCTGAAATGCAAAAGCCCGGCACCAGCGCCGGGCTTTTGCATTTCAGGGGTGCATGAACTCGCATCCCACGACCCTCAACCCTGCTGCAGGTGCCCATACAGTTTGGCGTACAGCCCGCCTTCGGCAATCAGTTGCTGATGATCGCCGTCTTCGGCAACGCTGCCGGCGTCGAACACCAGTACGCGGTCGGCCTGTTTCACCGCGCTCAGGCGGTGGGCGATAATCAGGGTGGTGCGGCCGCTGAGGAAGCTGCCCAGGGCTTCGTGCAGGGCGTATTCGGTGGCCGAATCAAGAGCCGAGGTGGCTTCGTCGAGGATCACCACCCGTGGCTCAGCGAGAATCATCCGCGCCACCGCCAGACGCTGGCGCTGGCCGCCGGAGAGGCGCACACCGGAGCGCCCGACCAAGGTATCCAACCCCGTCGGCAAGGCGCGGATGGTGCTGGCCAACTGGGCGATTTCCAAGGCCCGCCAGCAGGCCTCGTCGTCGCGCTCGCGGCCCATGCACAGGTTGGCGCGCACGCTGTCGTTGAACAGCGCCGGGTGTTGCAGCACCACCGCGACGTGCTCGCGAATGGCCTCAAGGCCGATCTCCTCCTGGCTGCTGCCGCCAAAGCGAATGGAGCCGGTCTGCGGCGTGTAAAGACCGAGCAGCAGTTGCACCAAGGTGCTCTTGCCGCCACCGCTGGCGCCGACTATGGCCACCTTCTCTCCGGGCGCGATGCTCAGGTTCAAGCCATCGAGCACGGGCTCATCGTTGTAGGAGAAGGTCAGCCCACTGATCTCGATACCCACGGTATCGCGGCCCTTGAACGGGTCGACACGGCCGGGGTAATGGGGTTCATCCTCGCGCGCCAGCAGCTCGTTGATCCGCGTCAACGCGCCACCGGCGGCGTAGAACGCGTACTGCAGGCTGAGCAGTTGCTCGACCGGGCCGATCATGAACCACAGGTAGCTGAACACCGCGAGCATCTGGCCAATCGACAGGTCGGAAAACAGCACGGTAAGCATGGCCGCGGCGCGGAACACGTCGATACCAAACTGGAACAACAGGCCGCTGGCACGGTTCGAGGCGTCGGTTTTCCACTGCGAGGCCACGGCGTAATCGCGCACTTCCTTGGCCCGCCCCCCGAGGCGACCGAGGAAGAAGCCCTGACGGTTACCGGCACGGATTTCCTGAATCGCATCGAGGGTTTCGGTCAGCGCCTGGGTAAAACGCGAGGTGCTGTCGTTCTCCAGCTTTTTAAGATGCTTGACACGCTTGCCGAGCAGCACCGTGGCGTAGATCACCAGGGGGTTGAACAGCAGAATCAGCAGCGCCAGTTGCCAGTGCATCCACAGCAGAATCGCCGAGGTTCCAGCCAGGGTCAGCACCGCAACCAACAGGCGGCTCATGGTCTCGCCGACGAATTTGTCCAGGGTGTCGAGGTCGGTGACCAGGTGGGTGGTCACGGTGCCGCCGCCCAGGCTTTCGTATTCACCCAGAGAGATACGTTTGAGGCGCTCGATCAGGCGCATGCGGATGCGGTAGACGATGTCCTTGGACAGCCGCGCGAACAGCCGTGCCTGGATCACGTTGAAGACCAGCGCGCCGCCGCGTAAAAGCGCAGTCAGCGCCAGCATCAGGCCGATATAGCCGGCCGCGCTCTGCCAGGCAACGGGCAAGAACAGGTCCATGACCTTGAGCGCGGCGTCGCCATCCTGCAGCAACACCTCGTCCACCAGCAGCGGCAGCAGCAGCGGAATGGGCACGCTGCACAGGGTGGCGAAGACCGCCACCAGGTTGGCCAGAATCAGGGCTTTTTTGTGGTGTAGGGCTAGCCGGCGAATTTCCGCCCAGCTCAGGTGATCAGGCATTGCTTGCACGCTCCAGCCAGCGTGCAAGCAGGGGCTGCAGCATATCCAGGGGCTGATAACCGTTGGTCAGCAGGGCCAGTTGACCGTCGCGCTCGGCCAGCAGAGTGGGGAAACCGGCAATGCCCAAGTCCTGCACCCAGCTCACATCCGCGGCAGTGGCATCACGCATGGCCTGGCTGTCGAACTGTTCGGCGAACACGATACGCGGAATCCCGGCGCGCTCGGCCAAATCGACCAGCACGCTGGCGCGGGTCACGTCGACCCCTTCGGTGTAAAACGCCCGTTGCACCAACTGGGTCAACTGCCAGACCAGGTCCGGCGCCAGATGGCGCGCGGTCACCAGCGCGCGGCACGCCGGCTCGGTGTCGTACACCATGCCCTCAGGCAGCCCCTCGTTGAAGTTGAACAACTGCCCGGTGCTGGCATTCACCGCCTGCCAGTAACCCAGGTAGCGCACCCGCGCGGCGGCGTCGATGGCCACGCCGTCACGGCGCAGCCCGCCCGCCACCAGGTGCAGGCCAACGCCGGCGGCGGCCGCCTGCTCGGCAAGGGCTTGCAGCACCGGGGCAAAACCCCAGCACCAGGAGCACATCGGGTCCATCACGTAGAGCAGGCGTGCGCGCATGGTCAGGCCTCGCGGGGTTGGCGTGGGTTGAAGCCCAGGGGATGGGGCTGGTTACGGGCCTTGGCCAGTTCGATCTGCTTCTGCCGCTCGCGCGCACCGGCGCGGGTCTTCTCCGACAGCGAGTCCCAGCAGTGCGGGCAACTGACGCCCGGGCTGTAGAACTCGGACTGACGATCTTCCACCGACACCGGCGTGCGACAGGCGTGGCATTGATCGTAGTCGCCCTCGCTGAGGTCATGGCGCACGGTCACGCGGTTGTCGAAGACAAAGCAGTCACCCTGCCACTTGGTCTCCTGTTGCGGCACTTCTTCGAGGTACTTGAGAATGCCGCCCTTGAGGTGGAAGACCTCCTCGAAACCGGCGCCGAGCATGTAGCTGGAAGCCTTCTCGCAGCGAATACCGCCGGTGCAGAACATGGCGACCTTCTTGTGCTTGCTCGGGTCGAAGTGGGCCTGGACGTACTCGGGGAACTCGCGGAAGGACTTGGTCTGCGGATCGATGGCACCTTCAAAGGTACCGATGGCCACTTCGTAGTCATTGCGGGTGTCGATCAGCAGCACCTCGGGGTCGCTGATCAGCGCGTTCCAGTCCTTCGGCTCGACGTAGGTGCCGACGCGCTGGTTGGGGTCGACGCCGGGTACGCCCAGGGTGACGATTTCCTTCTTCAGCTTGACCTTGGTGCGGTAGAACGGCTGCTCATCGCAGTAGGACTCTTTATGGTCGATATCGCCCAGCCGCGAGTCCAGACGGAACCAGGCCATCAGCGCATCGATACCGGCGCGGCTGCCAGAAACGGTGCCGTTGATGCCCTCTTCGGCGAGCAGCAGGGTGCCTTTGATGCCGTTGGCCAGCATAGCCTCAAGCAATGGCTCGCGCAGGGCCTGGTAATCGGGCAGGGAGACAAACTTGTACAGCGCAGCGACGACGATGGTGTCGGTCATGGGACTTCCTCAGCAATCGCCCACGTAAAGGGCGGACTGGCAACAGGCCGCAAGGGCCACAAACGAAGGCGCCGGCATAAGCCGGCGCAGGTACGTGCAATGGAGCGCTAGTTTACGGTGCCTGGCCGCTCAGGTGTAGAGCCGTACTGCGCGACGATAGGGCGCACCATATTAACTGGCGCTGCCACCACGGCAGGTCGGCGAAGCCGGCGCGACGCCCTGCTCGGCCCACTCGGCTGGCGTATAGGTGTGCAGGGCCAGGGCATGGATCTGCCCCATCAAATCGCCCAGGCTGGCGTAAGCCAACTGATGGCGCTTGACCGCATTGAGCCCGGCAAAGCGCTCACTGACGATCACCGCCTTGTAGTGAGTTTCCAGCCCACGGCTGTGCATGTGGCTTTCATCAGCCACGCTCAGGTGCGCGGGTGTCAGGGCCTGGGACAAGGCGGTTTCCAGCTGGATCTGCTTAGACATGGGGGCTCCGGGTTAGGGCTTTTTCGGGCCAAGCTCGCTGCTCATATCCGCCAACAGCTTGTTGACCTGAGGCACAGCGGCTTCCAGTTTGCCCTGGGTGATCTGCGCCGATTGCGCGGTCAGGGTCGGCATCTTCTCCATGACTTTCTTGCCCAGTGGCGACTGGTAGAAGCTGATCAGCTCCTTGAGCTCCTGCTCGGTGAAGTTGCTGGTGTACAGCTTGATCATGTCAGGCTTGAGCTTGTCCCAGCCCACCGCGCGATCCAGCTCGGTGTTGGCCTTGGCCTGGTAGGTCTCCAGTACAGCCTGCTTATCTTTCCCGGCACCGGTTTCGGCGAAGCGCTGGGCGAACATCTGCTGCACCTGGGCGTATACCGGCACGGCCAGCTTGTCGGCGCGGGCCAGTTGCAGGAAACGCTCGGCATCGGCCGCATGGCTGGCAGCATCGGCCAGCACCGGGGCGCTGGCACAGGTCAGCAGCACGGCAGCGAAGGCAGCGGAAAAACGCGTCATGGGGTACTCCTGGTAATGGGTCGAGTCCGTTGGACCCGAGGTGGCGCATTTTGTGCCCAAGCACGGCCGCACTCAAGTTGCACCTGATCACGGATCATGAAAAAGACAGGGTGCCAGCATTGCCGTAAGACCCGCAGAGTAGGCATGCTCCCCCATTGAGCAAACAAGCACTGCATCGACCACGGCCTTCGTATCGCGCACATGGATGTGTCTATGAACAGCTTCACTCATACCCTGCCACAAGCCCTGCCGCTGTGCGGCACTGATGGTCGCCTCAACCCCGACGCCATCGGCTGGTCGCCACGCCCGCGCACTGACTGCGCCCTGCCCGGCCGTCCCGGGCGCCGCAAGCGCTGGAACCACTGGTGCATCACCACCCCAGACTGGATGCTCACCGTCACCCAGGCTGACCTGGATTACCTGGGCTACGGTGCGCTGTACTTCCTTGACCTGCATACTGGCGAAAGCGCTTCGCACCATCACCTGTGCTGGTTTGGCCGCGGCGGGCGCCTGCCAGACCAACCCTTTCAGAACCATGCCTTCAGCCATCCCAAGCTGCAATTGCAGGTCGGTGAGCACCTCGGCCGCGCTCGCCTGACAGCCGCTGCAGGCGTGACCAGCCCGCGCGCTCTGCAGGTCGCCCTGGACGTCCAGCGTCCCAGCCATCTCGACTCTGTCAACCTGGTCGCCCCAATGGCCAATGGCTGTTTCCACGCCACCTGCCGGCAGCTCGCCCTGCCAGTGACCGGCAGTATCCGCCTGGGCACTCGTGAGTACGCCTGCGCGGCGGGCCAGAGCTTCGCTGCCATGGATTTCGGCCGCGGCATCCTGCCCCTGCACACACACTGGACCCGCGCCGCTTTCGCCGCGCCCGGGGGCATTGCCGGCAACTTTGGCGCAGGCTGGACCGAGCACAGCGGCCTTTCGGAAAACGCGCTGTGGTTCGGTGGCGAGCTGGAACACCTGCCCCTGCAGGTCCGTATCGAACAGGATTTGCACAACCCACTTGCGCCCTGGCGCCTGTCCACCGCCGACGAGCGCGTTGCCCTGGTCTTTACCCCGCTCCAGCGCCACCACAGGCGCCCGCGTTTCGGCCCGTTCTTCGCCGATACCCAGCAGTGGTTCGGTCATTACGATGGGCTGTTGCGCAGCCCGGATGGTGAGCGGGTGCCGGTCACCAAAGCCGTAGGCTGGATCGGCTCGACCAACGCACGTTGGTAGGGTCTGTTGACGTTTCGTTCGCGGCCGCGCCGGAGCCTGTTTTAGCGCGAGGCCAGGCACGAGATGCGAAGTTTAGCCGGCTAAATGAGCCATCGAGAAACGCAGCATCGCGCTAAAACGGGCCCGGCCCTTCGGGTTTGCGCGCAAAATCTCGCCATGCGGTGTTGGAGGACTTGGCAAGGGACAACCATTCCCTGCGTCCTCCGCCTAGCCTGGCGAGATTTTTCGCGGCAACGCGGCTTGCGACGAAACGTCAACAGACCCTCAGGGAACCGCAGCGCAGCGACACAGCCTAACCCCAACGGCCTACACTGGCTGAACCGCAGAGGGAGAGCATCCATGAGCCGCACCGAAACCGACAGCATCGGCCCGATCGAGGTCGCCGAAGACGCCTATTGGGGCGCGCAGACCCAACGGTCGCTGATCAATTTCGCCATTGGCCAGGAGCGCATGCCGCTGGCGGTGATCCACGCCCTGGCGCTGATCAAGAAAGCCGCAGCACGGGTCAATGATCGTATTGGCGACCTGCCGCCGGATATCGCCCGACTGATCGAGCAGGCCGCCGACGAGGTGCTCAGCGGCGCCCACGACGCGCAGTTCCCCCTGGTGGTCTGGCAGACCGGCAGCGGCACGCAGAGCAATATGAATGTCAACGAAGTGATCGCCGGACGCGCCAACGAGCTCGCCGGCGGCCTGCGCGGCGGCAAGCAACCGGTGCACCCCAACGATCATGTCAACCGCGCACAAAGCTCCAACGACAGCTTCCCCACGGCCATGCACATCGCCGCTGCGCGGGCCGTGCAGCACGATCTGCTGCCGGCCCTGGCCGAGCTGAGCGATGGCCTGGCCGAACAGGCGGCCCGGCATGCCGGCCTGGTCAAGACCGGGCGCACCCACCTGATGGACGCCACGCCGATCACCTTCGGCCAGGAACTCTCGGCCTATGTGGCCCAGCTCGGCTATGCCGAACGGGCGATCCGCGCGGCCCTGCCGGCGGTCTGCGAGCTGGCCCAGGGCGGCACCGCCGTGGGTACCGGGTTGAATGCGCCGAGCGGTTTCGCCGAGGCCATGGCCGCCGAGCTGGCTGCGCTCAGCGGCTTGCCCCTGACCAGCGCGCCGAACAAGTTCGCCGCCCTCGCCGGCCACGAGCCGCTGACCAGTTTGTCGGGCGCGCTGAAAACCCTGGCCGTGGCCCTGATGAAAATCGCCAACGATCTGCGCCTGCTCGGCTCAGGGCCGCGCGCCGGCTTTGCCGAAGTGCGCCTGCCGGCCAATGAGCCGGGCAGCTCGATCATGCCTGGCAAGGTCAACCCGACCCAGTGCGAAGCCCTGTCGATGCTCGCCTGCCAGGTGCTCGGCAACGATGTCACCATCGGTATGGCAGCCAGCCAGGGCCATCTGCAGCTGAACGTATTCAAACCGGTGATCATTCATAACCTGCTGCAGTCGATCAACCTGCTCGCCGACGGCTGCCGCAACTTCCAGCGCCACTGCATCGCCGGTCTAGAACCGGATGTCCGGCAAATGGCCGAGCATCTGGAGCGCGGCCTGATGCTGGTGACCGCCCTCAACCCACATATCGGCTACGACAAAGCCGCGGAGATCGCCAAGCAGGCCTATCACGACGGCACCACCCTGCGTCAGGCCGCCCTGCAGCTCGGTTACCTGACCGATGAACAGTTCGATGCCTGGGTGCGCCCGGCCAACATGCTCGGAGCCGGCAGCCATGAGTGAAATCGGCAAAACTGGCGCCACGCCCATGGAGGGCGATGGCAAACGCATCCTGCTGATCCTCGGCAGCCCCAAACGCACCAGCCTCTGCCATGCCCTCGCCGAGGCCTATGCTCAGGGCGCGCGCAGCGAAGGCCACGTGGTGCGTCTGCTGGCGCTGGGCGAGATGAGCTTCGACCCTGTGCTGCACGAGGGTTACGACCAGAGCCAGACACTCGAACCGGACCTGCTCGACGCTCAGCGGCAGATCCATTGGGCCGAGCACCTGGTGTTCGTCTACCCGGTCTGGTGGGGCGGTGTGCCAGCGCTACTCAAGGGCTTTCTCGACCGGGTGCTGCTGCCGGGCTTTGCCTTCAAGTACACCGGCCCGCTGCGCTGGGACAAGCTGCTCACTGGGCGCAGCGCAGACTTGCTGGTGACCCTGGACACGCCGCCCTGGTACTTCCGCTGGATCTACGGCGCGCCGGCACACCGCCAGATGGTGCGCACGGTGCTGGGCTTCTGCGGCATCAAGACCCGCCGCCTGAGCGAATTCGGGCCGGTACGCCCAGCCAGCGAAACCCGTCGCCAGGCCTGGCTGCGCAAGGCCGAAACCCTCGGCACGCGGGCCTGAATCAGCGCGCCAGCGCTGCCGATCGCCGCGCCCGACGCGCGCGCAGGCTACTCAACAGTGACGGCCCCAGGGCCGTCAGGGCCGAGCCCAGCACCACCAGCACGGCACCGGCATAGGCCAGCGCATTGACCTGCTCGGGCAGCACATGCCCCGGCCACCAGGTTGCCGCCAGCGCTACTGAAATAAAGGTCACCAGCGGCGTCAGGGCCAGGGTCGCACTGACCCGCGAGGCCTCCCAGTGCGCCAGGGCCTCGGCAAAGGCGCCATAGGCCACCAGGGTATTCAGGCAGCAGGCCAGCAGTAACCAGCCCTGCAGCGGGCTTAGCGCCAACACCTGCAACGGCTGCGCCCAGGGCGTCAGCACCAGCGCACAGGCCAGATAAATAACCATCATCACCTGCACCGAATGCCACACCGTCAACAGCTGCTTTTGCGCCAGGCCGTAGAAGGTCCAGACGAACGCGGCTGCCAGCACGACCAACACGCCAAGGGTGTAATCGGTCAACGACGACAACAGCTCGCCCAGACGCTGATTGAAGAACAACACGAACCCGCTCAGCAGAATCACCAACCCCAGGCATTGCCCCAGACTGAAGCGCTCGCGAAAGATAAACAGGCTGCTGATCAGCAGCAGAATGGGCGCGACCTGGATAACCAGTTGGGTCGTCCCTGGGCTAAGCAGATTCAGGCCCGTCAGGTAGAGCACATAGTTGGCACTCAACCCCGCCACGGCAAGCAACAACAGGCCAACGCCCTTGCGGCCCAAGGGCCGAAAACGCGGCAGCCGCCGTGAAACAGCCAGGTAGAGCAATAGCAGCGAACCGGACACCACCAGGCGATACCAGGTGACGGTAATCGGGTCCATCACCTGCAGGACTTGCTTGAGCTTGATCGGCAGAACGCCCCAGAGCACCGCAGTGGTGAGGGCAAGGAGCAGGCCGTACAGCCAGCGGCCGGAAGAAATGTGCATGGCGGGCTTCGCAGTCGATGCAGTGGCAGCCAGGCAGGCCCACCGCTAGAGCGCCCCATTCTAGTGCGCCAGCGGGACACCACACAGCAACAGTTTTGAGCGCTCTGACGTCGAACTGTACTGCAGCCCCAGAAACCGCCGACTGAATGACGCCAAAAAATCGCTAAAAGCGGCAAAAAATTGCGAAATCGCGCACAAAATACCGTTCGTCGACTCAGCCTTCACTACCGCTTGTCGGCATTACACTCAACCCAGTCCCCCTTCCAGACGGAGTTGCAGCTATGTTCGGCCAACGTGCAGTCGATCCGGCGCCAGGCACCCATTACCGCAGTGAACGGGTCAGCGCAGTCAATGGTCGTTACTTCTTCAGCACCCGCGAAGGTACCCTGGAAGGCCCCTATTTCAGCCGCGGCGATGCCGAGCGGGAAATCGGCGCCTACATCCGCCGCATGATCAAGGCGCGCGAACTGCTCGACAGCCGCTCGTTTTGACCCTCGCCTTATGGGCACCTCTAAAAACGTAGGCGAGGCAGTCAGCGCAAGGCAAAAACAGGCGAAAAAGCGGAGTTTACGAGCTGTAAATGAGCATTTTGAGCCTGTTTTTAACGCAGCGCTGACAACGCAGGTAGTTTTTAGAGGTGCCCTTATGGGGGCGCGACTTCTTGTAGGCGCCGCGCCTCGCGGCGAATAGCGGCCATTCAGCGGTATATCAGGCAACCCAAAAGCTTCGCGCCGGGGCGGCGCTCCTACGCGGAGTGCGCCGCGACGGATCGCGTGAGTAGAGGTCAGCGATAAGCCTCGAACAGGCCGGTCGCCCCCATGCCGCCGCCCACGCACATGGTCACGATGCCATAGCGCAGGTCGCGCCGCTGCAGCTCGCGCACCAGATGGCCGACCTGGCGCGAACCGGTCATGCCGAACGGGTGACCGATGGAGATCGAGCCGCCATTGACGTTGTACTTGGCGTTGTCGATTTCCAGCCGATCCCGTGCATACAAGCACTGCGAGGCGAAAGCTTCGTTAAGCTCCCAGAGGTCGATATCGGCCACCTGCAGCCCCTTGGCCTTGAGCAGTCGAGGCACCGAGAACACCGGGCCGATGCCCATCTCATCCGGCTCGCAGCCGGCCACGGTAAAACCGCGGAAGAAGGCCATCGGCTTGAGGCCCAGTTCCAGCGCCTTGTCCAGGCTCATCACCAGGGTCATGGAGGCGCCATCGGAGAGCTGCGAGGCGTTGCCGGCCGTCACCGAGCCGTCTTCGGCGAACACCGGCTTGAGTGCGGCCAGGCTTTCCAGGGTGGTATCGGCACGGTTGCAGTCGTCGCGGTCGACCACGCCATCCAGCACTTTCTTCTCGCCAGTGGCCTTGTCTTCGACCTGATAGCGCACGTTCATCGGCACGATCTCGTCGTCGAACAAACCCTCGGCCTGTGCCCGTGCGGTGCGCTGCTGGCTCTGCAGGGCATAGGCATCCTGGGCTTCACGGCTGACGTGGTAGCGCCGCGCGACAATTTCAGCAGTCTGCCCCATCGGGTAGTAGATGCCCGGCAGGTCACGCTGCAGAATCGGGTTGAACAGGTGATCGGTGTTCATGCTTTTCAGGGTCAGGCTGATCGACTCCACGCCGCCGGCAACTATTACCTCGCTGCAGCCCGAGGCGATCTGGTTGGCCGCGATGGCAATGGCCTGCAAGCCCGAGGAACAGAAACGGTTGAGCGTCATGCCGGCGACCTGGGTGCCCAGCCCGGACAGCACCGCCACGTTGCGGCCGATGTTCATGCCCTGGGCGCCCTCGTTGGAGCCGGCCCCGACGATGCAGTCTTCGACCAACAGCGGGTCCAGGCCGTTGCGCGCCAGCAAGGCGTTGACACAGTGCGCGGCCATGTCATCCGGGCGGGTCTGGTTGAACTTGCCGCGAAAGGATTTGGCCAGGCCAGTTCGCACGCTGTCGACGATCACCACTTCACGCATGACACACCTCATTGTTATGGGGAAAGATGGCTGCAGCATAAGACGCGACAATCTCGCCCGACGACGATCATTCATCGGGCGTATGCAGGGCCATCCGGGCACCCGTCAGTCGCGGTCGAAGGCCGCCTGAAGCGCATCATTGATGGTGCGCAGCACCTTGACCCGAGCAAAGCGTTTGTCGTTGGCCTCGATCAGCGTCCAGGGGGCAATTTCCGTACTGGTGCGGTTGACCATGTCTTCCACCGCATCGCGGTACTGCGGCCATTTCTCGCGGTTGCGCCAGTCGTCTTCGGTGATTTTGAAGCGCTTGAACGGGATCTGCTCACGCTCCTGGAAACGCTCAAGCTGGGTATCGGCGTCGATCGCCAGCCAGAACTTGACCAGCACCACACCGGCGTCCACCAGTTGCTCCTCGAAATCGTTGATCTCGCCATAGGCCCGCAACCAGTCGGCAGGCGAACAGAAGCCCTCGACCCGTTCGACCAGCACACGGCCGTACCAGGAGCGGTCGAAAATGGTGAACTGTCCGCGCCCCGGCACATGCCGCCAGAAACGCCACAGATACGGCTGCGCGCGCTCTTCCTCGGTAGGCGCCGCGACCGGCACGATGCGGTACTGGCGCGGGTCCAGCGCGCCGGTCACGCGGCGAATCGCGCCGCCCTTGCCGGCCGCATCATTACCCTCGAACGCCGCAACCAGGGCATGCCGACGCATGCGCTTATCGCGCATCAACAGAGACAGCCGCGCCTGCTCGGCAGCCAGTTGCTCCTGATACAGCTCCTTGCTCAGGGACTGCTGCATATCCAGGCTGTCGAGCAGCCCGCGGTTATCCAGGCTGGCCGGCGGTGCGCTGCCGTGCGGGTGCGGCGGCGCTTGCTGCAAGGCGCTCTGCAAGCCCTGCAAAAGAATCCGCCCCACCGTCAGGCTGCGATAGCGCTCATCCGCGCCCTCGATTACATGCCAAGGCGCGTGCTCGCGGCTGCTGCGACGCAGTACGCGCTCGCCATAGCGCACAAATCTGTCGTAGGTGCGCGACTGCTGCCAGTCCAGCGGACTGATGCGCCAGCTGTGCAGGGGGTCGTCCTTGAGCGAGTCCAACCGCGCTTGCATGCGCTCGCGGGACAAGTGAAACCAGAACTTGAGGATCACCGTGCCTTCGTCGCAGAGCATCTGCTCAAGGCCCAGGGCGCCATTGATTGCCTGATCCAGCACGGCATTCTTAAAGCGCTTGTGCACACGGCCCTGGATCATCTGGCTGTACCAGTTGCCAAAGAAGATGCCGATACGCCCCTTGGGCGGCAACTGCCGCCAGTAACGCCAGGCCGGGGGCCGTGCCAGCTCCTCATCGGTCTGCTGATCGAAGGTATTCACTTGAATCAGCCGTGGATCCATCCACTCGCTGAGCAGCTTGACCGTCTCGCCCTTGCCGGCGCCCTCGATGCCGTTGATCAGGATCAGCACGGCAAAGCGCCCCTGCTGCCTCAGCTCGTACTGCGCCTCCAGCAAAGCCTCACGCAACACCGGCTCCTCGGCATCGTAAGTGTCCTTGTCGATGGCGTGGCCGATTTCGGCGGATTCAAACATGGCAAGCTCCCTGGCGATTGATACCTCCAGCCTAACGGATCATCGACCAGCTTGCCTGCACAGACGCGGGTAGCGGGCCTCTGCAATAGCCCAACACAGTGCCGCCAGCGAGGTTAGAACGCCGATTCAAGCAAAATGACATCAAAACACCCACGCAAGCTCAATTTGAACTCCCGCAGTTCCAGCAGGACATGAAGTTGCCAGGGTTGCTTTCCTTGCATTTTTTGCACAGCCACTCGACTTCACTAAGCGAATCACTTGATTGTTGATCATGCTGATAACGCCCAACCAACTTAGCAGCCAGTTCAAACTGTTCAGGGTGCACCCAAAGCTCAGGGTGTATTGACTTATTGAAAGAAATAACTGAACGAATAGAACCCTGGTGTTCGTTCAGTATTTTTACGGTAACACCATGGCTTTGCAGGTAACTGGCTATCAGATTTACCTGAACGAGGCTGTCAGACTCTAGTAGTTTTCGCACAGTTAAAGTACCTAACGATTAAGCTAACAAGCTCGCAAAACTGCAGCCTCTTCCATGCTCCGCGCATCTAAGCAAACGGTGTTGAGCGCATTACAATAAAATATTGCTGCCACACAACACCTGGTTTATTTCTTTTAGAATTCGACGCTCCGCGCTAGCAATTTCTTTATTATGCGTCGATATCTTTACCAGATAGACTTGAGCAGATATAAGTATTGGGATAGCTTCTTCAGGGCGGTCAAGGTGATGCAGAGCAAGTCCTAAGCCAGCTTCAAATATGCTGTTTTTTTGTAATTTCAGGGTCCCACCGCTCAGCTTTTGTGAGTAGCTCCCAGCTCTTCTGGTAATTTCCTCGCCAATAGTGCAGCAGACCTTGAGTTGCTACTGCTGGCGCGAAAGCCGTTTTAAAGAAACTGATCAGCATGATCTATAACAACAGACCAACAGAAGCGAGCGATGCGCATTTTTACATACCGGTGTTGTTAACAACTTCCCACACGCCTTCCATGATTACACTGGACGCATTATCTGGATGAATATCTTGCTCACCAACTAACTGAGCGCATGATTTCCTAATAGGTGAATCTTCAGACCACAATTCATAACTATTCCTGATACTCATACCCCAAGAAAAATGATATTTCAGCAAATCATCTTTTTCGGTATCCCTCAGCGTGGCGATGCTTTTTTCGTCAAGGTTATTTACAATTTTTGAAATTAAACCTTTACACGTCTTGGGCATACCAGATTGCTCGGCAACCTGCGCATTCCCAACTGAATTCGATGCGAAGCCAGCGGCAATCAAAGTTAACGCAAGTTTAAGGATGAACCTCATAAAACCCTCAGCGAAAGCGAAATAACGCTTTTTTAAGACGCCAATTTTATCCGCCCTCAGTGAGCGGAGCGAGTGATTTTAATATTATTTTTTATACTGCATGGCGCGAACCGAGCAATACAGCTTCGAGATCGGCGGGGGCTACAGATGAGTTACCAAGAGCATCTTTGCGCATGGCAGCCACCATATCGGTGAAGGCGCCGCATTGTTCATTTGTATTCATTTTCGCGCCAAGGCACTCAAATTTTGCAAATGCAGAAATCACAGCCGAAGCACCGTAAAGGGAAATTCTGCATTTGGAGTCAGCGGTTTTGGCGCCGAGCTGGCGACCCTCAGCTGAATTCCTTTGATGCCCGAGATTTGCATGTTCACTTACGCACTGTAGATAGTCGGCGTATGCCTTAGCCCTTAAGTCACGCTGATGTTTTTTGTCATCGAGGTGCCGGGAGAAAAGAAACTGTAATACTGCGCCTACTACTAAACCAACAAGAGAGAATATGGCGGTACTCACTGAACCTCCTTTGCAACATAACGCCGCCAACACGCGCAGCTTTGTAGTGAAGGCGAAGCGGCAACGGAAAAGCTGTCGCGGTGCTTGGCCTTATTATTTACCTCTACCGACCGCCCCGAAAATACGACAAAATTCCTGCTCTTGATCAGCACTTATTAATCCCATTTTAAACATAGCCCATGCCAGATGAGTCCCTAACCAACAAGCCTGACCCCGGTATCGCCGCCCGATTCACTTATATATTCGTAAACTAGCTCACCATCTGGATCCATGCTTGAATCAAGTTCACAGGGATGCATTCTTGCATATGTATTGAGACGGATATTCGAAGCCTCTGAAACAAAATTGATTAACATCCTAGTCTTTGAGTCATAAACACAAAACTGCAAACAAAAAAACGCCTCGTGAAACTTGCTATCACCCCACAAGATTCCTTTATTGAGACTGATTATTTCAATTAACTTTGAGTAAATTATATTCACGCTAATTGCACCGCAAAACAGTGATTATATAGAACTCCACACTAATCCATTAAACGAGCATTCGGTCTAACCCACAAGCCCGACATGGCCCTGCGCCATCAATCTACACCGTTTCTACGGATTGCGGCGAGCCAGCAAGCGGGGGCTGGCGGTGTTCTGCGGTAGCTTGCCAAAACCAGAGGGACTCTATTCAGCGTTTCGGCGACCTGTTTCCACCTTATCGCGGGCCAAGAACGACACGCCAGCAGCCCGCTACACCACCTTGCCCAACGGCCAGGCATAACTCAGGCTTTTGCTGCTGCCCAAGCGCAGTTGCACCAGCGACTCCACCCATTTCAGCGCCACCTGCACGCCATCGACCACCGGCACGCCGAGGTCTTCTTGCAGGCGTTGCGCCCACTGGCTCATGCCGGCGCAGCCCATTACCAGGCATTCGCTGCGGTCATCGCGCAGAATCTGCAGGCCCAGGGCGCGCAGGCGTAGGTAGTGGGCGGGGTCGCGTTCCAGCTCCAGCACCGGAATATCCGCCGCGTGGATATTCGCGCAGCGGCGCTGCAGGCCATAGCTGTGAATATTGCGCTCGATGATATGGATCGAGCGCGGCAGGCTGGTAAGGATCGAGTAGCGCACGCTGAGCATGCTCGCGGCGTGCATGGCCGCCTCGCCGATGCCCAGCACCAGGCCACTGGCCAGTTCGCGGGCGGCGTCCAGGCAGGTGTCGGGGAAGCAGGCGATGCCAAAGGCCAGTGTCGACCCTTAGAGAAACAGTACGAACGCCCTAAAGACTGAATATCGAACAGCGTTTGCGCCTGGCCCCGCCGGAAAGCCAGGAGGTTGATCTGTTCAAGGTGTTTGCCTCGTCGTCATCTGGGTAAAATCCGTGCCTGCCCGCCTTGGACCCTCACCCCATGCCAGACACCTACCTCGCCGAACTCGACTGGGACGCAACTGGCCAGCCGTTGTCGCGTCACTATGGCGACGTGTATTTCTCCAACGAGAACGGCCTGGACGAAAGCCGCTACGTGTTTCTCGACAACAATCGCCTGGGCGAGCGCTTTGCCGCCCTGGCCGCAGGTGAGCAGCTGGTAATTGGAGAAACGGGGTTTGGCACCGGGCTGAACATCCTCTGCGCCTGGCAACTGTTCGAGCAACATGCGCCGGCGGGTGCGCGGCTGCACGTTATCAGCGTTGAAAAGCATCCCCTGCCCCTGGCCGACCTGCGCCGCGCCTTGGCTCTGTGGCCAGAGCTGGCGCCCTACAGCGAGCGGCTGTTCGCCAGCTACCACGGCATTCATCCGGGCTTCCAGCAGCTGCATCTGGCGCCTGGGCGGGTCAGCCTGACACTGCTTATAGGTGACGCCCTGGCCCTGCTCAGCCAGCTGGATGCACGCGTCGATGCCTGGTTTCTCGACGGTTTCGCCCCGGCGAAAAACCCCGAGATGTGGTCCGCCGAGCTGTTCAGCGAACTGGCGCGGCTTAGCGCGCCGGGCGCGACTTTTGGCACCTTCAGCAGTGCCGGCGTGGTCCGCCGTGGGCTCAAGGCCGTGGGTTGCACGGTCAAGCGGGTACCGGGGCTGGGCAAGAAGTGGGAAGTGCTGCGCGGCCAGTTCGCCAGCGACAATCCCCCGCCCGCCGTGCCTGCCTGGTACGCCCGCCCAACCTGGCGCGCGCCGCTGCGCGAAGCCCTGGTGATCGGCGCCGGGCTGGCCGGTTGCGCCAGCGCCGCCAGCCTGGCCCAGCGCGGCTGGCGCGTGACCCTGCTGGAGCGCCATCACGACCTGGCCCAGGAAGCCTCGGGTAATCCCCAAGGCGTGCTCTACCTGAAGCTCTCGGCCCACGGCACGGCGCTGTCGCGGCTGATCGTCAGCGGTTTCGGCTACACCCGCCGGTTGCTGGAGCGCTTGCAGGCAGGTCAGGACTGGGCACCCTGCGGCGTGCTGCAACTGGCCTTCGATGCCAAGGAAATCCAGCGTCAAGCCATCCTGGCGGCGGCCTTCCCGCCCTCGCTACTGCAGCCGCTGAGCCAAACCGAGGCCGAAACCTGCGCCGGTGTGCGCCTGCCCGCTGGCGGCCTGTTCTACCCCGAAGGTGGCTGGGTGCATCCGCCGGCGCTGTGCCGGCTGCTGGCGGCCCATCCGAATATCAGCTTGGTCACGCACCAAGAGGTGTTGGGCCTGCAGAAAACCGCCGATGGCTGGCAGGCCTGGGCTGGCGAGCGCCTGCTGGCCCAGGCGCCAGTGGTGGTGCTGGCCGGCGCGGCGGAGATCAAGGCCTTCGCGCCCAGCGCGGGGCTGCCGCTCAAACGTATTCGCGGGCAGATCAGCCGCCTGCCGACCACCGCGCAGAGCCAGGCGTTGCGCACGGTGGTCTGCGCCGAAGGCTACGTGGCGCCGCCGCGTGACGGCAGCCATACCCTGGGCGCGAGTTTCGACTTCACTAGCGAGGACTTGACGCCTAACGCCGCAGATCATGCGGACAACCTACGGTTACTAGAAGAAATTTCCAGCGACTTGGCACAACGTCTGGCGCTGCCCGGCGCGGCGGACGCGCCCTTCGACGGCCGCGCGGCCTTTCGCTGCACCACCCCGGATTACCTGCCAATCGTCGGCCCCCTGGCTGACGCGGCCGCGTTCGCCGAGGCCTACGCCGTGTTGCGCAAGGATGCCCGCCAGCAACCGGAAACACCCTGCCCCTGGCTCGACGGCCTGTATATCAACAGCGGCCACGGCTCGCGCGGGCTGATCACCGCGCCACTGAGCGGCGAACTGATCGCCGCCTGGCTGGAAGGTGAAGCCCTGCCGGTTGCCCGCGACGTCGCCCTGGCCTGCCACCCCAACCGGTTTATGCTGCGTCAGTTGATGCGTAACACGTAGCCATACACACAGCCGGCCCACCCGTAGGGTGCGCCGTGCGCACCGAGTCCCAACACCTTAACCCTCAGCATCGCCACACAACTCAGCCGCGCGTAACAGCGCGGCGGTCAGGGCGTGGCGCTCCCACTCGCTCAAGGCATCGAAGCGCCGGCGAAAGCCCGGTGGCAGCAACGTTGGCGACTGCTGCATCAGCGCATGGCCGGCGTCGCTGAGCAGCAGCCACTGGCGGCGGCGGTCCTGATCGTCACGCTGGCGTTGCAACAGGCCCAGCTCTTCCAGGCGGTCGAGCATCCCTGACAGAGTCGCCGCCGTCAGGCTGACCCGGCCGCTAAGCGCGCTGGCGGTCATCCGCGTCTCGCCGGCCAGCACCTGCAAAATCATCAATTGCATGGGCGTCAGGCCGCCGAAGCGGCTCAGGCGCTTGGCATGCACCTCGCCGTCTTGCTGCAAGCGTCGCAGGGCCTGAAACAAGGGCATTTCAAACGGGCTGGCATCCGCCGCATAAATTTCAGCTGGAACTATTTTTTCGCTCATAACGTCTCTTATAGACCGAACAAAACTTTGACATGAAACCATTATTTTGTTTTGGTGTAAAAGGTTCGGCAACGGCCGGACACTCCCCAACGGCAATACCGGTAAGGAACTATGTGCGGAATAGCTGGAGAATTACGTTTTGATCGACGCCCTGCGGACCTTGCGGCCGTCGAGCGCATTACCCACCACCTGGCCCCTCGCGGCCCCGATGCTCACGGCTTTCACAGCCAGGGCCCGGTTGCCCTCGGCCATCGCCGACTGAAAATCATGGACCTGGCCGAAGCCTCCGGCCAGCCGATGATCGACAGCGACCTGGGCCTGTCGATGGTGTTCAACGGCGCCATCTACAACTACCCGGAACTGCGCGACGAGCTGGAAGCCCTGGGCTACCGCTTCTTCTCCGGCGGTGACACCGAAGTGCTGCTCAAGGGCTACCACGCCTGGGGCGCCGACTTGCTGCCCAAGCTCAACGGCATGTTCGCCTTCGCCGTCTGGGAGCGCGACAACCAGCAGCTGTTCATTGCCCGCGACCGTCTCGGCGTCAAGCCGTTGTACCTGTCACAAACCGCCGAGCGCCTGCGCTTCGCCTCCAGCCTGCCGGCGCTGCTCAAAGGTGGTGATATCGGCAAGACCCTGGACCCCATCGCGCTCAATCATTACCTCAACTTCCATGCCGTGGTGCCTGCGCCGCGTACCCTGCTGGCGGGCGTGGAAAAACTGCCCCCGGCCACCTGGCTGCGTATTGGCACCGACGGCAGCCGCGAGCAACGCACCTGGTGGACGCTGCCCTACGGCCCCCAGGGCGATGAAGCGAATTACAGTTTTGAGGACTGGCGCGACCGCGTACTCGACGGCATGCGTGAGGCAGTGTCGATCCGTCAGCGCGCCGCCGTGGATGTCGGCGTGCTGCTCTCCGGCGGCGTGGATTCCAGCCTGCTGGTCGGCCTGCTGCGCGAAGCCGGGGTGGAAAACCTGCTGACCTTCAGCATCGGTTTTCAGGATGCCGGCGGCGAGCGTGGCGACGAGTTCCAGTATTCGGACCTGATCGCCGAGCGCTTCGCCACCCGCCACCATCAGTTGCGCATTGGCGAGCACGAAATTCTCGATCAGTTGCCCGCGGCCTTCCGCGCCATGAGCGAGCCGATGGTCAGCCACGACTGCATCGCCTTCTACCTGCTCTCGCGGGAAGTGGCCAAGCACTGCAAGGTGGTGCAGAGCGGCCAGGGCGCCGATGAGCTGTTTGCCGGCTACCACTGGTACCCGCAGGTCGATGGCGCCGATGACGCCTTTACGGCGTATCGCCAGGCGTTCTTCGACCGCGACTACGACGAGTACAAGGCCTGCGTCATGCCCGCCTGGCTGACCGGTGACGCAGCGGGTGACTTCGTCCGCGAGCACTTCGCCATGCCCGGCGCTGACGCGGCGGTGGACAAAGCCCTGCGCCTGGACAGCACCATCATGCTGGTCGACGACCCGGTCAAACGGGTGGACAACATGACCATGGCCTGGGGGCTGGAAGCGCGCACGCCATTCCTCGATTACCGCCTGGCCGAACTCTCGGCGCGTGTTCCGGCACGTTTCAAACTGCCCGAGGGCGGCAAGTACGTGCTCAAGGAAGCCGCGCGCAAGGTCATTCCGGCCGAGGTGATCGACCGCAAGAAGGGTTACTTCCCGGTGCCGGGCCTCAAGCATCTGGAAGGCGCGACCCTGGGCTGGGTGCGCGACCTGCTGGTCGACCCCAGCCAGGACCGTGGCCTGTTCAACCCGGCCATGCTCGACAAGCTGCTGAGCAACCCCCATGGCCAGCTCACGCCACTGCGCGGCTCCAAGCTGTGGCAGTTGGCGGCGTTGAATCTGTGGCTGAGCGAACACGGCCTCTGAACCCTCACCATCCGGCCCGTTACAGGCGACAAAAAAACTGTAACGGCGCCGGCCCAGGATGGTCAGGTGAATAACCCCGACCCGAAATACTCCGGGCCATACGGTTACCAAGGAAGCCTTTTGACATGCGATCCTCTGCCTTCAATCAACGCCTGCTACGCGGCCAAGCACCCTCCTACGAGCGCCTGCAGGCGCGTTTCGCCGAGGAAGGCGGCGCCGATACGCGACCACCGCGCGTGGTGCATTGTGGCTGGGGCCGGCTGCTGATCGGGCATACCTTTCCCGATGCCGCCGAGCTGGCCCGCCAGCTTCTCACCGAGCGTCCCGGCGAGCGCGACATCGCCCTGTACGTGGCCGCGCCGCAGCTGGTGCTGGCCCAGGCGCCGCAGCAACTGTTCCTCGATCCCTCCGACACCCTGCGCCTGTGGTTCAGCGATTACCGCCCGGCCCAACGGGTGTTTCGCGGCTACCGCATTCGCCGCGCGCAGAACGAGCAGGACTGGCAGGCCATCAACACCCTGTACCAGATGCGCGGCATGCTGCCCATCGACCCGGCGCGCCTCACCCCACGCCACGAAGGCGGCCCGGTGTACTGGCTGGCCGAGGACGAAGACAGCGGCGCGGTGATCGGCAGCGTTATGGGCCTCAACCACCACAAGGCCTACCAGGACCCGGAAAACGGCAGCAGCCTCTGGTGCCTGGCCGTCGACCCACGCTGCTCGCGCCCTGGCGTGGGCGAGGTGCTGGTACGCCACCTGATCGAACACTTTATGAGCCGCGGCCTGAGCTACCTCGACCTGTCGGTGCTGCACGACAACCACCAGGCCAAGGGGCTCTACGCCAAGCTGGGTTTTCGTGAGCTGCAGACCTTTATGGTCAAGCGCAAGAACGGCATCAACGAAAACCTGTTTCTCGGCCCCGGCCCAGGCGCCGAGCTCAACCCCTACGCACGGATCATCGTCGATGAAGCGCGGCGCCGGGGCATTGAGGTGCAAGTCGACGACGCCGAGGCGGGGTTATTCACCCTCAACCATGGTGGGCGGCGTATTCGCTGCCGTGAATCGCTCTGCGACCTGACCAGCGCGGTGAGCATGACCCTGTGCCAGGACAAACGCCTGACCCACCGCACCCTCGCCCGCGCCGGCCTCAGCCTGCCGGCGCAGCGCCTGGCCGGTAATGCCGAAGAGAACGCGGCCTTTCTCGCCGAACACCAGCGCGTGGTGGTCAAGCCGGTGGACGGCGAACAGGGCCAAGGCGTTTCCGTGGACCTGAGCACGCCTGCCGAAGTCCAGGCCGCTATCGAGCGCGCCCAGCCCTTCGACAACCGTGTGCTGCTGGAAAGCTTCCACGAGGGCTACGACCTGCGCATTCTGGTGATCGGCTATGAAGTGGTGGCCGCGGCAATCCGTCGGCCGGCCGAAGTGGTCGGCGACGGACGCCACAGCATCGGCGACCTGATCGACGCCCAGAGCCGCCGCCGCCAGGCCGCCACCGACGGCGAAAGCCGCATCCCCAAGGACGCCGAAACCCTGCGCACCCTGCACGCCGCGGGCGTCGATTACGACAGCGTGCTGCCCGCCGGCACGCGCCTGGCCGTGCGCAAGACCGCCAACCTGCACACCGGCGGTTGCCTGGAAGACGTCACCGCGATCCTCCATCCCGTGCTCGCCGACGCCGCCATCAAAGCGGCCCGCGCCCTGGACATTCCCGTGGTCGGCCTGGACCTGTTGGTGCCGGCCGCCGACCAGCCCGAGCACGTGTTTATCGAAGCCAACGAACGCGCCGGCCTGGCCAACCACGAGCCGCAGCCCACCGCCGAACGCTTTATCGACCTGCTGTTCCCGCTTAGCCAGGAAATCAACCAGGGGCCTTGAGCGCCCCTGTTTCTCGACCTGCCAGGAGACTTCATGACCTCGCTACCCGAACCCGATCTCGACTACCTGAAGAAAGTGCTGCTGGAAATGCTCGCCATTCCCAGCCCGACGGGGTTCACCGATACCATCGTGCGCTACGTCGCCGAACGCCTGGAAGAACTGGGCATTCCCTTTGAAATGACCCGCCGTGGCACCATTCGCGCCACCCTCAAGGGCCGCCGCGCCAGCCCCGACCGCGCAGTCTCGGCGCACCTGGACACCATTGGCGCCATGGTCCGCGAGATTCAGGACAACGGCCGCCTGAGCCTGACCCCCATCGGCTGCTGGTCCAGCCGCTTCGCCGAAGGCAGCCGCGTCAGCGTGTTCAGCGACCACAGCGTGCAACGCGGCAGCGTTCTGCCCTTGATGGCTTCCGGGCATGCGTTCAACACCGCGGTGGATGAGCTGCCGGTGACCTGGGACCATGTCGAGCTGCGCCTCGACGCCCTAACCGCCAGCCGTGCCGACAGCGAGATGCTGGGCATCTCGGTGGGGGATTTCGTCGCCTTCGACCCCCTGCCCGAGTTCACTGAGAGTGGCCATATCAGCGCGCGCCACCTCGACGACAAGGCCGGCGTCGCCGCCTTGCTCGCCGCACTCAAGGCCGTGGTCGACAGCGGCGAAGAACCGCCCATCGACTGCCACCCGCTGTTCACCATCACCGAAGAGGTCGGCTCCGGCGCCGCCGCCGCCCTGCCCTGGGACGTCAGCGAATTCGTCGGCATCGACATCGCCCCGGTCGCCCCCGGCCAGCGTTCCACCGAGCACACGGTGAGTGTGGCCATGCACGACTCCGGCGGCCCCTACGACTATCACCTGTCGCGCCAATTGCTGCGCCTGGCTGGGGAAAACGAGATTCCGGTACGCCGTGACCTGTTTCGCTACTACCACAGCGACGCGCAGTCGGCCGTCACTGCCGGCCACGACATCCGCACCGCACTGATCGCCTTCGGCTGCGATGCCACCCACGGCTACGAGCGCACCCATATCGACAGCCTGGCTGCACTCAGCCGCCTGCTCGGCGCTTACCTGCTCAGCCCGCCGGTATTCGCCAGCGACGCCAAACCGGAGACCGGCTCGCTGGAACGTTTTAGCCACCAGATCGAGCACGATGCGCAGATGGAAAGCGAGACCCGTGTCCCGACTGTGGAAAGCCTGCTCGGCCGTCGCGATCAGGAGACTTGAAGGCCTTTCGCCATCCGGGCACAGTAGCGGCAATAAAGCAGATGCTGAGCTAGCAGGTAGCGCAACCCGGGGAACGCCCCCTCGCGCTACCGCCGCGTCTGCTGGCACGCACAAGCAGTGCGCGGCGAGAAAAGGGGTTCAGGGATGCGGCATCTGTGGGCGGCTGTGCTACTGATCTGGCTGAGCGGCCCAGCCTGGGCGCTTACGCCTGCAGTGCTGGACAACAGCGACACCCGCCTGGCCCTGGGGCCTGCGATGGGGTATCTGGAAGACCGCGAAGGGCGCCTGACCATTGAGCAGGTCGCCGCAGTGCCGGATTCGCAATTCACCGCCGTCCATGCCAACCATGCCAACCTGGGTAAAAACAGCTCGACCTGGTGGTTCAAGGTGCACCTGGACAATCGTCTGCAAGACGCGCTGGCCGGCTACCTGGAAGTCAATTACCCCCTGCTCGATCACCTGCAAATCTACCAGCAAGGTCGCGATGGCCAGTGGCAGATGCAGGAAAGCGGCGACCGCTATGCCTTCTCCCAGCGCCCGGTGCAGGTGCGTAACTTCTGGTTCCCACTGAGCCTGGCGCCCGGCGAAAGCACCCTGCTGATCCGCGTGGAAAGCACCAGTACGCTGTTCGTGCCGCTGTACTTCAGCAGCTACAAGGCCAGCGCCGAGGTGCAGGAAAACCTCATGGGCATCAACGGCGCCTTCTACGGCGTGCTGTTCGCGATGTTCTGCTACAACCTGTTCCTGTTCATCTCACTGCGCGAACCCGCGTACTTCTGGTACCTGGTGTACAACTTCAACATCGGCCTGTTCGCCGCCAGCTTCGACGGCATGCTGTTCAAACTGCTGCCCGATCACCTCGGCCTGCAGTCGATCAGCATCTACATCCTGATGTACCTGCACTGCCTCAGCGCCACCCAGTTCAGCCGCCATTTTCTCCATACCCGCCAGTATTTCCCGCGCTTGGACATGGCCTTGCGGGTATTTATGCTGGCGACCGTCGCCTGCCTGATTTCCTTACCGCTGGTGGGCCTGCAGACCTGGAACATTCTCGCCAGCCTTACGGTGCTGGCGGTCTCCAGCCTGCTGTTGCTGGCCGGCGCCTACGTCTGGCGCCAGGGCCTGCGCTACGGCTCCTACTACATCATCGCCTGGGGCATTCTGCTCGGCTCGTTCATGATCGCCACCTTCGGCTCCCTGGGTATCGAGCTGTTTGGCCTGTATGGCGCTGCGGTGGTCAAAGTGGGGGTGACCGTCGAGCTGATCACCCTGTCCATCGGCCTGGCCGACCGCATCAACCTGCTCAAGGAAGAAGGCTTTCAGTCACGCCGCGCGGCGGAGCAGGCAGAGATCGAGAACCAGGCCAAGAGCCGCTTTTTGGCCAAGATGAGCCACGAGATCCGCACCCCACTCAATGGCGTGCTGGGCATGCTGCAACTGCTCAGGGAAACGCCGCTGGACCGCAGCCAGCGGTTCTACGTCGACACCATCTCCAGCTCCGGCAGCTCGCTGATCGCAGTGATCAACGACATCCTCGACTACGCCCGCATCGAGTCCGGCAAGCTGCAGCTCGAACATATCGAATTCGACCTCGAAGCCCTTATCTCCGAAGCCCTCAGCCTGTTCACCGGCCAGGCTCTGGACAAGCGCCTGCGTCTCTATGTGAGCCTGGAAAACGGCGTGCCGCAGCGCATGCAGGGTGACCCGACACGCCTCAAGCAGGTCCTGATGAACCTGCTCAGCAACAGCCTGAAGTTCACCGCCGAAGGCCACGTGGTGATCAATGTCTGCCGGCGTAACGATGCACAAGGCAACGCGCGCCTGGTGTTCGCCGTCAGCGACAGCGGCATCGGCATCAGCGATGAAGGTCTGGAGCAGCTGTTCGAGTCATTCGCCCAGGGGGACTCCAGCACCACCCGGCGCTACGGCGGCAGCGGTCTGGGCCTGGCCATCAGCAAGGAGCTGGTGGAAATGATGGGCGGGCATATCGAGGTGCAGAGCACGCCCGGCCAAGGCACGCGCTTCGCCTTCGACCTGCCGCTGGACGACAGCGATACACCCATCGACCCGCTCAATACCCTGCTCAAAGGTCGCACGGCCCTGCTCACCTCCCTCGACGGGCTTGGCCTGGATGCCCTCAGCCGCCTGTTCGGCCGTTGGGGCATGCACACCGAACGCTGCCAAACCCCGGAGCGCCTGCTCGACTACCTGGCCGATTACGCCACCCCGCCGCTGCTGGTGCTGATGGCGCCCTGGCCGGGCAGTGTCGCGCAGTGGCTCGATACCTTGCGCCCGCGGCTTGAACCTGGGCAGCGGATATTACTGCTGTGCCCGCCGGAACACTGCCAGCAATCCCACGCCCATCCCGACCTGCGCCTGGTGAGCCTGGCGCAACCGGTGCCGGTGACCGCGCTACGCGATGCGCTGGGCGAACTCTACGAGGACCATCCTGTGCTTCAACCCAACCCGCCGCGGGAAATCCGCAGCGACGGCAACGCCGCCCCGTGCATCCTGGTCGCCGAAGACAATGCGGTGAATCAGCTGGTGGTGCAGGGCTTTCTGAAGAAGCGTGGTTATGGCGTGCGCCTGGTGGTCAACGGCGTCGATGCCGTGGCCGAATACCAGCGCCAGCCGAACGCCTATCACCTGGTGCTGATGGACTGTGAAATGCCGGAAATGGACGGTTTCGAAGCCACTCGGCAGATACGCCGCCTGGAACGCCAGCACGGCTGGCCGGCGATCCCTATCGTCGCCCTGACCGCACACATCCTCGACGAGCACCGCCAGCACGGCCTCGCCGCCGGCATGGATGACTTCCTCGGCAAACCGCTGGACAGCGCCCGTCTGTATCAGTTGCTTGAGCACTACCTCAAGGACAGCGATAGCCTCTAAAGGACACCTGGCCAGCACGCGGCACAGGCGTTAGCATCGCCGCTGCGTTCTGGAGACCGACCCCGTGCTGATTCCCGCCCACCTGCTCGAAGCCGACACCCTCACCCGCCTGATCGAAGACTTCGTCACCCGCGAGGGCACCGACAATGGCGACGAAACCCCGCTGGAAACCCGCGTGCTGCGCGTGCGCCGCGCCCTGGATAAAAATGAAGCGGTGATCGTTTTCGATCCCGAAAGCCAGCAATGCCAACTGGCGCTCAAACGCGACGTGCCACGCGAGTGGCTCGATGCCCTGAAAGACCTGCAGGACAGCTAGGGCCAAAGAAAAGGCTCTGTCCCAGTACCCTGTTGCACGGCGACGATGCTTTTGTGGGAGCCGCGCCCCGCGGCGAATGCCATGGACAACGCCGAAATAGCTGAATGGCTGCAATCGCTTCGCCCCGAGGCGGCGCTCCTACGCGTGTTCGCGTCGTTCACCCTGGTGCTGCGTAATAGCTTGCACGGGATGCAACACGATTTTGGGACATCGGCAAAGAAAAAGGGCAACCCTTGCGGGTTGCCCTTTTGCGTGCCGCGAACAGCGGCTTTCGATTTGGTAGGCACAATTGGATTCGAACCAACGACCCCCACCATGTCAAGGTGGTGCTCTAACCAACTGAGCTATGTGCCTTCGATGGGTGCGCATTTTACGGGGAGATAAAAAAGAGTCAACCTCTTTTTTGCAGCTAACTGCCTGAATAACGGAAATTTTTATGTCCGCCGCAAGCCCTGTGGTTTTTGCATGCGGCACTAGCCGGGCATTTTCAACTCGGGTAGCATCCGGGCAATCGTAAAAAATAAAGAACAGAGGTTGCAAAATGGCGCACACCGCATACCCACAGTCCTATTACGCCGCGTCCGCTAACCCCGCACCTGAGCGCCCGCCCCTGGCCGGCGAAGTGGAGACCGATGTGTGCATCGTCGGCGCGGGCTATACTGGCCTGTCGACGGCTATTTCGCTGCTGGAAAATGGCTTCAAGGTCACCCTGGTCGAAGCAGCCAAGGTCGGCTTTGGCGCATCCGGGCGCAATGGCGGGCAAATCGTCAACAGCTACAGCCGCGACATCGATGTGATCGAACGCAGCGTTGGCGCGCAGCAGGCCAAGTTGCTCGGCGATATGGCCTTCGAGGGTGGGCGGATCATCCGTGAGCGCATTGCTACCTATAACATCCAGTGCGACCTCAAGGATGGTGGCGTCTTCGCCGCCAACACCTCCAAGCACCTCAAGCACCTGGAAGCGCAGAAAAAACTCTGGGAACGCTATGGCCATACCCAGCTGGAACTGATGGATGCCGCGCGCATCCGCGAAGTGGTCGCCAGCGACAGCTATGTCGGCGGCATGCTGGACATGAGCGGCGGGCATATCCACCCGCTCAACCTGGCCCTGGGTGAGGCGGCAGCGGTCGAGTCCCTCGGTGGGGTGATTTACGAACAATCGCCGGCGGTGCGCATCGAGCGCGGCGCTAACCCGGTCGTACACACACCCAACGGTCGGGTCAAAGCCAAGTTCGTGGTGATTGCCGGCAACGCCTACCTGGGCAACCTGGTGCCTGAGCTGGCAGCCAAATCCATGCCCTGTGGGACTCAGGTAATCACCACCGAGCCGCTGTCCGAGGCGCTGGCCAACACCCTGCTGCCGCAGGACTACTGCGTCGAAGACTGTAACTACCTGCTCGACTACTACCGGCTTTCCGGCGACAAGCGCCTGATCTTCGGCGGTGGTGTGGTCTATGGCGCCCGGGACCCGGCGAACATCGAGGCGATCATCCGACCGAAGATGCTCAGGGCCTTCCCCCAGCTCAAGGACGTGAAAATCGATTACGCCTGGACCGGCAACTTCCTGCTGACGCTGTCGCGCCTGCCCCAGGTCGGCCGCCTGGGCGACAACATCTACTACTCGCAAGGTTGCAGCGGCCACGGCGTGACCTACACCCACCTGGCCGGCAAAATCCTCGGCGAAGCCCTGCGTGGGCAGGCCGAGCGTTTCGACGCGTTCGCCAACCTGCCGCACTACCCCTTCCCGGGCGGACGCCTGCTGCAAGTGCCATTCAGCGCAATGGGCGCCTGGTACTACAGCTTGCGCGACAAGCTCGGTTTCTAGTCGCAATTGAGTGTTGCATGGAGACGAACGAGTAGGGTGCGCCGCGCACACCAAGAGTCTGCAGCCTGCGCCGGTGCGCACGGCGCACCCTACGGCTCCAGCGTTAAGCCCACACAAAACGAGGGTATCTTCATGAAAAACGGCGCCCAATGGCGCCGTTTTTCATACTAGGGCGGCGCTTACTGCACTGGGCAACGAGCTGCCAAGGTGCACTGAGCGTTACCCTGCCCTGCAGCCGCCTTGGCAAAACGGCTGTCTTGCGGGGCCAGCGCCTGGGCGCAGCGTTGCGCCTGGGCAGCGGCAACCGCGCAGCCGCGCTCATCGAGCACCTGCGCATAGTTGAACCAGCCCGAGGCAAAATCCGGCTGCGCTGCCACGCTTTTTCCCAGCGAGGCTTCGGCCGCTTGTTTGTCACCCGCGGCGTATTGGCGATTGCCCAGGGCGAACCAGGCCGTGGCATTGCCTGGCCACTGCTTGACCGCAGTGCGGTAAGCCCGCAACGCGGCATCGACGCGCCCGGTTTCCTCAAGATCACTGGCAGCCTTGAGCCAAGTCTGCGCATCCGCTGCAGCGGGCAGGGTATCGGTCGGCAGGGTCAGCACGGCCCAACGCTTGCCCCGCGCCCAGGTGCGGTCGAAGGTCGAGAACGCAGTGACTTCGCGACGGGTCGTGCCCGAGCGCAGAATCAGCGTGCGTTCGCGCTGGTCATAACCGACCACCACGGCGAAATGCCACATGGGGTACCAGTCCAGCGCCAGGTTCTGCAGCACCAGCACCGGATTGCCGGCAGCGACCTGCTCCAGCACGGCTTCGAGCTTCGGCTGCAGCGGGTATACCAGCATGTCGTGGCTGCGCGCCGCAGCGACCATCTCGACCTGCAGGCTGCCCTCACGACCCGGTATAAATACCTGGTCCTTGAGCAACCCAGGGCTGGTGACCACACCGCGCTGATTGAGCATGGTCGACAGCGCCGCCGGGCCGCACTGGTACGCACTCTGGGGGAAGAAAGGCACGCTGCTCAGCTCGACCCGCTCAGGCAAACGCGAAGTCTCCGGTGGCAACACCGGAGACTTCGCGCAGGCGGTCAGCAGTACAGCGAACAGCAATGGCAGGTAACGCAGGTCGATCAACGATTTATGCATTTCACGAAACTGAAGACATTAGTCGCGCAGAGCATATCGGTGATGATGAAGATAACCAAGAACAACACGATCACGCCCAACACCCCGGCACCAGCCGGTGCTTCGGACAGCTGTTGGTTGAACTGTGCCAGTTCGGCGTTGGTCAGGCTGTTGATGCGGGTTTCGATCTGATCACGCTCAACCCCCATGGCCTGCAGTTTGTCCTGCACGCCCTGGTCATCGAGCATGCTCAGCAGTTGCTGGCGATCGACCTGCTCCTGCTGGGCGTTGATCACTTCGGCGGTGCCAACCATCGCCGCATTGGCCATCGGCACCTGAACGACCATCAGTACGTGGAATACCGCGAGCATGGCAGCGAGACGGCGGAACATCGATTGTTTTTGCATGGTGAGGTTCTCCTGATTGACCTCACCTAGACCGCTGCACAGGGCCCCGGGTTCAACAAAAACATAGCCATAGGCCAGTGCTGTGACGCCCTCTAGCGTCGCAACACGAGTCATCTGTCGCTTTCTGTAGGCGCTGTAGGAGCGAATTTATTCGCGATAGATCTTGAAAGCGCTGAAAGCATCGCGGCTAAAGCGGAGCGGAGCGCCGCCCGGCCCCACTAAGTCTCGACCAGCATCTGACTAAGCACGGCGCGCAGCTTGCCCGGCTTGACCGGCTTGTTCAGCAGCGGCATGCCCATACGCTGCAATTCACCGCGGCAGCTGTCACTGCGGTCGGCGGTGATCATCACCGCCGGGACGCGCACGGCGAAATGCTCGCGCAGATAAGCCACCACCTCACAACCATGCACACCATGCTCAAGGTGGAAGTCGGCGAGGATCACATCGGGCGCACGTCCCTGTAGCGCCTGCAGCGCGGTGGCCTGGTCGGGCGCGCAGACCACCTCGCAGCCCCACTGCTCGAGCAGCGCCGCCATGCTGTGCAGGATGCTCGGTTCGTTATCCAGCACCAGCACCCGGCGGCCGGGTAAGGGGTCGCCTACTGGCGCTGCGGGCAAGGCTCGGATGACCGGGCGCGTACCGGGCTCGCAGGCCAGCGGCACGCGGATGCTGAACAGCGAACCGCGCCCCGGCTGCGAGCGCACGCTGAGCGGATAGCCGAGGATCCGCGCGATCCGATCGACGATGGCCAGGCCCAGCCCCACGCCCTTGCGCGCGGTCGAATGGCCAATATCCAACTGATTGAACTCCAGAAAGATATCGCCCATCTGGTGCTGGGCAATGCCGCGCCCAGTGTCCCAGACCTGCAGCTCCAGGCTGTCGCCGCGTTTGCGCGCACCGAGCAGCACGCCGCCCTGTTCGGTGTAGCGGCAGGCGTTGCTGAGGAAATTGCGCAGGATACGGGTCAGCAGGCGAAAGTCCGTGCGCAGCGCATAGGGCCCCAGGCGGACGCGCAAGCCCAGGCCGGCGGCCTCGGCGACCGGCTGAAACTCCGAGGCCAGCGGCGCCAGCAGCTCGTCCAGGGTGTAGACATCCACATCCGGTTTGATCGCCGCCTGGTCCAGGCGAGCGATGTCGAGCAAGTCGGTGAGCAGGTCTTCGGCACCCTCCAGGGCCTGGTGGCTGCGCTCGACCAGGGTTTGCTCCGCCGTCGGTAACGCCCGTTCGCGCAGGGTGGAGATCAGCAGGCGAGCGGCATTCAGCGGCTGCAGCAAGTCGTGGCTGGCTGCCGCCAGGTACTTGTCCTTGCTGCGGTTGGCCTCTTCGGCGGCATCACGCGCCTCGCGCAGCGCCTGCTCGATGCGGGCGCGCTCGACGATCTGCCGCTGCAGGTTGGCATTGACCTCCTGCAGTTCGGCGGTGCGCGCACTGACCCGTGCCTCAAGTTCCTCATTGAGCAGCACCAGACGCTGCTGGGCCTGTTTGCGCTCGGTGATATCGGCGACGAACCCCTCGAACACGCCCTCCTGATCGGGCTTGAGCAGCAGGTTCATCATCACCTCGATGATCCGCCCATCCTTGCGCCGCAAACGCGTTTCATAGGCAAACAGCCCCGGCCCATCGCGCAGGGCACTGCGGATATGTTGCAGCTCGGCCTCGCCACCGACCACCAGATCACGGGCCAGATCGGTAAGCGACCAGAGCACCTCGCGCGGGTCCTCGTAGCCGAGCATGCGCGCCAGGGCCGGGTTGGCGGCGAGCAAACCTTCGCGCACGCTGGCCTGGAAGATGCCATGCACGGCGTGCTCGAACAGCCACTTGTAGCGGTTACGCTCGGTTTCCAGCTCCTCCAGGCGCGCCAGCAGTTCCGGGTAATGGCTCTTGCGCGCCGAGTGGCTGCCCAGCCCGAGCAGATTGTTCAGCGCTTCGCGCTGGCTGGCGCCGGCGTCAGAGGGCCTCGGCATAGACAACCTCGACATCGCGCTGACTGGACTCACGCGGATTGGTCAGGATGCACGGGTCTTCCATGGCGTGGGCCGAGAGGAACGGAATATCACTCATCGACACGCCATGCAGCTTGAGGGTTTCGTGGAAGCCGACGGCCTGCTTGAAGGTCACCAGGTGGTCGACCAGGCGCTGGCGCACCTGCAGGTGGTTGAGGCCGCGCACGTCGATGCCCAGGGTCTCGGCCACATGACGAAAGCGCTCGGGGGCTGCGTTGTAGTTAAAGGCCACCACATGCTCGACCAGTGCGGCGTTGCACATGCCGTGGGGCAGGTCGAGAAAGCCGCCCAGGCTGTGGCTCATGGCATGTACGGCACCGAGAATGGCATTGGAGAACGCCAGGCCGGCCTGCATGCTGCCGAGCATGATCTTCTCGCGCAGGACAATGTCGTGGGGGTTGGCAATCATCTGCACCAGATTGCCGTTGATCAGGCGCATCGCTTCCAGTGCATGGGTATCGGTCAGCGGGCCGCTGCCGGTGGAGACGAAGGCCTCGATGGCATGCACCAGCGCATCGATGCCGGTACAGGCAGACAGGAAAGGGTCCATGCTCAGGGTGGTTTCCGGGTCGATCAGCGAGACATCCGGCACGACCGCCTTGCTGACGATGGAGAACTTCATCCGCTCCTGCTGGTTGGAGATGATCACGAACTGCGAGACATCCGCCGAGGTGCCGGCCGTGGTGGGGATCAGGATCAGCGGCGGGCTGGGCACGCGGATGGTGTCGACGCCCTCGAACTCGAGAATATTGCGGCCGTGGGCAACCACGATGCCGATGCCCTTGGCGCAGTCCATCGGGCTGCCGCCGCCGATGGCGACGATCACGTTGCAGTTGTTGGCTCGGTAGATCTCGGCGCCGAGCATCACCTCCTCGACCCGTGGGTTGGGCGAAACCTGGGTGTAGACGCAGTAGTCGATGCCCTGCCCCTGCAGGCTACGCTCGACATCACCTAGCCAACCGGCAGCGGCGACACCAGGATCCGAGACCACCAGCACCTTGCGTGCGCCGAAGGTGCTGGCGTAGTTGGCGACGTTATGCCGGCAGCCGGCACCAAAGATGATTTCGGGCGAGACGAACTTGCGCAGTTGGCTCAAGGCTTGGCTCATGGAAGCGCCTGTTTCTTGTTGTTATCGAATGTCGCCAGCGTACTGCATCGGCGCCCTAATGCAATTGCACCAAGGGCGAACAGGGCTTGCGGGCCTGGCCATGTCCCTATTGCATCGGGATAAACCACCGAACACCCGTAGAAGCCCCGCCCCGGGGCGAATCGATTGCAGCCTTTGCGCTACATCAGCGTTGTCCACGGCATTCGCCGCGGGGCGCGGCGCCTACAAAAGCATCGTTGCCGTGCAACCCAGCACTGGGAAATGGCCACAGGCTTACCCCAGGCATTGCCGATAGAACGCCAGCTCGGCGTTCAGGGCCGCAGCCAGGTTCGCGGCCTGGCGGAAGCCGTGGCGCTCGTCGGCGAACAGGTGATAGGCGACCGGCACACCGCGCTGGCGTAATGCCTCGACCATGGCTTCGGTCTGGCTCGGCACGACCACGGCATCCAGCGCGCCCTGGAAGAAAATCACCGGCACTGTGATCCGTTCGGCCTGCAGCACGGGGCTGCGGTGCTGGTAGCGCTCGGCATCGCGCTCGGGGTCACCGATCAGCCAATCCAGATAATCCGCCTCGAACTTATGGGTCAGCCGGCGCAGCGCCAGCGGGTCACTGACCCCATAGAGACTGGCGCCACCGCGCAATTGCGGCAGCTCGGCCAACGCCCGCAGTGCGCTGAAGCCACCGGCACTCGCCCCGCGGACAAACACCCGCTGCGGATCGATGCGCTGGCTGGCTGCAAGCGTATCGATGGCAGCGCCAATGTCCGCCACCTCCAGCGCGCCCCACTGCCCGGCCAACCGCAGGCGATAGGCACGGCCATAGCCGCTGCTGCCGCGGTAGTTGAGGTCAAGCACGGCGTAGCCGCGCAGGGTCCAGAAGGCAATACGCGGGTCGAACACCGGGTAACAGGCCGAGGTCGGCCCACCGTGCAGAAAGATCACCAGCGGCGGACGTGCTTGAGCTGAAACCGGGGCGTAGAAAAAACCGTGGCAGCGCTCCCCCTCGCCCACCTCACAGCTCAAGGGCTCGGGGCGCGACAGATGCTGCTCGGACAAGGGCTGTTCACCGCCAGCCAGTATGCTGACCAGCCCATCGTCCCTGCTGATCGCCAGCACTGCAGGCAGGCGATCCGGCGCAGCCGCGATGCAGTAGAAATATTCGCTATCGGCAGCCAGGCTGCGCAAACGCGTAAACCCTTCGGCCAACCGCCTCTCTGCGTAGGGTGACGCGGGGCCGCCTAGGTTGTGCGCACCAATGGCTTCGGCCGCCAGAGAGTCGGTGCGCACGGCCTGGGCGGCCCCGCAACACCCTACGTCCAGCAGTACGCCGACACCCTGTTTGAAGCGGCTCAGCAGCAACTGGTCTCCCAGCGGCAGATAGGTTCGACCGCCCAGCTGCCAGGGCGCCGGCGCGTGATCGTAGGGAGCACCGCACGCCTGGGTGTCATCATCGACGCACGCGGGCTGCCACCAACCGGCCTTGTCGCTCAATACCCACAAGCGGTTGTGCGGGTCGAAACGCGGCTGCTGCAGGGATTGTTCGCCCGCCTGCCCGGCCAGCACCCGGCTGCGCTGGCCCGACTCGCGCTGACACAGGCGCGTGGCGACCCAGGGTTGGCTGGGGCGATCCCACTCGATCCAGACCAGGCGCTGGCCGTCAGCATCGGCCACAGGCGCAGCATAGAAATCAGCGCCCTCGACCAGGACGTCGCGCTTGCCATTAAGGCCAATGCGCACCAGACGGTGCACCACCGAACCGGCCTCGTGGCTTTCCTCAACGGCCAGTAGCGCCTGCCAGGCGGGCACGAAGGACAGATCGCCATACCGGCAGTGAGGCGAATCGCTAAGCTGGTAGGGTGCGCTGTGCGCACCGCCGTCTGCGTCGATGTCGATGCGATAGATCTGCTGATCACCTTCATTGACAAAGGCCACGCCCTGATCGGTGGCACAGCAGGCACCGCCACCGTATTCATAAACCCGGTTGCGTACGGAGAATCCTGATGGCGTGAGTTCGCTCACGACACCGTCACGCCAGAAGAACAACCCACAGCGCGCCTGCTGCGGGTCGAACGCCACCCAGAGCACGCCGCCATGGGCCGCGTGCAGCTCGGCGAAGTCGGCACTGGCCGCGGCGGCCTGCTCGGCGCTCCAGATCAGCTCGGGGTCGGCGCACCCTACGCTTTGCATATGATTCGCGAGGCCTTGTCGTTGCGGTACTGCAGGTCGCCCAGGCCCAGCGGCGCTTCATCGGCTTGCTGGCGGGCGGCGAGAATCACGCCATGGTGCGCCGACTTGCTGCATACCGGGTCGGCATTACTGGCATCGCCGGTGAGCATAAAGGCCTGGCAGCGACAGCCGCCGAGGTCCTTGTGCTTCTCGTCGCAGCTGCGGCACGGCTCGGGCATCCAGTCATCACCGCGAAAGCGGTTGAAACCGAAGGAATGCCGCCAGATATGCTCGATGCTGTGCTCACGCACATTGGGAAACTGCACCGGCAACTGCCGCGCGCTGTGGCACGGCAGTGCGGTGCCGTCGGGGGTGATGTCAAGAAACAGATTGCCCCAGCCATTCATGCAGGCCTTGGGGCGCTCCTCGTAGTAGTCAGGGGTGACGAAGATCAGCTTGCACGGGTTATTCTCGGCGGCCAGCTTGTCGCGCCACTGGTGGGTGATGCGCTCAGCCCGCTCAAGCTGGGCGCGGGTCGGCAGCAGGCCGGCACGGTTGAGTTCGGCCCAACCGTAGAACTGGCAGGTGGCGAGCTCGACGAAGTCGGCCTCCAGCTCCAGGCACAGCTCGATGATCCGTTCGATATTGTCGATGTTGTGCCGGTGGGTGACGAAGTTGAGCACCATCGGGTAGCCGTGGGCCTTGACCGCCCGGGCCATGGCCAGCTTGTGGGCGAAAGCCTTCTTCGAGCCGGCGAGCAGGTTGTTCACCTCCTCGTCGGCAGCCTGGAAGCTGATCTGAATATGGTCCAGGCCGGCTTCGGCAAACTCGGCGATGCGCGCTTCGGTGAGGCCAATGCCGGAGGTGATCAGGTTGGTGTAGTAACCCAGATCGCGAGCGGCCTTGATCAGCTCGGCCAGGTCCTGGCGCACCAGCGGCTCGCCACCGGAAAAGCCCAGCTGCGCCGCGCCCAGCCCACGGGCCTGACGGAACACCTCGATCCACTCGGCGGTGCTCAGCTCGGCGCCTTGCTGGGCGAAATCCAGGGGGTTGGAGCAGTACGGGCACTGCAGCGGACATCGATAAGTCAGCTCCGCCAATAACCACAACGGCGGCCCCGCTTCGTGGCCCGGCTTAGCGAAGCTCGATCCAGAACTGAGCACTGGCGACCTCCATAAAGGCAAGAATGTCTTCGTCGATACCGGGCGCATCGGGAAAGCGCTCACGCAGTGCAACGATGATCTGGCCGACGCTACGGCTACCGTCGATCTGCTGAAAAATCTCGCTGGCGCTGTCGTTGAGCTTGATCATGCCTTCCGGGTAGAGCAGCACATGGCAGTTCTGCACCGGCTCGAATTGCAGGCGGAAACCGCGGCGGATGACGGGCACCTTGGGCAGAATGGCGGTTGTCATGGTTTAGGTTTCCTCATGGTGCGCACGGCGCACCCTATGCGGGATGCTGCCGTAGGGTGCGCCGTACGCACCAATGGCCTAGACCTCACAGCGCGATCCCTCGATGCCAGACACGCTCGGCCGTCACCGTGTGATACGGCGGGCGCTGCAGTTCATAGGCCATGCTCATGGCATCGAGCATGCTCCACAGCACATCGAGCTTGAACTGCAGGATCTGCAGCATGCGCTCCTGGGCTTCGCGGCTGCGGTAATGTTCGAGGGTAATGCGCAGGCCATGCTCCACGTCGCGTCGCGCCTGGCTCAGGCGAGTGCGGAAATAGTCGTAGCCGCCGGCATCGATCCAGGGGTAATGCTGCGGCCAGGCGTCGAGCCGCGACTGGTGGATCTGCGGAGCAAAGAGTTCGGTCAGCGAGCTGCTGGCCGCCTCCTGCCAGCTGGCGCGGCGGGCGAAGTTGACGTAGGCATCGACGGCGAACCGCACCCCCGGTAGCACCAGCTCCTGGGACAAAATCTGCTCACGCCCCAGACCCACGGCCTCGCCCAGGCGCAGCCAGGCCTCGATACCGCCCGCCTCGCCCGGCGCACCATCGTGATCGAGGATGCGCTGGACCCACTCACGGCGAGTGTCGCGGTCCGGGCAGTTGGCCAGGATCGCGGCATCCTTGAGCGGAATGTTCACCTGATAATAGAAGCGGTTGGCCACCCAGCCCTGGATCTGCTCACGGCTGGCGCGCCCTTCGTACATGGCGCGATGGAACGGGTGGTGGATGTGATACAGCGCGCCCTTGGCGCGTAGCGCCTGCTCGAACTCGGCAGGGCTCATGGCGGGTTGGCTCATCAGGACTCCCGGTGCGCACGGCGCACCCTACAAAACGATGTGCATGCCATCGAACGCGACCTCGATACCGTGCGCCGTCAGTTCGGCGCGCTCGGCAGAGTCGGCATCCAGGATCGGGTTGGTGTTGTTGATATGGATAAGGACCTTGCGTGCAGACGGCAGGCCATCGAGCACCTCGATCATGCCGCCGGGGCCGCTCTGGCACAGGTGGCCCATCTCGCTGCCGAGCTTGTCGCCGACCTCGCACACGCGCATTTCGTCATCGCGCCATAGCGTGCCATCGACCAGCAGGCAGTCGGCGCGGCGCATCCAGGCCAGCAGCGGCTCATCGACTTGCCCCAGGCCAGGCGCGTAGAACAGCGTAGCGCCGCTGCGGCGATCCTCGACGAACAGGCCGATGTTGTCGCCTGGGTGCGGGTTGCCACGGTGCGGCGAATACGGCGGTGCGCTGCTGCGCAGAGGGATCGCGGTGATCGCCAGGTTCGCGCAGCCGGGGATGCTGAAGGCCTCGCCATCCAGGTCAATCCGTTTGTGCTGCAGACCACCATTCCAGTGGCTGAGCATAGTGAACAGGGGAAAGCCACTAGTCAGGTCCTGGTGCACCATCTCGCTGCACCAGACCTGATGCGGGCAGCCCTCGCGCAAGGTCAGCAAACCGGTGGTGTGATCGATCTGGCTGTCGAGCAGGATGATCCCGGCGATCGCGCTGTCGCGCAGGTGCCGCGCCGGATTGAGGGCGGGAAAGGCTTCGATCTGCACACGGATGTCCGGCGAGGCGTTGCACAGAATCCAGTCCTGGCCGTTGTCACTGAGGGCAATCGACGACTGCGTGCGCGGCTCTGCCCGTACGCTGCCATCGCGCAGGCCACGGCAGTTGCGGCAATTGCAGTTCCATTGGGGGAAGCCACCGCCAGCGGCGGAGCCGAGAATCTTAATGTACATAGGCCCGTCCGACGGGGATGCCAAGTGGGATGCCCCGGCAATGCCGGGGCAAAACGGCTCAACGATTGGCGAAGTACATGGTCACTTCAAAACCAATACGCAGGTCGGTAAACGCAGGTTTCGTCCACATGGCACAGTCCTCTTTTTATCGACGCCGGCACATGCCGGCAACTCCATTAAGCCCCCGCCAGGCAGTTGGCCAAATGGTACTTTGGGAGTAAACCGGGCTGGCATTGGTCGGTAACGCGTGACAGGCCTGTCAGTCAGCGAATCGCCAACCGCAGGCTGTAGCGGACGCACCAATGCCGGTGGGTTAGCGATGCGCACCCGTGCAATAAACAGCGGGTTGCTGGTGCGCACCGCTTACCCTACGGGCACCGGCTATCCCCTCTTACTTGGGGCACAGTCGATGGAAAAGGTTCGGTGAAGATTTCAGCGTGGCGTTGCCGGGCGTCGCTAACCGGCAATCGGTAGGTTGTCCGCCAGCCCATCGGGGGTCGCGCTGGGGTGACCGAAGAGATAGCCCTGCCCCCATTCACCGCCGGCCCTGAGCACCAGTGCATGGTCGCCAATGGTTTCGATCCCCTCGACCACCACTACCGGCGCCAGGGTGCGACAGAGCCCGACCAGGTGCTCCAGGGTTTTCTCCGACAACGCCTGGTCACGGGCACGGCGCACATAACCCTGGTCGACCTTGATGATGTCCGGCTGGCATTTCTGGATGAACTCCAGGGTGCCAAAGCCTGAACCGAAATCGTCGACCGCCACCCGACAACCAACGCCCTGCAGGCGTCGCACAAAGTCCACCGCATGGGCGATATTGGAGAACGCCGTGCTCTCGGTAATCTCGATGATCAAGCGGGCGGCCAGTTGCGGCGCAGCGGCGAGCGTTGCCAGGGTGCGCTCCCAGCCTTCATCGAAGGTCGCACTCTGAGCAGAGATGTTACAGCCCAGGTGCAGGTCGGGGTTGGCCTGGAGCGTTGCGATCAGGTGCTGAACCACGCAATGGTCCAGATGACGCATCACCCCGTAGTCCTCCAGCAGGCTGAACGGGTTGAAGCCCAATACGCTGTTGCAATAGCGCAACAGGCCTTCGCCGTAGAGCGGCTGCAAGGCCTGTGTGGAAACCACGGGCTGGTAGTGCAAAAGAAACTGACCGCGCTGCAGTTCGGCGTAAAAAAAGCGAATGCGCTTGTGCTCAACGCACTCGTCGGCAGAGGGATGACGGAAATTGGTCAGCATGGGGGAACATCCTTGAGGGGCACACTGCTGGGGTCTGTTGCCATTTCGTTCGTGGCTTGCGACGAAACGGCAACAGACCCTAGTGTCGCAACACAGGTCATCTGTCGCGCTCTGTAGGAGCGAAGGGGGCGCCTAGCCTTTATTCGCGATATATCTTGAATGCGCTACAGCAGTCGCGGCTAAAGCGGAGCGCCGCCCGGCCCCTCCAACGTGACCTGAGATTGACCGACATTTGATTCGTGTCGCGACACCAGGGCTGCAAAGAGATAGAAGCAGCGCCATCAACAAAAGAGCAGTGGCCGAAATACAGCACCGAGGCGGACATAACGTAAAGGCGAAGCCTAGGGGCGAAGCCAGCGCTTGAGAAGTGTCCTCAGACCCCAGTTAGCGGTCCCGACGTACTGCGGGGCAGCGCTGGCAAACCGGCAATAGGCGAGTTCCCAGGCCTGCCCTTACCATTCTCGCCCCCGCCATCACCCAGAGTCGCCATGTACACACTGTCGCCCGCCTGCCTGCAACTCATGACCCAAGCCCTGTTAAACCAGGGTATTAACCTGCAGGCACTGCTGAGCAAGGCTGACGAGGGGCTGCTCAGCGCCCTGGCCGAGGGCAGTCCCGTCAGGCTGGCGAGCGTCTACCCACTGCTGGATCACGCCACGGCACTGGCACAAAACCCGGATATTGGCCTAAGCGCTTATGCCCACGCACACCCCAGCACCCTCGGGGCGCAATGCTATGCCGTGCTGTCCAGCCCAACCCTGGGCGCAGCGCTGCAGTGCATGGTCGATCACCATGTGCTCGTCACCAATGGCTCGCAACTGCTGTTGGAACAAACCGATACGTACGTGCGCCTGCTCGGCATCGAGACCATGACGAGCGGAGGCAACGCACCGCGTACCTTCCTCGATATGGGCCACGCCCTCATCCTGGGGCTGATCCACTGGCTGTGGCCGTATAAGAAAGTCATGCCGCTGGAAGTGGCGTTCAGCTACCCACGGCCGGCGGACACCCGCCAACTGCAAGCGCTGTTCGGCAGCAACCTGGTGTTTGCCGCACCGCATAACAGCATGACCTTCAGCCTCGACATCAATCGCCTGGCCCTGCCCACGGCAAACCCGATACTGCACGCCCAGCACCAGGAATACCTGCGGACCTGTGTTCAGGAAGCGCTGAACGGCTCCCTCGCTGCCCGGACACGGCGCACCCTGGCCGAACAGCTCGCCCTGGGCTTTCCCTGCAGCCTGGACAGCACCGCCCGACTGTTGGCGATCAGCCCGCGCAGCCTGCAGAACGGCCTGGAGCGCGAACAGCTCACCTACAGTGCATTGCAGGATGAAGCACGCCTCAAGGCCGCCCACGGCCTGCTGTGCCACACCGCCAGGCCACTCAAATACATCGCTGCAACCCTGGGTTTTCGCGAGCCGAGCAGCTTCCACAAGGCCTGCCTGCGTTGGTTCGGCATGCCGCCGATGCGCTACCGCCGTTATGCCGGCAGCGCGCCGACGCCTCCATAAGCATTCGCGGCTAAAGCCGCTCCTAGCGTGCGTGGGCTTCTTGGGCAGACAGGCGGGTGAATAAAAAACGCGGCCGAAGCCGCGTCGCGAAACCCATGTGCTGCCGCCCACTGCGGCCTTGCAGAACCGCCGGCAAATCTCACCCGCAGGTGGCGTTCGCAGCCGAGAGCGGCGGCCTGGAGCACGGCACGCCGCGGGTATACAGCCTGATCAGAAGAAGCCCAGCGGGTTGATATCGTAGCTGATCAGCAGATTCTTGGTCTGCTGATAGTGGTCGAGCATCATCTTGTGGGTCTCACGCCCGACCCCGGACTTTTTGTAGCCGCCAAA
>NZ_FOFP01000008.1:208145-223935 GCF_900110925.1 Pseudomonas cuatrocienegasensis | reverse complement strand
CTGCTGCGCGGCACCAAGCGTGACGACGTAGAGCGTGGCCAGGTTCTGGCCAAGCCGGGTTCGGTTAAGCCGCACACCAAGTTCGAAGCAGAAGTGTACGTCCTGTCCAAAGAAGAAGGTGGTCGTCATACCCCGTTCTTCAAAGGCTACCGTCCGCAGTTCTACTTCCGCACTACCGACGTAACCGGTAACTGCGAACTGCCGGAAGGCGTTGAAATGGTAATGCCGGGCGACAACATCAAAATGGTTGTCACCCTGATCAAGTCGATCGCCATGGAAGACGGTCTGCGTTTCGCGATTCGCGAAGGTGGCCGTACCGTTGGCGCCGGCGTGGTTGCCAAGATCATCGAGTAATCGGTTGATCTGTCCCTGTCAGGCCGGCATAATGGTCGGCCTGATTTTGTTTTAGGTCAGTAGCTCAATTGGCAGAGCGACGGTCTCCAAAACCGTAGGTTGGGGGTTCGATTCCCTCCTGACCTGCCATTTTCTCTTATGAATCTGGCGCGTCTTTTAACAGGATTCTCGTAAATGAATGCTAAGGCTGAAGCCAAAGAATCACGCTTTGATCTGATCAAGTGGCTGGCGGTTGCTGCGCTTGTGGTCGTCGGTGTGGTTGGTAATCAGTACTTCTCTGCCGAGCCTATCCTGTATCGCGTATTGGTCCTGTTGGTCATCGCGGCCGTTGCAGGTTTTATTGCGTTGCAGACGGCAAAAGGTCAGGCCTTTTCCGTTCTGGCAAAAGAAGCGCGCGTTGAGATTCGTAAAGTCGTTTGGCCTACCCGCCAGGAAACCACGCAGACCACGCTGATTGTCGTGGCTGTTGTTCTGGTTATGGCGCTGCTCTTGTGGGGTCTTGATTCCCTGCTGGGTTGGCTTGTTTCCCTGATTGTTAGCTAAAGGTGTCCCGTGGCTAAGCGTTGGTACGTTGTGCATGCTTACTCGGGTTACGAGAAGCATGTGATGCGCTCGCTGGTCGAGCGTGTAAAGCTCGCCGGTATGGAAGATGAGTTCGGCGAGATTCTGGTACCCACTGAAGAAGTGGTTGAGATGCGTAATGGCCAGAAGCGCAAAAGTGAGCGTAAGTTCTTTCCAGGCTACGTGCTGGTTCAGATGGAAATGAGCGAGGCTACCTGGCACTTGATCAAAGATACCCCGCGCGTCATGGGGTTCATCGGCGGTACTGCGGACAAGCCGGCACCGATTACCGAGAAAGAAGCTGATGCCATTCTGCGCCGCGTCGCAGACAGTGGCGACAAACCCAAGCCCAAGACATTGTTCGAGCCGGGCGAAATGGTTCGCGTCGTTGATGGTCCGTTTGCGGACTTCAGCGGTGTGGTCGAAGAAGTGAATTATGAGAAGAGCCGCATCCAGGTTGCTGTGACCATCTTTGGTCGCTCCACCCCGGTCGAGCTGGAGTTCAGTCAGGTCGAAAAGGCATAACTGACATATGCATCCCTGACCCCGCAGCCATAGGCTGCGGGGTTTTGTCGTCACTGGGATAAACACGTAAAAACTGGGGAGCCGTAAGGCGCTTGTACCCACAACTGGAGTTAGCTCATGGCTAAGAAAATTACGGCTTACATCAAGCTGCAAGTAAAGGCTGCACAAGCCAACCCGTCGCCGCCCGTGGGTCCTGCCCTTGGTCAGCACGGCGTGAACATCATGGAATTCTGCAAGGCGTTCAACGCCCGTACCCAGGGCATGGAACCTGGTCTGCCGACTCCAGTGATCATTACTGTATACAGCGACCGCAGCTTCACCTTTGAAACCAAAAGCACCCCCGCTTCGGTTCTGCTGAAAAAGGCTGCCGGCCTGACCAGCGGTTCGGCTCGTCCGAACACCGTCAAAGTCGGTACCGTGACCCGTGCTCAGCTGGAAGAGATCGCCAAGACCAAACAGGCTGATCTGACCGCTGCTGATATGGACGCCGCTGTGCGCACCATCGCGGGCTCCGCTCGTAGCATGGGCCTTAACGTGGAGGGTGTGTAATGGCTAAGTTGACCAAGCGTCAAAAGGCAATCGCTGAGAAAGTTGAAGCCGGTAAGGCTTACAGCTTCGTTGAAGCGGCCGCTCTGCTGGCTGAATTGTCGGCAGTGAAGTTCTCAGAGTCCGTTGACGTTGCCGTCAACCTGGGCGTTGACCCGCGTAAATCCGACCAGGTCGTACGTGGCGCCACCGTTCTGCCGAACGGTTCGGGCAAAAGCGTTCGCGTTGCCGTGTTCACCCAGGGTCCAGCTGCTGAAGCTGCTCTGGCTGCCGGTGCTGACCGCGTAGGTATGGACGATCTGGCTGCCGAAATGAAAGGCGGCGACCTGAACTATGACGTGGTAATTGCTTCCCCGGATGCAATGCGCGTTGTGGGTCAGCTGGGTCAGGTGCTCGGCCCGCGCGGCCTGATGCCTAACCCGAAAGTCGGTACCGTTACTCCTGACGTGGCTACCGCTGTGAAAAATGCCAAAGCTGGTCAAGTACGTTTCCGTACTGACAAGAACGGCATCATCCACGGTTCCGTCGGCAAGGTTGGTTTTGACGCCGAGAAGCTGAAGCAGAACGTTGAAGCGCTGATTTCCGACCTCAAGCGTCTGAAGCCATCGACTTCGAAAGGTATCTACGTCAAGCGCGTAACCCTGAGTACCACCATGGGTCCAGGTCTGATCATCGATCAAGGCTCGCTCGACGCGTAACACATAGAAGTAGCGCAAGTGATTGCGCTGCTTCGACACTTTGGGGTCCCTGCCTGGCGGGGGCTATCCAAGACCGTAGGTGGCGCAAGCCTTAAACCCTGGGAGCAATCCTGGGCCGCCTACGCAGATGGTGCTCCCGATTCTTACCGAATCAGACACCAAAACGACATCCGGCTTCGGCCAGATGAAACGGTAACAAGCAGGAGTTAAACCCGTGGCAATTAAACTCGAAGACAAGAAGGCCATCGTCGCTGAAGTCAACGAGGCTGCCAAAGTCGCCCTGTCCGCTGTCGTGGCTGATGCCCGTGGTGTGACTGTAGGCGCTATGACCGGACTCCGTAAAGAGGCCCGCGAAGCTGGCGTATACGTACGTGTTGTGCGTAATACCCTGCTCAAGCGCGCTGTTGAAGGCACCGAATATTCGGTCCTCAACGACGTGTTCAAAGGCCCGACCCTGATTGCATTTTCCAAGGAACATCCGGGCGCTGCTGCTCGTATTTTCAAGGAGTTCGCCAAGGGTCAGGACAAGTTCGAGATCAAGGCAGCTGCGTTTGAGGGCAAGTTCCTCGCAGCAAACGAGATCGACGTGTTGGCTTCGCTGCCGACTCGCGACGAAGCTATTGCGAAGCTGATGAGCGTGATTCAAGGCGCTACCAGCAAGCTGGCTCGTACTCTGGCGGCCATTCGCGACCAGAAAGAAGCTACCGCTGCCTAAGGCTGCGTAATCTCTTTCAAAATCATACGTTTAATTTGATGGCTGCGTAGGCTGTCACCCCAATACAGGATTTAAAGTCATGTCTCTGACTAACGAACAAATCATCGAAGCAATCGGCCAGAAAACCGTTCTGGAAGTTGTTGAACTGATCAAAGCAATGGAAGAAACCTTCGGCGTGACCGCCGCTGTTGCCGCTGCTGGCCCAGCTGCTGCTGCCGCTGTTGTTGAAGAGCAAACCGAATTCAACGTGATGCTGCTTGAAGCCGGTGAGAAGAAAGTAAACGTGATCAAGGCAGTTCGTGAACTGACCGGTCTGGGCCTGAAAGAAGCCAAGGCTGTTGTTGACGGCGCTCCTGCCATGGTTCTGGAAGCTGTTGCGAAAGACGCAGCTGACAAAGCCAAAGCTGCTTTGGAAGAAGCTGGCGCCAAAGTCGAGCTCAAGTAAGCGACGACCTTGCGTCTACAGCCGGAGCGACTCGCATAAGGCTGATGGCTGGTGGCTTTTGCCACCGGCCTTTTTCCGTTCTAGGTCGGCTATTCGTATTCGACCTGGTCGGACACCCACCCGAGTGGTGGCGCAAACCAAAATGGGTTTGCAAGAGTTTCTGGCTGCTCCCGTCGGAGAGGCCAAATAAGCAGGTGACCAAGCTGGGGAACGCTGATGGCTTACTCATATACTGAGAAAAAACGTATCCGCAAGGACTTTAGCAAGTTGCCGGATGTTATGGATGTGCCGTATCTCCTGGCCATCCAGCTGGATTCGTATCGCGAATTCCTGCAAGCGGGAGCGACCAAGGATCAGTTCCGCGATATCGGCTTGCACGCGGCCTTCAAGTCCGTTTTCCCAATCATCAGCTACTCCGGCAATGCTGCGCTGGAGTACGTTGGTTATCGCTTGGGCGAGCCGGCTTTTGACGTGAAAGAATGCGTGCTGCGCGGGGTAACCTTTGCCGTGCCGCTGCGCGTGAAAGTGCGCCTGATCATTTTCGACAAAGAATCGTCGAACAAAGCGATCAAGGACATCAAAGAGCAAGAAGTGTACATGGGCGAAATTCCGCTCATGACCGAGAACGGTACCTTCGTTATCAACGGTACCGAGCGTGTGATCGTCTCCCAGCTGCACCGCTCCCCAGGCGTGTTCTTCGACCACGACCGTGGCAAGACGCACAGCTCGGGCAAGCTGTTGTACTCGGCGCGGATCATTCCGTACCGCGGCTCCTGGCTGGACTTCGAGTTCGACCCGAAGGACGCTGTGTTCGTGCGTATCGACCGTCGTCGCAAGCTGCCGGCTTCCGTGCTGCTGCGCGCGCTGGGTTACAGCACTGAAGAAGTGCTGGACGCGTTCTATGCGACCAACGTGTTCCACGTTAAGGGCGAATCCCTCAACCTGGAACTGGTGCCGCAGCGTCTGCGTGGTGAAATTGCCGTCCTCGATATCCTCGACGACAAGGGCAAGGTCATCGTTGAGCAAGGCCGCCGGATTACCGCGCGCCATATCAACCAGCTGGACAAGGCCGGTATCAAAGAGCTGGAAGTGCCGATCGACTACCTGATCGGTCGCACCTCGGCCAAGGCCATCGTGCACCCGGCTACCGGCGAGATCATCGCTGAGTGCAACACCGAGCTGAACGTCGAGATCCTGGCCAAAGTGGTCAAGGCTCAGGTCGTACGCATCGAGACGCTGTACACCAACGACATCGATTGCGGTCCGTTCATCTCCGATACCCTGAAGATCGACAGCACCACCAATCAGTTGGAAGCGCTGGTCGAGATCTACCGCATGATGCGTCCTGGCGAGCCACCTACCAAGGATGCTGCCGAGACCCTGTTCAACAACCTGTTCTTCAGCGCCGAGCGTTACGACCTGTCGGCCGTAGGCCGGATGAAGTTCAACCGTCGTATCGGTCGCACCGAGATCGAAGGTTCGGGCGTGCTGAGCAAGGAAGATATCGTCGAGGTCCTCAAGACCCTGGTCGACATCCGTAACGGCAAAGGCATCGTCGACGACATCGACCACCTGGGTAACCGTCGTGTTCGCTGCGTAGGCGAAATGGCCGAGAACCAGTTCCGTGTTGGCCTGGTACGTGTTGAGCGTGCGGTCAAAGAGCGTCTGTCGATGGCTGAAAGCGAAGGCCTGATGCCGCAGGACCTGATCAACGCCAAGCCGGTTGCGGCAGCGGTGAAAGAGTTCTTCGGTTCCAGCCAGCTCTCGCAGTTCATGGACCAGAACAACCCGCTCTCCGAGATCACCCACAAGCGCCGTGTTTCGGCTCTTGGCCCAGGCGGTCTGACCCGTGAGCGCGCCGGCTTTGAAGTCCGTGACGTACACCCGACCCACTACGGCCGCGTGTGCCCGATCGAGACCCCTGAAGGTCCGAACATCGGTCTGATCAACTCCCTGGCAGCCTATGCTCGCACCAACCAGTATGGTTTCCTCGAGAGCCCGTACCGTGTGGTGAAAGACACTCTGGTAACCAACGAGATCGTCTTCCTGTCCGCCATCGAAGAGGCCGATCACGTGATCGCCCAGGCTTCGGCCTTGATGAACGACAAGAATCAACTGATCGACGAGCTGGTGGCTGTACGTCACCTGAACGAGTTCACCGTCAAGGCGCCGGAAGACGTCACCCTGATGGACGTGTCGCCGAAGCAGGTCGTGTCGGTTGCTGCGTCGCTGATCCCGTTCCTCGAGCACGACGACGCCAACCGTGCGTTGATGGGCTCGAACATGCAGCGTCAGGCTGTACCCACCCTGCGTGCTGACAAGCCGCTGGTCGGTACCGGCATGGAGCGCAACGTGGCACGCGACTCCGGCGTTTGCGTCGTGGCTCGCCGTGGCGGTGTGATCGACTCGGTCGATGCCAGCCGTGTTGTGGTTCGCGTCAATGACGACGAAGTTGAAACGGGCGAAGCCGGTGTCGACATCTACAACCTGACCAAATACACCCGCTCCAACCAGAACACCTGCATCAACCAGCGTCCGCTGGTCAGCAAGGGTGATCAGGTTGAGCGCAGCGACATCCTGGCCGACGGCCCGTCCACCGATATGGGTGAACTGGCACTGGGGCAGAACATGCGCGTCGCGTTCATGCCGTGGAACGGTTACAACTTCGAAGACTCCATCTGCCTCTCCGAGCGCGTGGTGCAAGAAGATCGTTTCACCACCATCCACATTCAGGAACTGACCTGTGTGGCGCGTGACACCAAGCTCGGCTCGGAAGAAATCACTTCCGACATCCCGAACGTCGGTGAGTCTGCGCTGAACAAGCTGGACGAAGCAGGCATCGTGTATGTCGGCGCTGAAGTGGGCCCAGGTGACATTCTGGTTGGCAAGGTCACGCCGAAGGGCGAAACCCAGCTGACACCAGAAGAGAAGCTGCTGCGTGCGATCTTCGGTGAGAAGGCGTCCGACGTTAAGGACACCTCCCTGCGCGTGCCGACTGGCACCAAAGGTACCGTTATCGACGTGCAGGTCTTCACCCGCGACGGTGTTGAGCGTGACGCTCGTGCCCTGTCGATCGAGAAGAGCCAGCTCGACGAGATCCGTAAGGACCTCAACGAAGAGTTCCGCATCGTTGAAGGCGCGACCTTCGAGCGTCTGCGTTCCGCCCTGGTTGGCAAGAAAGCCGAAGGCGGCGCTGGCCTGAAGAAGGGCACAGAAGTCACCGACGAGTTCCTCGACGGCCTCGAGCGCGGTCAGTGGTTCAAGCTGCGCATGGCTGACGATGCGCTGAACGAGCAGTTGGAAAAGGCCCAGGCCTATATCTCCGACCGCCGTCAGCTGCTCGACGACAAGTTTGAAGACAAGAAGCGCAAACTGCAGCAGGGCGATGACCTGGCTCCAGGCGTGCTGAAGATCGTCAAGGTCTACCTGGCAATCCGTCGCCGCATCCAGCCGGGCGACAAGATGGCCGGTCGTCACGGTAACAAGGGTGTGGTCTCGGTGATCATGCCGGTTGAAGACATGCCGCACGACATCCACGGTACGCCGGTGGACATCGTACTGAACCCGCTGGGCGTACCGTCGCGTATGAACGTCGGGCAGATCCTTGAAACCCACCTGGGCCTCGCGGCCAAAGGTCTGGGCGAGAAGATCAACCGCATGCTCGAAGAGCAACGCAAAGTCGCCGAGCTGCGCAAGTTCATGCAGCAGATCTACAACGAGATCGGCGGCCGTCAGGAAAACCTGGATGAACTGAGCGATCAGGAAATCCTCAACCTGGCGAAAAACCTGCGTGGCGGTGTACCGATGGCCACTCCGGTGTTCGACGGTGCCAAGGAAAGCGAGATCAAGGCCATGCTGAAACTGGCAGACCTGCCAGAAAGCGGCCAGATGCGCCTGATCGACGGCCGTACGGGTAACCAGTTCGAGCGTCCGACCACCGTTGGCTACATGTACATGCTGAAACTGAACCACCTGGTGGACGACAAGATGCACGCGCGTTCCACGGGTTCCTACAGCCTGGTTACTCAGCAGCCGCTGGGTGGTAAGGCGCAGTTCGGTGGTCAGCGCTTCGGGGAGATGGAGGTCTGGGCGCTGGAAGCCTATGGCGCCGCCTACACCCTGCAGGAAATGCTGACCGTCAAGTCGGATGACGTGAACGGCCGTACCAAGATGTACAAAAACATCGTGGACGGTGATCACCGCATGGAGCCGGGCATGCCCGAGTCCTTCAACGTGTTGATCAAAGAGATCCGTTCGCTCGGTATCGACATCGATCTGGAAACCGAATAACACGACGTGAATCGGCGGCGGGGCTGTATTCCCGCCGCTTGCTCCGCCAGGAGGAAAGGCCTTGAAAGACCTACTGAATTTGCTGAAAAACCAGGGTCAAGTCGAAGAGTTCGATGCCATTCGCATCGGCCTTGCTTCGCCTGAGATGATCCGTTCGTGGTCGTTCGGTGAAGTTAAAAAACCGGAAACCATCAACTACCGTACGTTCAAGCCTGAGCGTGACGGCCTGTTCTGCGCCAAGATCTTTGGCCCGGTAAAGGATTACGAGTGCCTGTGCGGTAAGTACAAGCGCTTGAAGCATCGCGGCGTGATCTGCGAGAAGTGCGGCGTTGAAGTGGCCCTGGCCAAGGTTCGTCGTGAGCGCATGGCGCACATCGAGCTGGCTTCGCCGGTTGCCCACATCTGGTTCCTCAAGTCGCTGCCGAGCCGTATCGGTTTGCTGATGGACATGACCCTGCGTGATATCGAACGCGTTCTCTATTTCGAGAGCTACGTCGTTATCGACCCGGGCATGACCACTCTGGAAAAAGGCCAGCTGCTCAACGACGAGCAGTACTTCGAAGCCCTCGAAGAGTTTGGTGATGACTTCGACGCCCGCATGGGCGCTGAAGCCGTTCGCGAACTGCTGCACGCGATCGACCTGGAGCACGAGATTGGCCGTCTGCGCGAAGAAATTCCGCAAACCAACTCGGAAACCAAGATCAAGAAGCTGTCCAAGCGTCTGAAGCTGATGGAAGCTTTCCTCGGCTCGGGCAACCTGCCTGAGTGGATGGTGTTGACCGTTCTGCCGGTTCTGCCGCCAGACCTGCGTCCGCTGGTTCCGCTCGACGGTGGCCGCTTCGCGACTTCGGATCTCAACGATCTGTATCGCCGCGTGATCAACCGTAACAACCGCCTCAAGCGCCTGCTCGATCTGTCCGCGCCGGACATCATCGTGCGCAACGAAAAGCGCATGCTGCAGGAAGCGGTCGACGCCCTGCTCGACAACGGCCGTCGCGGTCGCGCCATCACTGGCTCGAACAAGCGTCCGCTGAAATCCTTGGCTGACATGATCAAGGGTAAGCAAGGTCGCTTCCGTCAGAACCTGCTCGGTAAGCGCGTGGACTACTCCGGTCGTTCGGTAATTACCGTAGGCCCGACCCTGCGTCTGCACCAGTGCGGTCTGCCGAAGAAGATGGCCCTCGAGCTGTTCAAGCCGTTCATTTTCGGCAAGCTGGAAATGCGTGGTCTGGCGACCACCATCAAGGCCGCGAAGAAGATGGTCGAGCGCGAGCTGCCGGAGGTGTGGGACGTTCTCGCCGAAGTGATTCGCGAACACCCCGTGCTGCTCAACCGTGCACCGACCCTTCACCGTCTGGGCATCCAGGCGTTTGAGCCGGTTCTGATCGAAGGTAAGGCGATTCAGCTGCACCCGCTGGTCTGCGCCGCGTACAACGCCGACTTCGACGGTGACCAGATGGCCGTGCACGTACCGCTGACGCTGGAAGCCCAGCTGGAAGCGCGCGCACTGATGATGTCGACCAACAACATCCTGTCGCCTGCCAACGGTGAGCCGATCATCGTACCGTCCCAGGACGTGGTACTGGGTCTGTACTACATGACCCGTGAAGCGGTAAACGCCAAGGGCGAAGGTCGCGTATTCGCGGACCTGCAGGAAGTTGACCGAGTGTTCCGTGGCGGCGAAGCCTCGCTGCATGCTCGGGTAAAAGTGCGCATCAACGAAGTGATCAAAGATCGCGACGGCAGCATCACCAAGAACACCCGCATCGTCGACACCACTGTCGGCCGTGCGCTGCTGTTCCAGATCGTGCCGGACGGCCTGTCGTATGACGTGGTCAACCAGTCGATGAAGAAGAAGGCGATCTCCAAGCTGATCAACCAGTGCTACCGCACCGTTGGCTTGAAAGACACCGTGATCTTCGCTGACCAACTGATGTACACCGGTTTCGCTTATTCGACCATCTCTGGTGTGTCGATCGGTGTGAACGACTTCGTTATCCCGGATGAGAAGGCGCGCATCATTGACGCCGCCACCGAGGAAGTTAAAGAGATCGAATCGCAGTACGCCTCCGGCCTGGTAACCCAGGGCGAGAAGTACAACAAAGTGATCGACCTCTGGTCCAAGGCCAACGACGAAGTGTCCAAGGCGATGATGGCCAACCTGTCGAAGGAATCTGTCGTCGATCGCGATGGCAATACCGTCGAGCAGGAGTCGTTCAACTCCATGTACATGATGGCCGACTCCGGTGCGCGGGGTTCTGCTGCGCAGATCCGTCAGCTCGCTGGTATGCGTGGTCTGATGGCCAAGCCGGACGGCTCGATCATCGAAACACCGATCACCGCGAACTTCCGCGAAGGTCTGTCGGTTCTGCAGTACTTCATCTCGACCCACGGTGCCCGTAAGGGTCTTGCGGATACCGCGTTGAAAACTGCTAACTCCGGTTACCTGACCCGTCGTCTGGTAGACGTGGCGCAGGATCTGGTGGTGACCGCGATCGATTGCGGTACCGAGCAGGGTCTGCTGATGACCCCGCACATCGAAGGCGGTGACGTGGTCGAGCCGTTGGGTGAGCGCGTACTGGGTCGAGTAATCGCCCGTGACGTGTTCAAGCCTGGCACCGACGAAGTTATTGTGCCGGCCGGTACGCTGGTCGACGAGCAGTGGGTTGAGTTCATCGAGCTGAACAGCATCGACGAAGTGATCGTGCGTTCGCCGATCAGCTGCGAGACTCGCTACGGTATCTGCGCCAAGTGCTACGGTCGCGACCTGGCTCGTGGTCACCAGATAAACATCGGTGAAGCAGTTGGCGTTATCGCTGCCCAGTCGATCGGTGAGCCGGGTACCCAGCTGACCATGCGTACGTTCCACATCGGTGGTGCGGCTAGCCGGACCTCGGCGGCTGACAGCGTACAAGTGAAGAACGGCGGTGCGATTCGCCTGCACAACCTCAAGCACGTCGAGCGCGTGGACGGCAACCTGGTCGCGGTATCGCGTTCCGGCGAGCTGGCCGTGGCAGACGAGTTCGGTCGCGAGCGCGAGCGCTACAAGCTGCCGTACGGTGCTGTGATCTCCGTGAAGGAAGGTGACAAGGTTGACGCTGGCACTATCGTCGCCAAGTGGGATCCGCACACCCACCCAATCGTTACCGAGATGATGGGTACCGTGACCTTCGTGGGCATGGAAGAAGGCATCACCATCAAGCGCCAGACCGACGAACTGACCGGTTTGACCAACATCGAAGTCCTCGATCCGAAAGATCGTCCGGCGTCGGGTAAAGACATCCGTCCGGCCATCAAGATGGTCGACTCCAACGGTAAGGAGCTGTTGCTGCCAGGTACTGACGTACCGGCTCAGTACTTCCTGCCGGCTAACGCCCTCGTGGGTGTGGCTGACGGTGCCAAGATCGCGGTGGGTGACGTTATCGCCCGTATCCCGCAGGAAACCTCGAAGACCCGTGACATCACCGGTGGTCTGCCGCGGGTTGCCGACCTGTTCGAAGCGCGTCGTCCGAAAGAAGCCTCGATCCTGGCTGAAATCAGCGGCACCATTTCGTTCGGTAAGGAAACCAAGGGCAAGCGTCGCCTGGTGATCACGCCGACCGATGGCAGCGATCCGTACGAAGAGCTGATTCCGAAGTGGCGCCACCTGAACGTGTTCGAGGGTGAGCAGGTCAACAAGGGTGAAGTTATCTCCGACGGTCCGAGCGATCCGCACGACATCCTGCGTCTGCTGGGTGTGAGCGCGCTGGCCAAGTACATCGTCAACGAAATCCAGGACGTGTACCGCCTGCAGGGCGTGAAGATCAACGACAAGCACATCGAGACCATCCTGCGCCAGATGCTGCGCAAGGTCGAAGTGGCTGAGTCGGGCGATTCCACCTTCATCAAGGGCGACCAGATGGAGTTGACCGCGGTACTGGGTGAGAACGAGCGTCTGGCTTCTGAAGACAAGTTCGTCGCCAAGTACACCCGCGTATTGCTGGGTATCACCAAGGCGTCGCTGTCCACCGAGTCGTTCATCTCGGCGGCCTCCTTCCAGGAAACCACCCGCGTTCTTACCGAAGCGGCGGTTACTGGCAAGCGCGACTACCTGCGCGGCCTGAAAGAGAACGTGGTCGTGGGTCGTCTGATCCCGGCCGGTACTGGTCTGGCCTATCACAGCGAGCGCAAGCGTCGCCGTGAAGCGGACAAGCCGGTTCGTGTGAGTGCCAGTGAGGTGGAAGCCGCACTGACCGAAGCACTGAACTCCAGCGGTAATTGAGCAGTAGCCCTGCCATCTCGGTGGCAGGGTTCTGGCTTGACTGGGGGCGTGAGTCTCATTAGACTCATGCACCCCTAAATTTGGCAGGGCACGTGCTCTGCCATTTTGCTTTTCAATAGGGCAATAGCGTCGAAAGACAACAGTGGAGCTTATAGATGGCAACTATCAACCAGCTGGTACGTCAGCCGCGCAAGCGTATCGTCGAGAAATCCGACGTGCCTGCGCTGCAGAACTGCCCGCAGCGTCGTGGTGTGTGCACTCGCGTGTATACCACTACGCCGAAAAAACCTAACTCGGCACTGCGTAAAGTTTGCCGCGTTCGCCTGACCAACGGTTTCGAGGTTTCCTCGTACATCGGTGGTGAAGGTCACAACCTGCAAGAGCACAGCGTCGTGCTGATCCGTGGCGGTCGTGTAAAAGACTTGCCAGGTGTGCGTTATCACACCGTTCGCGGCTCGCTGGACACCTCGGGTGTCAAGGGTCGTAACCAGGGTCGTTCGAAGTACGGTACCAAGCGTCCTAAGTAATAGGCGCCTGAAGTACCCGGTGCATGCACCGAATTTGCAGTTATCTATTTATCTGAGTCGATAAGAGTAAGGTCGGGCGCCATCTTCGTGATGCAGTCCCGGGCTAACCTGAAGACCGTTTGAGGGCTTATCAAATGCCAAGACGTCGTGTAGCAGCCAAGCGCGAAGTGCTTGACGATCCAAAATACGGTAGCCAGATCCTGGCCAAGTTCATGAACCACGTGATGGAGAGCGGCAAGAAAGCCGTTGCCGAGCGTATCGTTTATGGCGCCCTGGACAAGGTTAAAGAGCGTAAGAACAGCGATCCCCTGGAAATCTTCGAGAAAGCTCTCGACGCCATCGCTCCGCTGGTCGAAGTGAAGTCGCGCCGTGTAGGCGGTGCTACTTACCAGGTTCCGGTCGAAGTTCGTCCGTCCCGTCGTAACGCGCTTGCCATGCGCTGGCTGGTAGATTTCGCCCGTAAGCGTGGCGAGAAGTCTATGGCTCTGCGTTTGGCTGGTGAATTGCTCGATGCCGCTGAAGGCAAAGGTGCTGCAGTTAAGAAGCGTGAAGACGTGCACCGTATGGCCGAAGCCAACAAGGCTTTCTCGCACTACCGCTTCTAATTATCGCGCTTCTAAATTTGCGAGGGCTTTATGGCTCGTACTACACCGATTAACCGGTACCGTAACATCGGTATCGTGGCTCACGTGGACGCGGGTAAAACCACGACCACCGAGCGTGTGCTTTTCTACACTGGCAAAAGCCACAAGATGGGCGAGGTGCATGACGGCGCCGCGACCACAGACTGGATGGTGCAGGAGCAGGAGCGTGGTATCACCATTACTTCTGCTGCCATTACCGCCTTCTGGAAAGGTTCCGAGAAGCAGTACAAGGACGAGCACCGCTTCAACGTCATCGATACCCCCGGCCACGTTGACTTCACCATTGAAGTTGAGCGTTCGCTGCGCGTACTCGACGGCGCGGTTGTTGTGTTCTGCGGTACCTCGGGCGTTGAGCCTCAGTCGGAAACCGTATGGCGTCAGGCCAACAAATACGGCGTGCCGCGTCTTGTGTATGTGAACAAGATGGACCGTGCGGGTGCCGACTTCCTGCGTGTTGTTGCGCAGATCAAGCAGCGCTTGGGTCACACTCCGGTGCCGATCCAGCTGGCTATCGGTGCTGAAGACAACTTCCAGGGTCAGATCGATCTGATCAACATGCAGGCTGTCTACTGGAATGATGCCGATAAGGGCATGGTTCCTGTGCGCAAGGACATCCCTGCTGAATTGCTGGAAGAAGCCGAGAAATGGCGCGGCAACATGGTAGAGGCTGCGGCCGAAGCCAACGAAGAGCTGATGAACAAGTACCTTGAAGGTGAAGAACTCACCAACGAGGAAATCAAGGCCGCTCTGCGTCAGCGTACTATCGCTGGTGAGATCGTTCTGGCTGTTTGCGGTTCTTCCTTCAAGAACAAGGGTGTTCCCCTGGTTCTCGACGCCGTTATCGACTTCCTGCCTGCGCCGACTGACATTCCTGCTATCAAGGGTACTGACCCGGATAACGAGGAGATTCAGCTGGAGCGTCATGCAGACGACAGCGAGCCGTTCTCGGCTCTGGCGTTCAAGATCGCTACCGACCCATTCGTGGGTACCTTGACCTTCGTCCGTGTTTACTCGGGCGTGTTGGCCTCCGGCGACGGCGTGATCAACTCGGTTAAAGGCAAAAAAGAGCGCGTGGGTCGTATGGTGCAAATGCACGCAAACGCCCGCGAAGAGATCAAGGAAGTACGCGCTGGTGACATCGCGGCCTTGATCGGCATGAAGGACGTCACCACGGGTGAGACTCTGTGCAACGCTGACAAGCCGATTATCCTGGTTCGCATGGACTTCCCGGAGCCGGTTATTTCGGTTGCCGTAGAGCCCAAGACCAAGGACGACCAGGAGAAAATGGGTATCGCGCTGGGCAAGCTTGCTCAGGAAGACCCGTCTTTCCGCGTCAAAACTGATGAAGAAACTGGTCAGACGATCATCTCCGGTATGGGCGAGTTGCACCTGGACATCCTGGTCGACCGCATGCGCCGCGAGTTCAACGTCGAAGCCAACATCGGCAAGCCTCAGGTTTCCTATCGTGAGCGCATCACGAAGAGCTGTGAAATCGAAGGCAAGTTCGTGCGTCAGTCCGGTGGCCGTGGTCAGTTCGGTCACTGCTGGGTTCGCTTTGCACCTGCTGACGAAGGTCAGGAAGGTCTGCAGTTTGTGAACGAAGTAGTGGGTGGTGTGATTCCGAAGGAATACATCCCGGCTATCCAGAAGGGTATCGAAGAGCAGATGAAGAACGGCGTCGTTGCCGGTTATCCGCTGATCGGCCTGAAGGCTACCGTGTTCGATGGTTCCTACCACGACGTCGACTCCAACGAGATGGCGTTCAAGGTGGCTGCTTCCATGGCGACCAAGCAACTGGCCCAGAAGGGCGGTGGTGAGTTGCTCGAGCCGATCATGGCGGTAGAGGTTGTTACCCCAGAAGACTACATGGGTGACGTGATGGGCGACCTTAACCGCCGTCGCGGCATGATCCTGGGTATGGAAGACACGGTTTCCGGTAAGGTGATTCGTGCTGAAGTACCGCTGGGTGAGATGTTCGGTTATGCGACCGACGTCCGTTCCATGTCTCAGGGTCGCGCAAGCTACTCCATGGAATTCAAAAAATACAACACAGCCCCGTCGCACATCGTCGAGTCTGTAACCAAAAAACAAGGCTGATTCAGCCCCTTTAAGCTAGGAGTTAATTGTCGTGGCTAAAGAAAAATTTGAACGTAACAAACCGCACGTCAACGTAGGCACCATCGGTCACGTTGACCACGGTAAAACCACCCTGACCGCTGCTCTG
>NZ_FOFP01000008.1:104235-206210 GCF_900110925.1 Pseudomonas cuatrocienegasensis | reverse complement strand
CAGCAGCACGGTACCTCAGCTGAATTGCTTGACGACCATAGAGCATTGGAACCACCTGATCCCATCCCGAACTCAGTAGTGAAACGATGCATCGCCGATGGTAGTGTGGGGTTTCCCCATGTGAGAGTAGGTCATCGTCAAGCGCCTATACCGAAACCCCAGATCTTGAAAAAGGTCTGGGGTTTCTTCTTTGGGCGCAGGAAAATGCTCGACTTCTTTGCTGTGGCACTGGCCGTGAGGGTTATCTCAGGCTCGTGAATGTGATCAGGTAGGCAACTTCCTGTTTGCATCGTTATCATGCCCGCCTTGTCGGTGTAGGGATCAACATGCAGTCATTACTCGAGCTTCTGCAGGACGGGCGCTTTCATTCGGGCGAGGACCTTGGGCGTATCCTGGGGGTTAGTCGTTCAGCGGTCTGGAAGCAGTTGCAGGTGTTTCAGGGCGATCTGGGCATTGAGGTTCATCGTGTGCCGGGCAAGGGTTACCGCCTTGCGCGCCCGCTCTCTTTGTTGCGCTCTGATCAGCTCGCTGCTGCTGAGCTGCCGTGGCCACTACGCGTTATGGGGTCGGTAGACTCAACCAATGTCCAGGCCGTTCGGTTGTTTGGTGATGGGTGCGCGCCGCCTTTTGCCGTGCTCGCTGAGCGACAGACTGCTGGACGTGGGCGGCGCGGACGTCCCTGGGTAAGCCCCTTCGCCGAGAACCTGTATTACAGCTTGCTTTGGCAAGTAAGCGGCGGCATGCGTCAGCTTGAGGGGCTCAGCCTTGTCGTCGGTCTGGCGCTTGTCCGCACGCTGCATGACATGGGGGTCGGTACTGCAGGCTTGAAGTGGCCAAATGATGTGCTGGTAGACGGTCGAAAGATCGCCGGCATTCTCTTGGAGTTGTCCGGCGACCCTGAGGATGTTTGTCAGGTGGTGATCGGCGTGGGCGTCAATGTGAACATGCCAATGACGATTGCGCGGGAGATTGATCAGCCCTGGATATCAATGCGCGATGCGCTTGGCGAGCCTGTGGACCGCAATGAACTTGCCATCAAATTCAGTCGGCATCTGCAGGATTATCTGCAGCGGCATCAATCTCAGGGATTTTCTGCATTCACTTCTGAATGGGAGCAGCATCATTTGTGGCAAGGGCGGCAGGTCGCTCTCAGTTCCGGTGCCCAGCCGATTGTAGGTATGGTTATTGGCGTTGATAGCTCAGGGGCGCTGCGTCTTATGGTTGATGGCGGCGAACGAGTCTTCAGTGGTGGAGAGCTCAGCTTGAGGTTGCATCATGATTCTTGAGCTCGACTGCGGGAATAGCTTTATCAAGTGGCGCCTGGTCAGCGCCGCTCAGGGTCTGGTTGCCGAGGGCGGGGTGGTCAATTCGGCCGAGGGGTTGCTTGAGTCGGTGCAGCAAATTGCGCCTCAGCTCACGAGCTGTCGTTTGGTAAGCGTGCGTACCGATGAGGAAACCCAGTCGTTGGTGCGAGTCATTGAGTCGACATTTTCAGTGCGCTGCACCTGTGCTCAACCTGCTATTGAGTTAGGCGGGGTGCGAAACGGTTATGAGCAGCATGAGCGTCTTGGCCTTGATCGCTGGCTTGCTGTTGTCGGTGCTTATACGCAGGTAGGTGGCGCTTGCCTCGTACTGGATTTGGGGACTGCTGTAACCTCTGACTTTGTCGATGGGCTGGGGCAGCATCTCGGCGGCTTTATCTGTCCAGGTGTGCCTTTGATGTTGAGTCAGTTGCGGACCCATACGCGGCGGATACGCTACGACCACCAGGTTGCCGAGCATGCTTTGCGTCATCTGGCCCCTGGGCGCTCGACTGCTGAGGCCGTTGAGCGAGGGTGCTCCTTGATGTTGCAGGGCTTTGTGAAAACTCAGCTCGATCTGGCTCATGAGTATTGGGGCAAAGATTTTGTGGTGTTCTTGACCGGGGGGGATGCTTCTCTGGTCGAGGCGTTGGTGCCTGAGGCGCGGGTCGTGCCGGATCTGGTTTTTATAGGGCTGGCGATTGCCTGTCCCCTGAGTTGAGATCGAATGATGCGTTGGATGTTTCTGCTGTTGCTTGTGCTCAATGGTTTTTATTACGTCTGGCATCAGCAGCAGGCACCTTTACGTGCCAAGGAGATCGCCCCGCTGGTGTTAGCTAAAGAGGAGAAGCGCGATATCCGCCTCCTTAGCGAGTCCGATGTGCCTGCTCGTCGCGCGCAGTCAGTTGCACCTGTGGCCGAAGCGGTCTGTTTGTTCCTGGGCAGCTTCGAGCAAGAGCAGCAGGCCCGGCTTGTCGAGCAGCGCTTGCTCAGCTTGGATATACGCTCTCGCGTGCAGTCGATCGATGCGGCGGCAGGCATGGATTACTGGGTCTATTTGGCCCCGCTGGGGTCGCGCCAGGCATCTTTGCGCCAACTGCGTGAACTGCAAGCCCGCAAGATCGACAGTTACATCATTACCCAGGGCGATTTGGCCAACGGTATTTCGCTCGGAATATTTCCGCGCAATGACTCTGCTCAGAGCGTCATGCAGCGTTTGCGCAGCGCAGGGTACGAGCCGCAGATCCGCGAGCTGACGCGCGCACACCGTAATTACTGGGTCCGCATTGCCCCGGAAAGCCGTCGCCTGGCCGATGAGCCGCTGTTGGAGCGTTTGGCTTTTGACTTCAAAGGGTTACAGCACCAATTAATGCCTTGTGAGGGGGTTGCAACCCCTCAATAGAATGCATAGAATGGCGCCCGCTTCGCAGGGTGGCGCTAACAAGTGTTCTGCGAAGTTGCTGTCAATGTAGCTAACCTCAGGTTTTTTAATGAGAAATTGCTTGACAGTAGGTCGGCATAGAATGAGAATGCCGCCCCGTTTGGAGGGATTCCCGAGTGGCCAAAGGGATCAGACTGTAAATCTGACGTCATCGACTTCGAAGGTTCGAATCCTTCTCCCTCCACCAGATTTAGCGTGAGCTGCAAGCTCCGCGGGTATAGTTCAGTGGTAGAACCTCAGCCTTCCAAGCTGATGATGCGGGTTCGATTCCCGCTACCCGCTCCAGTTTTGTTGTTCGCGCAATGTTTTTCGCTCATGTAGCTCAGTTGGTAGAGCACACCCTTGGTAAGGGTGAGGTCAGCGGTTCGAGTCCGCTCATGAGCTCCATTTAAACAAGGCAGATATGCAAGTATCTGCCTTTGTTTTAATGGTGATACGGCTTGCTCAATTCTTCGCTTGGGGGACGGTCAAAATGGCTAAAGAAAAATTTGAACGTAACAAACCGCACGTCAACGTAGGCACCATCGGTCACGTTGACCACGGTAAAACCACCCTGACCGCTGCTCTGACTCGCGTCTGCTCCGAAGTATTCGGTTCGGCCAAGGTCGACTTCGACAAGATCGACAGCGCGCCGGAAGAAAAGGCACGTGGTATCACCATCAACACCGCGCACGTAGAGTACGACTCTGCTGTTCGTCACTACGCACACGTTGACTGCCCGGGCCACGCTGACTATGTGAAGAACATGATCACCGGTGCTGCGCAGATGGACGGCGCTATCCTGGTTTGCTCGGCCGCTGATGGTCCGATGCCGCAAACCCGTGAGCACATCCTGCTGTCCCGTCAGGTAGGTGTACCGTACATCGTTGTCTTCCTGAACAAGGCTGACATGGTTGACGACGCTGAGCTGCTGGAACTGGTTGAGATGGAAGTTCGCGACCTGCTGTCGACTTACGACTTCCCGGGCGACGACACTCCGATCATCATCGGTTCTGCTCTGATGGCCCTGAACGGCCAAGACGACAACGAGATGGGCACTACCGCTGTCAAGAAGCTGGTAGAGACTCTGGACAGCTACATTCCTGAGCCGATGCGCGCTATCGACAAGCCGTTCCTGATGCCGGTAGAAGACGTGTTCTCGATCTCCGGTCGTGGCACCGTGGTAACTGGCCGTATCGAGCGCGGTATCGTCAAGATCCAGGAAGAAGTCGAGATCGTTGGTCTGCGTGACACCGTCAAGACCATCTGCACCGGCGTTGAAATGTTCCGCAAGCTGCTGGACGAAGGCCGTGCTGGTGAGAACTGCGGTATTCTGCTGCGCGGCACCAAGCGTGACGACGTAGAGCGTGGCCAGGTTCTGGCCAAGCCGGGTTCGGTTAAGCCGCACACCAAGTTCGAAGCAGAAGTGTACGTCCTGTCCAAAGAAGAAGGTGGTCGTCATACCCCGTTCTTCAAAGGCTACCGTCCGCAGTTCTACTTCCGCACTACCGACGTAACCGGTAACTGCGAACTGCCGGAAGGCGTTGAAATGGTAATGCCGGGCGACAACATCAAAATGGTTGTCACCCTGATCAAGTCGATCGCCATGGAAGACGGTCTGCGATTCGCGATTCGCGAAGGTGGCCGTACCGTTGGCGCCGGCGTGGTTGCCAAGATCATCGAGTAATCGATTGATCTAGAAAAAGCCCCCGCTTGCGGGGGCTTTTTTATACCCGTCATTTTTTGCTGCCCACTCGGGCTATTCCCAGGGTGGGTTGACACCTGCTAGGGGCGTCTATAGAATCACGCCTCCTTTTAACGGGCGTATTGCGCTCGTTGGGAATAGCAGCTTGGAATCTGAGGTCAAAATGCAAAACCAACAAATCCGTATTCGGTTGAAGGCTTTTGACCATCGCCTGATCGATCAATCAACCCAGGAAATCGTGGAAACCGCGAAACGTACTGGTGCTCAGGTGCGTGGTCCGATTCCTCTGCCTACCCGCAAAGAGCGGTTTACCGTACTGACCTCTCCGCACGTCAACAAGGACGCGCGCGATCAGTATGAAATCCGCACTCATAAGCGTGTTCTGGACATCGTCCAGCCGACGGATAAAACCGTTGATGCGCTGATGAAGCTTGATCTTGCGGCTGGCGTGGAAGTGCAGATCAGCCTCGGCTAAGACCGTTTTAGGTTTTAGTCGTGTAACGCTCTGAAATGGGCGGCCATAGCGGGTGAAAGCCCCGTACACTCATGAGGTTACAACATGACTATTGGTGTAGTCGGTCGTAAGTGCGGCATGACCCGCATTTTCACCGAAGAAGGTGTCTCCATTCCGGTTACGGTCATTGAGATCGAGCCGAATCGCGTCACCCAGTTCAAAACTGAAGAGTCCGATGGCTATCGCGCAGTGCAAGTCACTGTTGGCGAGCGTCGCGTTTCTCGTGTCAGCAAGGCTCAGGCCGGTCACTTCGCCAAGGCGAACGTCGCGGCAGGTCGTACTGTTATGGAATTCCGTCTCGAAGACGGCGATTACCAGGCTGGCGATCTGATCAACGCTGAAATTTTCCAAGCTGGTCAACTGGTGGATGTCACCGGTCAGTCCAAAGGTAAAGGCTTTGCCGGTACCATCAAGCGTTGGAACTTCCGCGGCCAAGACAACACGCACGGTAACTCCGTGTCCCACCGCGTTCCGGGTTCGATTGGCCAGTGCCAAACGCCGGGTCGCGTCTTCAAGGGCAAAAAAATGTCCGGTCACATGGGTGCTGAGCGCGTGACTGTGCAGTCCCTGGAAGTAGTGCGCGTCGATGCTGAACGCAACCTGCTGTTGGTCAAGGGTGCCGTTCCTGGCGCTACTGGCGGCAACCTGGTTGTGCGTCCGGCAGCCAAGGCTCGCGGTTAAGGGGAAGCTGACATGCAATTAAATGTAAATGGCGCTCAAGCAATCGAAGTCTCGGAAGCGACTTTCGGTGGCGATTATAACGAGACCCTGGTTCACCAAGCAGTTGTGGCCTACATGGCCGGCGGCCGTCAAGGCAGCAAGCAGCAGAAGACTCGTTCCGACGTATCCGGTGGCGGTAAGCGCCCATGGCGTCAGAAGGGTACTGGCCGCGCTCGTGCTGGTACCACTCGCGGCCCGATCTGGCGCGGCGGTGGTGTGACCTTTGCGGCCCGTCCGCAGAATCACGACCAGAAGCTGAACAAGAAGATGTATCGCGCAGCCCTGCGCTCCATCCTTGCTGAGCTGGTACGTACTGATCGTTTGGTCGTGGTTGAAGACTTCAGCGTTGACGCGCCGAAGACCAAAGACCTGCTCAACAAACTCAATGGCATGGGCCTGACCGACGTTCTGATCGTGTCCGATGCGATTGATGAAAATCTGTACCTGGCTGCTCGCAACCTGCCGCACGTCGATGTTCGTGACGTTCAAGGTTCCGATCCGGTCAGTCTGATCGCGTACGAAAAGGTGCTGGTCACCGTTTCTGCCGTGAAGAAATTCGAGGAGCTGCTGGGATGAACCAGGAACGCGTATTTAAAGTGCTGCTTGGCCCGCACGTCTCCGAGAAGGCCACGGTTCTTGCTGACAAACAAGGTCAGTTCGTTTTCAAGGTTGCAACTGACGCAACCAAGCTGGAAATCAAGAAGGCCGTCGAAAGCCTGTTCAACGTGAATGTTGCTGCTGTTAATACCGTGAATGTTCTCGGTAAGAGCAAGCGCACCGCTCGCGGTCTGGGCAAGCGTAACGACTGGAAGAAGGCGATCATCTCCCTTCAGCCGGGTCAAGATCTCGATTTCGCCAGCAGTGCTGAGTAAGGAAGGGGTGCATCATGGCAATCGTTAAATGCAAACCGACTTCCGCGGGCCGCCGTTTTGTGGTCAAGGTGGTCAATCAGGAGCTGCATAAAGGCGCTCCTTACGCTCCACTGCTCGAGAAGAAGTCGAAGACTGGCGGCCGTAACAACAATGGCCGTATCACTACCCGTCACATCGGTGGTGGTCACAAGCAGCACTATCGTCTGGTCGATTTCCGTCGCAACGACAAAGATGGCATTCCAGCCACTGTCGAGCGTATTGAATACGATCCGAACCGTACCGCGCACATCGCTCTGCTGATGTACGCAGACGGCGAGCGTCGCTACATCATCGCCCCTAAAGGCGTGAGTGCTGGCGATCAGCTGGTAGCCGGTATCATGGCGCCGATCAAGCCGGGCAACAGCCTGCAGCTGCGCAACATTCCGGTAGGTTCGACCGTTCACGGTATCGAGCTGAAGCCGGGCAAGGGTGCTCAGATTGCTCGTTCCGCTGGTGCTTCGGCTCAGCTGATCGCGCGTGAAGGCGTCTACGTCACCCTGCGTCTGCGCAGCGGTGAGATGCGTAAAGTGCTGGCCGAGTGCCGTGCGACCCTGGGTGAAGTCTCGAACTCCGAGCACAGCCTGCGTTCGCTGGGTAAAGCCGGTGCCAAACGCTGGCGTGGCGTTCGCCCGACCGTTCGTGGTGTTGCCATGAACCCGGTCGACCACCCACACGGTGGTGGTGAAGGTCGTACCTCTGGTGGTCGTCATCCGGTGTCTCCATGGGGCTTCCCGACTAAGGGCGCGAAGACTCGTGGTAACAAACGCACCGATAACATGATCGTCCGTCGTCGCAAGTAAATAGAGGGATACGACAGTGCCACGTTCTCTGAAAAAAGGTCCTTTTATTGATCTTCACCTACTGAAGAAGATCGAAGTGGCGGCGGAAAAGAACGATCGCAAACCGGTGAAAACCTGGTCGCGCCGTTCCATGATCCTGCCACAGATGGTCGGTCTGACCATCGCTGTACACAACGGTCGCCAACATGTCCCGGTCCTCGTGAACGAAGACATGGTCGGCCACAAACTGGGCGAATTTGCCGGCACACGTACCTATCGCGGGCACGTGGCTGACAAGAAAGCCAAGCGTTAAGGGGTAAGGAAATGGAAGTAGCCGCTAAGTTGTCGGGCGCTCGCATCTCCGCCCAGAAAGCCCGCTTGGTCGCCGACCAGATTCGCGGGAAGAAGGTGGGCGAAGCGCTCAACCTGCTGGCTTTCAGCAGTAAGAAAGCCGCCGAAATCATGAAAAAAGTGCTGGAGTCGGCTGTGGCCAACGCCGAGCACAACGAAGGCGCAGACGTTGATGACCTGAAGGTCAGCACCGTATTCGTCAACGAAGGGCGTTCGCTGAAGCGAATCATGCCGCGTGCCAAAGGCCGCGCTGATCGCATCGTCAAGCGGTCTTGCCATATCACTGTCAAGGTTGCGGACAAGTAACGGAGTCGATCAGATGGGTCAGAAAGTACATCCCATTGGCATTCGCCTGGGAATCGTCAAGGAGCACACCTCCGTCTGGTACGCCAGCGGTCGGACTTATGCGGACTATTTGTTCGCTGATCTGAAGGTGCGCGAGTATCTCCAAGACAAATTAAAAAGCGCGTCCGTAAGCCGTATCGACATTGCTCGCCCGGCTCAAACCGCACGCATCACCATCCACACCGCTCGTCCCGGTATCGTTATCGGTAAGAAAGGTGAAGATGTTGAGAAACTGCGTCAGGACCTGACCAAGCAAATGGGTGTGCCTGTGCACATCAATATCGAAGAGATCCGCAAGCCGGAACTCGACGGTATGCTGGTTGCGCAGAGCGTAGCTCAGCAGCTGGAGCGTCGTGTGATGTTCCGTCGCGCTATGAAGCGCGCTGTACAGAACGCCATGCGTATTGGTGCCAAGGGCATCAAAATCCAAGTGAGCGGTCGTCTCGGCGGTGCTGAAATTGCACGTACCGAATGGTATCGCGAAGGTCGTGTGCCGTTGCACACCCTGCGTGCCGATATCGACTATGCCACGTACGAAGCGCACACCACTTATGGTGTGATCGGTGTCAAGGTTTGGATCTTCAAAGGTGAGGTCATCGGTGGCCTCAAAGAAGAACTGAAACCGCAAGCACCTGCGCCTCGTAAAAAAGCTGCTAAGTAAGGGGTACGCCAAATGTTGCAACCAAAGCGTACGAAGTTCCGCAAGCAGATGACCGGCCACAACCGTGGCTTGGCTCAGCGCGGTAGCAAGGTCAGCTTCGGCGAATTCGCGCTGAAGTCTGTCGCCCGCGGTCGTCTCACCGCCCGCCAGATCGAGTCCGCTCGTCGTGCTCTGACTCGTCACGTTAAACGTGGCGGGAAAATCTGGATTCGCGTTTTCCCGGACAAGCCGGTTACCAAGAAGCCTCTCGAAGTGCGGATGGGTAAAGGTAAGGGTGGCGTTGAATATTGGGTAGCCCAGATCCAGCCAGGCAAAGTCCTGTACGAGATCGAAGGCGTTTCCGAAGAGTTGGCGCGTGAGGCTTTTGCCCTGGCTGCTGCAAAGCTGCCGCTCGCCACCACTTTTGTTAAGCGGACGGTGATGTGATGAAGGCGAATGAACTTCGTGAAAAATCAGCACAGCAGCTGAACGAGCAACTGCTCGGCCTGCTGCGCGACCAGTTCAATCTGCGTATGCAGAAAGCAACTGGCCAGTTGGGGCAGTCTCACCTGCTCTCGCAAGTTAAGCGCGACATCGCTCGTGTGAAAACTGTGCTCAACCAGCAGGCAGGTAAGTGATCATGGCTGAAGCCGAAAAAACAGTCCGTACGCTGACCGGCCGTGTCGTCAGCGACAAGATGGACAAGACCATCACCGTACTGATCGAGCGTCGCGTCAAGCACCCGATCTACGGCAAATATGTCAAGCGTTCGACCAAGCTGCACGCGCACGACGAAACCAATCAGAGCAAGATCGGCGACAAAGTTTCCATTCGCGAAACTCGTCCCGTCGCCAAGACCAAATCTTGGGCGCTGGTTGAGATCATCGAACGCGCAGTGGACGTCTAAGGGCTTAGGGTCGGAGAAATTATATGATTCAGACTCAATCCATGCTCGACGTCGCTGACAACAGCGGTGCTCGTCGCGTTATGTGTATCAAGGTGCTGGGCGGTTCGCACCGCCGTTATGCTGGCATCGGCGACATCATCAAAGTCACCGTCAAGGAAGCAATTCCACGCGGTAAAGTGAAGAAAGGCCAAGTGATGACTGCTGTTGTAGTCCGCACGCGTCACGGCGTTCGTCGCCCTGATGGCTCGATCATTCGCTTTGATGGCAACGCTGCTGTTCTGCTGAACAACAAGCAAGAGCCAATCGGCACTCGTATTTTTGGGCCAGTGACTCGTGAGCTTCGTACTGAGAAGTTCATGAAGATCGTCTCGCTCGCCCCTGAAGTGCTCTAAGGAGATCCGACATGCAAAAGATTCGTCGTGACGACGAGATCATCGTGATCGCCGGTAAAGACAAAGGTAAGCGTGGCAAGGTGCTCAAGGTTCTCGCTGACGACCGTCTGGTCGTTGGTGGGATCAACCTGGTGAAGCGCCATACCAAGCCGAACCCGATGTCGGGCGTTCAGGGCGGTATCGTCGAGAAAGAAGCGCCACTGCACGCTTCTAACGTGGCCATCTTCAATGGCGAAACCAACAAGGCTGATCGCGTTGGTTTCAAAGTAGAAGAAGGTAAGAAAATTCGTGTCTTCAAGTCGACCCAAAAAGCGGTTGATGCTTGAACACTGCTAGGTAGAAGACCATGGCACGACTAAAAGAGATTTACCGGAAAGAAATCGCTCCCAAGCTTAAGGAAGAACTTAAGCTGGCTAACGTGATGGAAGTTCCGCGCATCACCAAGATCACCCTGAACATGGGCCTGGGCGAAGCAATCGGTGACAAGAAAATCATCGAGCACGCTGTTGCCGACCTGGAAAAGATCTGCGGTCAGAAAGTCGTTGTGACTCATGCCCGTAAGTCGATTGCAGGCTTCAAGGTTCGTGAGGGCTGGCCGATTGGCGTCAAGGTCACACTGCGTCGCGAACGCATGTATGAGTTCCTGGACCGTCTGCTGTCGATCTCCCTGCCTCGGGTCCGCGACTTCCGCGGCCTGAATGCCAAGTCCTTCGATGGTCGTGGTAACTACAGCATGGGCGTGAAAGAGCAGATCATCTTCCCGGAAATCGATTACGACAAAATCGATGCGCTGCGCGGTCTGGATATTACCCTGACCACCACCGCCCGTACGGATGACGAAGGCCGCGCTCTGCTGCGTGCTTTCAAATTCCCGTTCCGCAACTGATTGGAGTTGGATCATGGCCAAAACCAGCATGAAAAACCGCGAGCTGAAGCGTCAGCAAACGGTAGCCAAGTACGCCAAGAAGCGTGCTGAGCTGAAAGCTACCATCGCCAATCCGAACACCAGTCCGGAAGCGCGTTGGGAAGCCCAGGTGGCACTGCAGAAGCAGCCACGTGACGCAAGTGCTGCGCGCCTGCGTAACCGCTGCCGCATCACTGGCCGTCCGCACGGTGTATACCGTAAGTTCGGTCTGTCGCGCATCAAGCTGCGTGAAGCAGCCATGCGTGGCGATGTACCAGGTCTGGTGAAAGCCAGCTGGTAAAAACAAAGCCGGCCTAGTGCCGGCTTTGTCTTATCTGTGAATCAGGCCCCTTTGGGGCTTGATTCATTTTTGATCAGTCTCTAGAATGCTCGGCTCGCCTGAGCCTGGGTTTGGTTTTTTCCAGAATTCTCAGCGACTGTAGCCGCAAGGCTAATTCTTTTTGTATCAGGAGCGTCTAGCCCATGAGTATGCAGGACCCGTTAGCGGACATGCTAACTCGTATCCGTAATGCCCAGATGGCTGAAAAGTCCGTCGTAAGCATGCCGTCTTCCACGTTGAAGGTGGCTGTAGCCAAAGTTTTGAAAGACGAAGGTTATATTGCGGGTTATCAGATCAGCGGCGAAGTTAAGCCGCAGCTGTCCATCGAGCTGAAATACTTCGAAGGCCGTCCAGTCATCGAAGAAGTGAAGCGCGTGAGCCGTCCAGGCCTTCGCCAATACAAATCCGTCGATGATCTGCCGAAAGTTCGTGGCGGTCTCGGGGTATCCATCGTCTCCACCAACAAAGGTGTGATGACGGACCGCGCTGCGCGCGCTGCCGGTGTCGGCGGCGAAGTGCTTTGCACAGTGTTCTAAGGGGGGATAAGCATGTCTCGCGTTGCTAAGAACCCCGTTGTGCTGCCAGCTGGTGTTGAGGTCAAACTCACCGGTCAGCAGCTCTCGGTAAAGGGTGCCAAGGGCGCTCTCGAACTGAATGTTCACTCGTCCGTTGAAGTCCTGCAGGAAGCTGGTGAGCTGCGTTTCGCTGCTCGCAATGGCGATCAGCAGACTCGCGCCATGGCCGGCACTACCCGTGCTCTGGTCAACAACATGGTGATCGGCGTCAGCACTGGCTTCGAGCGCAAGCTGCAGCTGGTCGGCGTAGGTTACAAGGCGCAAGCCAAAGGTCAGGTGCTGAACCTCGCTCTCGGCTTCTCCCATCCGATCGACTATGAGTTGCCGGAAGGTGTGGTTGCTGAAACCCCGAACCAGACCGAGATCCTGATCAAGGGTGTCGACAAACAACTGGTTGGTCAGGTCGCTGCGGAGATTCGTGACTTCCGTCGTCCTGAACCTTACAAGGGCAAAGGTGTTCGTTACGCTGACGAAGTCGTCCGCCGTAAAGAAGCCAAGAAGAAGTAGGGCATAGCAAATGACCGACAAGAAAGTTACTCGCCTGCGTCGCGCTCGCAAGGCACGCCTGAAAATGCACGAGCTCGAAGCCGTGCGTCTGTGCGTCCATCGCTCGTCGCAGCACATCTACGCCCAGGTCATTTCGGCCGACGGCAGCAAGGTTCTGGCCAGTGCCTCTACCTTGGACAAAGCACTGCGTGACGGCGCCACTGGCAACGTCGACGCGGCCAAGAAAGTTGGTCAACTGGTTGCCGAGCGTGCGAAAGCCGCTGGTGTGACTCAGGTTGCATTCGACCGTTCTGGCTTCAAGTACCACGGCCGCGTCAAGGCGCTGGCTGATGCTGCTCGTGAAGGCGGGCTGGAGTTCTAAGTTATGGCAAATAACGACCAAAAGCGCGACGAAGGCTATATCGAGAAGCTGGTACAGGTTAACCGCGTAGCCAAGACCGTAAAGGGTGGCCGTATCTTCACTTTCACCGCGTTGACCGTGGTAGGTGATGGTAAGGGTCGCGTCGGTTTCGGCCGCGGCAAATCCCGTGAAGTGCCTGCTGCTATCCAGAAGGCTATGGAAGCTGCTCGTCGCAACATGATTCAGGTTGACCTGAAGGGCACCACGCTGCAGTACGCCATGAAGGCCGCCCATGGCGCCTCCAAGGTTTACATGCAGCCGGCCTCCGAAGGTACCGGCATCATCGCCGGTGGCGCCATGCGCGCTGTCCTGGAAGTTGCAGGCGTGCAGAACGTTCTGGCCAAGTGCTACGGCTCGACTAACCCGGTGAACGTGGTTCATGCCACCTTCAAGGGTCTGAAAGCTATGCAATCGCCTGATTCGATCGCTGCCAAGCGCGGCAAGAGCGTCGAGGAGATTCGCTAATCATGGCCAGTACCGTAAAAGTTACGCTGATCAAAAGCATGACCGGCCGCATCCCCAACCATAAGCTCTGCGTTAAGGGTTTGGGTCTGCGTCGTATCGGTCACACCGTAGAAGTCCTGGATACTCCCGAGAATCGCGGGATGATCAACAAGGCTTACTACATGCTGCGAGTCGAGGGTTAATTCATGTACCTGAACGATTTGAGTCCTGCGCCGGGTTCCCGTCGCGAGAAGCACCGTCCGGGCCGTGGTATCGGTAGCGGTTTGGGTAAGACTGGTGGCCGCGGCCACAAAGGTCAGACCTCCCGCTCCGGTGGCACCATTGCTCCGGGTTTTGAAGGCGGCCAGCAGCCTCTGCACCGTCGTCTGCCCAAGTTCGGCTTCGTCTCTTTGAAAGCTATGGATCGCGCAGAAGTGCGTACCTCCGAGCTGAACAAGGTCGAAGGCGGCATTGTTACTCTGCAGTCGCTGAAGGATGCCAACCTGATTAACCAAAACGTACAGCGTGTGAAAGTCATGCTGTCCGGTGAGGTTACTCAAGCGGTCACCCTTAAAGGTATCGCCGTCACCAAAGGTGCGCGTGCGGCTATCGAAGCAGCTGGCGGTAAGTTCGAGGAATAAATGGCTAAGCAAGGTGCTCTCTCAGCGCTCAGCAACGGCGGGTTATCCGAGCTCTGGGCTCGTCTGCGCTTTCTGTTCATGGCGATCATCGTCTATCGAATCGGCGCGCACATCCCAGTTCCAGGCATCAACCCGGACCGTCTGGCGGACCTGTTCCGACAGAATGAGGGGACCATTCTTAGCTTGTTCAACATGTTTTCTGGTGGTGCGCTGGAGCGCATGAGCATCTTTGCACTGGGGATCATGCCGTATATTTCGGCATCGATCATCATGCAGCTCATGACCGCTGTCAGCCCGCAGCTGGAGCAGTTGAAGAAGGAAGGTGAGGCTGGTCGTCGCAAGATCAGCCAGTACACCCGCTACGGCACTCTCGTCCTGGCGTTTGTCCAGGCCATCGGTATGTCCGTTGGTCTGGCCAGTCAGGGCGTAGCGTTTTCGGTTGATTTCGGCTTCCACTTCGTTGCAGTGACCACGTTTGTGGCCGGTGCGATGTTCATGATGTGGTTAGGCGAGCAGATCACCGAGCGTGGTGTTGGCAACGGTATTTCGATGCTGATTTTTGCGGGCATCGTAGCCGGTCTGCCGTCGGCGATTGGGCATTCTTTCGAGTCTGCTCGGCAGGGCGATATCAACATCTTCGCCTTGATCGCCATCGGTTTGCTGGCAGTAGCGATCATCGGTTTCGTGGTGTTCATTGAGCGTGGCCAGCGTCGCATTGCGGTGCACTACGCCAAGCGTCAGCAGGGCCGCAAGGTCTTCGCTGCGCAGACCAGCCACTTGCCGCTGAAGGTGAATATGGCGGGGGTTATCCCGGCTATTTTCGCCAGCAGCCTTCTGTTATTCCCGGCTTCGCTGGGTGCCTGGTTTGGTCAGTCCGAAGGTATGGGCTGGCTGCAGGATATTTCGCAGGCTATCGCTCCTGGTCAGCCGTTGAACATTTTGCTGTTTAGTGCAGGGATCATTTTCTTCTGCTTCTTCTATACAGCGCTGATGTTCAACCCGAAAGACGTAGCGGAAAACCTGAAGAAGTCCGGTGCCTTTATTCCGGGTATCCGTCCCGGTGAGCAATCGGCGCGCTATATCGATGGCGTGTTGACTCGCTTGACCATGTTCGGTGCTCTGTACATGACGGCCGTATGCTTGTTGCCCCAGTTCCTGGTGGTGGCGGCCAACGTACCGTTCTACCTTGGCGGGACCTCGTTGCTGATCGTGGTAGTGGTTGTGATGGACTTTATGTCGCAAGTACAATCGCACCTCGTTTCGCACCAGTACGAATCCCTGATGAAGAAAGCCAACCTGAAGGGCTACGGCAGCGGCATGCTGCGCTGAAGTCCATAAGGTTCGAGGAGTTGGTGATGAAAGTTCGTGCATCGGTGAAAAAGCTGTGCCGCAACTGCAAGATTATCCGTCGCGAAGGTGTTGTTCGCGTGATTTGCAGCGCGGAACCGCGTCACAAACAGCGCCAAGGCTGAGTGTGATTGATCGTTACAAACCCGGCAGCTAGTGCGCTGTCGGGTTGATTATTTGTTTCTACAGCGATAATATCTCGCGCCCTATTTCTTGGCTTCCGGGGCGTAGGTAGCTGTCAATTGGAGTTACACTGAATGGCCCGTATTGCAGGCGTTAACATTCCGGATAACAAACACACTGTTATCTCGCTGACCTACATCTTCGGTGTCGGTCGCACCACTGCACAGAAAATCTGTGCAGCCACCGGGGTTAATCCGGCGGCAAAGATCAAAGATCTCTCTGACGAGCAGATCGAGCAGCTGCGTGGCGAAGTAGCCAAGGTGAATACCGAAGGCGACCTGCGTCGTGAAGTGAATATGAAAATCAAGCGCTTGATGGACCTGGGCTGCTACCGCGGTCTGCGTCATCGTCGTGGTCTGCCGGTTCGCGGTCAGCGTACCAAGACCAACGCACGCACCCGCAAGGGCCCGCGTAAGCCGATCCGCAAGTAATCGCATTCGCGCATCGACAGGAATTTAGTCATGGCAAAACCTGCTGCTCGTACTCGTAAGAAAGTCAAAAAGACGGTGGTTGATGGCATCGCCCACATCCACGCTTCTTTCAATAACACTATCGTGACCATCACTGACCGTCAGGGCAACGCTCTGTCCTGGGCCACCTCCGGCGGCTCTGGCTTCCGTGGTTCGCGCAAGAGCACCCCGTTCGCTGCCCAGGTGGCTGCTGAGCGTGCTGGTCAAGCTGCGCTGGAATATGGCCTGAAGAACCTCGACGTGAACGTCAAGGGTCCCGGTCCGGGTCGTGAGTCCGCTGTCCGTGCTTTGAACGGCTGCGGCTATAAGATCGCCAGCATCACCGATGTGACGCCCATCCCGCATAACGGGTGCCGTCCTTCGAAGAAGCGTCGCGTGTAATCAGGAGACAGTGAGAAATGGCTCGTTACATTGGTCCCAAATGCAAACTGTCTCGTCGTGAAGGCACAGATCTTTTCCTGAAAAGCGGTGTACGCGCCCTGGAATCGAAGTGCAACATCGAAGCAGCCCCAGGTATTCACGGTCAGCGCCGTGGCCGTCAGTCCGACTACGGCACCCAGCTGCGTGAGAAGCAAAAAGTTCGTCGTATCTACGGCGTACTCGAGCGTCAGTTCAGCGGTTACTACAAGCAAGCAGCTAGCCAGAAGGGCGCCACCGGCGAAAACCTCCTGCAACTGCTGGAGTGCCGTCTGGATAACGTCGTTTACCGTATGGGCTTTGGTGCAACTCGCGCCGAATCCCGTCAGCTGGTCTCGCACAAGTCGATCAGCGTAAACGGCCAGACTGTAAACATCCCGTCTTATCAGGTGAAAGCCGGTGACGTGGTGGCTGTTCGCGAGAAGTCGAAGAATCAGCTGCGCATTGTTCAAGCTCTTGAGCTGTGTGCCCAGCGTGGCCGCGTTGAATGGGTAGATGTAGACACCGAGAAAAAGTCTGGCGTGTTCAAAAACGTCCCGGCTCGTGGTGATCTCTCCGCTGACATCAACGAAAGCCTGATTGTCGAGCTCTACTCCAAGTAAGGGCTAGAAAATAGGTGTATCCATGCAGATTTCGGTAAATGAGTTCCTGACCCCCCGCCATATTGATGTGCAGGTGGTCAGTTCGACCCGCGCCAAGATCACTCTCGAGCCTCTCGAGCGTGGCTTTGGCCATACCCTGGGCAACGCGCTGCGTCGCATCCTGTTGTCCTCCATGCCTGGCTGTGCAGTAGTCGAGGCCGAGATTGACGGTGTACTCCATGAGTACAGCGCCATTGAAGGTGTTCAGGAAGATGTCATTGAAATCCTGCTCAACCTGAAAGGCTTGGCCATCAAACTGCACGGTCGTGACGAAGTGACACTGACTCTGGCGAAGAAGGGCTCGGGCGTAGTTACCGCTGCCGATATTCAGCTGGATCACGATGTTGAAATCGTCAATGGCGACCACGTAATCGCCAACCTGGCTTCCAATGGCGCGCTGAACATGAAGCTCACAGTAGCTCGTGGTCGCGGCTATGAGCCAGCGGATGCGCGTCAGAGCGATGAAGACGAAAGCCGCAGCATTGGTCGCTTGCAGCTGGATGCTTCCTTCAGCCCGGTGCGTCGTGTGTCCTACGTGGTGGAAAACGCTCGCGTTGAGCAGCGTACCAACTTGGACAAACTGGTTATCGACCTGGAGACCAACGGTACTCTGGATCCTGAAGAGGCTATTCGCCGCGCTGCAACCATTCTGCAACAGCAGTTGGCTGCGTTCGTCGACCTCAAAGGTGACAGTGAGCCTGTGGTTATCGAGCAGGAAGACGAGATCGATCCGATCCTTCTCCGCCCGGTTGATGACCTGGAACTGACTGTACGTTCGGCTAACTGCCTCAAGGCAGAGAACATCTACTATATCGGCGATCTGATTCAGCGCACCGAAGTAGAGCTGCTCAAAACGCCGAACCTGGGCAAGAAATCCCTGACCGAAATCAAGGATGTTCTGGCTTCTCGCGGTCTGTCCCTCGGTATGCGCCTCGACAACTGGCCGCCGGCAAGTCTGAAGAAAGACGATAAGGCGACTGCCTGATCGTCATCATCACCGAACGTGAGTTTGGTAAGGAATTGAACCATGCGTCATCGTAAAAGTGGCCGTCACCTCAGCCGCACCAGCGCACACCGCAAGGCCATGTTTCAGAACATGGCGGTATCGCTGTTCGAGCATGAGCTGATCAAAACTACTCTGCCGAAAGCCAAAGAGCTGCGTCGCGTTGCCGAGCCGCTGATTACTCTGGCTAAAGAAGACAGCGTTGCCAATCGTCGTCTGGCCTTCGATCGTACGCGCTCGAAAGCCATCGTCGGCAAGCTGTTCAACGACCTGGGCAAGCGTTACGCCACCCGTCAGGGCGGTTATCTGCGTATCCTCAAGTGCGGTTTCCGTACTGGCGACAATGCTCCAATGGCTTATGTTGAGCTGGTTGACCGTCCGGTCGCTGGCGCGGCTGTAGACGCTGAGTAAGTCGTAGGTTGTATAAGAAACCGGGCCTTGGCCCGGTTTTTTTATGTCTGTAGTGCACATCGTTCGCGTTGCGCAATGCGCGCGCACATTGCGCTTGACCCAGAGGCTGGGTACAGCCAGCATCAATTTTGTTTGTCGCTTGTTTGAGGAAGTTCCTATGAAAGGCCATGTAGAAGTTATCGATTACCTGAAGGTGCTGCTCAAAGGCGAGCTGGCCGCTCGTGATCAGTATTTCGTGCATTCGCGCCTGTATGAAGACTGGGGTCTCAGCAAGCTTTACGAGCGCATCAACCATGAAATGGAAGAGGAGACTCAGCACGCTGACGCCATCCTCAAGCGCATTCTGTTTCTCGAAGGCACGCCGGACATGGTTCCAGACAGCTTCAGTTTTGGGCAGACAGTGCCGGAGATGCTCAAGCTCGATCTGGCCCTGGAATACCACGTGCGCGCTGCGCTGAGCAAAGGCATCGCATTGTGTGAGCAGCATCAGGATTATCAGACGCGCGACATCCTGCTGATTCAGCTCAAGGACACCGAAGAGGATCACGCTTACTGGCTGGAAATTCAGCTGGGGCTGATCGACAGGCTGGGCCTGGAGAATTATCTGCAGTCGCAGATGTAGGCTTTAGCTACAAGCTACAAGCTACAAGCTACAAGCTACAAGCTACAAGCCAGGCCAGAGCGGAGATGATCCGTTCTGGCCTGTTTGTTGATGGCCGTTGCAACGCCAATTAGGCTTGTGTAGGAGCGAATTTATTCGCGATGGTGTCGCGAATAAATTCGCATCCTACATGGATGCAACAGCTAGCTCTGCAGCTAAGCGCGGTCGCGCTCCAGCAGCGGCTTGAGGAAGTAGCCAGTATGCGATTGCGGCATTTCGGCGACTTCCTCAGGTGTACCGCAGGCGATGATCTGGCCGCCTTTGGAGCCGCCCTCTGGCCCAAGGTCCACCAGCCAGTCAGCGGTCTTGATGACATCGAGGTTGTGCTCGATGACCACCACGGTATTGCCATGGTCGCGCAAGCGATGCAGCACATCGAGCAATTGTTGGATATCCGCGAAGTGCAGGCCGGTGGTCGGCTCATCGAGGATATACAGGGTCTTGCCAGTGTCACGCTTGCTCAGCTCGCGTGACAGCTTGACCCGCTGCGCCTCGCCGCCGGACAGCGTGGTCGCGCTCTGTCCAAGCTTGATGTACGACAGGCCGACATCCATCAGGGTTTGTAGCTTGCGCGCCAGCGCAGGGACCGCATCGAAGAATTCGCGGGCCTCCTCGATGGTCATTTCCAGCACCTCATGGATACTCTTGCCCTTGTACTTCACTTCCAGGGTTTCGCGGTTGTAGCGCTTGCTCTTGCATACATCGCACGGCACGTAGATGTCCGGCAGGAAGTGCATCTCCACCTTGATCAAGCCATCGCCCTGGCAGGCCTCGCAGCGTCCGCCCTTGACGTTGAAGCTGAAGCGGCCGGGGCCGTAGCCGCGTGAACGGGATTCCGGCACGCCGGCGAACAGTTCGCGGATCGGGGTGAAGATCCCGGTGTAGGTCGCCGGGTTGGAGCGCGGCGTACGGCCGATCGGGCTCTGGTCGATATCCACCACCTTGTCCAGGTGCTGCAGGCCGTCGATGCTGTCGTGGGCGGCGGCTTCCAGGGTGGTGGCGCCGTTCAGCGCAGTGGCGCTGAGGGGGAACAGGGTGTTGTTGATCAGCGTCGACTTGCCAGAGCCGGATACGCCGGTAACGCAGGTCAGCAGGCCGATCGGGATCTCCAGGTCGACATTGCGCAGGTTATTGCCGCGGGCGCCCTTGATCTTCAGCGCGAGTTTCTTGTCGCGCGGATGGCGCTTGGCCGGTACGGCGATCTTCACGCGCCCAGACAGGTATTTGCCGGTCAGCGAGTCCGGGTGCGCCATGACTTCAGCGGCGGTGCCCTGGGCGACGATCTGTCCGCCATGTACGCCGGCGCCGGGGCCGATATCCACCACGTAGTCGGCCATACGGATGGCGTCTTCGTCGTGCTCGACCACGATCACCGTGTTACCGATGTCGCGCAGGTGGCGCAGGGTGCCAAGCAGGCGCTCGTTATCGCGTTGATGAAGGCCGATGCTCGGCTCATCGAGGATGTACATCACCCCGACCAGGCCGGCGCCAATCTGGCTGGCCAGGCGAATGCGTTGCGCCTCGCCGCCCGACAGGGTGTCGGCGCTGCGGTCCAGGGTCAGGTAGTCGAGGCCGACGTTGACCAGAAACTGCAGGCGCTCGCGGATTTCCTTGAGGATTTTTTCGGCAATTTCACCGCGCCGCCCGGTCAGGGCCAGGCTGGCAAAGTAATCGGTGGCATCGCCGATGGGCATGGCGGTAACTGCCGGCAGGGTCTTTTCACCGACCCAGACGTGGCGCGCTTCACGGCGCAGTCGGGTGCCGCGGCAATCCTGGCAGGCCTGTGTGCTGAGGAATTTGGCCAGTTCCTCGCGCACGCTGGTGGATTCGGTTTCCCGGTAACGACGCTCCAGGTTCGGTACGATGCCCTCGAACGGGTGCGAGCGTTTGACGATATCGCCACGGTCGTTGAGGTATTTGAAGTCGACGTTCTGCGTGCCGCTGCCGAACAGGATGCATTTCTGGTGTTCGGCGCTGAGCTCGTCGAACGGCACTTCCAGGCTGAAGCCGTAATGCGCGGCGAGGGAGCCGAGCATCTGGAAGTAATAGACGTTGCGCCTGTCCCAGCCGCGGATCGCGCCCTCTGCCAGGGTCAGCTCGCCATTGACCAGGCGCTTGGTGTCGAAGAACTGTTTGACACCCAAGCCATCGCAGGTGGGGCATGCGCCAGCGGGGTTGTTGAAGGAAAACAGCTTGGGTTCCAACTCGCTGATCGAGTGGCCGCAGACCGGGCAGGCGAAGCGTGCGGAGAAGATGACTTCCTCACCGTCTTCGCCCTCCATGGGTGCGATCAGGGCCAGGCCGTCGGCCAGCTTGAGTGCAGTCTCGAAAGACTCGGCCAGGCGTTGCTGCAGATCGCTGCGTGCCTTGAAGCGGTCGACCACGGCGTCGATGCTGTGCTTCTTCTGCTTGTCGAGCTTGGGCAGTTCGTCCAGCTCGTAAATCTTGCCGTTGACCCGTACACGCACGAAACCCTGGGCGCGCAGTTCGTCGAACACGGCCAGGTGCTCGCCCTTGCGTTCACGAATGATCGGCGCCAGCAGCATTAGTTTGCTGCCCTCGGGCAGGGCCAGTACCTGGTCGACCATCTGGCTGACGGTTTGCGCTTCCAACGGCAGGTCGTGGTCCGGGCAGCGCGGAATGCCGGCGCGGGCATACAGCAGGCGCAGGTAGTCGTAGATTTCGGTGATGGTGCCGACGGTGGAGCGCGGGTTGTGCGAGGTGGATTTTTGCTCAATGGAAATCGCCGGCGACAGGCCTTCGATGGTGTCGACATCGGGTTTTTCCATCATCGACAGAAACTGCCGGGCATAGGCCGACAGGGATTCGACGTAGCGGCGTTGACCTTCGGCGTACAGGGTGTCGAAAGCCAGGGATGATTTGCCGGAACCGGACAGGCCGGTGATCACGATCAGCTTGTCGCGTGGCAGGGTCAGGTCGATGTTCTTCAGGTTGTGGGTACGGGCCCCACGGATCAGAATCTTGTCCAAAACGGCCTCACGCAGCGGGCAGGGTAAGCAGTCAAGTATACGGCTCGCAGCGCCCATGCGGCAAAGCGACACTGCTGCGCCGTAGGGGGTTCGACTGCTAGAATCGCCGGCTTGTTCACGAGAGCTTTTCACATGCACGATTCGCACAGTGAGCGTATGAGCGCGGGCGAAACCCGGGCCGCGGGTGGCCTGGCGCTGGTTTTTGCCTTTCGCATGCTAGGCATGTTCATGGTGTTACCCGTGCTGGCGACCTACGGTCAGGATCTGGCCGGCGCCACGCCCGCCTTGCTTGGCCTGGCCATTGGTGCCTACGGGTTGACCCAGGCGGTGTTGCAGATTCCCTTCGGCATGCTCAGTGATCGCATCGGCCGGCGTCCGGTAATCTATGCCGGCTTGCTGATCTTCGCTGCCGGCAGCGTGCTGGCGGCCAATGCCGATTCGGTCTGGGGTGTAATCGGTGGCCGAGTGCTGCAGGGCGCCGGGGCGATTTCCGCCGCAGTGATGGCCTTGCTCTCGGACCTGACCCGCGAGCAACACCGCACCAAGGCCATGGCGATGATTGGCATGAGTATCGGCCTGTCGTTTGCCGTGGCCATGGTCGTCGGCCCCTTGTTGACCCGCGCATTTGGCTTGTCCGGGTTGTTCTGGGCGACAGCAGCCATGGCTCTGGTGGGTATTCTTATCGTTGCGGGCGTGGTGCCGCGCGCCGCCGGGCCGTTGCAGCACCGTGAGTCGGGCGTCGCCAAGCAAGCGCTGTGGCCCACGCTGCACAATAAGGATTTGCTACGTCTGGATTTTGCCATTCTGGCGTTGCACGCGATCCTGATGGCGAGCTTTATCGCCCTGCCGCTGGCATTGGTCGAGCAGGGCGGTTTGCCCCGCGAAGAGCACTGGTGGGTGTACCTCACCGCGCTGCTGGTCGGCTTCTTCGGTATGGTGCCGTTTATCATCTATGGCGAGAAGAAGCGCCGCATGAAGCAGGTGCTGCTCGGTGCGGTTGTGGTGCTGCTCGGCTGCGAACTGTTCTTCTGGGCCTTTGGTCACAGCTTGCGAGCGTTAGTCGTTGGTACGGTGGTGTTCTTCACCGCCTTCAACCTGCTCGAGGCTTCGCTACCTTCGCTGGTCAGCAAGGTGGCCCCGGCCGGCGGCAAGGGCACTGCGATGGGGGTGTATTCGACCAGCCAGTTTCTCGGGGCGGCCCTGGGCGGCATACTGGGCGGCTGGCTATTTCAGCACGCCGGGTTGGGCGGGGTGTTTCTCGGCTGCGCTGCCCTGGCGCTTCTCTGGCTCGGCTTTGCTGTTACTATGCGCGAACCGCCTTATGTCACCAGTCTGCGTCTGCCGCTGTCCGCGGCGTCCCTGCAGGAAGTCGGGTTGGCCGAGCGCCTGCGCGCCGTGCCCGGGGTGGCGGATGCCGTGGTGGTGGCTGATGAAGCTGCTATCTACATCAAAGTGGACACTCAACAATTGGATCGCACGTCCCTGCAGCGCCTGATCGATATGGCGCCGGCGACGTGCTGAAAGTCTAGGAGAACGTTATGGCCCGTGGGGTTAACAAAGTCATTCTGGTGGGTACCTGCGGACAGGATCCGGAAACTCGCTACCTGCCCAGCGGTAACGCTGTCACCAACCTGAGCCTGGCCACCAGTGAGCAGTGGACCGACAAGCAGACCGGCCAGAAAGTCGAGAAAACCGAATGGCACCGCGTCTCGCTGTTTGGCAAGGTCGCTGAAATCGCCGGCGAATACCTGCGCAAAGGCTCGCAGGTCTACATCGAGGGCAAGCTGCAAACCCGCGAGTGGGAAAAAGACGGGATCAAGCGCTACACCACGGAAATCATTGTCGACATGCAGGGCACCATGCAGCTGCTGGGCGGCCGTCCTGAGGGCGCTGGTGGTGGTGAGTCGCGTCAGTCGCGCCCGGCCCCACAGCGTGAGCCGCAACAGGCTCCGCGTCAGGTCGCTCCGCAGCCGCAGTCACAGGCCAAGCCTGCTCAGGATTTCGACAGCTTCGACGACGATATTCCGTTCTGATCGACCGAGTAAGCGTTTTCTATGCGTATGCGCCTGATGCTGCTCGGCGGCGGCAACTCACTGGGACAGGCGTTGATTCGCCTCGGTGCCGAGGAAGACATCGGCTTTCTCGCGCCGCGGCCGCCCGAGTCGGGCTGGGACGCAGCCAGCCTGACCCAGCTGCTCGATGACACCCGCCCCGATGCTTTGATCAACCTCGCCTACTACTTCGACTGGTTTCAGGCCGAAGCGGTGGGCGCTGCGCGTTTCGATGCCCAGGCCCTGGCCGTCGAGCGTCTCGCCGAGCTTTGTCAGCATCACGAGATTCGCTTGCTGCAGCCATCGAGCTACCGGGTTTTTGATGGTTCGCGCGCCACGGCGTACAGCGAGAAAGAAGAGGCGGTGCCCATTGGTCTGCGTGGTCAGGCGCTCTGGCGTATCGAGCAGCGTGTGCGGGCAACCTGTCCCAAGCATGTGCTGGTGCGCTTCGGCTGGCTGCTGGATGACAGTCCTCAGGGGCTGCTCAGCCGTTTTCTGGCGCGTGCCGAGCGCGAGCAGGCGCTGTACCTGGCCGACGACCGGCGCGGTAACCCCACGCCGGTCGACGACGCGGCGCGGGTGATCCTGGCGATTCTCAAGCAACTCGACTGCGAGACCCCGTTGTGGGGCACTTATCACTACGGCGGCCATGAGGCGACCACCTCGCTGGCGCTAGGGCAGGCGATTCTCGGCGAGGCGCGGCAACTGCGCGGCAACCTGGTGGAGGACGTTTTGCCCCAGGCCCATGCGGCGCGCCCGGATGCGGCTGAGGAACCCCAGCACGCGGTGCTTGCCTGCAAGAAAATCCTCCACACCTTCGGCATCAAACCGCGCGCCTGGCGTGCCGGGTTGCCGGCTCTTCTGGATCGGTATTACCGCCATGTCTGATGCTGTTGCGCCCATTCTGATTACCGGCGGCGCGGGCTTTATTGGCTCGCACCTGGTCGATGCCCTGCTGGCAGTTGGTCGCCGGGTACGGGTGCTGGACAACCTATCGATGGGCTCGCGGGACAACCTGCCCCTTGATCACCCTGGCTTGCAACTGATCGTTGCCGATGTAGCCGATGCCGCCGCTGTTTCTGCAGCCACTGAAGGTTGTGCGGCAGTGGTGCACCTGGCTGCGGTGGCTTCGGTGCAGGCGTCGGTTGATGATCCTGTGGGCACCCACCAGAGCAACTTCGTCGGCACCTTGAATGTCTGTGAGGCCATGCGTTTGCATGGTGTGCGGCGTGTGCTGTTCGCCTCCAGCGCGGCGGTGTACGGCAATAACGGTGAAGGCTGTGCCATCGACGAACAAACCAGCAAGGCGCCTCTGACGCCTTACGCAGCAGACAAGCTGGCCAGCGAGCATTACCTGGAGTTTTATCAGCGCCAGCACGGCCTGGAGCCGGTGATCTTTCGCTTCTTCAATATTTTTGGGCCGCGCCAGGACCCTTCCTCGCCTTATTCCGGGGTGATCAGCATCTTCACCCAGCGTGCCCAGCAGGGTATGCCTATTAGGGTCTTCGGCGACGGCGAGCAGACCCGCGACTTTTTCTATATCGGCGATCTGGTCGATGTGCTGGTGCAGGCGCTGAGCGCTCCGGTCATCGAGCCTGGCGCGGTCAATGTCGGCTGGAGTCAGGCGGTAAGCCTGAATCAGCTGCTGAGTGAAATCGGCGTGTTGCTTGGTGGCTTGCCGGAAGTGACCTATCAGGCGCCGCGCGCCGGTGATATTCGCCACTCGCGTGCGGATAACCAGCGCTTGAGCGACCGCTTTGAGCTGCCCACCCCGACACCACTGGCCGATGGTTTGCGTCAGTTGTTAGGGCGGTGAAAAAAGGCAACAGGCCCTAGCCTTTATTCGCGAAGTTAGTGGCATGATCGCGAATAAATTCGCTCCTACAGCACCATGAAAAAAGCCGGCAATGCCGGCTTTTCTCCATCCTGGGTTTTCTTAGAACTTGTAACCCAGGCCAACCATGTAAACGAAGGGGTCGATGTCCACGTCGACCTTGACCTTGCCTGCGCCCGCCAGGTCTGTAGTGGCGGTGGTGTCGATGTCGACATACCAGACCGAGGCGTTGAACAGCAGGTGCTCGGTCAGGCTGTAATCCATACCGACTTGCAGGGCCAGGCCGATCGAGTTGTCCAGTTCGAGGTTGCTAAAGCCTGCAGCTTTACGTTCGCTGGTCAGGTCCTCATCGAAGAACAGGGTGTAGTTGAGGCCGGCGCCGACATAGGGCTGGAATGCCGAGGTCGGGGCCATCGGGTAGTACTGCAGCGACAGGGTTGGGGGCAGGTGTTTGATGTCGGCCAATTTGCCGTCAAGGCCGCCGAGGCCCTTAACGGTCACCGAGTGGCTGAACGGGGTGGCCGCCAGCAGCTCGATGCCGATGTGATCGGTCAGCATATAGGCACCTGCAAGGCCCAGCTGAGTATCGCTGTCCACTCCAGCCTTGCCGCCGAGGCGGCCGCCGTTGAGGGTGAGCGCCGAGCTGTCTTCCTGCGGGTCCACGGTGGCGACACCGGCACGCACGATGATGTCGCCCGCCTGGTGGGCATAGGCCAGGGGCGCTGCGAGAGACAGGGCGACCAGCGAGGCGGTGAACAGAGGCTTGAACATGGTGAACTCCTTGGCATGTCATCAGTAAGAGCAGATGTGACAAGGGTAGGGCGCTTGCAGCAGGCATCTGTTGACCCAGCTCAATGGTCCGGCGATTCGTTGCGCAGACGCTATTGAGCGTTGCCATTGATACGATTGCAGATGATAATGTTTCTCTTTAATTGCTTGCCCGCTTCCGGGCTTGTCTGTCTGGCACAGCTGCATGCTGAACTGTGCTGCTGATGGCGTCGCTTTCTGCTTACTGGCTGAGGATTGCCCCCGCATGAACCCCTACCCTGTCCGCTCACTGGTTGCAGCCATGCTGCTGAGCAGTGCGCCTTTGTTGGCTGCGCCGCTCGATGCCGCGCTGGATGAAAGCCAGCGCCTGGCCGCCGAGGCCAAATCGTCGCAAGCGCGCATCGAGCAACTCGATGACGCCAGCCGCGAAATGCTCACCGACTACCGCAATGCCATTCAGCAGGCCGAGGCCTTGCGTGGCTACAACGCGCAGCTCAAGGAGCTGGTCGCGGCCCAGGGCAAGGAACTCAGTGGTTATCAGGTGCAACTCGATGGGATTGAACGTACCCAGGAGGCCGTAGCACCGCAGATGCGTCGCATGGTTGAGGTACTGGGCGAATTCATTGCTGCTGATCTACCGTTTCTGCCGGATGAGCGACAGGACCGCCTGGCGCAACTGCAGGACTTGCTGCCACGTGCCGACGTGAGCCTGGCTGAGAAGTACCGGCGTATCCTCGAGGCCTATCAGGTGGAAAGCGATTACGGCCGCACCCTGGAAGCCTGGCGCGGTGAGCTGCCGGTAGAGGACGGTACGCGCAGTGTCGAGTTCCTGCGCCTGGGCCGGGTGATGCTCTATTACCAGACCCTCGACGGTCGCGAGAGTGGTTGGTGGAACCCTCAGGCTTCGGCCTGGCAAACCCTTGACGGTTCTGCCCGTCGTCCTCTGCATCAGGCCATTGCCATCGCTCGCCAGGAGCAGGCTCCTGCGCTGTTGTCTCTGCCCGTCAAGGCGCTGTCCCAGGAGGCTGCACAATGAGCCGTCGTATGCTTGCCGTTCTGGCCCTTGGCCTGGTGACCTTTACTGCCGCAGCGGCTGAGCCGCTGACGCCCGACCAGTTGTTGCAGCGCATCCGCAGTGAGCGTGCGGCTGAGGTCACTGCCATGCAGTCGCGTGAACAGACCTTTATCGCCGAGCGCGGCGAGCGTGCCCAGTTGCTTGCCCAGGCCAACGCAGCTTTGGCCACCCAGAAAGCCGAAGCCGAGCGCCTGAAAGCCGAATTCGATCGTCAGGAAGCGCTGCTGGCCGAGCAGGAAAAACTCTTGGCCCAGCGCGTCGGCCACCTGGGCGAGTTGTTTGGCGTGGTGCGTCAGAGTGCCGGCGATGTCGCCGGGCAATGGCAGGACAGCCTGCTCAATGCGCAGTACCCGGAGCGCCTGAAACGCCTCAAGGCCCTGGCCGAAAGCCGGGCCTTGCCGTCGGCCGCCGACCTGGATGGCTATTGGATGCTGCTGCTGGAAGACCTGGCCGCCAGTGGTCGGGTCGAGCGCCTGCAATTGCCTGTGGTGGCTGCTGATGGCCAGCGCAGCGAGCAGTCGGTATTGCGCGTGGGCGCGTTCTCGGTGTTCAACGATGAAGCCTTCCTGCGCTACGACGCTGACGCTGGCGAGCTGATCGCACCCTTGCGCCAGCCCTCGGGCTTTGGCCAGGTCAGCGATTACCTGACGACGGATGAAGCACTGGCGACGCTGCCGATCGACCCGAGCCGCGGCACGCTGCTGGCGCAACTGCAGCGTGAGCCGACGCTGTGGGACCGCTTGCAGCAGGGCGGCCTGGTCGGTTGGGTGATCGTTGCCCTGGGTGTGTTCGGCCTGTTGCTGGCGATCTGGCGGATGGTCTACCTGGCGCGCGTAGCCTCTGGTGTCAAAGCGCAAGTCCGTGACCTCAGCGCACCGCGCGACGATAACCCGCTGGGCCGGGTGATTGGCGTGCTGGGGCCGAAGCCGCAATTGTCGGACCTGGACACCCTGGAGCTGAAACTCGACGAGGCGATCCTGCAGGAGACCCCGCCGCTGGAGAAAGGCCAGGGCCTGCTCAAACTGCTGGCGGCGGTCGCACCGCTGCTCGGCCTGCTCGGCACCGTGACCGGCATGATCGTTACCTTCCAGGCGATTACCCAGGGCGGTGGGGGCGACTCACGGCTGATGGCCGACGGTATTTCCCAGGCCCTGGTGACCACCGTACTTGGCCTGGTCGTGGCGATTCCGCTGCTGTTCCTGCACAGCCTGCTGGCCAGCCGCAGCAAGGGGCTGATCCAACTGCTGGAGCAGCAAAGTGCCGGCCTGATTGCCCTGCACCTGTCGGGAGCGCCGCGCCGTGACTGATCTGCATGGCCTGTGGCTGCGCCTGGTCGACAGCGCCTATGCGCTGCTCGACTTCATGAGCGCTGGCGGCGTGGTCATGTGGGCCCTGGCGGCGCTGTGCGTGGTGTTCTGGACGCTGGTGTTCGAGCGTTTCTGGTACATGCGCCGGGTGTTCCCGCTGTGGGTTCAGGAGCGCCGTCACGCCTGGCAGCAGTTGCTGGCTGATGAGCCGGGCACCTGGCAGCGCTCGGTGCGCAGTGCCTGGCTGGCCCAGGCGCGCCAGCACCTGACCGGCCCGTTGCGTCTGAGCAAGACCCTGGTGGCGTTGTACCCACTCTTCGGGTTGCTCGGTACCGTCAGCGGCATGGTCGCGGTGTTCGACGTGCTCGCCATCAACGGCACCGGCAACCCGCGCGGCATGGCCGCCGGTGTGTGGCAGGCGACCCTGCCGACCATGGCCGGGATGGTCCTGGCGATATCCGGATTGTTCAGCCTGGCGCGTCTGGAACGTGACGCCCGCCAGGCCCTCGAGCGGCTGGCTGACCAGCTGCGACACGACTGAGACCTGTAAACCATGAGAATGCGACGTCACCATCAGCAAGACGAAGACACCGGCATCGACCTGACGCCGATGCTCGACGTGGTTTTCATCATGCTGATCTTCTTTATCGTCACCAGCTCGTTCATTAAAGAGTCCGGCGTCGAGATCCAGCGGCCCCAGGCAGAAACCGCCAGCCCGCAGGACAAGGGCAATATCCTGATCGCCGTCACCGCCGATGGTCAGGTGTGGATGGACAAGAAAGTTGTCGACGTGCGCAGCGTGCGCGCCCATGTCGAGCGCATGCGCGTGGACCAGCCTGATGGCGCGGTCGTGGTGCAGGCCGATCAGGATGCGCGTACCGGGCTGGTGGTGCAGGTCATGGACCAGGCGCGCCTGGCCGGTGTGCAGGATGTCGCCCTGGCGGCCAGTGCAGGCGTGAACTGATGCGCCTGCCGCTTTCCTTCCTGGCGGCCTGTCTGATGGCCGTGGGTCTGTTCGGCCTGATGCTGTACATGGTCGCGCCGCCGGTCAGCCAGCCGTCGGACGAGCCGATCAGCGTGGCCAACTTCGTGCGCATGGATGGCGACTCCAGCAACACCGCGACGCGCACCCGGCAACAGGCTCCGCAACCGCCACAACCGCAGACGCCGCAACCGCCTACACCGCCAACCCCGACCGCGTCAGCACCCAGCGCCACCTTGCCGGCCCTCGATCTGCCGGTGCCCAGCCTGAGTGGCTCGGTGGCGGTAAACAGCGCACCGACCCCGAGCCTCAGTGGCCTGACGGCAGGCGCGGCGCCAAGCCCACCCGCTCCCGCCACCAGCGATGCCGGTGGTCAGATGGGGGGGGCGGAGAGCGAAGTCATGCCGCTTAACGATGTGATGCCGACCTACCCGCGCTTCGCCGAGCAGCGCGGTATCGAGGGTCACGTCAAGCTGGCGTTCACCATCACCCGTAACGGTACGGTGGAGAATGTGCGTGTGCTGGAGGCCAGCCCGCAGAATGTCTTTGAGCGTGAGGCCCGCCGCGCTGCCGTGCGCTGGCGCTTTGCGCCGCGCACCGAAGGCGGCTTGGCCGTGGCGCGCGAAGCGGTGAAAACCCTGTACTTCCGTTTGGAGCGAGGTCGCTGATGATGCCGCGTCTATTGCTGGTATGGCTGCTCTGCGTGAGCGCCCAGGTGCAGGCCGCCGATCAGGTGGTCGAGCCGGCCGTTTTCCGGGCCCTGAATACGGCCCAGGAGGCCCAACAGAAAGGGGACTATGCGGCCGCTCGACGCGCCCTGGAGGGGGCCAAGGCCCGTGAGGGGAGTCTGGAGCAGGCGCTGGTCTGGCGTAGCCAGGCTTATCTGCACTGGGCGCAAGGGCAGAATGCCCAGGCTGTCGAGTTGCTGGGCAACGCCATCGCCAGCGGCAAGCTGGATGATGAATTACTGGCCAATGAGCAGCTCAACCTGGCCCGCCTGAACCTGGCCGAACGCCGTTATGGCGAGGTGGTGCGGCTGCTGGCCCCGCAGCAAGCCAAGGCTGATGAAGAACAACTGCAAATGCTGGTGCAGGCCTATCAGGGCCTGGGGCAACCGGCCAAAGCCCTGCCGCTTGCCGAGCGTTACGTGCAGGCCAACCCCAAGGCGGCTGACAGCTGGTTGCAGTTTCTGGTGGGCATGAACGCCGAGCTCAAACGCTATTCGGCTGCCGAGCGCTGGCAGCGGCAGTTGCTTGTGCGCCAAGCGGATACGCCAGCCGCCTGGCGTCAGCTGGCGGCTCTGCAGCAACTGGCGGGTGAGCCCGACAAGGCCCTGGCCACCTTGCGTACTGCATACGGCAAGGGTGTGCGTTTCAGCGAAAGCGAGCTGGATAACCTGGTGCTGCTGGCCAGCGCGGCCGAGCAGCCCTGGCAGGGTGCCAAGCTGCTCAATGGTATGTTCGAGCAGGGTGTACTGGCGCGCACTCCAGCGCGCGAGGAACGACTCGGTTTGCTCTGGTGGCAGGCCCGCGAGCGCAGCGCTGCGGCACGTATCTACCGTGCCCTGGCCACCCGCTCCGGCAGCTCCAAGCACTGGTTGAGCCTGGCCCAGCTGGAGCTGGAGCAGGCCCATTGGCAAGCCGGCCTGGATGCCCTGGCGCAGGCTGAGCGTGCCGGTGCCGACCGTGGCAAGGTTCGCTCCTGGCGTAATTGGGCCGAAAGCGAGCTGAGCTTCGAGCGGGAAAAGCGTTTGGCTAGCCGTAGCTGAGGTCGTGATCTGTACTACCGCTTAGGCCCAGCTCTGTACAAAAAAACGCCGCGCCCCCCTGGGGAGCGCGGCGTTTTTTTGAGCGCTGTCCCTGTCATCTAGTGCATGGCAAGGCGTGAGTGGGGCGATCGCTGCGCTGGGCGCAGATGACGCTGGTGTGCACGGCGCACCCTGCGAGGGTCGGTAGGCCCAATGGCCGGGTCACTCAGCTATCGGGCAGCTCATAGGCGTAGATCTTGTCGGCCTGCATCTGGTAGCCCACTTCGGCCAGTTCGCTGCTGCTGTGTTCCACCTTCAACGGGCCTTCGACCCAGAAGGGCTGGTACAGGGCATCAAGCAGGACGCCCAGTTCGGCCTGGACGTGGACAATCTGGTTCGACGGCGGTGGCGGTACATGGATGCAGGCGCCGAAGTAGGGCACCAGGAGAAACTCGGTCACCCGGCCCTCGTCGGTGACGTCCAGCGGCACGATATAGCCGGGCAGCTTGACCGCCTGGCCATCGAGCGCCTTGACCACAGGGGCGGCCGGCGACTGCTGCAGCGCAGCAGGGCCCGCCTCGGACAGTGCATCGGCGAGTTGCGACAGGTCGTGGATCGGGGCGGCTTGCGGTGTTTCTACTGGGGCGTCTGGCGGGACCAGATCAGACCAGTTCAGTTCGCGCACCTCGCCTGCCCACAGGGGCAGGGCGATGGCCAACAGCAGGCCGGCGAACAGGGGGCGTGGCATGGGGGACATCCTCATAAGCGAATCGATAGGCCATCTGCCAGGGACTGGCGGTACGCGCGCCAGGCGGGTACTGCGCCCATCAACAGGGCTGCGCCTAGAATAGCCCCGAGTAGCGTCCACTCATAGCGGCTCGGCAGGGCGAGCGGCAGGTACAGACCGTAATTGGCCTGCACATAGCCCTGGCTGGCGGCGATGCCCAGGTACAACAGAGCCAGGCCCAGCAGCACCCCGGCCAGGGCCAGCGCAAAGGCCTCGACGATCAGCAGGCTGGCGATATGCCAGGGCCGTGCCCCCACCGAGCGCAGAATCGCCATCTCCCGGCGGCGTTCGTTGAGGCTGGTGAGAATGGCTGTGAGCATGCCGATCAGCCCCGTCAGCACGACGAAAAGCGACACCACGAACAGCGCCTTCTCGGCCGTGCTCATCAGGCTCCACAGCTCCTGCAGGGCGACGCCCGGAAGAATCGCCAGCAGCGGCTCGCCGCGGTATTCGTTGATCTCCCGCTGCAGGCTGAAGGTGGCGATCTTGCTGTTCAGGCCGAGCATAAAGGCGGTGATCTGCTTGGGCTGCAGATCCATGGCCCGGGCCTGTTCGGCACTGACCTTGCCCGCTCCACGCGCGGGCATGCCGTTCTGCCAATCGATGTGCAGCGCCTCCATGCCAGCCAGGGAAATGTGCAGGGTGCGGTCCACCGGGGTGCCAGTGCGCGCCAGGATGCCCACCACCGTGAACGGTTTGTCGTCGTGCTTGAGCAGGCTGATGGTGGCCACACCGTGGGCCAGCACCAGTTTGTCGCCCAGCGAATAGCCCAGTGCCTGAGCCACCTCGGCACCGAGGGTGACCTCGAACGGGTCATCCCCGAAGGCGCGGCCCTGGGCCAGTTTCAGGGGTTGACTGCGGGCGTAGCGGTAATGCTCGAAGTAGCGCGCGTCGGTACCCATCACCCGATAGCCGCGGTGTGAGTCGCCGAGAGAAATGGGGATGGCCCACTTCACCTGGCGGTGTTCGGCGAAGTGCTCGAAGCTGTCCCAGCGGATGTTGTTGGTGGCGTTGCCGATGCGGAACACCGAGTAGAGCAGCAGGTTCACGCTGCCTGAGCGGGCGCCGACGATCAGGTCGGTGCCGCTGATGGTGTTGGCGAAACTGGCGCGCGCTTCGGTGCGTACCCGCTCGACGGCCAGCAGCAGGCAGACCGACAGGGCAATGGCGAACACCGTGAGCAGCGCGGTAAAGCGCCGGTTGGCCAGGCTGGCCAGGGCGATGCGGATCAGGTGCATATCAGACCTCGGCGGGTGTGGCGGCGCGGTTCAGCTCGGCCAGCGACAGGCTGCGGTCGAACAGGTGGGCCAGGCTCTGGTCGTGGCTGACGAACAGCAGGCTGGCGCCAGCGGCGCGGCATTCGGTGAACAGCAGGTGCAGGAAGGCCTCGCGGGCGTCGGTATCCAGGGCCGAGGTCGGCTCGTCGGCGATCACCAGCTCGGGTTGGCCGATCAGCGCACGGGCTGCGGCCACGCGTTGCTGCTGGCCGATCGACAGGCTGTCGGCGCGGCGCGCCTGCAGCGCTTCGTCGGCCAGGCCGAGGTGGCTCAGCAGCGCGGCGGCCGCTGCGGCGACACTGCCGTGGCGCTCACAGGCGCGGGTGCTGCGCAGGCGGGAGAAGCGGCAGGGCAGCTCGACGTTTTCTCGCACCGAGAGAAATGGCAGCAGGTTGAACTGCTGGAAGATATAGCCGGTGTGGTCGACCCGGAAGCGGTCGCGGGCGCTGGACGAGAGGCGCCCGAGGTCCTCGCCGAGCAGTGAGACGCGGCCGCTGGCCGCCTGCTGCACGCCGCCGAGCAGGCCGAGCAACGTGGTTTTGCCGCTGCCGCTGGGGCCTTTGAGGAACAGGCTCTGGCCGCGTTCGAGGGTGAACTCGGGGATGTCCAGCAGAGTGGGTTGGCCGGGCCAGGCAAATTGAAGGTCGGACAGGGTGATCAGGGCTGTGCTCATAAAACAAGCGGCCGGGTTACCCCGGCCGATTCACTGCAAGTGGGAAACGGTTCAGAACGCCAGCGTGGCCTTGGCCGGCGTCAGTTCGACACCTTGCTGACCGCTCGGTGCGATCAGTTGTACCTGAATCTTCTCGGTGCCGGGGAACTGCTTGAACAGCCCCCCCAGGTTCAATTGTTGCAAAGCTTCAGGGCGTTGGCAGTCGAACTGGTAGTGCGCGTGAATATCACTGTGGGATTCGCCGTCGGCATGTTCGTGGGCGTGTTCCTTGTGCTCATGTTCTTCGTGTTCATGTTCGTCGTGGGCGTGCTCGCCATCTTCAAACAACGGGCTTTCCAGCTCCTGCTTGGCGACCTTGCAGTTGCCAGCGTCCAGGCCGAACAGTGCCAGGGGCTGTTGCAGGCTGCTGTGTACCGCCGCGACCTTGGCTTTGTCCGCCGCGCTGGTGGCCGCGTGCTCGAAACCCACCAGGTTCATGGCCGGGCTTTCCAGCTCCAACTCCAGGGTCGTGCCCTCGAACACCGCATTGAGTTGCGCGACGCCGTGTTCGTGGGCGCCCAGGCTAGCGTGCTCGGCATGGTCGTGGTCATGCTTGTGATCGTGGTCGGCGGCTTGGGCAATGGCCAGGGGCAGCAGAGCAAAGGGCAGGGCGAGCAGCAGGCGGCGCATGGTGGTCTCCAGAGGATGATTTAATCGTTACGTTATAACAACTTTAGTTGTCCCTGGCCAGTGCGCCCTTGGCGCGGCCGGTTGCCCATGGGAGCATGGCGAGCGAATTTCCTGGAGCAAGCAGATGGTGCGTATACGTGGACAGATCGGCCAGTGGCCGGTCGACCTGAGCGTGGAACTCGATGCGGCGGATTGGGCCAACCTGGCTGCGAGCCTGCCGGCGGCAGCCGCCATACCCTCTGCGCCTGCCTCCTCGGCAGCGGCGCCGGCGGATGACCGGTTATGGCAGACCGCACTGGATCTGCTGCGCCAGGCCGGCCAGGTAGATGGCCCGCAGCTATTGACGGATCTCAGTGCCTTGGCCGGTGGTGAGGTGGCCGGCAAGCGCCTGCTGGTGCGCCTGCGCCATTGCACCCAGGTGCGTATGGAAAACGGCGTCGACGCGCCGATTTATCACTGGGTCGGTTGAGGGTGTCGCCTACCGGGCGTTAGCAGGTGGCCTTGAGCACGACAAACTTGGGCGTTGCCGCGACCTGCTCGACGCCGCGGAACAGCTTCCCGAGCTTTGCGTGATAGCCGAGGTGACGGTTGCCGACGATCCACAGTTCGCCACCGCGAACCAGCGCATTGCGTGCCTGCTGGAACATGCGCCAGGCGAGGAAATCGCCGACCACCTGTTGCTGGTGGAACGGCGGGTTGCACAGCACCAGGTCGAGGGAGTCGGCCGGCTGAGCCGCCAGGCCATCGCCGGCGCGAATCGTCACCGCTCGCTCCCCAAGCGCCGCCTGCCAGTTGGCCTCGGCCGACTGCACGGCCATAAACGATTCATCGACCAGGGTCAGCGCCGCTGTCGGGTTGGCCAGGGCGAAGGCGATGCCGAGCACGCCATTGCCGCAGCCAAGGTCGGCCACCCGGCAAGCGTCGAGACGCCGCGGCAGGTGCGGGAGGAAGGCGCGGGTGCCGATATCCAGGCCCTCGCGGCAAAACACATTGGCGTGGTTGAGCAGCTCGATGGCCGGTTTGTCCAGACGATAACGGCTGGGATAGGGCGAGGTCGGGGTTGGCCGGGATTCGGGTGAAACCTGCAGCAACCGCGCTTTCTTCATCGCGAGGGAGGCCTGTACCGGGCCGATGTAACGTTCCAGCAAGTCGCCGGCGGCGCGCGGCAGGTGCTTGATCATTGCACCGGCCACCATGCGGGCATTCGGCGCGAGCTGGCCATGCAGGCGGATCAATTGTTCCTCCAGCAACGCCAGGGTCTTGGGCACGCGGATCTGCACCCAGTCGAACGGCCCCTGGGGGGTTGCGCTGGCGGAGATAAAGGTCACCGCGTCGGCCGCTAGGCCATTGCGCGCCAGGTTCTGCTGCAACGCCAGGGCGCCCAGGTAGGAGTCGCCGCTGCTGGTGACCTGGCAGTGGCCGGACAAGGAGCAGGCCAGGGCGCCGAAGCCATCGTTGAGCACCAGCACGCGGCTACCAGGGGCCAAGTCCTGTTCGTGCAGGTGCGCCAGCAGGTATTCGTCGGCTGCATCGAAGGCCTGCAGGGGTTCGGCCTGCTGTTCGGGTTGACGCAGCAGGTCGAGTTCGGCGAACGGGGTGGCGAGCAGGGGCATCGGTGGACTCGAACAGAACAATGGGTAGGGGCGAATTATCCGGGTTGTCTGCCCGCGGCGCACCCCTTATCGGCACACAGCAACCCTGCGCTTTGCCGGTGTTTGCGCGGGCATGCCTGGGGCACACTGCACGTTCATTCTAAGCCTGTCGGAGCCTGCCATGAGCGATCACGACGAGCGTGCCACTCGCCAGACCGTGCTTGAGGTCACCCCACTCACGCCGAGCCTGTTTACCCTGCGCACCACGCGCGCGCCCGGCTTTCGCTTTCGCGCCGGCCAGTTTGCCCAACTCGGCCTGCAAGCAGCGGATGGACAGTGGATCTGGCGGCCCTATTCCATGGTTTCGGCGCCCCATGATGAGTACCTGGAATTCTTTTCCATCGTCGTGCCAGATGGCGCCTTTACCTCTGAACTGTGCCGGCTGGCCCCAGGCGATGGGCTCTGGGTCGGCCGCCAGGCGTTCGGCTATCTGACTCTGGAGCGTTTTGCCGACGGCCGGGATTTGTGGCTGCTGGCCAGCGGCACCGGCCTGGCGCCGTTTCTCTCGCTGCTGCAGGATTTTGAGGTGTGGCAGCGCTTCGAGCGCATCGTCCTGGTGTACAGCGCGCGCACGGTCGCCGAACTGGCGTACCAGCCGATGATCCGCAGCCTCGCTGAGCAAGAGCACCTGGCTGAGTTCGCTGACAAACTCATCTACCTGCCGGTGGTCACTCGCGAGCCTGCGCCCGGTTGCTTGAATGCGCGCATCACCGATCTGCTCGATAGTGGCGAGCTGGAACGTGCCGCTGGTCTGGCGTTGAGTCCTGAGCACTCGCGGCTGATGATCTGCGGTAACCCGCAGATGATCGAGGACACCCGCCAGCGCCTCAAGGCGCGTGGCATGCAGTTGAGTCTGAGCCGTCGGCCGGGGCAGATCGCCGTGGAAACCTACTGGTGATAGCCGAAGCGGTTGTTGCTGGAGCCGGCGGCGTGATGCGTTGAGCCATAAAAAACAGGGCACCTTTGGGCGCCCTGTTTCGTTAACGTGTTGCTTACGGCTTGTTCTGTTGCTGCGCTTTGAGCAGGTCGCGGATTTCGCTCAGCAGGGTTTCCTGCGCGCTGGGCACCGGCGGTGCCGAGGGCGCCACGGCCTCTTCACGTTTGAGCCGATTGATCGCCTTGACGCCCATGAAGATGGCGAAGGCGACGATGGTGAAATCGATGATCGTCTGGATGAACTTGCCGTAAGCCAGCGTCACGGCGGGCGCATCGCCGACAGCGGCCTTGAGCACGATGGCCAGATCCGAGAAGTCGACGCCGCCGATCAGTAGACCGAGCGGTGGCATCACCACGTCGCCAACGAAGGAGGAGACAATCTTGCCGAACGCCGCACCGATGATGATGCCGACAGCCATGTCGACGACATTGCCCTTGACCGCGAAGGCCTTGAATTCACTGATGATGCTCATGGATGCTCCCTGTTCGATATTTATACACGCAGTGTACTGCAGCCCTGGCGGCTTGCCAGTGGGGCGTTTCAGGGGTAAGCGATGTCTGGCAGCGACTCGAAGCCGGGGCGTGCCAGCAGGTAGCCCTGAAATAGATCAATGCCCAGACTCTGTAGAGCCTGCAGCTCGCCGAGGGTTTCAATGCCTTCGGCGATGATCTCGATGCCCAGCGTGCGGCATATCTTTACGGTGCCCTCGACCAGCACCTGGCGCACGCTGTCCTGATCGATGCCGCGGATCAGTCCCATATCCAGCTTGATCAGGTCCGGCTGGAAGTCGGCCAGCAGGTTGAGCCCGGCATAGCCGGCGCCAAAGTCATCAATGGCGGTCATGAAGCCCTGCTTGCGGTACGCGCGCAGGATGCTGGTGAGGTGGTCGATGTCGAGCACCTGCTCCTGTTCGGTGACTTCGAAGATGATGCGATCGAGCGGGAAGGCGTAGCGCTCTGCCGCATCCAGAGTGGCACGGATGCAGGTTTCCGGTTTGTACACCGCGTTGGGCATGAAGTTGATCGAGAGCATGGCGGGAATCTGCAACCGCGAAGCCCATTCCAACGCTTTGATCCGGCACATCTGGTCGAACGGATAAAGGTTGGCGGCGTTCACCTGGCTCAGCACGCTGGCTGCTGACTGACCCTCGGGGCCGCGCACCAGCGACTCATGAGCGAATACGCTGCGTGTGCGCATATCGACGATAGGCTGGAAGGCAACGCTGATGGGGAAATCCAGGGCTTTGCCATCGCGGCAGGCTGAGCATCCGGTTGATGTCGTCATGGGTGTGGTCGTCTCGTGTACGCGCAAAAAAGGAAAAGGCTATGAGTTCGCCATTACCGTGAAGATAGCAGGTCGTTGCTGGGGACTGTTCTCGTTTCGTCGCACGCTGCGTTGCCGTGAAAAATCTCGCGCCAGCGCGGCCACGAACGAAACGGCAACACAGCCTAGGTCTGCAGGGGATTACAGATGGGCCACAGACCTTGGCACAGCATTGCCATTGATCTCGATCAAGTGCCTGGCGATAGCGCTCGTTAGGCTTGTGCTTCATTCACAGTGAGGCGTTTGATCATGCACGTTGACCATCATTCCCTGGTTCATGACTTTTCCGATCAGCGCGACGCACTGCATCGCCTGCGCCAGGACGACGCCGAGTTTGCTCGCCAGGCCGAGGCCTATGAGGCCTTGGACAAGCGCATCTGCCGGGTCGAGGACGGTATCGAACGGCTGGATGATGTGACCCTCGCCAGCCTCAAACTCAGCCGGGTTGCGCTCAAGGATGACCTGGCGCGCCGGCTCAAGCGTGCTGCCGGGCAGTGTTGTGGCTGTGGCAATGGCTGCAAGAGCTGAGCTCAATGCCGCGCAGGCATGATCCGGTAGCTCAGCAGGTCGCTGTCATCGCAGGCTTGTCGCGGGGCACCGCTGTGGCCCAGGTCGGCCATCACCTGGTGGCAAAACGCGAGTGCCACGGTGTCCTGGCGATAGACGTTGAGCAGCCAGGCGCGACCATCGCCTAACGTCTGCACCGCCAATGCCCGGCCGATGCCGAGGCGGCGGTATTTGCGCAGGATAAATAGATCGGCGAACTCCATGATCTGCCGGCCGGTTTCGTCGCAGCATTCCAGCAGCAGAAAGCCGGCGATAAAGCCGTCGATCAGAATCAGCTGTGCGCTCCAGTTCGGCTCCTGCCAATAGCGCAGCAGGTGTTCGTCATTGACGTAAAAGCGCCCATCGAGCTCGACATCCTCCTGCTCCCAGTCCGAACTTTCATAGGCATAGAACTGATAGAGGTTACGGATCAGCGGCAGCTGTTCGATTTCGGCAGGTAGCAGTTCGATCTGCATGGCGGGGGACTCGGGCGGAGTAGGGCGGTATTATCGCCTTTTACCGCGACGGAGAGTTCCATGGCCAAGGCCAAACGCATGTACGGCTGCACCGAGTGCGGCGCCACCTTCCCGAAGTGGGCGGGGCAATGCGGCGAGTGTGGGGCCTGGAACACCCTGGTGGAAACCGTACTCGAGGCCAATGCGGCGACGCCCAGTGGGCGTACCGGTTGGGCGGGGCAGCAGGCCCAGTTGAAAACCCTGGCCGAGGTCAGCGTCGAGGAAATGCCGCGTTTCTCCACCGCTTCCGGCGAGCTGGACCGAGTGCTCGGCGGTGGCCTGGTGGATGGCTCGGTGGTGCTGATTGGCGGTGATCCGGGGATCGGCAAGTCGACCATCCTGCTACAGACCCTGTGCAATATCGCCCAGCGTTTCCCGGCGCTCTATGTCACCGGTGAGGAATCCCAGCAGCAGGTGGCCATGCGCGCCCGCCGCCTGGGCTTGCCGGAAGACAAGCTCAAGGTGATGACCGAGACCTGCATCGAGGCGATCATCGCCACGGCGCGCCTGGAAAAACCCAAGGTGATGGTCATCGACTCGATCCAGACCATCTTCACCGAGCAACTGCAATCGGCCCCCGGCGGCGTTGCCCAGGTGCGTGAAAGCGCGGCGTTGCTGGTGCGTTTTGCCAAGCAGAGCGGTACGGCGATCTTCCTCGTCGGCCACGTCACCAAGGAAGGCGCCCTGGCCGGGCCGCGGGTGCTTGAGCACATGGTCGATACCGTGCTGTATTTCGAGGGCGAGGCCGATGGCCGCCTGCGCCTGCTGCGCGCGGTGAAGAACCGCTTCGGCGCGATCAACGAACTGGGCGTGTTCGGCATGACCGACAAGGGCCTCAAGGAGGTCACCAACCCCTCGGCGATCTTTCTTACCCGCGCCCAGGAAGAGGTGCCTGGCAGCATTGTCATGGCCACCTGGGAAGGCACCCGACCGATGCTGGTCGAGGTGCAGGCACTGGTCGACACCAGTCATATGGCCAACCCGCGCCGGGTAACCTTAGGGCTTGATCAGAACCGCCTGGCGATGTTGCTGGCGGTGCTGCACCGCCACGGCGGCATTCCGACCTATGACCAGGACGTATTTCTCAACGTAGTCGGCGGGGTCAAGGTGCTGGAGACGGCATCCGACCTGGCGTTGATGGCTGCAGTGATTTCCAGCCTGCGCAACAAACCCTTGCCCCATGACCTGCTGGTATTCGGTGAGGTGGGGCTGTCTGGCGAAATCCGTCCGGTGCCGAGCGGTCAGGAGCGTCTCAAGGAGGCGGCCAAGCACGGCTTCAAGCGCGCCATCGTGCCCAAGGGCAATGCGCCCAAGGAAGCGCCACCAGGATTGCAGGTGATTGCCGTGACCCGTCTGGAGCAGGCACTGGATGCGTTGTTCGAGTAGGGCTCGGCTCGGTTGGCGCCCGTTGCTCAGGGCTGCGGCGTTCTGCCGCTGAGGGCGGTAGGAAGAAATTGACCCCGGTCAACGGATAGTGGAGACAGGGCGCGCAGCATGCAGGTGTACCCACAGAGGAGTCACCGTCATGACCCTGTTCTTCGATATCGTCGCCAAAGCCTTTCACATCGAGCCGGTACGGCGTGAACACAAGATCTGCCAGGAGCGTCAGCGTATGCAGGCGCGCCGTCAACGGCGTCAGGATGCCGATGCAGTCTGCTGTGCGCTCTAATTGCAGTCTGTATATGGCAAGAGGTGCCCGGTTTTGCCGGGCTCCGGTCTCTTGCTAACCGCTGAGCTCAGGCTGCCGCTTCACCCAGAGCAGCCAGTTCGCGTTCAAGCAGGTCTTCATCGCCCAGGTTGAGTTCGACGAGACGGCGCAGGTGGCTGATCGAGTCGAGGTCGATGTGTCGGCAGATAAAGCCCAGCTGGTCATCCTGCACGCGGGTCAGCTCCACCTCCATGCGTACGCGGGTGTCGGGCCCCAGTTCGACCTGAGCCTCGAAGGCTTGTTGGGTGTCACCGCTCCAGTCAGCAGGGCGTTGCACCAGTAGCCCCTTGAGTGACAGGTCGATCAGTTGGACCTGCCAATGCAGATCCCCTTGGGTGAGGGCAGTGGGGGCGTCGAACGCGATGCGCTGGAAGCGCCGGCGTTCGTGTGCGGTTTCGCTCATGCGACAACTCCTTGGTGTTTTACTCACTATAGCAAGGCCGCAACCGGGCAACGTGCTTTGCATCAAGGGTTCGGCATGACCGGGCGTCGGTTGGTGCGCTGCAAAAGCGTGCGCCAGCGCCCTTTGTGCACATTAGCGTTTGACAGGCCGGTCAGTCTCGCTAAAGCTCCAATGGCAGTTTTATTACAAATAATTTGTGGAGCGACAGAATGGATACTCGTCTACTGAGCAAAGGTCTGATCTTCGGTTTGTTGAGTGCTGCCAGCGTGGCAGCCCATGCAGACGCGCCCGGCGGTAATGGCTGCGGTTGGGGCAACATGCTGTTCGAAGGGCAGCGCGGTATCGCTCCCCACTTTCTGGCTACCACGACCAATGGCACCTCCGGCAATGCCACTTTCGGCATGACCTCGGGCACCAACGGCTGCGACACCAGCGGTTCGCTGGGTTACAACGGCCGCTCGCTGCTGGCAATGAACGGCATGCTCGATTCGATCGCCGAAGACATGGCCCAGGGCCAGGGCGAAGCCCTCGATGCCTACGCCACCCTGCTGGGTGTAGAGCAGGCGGATCGTGAGCACTTTGCCAAAGTGACCCACGCCAACTTCAGCACCATCTTCGCCTCGGCCGACGCGACCGGTGAGCAGGTGCTCGCTGCGACCCTGGCAGTGATGGAGCGCGATACCCAACTGGCGCGCTACGCTAAAACATCGGCCTGATAAACGCCGACTCCATGAAAAAGCCCGCCGATTGGCGGGCTTTTTCATGGACGCTGGTTCAGGGTCTGTTCCCGTTTCGCTCGCGGCAACTTGGCTCGCGACGAAACGGGAGCAGACCCCTAGTTCTAGTTGCCGTACACCGGGAACTTGGCACAGACCGCTTTGACTTGCTCGCGCACGCGTGCTTCGACTGCTTCGTCGCCCAGGTTGGCGAGGATCTCGCAGATCCAGCCAGCCAATGCGCGGCACTCGTCTTCCTTGAAGCCGCGGGTGGTCACGGCTGGGGTGCCGATGCGCAGGCCGGAGGTGACGAACGGCGAACGTGGGTCGTTCGGTACGCTGTTCTTGTTCACGGTGATAAAGGCGCGCCCCAGGGCGGCGTCGGCGTCTTTACCGGTGATGTCCTGTTTGATCAGGCTGAGCAGGAACAGGTGGTTCTCGGTACCGCCGGACACTACGTCGTAGCCGTTTTCGATAAACACGCTGGCCATGGCCTGGGCGTTCTTGATCACTTGCTGCTGGTAGGCCTTGAACTCAGGCTGCAGGGCTTCCTTGAAGCACACGGCCTTGGCGGCGATGACGTGCTCCAGCGGGCCGCCTTGGCCGCCTGGGAATACCGCAGAGTTGAATTTCTTCTCCAGCGCTTCGTTGGCGCGGGCGAGGATCAGGCCGCCACGCGGGCCGCGCAGGGTTTTGTGGGTAGTGGTGGTGACCACATCGGCGAACGGCACCGGGTTCGGGTACACGCCAGCCGCAACCAGACCGGCTACGTGGGCCATGTCGACAAACAGGTAAGCACCGACTTTGTCGGCGATGGCGCGGAAGCGTGGGAAGTCGAGAATCTGCGAGTAGGCGCTGAAGCCGGCGATGATCATCTTCGGCTTGTGCTCGACCGCCAGGCGCTCGACTTCGTCGTAGTCGATCAGGCCGGTGACGTTGTCGATGCCGTACTGCACGGCGTTGTACAGCTTGCCGGAGAAGCTGACGCTGGCACCGTGGGTCAGGTGGCCGCCGTGGGCCAGGCTCATGCCCAGTACGGTGTCACCGGCTTCCAGCAGGGCCATGTAGACGGCCGAGTTGGCTTGGCTGCCGGAGTGCGGCTGGACGTTGGCGTAGTCGGCGCCAAACAGCTCCTTGGCGCGGTCGATGGCCAACTGCTCGACGATATCGACGTACTCGCAGCCGCCGTAGTAACGCTTGCCCGGATAGCCTTCGGCGTACTTGTTGGTCAGTACCGAACCCTGGGCTTCCATCACCGCTGGGCTGGTGTAGTTCTCCGAGGCGATCAGCTCGATGTGATGTTCCTGGCGCTGGGCTTCTTGCTCCATCGCGGCAAACAATTCGGCGTCATAACGGGCAAGAGTCAAATCACGGCTGAACATGGCATTCCCCTGAGAAAAAGCAGCTGGGCAGTAGAAAGAGGGTGCGAATTCTAACGCATCCCGCGGCGACAGGCATATGAAGGTTGATCATGCGCTGCACGAGCGGGCTTCAGCTGAGCATGAACAGCGCGGCGCCACTGAACTGAGCGGCGAACTGGTGAGCAGGCATCGGCCGCCCGAGCAGGAAGCCCTGTACCTCGTCGCAGCCGTGTTCGCGCAGGAAGTCCAGTTGTGCCTGGGTTTCCACACCTTCGGCGATAACCGAAAGGTTCAGGCTATGGGCCATGGCGATGATCGCGCGGGCGATCTGGCCATCTTGTTCGCCGTGGGGCAGGCCATCGACGAAGCTGCGGTCGATCTTCAGTACGTCGATGGGGAACTGTTTGAGGTAGTTGAGCGAAGAGTAGCCGGTGCCGAAGTCGTCGATGGCCAGGCACAGCCCCAGGTCCTTGAAGCCATTGAGCATGTTCAGGGCGCTGGCGACATCTTGCATGAGAATGCTTTCGGTCAGCTCCAGTTCGAGGCCTGCCGGGTCGATTCGGGTCTGTCGAATGATGCTGGCAATACGTTCTGCGAGATCGCCTTCGGCGAACTGGCGGGCCGAGAGGTTGACCGAAATCTTCGGCACACGCACGCCGTCCTCCAGCCAGTCAGCCAGTTGCTGGCAGGCCTCACGCAATACCCAGTGACCGACTTCAACGACCAGGCCGAGCTCTTCGAGTACCGGGATAAATGCTTCAGGCGAGACCAGGCCGCGGTAGGGGTGCTGCCAGCGCAACAAGGCCTCGACACCGGTCAGGCGCTTGCCGTCGCCGGAGAATTGCGGCTGATAGTGCAGCACGAACTCGCCCTGCTCGAGGGCATGGCGCAGATCGCTTTCCAGCTCCAGGCGTTCCAGGGCGCTGGCGTTCATGTCCGCCTGGTAGAACTGGAAGTTGTTCTTGCCGCGTTCCTTGGCGTGGTACATGGCGGTGTCGGCGTTCTTCATCAGTTGGCTCAGCTCGTTGCCGTCCTGGGGCGCCAGGGCAATACCGATACTGGCGGTGACGAAGAACTCGCGGCCCTCGAGGATGAACGGGCGGGCCAGGCTGCTAAGAATCTGCTCAGCGACATGGATGGCCCGCGTCAAAGCGGCTTCGCGGGTGCTGCGCGATTGCAGCAACAAGGTGAACTCGTCACCGCCCATGCGCGCGACCGTGTCCTCCTCGGCAACGCAGGCCGCCAGGCGTACCGCCACGTCCTTGAGCATGCGGTCGCCGGCCGCATGGCCGAGGGAGTCGTTGATCGGCTTGAAGCGGTCGAGGTCGAGGAACATCAGCACCACCCATTCGTGGTGCCGCTCAGCGAGTTGCAAGGCCGTGTGCAGGCGGTCCTGGAACAGGGTGCGGTTGGGCAAATGGGTAAGGGCATCGTAATAGGCCAGGCGGTGAATGCGCTGCTCACTGGCCTTGCGCTCGCTGATATCGCTGAAGAAGCACACGTAGCTGACCAGGTCGCCTTCTTCGTCCTGTACCGCGGTGATGCCGACCCAGGCCGGGAAGTTCTCGCCACTGCGTCGTTTCAACCAGACCTCACCCTCCCAGCTGCCGCTCTGGTTGAGCTGGCCGACGATAAATTTCAGGTGCGTCGCCTGCTGACGATCGGCCGTGAGCAGGCCGGGACGCTGATCGAGGACCTCGGCGGCGCTGTAGCCGCTGACACGGCTGAATGCCTCGTTGACCTGCACGATATAGCCGGCCGGGTCGGTGACCAGAATTGCGGCGGTCGAGTGCTCGAATACCGTGGCGGCCATGCGCAGTTCTTTTTCGGCGCGGCGCTGCTGGCTGATGTCACGGCCAACGCCGAGCAACCCTTCGAAGCGACCGATATCGTCCCACATGGGGATCAGGCGCAGGTCGACAGGGATCTTGCGGTCATCGCCACGCATGCAGTCGAAGACGAACAGTTGCGGCTCCAGGCCCTCGCGCAGGGCGCGCATTTGCGCCGGGTTACCCAGCGCATGGCGGATGCGTTCGAGCAGGGCATACAGGCCGGTGAGTTGTGCGGGGTTGCTGGCCATGCCTGCGAAGCCATTGATCAGCACCCATTCAGGGGTGTAACCGAGGGCGCTTTCGACCGACGGGCTGACGTAGTTGAGGCGCAGCTCGGGGTCGGTGGAAAAGATCACGTCGCTGGTGCTTTCGGCGAGCAGGCGGTAGCGCTGTTCGCTGTCGCGCAACGATTCGCTGCGCTCGATCTGCTCGGTGATGTCCTTGGCCACGCCGATCAGGCGTTCGACCCGGCCATTGGCGTCGCGCGACAGGGCCTGTTCACGGATGCTGAACCAGCGCCATTCGCCGTTCCTGTGACGCCAGCGCAACACCGACTCGAGCAGGGTGCCGTTGCCGACGACTTTCTGCAGGTTGCGGATGCGCCAGTAATAGTCGCTGTCGTCCGGGTGCAGCAGTTTCTCCCAGAAACTGTTGCCCATCTGCTTGAGCTCAGTGCTGCTGTAGCCCAGCTGAAGGCCCAGGTGATGGTTGCTGAACAGCACGCGCTGGCCACTGATGTCGTGGACATAGAGGGTGTCGGGCACGGCGCGTACCACCTCGGCCCAGAAGCGTTCGCGCTCGGTCAGCGACAGTTCGATGCGCTTGCGGCTGGTGATGTCGCTGAGGCTCAGGGTCACTGCGCGCAGGTCGTGGGCACTTTCCGGCAGGCGCATGACCAGCCACAGATGGCGTTCCTGACCATGGGCGTTGCTGATCCGGGTCTCCAGTTCGATCTGACTATTGCCTTCCAGCAAGGCGTTCAGGACCTGGGCACGGAAACCGTTGCTGCGCAGTGAGCCGGCACGCAGCAAGTAGCGTTTGACCTGTTCGGCGTCGTGTACGCCCAGCAGGCGCAAGGCCATCTGGTTGGCCTCGGTGAAGACCATGCGCTGTACCAGTTCATCCTGGCCGTTGGGGTGAGTCTGCAGCCACTGACCCAGGTCTCTGCTGTCATAGATATCCTGTTCCTGGAGGTACTGGTGCAGGCTGCACAGGTCCAGTACGCACAAGGCTATCCCTGTGTCCTCGAAGATATTCTGATAGCGCCTCCGGGCTTCTTTCAGTACCTGGGTAGCGTGTTGCGCCTCGGTCACGTCGCGCAGCACCCAGACGAACCCCAGGCGCTGGGTGTCGCCCAGGTCGCTGCGGGTGATATCGAACAAGCGCGGCTGCCCGTCCTGGCGAATTTCAACCAGGTCGCTTTCCCCGCCGCCCCGCAGGGTGGCGGTGTGCAGCAGCAGCGGGTCGAGACGAGGCAGCAGTTGCAGCAGGTGCCAGCTCTGCAGGTTCTGGTTGCGCAGGCCGAACAATGCCTCGGCCTGAGGGTTGAGGTAGCTGAGTTGACCCCGTGTATCGGTGACCAGAACGCATTCTTCGATCACCCCCAGCGCGCTGGCGGCCTGGAGCAGTGAGTGACGTGAGGCCGCATTGAGCGCATGCAGGGCGCGCTGTTCACGCAGCAGGCAGTAGAGGGCCAGTAAGGTGAGCACTGTGCTGAGAATCACCAGCAAAAACTCGCCGGCCAACTCCGGGAGGATCTGCGCCCGCACCTTGCGCTCGTTGAACAGCGCGCGCAGTTGCCAGTCACTGCCTTGCAGCGGCAGGACCTGGATGGTTTCGGCGCTGTCCTGGGCAGTCAGTGGTGCAAAGACGCTGGACAGCGAAGGTGCGCCCACACCTTCGCCATTGCGCGGGCGGCTGACCACTCGTTGCGAAAAGCGGTCCTCAAGCAACCAGGGCTGCGCACCGCTGTAATGCTCGCTCAGCCACTGACGCAGGCTCTGGGCATCGAGACGCAGGAGCCAGTAAGCCGCAGGGGCTGTGCCGGAGGCGTGGAGAAGGACGTAGAGGCGACCTTTGTCATTGGCGCTGAAGGCATAGTGGAAGGGTTCGTCGCCGCTGCGCTGATAAAGTGCCGCGATATAACGGGCATCTTCTGCCTGCGTAAGTGTATCGGCCAATGCCCCGCCGCGCGGTCCGACCCAGACCAGGCTGTCGAGGGTTGGGTAAACGCTGCGCAGACGCTTGACCAGCCGCGTGGCGGCCTCACCCGTGAGAGGCTTAGGTGCCTCGGCCTCGAGGACCGTTCTCGCCAGGCTGGCCTTGAGGGCCATGAGCAAATTGAGCTGGCTAGCCAGTTGCCTGCTGAAGTCCAGGCTCAATTGACGCTGGTTGTCTTCTTGCTGGGTAACCTGCGCCTGCATCTGCCAGAGCAATAGCGCCAGCATGCCTAGAACCAGTACCACCAACGCGCCTTTGTAGGAGCCGCGCAGCAGGCCGGGGCGCGCGCGGTTTGACTCCTGTATGGGGGCAGATTGGGTAGTGCTCGGCACGGGTGATCCTGCGGCTACTGCAGCTGGGGCGCAGCGTTACGCTGGCCTAGTTTAGGGGGGCGCTAGCATGCCATAACCATGGCAAAGTGCTAGTGCAGCCGACGAGCGTCGTTTGCCATGCACCTTGCAGGGTTGCGGCACTCTGGGGTGAAGCGTGTTTTTGTGCTGTACAGGGCTGCCCTCGCTCTTGCCAAGGGCCGCGATTATCCGCCGGCCTCAACTGTTATATGACCACCATTTTGCCTACTCATCTGCTGCTCGCACGATGAGCCATCAGGCCTGGAGCTTGGGCGCCGGCGCCGGGTAAGCCATGGGTGCGCTGCCATCGTCACGCTCGAAGATCTGCGCCTGTTCTTCCAGCCAGGCACAAAACGCTTGCAGGGGCGGGCGCTGCGCGCTCTTCTTCAGAAACACCATATAGACGCCGTCTTCCTCGACGACATCGTCGAACAGCGCAAGCAAGTGTCCGCTCGCCACCTCGTCTGCAACCAGCACATGCCGGCCAAGGGCAACCCCGCGGTCGTTCAGGGCAGCCCCGACGATCAGGTCCGCCTGGTTGAAGCGATAACCCCCGCTGCAATCGAGGTGACGAATACCGCGCTCGCCCAGCCATTTCTGCCAGGAGGTGGCGAGCTTCGCCTGGGGCAGCGAGTCGTGCAGAAGCACGGCACGGCTCAGGTCTGCCGGCTCCTTCAGTTGCAGCTTGTGCTGCAGCGACGGGCTGACGACCGGGTAGACATAGTCGCGAAACAGCAGGCGTTGCTCCGTGGCCTGCTGGTCGGTGAAGCCATGGCAGATACCGATATCGACGATCTCGTTATGGAAGTTGGGCTCGCTGAATTCGGCAATCAGGTGCAGGTCGATGTGCGGGTGCTTGTTATGAAAGTCCTGCAGCCGTGGCATCAGCCAGCGATTGGCAAACGACGGCATGCAGTAGACAGTCAGTTTGCTGCGCTGGCCAAGGGTCTCGATTGCCCCCAGGGTTTCGCTGAGCAGGCCCAGGGCTGCGCGCACCGCTGGGTAGAGCTGTATGCCGGGTGTGGTCAGCAGCAGGTGGCGAGGGCGGCGCTCGAACAGTTTGCAGCCCAGGCGTTGCTCCAGCTGGATGACTTGCTGGCTCACGGCGCTTTGCGAGATGCACAGCTCGTCGGCGGCCAGGGTAAAGCTCAGGTGGCGCGCAGCGGCTTCGAAGTAGCGCAAGGATTCGAGCGGTGGAAGGCGAATGGACACACGAGCTCCTGGTTAATCCAAAAATGCGGCGGCCTGACAGACAAGGCATGCAGCGTGCCAAACGGCCAGGCCACGGCTTGTGGCAGGTTTGGGTGTGAGTCTGTGGCAGGGCGTGACTCGAAATGGTGCATTAGCACAGCTTATGTGCGCGGATTAGCAGATCACGTTTGTTGGACGACTCACCGCTGCGCCACGATGGAATCAGCCTTTTACCCATCAAGCGCGTCGCCGGAGAGTTCGAAGATGACCACTGCCCCCCTCGTTACCCTGAGAAAACTGCTGTGCATCGCTGGCGTGTTGCTGGCGACCCAGGCCCAGGCCGATCTGCTCGATGAGATCAAGGCGCGCGGTGAGATCGTGGTCGCCACCGAGGCGCGCTATGCCCCGTTCGAGATGCTCGAAGACGGCAAGATCGTCGGTTATGGCAAGGACATGCTCGACGAGATCCTCAAGGACCTGCCGGGGGTTCAGCTCAAGCAACTGGACCTGCCGTTCCAGAGCATCCTCGCCGGCCTGTCGGCCAAGCGTTACGACATTGTCGTCACCTCGCTAATGATCACGCGACAACGTCTGGATGCTTATGCCTTCACCAACCCGATTTCCGATGCGTCGGTGGCCATCCTCAAGCGCAAGAGTGATGACAGCATCAATAGCCCCGAGGACATGGCCGGCAAGGTCATCGGCGTGCAGGCCGGCTCGGCCCAGTACACGGCGGTGCGCAAGTTCGAGAGCGAGGTGCTCGCCGGCAAGGGGCAGGCGGTGAAGGAGATCAAGGAGTTCACCGACTACAACGAAGCCTACGCGGCACTGGCTTCGCGCCGCGTGGACATCGTGCCGCAGGCATTGCCCAACCTGTCCTCGGTGGTCAAGTCGCGCCCGGAGATGTTCGCCATCGTGCAACCGCCCTTCGGCGACAAGAGCTATTACGCCTGGGCCGCCCGCAAGGATGCAGAGTCGGCGTCCCTGGTGGCCTTCTTCAATGCCGGCATTCTCAAGCTGCAGCAGAGCGGCAAGCTCGCTGAACTGCAGATGAAGTGGTTCGGTTTCACCATGGAGGTGCCACAAGGCGTCTTGCCCGAGCCTGCCAACTAACCCCTGTTTAGCTGTGCCTGCGCCAGGCGCAGGCGTGCACTCGACTGCAATGCGGCAGCGCCGCTGGAGACATCATGCCCCAAGACCCCAAGACCCAGCCGCGCTACACCGGGATCGCCACCTTTATGCGTACTCCGTACAGCCCGACGTTGGCGGAGGTGGATATCGCCCTGGTCGGCATTCCTTTCGACGGCGGTGTGACCAACCGCCCAGGCGCGCGCCATGGCCCGCGTGAGGTGCGCAACCAGTCGAGCCTGATGCGCATCATCAACCAGGCCACTGGCGTTGCCCCCTTCGAGCTGTGCCGGGTGGCCGATGTCGGCGATGCGACCCCGGAAAGTCCGTTCGAGCTCACCGCAGCGCACAGCGCCATCCAGGCCTTTTACGAGCCGCTGTGCGCCGCGGGTATCGTGCCCTTGTCGGTGGGCGGCGATCATTCGGTGACCCTGCCGGTGCTGCGTGCCCTGGCCAAGGATGGCCCCGTGGCGCTGGTGCATTTCGATGCCCATTGCGATACCGGCGATTTCTACCTGGGCTCGCGTTTCCATCACGGCTCGCCGTTCAAGGTGGCGGCCGAGGAGGGCCTTATCGACCCGCTGAAGACCATTCAGATCGGCATCCGTGGCGGGGTCACCGACCGCGATATCTGGAAGTTCAGCTACGACAGCGGTATGCGCGTCATCAGCATCGAAGAGTTCTACCAACTGGGCCTCAGTGCGGTGATCGAGGAGATTCACCGGGTGGTGGGCGATGCTCCGGTCTATGTCACCTTCGATGTGGATGGGCTCGACCCCGCCTATGCGCCGGGTACGGGCACCCCGGAAATCGGTGGCTTCACGCCTTTCGAGGCGCAACAGATGATCCGCGCCCTGGGCGATCTGGACATCATTGGCGCCGACGTGGTGGAGGTGTCGCCGCCGTTCGACCCGAGCGGCAACACGGCCCTGGTCGGCGCCACCCTGCTGTTCGAGTTGCTCTGCGTCAGTGCCCTGGCCTGGCAGCGGCGGCAGACCTCACGCGAGGCCTAAGCATGTTCGACATGACGGTGGTGCTCGACTATCGCGGTGCCTTGCTGCACGGCCTGTGGATGACCGCCTGGATTTCCGCGCTGGCGATTGTTCTGGGCTTGGTCATCGGCGTGCTGGCGGCGATCGCGCGAGTCTCCTCCCATCGCCTGTGGCGCGCCTTGGCCGCTGTGTATATCAGTGCCCTGCGCGGTACGCCGCTGCTGGTACAGCTGGCGGTGATCTTCTTCATGTTGCCGCTGATCGGTGTGCAACTGCCGGCGCTGCTGGCCGCGATCATCGCCCTGGCGCTCAACAGCGGTGCCTCGCAGGCCGAGATTCTGCGTGGTGGCTTCGCCACTCTGCCGCCCGGGCAGACCGAGGCGGCCTGGGACATCGGCTACACGCGCTGGCAGGTGTTGCGTTATGTCCAGCTGCCGCAGGTGCTGCGGGCGACCATTCCAGCGCTGGTCAACGAGACCATCGACATCATCAAGAACTCCTCGCTGGTGTCCACCATCGCCGTCACCGAGTTGATGCGCGTGGCGCATACCTATTCGTCTACCACCTATCGGCCGATCGAGTTCTTTCTCGCGGCCGGGCTGCTCTACCTGCTGCTGACCCTGACGGTCAGCCAGGCGGGCCGGTACCTCGAACGGCGGCTGCGCCATGCATAGGGGCCAGCGATGAACCTACATCTATATGTGGACTACGGCCCCCTGCTGCTGCGCGGCCTGTTCTTCACCCTGGCGGTGAGCTTCGGCGCCCTGTTGATCGGTCTGCTCTGGGGGCTGCTGTTGTGCCTGTTGGGTCAGTTGAATAACCCGTTGAGCCGGGCGCTGTACCAGCTCTATATCACCCTGTTTCGCGGGACGCCGCTGCTGGTGCAGATCTACCTGGTGTTCTACGGCGGCCCCTTTGTCGGCATCGAGCTCAGCGCGTTGCAGGTTGGCGTGGTCGGTCTGGGCATGTATAGCGCAGCCTATTTTGCCGAGATCTATCGCAGTGGCTTTCTCAGCATCGCGCGGGGGCAGATCGAAGCTGCGCGCGACCTCGGGTTTTCCCGCTGGCAGATCCTCACCCAAGTGAAGTTGCCACAGATGCTGGGGCTGATCCTGCCTGCCGTGGTCAACCAGACCATTTTGCTGGTGAAGGAGTCGGCGATCCTGTCGGTGATTACCGTGCCGGAAATGCTGAGCGCCGCCAGCCGCATGTCTACCGAGACCTTCAGCTTTATCGAACCCTACCTGTTCCTGGGCCTGAGCTACTGGCTCATCACCTTTGCGTTGGCCCGTGCCGCGCGCCTGCTGGAACGGCGCACCAGCCGCTACAGCGCCCGACCCTGAGGAGCCCTGCGCAAGATGAACAACCCGATCATCAAGCTGATTGACGTGACCAAGCGCTTTGCCGACAACCTCGTGCTCAAGGGCATCAGCCTGGAGGTGAACGCGGGGGAGGTGGTGTGCATCATCGGCGGGTCCGGTTCGGGCAAGAGCACGCTGCTGCGCTGCATCGATTTTCTCGAGCACTACGACAGTGGTGAGGTGCTGGTGCAGGGGCGGATGATCGGCTACGGCGCCGACCCACACGGCAACTTTATCCGCCTGCCCGAACGGGTGGTGCAGCAGGACCTGGCCAATGTGGTCATGGTGTTCCAGCAGTTCAACCTGTGGCCGCACAAGACCGTGCTGGAAAACGTCATGGCACCCCTGCGCCTGGTCGCTGGCATGGACCGGGCGCAGGCCCGGGACAAGGCCCTGGCCGTTCTGGGCAAGGTCGGCATGGCGCACAAGGCCGACGCCTATCCCGCCACCCTGTCCGGTGGGCAGCAACAACGTGTGGCGATTGCCCGGGCCCTGGGGCGTGAACCGAAGATCATGCTGTTCGATGAGCCCACCTCGGCACTCGATCCGGAATTGGTGGGCGAGGTGCTCAAGGTCATGCGCGCCCTGGCGGATGAGGGTATGACCATGGTGGTGGTCACCCATGAAATGGGCTTCGCGGCCCAGGTCGCTGACAAGGTGGTCTTCCTGGCCAATGGCCTGATCGAAGAACAGGGGCCGCCCTCGGCGCTGTTTGGCGCACCGCAGTCGCCGCTGCTGCAGAGCTTTCTGGCGACCTGGACGGAGCGCAACGGCGGCGTTACCGGGGCGTAGGGTCTGCGCGCAGGCATCGGCTGACGTTTGCCCTGTGCAGCGCATTCCGGTAGCTTTGCCGGCATGCGCGCAAGGGTTTGCGCGCCTTGCGGCGGCGGGGCATTCCCGTTGCCTGCCCAGCGCCCTCGACTGCCTTTCGCACTGCATGTGCGACTGCCTGCGGCGCCTTCTCTCATACCCTGTCTAGAACCAAGGTTATCCATGGCTCAATACGTCTACACCATGCATCGGCTGAGCAAAGTAGTGCCGCCGAAGCGGGAAATCCTCAAGAACATCTCCCTGTCGTTCTTTCCGGGCGCCAAGATCGGCGTGCTCGGCCTCAACGGTTCGGGTAAATCCACCCTGCTGAAAATCATGGCCGGGGTCGATACCGAGTTCGACGGTGAAGCCCGTCCGATGCCGGAGCTGAATGTCGGCTACCTGCCCCAGGAGCCGCAGCTCGACCCGAACAAGACCGTGCGCGAAGTGGTGGAAGAAGCGGTCAGCGTGATCAAGGACGCCCAGGCGCGCCTCGACCAGGTCTACGCCGCCTACGCCGAGCCGGATGCCGATTTCGACAAGCTGGCTGCCGAGCAGGCCAAGCTTGAAGCCATCCTGCAGGCCAGCGATGGGCATAACCTGGAGCGCCAGCTGGAAGTGGCTGCCGACGCCCTGCGTCTGCCGGCCTGGGACGCCAAGGTGGCCGTGCTCTCCGGCGGTGAGAAACGCCGCGTGGCGCTGTGCCGTCTGCTGCTGTCGGCCCCCGACATGCTGCTGCTCGATGAGCCAACCAACCACCTGGATGCTGACTCCGTCGCCTGGCTGGAGCACTTCCTCCACGATTTCCCGGGCACCGTGGTCGCCATTACCCACGACCGTTACTTCTTGGATAACGTCGCCGGCTGGATACTCGAGCTCGACCGCGGTGCGGGTATCCCGTACGAGGGTAACTATTCCGGCTGGCTGGAAGCCAAGTCCGACCGTCTGGCCGCCGAATCCAAGCAACAGTCGGCCCACGAAAAGGCCATGAAGGAAGAACTGGAGTGGGTGCGCAAAGGCGCCAAGGCCCGCCAGTCGAAATCCAAGGCGCGCTTGCAGCGCTTCGAGGAAATGCAATCCCAGGAATTCCAGAAGCGTTCGGAAACCAACGAGATCTATATCCCGGCCGGCCCGCGTCTGGGTGATAAGGTCATCGAATTCAAGAACGTCTGCAAAGGCTATGGCGACCGTGTGCTGATCGACAACCTGTCGTTCGCCATGCCCAAGGGCGCCATCGTCGGCGTGATCGGCGGTAACGGTGCCGGTAAGTCGACCCTGTTCCGCATGCTGATGGGCAAGGAGCAGCCGGATTCGGGCAGCATCGAAGTCGGCGATACCGTGCAGCTTGCTTGCGTGGATCAGAGCCGTGACGACCTCGATGGCAACAAGACCGTGTTCGAGATGATTTCCGACGGTTCCGACCAGATCCGCATCGGCAACTATGAAATCCCCTCGCGCACCTATGTCGGTCGCTTCAACTTCAAGGGCGGTGACCAGCAGAAGTTCGTCAAGGACCTCTCCGGTGGTGAGCGCGGGCGTCTGCACCTGGCGCTGACCCTGAAAGAGGGCGCCAACGTGCTGCTGCTCGACGAACCGTCCAACGACCTCGACGTGGAAACCCTGCGCTCGCTTGAAGAAGCGTTGCTCGACTTCCCCGGCGCCGCCATTGTGATCTCTCACGATCGCTGGTTCCTCGACCGCGTGGCAACGCACATCCTGGCCTACGAAGATGATTCGCAGGCAGTGTTTTTCGAGGGCAACTACACCGAGTACGAAGCCGATCGCAAGAAACGTCTGGGCGAGGCAGCGGCCCAGCCACACCGGGTCCGCCACAAGAAACTGGCGCAGTAATAGCCGGGATGATCAGCGAAACGGGGCCAAAAGGCTCCGTTTTGTTGTATGTAGTGGTGGCTGTATGCTGGCAAGCTCGGTAATCTTGACAAAATGGTCAAAAAACAGACCTGTCGAGTTTCTATTCAAGACAGGCGCAGAGTTTTATTCGCTTGGGGAGCGCCATGGCAGCATTGGGTTTACGCGGCAAGTCACTGCTGGCGCTGCTGTTCACCTTCATCCTGGCGTTCGGGCTTGCGGCGCTGGTGGGGCGCGAAGCCTTGCAGGGGGTGCAGAATCGCTTCGGTGATGCCTATGCGCGCAATGAGGTCCAGCTCAACCGCGAGCGCTTGTTCGCCCCGGTCACCCGGGAATTGGCGCTGGCCCAGCGCCTGGCAGAATCGCAGCTCACCCTGGCCTGGCTGAACGACGAGCAGAACCCGCAAAAGCGCGCACTGTTCTTCCGCGAGGCCGACGGTTACCAGCGTGCCTTCACCGACCATGCCTACTTCGCCGCCTCGGCGCAAAGCCATGGCTACTACTCCAATAGCGCTGAGCAAGTGCCCAGCGATGCACCCCGTTATCAACTGAGCGCCGATACCGATCGCGATGAGTGGTTCTATGCCGTGCTCAACTCAGACGCGCCTTATCACCTGAACGTCGACCAGTCGGCGGTCACCGAGGACATCAAGGTCTGGTTCAACATCGCGGTGCGTGATGGTGAGCGGCGCATTGGCGTGGTGGGCTCGGGTATCAGCCTGAATGCCTTTATCAATGACTTCATCAAGGTCGACAAGGCCGGCGTCGAGTCCATGGTGCTGGACAGTACCGGCGCGATTCTGGTCCACCCGAACGCCAACCTGATCACCCTGAATGCCGAGACCCAGCAAGGCCGCTCACTGTCGACCAATATCCTGGGTCTGCTCGACGACATCGAACAGGCTACCGCGCTACGCCAGCGCATGGCGCAGAGCCGCGCCGAACCCGGCAGTGTGGCCACCTTGTCGGTGTTGCTGGACGGCGAGCCGCGCTTGTTGGCCTTGACCTGGATACCTGAGCTGCAGTGGTTCGTGGCCAGTGCGGTGGACCTGCGCACGGCCCAGGTGATCGAGTTCAAGTCGCTGCTGCCGGCGATTGTCTCGGTGATGTTGCTGTTCCTGCTGCTGATTATTGTCGGCGCCTGGCTGGTCGACCAGCGTGTCCTCAAGCCTCTGCGCCAGCTGCGCAAAAGTGCTCAGGCGATTGCTGCAGGCCAATATGGCGTGTCGCTGCCGACCGAGCGTGACGATGAGATCGGCGAGTTGAGTGCCGCCTTCGGCGTCATGGCGCAAAAGGTTCGCAACCATACCAGCGAGCTGGAAAACCGCGTCCGCGAGCGCACCCAGGCACTGGAACAGGCCAACAGCGAAATGGCGGCGGCGCACAAGAAGATCGACGACTCGATCGACTACGCCAGCCTGATCCAGCATGCCATATTGCCGCAGCGGCAACTGGTCAGCGCCCTGGGTGAGCGCCATGCGGTGCTCTGGCGCCCGCGCGATGTGGTCGGCGGCGATTTCTACGTCTACCGCGCCGGTGAGGGCGGCTGCCTGTTTGGCGTGGTCGACTGTGCCGGCCATGGCGTCCCGGGGGCGCTGATGACCATGCTTGCCCATGCCTCCATCGATCAGGCGATCAGCGAGGCGGGGCTGGCTGATCCGGCGGGCATTCTCAGCCGTACCGATCGTATTGTGCGGGCCATGTTGCGCGATGACAGTGAACGGCAGGCGTTGGCCACCAATATGGATGTGGGCCTGGTCTACGTCGATTTCGCGCGCCGCGATGTGACCTTTGCCGGTGCCAAGATTGCCCTCTACTACAGCGATGGCGACAGCGTCGAGGAGCTGCCGGGCGGGCGTCGGGCGATTGGCGACAAACGCGTGGGCGAGTACGTCAATGCTCAGGTCGCGCTGCAGGCCGGGCGTACCTTCTACCTCACCACCGACGGCTTTCTTGACCAGGCGGGCGGCGAGCTGGGTTATGGTTTTGGCAACAGCCGCTTTGCCGAGATGATTCGCCTGCACGCACGACGGCCGCTGGTCGAGCAGGGTGAGGCGTTCAGTGAGGTATTGGCGGCCTACCAGGGTGATTATGCCCAGCGCGATGACATTACGATGCTGTGTTTCCGTTTTGACTGACTACCGATTTCACCAACCTGGGAGCTGTGATGGAACCCCTTGACCTGTTCGGCATGCGCGAGAGCTACAACCGACAGCAGATCATGCTCTGCTTCAATGGCCCGATTTCCCGCAGCCTGATCGAAGAGATCGGCAATGCGCTGCGCAATTACCTGAGCTCCGAGAATGCGCCAGCATCCTCGGCGATGGATGTGTTCGCCGTGTATATCGAGATGACCCAGAATATCCGCCACTACACCCGGCAGAAGGACTGGACCGACCCGGAAGCGGGGGCCACTGTCGTGGTTGCCCGGGACGAGCAGGGCCGTTACGTGGTGTCGGCCGGCAACTTGATCGAATCGGCCGATGGCGAGCGCCTGCAGGCCGCGGTGCAGGCCCTGGCCGGGCTGGACAAGACCGAGCTCAAGGCGCGTTACAAGGAGCAGTTGCGCAAACCCCGCGATGAGCAAGCCAGCAGTGGCGCAGGCCTGGGCCTGATCGACATCGCCCGCAAGGCCAGCGAGCCGCTTGAAGCCACATTGCGCGAGGTCGATGCTTCGCGTTCGTTCATCAGCCTGCGTGCCGTTATCTGAATCACTCCACGAGTCATGACACATGAATGATTTTTCCATTGCCGGTACCCAGTCTTCCCCCGCCATTCGCGGTGACTGGGCGCAGGGGCTTCTTGCCATGCAGGGCGACTCCTATCCGGAGAACTCCTACGAGCTGTTCCATCAGGTTTTCACCTGGATCGAAGCCTACCTGGCCGATGCTGGCCGACCGCTGCACCTCGAGTTGCGTCTGCTGTACCTCAATACCAGCAGCATCAAGGCCATGATGGACATCTTCGACCTGCTCGAAGCCGCCCATCTGGCGGGCAAAGCCGTCTCGGTGAGCTGGCTTTACGACCAGCGCAATGAGCGGGTGGTCGAGCTGGCCGAGGAGTTCAAGGAAGACTGTACCTTCCCCTTCGATGTCGTCAGTCACGATTGAGCGAGCCTGCCATGATCCGCGACCGCACAGCCCTCGAAGAGCGCATCGCCAGCCTGCTGGAGGCCCCGGCGCAGGCTGAGAATCCGCTGTATGAGCCGCTAAGTCAGCTGTGGGAAGCGCACCACGACATGATGCGGCGTATCGACCGCATCAGTCGGATTTCCGACGCCTACCAGAGCATCGCCAAGCAGCGTGAGATGAGCCTGGCCGAGCGCCTGGAGAAACAGCTGCGGCAACTGGAAAAGGTGGCGCGTATCTCTGACCGCTACCAGCAGATGATGCATGACCTCAACAAGGCGCTGCGTCAGGCTTCCACCCACGACGCCTTGACCGGTATCGCCAACCGGCGGCTGCTGGGCGAGCGGCTCAAGGAGGAGGCCGACCGCAACAAGCGTTATGGTCGCTCGTTCAGCATTGCCATGCTCGACGTGGATCTGTTCAAGCGGATCAACGATCAGCATGGCCATGATGTGGGCGACCGCATGCTGGTTGAACTGGCGAGCGTGCTGGAAACCGAAGTGCGCGAGCAGGACCTGTGTGGCCGCTGGGGGGGCGAGGAATTTCTTATCCTGCTGCCGGAAACCGATCTGGATGCCGCCCAGCAGGTGATCGAGCGGGTACGTGAGCGCGTTCGTGAATTGACTGTGCGCGTCGATACCGAGCTGTTGATGGTCACGGTCAGCGCCGGCATTGCCCAGCAGATTCCCGGTGAGTCCTATTCGCGAACCATCAGCCGCGCTGACCTGGCCCTGCTGCAGGCCAAGCGCCTGGGCCGCGATCGCTGCGAGCTGGCGAGCGAGACGGCGGTCTAGGGTCTGTTGCCGTTTCGTTCGCGGCTGCGTTGCCGCGCAAAATCTGGCCAGACCAGCTGAAGTAGCAGGGTGTGCTGCGCGCACCGAGAGCCTGCAGGCTGCGCCGGTGTGCATGGCGCACCCTGCGGCCCAAGGCTGCGGCGCGGCCGCGAATCAGTAGTGATACCAGCGCAGCTCCAGTTGCAGGGTGTTTTCCACCTCGCCCAGTTGGCTGAAGTCCCGCTGTGCGCCCAGACGCAGCCCCAGGGCCGGAGTCAATTCCCACTGCTGAGCCACTGCCAGGCTGCGCCGCACTTCACCGTTATAGAAATAGTCGGCGCGCGCCTCGGCCAGCAGGTTACCGAGCGGATTGCGCCACAGCAGCCCGCCATTGAAGCCGACGGCAGGGGTGACAAAGGCGGCGAAGTCGGCGTTGTGCTCGACGCGCACGGTACCCAGGGTAAAGCCCAGTAAATCGTCGCCCAGCTGCCAAGTCGCCCCGGCCCCGCCGTTGATCTGGCTGACCAGCGTCGGTTCGCCATCGCTGCCCGGCACCCGTTCCAGGCCACCAGCGACCTGCCATGACCAGGGCTTGAGTAGCGCGGTGCGCGGGGTGAAGGAGCGGATGCTGGCGAGGTCGAAGCGCTGCACCTCCCAGTGATTGCCCTCGTACTGGCGCAGCTTCAGCTGGCCAATCTCGATCTGCGCGCCCAGGGGAAAGCCATAGGCGTTGTCGGCCAGGTCATGGTAGGCCATGCGCAGGCCGTACTCGGCGAACGCTTTACCGTCACGACTGCCCGCGCCGAGCTGCCAGGTGCGCGACGCGTGGCCTTGTTCCGGCAGGCCTGGGCGGTCGAGGGTCAGTGGTGGTGGAGGGTTACGGCTGATCGCGCTGAGCAGCTCGTAGCTGTTGCGCACGTCCTCGGGGTTACGTGCATCGCCCGTGGTGCGGTAGCGCAGCAGGCGGAAGGCGGTGTCCTGGATCAATGCCTGACGCGCTGCCGGGTAGGCCTGGAAGCCCGGTGCATCGCGCTGCTGCGGATCTTCGGCCAGGCGCTGGGCCCAGGTCTGCTCCTCGGCATCCAGGGTATCGGCACGGCCAAGCAGCTCGCGTTCGCGGGACGGGCGGTAGTCGATGCGCTCGACCAGCCCGGCGTCCTTGATTGCCCGCACGGTGTCGGTCGGTACCGCGGTCAGCGGGAACTGGTCAGTAAGTTCAAGCCCCGGGCGGGCAATTTCCAGCAGCTCCAGCAAACGGTAGGAGCAGTTTTCGTCGAAGAAGTAATAGTCGAAACGTACCTGCTTGAGCTCCCAGACATGGGTAACCATGCGCTGGGTTTCCGCCTCGCTGAGGTTCAGCCGGTATTCCCACAGGTCGCGGTTCTCCAGGCTGCGGTATTCGGCGAGCTTTTCGCGGTAGGGCACCAGGGCGAACAGCCCCGGGTAACCGCCCATCAGGCCTTTCCAGGCGTACAACATGCTGTTGTCGCTGCCCTCAATAAAGGCGCCGAAATTCAGCGCGTAGCTGAGCAGCGCGGTGTTGTGGCTGTCGACGTCGGCCTGGTCGATGCGCAGCAGGGTGTGGCCGAACATCGACGAGGGACTATTCAGGTAGGCCGCCGGGAAGATCAGCACGGTGCTGTGCGGGGCGATGTCGCGTAGCCAGGTGTCGAACTCGGCGCACACCGGCTGCGGCAGGTCGGTTAGCTCAAGCTGCTCGCGCAACCAGCGCGTGCGGGCCGGATAAACACACTGGGCATGGCGATCAGCCAGGTCTGCGCTCTGGTAGAGCGCGTTGAGGGTCGCTTGCAGCTCGGCCTTGGGGTTGTGTGCACCCTCGGCGGCGAGAAAAAATTTGTCATCGTCGACATAGCTGCGCCAGCCACCGAGCTTGCCGGTTTCGTAGTGGCCGAGGGCGATCCAGTAGGGCTGGTCGGCGAGGGCTTGCAGGCGCTGCTGGTCAAACGCTGGCGCGCTGGCGTGGGCGAGTGTGACGGCGCATGAAGCAAGGCAGGCGAAGATCCGTTTCACGTAGATTTTCTTGTAGGGAGGCGACGGCCGAGCTTTGGCGAAGCGCCGGCCCCTGTCAACCCATGCGGCGGCATGGGTGGGTGGTTACCGACGACGCGTAGAGTTCGGCGTTTTGCTTGGCCGCCCTGACGTTGTACTTTAGGCACATGCCAACGCAGCACTGCTGCGATCGTCCCGATTATGGCCTGATGTATACGGCCTTTGCCCTGTCCCAAGGATTTCCGATGCCCGATACCCTTGCTGCCCGTTTGCGGTTGGCTCCCGATGCACTGACCCGTCCCTTTGCCCCCGAGCAATTCGCGTTTACCAGTACCGATGACCTGGAACCCTTTCGCGGTGTGCTCGGCCAGGAACGCGCGGTCGACGCCCTGCAATTCGGCGTGGCCATGCCGCGGCCGGGCTACAACGTATTCGTCATGGGCGAGCCGGGTACCGGGCGCTTTTCTTTCGTGCGGCGCTACCTCAAGGCTGAAGCCAAGCGCCTGGCCACGCCGTCTGACCGGGTTTACGTCAACCACTTCGACGAACCGCGCGAACCCCGTGCGCTGGAGCTGCAGGCTGGTACGGCAGGCGCTTTTATCGCCGACATCAATGGCTTGATCGACAACCTGCTGGCGACCTTCCCAGCGGTGTTCGAGCACCCGTCCTTCCAGCAGAAGAAGAGCGCCATCGACCGCGCCTTCAACAAGCGTTACGACCAGGCCCTGGACATCATCGAGCGCCTGGCGCTGGAAAAGGACATTGCCCTGTACCGCGACAGCAACAACATCGCCTTTACCCCGATGCTTGAGGGCAAGGCGGTGGATGAAGCCGAGTTCGCCCAGCTTCCCGAGGCCGAGCGCGAGCGCTTTCATGCCGATATCGCGACCCTTGAGGAGCGCCTCAACGAAGAGTTGGCGAGCCTGCCGCAGTGGAAGCGCGAGTCGAGCAACCAGCTGCGCCAGTTGAATGAAGAAACCATCACCGTGGCGCTGCAACCGCTGCTCGCGCCCTTGTCGCAGAAGTACGCGGAAAACGCCGAAGTCTGCGCCTACCTGCAGGCGGTGCAGGTCAACCTGCTGAAAACCGTGGTCGACCAACTGGTCGATGCCGAGCGTGCCGATGCCCAGACCCGCAAGCTGCTCGAAGAGCAGTACTGCCCCAGCCTGGTGGTCGGCCACCATGCCCAGGGCGGCGCTCCGGTGGTGTTCGAACCCCACCCGACCTACGACAACCTGTTTGGCCGCATCGAGTACAACACCGATCAGGGCGCGCTCTCCACCAGCTACCGGCAACTGCGCCCCGGCGCGCTGCACCGCGCCAATGGTGGCTTCCTGATCCTCGAAGCAGACAAGATGCTCGGCGAACCCTTTGTCTGGGATGCGCTCAAGCGTGCCCTGCATTCGCGCCAGTTGAAGATGGAATCGCCCCTGGGCGACCTCGGCCGGATCGCCACCGTGACCCTCAATCCCCAGGTTATCGACCTGCAGGTCAAGCTGATCATCATTGGCGCGCGTCAGCTGTACTACGCGTTGCAGGACCATGATCCTGACTTCCAGGAGATGTTCCGCGTGCTGGTCGACTTCGACGAGGACATCCCCCTGGGCGAGGAAAGCCTGGAGCAGTTCGCCCAGTTGATGAAAACCCGCACCTCGGAAGAGGGCATGGCGCCGCTGACTGCTGCCGCCGTGGCGCGCCTGGCCACCTACAGTGCGCGCCTGGCCGAGCATCAGGGCCGACTCTCGGCGCGTATTGGCGATCTGTTCCAGCTGGTCAGCGAGGCGGATTTCATCCGCAGCCTGGCGGGTGAGACGCTCACTGACGTCGGCCATATCGAGCGTGCGCTCAAGGCCAAGGCCACCCGCACCGGCCGCGTATCGGCGCGAATCATCGACGACATGCTTGCCGGCATCATCCTGATCGACACCGCCGGTGCGGCGGTGGGCAAGTGCAACGGCCTGACCGTGCTGGAGGTTGGCGACTCGGCCTTCGGTGTGCCGGCGCGGATTTCCGCCACGGTCTACCCGGGCGGCAGCGGCATCGTCGACATCGAGCGTGAGGTCAACCTCGGTCAGCCGATTCACTCCAAGGGCGTGATGATCCTTACCGGCTACCTGGGCAGCCGTTATGCCCAGGAATTCCCCCTGGCGATTTCCGCGAGCATCGCTCTGGAGCAGTCCTACGGCTATGTGGATGGCGACAGCGCCTCGCTGGGTGAGGTCTGCACGCTGATTTCCGCGCTGTCACGCACGCCGCTTAAACAGTGTTTCGCCATCACCGGCTCGATCAACCAGTTCGGTGAGGTGCAGGCCGTCGGCGGGGTCAACGAGAAGATCGAGGGCTTCTTCCGTCTGTGCGAGGCGCGCGGCCTGACCGGCGAGCAGGGCGCGATCATCCCGCATTCCAACGTCACCACCCTGATGCTCGACGAGCGCGTGCTGCAGGCCGTGCGCGCCGGGCAGTTCCATGTCTATGCCGTGCGTCATGTTGATGAGGCGCTGAGCCTGCTGGTCGGCACCGATGCCGGCACGCCGGATGAGCAAGGGCAGTTTCCGGCGGGCAGCGTCAATGCCCGGGTGGTCGAGCGCTTGCGCGAGATTGCCGAGATCACCGAGATCGGCATGGACCAGGGCGACAAGGAAGAGGAAGTGGTCAAGGTCGAGGTGGTCGCGCCAGCGCCTGCGCCGGCCAAGAAGCCGCGCGGCAAGAAACCCGCCAGCGAGGCATAGGCTCAGTTGACGTTTCGTTCGCGGCAACGCGGCTTGCGACGAAACGTCAACAGACCCCAAAGGCGGCCATCCACAGGGTTATCCACAGCCATCCGACGTCCGGTCGCTTCCCCGCGTCGGCGTTGCGGGTGTAGGCTGCAAGCCTGTCCCTGTGAGGATCGCCGTGATGCCGCGTGCCCTCTACCTCACCCGCCAGTGCCTCGGCCTGGTCACACGTATCGAGTGTCTGGTTGCCCCTCTGGCCAGTGGCAACGGCCTGTGGACCCTGGTCTGCGCCGCCGGCATGGCTGGCGCCCAGCCGTCTGCGCTGCAGGCTCAAGGGCCTTTTCATGGCTCCGCTGAGGCCGAAGAGGTGCTCCAGGCGATTGCCCAGAGCCTGGCCCAGCAGGGCTATGAGCCGAGCGATGAAATCCCTATCTGGCGTCTGCACATTCAAAGTGAGCTACGCCGCCTCAACGGCACGCGCAGCCGGGCATGTGGAGCCGATCAACGCTGGCCGGAGCGCTAGGGTTATCCACAGCCGTTCGCCCTGTGTGCGGTGACCTGCGCAGGGCGCCTGGGTATACTTCGCGGCATCGTTATCCCACCTGCGAGACCCTATGGAACGCTTCATCGAAAACGCCATGTATGCTTCCCGTTGGCTGCTGGCACCGATCTATTTCGGCCTCTCCCTGGCGCTGCTGGCGCTGGCCCTGAAGTTTTTTCAGGAAGTCTTCCACATTCTGCCCAATGTCTTCGCCCTGGCCGAGGCGGACCTGATTCTGGTGCTGCTGTCGCTGATCGACATGGCGCTGGTGGGCGGTCTGCTGGTGATGGTGATGCTCTCGGGCTATGAGAACTTTGTCTCTCAACTGAACATCAACGAAGGCACCGAGAAGCTCAATTGGCTGGGCAAGATGGATTCCAGTTCGTTGAAAATGAAGGTGGCCGCCTCGATCGTGGCGATCTCCTCGATCCACCTGCTCAAGGTGTTTATGGATGCCAAGAACATCCCCGACAGCAAACTCATGTGGTACGTGATCATTCACCTGACCTTCGTCGGCTCGGCGTTCGCCATGGGCTACCTGGACAAACTGACCAAAAACGACTGACGCGCTCCCTGCGCGTCCACCAGCCGTCCGGCGATTACCGGACGGGTGGTGAATAGGGCACCTTGTATTCGCTGAATCTTGTACAAGAATTGAGTTTGTACATATTTTTGTATAGCTTGATCGGCGAGGTGCTCCATGAATCTGCACGACCTGTCTCAACACGCCCATGCGGGCCATATCGACGCGCTTAATCTGATCTCCATCGAAGGCGGCATTTACGTGCTCGAAGCCTATATGGACGGGCGTGCGCATCCGCTCAACAACACCCAGGGCAAGACCCTGCACCTGCGTTCGGTCGAGCATGCCCGCGACCTGCTGCGTGAGCTGCCGAGCCTGCCTTTTCATCTGGTGCATGCCGTGGTGCATGACGAAATGTGCGGCATGCAGGACGGCACCCAGGACACCTTGCGCGTCCCCATCTCCCTCAACTCTGCCTGGTAAACCACGCTGTGACGCAAAACTGCCAACTTGCCCTGGTGCTGGGTGATCAACTGTCGTTTGACCTGCCCAGCCTGAGCGCCCTTGACCCGGCGCGTGATTGGGTACTGATGGCCGAAGTGGCGGCGGAAACCGACTATGTGCCGCACCACCCGCAGAAGATCGCGCTGATCTTCAGTGCCATGCGTCACTTTGCCGAGGCCCTGGGCGAGCGTGGCTATCAGGTGCGCTATGTGCCGCTGGACCAGCCCGGTAACCCCGGCAGCCTGCCGGCCGTGCTTGAGCAGGCCGTGGCCGAGTTGTCGATCGACCAGGTCCATCTCACCGAATGTGGTGAGTGGCGCCTGGAGGCGGCCTTGCGCGCCTGTGCGTTGCCGATCACCTGGCATGCCGACACGCGCTTTCTCTGTGGCCGTGACGAATTCGCGCGCTGGGCCGAGGGCCGCAAGCAACTGCGCATGGAGTTCTTCTACCGCGAGATGCGCCGCAAGAGCGGCTTGCTGATGAATGGCGACGGCACCCCGGTGGGCGGCGCCTGGAACTTCGATGCGGAAAACCGCAAGGCCTTGCCCAAGCAGGTCAAGGCGCCGATGACCGCACGCTTCCCGGCGGATGCCGTGACGCAGGACGTGCTGGCGCTGGTGGCTGAACGCTTCAGCCACCACTACGGCAGCCTCGATGCCTTCGATTATCCGGTCACCCACGCCGAGGCCGAGGCGCTTTGGCAGCACTTTCTCGACTTCGCCCTGCCGGCGTTCGGCGACTTCCAGGACGCCATGGCTACGGGTGAGCCCTTTCTGTTCCATGCGCGCATCAGCGCCGCGCTGAACATTGGCCTGCTCGATCTGCGGCGCCTGTGTGCGGATGTCGAGGCAGCCTACTGGCAGGGGCGAGTACCGCTCAATGCGGCCGAGGGTTTTATCCGCCAGTTGATCGGTTGGCGCGAATACGTGCGCGGCATCTACTGGATGCACATGCCCGAGTACGCCGAGCGCAATGCCTTCGGCAATACCAGGCCGCTACCCGAGTTCTACTGGACCGGCAAAACCCGCATGAAGTGCATGAGCCAGGCCATCGGCCAGACCCTGGAGCACGCTTATGCGCACCATATTCAGCGGTTGATGGTCACCGGCAACTTCGCTTTGCTCGCCGGCATCCAGCCGAGCCAGGTGTGCGACTGGTACCTGGCGGTGTACATGGACGCCTTCGACTGGGTCGAACTGCCCAACACCCTGGGTATGGTCATGCATGCCGACGGTGGTTACCTGGGCTCCAAGCCCTATTGCGCCAGCGGGCAGTACATCAAGCGCATGTCCAACTATTGCGGCGACTGCGCCTACAAGGTCAGCGAGAGCACCAGCGAGCAAGCCTGCCCGTTCAACGCGCTGTACTGGCATTTTCTGATGCGCCACCGCGAGCAACTCGGCGGCAATCATCGCCTGGGCATGATCTACAAGGGCCTGGATAAGATGACAGAAGCCAAGCAGGACGCACTCTGGACGCGCGGCGAAGCGCTGCTGGCGCGCCTGGACGCTGGGCAGGCGCTGTGAAAAAAGCTATGTCCCAATTGAGTGTTGCATGGCGGACGAGCGGTACGAATAGCAGGGTAGGGTGCGCGGGGCCGCCCAGGCCGCGCACCAAGAGTCTTGCAGTCTACGGTGGTGCGCACGGCGCACCCTACGGCTCTAGCGTTAAGTTCCAGCACCTGAGCGCAACACAAAACTAGGACATAGCTGTGAAAAAGGCCGACCTGCCGTTCAAGACCTGTGCCGTCTGCCAATTGCCCTTCAACTGGCGCAAGAAGTGGGCGCGCTGCTGGGATGAGGTGCGCTACTGCTCCGAACGCTGCCGCCGTCATCGTTCAGGCACTGCCGAGCGTTAGAGCCGGCAGGGGCTTTGTGCTAGGCTGGCCGACCTTTTTTAGCCCTGCGGAGCCGTGACATGTCCGAACTCAATCTCTCCACTGACGAAACCCGCGTCAGCTACGGCATCGGTCGCCAGCTGGGCGGTCAACTGCGTGACAACCCGCCACCGGGCGTCAGCCTGGACGCCATCCTCGCCGGCCTGACCGACGCCTTTGGCGGCCTGCCAAGCCGCGTCAGCGAAGCCGAGTTGTCGGCCAGCTTCAAGGTGATCCGCGAAATTATGCAGGCCCAAGCCCAGGCTCAGGCCGAAGCTGCTGCCGGTGCTGGTGTAGCCTTCCTGGCCGACAACGCCAAGCGTGACGGCATCACCGTATTGGCCTCCGGCCTGCAGTACGAAGTGCTGAGTGCAGGCGAAGGCGCCAAGCCATCGCGCGAAGACACCGTACGCACCCACTACCACGGCACCCTGATCGACGGCACCGTGTTCGACAGCTCCTACGAGCGCGGCCAGCCGGCCGAATTCCCGGTAGGCGGCGTGATCGCCGGCTGGACCGAAGCCCTGCAACTGATGAACGCCGGCAGCAAATGGCGCCTCTACGTGCCGAGTGAGCTGGCTTACGGCGCCCAGGGCGTTGGCAGCATCCCGCCGCACAGCGTGCTGGTGTTTGACGTTGAGCTGCTCGAAGTGCTCTAACCGGCTGTAAGCGCCTGTTGCAGGCGCTGCGTACAAACGAAAACCGCCAGGCATTGCCTGGCGGTTTTTTTGTTCTTCGCATTTCTCTCGAAATGCTGGGCCTGGCACCGGACTGGCAAGTTTGTGTGCGTATCGACCGAAGGCTTGGCATGGCCCATTAACGCGCGTGCTGAACGTTTGGGTTGCGCCCCTCACGGGCGCCACACCTTTCTTGCTTGCCCAAGAAAGGTGTGCCAAAGAAGGGCACCCCGACATCCGGCCCTGGCTACGCCAGGGTTCCCTCGCTCCGGCGTTGCTCCGGGGGCCGGCGTACATGGGCCATCCCTGGCCCATTACGCCTCTCGCCGCATCCATGCGGCTCGTCCCCCTACGCAACACCTACGCTCGGCCTCCTGACGGGACCCGGTCGCGAGCTTGCAAGATTTCCACAAGATCAAGAACGGCGGCGTCTGGATTTTTGCTTTTGATCTCGAATCGCGATCGTGCAGACGACACCCAAAGCCCCTTCAGGAGGCCGAGTGGAGTCGCCGCGTAAGGGGTTGAGCGACATGGATGTCGCGAGAGCCACGCTGGGCCATGGATGGCCCTTCGTGGCGGACCCCTGGAGTGGTGATGGAAGGAGGGAACCCCGGCGCAGCCGGGGCCGGATGGTGGGGTGCCCTTCTCTTTGGTTACTTTCTCTTGGGCAAGCAAGAGAAAGTGACTCGCCCGTAAGGGGCGAAAACCGTCAGACCAGACAGCGCAGTAATGGATAGAGCCACGTCATCAGTCGCGCACACTTATTTGCCAGTCCGGTGTCAGCGACGGGCATCCAGCACCACGCGATAGCGCGCCTTGCCATCCCGCAGGTGCTGGATCGCCGCGTTGACCTGGCTCATCGGGAAATGCTCGACCTGCGGCAGAATCTGATGGCGTGCGCAGAACTCCAGCATCTTCGCCATGCTCGCCGGCGAACCCACTGGCGAGCCGGACAGGCTGCGCTGACGCGGGATCAGGTTGAATACATGCACCGGGATCGCGCTCGGTACGATACCGACAAAGTGCAGCCGACCCTTGCCACCCAGGGTGCCGATCAGGGCATTCCAGTCCAGGTCGGCGCTGGCGGTGATCAGCAGAAAATCCAGGCTGCCGGCGATGGCCTTGAGCGCCGCGCTGTCGGTGGAGGCGACCACCTTGTGTGCGCCCAGGCGCTTGGCTTCCTCCTGCTTGTTCAGCGATGAGGTAAATGCGGTGACCTCACAGCCCCAGGCATTGAGAAAGGCCAGGGCCAGGTGACCGAGGCCGCCAATACCGACCACGCCGACTTTGTCGGTGGGCTTCACATCGAACTCCAGCAGCGGGCTGAACACCGTCGACCCGGCGCAGAACAACGGGCCGACTAATGCCGGGTCGAGCCCCTCAGGTAGCGGCACGGCCCAGGCCCAGTGACTGCGCAGGCGATCGGCGAAGCCGCCGTGGCTGCCGACAATCGTCGGCTTCACCTTGCCGCACAGTTGGTGCGAGCCCTCCATGCAGGCGCTGCAGTGCATACAGCTGCCCTTGTTCCAGCCGATGCCCACGCGCTGGCCAAGCTTCAGCCCGCGCGCTTGCTCGCCCAGACGTACCACGGTGCCGACCACTTCGTGACCGGGGATAAAGGGGTAGCGCGCATTGCCCCACTCATTGTCGATCATCGACTGATCGGAGTGGCAGATGCCGCAGTATTCCACCGCCACTTCGACGTCTTCAGCGCCCAGCGGACCCGGGTCGTAGCTGTGCTGCTCAAGGGCCGCGCCCGGCGCCGTAGCAGCCCAGCCGGTAAAGGTATCGACGCTTGCTGGCGAACTCATGTACATGACCTCGAAGACGGGAACAGTGGCCAAAGAGCATAGCTGGCTGGTCGTGGCAGCTGGACCTGCATTCGCCAGAGTGATAACGCCAGCATGGCCTCGGTTACACTGTCGGGCCACGCGTCTTCACCCGGATTTGCCATGCCCCGTCCTCCTCGTCCCGCTGCGCCGCGTCGAGCGTCTGCCAAACCTGCCGTACGCCGAGTGGCCAAGGCGCCGCCGGCCGAGCCGCGCCTGCTGCTGCTGAACAAGCCCTTTGATGTGCTGACCCAGTTCAATGATGAGCAAGGCCGCGCCACGCTCAAGGATTTCGTCACGGTGCCGGGCGTCTACCCCGCCGGGCGCCTGGACCGTGACAGCGAGGGCTTGCTGCTGCTGACCAACGATGGCGGTTTGCAGGCGCGCATTGCCGACCCCAAACACAAGCTGTCGAAAACCTATTGGGTACAGGTGGAAGGCGAACCGAGCGAGGCGCAGCTGCAGCAGTTGCGCGACGGCGTGCAGCTCAATGACGGCCCGACGCTACCGGCCGAGGCACGGCTGCTGGAGGCGCCGCAGTTATGGGAGCGCCATCCGCCGGTGCGCTTTCGCAAGAGCATCCCAACAGCCTGGCTGGAGTTGGTGATTCGCGAGGGGCGTAACCGCCAAGTTCGGCGTATGACTGCGGCGGTGGGGTTGCCGACGTTGCGCCTGGTGCGGGTGGCTATCGGCCCCTGGCGCCTGGATGGCCTGGCGCCGGGGGCATGGCGCGAGGTAGAGGCGCGGCTGTAAGCCGACGGGCGTCAGACGCCTTCGAGGCCGGCGATCACGAAGGTCTTGATGACAAAACCGAGCACGCCCAGACCCAGGGCGAGAAACAGGATCATGGTGCCAAAGCGCCCGGCCTTGGACTTCTTCGCCAGGTCCCAGACGATAAATGCCATAAACAGAATCAGACCGCCGACCAGGGCAGTCATCATCAGCTCTTCAAATACTTCCGGTTCCATCATCACCTCGGTGGTTGGCTGATCGCTGCCGCGTCAGCGCAGGGTGGACGCGGCATTATACGCGGCCTTGGGCGGGGCGATGCCTGCGGCGCTATGGCGCACCCTGGCGTTGGATACACCCTCACCGCGGGGGTTCAACTGCGCAGATGCTGCAGCGGCAGTTGGGTGCTGGAGAGAATCTGCTGCAGAACGAAGCTCGAACGCACGCTTGATACCCCTTCAATGCGGGTCAGGGTGCCGAGCAGCAGCTTCTGGTAATGGTCCATATCCGGTACCACGACCTTGAGCTGATAGTCGGCGTCCATTCCCGTGACCAGGCAGCACTCCAGTACCTCGGGGCATTTGCGGATCTCCTCCTGAAAGTGCTCGAAACGCTCGGGCGTATGGCGGTCCATGCCGATCAGCACATAAGCGGTCAGGCTCAGGCCGAGTTTCTTGCGGTCCAGCAGGGCCACCTGGTGAGTGATATAGCCATCGTCCTGGAGTTGCTTGACCCGCCGGGAGCAAGGCGAGGGCGACAGGCCGATGCGCTCGGCGAGATCCTGGTTGGACAGGGTCGCATCGCGCTGCAGCTCAGCGAGAATATTCAGGTCGTAACGGTCGAGTTTGTTCATTTCTATGGGCTTTTGTATTTGGATTGCGTGTAATGCAGATTTATAGGCTATGAATTGCTCAATGGCTACCTAATTGAGCAATCTTTGCAATCTTCTGCTGCAGCCTGAGGCGTAAGCTTTACCTCAGTTTCAAGGCCCGGACACAGTGTCCAGGCGCGACGCCCAACCAGGTGACGCGCTGCCGCCGACCCCACCGGGTCGTAGCGGCCCCCGGGTCCGCACTGCCCAACCAGGCGGGCGACGAAAGCGGCGACAGAATTGCCAGCACAGGACAACGTTCCCCAGGGGAGGCCGCGAGGCCTCCCTTTTTTCTTGTCTCCCGCTCGCGGCTTTACCTCTGCCTGACTAAGTGGGGCGTGGGGACGAGCGAGTGATCTGGGCGGATGCACGGGGTTTCAGCGGGGCGTTATTCCCGGGTGTCGCTGCGCTCGACCCAGGCTACTTTTTTGGTAGGCGCCGAAACGTCAACAAGCCTTAGTGTGGGTCGGCGTGTACCAGTACTTCGGCGCGCGGGTAGGCCTGACGGATGCTTGCCTCAACCTGATCGCACAGGCTGTGGGCCTGGGCCAGGCTCAGGTCGCCGGGCAGGTCTAAGTGGATCTGCACGAACCAGCGGGTGCCGGATTTGCGTGTGCGCAAATCGTGGGCGTCGATGACCCCCGGTACGGCCCGCGCGTGGGCGTACATATCCTCGCTGATCGACACCGACAGCTCTTCATCCATCAGCACTGCCAGGGCTTCGCGCAGGATGCTCAGGGCGCTGTAGAGGATGTAGAAGGCGATCCCCAGGGCAAACAGCGGGTCGACCAACTGCCAGCCGAAACCTGCCAGCAGCAAGGCGAGCAGAATGCTGCCGTTGAGCAGCAGGTCGGAGCGGTAGTGCAGGGAGTCGGCGTGGATCGCCGTGGAGCCGGTGGTGCGCACCACATGGCGCTGAAACAGCAGCAGGGCGACGGTGAGCAGCAGTGACAGGACGATCACCGCAATACCCAGGGCGCCACTTTGCAGCGGTTCGGGTTCAAGCAGGCGTTGTGCGCCCTGAATGCCCACCAGTACCGCACTGGCGCCGATAAATAGCGCCTGGCCAAGGCCGGCGAGGGCTTCGGCCTTGCCATGGCCGTAGCGGTGGTCATCGTCGGCCGGGCGCAGCGCAACGTGCACGGCGATCAGATTGAGCAAGGAGGCGGCGCTGTCGAGCAGCGAGTCGGTCAGGCCAGCCAGCAGGCTGACCGAACCGCTCAGCCACCAGGCCACGGCCTTGCCAACCACCAATGTCAGGGCCACCGTCAGTGCCGCGACGGTGGCCAGACGCATCAGGCGCGCGTGCTGTTGCTCGACGCCCACCCGTGCGCTGTTCATCAGGCTGCGGGGCGCAGGCCGTAAGCGGCCATTTGCTCGACGCTGCCGCTGTGCTGGATCAGGCGCGGGTCGTCAAGCGGCAGGCTGTGGCCGGTCTGATTGTCGATCAGGGCCTTGAGTTTGGCCTGGTCGATGCGGCCGTCGGCATTCACGACATCCTTGAGCAACTGCGGGTCGACCTGAGCGGTCTGGCCGCCTGGCAGGTAGATAGCGCCGGTGGCGAAGTCGACGGCGAAGGCGATCAGGCCGGGGATCACAAAGAACAGAATGCCAACGGCATTCAGGCCGGCGATCAATGGGTCGATCTTGCCTTCGATCTGCCCACGGCGGTCCGGGTAGAAAATCGTGCCGCAGGCGGCCAGTTGGGTGAACAGGGCGACGGCGACAACACCGCCAATAACACGGGATTTCGTGCGCATGGGCACCTCCAGGGGAAAAGTGGCGCAACTATAGCAAGCCGATGATGGCAATACTGCTGCAGGCTCAGACCGCTGAGGGAGCCAAGCAGTTCGCCGCTATAATCGCCGCCTTTGCCTTTGCTGGAACACCCCATGAGTTCGTTGCCCATCGATGCCCTGTTGCCGGCCCTGCGCGAGGCCCTCGGCCTTCGCCATGAAGCGGTGCTGGAGGCGCCGCCCGGTGCCGGCAAGACCACCCGTGTGCCCCTGGCACTGCTCGACGAGCCCTGGCTGGCCGGGCAGCGCATCATCATGCTCGAGCCCCGACGCCTGGCCGCCCGTGCCGCCGCTGAGCGCCTGGCCAGTGAGCTGGGCGAGGCGGTGGGCGAGACGGTGGGTTACCGCATTAGGCTGGAGAGCAAGGTCGGCCCGCGCACGCGCATCGAGGTGGTCACCGAAGGCATTCTTGCCCGCCGCCTGCAGGACGACCCGGCGCTGGAAGGCGTCGGCCTGGTGATCTTCGACGAATACCACGAACGCAGCCTGGATGCCGATCTGGCCCTGGCCCTGACGCTTAACGGTCGCGCCATGTTTCGCGGGGCCGACAGCGGTGAGCCGGCGCTCAAGGTGCTGCTGATGTCGGCGACCCTGGAGGGCGAACGCCTGGCCGGCCTGCTCGAACAGGCGCCGGTGCTGCGCAGCGAGGGGCGCATGTTCCCGGTGGAGGTGCGCTGGGGCGCGCCTTACCAGGTGGGTGAATGGCTGGAGCCGCGGGTGCTGCAGACGGTGTTGCTGGCGCTGGATGAGGAGCCGGGCAGCGTTCTGGTGTTTCTGCCGGGGCAGGCGGAGATTCGCCGGGTTAACGAGCAACTGGCCGAAGCCCTGGGCACGCGCGCCGACATTCTGCTGTGCCCGCTGCATGGCGAGCTGGACCTCAGTGCCCAGCGCGCGGCCATCGAACCGGCCCCGGCCGGCATACGCAAGGTGGTGCTGGCGACCAACATCGCCGAGACCAGCCTGACCATCGACGGCGTGCGTGTGGTGGTCGACGCTGGCCTGGCGCGGGTGCCGCGCTTCGACCCCGGCAGCGGCATGACCCGGCTCGACACCCAACGCATTTCGCGCGCTTCGGCAACCCAGCGCGCCGGCCGCGCCGGGCGCTTGCAACCCGGCGCCTGTTACCGGCTTTGGTCCCAGGCGCAGCATGAGCAACTGGCGGCCTACAGCGCGGCAGAAATGCTCCAGGCCGATCTCGCCGGCCTGGCCCTGCAGCTGGCGCGCTGGGGTGTCGCGCCGGATGAGCTGGTCTGGCTCGACCCGCCGCCCGCCGCGCCTTACGCCCAGGCCCGCGACCTGCTGACGCGCCTCGGTGCCCTGGATGCACGCGGTCAGCTCAGCGAGCATGGTCGAGCGATGGCCGAGCTGCCGACTCACCCGCGCATCGCCCACCTGCTGCTGCGTGGCCAGGCCCTCGGGCTTGGCGCGCTGGCCTGCGACCTGGCGGCACTGCTTGGCGAGCGAGACATTCTGCGCGGCGGCCAGGGCGGTGCCGGCGCCGACCTGCATAGCCGTCTCGACCTGCTTAGCGGTGAGCGTCAGGCCGCCCGCGGCGCCGACCGGGGTGGTGTGCAGCGCGCGCGGCAACTGGCGCGGCAGTTTCACGGCTACCTGCGCCGCGCGGCCGTCAGCGACGCTGTGGCTGATCCCTCCCATCCGCGCTGGCAGGGCGCGCTGCTGGCGTTCGCCTACCCCGATCGCATCGCCCAGCAACGCCGCGCGGGTGGTGCCGACTACCGCCTGGCCAACGGTCGTGCCGCGCAGTTCGCTGAAGCCGATGGGCTGATGAAGCACAGCTGGCTGGTGGTCGCCGACCTGGGCAGCCGCCAGGGCCAGCGCGAGGAGCGCATCTACCTGGCCGCCGAGCTGGACGCTGCGCTGTTCGATGGCGTGCTGGCCGAGCTGGTCAGCGAGCAGGCGGTGATCGACTGGGATGAGCGCGAGGGCGTACTGCGTGCCGAGCGTCAGCGTAAGGTCGGTGAGCTGGTGCTGGCCCGCGAGGCGCTGCCTACGCTGGACGAGCACAGCCGTGGCCGCGCCCTGGTCGGCCTGGTGCGGCGCAAGGGCCTGGAACTGCTGCCCTGGACGCCTGAGCTGCGCCAGTGGCAAGCGCGTATTGCGCTGTTGCGCGGTCTGGACCTGAGTGCCGCGGGCAGCAGCGAATGGCCGGATGTCAGCGATGCGGCCTTGCTCGCTACCCTGGAGGACTGGCTGGCGCCCTACCTGGGCAAGGTCAACCGCCTCAGCCATTTCGCCAACCTGGATCTGTCCAGCATCCTCCACAACCTGCTGCCCTGGCCGCTGCCCCAGCGCCTCGACGAGCTGGCGCCGCGCAGCCTTGCCGTGCCCTCCGGCTCGCGCATCGGCCTGGACTACAGCGAACAGCCGCCGGTGCTCGCCGTGCGCCTGCAGGAGTTGTTCGGCCTGGCTGCAACGCCGCGCATCGCCGGCGGACGTATCGGTCTCAAGCTGCACCTGCTGTCGCCGGCACGCCGGCCGGTGCAGGTGACCCAGGACCTGGCCAACTTCTGGGCCAGCACCTACGCCGAGGTGAAGAAGGACTTGAAGGGCCGCTACCCCAAGCATTACTGGCCCGATGACCCGCTGATCGCCGAGCCCACGGCGCGGGCCAAGCCGCGCAAGTAACACCTTGCAAATAAGACCGGTGGGCGGCTGTTCGTACCTGACAGAGTTGTCAGGGAGCGGTCAGCCTTGGGACACCTGGCCTTCGTAGACTGCAGCCTTCGACCTGACTGGGGTGGCTGAAATGCTAGCCCCTCGTTGCGGGGCTTTGTTGAAGGAGGCTGCGGTGAGCCAATCCCGTTATGACCTGTCTGCTGTGACCGATGAACAGTCCGACTCGCTGTTGGAGATGACGGATATCTTGTCGCGGTTTGCGCCAAGCGATGGTGCGCACCAGACGGCAATTGCACCGTTGCAACTGATCAGGAGTGGTGCGCTCGTCGAGACCTTTCAGGCCGACCAGAAGCCGGCTCTGTATGTCGTGGTTCAGGGGCACCAGGAGGTTCGTGTACGCGAGGAGCGCCACCGTTTCGGCTCCATGGAATGCCTGCTCGTGACACTGACGCTGCCGTTGATCTTCCGTGCCGAGGGCGTATCCCAGAGTCGACCGCTCCTGCTCATTCGGCTCGACATCGAGCCAAGGACCATTAGCCAGTTAATCTTCGATGCCGATCTCAAGCACTTGCTGAAGAAGAAATCCTCTTGCGGGCTGCATGTCGATTCGCTTGAGCTGCCATTGCTGGAGGCCATGCTGCGTCTGTTGCGCTTGCTGGATACGCCGCAGGACATCGCCATGCTGGCGCCTTTGGCCTACAAGGAAATTCTCTATCGGTTGCTGCGTGGCCGGCTGGGGCATCAGTTGCGCGATGTAGTCATGGTCAACTCCCAGACCCATCGGGTGGGGCAGGCTGTAGATTGGCTGGACGTGAACTTTCGGCAGCCCTTGCGCATTGAGGAGTTGGCTCAGCGGATCAACCTCTGCACGTCCAGCCTGCACCATCGGTTCAAGGACATGACGGGCATGAGTCCGTTGCAATACCAGAAAAAGCTCCGTCTTGAGGAAGCGCATCGGCTGATGCTGCAAGAGGGGGTTGAGGCCGCGGTTGCCTGTTACCAAGTCGGGTACGAAAGTCCTTCGCAGTTCAGTCGCGAATACAGCCGTTTCTTCGGTGCGTCACCGCGTAGCAATATTGCAATGTTGCGCCGCGAACAGTCTTGATTGAAGTTTGCGCTATTGCTTGTCGGCTCGTCTTGCTCGGCCTATTTATAATCCGGGCAATATAAATCGTCGTGAATAAAAAAGGCCGCTTAAACTAAAGCGGCCGGAATATGGCACCGATTTCAGGAGCAATCAGGTCTCGGGCCATGTAAAGAAAACTATCTTCAGCACTCTTTATCTTTGCGTGACTTGCCTGCCGAGCTGCTGTCCGCGATGGTCTGCGTCTGCGTGCTGGAAAGGGATTTTTGTTGCAGCGCTTCTGTGCGGGCCACGAAGGCTGCAGACTCTTCGGCAATACTGGTCTGGGCGATGGACAGAAATACTATGCTGGTTATAAATAATGTATGCAGTTTCATATAGGCATCCAGTTGTTTGGTTCTGGGTCAGTATGAAGGCTTGCTGCATGACTGGTTAGCTCGTTACTGCAGAGTACTTGCCTGATTCTATTAAATGCATTTGGCTTGATATGCGGCGGGAGGCCAGTGCTTACAGGTGTGCGGTCAAGGGGCTTTTGTGTGTGCTGCGCTATTGAATACGTCAAGCATGACGGCGTTCTGCCATTCAAAGTAAGGGTTGTAAGTGAGCCGCGCATGGTACTTACCCGTTTCCCGGTAGCCCCAGTCCGAATACCAGACCGCATCACCCGCCTCGCATGCCGCTCTGCCCAGGTCGTCCTGGCCGTTCCAGCAAATGCGTTGTGTGCCGCGCTCTCCATAAAGCGGATTTTGAGGTGAGAACAGCACGCCCATATGCGAGAACTGACTGATCCGCCGCTCTGGAAGCGCATCGCTGCGGGTCAGTATGCGTTGCTCCAGCGGTGTATCCGTAACGGGTGTGCCATACCACACGAGGCGGCTGGCAGGATGTGTAAAGCGTTGGCTGAACGTCTTGCGGATGTGTGCGGTATCCAGCACCGAGTCGTGCTGTGCCGTAACGATGAGGACCGGTTTGTCGTAACTTTGACTGCTGAGTTTGGCGCGTACTGCAACGCTGCTCCGGTAGAACTGGGCGAAAGCGTTGGTCGGTACGTTCAGGTAGCGCACCGGGGTCTGTGATGGCCTGTCGGGGCCTGGGGCACGCAACCAGGGCCTGGCCCAGGCGATGAGCGAGGGCAGCCAGTCATAGGCGGTGTCAGACTTGAATGCCGGGGAGAAGAGCAACAGGCCTTCTACATTCGGGTGCTCGTAGGCGTAATCCAATACCAGATTCGCGCCGGTCGAGAAGCCGCCGAGGTAAAGCTGTGGCACCTCTGCCCCCAGCAGGTCGGCCTGCTCGCGCAGCAATTGGCGCCATTCATCGATACTGGTTTTCAGCAGATCGGCAGGTTTGCTGCCGTGGCCGGGGAGGAGCAGGGTACGCACCAGGTAGCCTTGTTTTGCCAGGTTCGGCCCAAGATCGCTGAATGACCAGGGGGAGTCGCCAAGGCCGTGAACCAGCAGGATGCCGCGGCTGGCGGGCTGTTCCGGACGCCACTCCTGGGGCGCGTTCCAGTCCAGTTCGGCGCGGTGGTCAGGGCTTTGGAAGTCACGCGCCTGTTGCAGCCATTGGCGGGCTTCGTCCTGGTACGCGGCAAAGCTGGCCTGGCCTAATGGCAGTGACGGGCTATGGCCATGGGCCCCGTCGGTCTGCGTTAGCGCCAGAACGGCAAGGGTCAAAGAGATACCTGGAATCAGCGAGTTGCTCATAGCATTCAGGGGCAGCGTATGGGGGCGTGGGAGAGCCCAGGGTCTGCTTGGCAGTATGCCCTGGGCTGCCTGGCTATGGGTTAGAGGATGCTCAGCGGGTATTCGACGAAAGCACGGATTTCATTGAGATCAGGGCCAACGGTGTTATCCGCCCGGTAGATGGAGTTGCGTAGGCTCAAGGATAGATCTTTGGCAGAGCCGTTCTGCACCACATATTTGATCTGGTTGAAAATTTCCCGTTCGGTACCGTCGCTGGCGGCGCCTGTGTCGATGTTGTCCCCGCGCACATAGGCGAACTTGTAGCTTAAACCTGGAATGCCGTAAGTGGCGAAGTCCAGCTCATAGCTGCCCTGCCAGGAGCGCTCGTCCTTGAGGTTGAAGTCGGAGTAGTACGAGTTGGCCAGGTAGATGCTGCTGCCGCCGTCGCCGTAGTCGTAGGCATAACCCGCATCGCCGCTGCTGCGCTGATGGGCGACGATGAAGGCGTGGGCGCCGATGCTGTATTTGGCTGCCAGGCTCCAGATCGTGTTCTGATCATTGTTGCCGTCACCACCGAAATCCAGGGCCGCCTCGGCGCCGTCGTCATAGTCGGTGCGATAGATATTGAAATCGAAATTCAGAGCCTGCTCAGCCGACAGGGGAATGGTGTAGTTGGCATTGGCGTAGAGCTTCTCGAACGTGTCTTCGACATCGGAGCGATACAGCGCGACGCTGAGGTTGTCCGTGACCTGGTAATCGCCGCCGATCACGTCAATGCTCTTGAGGCGATTGGGATCGCGGGCCGGGTCGCCCATCGGGCTGTCGGCAGTGAACCGACCAACGTTCAGTGCAAGCCCCTCTATCTCGTTACTGGTCACCAGGGTGCCGGTGAATGCTTGCGGCAGCAGGCGGCTGTCGTCATAAGCCAGTACGGGCAGGGACGGGAACTGGTTACCGTACTTGATCACGGTGTTGGAAATGCGCAGCTTGACTGCGGCGCCTGCTTCGGAGAGCTCGTCCACCGGGCGACCGTCGCTGTCTGTGTCGAAAAACGCGCCGTAGTTGCGGCCTCGGCCACTATCGAGCTTGATACCGAGCAGGCCATAGGCATCGACCCCAAAGCCGACGGTGCCCTGGGTGAAGCCGGATTCGAAGGTGCCGATAAACCCCTGGCCCCAGGTCTTGGCGTCGGCGGCGCCATCCTTGAAGTCACGGTTGTAGTAGGCATTGCGTAGCAGCACACCCAGGCTGCTGTCGGCGACGAAGCCATTGGATTCGGACTGCGCGCTGGCAAGCGCGAAGGGCGTGCTGCCAGCGGCAAGGACAAATGTCAGTGTGCGGCGCGTGAGTGCATGCATGTGTGGGTCCTTGGTTGAGAATGCGTGGGGGGTTCGCGGCAGCTTCAGGTGTGTCGAGCCCGTGCTTGGACAGGCTTAATGGGCCACTCTTTTGGCGGCTTGCGCGGTACGATTTTCATCTTTCGATTTCGTCCGTGACAGCGCAAAACTCCGAGATACTTGCCTGATTCTGTGGAATACAGGTCCTTTGTGCCCTTGTGCTGGCTGAGTATCTGGAGGCGGTGTAAATAGAGAAGTGAGGCTTTTCTGACAGAAATGTCAGGGAGCGGTCAGCCTCCAGACAACCAGTGCTGTATAGGCTGAGGGGTGATGTGGGCAACAGGTCGTCAAGCACCTTGTTTGTTGACCTGCGCCGTAATTTAGAGGAGGTGCCGAATGCGTTTGCTCATCGTCGAGGATGAAGAAAAGACCTCCTCCTATGTGCACCGAGGCCTGAGCGAGCTCGGCTATATCGTCGATGTCGCCCGTAACGGCATCGACGGCCTGCATTGCGCGCTCGAAATGGATTACGACGTCGTGGTCCTCGATGTGATGTTGCCGGGCAAGGACGGTTACGGCGTGCTCCAAGGCCTGCGCCTGCAGAAGAAAACCCCGGTCATCATGCTCTCGGCCCGTGGCACGGTTGACGACCGCGTGCGCGGGTTGCGCGAGGGCGCCGATGACTACCTGGGCAAACCCTTCTCGTTTGCCGAACTGGTCGCGCGGATCCAGGCGCTGATCCGCCGCCGCGCCAGCGATACTGCCGATCTCACGCACTTGTGCATCGACGATCTGGAGATGGACCTGCAAGCGCGCAAGGTCACCCGGGCCGGGTTGCGCTTGGACCTCACCGCCAAGGAGTTCTCCCTGCTAAGCCTGCTGGCGCGGCACCAGGGCGAAATTCTCTCCAAGTTGATGATCGCCGAACAGGTCTGGGACATGAATTTCGACAGTGACGCCAACGTGGTTGAGGTGGCGATCAAACGTGTCCGCGCCAAGGTGGATGCCCCCTATGCGCGCAAGCTGCTGCACACCGTGCGCGGCATGGGTTATGTGCTGGAAAGCCGCGAAGAAAGTGGCCGGCAAGGCAGCAGCGCGGGATGAGGGGATCAATCGCCAGGCGGCTGGCCCTGATGTTCGCGTTGGCAGCCATTCTGATCACCTCGACCAGCGCGGTGCTGTTGCGCTGCTCGTTGAAGCAGTCGTTGGAAACGCAGATGCACAACGAGCTTACCCTGCGCCATTCGGTGCTCGATCCGTTGCTCGCGAAGTACGAATCGCCGGCGATGTGGGTCGTGGTGCACGAGAAGTTGGACAGCCTGACGCCCACGGACGAGCGGGTGCGCTACTGGGTATTGAGCGACAACGCGGACTACAGCTACGGCGGCGCGATGCCCGATGGCCTGGATCGCTCGAAGCATGCCGATGGCTTTTCGATCATGGAAGTACCCGACCAACACTGCCCGATGGTGCTGCTGAGCAAGACGATCCCCGCCATGGGAAGCCGCCCGGAGCTGCGCTTTATCGTCGGTCTGGATTCGACGCCTTTCATGGGCACGCTGAGCACGTTCACCAAAACCCTGATCCTTACCTCGGCGCTGGGTATCGCCCTGGCGGCACTGCTCGGTTACTGGGTGTCGCGGTTTGGCCTGGAGCCGGTTCGGCGTCTGAGCAACCAGGCCAACAGCCTGCCCCCCGGCGACTCGAAACAGCGCCTGGATACCGAGGCGCTACCTGATGAGTTGCAGGAACTGGCGGTGTCGTTCAACGGTGCGCTTGCTCGCCAGGAAAAGGCCTGGTGTCAGCTCGAAGGTTTCAATGCCAACGTCGCCCATGAGTTGCGTACGCCTCTGACCAACCTGATCGGTCAGACTCAGGTGGCACTGGCCCACGAGCGTGATCTGAGCGAGCTGCAGGACCTGCTGCAGTCGAATCTGGAAGAGCTGGAGCGCATGGGCACCATCGTCAACGACATGTTGTTCCTGGCAGGTGCAGAAAGCGGGCAGCGCGCCACTGAGCTGAGTGATGTCTCGCTGTGTGAGGAGGCGTCCAAGACCGTGGAATACCTGGAGCCCGTCTTGCTCGACAAGCAACTGAACGTGGTTATCCAGGGCGACATGCGGGTACGCATCGACCGGCGCCTGTTTCATCGTTCTCTGGCTAACCTGTTGCAGAATGCGGCGCGCTATGCGGCGCCGGCAAGCACCATCACGGTCAGTCTGGTGAGCAACGGCCTGCAGGCCGAGGTGAGCGTTTCCAACGTCGGTGAGCCTATCGACAGCGTGCATCTGGAACACCTGTTCGAGCGCTTCTATCGCGCCGACGCGGCCAGGGCGCGCAGCGACGCGCACCATGGTCTGGGCCTCTCCATTGTGCGGGCCGTGGCGTCCATGCATGGCGGCCGGGTGTTTGCCCGCAGTGCAGAGGGGCTCAATACCTTCGGATTTTCCCTGACCAGCGAAACGCTCCGCTAATGCTCGCCATCCGCTTCGGCGGATGGCGCCTGTGCACAGGCGTTTGACATCTTCCTGTCAGTCAGCGGTCACCTTGACGTCAGTCTCCCCGCCCTAGAGTGCGACAACTATTTAGGGGGAGGGAGTGTCATGGTGACGCCCAATGCGTTCAGGAAATGGCTTGGTTCGGCTCTGCTCACAGGCTGTGCGGCAGTTGCCGGTGGTCTCTACTTCTGGCCTTCACCCTCCGCTGCTACGGCTGCTGCAACGGTGCCGGCAGTACCTGTGCGGGTCAGCACGGTGGAGCAGCGCTCGGTGCCGGTACTGATCAGCGCATTGGGCACCGTGCGTTCCCAGCGCAGCGTGGAGATCAGGCCGCAGGTCGATGGTCTGCTGGTCGAGCTGCCGGTCAAGGAAGGGCAGTTCGTCAAGCGCGGCGATCTGCTCGCGCGTATCGATGATCGCAGCATCGTGGCCGCGCTGGATCAGGCCAAGGCCCAGCTGGCCGTGGCCCAGGCCCAGTTGGCGTCAGCCAGCCTGGACCTCAGTCGCTATCAATCCCTGGTCAAGACCCAAGCCATTTCAACCCAGACCCTGGACCAGCAGCGTGCCCTGGTGGCCCAGTTACAGGCCACCGTACGCACTGAGCAAGCCAGCGTGGCGGCCAATCAGGTACAGCTCTCCCATACCCGTATCCATGCGCCGAACGATGGCCGGGTCGGTATCCATAATGTGCATGAAGGCAGTTTTCTAAGGGTCAGCGAGGCGCTGGGGTTGTTCTCCGTGGTGCAACTGGACCCGATCAGTGTCGAGGTGGCGCTGCCCCAGGGGATGTTGCCGCAATTGCAGGCGCTGCTGTCCGGCCGTGAGGACAACCCGGCGCCGCTGCAGGCGTATGCCGGGGACGGCGGTGAGCTGCTTGGCGAGGGACGCCTGGCGCTGATCGACAACCGGGTTTCGAGCCAGAGCGGGACGATCAGGGTCAAGGCTGATTTTGCCAACGCCGACGGGCGCTTGTGGCCGGATCAGTCGGTGACGGTGAACCTGCAGGTTCAGACCTTGCCCGACGCCCTGGTGGTGCCGCAGCGGGCGCTGCGCCAAGGGGTCGACCAGGTGATGGTCTGGCGGGTGGTGGATGGCAGCGTCGCGCCGCAACCGGTACAGGTACGCCACAGCGATAATCAGATTGCCGTGGTCAGCGGCCTGGCCGCTGGCGATACCGTGGTGGTTGACGGGCACTCACGGCTGCGTCCGGGGGTTGCCGTGCGCATTCTCGACGAGGGCCCGGCCCAGGCGGCTGCGGTTGCCGGGCGGAGGGTGTTCTGATGGCCGGTCGCAACCTGTACGCCTGGTTTATGGATCACCCGGTCGGCACCATCCTGCTGACCGTCGCCCTGGTGCTGCTGGGGGTTCTGGCTTTTCCACGGCTATCGATCGCGCCCCTGCCCGAGGCGGATTTCCCGACCATCCAGATTACCGCCAGCCTGCCGGGGGCCAGCGCCGAGACCATGGCCTCATCGGTGGCGACACCGCTGGAGGTGCAGCTCAGCACGATCTCCGGGATCACCGAGATGACCTCGTCCAGCTCCCTCGGCATGCTCACCCTCAACCTGCAGTTCAGCCTGGAAAAAGACATCGACAGCGCGGCCCAGGAAGTCCAGGCCGCGATCAATACCGCCTCGGCGCGGCTACCCGAAGACATGCCAAGCCTGCCGACCTGGCGCAAGGTCAACCCGGCGGACAGCCCGATTCTGATCCTCAGCGTCAACTCCGACAGCCTGTCGATGATTGAGCTGAGCGACCAGGCCGAAACCGTCCTGGCCCGCCAGTTGAGTCAGGTCCAGGGGGTTGGCCTGATCGATGTGGTGGGTCAGCACCGGCCGGCCATACGCATTCAGGCGCGCCCGGAAGTCCTGGCCGGCGCCGGTGTGACATTGGCCGATATCCGCGAGGCCGTGCAGCGCGCCAGCGTCAACCTGCCAAAGGGGGCGCTGTTCGGCAACAACCGTATATCCACCTTGGCGGTCAACGATCAACTGTTCGAGGCCCATGAGTACGCAGACATCATCGTCACTTACCGCAATGGCTCGGCGGTGCGGATCAAGGACCTCGCCACGGTGCAGGTCGGCGCAGAAAACGACTACACCCAGTACTGGCCAAACGGCCGGCCCGGTGTGGCCTTGGTGATTCGGCGCCAGCCGGGGGCCAATATTGTGGCCACCGCCGAGCGTATCCAGGCTGCCCTGCCGGCCTTGCGCGCGGCGTTGCCGGCGGCCATGGAGGTCGAGGTGCTCAACGACCGTACTCGCACCATTCGCTCCTCGCTGCACGAAGTCATGCTGACCCTGGTGATCGCCATTGTGCTGGTCGTCGGGGTGATGGCGCTGTTTCTGCGCCAGTGGTCGGCCACCCTGATCGTCTCAGCCGTACTGGGGGTTTCCCTGATCGCGACCTGTGCGGTGATGTACCTGGCCGGTTTCAGCCTGAACAACCTGACCCTGGTCGCCATCGTGATTGCCGTGGGGTTTATCGTCGACGATGCCATCGTGGTGGTCGAGAACATCCACCGTCACCTGGAGGCAGGCGAAAGCCGCTACGACGCAGCGCTCAAGGGCGTGCGCGAAATCGGTTTTACCGTGGTCTCGATCAGCGTCTCGCTGGTCGCAGCGTTCATCCCGCTGTTGTTCATGGGCGGGGTGATCGGCCGTTTGTTTCGCGAATTCGCGCTGACGGCGACGGCGGCCATCCTGATCTCCGTGGTGGTCTGCCTGACCTTGGTGCCGACGCTGGCGGCGTTGTTTATGCAGGCTCCTAAACACCGCGAGGCCAACGCGTCGGATTTCACCAGCAGGCTGGTCAGTGGCTACGACCGCGCACTCTGTTGGGCGCTCGACCATCAACGCAGCATGCTGGGCATCTTCATGCTCAGTGTGGTGATGAGCGTGACCAGCTTCGTGATGATTCCCAAGGGTTTCTTCCCGCTGCAGGACACCGCTTTCATCATGGGCTTTACCCAGGCCGCACCGGATATTTCCTATGACGAGATGGTCGCCAAGCACAAGCAACTGGAGGCGATCATCAGTCAGGATCCGGCGATCATCAGCTACAACCATGGGGTCGGTGGCGCCGCCAGCGACTCGATCGGCAATGGGCGCATGTGGCTGGTGTTGAATGATCCTGGGCAGCGTGATGAGGATGTCAGTGAAGTCATCGATCGCCTGCGCCCGCAACTGGCCCAGGTGCCGGGGATTCAGGTGTTCCTGCGGGCCGCCCAGGACATCAATATCGGCGCTGGGGTACCGCGTGCCCAGTACCAGTATGTGCTGCGCGCGCAGAGCAGTGCCGAGCTGGGGGAGTGGACCCGGACGCTGACCGAGCGGCTGCGGCAGATGCCTGCGTTCCAGGATGTTTCCCATGACCTGCAGCAGGACGCCAACATCACCCGCCTGACCATCGACCGGGATGAAGCGGCCCGCTACGGTTTCTCGGCCGCGGATGTCGACAACGCACTGTATGACGCCTTCGGCCAACGGCAGATCAACGAGTATCAGACCGAGACCAACCAGTATCAGGTCGTGCTGGAGTTGAGCACGGCGCAGCGCGGTAACGCCGAGAGCCTGGCCTTTTTCCACCTGCGTTCGCCGACCACCGGCGAGATGGTGCCGCTGCGTACCTTCGCTCGCCTCGAGCCTCAGGAAAGCGGCCCACAGGTCATCGCCCACAATGGCATGCTGCCGGCGGCCAATATCTCGTTCAACCTGAGTGAAGGTGTGGCCCTGGGTGATGCGGTGGCGCAACTCAACGCGCTGCAATTGGAGATCGGTATGCCGGCCTCGGTGACCGGCACCTTCCAGGGAGCGGCCCAGGCGTTCCAGGCATCGCTGGCCAGCCAGCCGTTGCTGATCCTTACCGCATTGCTGGCGGTTTACATCATCCTCGGCGTGCTCTACGAGAGCTTTGTCCACCCGCTGACCATTTTGTCGACGCTGCCTTCGGCTGGCATCGGCGCCATCCTGCTGTTGTGGGCCTGGCAGCTGGACTTCTCGATCATGGCGCTGATCGGGCTGATTCTGCTGATCGGCATCGTCAAGAAGAACGGCATCCTGCTGATCGATTTCGCCCTGCATGCCCAGCGCGTCGAGGGCTTGTCGCCACGGGAGGCGATCCACCAGGCCTGCCTGACACGCTTTCGCCCGATCCTGATGACCACTCTGGCCGCACTGCTCGGTGCGGTGCCCCTGATGATGGCATTCGGTACCGGGGCCGAGCTGCGTGAGCCGCTGGGCGTGGCCATCGTCGGCGGGCTGCTGCTCAGCCAGGTGCTGACGATGCTGACGACCCCCGTGATCTACCTGGCGCTGGATCGCCTGTCGCGGCGTGCCAGTAAACCCGTCGCGGCGCAGCCAGCGGGAGGTGCGCTATGAGGCGGCCCCTGTACAGGCGAGCATCGCTCACGCTGATGGCGGTGCTCGGCCTGGCCGGTTGCGCGAGCCAGGAGCCCGCCCACGAGGCATTCGTGACGCCATCAGCCACGACGCCATCCGCTTTGGCTGCCCTGTCGCCACGCTGGTGGGAGAGCTTCGAGGATCAGTCGTTCGAGCGCCTTATTGACCTGGCGCTGCGTGACAACCTGGACCTGCTGAGCGCCAGCGAGCGGGTCCGCGAGCAGCGCGCCCAGCGCAGCCAGGCAGCGGCTGCACTGCTGCCTGATATCGCCATCGGCGCTAATTACGAGCGTTCTCGCAACGCCTTGGACGGCCTTACGAACGCGCATTTCTATGGCCTGGATCTGGCCTGGGAGCTGGATGTGTCTGGGCGGCTGCGCGCCTTGCGCAATGCCAGCGATGCTGAGCTGCGGGCAGCCGCCGAGGACTATCGCAGCTTGCGCATCGGACTGATGGCGGAAGTTGCCAACACCTACCTGAGCTATCGCCTGGCGCAACAGCAACTGGCCATCGCCACTCGCGCCAGCGTGACACAGCGGGAAACGGCCCGGGTTACCCGTGAGCGCTTTGCCCAGGGCACGGTGAATCGCCTGGATGTCGAGCGCATCGAAGCCCAGGTGCAGGTAACCGAGGCGGAAATACCGGTAGCCCGGCAGCAACAGGTCGATGCGCGTTACGCGCTGGCTTATCTGCTGGCGGCCGAGCAGCAGGCCGTCGATGCGATCCTGGCGCAGGGCGCTGAGACTCTCAGCCAGCCGAGCGAGGATGCGCTGGCGGCGTTGCTTGAAGTGCCTGTGGAGATCCTGCGCGAACGGCCGGATGTCCGTGCGGCCAGTGAGCGTCTGCAAGCGGCGGGTGAGGAGCTGGCGGCCAGCCGAGCGGCGCGTTACCCACAGCTGACTCTGGGCGCCCTGGGCGGTTTCGAGCGTGGGGCCAGTGCTCCTGCCTGGTCATTGACTGCAGGGCTGCTGCAGCCATTGTTCGACTTTGGCCGCATTCGCGCCGGCATCGAAGCCAGTGATGCACGCCGGGCTCAGGCGTTCCTGGCCTACGAGACGTCGCTGCGCCAGGCGCTGCGGGAAACCCAGAGCGCCCTCCATGCCTATGGCCAGGGCTGGCAACGGCAGCAGCGTCTGGAGCAGGCCACTGCTGCCGCCACCCGCGCCGTCGAGTTGGCGCGCAACCAGTACGAGGTGGGCACCGTATCACTTTTGGAGGTGCTGGACGCCGAACGCAGCCTGTTCGACATCCAGCGCAGCCAGGTGCAGGCCAGCACCGATGTATCGCTGCGCTGGGTCGAGTTGCATCGGACGATGGGCATTGCCCCGCAGGCCGTTACCGAGGCACTCGCCTCGCGTGAGTGATCAGGCTTAGCCCTATATGGGCTGCTTGGCGCCGGCAGGCAATGTCCAGCGGCAGTCGCTATTCACCGGCTCAGGAGCGCTCAGCGATCCGGGCCTTATGCGGGACCGTTCAGGCTGCGGATCATCAGCCTTTGGGAGTTCACCATGACGCGTTACAACCTGTCGCTCGCCAGCCTGATGGCCATCTGCGTGCTTAGTAGCTCGCCGCTTTTGGCTGACGAAAACGCCGAGTCCACGGCCTATACCTACGGCATGAACCTGAATATCGCCAAGGTCATTCGCACCGAGGAACCGCAACCACAGGTTTGCGAGGTGGTGCAGGTGAAAATGACTTACCTGAGCACCCAGGGGACGACGGAAACCGTCAGCTATCTGAAGCTGGCTGATGTCTGTGTCAGCAATGGTTGAGTGAGCGTCACTGCGGTGTTGGCGACTGCCTACCAAGGGCGCGGTTCAGCGGCATGATTCCCCTGACGATGAGTCGCAATTCCTGACGCGGATAGCGGCAGTAGTCGACGGTGATGGTAGATTCGGTACTGTGCGCTGTAGAGGGTATCGCCCTCGCAACCCAGAAGACCGTGACTGTGCCGAGAGTGGGGATAACGTATGTATCGCAAGGTTTTCGCCAACAAGGTATTCGACCGTAAGGTGGTGCTGATCAGCGGAGGCTGCGCGGGCATTGGCCGTGCTCTGGCCATGCGCCTGGCTCAGGCCGGGGCGCGGTTGGTGATTCTCGATCTTGACCAGCAGGCCCTCGACAGCCTGGTGCAGCACCTGGCTGACCATCACAACGCCGAGGCCATGGGCGTGCAGTGCGATGTGGCCGATGCCGAGGCGGTGGCGCGCGCGGTGGCCCTGGCGGTGGAGCGTTTTGGTGGCATCGATGTGCTGGTCAACAACGCCGGCATCACCCACCGCAGCAGCTTTGCCGAAACCGAGTTGGCGGTGTTCCAGCGGATCATGGCGGTCAATTACTTCGGCGCCCTGCATTGCACTCGCGCGGCTTTGCCCAGCTTGATCGCCCGGAGCGGGCAGATCATCGTGCTCAGCTCGCTCTCCGGCTTCGCCCCGCTGCTCTACCGCAGCGCCTACAACGCCAGCAAACATGCCTTGCACGGTTTGTTCGAGACCCTGCGCTACGAGCTCAAGGGCTCGGGCGTCAATGTGATGCTGGTATGCCCCGGCTTTACCGCCACCGACCTGCGCAAGAACGCCCTGGTCGGCGACGGCTCGGTGGCCGCGCAGCCGCCCCTGGCCATGGGCAAGGTGGCCTCGCCGCAGGATGTTGCCGAAGCCATTTATGCCGGTGCGCTGCGCCGCCGGCGTTTGCTGGTGCTGTCCAACGTCGACTGGCGCGCGCGGTTGCTGGCGCGTTTCTTCCCGCAGATATTCGAGCGTGTGCTATTGCCGCGGTTGTCCGGGCTCAAGCCGTCGGGGCGGCATTAAGACGATGCCCGAAAAAACCTGTGCCAGCCCTAACGCAGCATCTGGGTGAACCACAGAACGCGCGTAGGAGCCCCGCCTCGGGGCGAATTGATTGCCGCCATTCAGTTATTTCGGCGTTGCCCATGGCATTCGCCGCGGGGCGCGGCTCCTACGAAAAAGCATCGTCGCCGTGCAACACCGCACTGGGACATCGCTGTCATTAAGCGGCGCCGATGCCGCGGGCCATCATGGTTGCCAACAACGGGATCACCAGTAGCAGCGCCAATTCCAGGCGGATAACCGTGGTCACCAAGCGGGCCTGGCCGGCGCTGATGTTCGGCATTCGCCCGGCCTTGAGGTCGTTGCGCCAGCTCAGGTAGACCCAGGTCGGCACCACTGAGATCAGCCCGACTAGGGTCTGTTCCCGTTTCGTTCGCGGCCGCGCCGGAGCCAGTTTTAGCGCGAGGCAAGGCACGAGATGCGAAGTTTAGCCGGCTAAATGAGCCATCGAGAAACGCAGCATCGCGCTAAAACTGGCCCGGCCCTTCGGGTGGGGCCGCCTAGGTTGCGCGCAAAATCTCGCCATGCGTTGTTGGAGGACTTGGCAAGGGAACAACCATTCCCTGCGTCCTCCGCCTAGCCTGGCGAGATTTTTCGCGGCAACGCGGCTCGCGACGAAACGGGAACAGACCCTAAAATAAACAGCCCTACTTTGGCGTGAAACAGCCCGTTGCCCAGGTAGTACGCCAGCCCCTTGCCGAACCACAGCACGCGCGCCAGTCCGGTGACCAGCACCAGGCCGGCACAGACGCCATAGGCGATATCCAGGCGGATCAGCGAACGCGCCGTTTCGACCGTTATCTCGCGGCTGAACAGTCGATGCTCCAGGGTCAACAGGGCGAAGAGTACGAAGATCGACAGGTAGTGAGCGTAAGCGGCGAGGGCATTGGCCATGGCGGTTCTCGTGAGGGCGTGATCAGTGTGGCGCAGCCAGCTCGACGCGGTCGCGGCCATTCGCTTTGGCGTAGTACAGCGCCTGGTCTGCGCGCTTGAGGGTGTTGCCCAGGACCTCGGATTCCTCATGCACGGCGGCACCAATGCTGATGGTCACGTCCAGCGCTAGCTGCTCGGCCTGGACCGGCGTGCTGCGCACCGCCTGGCGAATGCGCTCGGCCACCTGCAGCAGTTCATGGGCATCGCGTACCTGCAGGAGCACCACGAACTCCTCGCCACCACTGCGTGTGACCACGTCCTGCGGGCGCACGGCTGCGCTGATATGCCGGGCGGTCTGCCAGAGGGTATGGTCGCCGACATCATGACCGTGACGGTCATTGACCGACTTGAAGTGGTCCAGGTCGCAATAGAGCACGCCCAGCAGCGTGCCATGTGCCTGGGCACTGGCTTGCTCCAGCACGAGGAAGTGATTGAGGCCGGCGCGGTTCCACAGCTGGGTCAGCGGGTCGAGCATGACCTTGCGCTCCTCGCGGCTCAGGGCCGCACGCAATTGCGCGGTTTGCTCGCTGAGGCTGAGTAGCTTGAGGTAGCCCTCGGCAAGGGTGGCCATGTCCTTCAACTGGCGCAGTTGCCGGTCATCCAGGTGCATGGGGGTGGTGTGCATGATGCACAGCGTCCCCAGGGCCTGCCCCTCGGCCGAGAACAACGGCTGGCCGGCGTAGAAACGGTAGAACGGCTCGCCGATTACCACGGCGGCGCTGCACACGCTGGTGTCCAGGTGGGTGTCTTCGATGACATAGGGTTCGGTGCCGAGAATGGCCTGCCCACAGAAGCTCGGGGTGCGCGGTATTTCCGCTACCGGCGCGCCGACCCGCGCCTTGAACCAGTGGCGCTCGCAGTCGATCAGGCTGACCAGTACGGTGCGCACGCCGAACAGGTCCTGGGTGAGGCGCACCAGGGTATCGAGCAGCGGATCGGCGGGCGTGTCGAGCAGCTCCTGGTTGTCCAGGGATTGCTGGCGGCGGGCTTCAGCTTCGGCATCGAGTGATTCGGGGAAGGTCATGGGGCAGGCTCCTGAAACCAGCGATCACGGCGTGTCAGGCGGTAAGCATAGACACCCAGGGTGGCGCTGCGCAGGCTCATAAACAGCAAAAAGGCCAGCCACAGCCCATGGTTGCCCAGCGGGCGCATCAGCCAGCCGAGCGGCAAGGCGAGCAGCAGGGCAATGAGCATCGCATCGCGCATCTCGCGGGCACGGGTGGCGCCGATAAACAGCCCATCGAGCAGGTAGCTCCACACCGCGATCAGCGGCAGCGCGGCCAGGTACGGCAGGTAGCTGGCGGCCGTGGCGCGCACGCTGGGGATATTGGTTTGCAGGGCGATAAAGGCGCTACCCGCGAACAGGAAGAACAGCGCAAACGCGAGGCTGGCAAGCAGCGACCAGGCGCCGGCCACCAGCAGGTTGCGCCGTAGCGCCAGGCGGTCGCGGGCGCCCAGGGCATGGCCGCAAAGCGCCTCAACGGCATGGGCCAGGCCGTCGAGGGCGTGGGCGGTGAGCAGCAGGCCATTGAGCAGCAGGGCGTTGGCCGCCACCGTGGTATCGCCCAGGCGAGTGCCCTGCACAGTGATCAGAAAAAACACGCTCTGCAACGCCAGGGTGCGGATAAAAATATCGCGGTTTACCGCCAGCAGCGGGCGCCAGTTCTGCCAGCGGCGCAGGGCGCTGCGGTCGATCTGCCCGGGGTAAGCGCGCAGGCTGCGCAGGGCCAGCGCCAGGCCGAGCAGGGCGCCACTCCATTCGGCGATCACCGAAGCCCAGGCGGCGCCGGCCACACCCCAGTCTAGGCCGAGCACGAAGAGCAGGTCGAGGCCGACGTTGAGCAGGTTGGTGGTCAGCAGAATGGCCAGCGGCCCGCGCGCATTCTGGGTGCCCAGTAGCCAGCCGATCAGCGCATAGGTGGCCAGGGCGGCGGGCAGACCGAACAGACGAATCTGAAAGTACTGGCTGGCCAGTTCATCCAGCGCCGCCGACGGCTGCATCAACCCCAGCGCCAGTTGGCTGAACGGCAGCGCCAGGGCGATCAATACAATGGCCAGGCCGCCACCAAGCAGCAGGCCTTGGCTCAGCACCTGGCGCAGTGCGCTGCCGTCGGCGCGCCCACTGGCCTGGGCGGCGAAGCCGGTGGTGCCCATGCGCAGAAAACCCACAGCCCAGGTCAGCAGGGTATAGAGGCTGCCGCCAATGGCCACGGCGGCCAACTGATGGGCATGGGGCAAATGGCCGACCACGGCGCTGTCGACCAGCGCCACCAGGGGCACGGACAGGTTGGAGAGAATCATCGGCGCGGCCAGCGCCCAGACGCGGTTGTGGGTCGGGCGGTGGCGCCAGGCGTCACGCAAGGTAGCGAAGTGGCTCATGGGGCTTCCGTCGGATAACTGCTGCTGGCTGCGAATGTGTCGAGCGCATCTGGCATAGGGCTCGACTATAGTGTCGGGCGTCTGCTCATACCACCTCGTCGGAGCCTGTAATGCCGAACAAAGGACTGCTTCTGGCACTTGCCCTGAGCCTGCTCAGCGCCTGTGATTCATCCACTCCCGAGCCGGTGGCCAGCGTGCCGAGCGCGGCGCCCGAAGCACGCCAGGCGGACCCGGTTGCGGCCGACCCCGAGGCGCTGCGCGCCCGTTATGCCGGCCGTGAACTGACGGTGGTAGATGTATCCGAGGTGCAGATCGACGGCGCCAGCGCGCTGTCCGTGAGCCTGTCGGTGCCCCTCGACCCGGAGCAGAATTTCGCCGAGCGCCTGCACCTGGTCGACAGCAAAAGCGGCAAGGTCGACGGCGCCTGGGAGCTCAGCGACAACCTGATGGAACTGCGCCTGCGCCCGTTGGAGCCGCAGCGCAAGCTGGTGCTGACCGTCGATGCCGGCCTGCGCAGCCTGACCGACGCGACGCTGGCCGCCGAGTACGTCAGCCGCCTGGAAACCCGCGACCTGCAAGCCAGCGTTGGCTTTGCCAGCCGCGGTTCGCTACTGCCCACGCGCCTGGCCGATGGCCTGCCGGTGATCGCCCTGAATGTCGAACGGATCAACGTCGAGTTCTTCCGCATCAAACCCGAAGCGCTACCGCGCTTTCTCGCCCGCTGGGGCCGCAGCAGTAACCTGGATACCTGGGATGCCGAGCAACTGCTGCCGATGGCCGAGCTGGTCTACGGTGGGCGCTTCGACCTCAACCCGGCGCGTAATACCCGCGAAACCCTGCTGCTGCCGATTGCCGACCTGCCGCCGTTCAAGGAGCCAGGCGTGTACCTGGCGGTGATGCGCGAGGCCGGGCGCTACAGCTACTCCCAGCCGGCGACGCTGTTCAGCCTGAGCGACATCGGTCTGTCGCTGCACCGATACCGTAACCGCCTCGATGTGTTCACCCAGGCCCTGGCTGGCGGCAAGGCGCTGGAGGGCGTGAGCCTGGAAGTGCTCGATGCTGAAGGCAAGCTGCTGGCCGAAGGCCGCACCGACAAAGCCGGGCATGCCGAGCTGCCGCTGCCTGAAAAAGCCAACCTGCTCTTGGCCCACCAAGGCGCCCAGACCAGCCTGCTGCGCCTGGACGGCCCGGCCCTGGATCTGGCCGAGTTCGACATTGCCGGCGCACCGGCGCACCCGCTGCAGTTCTTCGTGTTTGGCCCGCGTGATCTGTATCGGCCGGGCGAGACCGTGCTGCTCAATGCGCTGCTGCGCGATGGCGACGGTCGTGCGCTCAAGGCCCGGCCGGTAAAGGTTGAAGTACGCCGCCCGGATGAGCAGGTCAGCCGCACCTTCGTCTGGCAAGGTGACGACAGCGGCCTGTTCCAATATGCGCTGGAGTTGGCCGACGAAGCGCCGACCGGGCGCTGGCAACTGCTGTTCGACCTCGGTGACGGCGTGCCGCAGCTGTATGAATTCTCCGTCGAAGACTTCCTCCCCGAGCGCCTGGCCCTGGACCTCGAAGGCCAGGACGCGCCCTTCGCCCCGGCCGACAACGCCCGTTTCACGGTCAACGGCCGTTACCTGTACGGCGCCCCGGCGGCGGGCAACCGGCTCAGCGGCCAGCTTTACGTGCGACCGCTGCGCGAGGCGCTGGATAACCTGCCGGGTTACCAGTTCGGCTCGATCACCGAGGAGGAATTGAACCAGGACATCGAGCTGGAAGAGCTCAGCCTGGATGATCAGGGCCATGCCGAGATCGACCTGGAAAGCCGCTGGAGCGAGGCCCGCTCGCCGTTACGGCTGATTCTCCAGGCCAGCCTGCAGGAGTCGGGCGGTCGCCCGGTGACGCGCCGGTTGGTCCAGCCGGTATGGCCGGCAGAACGCCTGCCCGGTGTGCGCGGGTTGTTCGACGGCGAGGCGGTAGATGCCGACAGCCTGGCGGAATTCGAAGTGCTGGTGGCCGATGCCGAGGGCAACAAGCTGGCCGCCGATAACCTCAGCGTGCGCCTGGTGCGCGAGCGCCGCGACTACTACTGGAACTTCTCCGACAGTGACGGCTGGAGCCACAACTACAACGAGAAATACCTGACCCTCAGCGAGCAGACCCTGGCCGTCAGCGCCGGCGGTACCGCCAAGGTCAGTTTCCCGGTGGAGTGGGGGCCGTATCGCATTGAGGTGATCGACGCCCAGACCGGCCTGCTCAGCAGCCTGCGTTTCTGGGCCGGCTACCGCTGGCAGGACAACGCCGATGGCGGCGCGGTGCGCCCCGACCAGGTCAAACTGGCGCTGGATAAACCGGCCTACGCCGAGGGCGAGGTGGCGCAAGTCACCGTCACCCCGCCGGCAGCCGGCAGCGGCTACCTGCTGGTCGAGTCCAGCGATGGCCCGCTGTGGTGGCAGGCGATTGAGGTCGGCGCCGCAGGCGAAACCTTCGAGATTCCCATCGAGGCGGCCTGGGCGCGGCATGATCTGTACGTCAGCGCCCTGGTGATTCGCCCTGGCGAGCGCAAGACCCAGGCCACGCCCAAACGTGCGGTCGGCCTGCTGCACCTGCCGCTGCAACGCGCACCCCGGCAATTGGCCCTGAGCCTGGAGGCGCCGGCGAATATGCGGCCGAACCAGCCGCTGGCGGTCAAGGTGCGTGCGCGCAACGCCGATGGCAGTGTGCCGACCCAGGTGCGCGTGCTGTTGGCGGCGGTGGATGTCGGCATCCTCAATATCACCGACTACGCTACGCCGGACCCCTTCGCCGCCTTCTTCGGGCGCAAGGCTTACGGCGCCGACCAGTTGGATGTGTATGGGCAACTGATCGAAGCGGGGCAGGGCCGCCTGGCCAAGCTGGCCTTTGGTGGTGACGCGGCCCTGGCGGCTGGCGGCAAGCGCCCGGATACCAGCGTGCTGATCGTCGCCGAGCAGAGCCAGGTGCTCGTCCTCGATGACGCGGGCGAGGGCAGTCTCAGCCTGAATATTCCCGACTTTAACGGCGAGCTGCGGCTGATGGCCCAGGCCTGGACCGATGAGCGCTACGGCATGGCCGAGGGCAAGGTTGTGGTGGCGGCGCCGCTCATCGCCGAATTGTCGGCGCCGCGCTTCCTGGCCGGTGGCGACGAGACCAGCCTGGCCCTGGACCTGAGCAACCGCTCCGGCGCCGCGCAACAGTTGAGCGTCACCCTGCAGGCCGACGGCCTGCTGCAGCTGGCCGACGCCAGCCAGAGCAACCTCAAGGTTGAGCTGGCCGATGGTGCGCGGCAGATCCTGCGCATTCCGGTGCGCGCCCTGGGCGGCTTTGGTCAGGGCCAGTTGCGCGTGAGTGTCGAGGGCCTGCAATTGCCGGGCGAAAACCTGCCGGTCTTGCAGCGCAACTGGGACCTTGGCGTGCGCCCGGCCTACCCGGCGCAGGTGCGCCAGTTCCGCTCGGTACTCGACGGCCAGCCCTGGCTGTTGCCGGCCGGTGCCCTGGCGGGGTTCGAGCCGGCAGGGCTGGAGGCACGCCTGGCGGTTTCCAGCCGTCCGCCGCTGAACCTCGGCGAGCAGATTCGCGCGCTCAAGGCTTACCCTTATGGCTGTCTGGAGCAAACCACCAGCGGCCTGTACCCGTCGCTGTATGCTGACGCGGTGACGCTCAAGCGCCTGGGTATCGAGGGCGAGCCTGAGGCGCAGCGTAAGCGTGCCATCGAACTGGGCATCGAGCGCCTGCTGAGCATGCAGCGTTACAACGGCAGCTTCGGCCTGTGGGGCCGCGACGGCGAGGAGGAATACTGGCTGACCGCCTATGTCACTGACTTCCTCCTGCGCGCCCGTGACCTGGGCTTCAGCGTGCCGGCCGAGGCCTTGAGCAAGGCTAGCGAGCGCCTGCTGCGCTACGTGCAGGAGCGCAACCTGATCGAAGTGGGTTACAGCGAAGACCTCAACCACACCCGTTTTGCCGTGCAGGCCTACGCCGGCTACGTGCTTGCGCGCAGCCAGCAGGCGCCGCTGGGCGCCCTGCGCAGCCTGTTCGAGCGCCGCGCCGACGCCCGCTCCGGGCTGCCGCTGGTGCACCTGGCCGTGGCCCTGGCGAAGATGGGCGATCAGCCGCGCGCCGATCAGGCCCTGGATGCTGGCCTGGCGCAGCCGCGCGATGCCAAACCCTGGCTGGCCGATTACGGCAGCCCGCTGCGCGACCAGGCGCTGATTCTGGCGCTGCTCGAAGAGCATGACCTGGCCGCCGAGCGCCGCGCGCCACGGCTGTTCAGCCTGGCCGATGAGGTGGCGAGCAACAGCTGGCTGTCGACCCAGGAGCGTAATGCCCTGTACCTGGCCGGGCGCTACCTGCTCGGCCAGCCCGAGCGCAGCTGGCAGACCGCGCTGAACAGCGGTGCGTTCGCCTTTACCCTGAGCAACGCGCAGCCGGGCATCCGCCTGGATAACACGCAACTGGCAGAGCCCCTGAGCCTGACCCCGGCGGGCGATGAGACGCTGTACCAGCAACTGACGCTGTCCGGTTATCCACGCCAGGCGCCGCCGGCCGGCGGCGATACCCTGAGCATCAGCCGCGAGTACTTGCGCCCCGATGGCGAGCCGCTGGATTTGAACGGCCTCGACAGTGGCGAGCTGGTGCTGGTGCACCTGACCGTGTCGGCGAGCCAGCGCGTGCCTGATGCCCTGGTGGTCGACTTGCTGCCGGCCGGGCTGGAGCTGGAAAACCAGAACCTGGCCAACAGCGCTGCCAGCCTCGACGATGCCAGCGCCGCCGTGCAGGAGTGGCGTCAGAGCATGCAGAACGCCGGTATTCGTCACCAGGAGTTCCGCGGTGATCGCTATGTGGCGGCGGTGGAGGTCAACGGTTACGGCGCCACTCACTTGCTGTATCTGGCGCGGGCGGTGACGCCGGGCACTTATCGCGTGCCACCGCCCCAGGTGGAGTCCATGTACCGGCCAAGCTGGCAGGCCCTAGGCGAAACCCCAGCGCAGTTGGTGGTCAAGCCGCGTTGAGGTGAGGGAGAGATGGGATTCGGGGCCGCAAGGCCCCGCAATCGCATGTCACGACACCCTGCAATTTGTAGGAGCGAATTTATTCGCGATAGACCTTGAAAGCGCCACGGCTAAAGCGGGTAGCCACTCGGTCCCCCGCGCTCCTGGCTTGACTGACATGTGTTGTGTGACACGGAACTGGCCTTTATTCGCGATTGCTTTAGAAAATGCTAGCGAATCAACGCACTCAACAACCACAACCCCAGCAACAGCCAGATAATCCCGCTGATAATCGAGCCACGCAGGAACGAACGCAGGGCGGTGTACAGCAGCATGATGCCGATCACCACCACGGCGATGGTCAGCAGTGACGGCGTGACGCCCAGCGCGCTGGACATACCGTCGATAAAACCGCCAATGGCGTTGCCGAGGATGCCGAAGAAGCCACTGAGCGCCTCGACGATAAAGCGGATAAATGCGCCGAACGCCTGGCCGAGGGATTCGAAAAAGCCTTCTACATACATAAGTGGGATTTCCTGAGTCGCGGCCTTATGCCGCGCGATGGGTCGTGGCTATTGGGCTGTTGGCGACGAACGGAGTTCCATTAACCCACATTTGCCTGAGCCACGCATCCGCGCTACAAGGCAGGCCAGCACTAGGTACGAGGGGACGGTCGGGTGGTTGAGTCATTGGCGCGTGGGCGCGCCCTGTTACGGGCGTTGCGTCGGCCCTGGTTGGGCGGGCCGCTGCTGGCGGTGTTGGTGCTGTGGAGCGCCGACCGGCTGTTCCCCTTGCCACTGCCGGCCGATGACCTGGCCCGCGTAGTGCTGGCCGAGGATGGCACGCCGCTATGGCGCTTCGCCGATGCCGAGGGCATCTGGCGCTACCCGGTGACGCCGGATGGGGTGTCGCCCTATTACCTCGACGCGCTGCTGACCTACGAGGACCGCTGGTTCTACGCCCATCCGGGCATCAACCCCCTGGCCCTGGGCCGTGCTGCCTGGCAGAACCTGCGCAGCGGGCGCGTGCTGTCGGGTGGCAGCACCCTGTCGATGCAGGTGGCGCGCCTACTCGACCCCCATGCGCGCAGTTACAGCGGCAAGCTCAAGCAGTTGTGGCGCACGCTGCAGTTGGAATGGCACCTGTCCAAGGAGGAGATCCTCACCCTGTACCTCAACCGCGCGCCGTTCGGCGGCACCCTGCAGGGCGTGGCCGCGGCCAGCTGGGCCTACCTGGGCAAATCGCCGGCCCAGCTGACCCGCGCCGAGGCGGCGCTGCTTGCGGTCTTGCCCCAGGCGCCCAGCCGCCTGCGCCCGGACCGTCACCCGCAACGCGCCCAGGCCGCGCGGGACAAGGTGCTCGCGCGGCTGGCCGAGTTTCAGGTCTGGCCCCAGGCGGCGGTGACCGATGCGCGGCAGGAACCGGTGCTGCTGGCGCCCCGTCAGGAACCGCGCCTGGCGCCACTGTTAGCGCGTCGGCTGAACACCCCGGGCAGCCCGGCGCTGATCCGCACCACCCTGGACGCCGCCTTGCAGCGACGCCTGGAAGACCTGTTGCTGGGCTGGCGTGCGCGCTTGCCCGAGCGCACCTCGGCGGCGATTCTGGTGGTCGAGCAGCCGAGCATGGCGGTACGCGCCTATGTCGGCTCGGTGGACCTGGGCGATGCGCGGCGCTTCGGCCATGTCGACATGGTCCGCGCGCAGCGCTCGCCGGGTTCCACCCTGAAACCCTTCCTCTACGGCCTGGCTTTGGACGCCGGGTTGATCCATGCCGAGTCGCTGCTGCAGGACGTGCCGCGCCGCTATGGCGACTACCGGCCGGGCAATTTTGCTGCCGGTTTCAGCGGCCCGGTCTCGGCCAGCGAGGCCCTGGCACGCTCGCTCAACCTGCCGGCAGTGCAGTTGCTCGAAGCCTACGGGCCGAAGCGCTTTGCCGGCGAGCTGCGCGGCGCCGGTGTGCCGCTTGCCTTGCCGCCGCTGGCCGAACCGAACCTGGCGGTGATTCTCGGCGGCGCCGGCAGCCGCCTGGAAGAGCTGGTGGTCGGCTACAGCGCCCTGGCCCGTGGCGGCATGACGGCGCGGCTGCGCTATCAGCCGCAGGACCCATTGGTCGAGCGGCGCCTGCTGTCGCCGGGGGCGGCCTGGATCGTGCGGCGTATCCTCGCCGGCCAGGCACGCCCCGACCGTGACCCACGGGCGCAGCTCACGGCACGCCCGGCGCTGGCCTGGAAGACCGGCACCAGCTACGGCTTTCGCGATGCTTGGGCCTTGGGCGTGGCGCCGCGCTATGTGCTCGGGGTGTGGATCGGTCGGCCCGATGGCACGCCGGTGCCGGGGCAATTCGGCCTGGCCTCGGCGGCGCCGCTGCTGTTGCAGGTGCATGACCTGCTGAGCAACCGCGATCAGCAGCGTGGCGTGCCATTACCGGCCGATCCGCAGCCGGCCAGTGTTGGCGTGGCGGCGATCTGCTGGCCGCTGGGTCAGCCCTTGCGGCGCGATGACGCCAATTGCCGGCAACAGCGCTTTACCTGGACCCTGGATGGCACCACACCACCAACCCTGCTGGCGCGCGACCAGCCCCTCGGTCTGGGTTTGCGCGAAACGCTCTGGCTCAACCCCCAGGGCCTGCGCGTGGCGCCGGGCTGCCCCGGCGCCCATGTCGAGGAGATCGCGCTCTGGCCGGCGCCGCTGGAACCCTGGCTGCCGCGCCGCGAACGGCGCAGTGCGCGCCTGCCGGCCGCCGATAGCGCCTGCCCGCCGACGGCCACGGCGGTCAGCGCGCCCTTGTCGATTGTCGGCGTGCGCGAGGGCGACCGCCTGCGCCGCCCGACGGCCAGCAGCACGCCGTTGCGCCTACGCCTGTCAGCCCTGGGCGGTAGCGGCACGCGCTGGTGGTTCGTCAATGGTCAGCCAATGGGCCAGAGCACCGTCGACGAGGTCTGGCAACAGACGTTCGACAAACCCGGCAGCTACCAGCTCAGCGTGCTCGACGAAAGCGGCCAGACCGCGCAGGTGGGGTTCGCCATCGAGCTTTGAACCTGGCCAGGTGGGCTGTGCCCCCGGATTATTAGAGGCCGCATGTAGGGTGAGCCGCGCGCACCAGTGGGCACAACAAATCGCGGTGCGCATGGCGCACCCTACGGTTTTTAGCCCGTAGCCTGGGTCGAGCGCAGCGACACCCGGGCGAGTGTGTCCCGGGTATCGCG
>NZ_FOFP01000008.1:0-103767 GCF_900110925.1 Pseudomonas cuatrocienegasensis | reverse complement strand
GCGCCAGCCCGTAGCCTGGGTCGAGCGCAGCGACACCCGGGAAAGGTGCCCCGGGTATCGCGCTGCTCCACCCAGGCTACGTATGGGGTGGCAGCCCCGGGGGTTCAGCGGTTCCGGGCCTGGCTGTTGGCGCTGTTACGCCAGCCGGCCGAGGCGTTCAGTGAGCAGGTCGAAGAAGCCCTGGGCGTCGCCGTCGCCGAGCCAGTGCACGTTGGCCGGTTGTTGCAGGGTGCCGTACCAGTCGGCGAGGGTCTGGCCGAGGCTTGGGCCTTCGCGGGTGTCGATGTTCAGGTGCAGGTCGCGGCCCTGGAACAGGCTGGGCTGCAGCAGGTAGGCGATAACGCTGGCGTCGTGGATCGGCCCGCCGGGCAGGCCGTAGTGGTCCATATCGAGCTTGACGTATTCATTGAGGATGTCGATGACCAGGCTGCTCGCGCGGTTGCCCAGGGCCTGGATGGCGGCCAGGCGCGGCTCGCTGGTAAGGATCTTGTGGGTCACGTCGAGCGGCACGTAGGTCAGCGGTACGCCGCTGGCGAGCACCACCTGGGCGGCGTGGGGGTCGGCGAACAGGTTGAATTCGGCCGCCGGGGTGATGTTGCCGCCGTTGAAGTGGGCGCCGCCCATGACCACCACTTCTTCCAGGCCCTGGACGATGTCGGGCGCCTGGATCAACGCCAGCGCCAGGTTGGTCTGCGGGCCGAGCATGGCCAGGGTGATGCTCTGGGGCGCGGCGGCGCGCAAGGTATCGATCAGGTACTCCACCGCGCTACTCGGTTCCGCGCCGCAGGCGGGCGTGTGTACGGTGATGCCCGGCAGACCCTCCTGGCCGTGGACGTTCTCGGCGTAGATCGGCGTGCGGACCAGCGGCGTTGGCGCGCCGGCGTACACCGGCACTTCTTCGCGCCCGGCCCATTCGCGCGCCAGGCAGGCGTTGCGGGTGGTCTTGTCCAGGCGCACGTTGCCGGCCACGGTGGTGATCGCGCGCAGGTTCAGCGCCTCGGGCGAGGCCAGGGCGAACAGCAGGGCGACCACGTCATCGGCGCCCGGGTCGGTGTCGATGATCAGCTCGCGGGGCAGGCCGGCACGGCGGCGGGCAGCAGGGGACAGGTGGGTCACGGGGTAGGCTCCTGAATCGGTCGGTGTCAGCGGCTGGCCGCGAGGCGCGCCTGCACCTCGGCCAGATGCGGGATGGAGGGTTGCGCGCCGGCGCGGGTCACCGACAGCGCGGCGGCGGCCTGGCCAAAGCGGATCGCCTCGGCCTCGTTCAGGCCTTGGGCCAGTGCTGCGGCAAAGCCGCCGACAAAGGTGTCGCCGGCCGCTGTGGTATCGACCGCCTGCACGGCCTGGGCCGGGAAGTGTTGCAGGTCGGCGGGTGTGGCGTGCAACACGCCAGCGGCGCCCAGGGTCACCAGCACCCGGCGCACGCCGGTGCCGAGCAGGTGCTGGGCGGCCAGGCCCGCTTCGGCCTGGGAGCTGACGGGCAGGCCGCTGAGGGCGGCGGCTTCGCTCTCGTTGGGGATCAGGTAATCGATGCAGGCGAGCCACTCAGGCGGCAGCGGGCCAGTGGCCGGGGCGGGGTTGAGGATCACCGTCTTGCCCAGGGCGTGGGCGCGTTGCAGGGCGATGCCGACCGTGGCCAGGGGCACTTCCAGTTGGCAGATGACGATATCGGCCGCCTGCAGGGCGGCGTCGAAGCGCGCCAGGTGCGCCGCGTCCAGCTCGGCGTTGCTGCCGGCGACCACGACGATGGCGTTCTGGCTGTCGGCGCCGACCACGATCAGCGCCACACCGCTGGCACGCCCCGGCAGGCTGGCCACGCCGCTGTGGTCGATGCCCTCGGCGTCGAGACCGGCGCGCAGTTGCGTGCTGTAGGCGTCGTCACCGAGGCAGCCGAGCATGGCCACCTGGGCACCCAGGCGCGCCGCCGCCACGGCCTGGTTGGCGCCCTTGCCGCCAGGCACCGTGGCGAACTGTTCGCCGCTCAGGGTTTCGCCCGGCAGCGGCAGGCGTGGGGCGCGGACCACCAGGTCCATATTCAGGCTGCCGATGACGAGAATGTTCGCGTGGTGCATGTTCAACCTTGTGGCGACGGGGTGGGGGCGCCGGCGAGATGGGGGCCGGGCGCTTGGGTGGATTCACGCAGCAGCAGCTGCGGGGCGAGGATGCGCGGCTCGGGCGCGGCCGGCGCGGGGCTTTCGATACGCTGCAGGAGCAGTTGCGCGGCGAGTTCGCCGAGCTGCAGGATCGACTGGCCGACGGTGCTCAGGGCCGGGTAGACGTAGCGACTCATCTGGATATCGTCGAAGCCGATTACCGACAGCGCCTGAGGCACGCGCAGGCCGCGTTCGGCGGCCGCGCGCAGGGCGCCGATGCCGAGCAGGTCGTTGCTGGCGAAGATCGCGCTGGGGCGCACGCTCTCCAGCAGCCGGCTGGCGGCCTGGTAACCGCCGGGGCTGGTGAAGTCGCTTTCTTCGAGCCAGGCGTCGGGCACCACGATCGCGGCCTCGGCCATCGCCCGTCGATAACCCTGCACGCGCAGCGCCGCAACGCGGGTACGCAGCGGGCCGCTGATGCAGGCGATGCGCCGGTGACCGAGGTCAAGCAGGTGACGGGTGGCCAGGTAACCGCCCTGTTCATGGTCGACCCACACGCGATCGGCAACGACGCCATCCAGTTCGCGGTCAACCAGTACCAGCGGAATGCGCAGCGGGGCGATGCCGTCATCAAAACCACCTTCTTCGGTAGCCGAGGCGACGATCAGGCCGTCGATGCGTTTTTCCAGGAGGACGCGCAGGTATTTGCGCTGTTTGGCCGGGTCATCGTCGGAGTTGCAAAGGATCACGCAGTAGCCGTTGCGCTCGCATTCATCCTCGATACCCCGGGCCAGTTCGGCAAAGTAGGGGTTGAGGCTGTTGGGCACCAGCAGGCCGATGGTCGCGGTGGCCTGGCCCTTGAGCGAGCGGGCCACGGCGCTGGGCACGTAGTCGAGCTGGGCGATGGCTGCTTCGACCTTGCGCCGGGTTTCTGCATTCACCGGCCGCGTGTTGTTGATCACGTGGGAAACGGTGGTGTAGGAAATGCCCGCCAGTGCGGCAACGTCTTTGATGGTGGCCATGGGATGTCCGGTGACAGGCGCCTGGGCGCGACAGCCTTATTATTATCAGAAGCGCATCTGGTATGGGCTTTCTCTAATACGCAAACGTTTGCGCTTGGGAACTATGGCGCTGCTGTGCTGCGATTGTCAATCGCCTGGGCGTGACAACCCTGGCTCGCTGCGGCGATAAACTGCTGGAAGCCCAGCTCGGCGCCGCGACAGACTGCAGCGGCGTTCAGCTCAGCGGCGGCCTGCTGCAACTGGCTGAGAAAACGCGGCCAGAGTGCGCTGTCGCCGGCGTGTTGCAGGTAGTGCAGCGCGTGCAGTTGCCCTGGCCAGGGTGTTTCGCGCACTCGCTCCAGCAGCAGGCGAGCGCCCATGCGTGAGCCTTCAAGCACATAGACCAGGCCCCAGCAGGTGGCGCTGTCGAGGGTATCCGGCAGGGGCAGGGGCGTCGGCACGGCCAGGTCAAGGACGAGCAAGTCGTGGCGCAGGGCATCGCGCCGGCGTCGCTGGGGCCAGTCGGGCAGCAGGCACTCGATGCCGCTGGCTTCCAGGGCGACTTCCAGACCGAGCAGGGCACGGGCATGGGCCAGAAGAAAATCGCTGTAGCCGTCGCGGGTGTGCAAGGCGTAGGCGCTGAAGGCAGCGTCCACTTGGTGATGCAAGGGCGTGGTCGCGCAGCGTAACTGCTGACGCAGACTCACGGTGCCGGCACTTCGGCCGCCGTGGTAAGGGCGGCCTGGAGCTTTTGCGCCAGTTCGTCACCGCGATAGGGTTTCTGCACGATCAGTGCCTCGTTGGCATCCAGGCCGCCCAGTTCGGCGTAGCCGGTGACGAACACGACGGGCAGTCGCGGGTAGCGCTCGCGTACCGCTCGGGCCAGTTGCGCACCGTTCATGCCGGGCATGGCGAAATCGGCGAGCAGCAAGTCGACGTCTTCACTGATCTGCGCCAATGCGGCCGGCCCACTGTCGGCCTGCTGCACCTGGTAGCCCAGGGCGTCGAGCATGGCGGCGGTCACTTCGCGCACGCCGGGGTCGTCATCGACCAGCAGGATGGTGCGCTGCAGACCGGGCGCGGCGCTGGCGCAGCTCAGGGATGGGACCTCCACCGGTGGCTGGTCGCCGGCGCCGATACTCGGCAGGTAAACCTTGACCGTGGTGCCCACACCCAGCTCGGTGTGAATACGCGCACCACCACCGGATTGCTTGGCGAAGCCGAATACCTGGGCCAGGCCAAGCCCTGAGCCCTTGCCGACATCCTTGGTGGTGAAGAAGGGCTCGAAGGCCTTGGCCAGCACCTGTTCGCTCATGCCGCTGCCGGTGTCTTGCACCGAGAGCACCACGTAGTGCCCCGGCTCCGGGTCTTCGGGGCGCTGCGGTGGCTGTTCGACCACTTCGTTGGCGGTGATCAGGCGCAAGGTACCGCCGACCGCCATGGCGTCGCGGGCGTTGATCGCCAGGTTGAGCACGATCAGTTCGATCTGCGTCGGGTCGACTCGCGCGCGCCAGAGCTGGTCCGCAGTCTGGGTTTCGATCAATACGCTGCCGCCCAGGGTGCTTTGCAGCAGTTCGTGCATGCCGGCCAGGGTCTCATTGAGGTCGACGGCTTCAGGTGCCAGGCGTTGGCGGCGTGAGAAGGCGAGCAACTGGCTGGTCAGTTTGGCGCCGCGCTCGCCGGCATCGGTGATGTTCTGCAGGCGTTCGCGGGCGCGGTCGAGATTACCGCGCTCAAGGTCGCGGCCGACGAAGCTGGTGCTGGTGAGAATTACCGTGAGCAGGTTGTTGAAGTCATGGGCCACTCCCGCGGTGAGCTGGCCGACCGCTTCGAGGCGTTGCATCTGTTGCAGGGTGGCTTCGACACGTTCGCGCTCTTCGATCTGCTCAAGCAGGCGGCGGTTGGTGGCGGCCAGTTCGTCGACCACCGCACGTTCGCTGGTGATGTCGCGCACCGCGGCATACATCAGGCCGTCATCGGGTACCACGGTCCAGGACAGCCAATGGTAGTTGCCATTGGCGTGGCGCATGCGGTTGACGAAGCGCGTGGATACATGGCCGCTGGCGATGCTGGTAGCCTCGCGGCGTGTGGCCTGCAGGTCGTCGGGGTGCACCAGCTCCCACAGTGGCCCGGCACTCAGCTCCTTGCGCGACCAACCGAGGGTTTTTTCCCAGGCTGGGTTGAGGGCGCTGGGGACCATGTCGAAGCGCATCACCGCGAGCAATTCGCGCGATAGCTCCCAGGTGCGGTCGCGTTCGCGGGTGCGTTTTTCCACCCGTTCGCCGAGCAGCTCGTTGAGCCCGCGTAGGGCTTCGGTGGCCTGTTTCTGCTCGCTGATGTCGAGCAGCACGCCGATAAAGCGCACGCACTGGCCATTTTCGAAGAAGGCCCGGCCACGGCTCGACAGCCAGCGCTCGCGGTTCTCCGACAGCGGCAGGCGGTACTCGACCTGGTATTCGTTGCCGCTGTCCACCGACAGCGCCTTGGCGACCTGTTGCTCGACGGCCTCGCGATCGGCTGGGTGGCAGCGCGAAAGAAAGTAATTCATGTCGACGTGGGTGCCGGGCGGCAGCTCGTACATGGCCTTGCAGCGTTCGTCCCAGATCAGCGTATCGCTGGCCGGCGAGTAGTCCCACATGCCCATACGCGCGGCGCCGATGGCCAGGCGGGCGCGGATCTCGACCTCCTGCAGGGCTTCTTCGGCACGGCGCCGCTCACGCCGTTCGCGTACTTCGGCGAGGGCACGCTCCACCGCCTTGGGCAGAAACCCCATGTTCTGCTTGAGCACATAGTCGACCGCGCCCAGGCGCATCATCTCTACGGCGTGTTCTTCGCCGAAAATCCCCGAGAGGAAGATAAACGGGGTTTGCGGAGCCTGCTGGCGCGCCACCTGTAGTGCCTTGGCCCCGGATGAGCCGGGCAGCAGGTAGTCGGAAAGAATCAGGTCGAAGGTGTGCTGTTGCAGTGCGCGATCGGCGCCCTGGTGGTCATGTACCAGGGTCGCATCGACCTGCATGCCGCTGCGCTCAAGGGTCAGCAGGGCCAGTTCGGCATCGTGCGGGCTGTCTTCGATCAGCAGCAGTTTCAATGGAGTGGCAGGCATAGGCAGCTTCGAGTTATCGGCGGGGTCAGTCTGGCGTGTCGTGCGCATCGCGGCTACTCGTGGGGCGTCGCTGCAGGCGTAAGGAACCGGGTGGCGGCTCATTCAGCACGGCCCAGAATACCCCGAGGTCGGAAATTGCCGAGACGAACTCCTTGAACTCCACCGGCTTGACCACATAGGCGTTGACCCCCAGTTCGTAGGCGCGCTGCAGGTCTGGTTCCTCGCGTGAAGACGTCAGCATGACGATGGGCACGCTGCGCAACTCGGCAGACTCGCGCACGGCCTTGAGCACTTCCAGGCCATCGACCTTGGGCAACTTGAGGTCCAGCAGCAGTACCGCCGGGTTGCCGTCGTCGCGCTCGGCGTAGGCGCCACGGCGGAACAGGTAGTCCAGTGCTTCGGCGCCATCGCGCAGGACGATGACCTCGTTGGCCAGTTGGCTGCGCTCCAGCGCCACCAGGGTCAGCTCCAGATCGTGGGGGTTGTCCTCGATCAGCAGAATGGGTTTGAGCATGAGCATCCTCTCTCAAGTCGTCAGGGGGGGAATGGGGCGGTTGGGCAGGGCGATATAGAAAATGGCACCCTCATCGAGTTTGCCTTCGGCCCAGACCCGCCCATCATGGCGCTCGATTATACGGCGAACACTGGCCAGGCCGATGCCGGTGCCTTCGAACTCCTCCATGCGGTGCAAGCGCTGGAACACGCCGAACAGCTTGTTGGCGTACTCCATGTCGAAGCCTACGCCGTTGTCGCGCACGTACAGCACCTGCTCATCACCCTGGCTGTAAGTGCCCACCTCGATGATGGCCGGGTCGCGCGGACGGCTGTACTTCAGCGCGTTGCTCAATAGGTTGCGCAGAGCCAGGTGGATAAATGCGGCGTCGGCGATGACCACCGGCATCGGCTGGATGCGCCAGTCGATGTTGCGCTCGGCATAGTCGGGCTGCATTTCGACCTGAATCGCTTCGATCATGGCCTGCAGGTTGACCTCGGAGAAGCGCAGGGCGGCGCGGCCCATCTGCGAGAAATTGAGCAAGTTGTCGACCAGGGTGCCGGCAAAGCGTGCAGACTCGCCAATGTGCTCGAGAAAGCGCAGGCCGCGTTCAGAGAGCTTGTTACCCTCGAAGTCGCCGAGCAGCTCGGCATAGCCGGCGATATGCCGCAATGGCGCGCGCAGATCATGGGAGACGCTGTAGGAGAAGGCTTCGAGTTCCTTGTTGGATTTCTTCAGCTCGCCAGCCAGTTGCGCCACTTCCTCAGCCTTGCGCAGGACGATACCGAGCACCGCCGTGCGCAGCTCGGCAGCACTGGTCAGCTCCAGTGGATCCCAGGGTGTGGAGTAGCCGCGGTAGGTCTGCTGCCAGCGCTCGAAACTGTGTCGCGGATTGAGGGCGCCGCTGGCGCTCACCGACTTCTCCGGCTTGCCGGCCCAGGTGACGGTGCGTGTCTGCTCGGGCTTGAACCAGATCAGGTAGTGCGAATGCAATTGCGAGATCGCCACCGCCAGTACGCCGGCCGCGTACTGGCCCAACTCGGGCAGCACGTCGATGTCACGGCTGACATTGTCGGTGTGAAACACCGTGTTGCCCGCAGCGCTCCCCTGGCTTAGCCAGTGCACCAGGGCGTTGACCAGCGCCTGGGGCGGTGTACGCCCGACCAGATCACAGCGGGCGGCCGAAATGATCGCTGCGCCTTCGGCCTGGGCAAAGCCGACGAAGGCTTCCGGTAAAGCCAGCAGGCCTTCGCTGATGCTGTCACGGTCAGCCATCGACGACAGCAACTGGACGATATGCTGGCGCAGGCTGAGAAGGTGTTGGGTCTGCGCCTGGGCTTCCTTGGCTTCGATCTGCAGCGACAGCACGCGGCCGAGCAGCTCGCAGGCGGTACGGGTGTGCACACCCACCCCGTGGGCGCTGGCGTGATGGCCGGAGATCATGCCCCAGAGGCGACCGCGTACCACCAGCGAGATCGACAGCGAGGCCTGGGTCTGCATGTTGCGCATGTATTGCAGGTGCACCGGCGAGACGCTACGCAGTGCGGCGAAGGTCATGTCCAGCGGCTTGCCGGTACGTGGGTTGAGCGGCGGGTGCAGCGGCGAGGGCTGGTAGTCGGCGTCTTCGATCACGCGGATGCGGTTGGCGCAATAGAGCGCGCGCGCCTGGGGCGGGATGTCCGAGGCCGGGAAGCACAGCCCCAGGTAGCTGGGATAACCCGGGTCGGCGATTTCGGCGAGTACCAGGCCATTGTCGTCGGCGTCGAAACGGTAGGCCTTGATGCGGCCAAAGCCGGTGACACGTTTGACCTCCTGTACGGCCAGTTGCAGCAAGGCTTCGATCGACTCGGCTTCCTGCAACTGGCCAATAAAGGTGTGCATCAGCGGGTAGAGCGTGTCGTAGGCGCTGCGGGTGTTGTCGGTTGCCTCGAATTCGGCAATCAGCACCTGGTCGTAGCGGTGCGCGACCATGGCCAGAGAGCGCTCATTCGGTGGCTCCAGGCGCATATGTACATCGCCAACATGAAACGGCTGGCTGCCATCGTCAGGCAATGCCTGCAGCCGCTCGCTGACCGCCGAGGCCTCCAGAACCAGGCTGTGCAAGTCGTGACTCAGCAGTGTGTCGGGGGCGACGCCCAGCCACTCACGGACGTTCTCGCTGGCCTGCAGAACCTGCAGCGAGGTGACGTCAAACACCAGCATAAAGCCCTGGGGCTGAATGCTGCCGGGAATGTGAATGGGCTCTTTGGCGCAGTTCTCGCTGGCGGTATCCAGGCTGATGGACGCTTCGCTCGATGCCACGTGGGCCTCCTCTGCCGGGGCGTGGTCGTGCCAATTGGGGGCGCTGTCACGCCGTTTTGCTAAGGCGTAGGACAACAGGTTATGCAAAGTGATCCCCCTGTCGTAGCGTTCAGTCTGCCGGCAGGGGGCGGTGAGGTAAACCTCTTGGTGTTTTCAAAGCGAACCGGCGCCGCCGTGTAAATACCCCGTTACGTGTTGCCCGTCGGGTGCGCGAACCGAGTCCGCATCGCCGGGTCGAACGGCTGCTTCTTATGGGGCCGGCAGACACGCCTAATTGCAACAAAGGGCGGTCACACTGATGTTTTATTATTTGTCTGTGAGTTGAACGATGCTGTCTGCTGCCAAAGGGGCGCTAGGAAAGCTGCCTGTCGTCAGCCCATGGAAATGGGCGCTGCTGTTGTTCGTGTTAGTCACCCTCTACCAAGTGCGTACGCTGCATCTGGATGAGCGCCTGTATTTCTGGATCAAGACCAGTTGGCACGAAGACGCCTGGGAGAACCGCAGCCTGTGGCTACCGGAGTACCGCGTAACGATAGACGCCAAGCCCGTGGCGGGCGTGACGGACAACTTTTCCGGGTTGAGCTATGACGACGACCGCGACCAGATCTGGGCCGTGGTAAATAACCCTGAGCAGTTGCTGCGCTTGAGCCCGGAAGGCGAGCTACTGGCCCGCTATCCGCTAAGCGGTTTCGAGGATGTCGAGGGCGTTACCTACCTGGGCGACGGCTTGCTGCTGCTGGCCGAGGAGCGCCAGCACAGTCTGGTGGCCGTCAAGGTGCCGGATAAGCCTGGTGCGCTGTTTCGTGAAGACTCGCGCTCGCTGACCCTGGGTATCGGTCTGGGCGGTAACCAGGGCTTCGAGGGCGTGGGCTATGACCGTGCCGGTGATCGCCTGTTTGTGGTCAAGGAGCACTCGCCGCGCAAGCTCTATGAAATTCATGGCCTGAAAAGCAGCCTGGGCGGCGATTTCAACCTGAATATCATCGACCGCCAGGACTGGATCGATCAGACGACCTTTGCCACCGACCTGTCGTCGGTGCATTACGACGAGCGTACCGGGCATCTGGTATTGCTCAGCGACGAGTCGCAACTGCTCATAGAACTGGATACCGAAGGCCAGTTAGTCAGTTTCCGCTCCCTGCTCAGCGGCTTTGCCGGGTTGGCCGACAGCGTGCCGCAGGCCGAGGGCGTGACCTTCGACGACCGTGGCAACCTGTATCTGGCCAGCGAACCCAACCTGTTCTACCGCTTCGAGCGCGACTGAATGAAGCCGCGCGGGTACTACCAGGGCAGCGCTTCGCCCTGGTAATCGAAAAAGGCGCAGACAGGTGTGCCGTGTTGGCGCTCGATTACTTGCAGCAAACCGCTGGCACTCTGCGCCACGCTCAAGGGCGCATTAGCGCCGCCCATGTCAGTGCGCACCCAGCCAGGGTGCAAGGCCAGTAGGCTCCAGGGCAGGCTCGGCAGCTCGCTGCTCCAACTGCGCAGCAGGCTGTTGAGGGCGGCCTTGCTGGCGCCGTACAGCGGCATGCCGGCCGCCAGGTTGAGGCTGAGACTGGCCATTTGCGAACTCATAAAGGCGATTACGCCGCCCTCGTTCACCCGCTCGGCCAGTTGCCTGGCGAGGCGGATCGGTGCGATGGCGTTGAGCAGAAACAGCTCGGTGATCTGCTGCTCATCGATGCACTGCGGATCCTGGTGAGCCGGGCCGTAGATACCGGCGTTAAACAGCGCGCAGTCCAGACGCTGCGTGCCCAGTGCAGCAGCGATACGTTGGCCTGCGTCCGCCTCTGCAAGGTCGCATTCAATCACCTGCAAACGCGCGCCGGCCTGTTCTGCCAGTACCTGCAACTCGCTGCTGCGGGCAAGGCTGCGAACCACCGCATGGACGTGCCAGCCGGCGTCCAGCGCGACGCGCGCCAGACCCAGGCCGATACCGCGCGAAGCGCCGGCGATTAAAAGGTGTTGGCTCACGGCCACTGCATTTCTCCTTTGAGCACTTTGGCGCTGAGCGCCAGGCTGCTGTCATCAAGCAGGTTCGGGTAATGCGCCTTCATGGCGGCAATCAACGCCTGGCTGTCCTGGGCATTAGCCAGTTCACGCTCCAGGGTTTGCAAATAATCGCGGGTAAAGCGCAGGTCGTCGAGGTTCATCGCCGGCTGGCCCAGGTAGTGACCGGGCACCAGGGTGGTGGGCTGCAACGCCTGCAATTCATCCAGCGACTTGAGCCAGTCCTGGCGCGCCTGGGCGGTCTGCGCGTCGGCGACCCAGAGGTGGATATTGGCGCTGGTCAGCACGCCGCCGACCACGGTCTTGAGGCTGGGAATCCACAGGCTGGTGTGTTTCGGGTCATGGCCGACCAGCTCGATGCGTTGGCCTTCGAGCAGCAGATGGTCGCCCTGCAGCGGTTCCGGTACCAGGGTGCGGGCCGGCGCACTGTCCTTGAGGATCGGCCCCCAGTGGGCGAGCTTGGGTGCACGGGTTTTCTCGATATAGGCAACGGTGGCCGGGGTGGCCAGGACCTTGGCGTTGGGGTAGGCGCGGGTCAGGGTGTCGAGGCCGAAGTAGAAGTCCGGGTCGCCATGGCTGATAAAAATAGTGGTCAGGGTCTTGCCGCTGGCCTGGATGCGTTCAACCAGCACTTGCGCCTCGCGGGTGGAGAACTGCGCGTCGACCAGAATGGCCTCGCGCTCGCCGGTGATCAGGCTCGAACTGACCGGGAACACGGCGTGCTCGCCGGGGTTGTAGACCTCCAGGTTGAGTGGCTGGGCCAGGGCAGTGCTGGCGCAGGCGAGCAAACCAAGGCCGGCGAGTAAACGGTTGAACAGGGGCTGGGTGGACATAGCAGTCTCCGCTTGAGTGAGTGCGGCGATGATAGAGGCTATAAAGCGTGCAAAAAGCCCCGTAAGCTGGGCGGGTTTGTTGCGTAAATCGAGCGAATCATGGATCGACTGACCGCCATGCGGGTGTTTGTGCAGGTGCTTGAGCGCGGCAGCCAGACGGCGGCGGCCGAGGCGCTGGATATGTCACGGGCCATGGTTTCGCGCTACCTCGGCGAGCTGGAACGTTGGGCCGGCGTGCGCCTGCTGCACCGCAGCACCCGCAAGCTGAGCCTGACCGGTGCTGGCGAGCAACTGCTGGTGCAGTGCCGCGAGATGCTCGCGCTGGCCGAGGGCATGCAGCAGCTCAGCCGCGCAGCGGACCAGGCGCCGCGCGGTACCTTGCGCATCGCCTGCAGCCAGTCTTTCGCCCAGGCCTGGCTGGTGCATGCGCTGAACGACTTCACCGCGCTTTATCCCCAGGTCAGTGTCGACCTGTTGGTCGGCAGCGAGGCGGTCAATCTGGTAGAGGCGCGCATCGACCTGGCGCTGCGCATCACCAACCAGCTCGACCCCAACCTGATCGCCCGGCGTCTGGCGGTGTGTCGTTCGGTGGTCTGCGCCAGCCCGGCGTACCTGGCCCGGCACGGCACGCCGCAACATCCTGAGGAGCTGACTCAGCACAACTGCCTGAGTTACGCCTACTTCGGCCGTAGCCTGTGGGAGTTCAGCCGCGCCGGTGAGCCCTGCGCGGTGGCGGTGAGCGGCAACCTCAGTGCCAACGAGTCGATGGTGCTGCTGGAGGCGGCCCTGGCCGGTGCCGGGATCAGCTTGCAGCCGTTGTATTCGGTCGAGGCGTTGTTGCGCTCGGGCGCGCTGGTACGCCTGTTGGCTGACTACCAACCGCAGGAGCTGGGCATCCACGCGCTCTACGGTTCGCGCCGGCAGATGCTCCCGGCACTGCGGTTGCTCCTGGATTTTCTTGCCGAGCGCCTGGCCAGCACGGCGCACTGGCAGGGCTGAGAAGGGCTAAAGCTGTTTGCTGAACTGCATCAGGGCAACCCGCTGCTGACGGTGGTCCTGGCGCTCGACCAGGCCGCTGAGCTGGTAGCCCAGACGCGAGTAGAGCAGCAACCCGGCGCTGTTGGCACTGAAGCAGGACACGCGCATTTCGCGGGCCTTGTAGTGCAGGCGGGCGAGCGTCTCCATGGCTTCGATCAGATGCTGCGCCACGCCCTTACCGCGCGCCCAGGGGGCCACCATTATGTTACCCAGGGCGCAGTAATCGCCGTGCTGCCATTGGTAGAAGTTGGCGAAACCGGCAACGCGGTCATCCAGGCAGACCACCGTGCTGTCGCGCCGCTCGGCCATGGCCGCAGCCAGTTGGCCGATGCCCAGCGGCCAACTGGCTTTGGGGTAGGCATAGAAGAGCTCATCGGCGTTCTGTACAAAGCCGACGACCTCGGCGAGGTCGGCAGCCTCGGCCGGGCGGGTGCTGAGATTGGGAAACGTGGTGGGCATGGTGGGACCTGATCGATGAAGACGCACCTAGCGTCGTAACACGAATCATCTCTCGCTCTTTGTAGGAGCGAATTTATTCGCGATATATCTTGAAATCGCTGCACAATTCGCGGCTAAAGCAGGTCGCCGCCCGGCCCATCCCACGGGCCGGGGATTGAGGGCATTTGATGCTTGAGACGACAACAGGGCCTCACGCGCCGCGAGCCCGTCAGCGCGGTGGATACTGGCTCAGTACCTTGGCCACGGTTTCGCGCACCTGGGCGCTGCGTTCGCTTGGGCCACCCGGCTGGCTGCGCAGCACCTGTTCGGCACTGCCGCGCCAGACCAGCTTGCCATCGCGGCTGTCGTGCAGGTCGATCTGTACGGTGGCAACCTGATAATCCAGGGTACGTGTCTCGACATAGTTCGGCCCACCCCAGAAACCGCCCCAGCCCCCGTTCCAACCGCCACCGTAACCGCTGCTGATCTGTTGCTGGCGGTTATCCACGATCATCCACACGGCCACCTCAAGGTCGCCCTTGGCGCTGTCAGGGGCTGGGCGCAGGCCGCGTTGGTCGAGTTGCTCGGCGATGGCGTCACGCAGGCGTTGCTCGGTCAGGTCGCTGCGCACCCGTGGGTCATCCGGGCGGTACTGCACGGCCGGGCTGTGCCAGCTCCAGCTGCGGTAGGCGGCAAAGTCGCGGCTCGGATCGAAGTCGCGGTTGAGCTGCGGGCTCTGGCAGGCGGCCAGCAGCAACAGCACGGGTAGGACGAACAGAGGCAGGCGCATGGTGCTCTCCAAACGAGGGAATTAAGGGTGGTCAGGCTGGCGGGTAGCTGCTCATGGCGCGCTGAATGGCGCCGCGCAGGGCGTCAGCGCGCTCGCTCTGGCTGCCGCCGCTGGGCATTTCCGCCTGGCTGCTCCACACCGGCTGGCCGTCGCGGCTGTCGAACAGGTCGATGCGTACTACGATCACCTCTTCTTCGTAGGTGCGCACCAGTGGTGCGCTGCCCCAGGCGCCGATACCGTCATGGTAGCCGCGATGGCCGTAGCCGGCGCCATAGCTGCTGCCGTAGCGGTCGGCAACCTGGCGTACGCGGCGCTCACTGCGTAGCTCGGCACTGACTTGCAGGTCGGCGCGGCTGGCCGGGCGCAGGCCGCGTTGGTCAAGGGCGCCACCAAGGGCCTCCTGCACCTGCTCGGCGCTGGCCCAGGCGGTGGCCGGTGGCAGGCGTCCATCGCGCCATTGCCAGGTGCGGTAGCGACCAAAGTCTCGCGGCGCCGCCGGGTAGGCGCTGAGGTCCAGATGCTGGGCTGCGGCAGGCGGTGCCGGCGGCAGCGGTTTGCTGTCGGCGGTGTAGGGGTTGGTGCTTTGGCAGGCCACCAGCAGGGTCATGCAGGGCACCAGTAGCAGGGCTTTCATTGCAGTCTCCAGGGCCAGCGCGGTGGCCTTGTTTCAGTCAGCGTTGCGGGCGGCACAGCCAGTGTAGATAGCGACCCAGGCCGGCAAAGCTGGGGTGGCGGCGGTAAGCCAGTTCCATCTCCAGCAGCTCGGCCAGGTCCGCCTTGGCTTGGAACGGTTGCGGCATGTAATCGTGGAACACGCGAATGCCGCTGGTATGTTCGACCTGCCAGTGCGCGGCGAGTTGCGTCGCCAGCGCACGCGGGTCGACCGGTTGCTGGGGCGTAAGGCTCTGCTTTTCACCGGCGAATTCGGCACTGCGCAGTTTGCGGAAGTGGCCCTTGAGCAGGTTGCGGTAGATCAACGCATCCTTATTGTAGAACGCCAGGGATAGCCAGCCGTCGTCAGCGCACAGCCCTTGCAGCAGCGGCAGAATGGCAGCGGGTTCGGCCAGCCATTCGAGCACCGCATGGCAGATCACCAGGTCATAGCCCTGGGTCGGCAGTTGCGCGCCCAGGTCCTGCCATGGCGCCTGGATAAAAGTGGCGGGCAGACCGGCGTCGGCAAAGCGCTGGCGGGCACCGTCGAGCATCGGTTCGGCGGGTTCGGCGAGGGTGACCTGGTGGCCCTGTTCGGCCAGCCACAGGGCCATGTGGCCCAGGCCAGCGCCGACATCCAGCACCCGTAACGGCCGTGCGGGTAGCACCTCGCTGAGGTCGGCCTGGAGCACGGCCAGGCGAATCGCGCCCTTGGCGCCGCCGTAGATCTTCTCGGCGAAGCGTGTGGCCAACTGGTCGAAGTGCCGATCATGCATGGCCGAAACGCCGCTCGCTGTCGGCCAGTTTGGCACTCACAGCCTGGTTCATGTCGATGCCCAGCTCGCTGCACAGCAGCAACAGGTAGAGCACCACATCGCCGATTTCCTGGCCGGCGTGGGCAAGCTGATCGGGGTCGAGCTGGCGCGATTGCTCTTCGCTCAGCCACTGGAAGATTTCCACCAGCTCGGCCATTTCCACGCTGGCAGCCATGGCCAGGTTCTTCGGGCTGTGGAAGCCGCGCCAGGCATTGTGGTCGCGAATGGCGTGCAGGCGTTGGGTAAGGGCGTCGAGGTTCATGGGGCAGGCCGGCTGTGCTGGGGCGCTCATTGTCGCCGCTGAGCGGGCACTTGCAAACCAGACGTACCGACGGCCGGGCTTTCTGGCCGATGGGTGAATCTTGGCCGCACCACGCGTCGCGTCTAGGGGCTGTTGCCGTTTCGCTCGCGGCCGCGCCGGAGTCCGTTTTAGCGCGAGGCAAGGCACGAGATGCGAAGTTTAGTGAGCTAAATGAGCCATCGAGAAACGCTGCATCGCGCTAAAACGGGCCCGGCCCTTCGGGTTGCGCGGAAAATCTCGCCATGCGTTGTTGGAGGACTTGGCAAGGGAACGACGTGGACGGCGAGTCCATTCCCTGCGTCCTCCGCCTAGCCTGGCGAGATTTTCCGCGGCAACGCGGCTTGCGACGAAACGGCAACAGCCCCTAGCATGTGCACGCCTTGCCTCACATTATAAAAAAGCGAACGCCAATGCCTGTTTCTCGCCCAGCTGCGCCCCGGACGGTGGTCTCACCGCCGCCTGCCTCCATGTCCTCGCCAGCGCTGCAGCCCTCGGCTGAGACTGAGCGACAGCGCTGGGTACAGCGCGTGCAGGTGGCAGTGGCTGAGCTGGTGGCTGAGCGAGATGTCAGTCTGTCGCGGCTGGCTGCACGCTTGCAGATGCCGCAACGGCGGCTGCGTGAACACCTGGCCTGTGCCGGGGTGCGTTTCAATGATCTGGTCAATACGCACCGTTGTGAACTGGCTAAGCGCCTTCTGGGTGATCCGGCAATTCCCATTGAGGTGATAGTCGAGCGTATGGGTTTTTCCGAACCCAGCACTTTTTACCGCGCGTTCAAACGCTGGGTAGGCGAGCCGCCGGTGGCCTACCGCAAGCGCCTGCAGTGCTAAGTAGCAGTGCGTGCAGCGTTCAGGCTTGCGGCGTTTCGGCTTCGGCCTGCAGTAACGCGGCCTTGCGCGCCAGCCCCCAGCGGTAACCACTGAGCGCTCCCTTGGCGCCGACCACCCGATGGCAGGGCACCAGCAAGCCGAGCGGATTGCTCGCGCAGGCACGGGCGACAGCCCGCGGGTGAGTGCCGAGGCTGGCGGCCAGGTCGCCGTACTGTCGGGTCTGTCCGCAGGGAATCTGTTGCAGGGCCTGCCAGACGCGTTGCTGAAAGGCGCTACCGCGGATATCCAGGGGCAAATGCGCTGCCCGTTGCGGCTCGCGTAATTGCACCAGGACGGCGGCGAGCGCTTCAGTCAGGCCCTGATCATCCACCTGCAACTGGGCCGCCGGAAAGCGCTGGCGCAGCTCTTCAGTAAGGTCTGCCTGTGTATCGCCAAGCAGCAGGGCGCAGATGCCTTTATCACTGGCCGCTATCAGTACCAGGCCGAGCGCGCAGGGCGCCAGGGCGTAGCGCAGGCACTCGCCGGCTGCACCGCGGCGGCGCTGCGCCGGGCTGACGCCATTGGTGGTTGCGTAGAGCGCGCGGGTGCCGCTGTAGCCGGCATCCAGGGCCGCGCCCAGCACCGTGTCGGCTGCCGGCAGTTGAGCCTCCAGGCGTTGCCGTCGGCGGGCCTCGGCCCAGGCTTTTGGCGTAAGCCCGGTGCGGGTTTTGAACGCTCGCGCCAGGTGCGAGGTAGAAAGCCCGATGCGCGCGGCCAGCTCGCCTAGGGTCTGTTTGGGCTGCTCATCGAGCAGGCGGCAGGCGGCTGCTACCAGGCTGTCGAGCTGTTCGTTCGGGCTTTGTCCATTGGGTGCGCAGCGTTTGCACGGGCGAAACCCGGCCGCTTCGGCCTGGGCCGTAGTGGCATGAAACAGTACATGCTCGCGCAGCGGCCGGCGTGCCGGGCAACTGGGCCGGCAATAGATGCCGGTCGAGCGCACGCTAAAGACGAATTGGCCATCGTGGGTGGGATCGCGCTCACAGAGCGCCTGCCAGCAGCGGTCGGGGTCAAGCATGGCGCAACTCCAGCAAGGTCAGGTGTCGATTGTCGACGCTGACGGCGCTGGCGCCAATCCGAATCACGCTTTCAAACCGCCTGCCATTCCAGGGTCAGGGCTTCTTGCCAGGCGAAACGCTCGAAATGCCGGGCGATAACCTGTTCCAGCTCCGGGCGGACCTCGGCGCTCTGCGCACGGGCGATCAGGCGTAGGCCGTTGCCTTCGGCTGCCAGTTCGGCGCGGCCGATGCTGAATTCGATGTGGCCCTGGGTCTCGTCGAAACTCACGGGGATTTTGTGCGCAAAGTGCTTGCACAGGCGGCTGATATAGCGGGCTGGGGTGTCGGTGGTGACGAAGGCCTGGCTGATCTGGTGCATGGAAAACCTCTTTGGGGCAGCGCGCTGGATAAGCGGAGCACGGGCGCTGCTGGCGGATGTTGACGTGCGTTCATAATCGCTGCTGAATAAAGCCGAGAAAAATAGGCCAAAACCACTTTGACTGTTAAGCAGGGCTTACGAATGGAGCAGCTCAAGCGTATGGCGATCTTCGCCACCGTGGTGGACCGAGGCTCGCTGGTGGCCGCCGCCGAGGTGCTTGGCATGACCGCTTCGGCGGTCAGCCAGCAGTTGCGCAAGCTGGAGGCCAGTACTCAGGTCAGCCTGCTGCACCGCACCACGCGCAAATTGACCCTGACCGAAGCCGGCGCGACCTTCTACGCCAGCTGCGCTCAGGTGCTGGCCCTGGCGCAACAAGCCGAGCAGCGCCTGGCCGAGCTGCGTGATGCGCCGGTGGGTGAGTTGCGCATCGCCGCGCCTGTGGGCTTTTCCGGGCGGCCGATCAGTGCTGCGCTGGGGCCGCTGTTGCAGGCCCACAGCGGCCTCAGCCTGAAGCTGTTCTTCCATGACGAGCCGGTTGACCTGATCGAGCAGCGCATCGATTTGGCGATCCGCGTCGGCCATCAGGAAGACTCCAGCTTGGTGGCGCGTGCCATCGGTGAGTCGCGCATGCTGCTGTGCGCGGCGCCGGCCTACCTGCGTCGGCGCCCAGCGATCCGTCAGCCCGAGGATTTGCACAGCCTCGACTGGCTGGCGCTGAATAACGATGGGCCATCCGGCCTGACGTTCACTGGCCCCCATGGCGAAGTACAGCGCCTGCGCATGGAGAGCCGGGTGAGCTGCAACAATATTCTGGGTGTGCGGCACTTCACGGTGGCGGGTATGGGCGTGTCGCTGCAGCCCGAGCAGGAAGTGCGTGCCGAGCTGGCGGATGGCAGCCTGGCCGAGGTGCTGCCAGACTGGCAGCTACCGCCGTTCGCGGTCTATCTGGTGACACCGCGCCGTGATGCGCAGCCCGCCAAGGTGCGCTATGCGATCGAAGCGTTGCGCCAGCATTTACTCAGCCCCTGATCGGCGAGGGTGGGCGCTGCGCGAAGATTGCCGTATAACGGGCGCATATGTGAATGGGCAATACAGGACCCCCGATCAAAGCTGATGAAGACGCCAAAACGTATTGAGCCCCTGGTCGAAGCCGGCCTGGTCGATGAAGTAATACGCCCGCTGATGAGCGGTAAAGAAGCCGCCGTGTATGTGGTGCGCTGTGGTGATGAGCTGCGTTGTGCCAAGGTTTACAAAGAGGCCAACAATCGCAGCTTTCGCCAGGCCGCCGAGTACCAGGAAGGCCGCAAGGTGCGTAACAGCCGCGACGCCCGGGCCATGGCCAAGGGCTCGAAGTATGGGCGCAAGGGGCAGGAAGACGCCTGGCAGAACGCCGAGGTCGCCGCGCTGTTCCGCCTGGCCAATGCCGGCGTGCGCGTGCCCAAGCCTTACGACTTTCTCGAAGGCGTGTTGCTGATGGAGCTGGTCGACGATGGCGAAGGCGATGTCGCGCCGCGTCTCAATGATGTCGATCTGCATCCGGACGATGCCCGCGAGTTCCACGCGTTCATGATCGGCGAAGTGGTGAAGATGCTCTGCGCCGGCCTGGTGCATGGTGACCTGTCGGAATTCAACGTCCTGCTGGGCGCCGAAGGCCCCGTGGTCATCGACTTGCCCCAGGCTGTCGATGCCGCGGGCAACAACCACGCGTTCAAGATGCTGGAGCGCGATGTCGGCAACATGGCCGCCTACTTCGGGCAGTTCGCCCCTGAGCTCAAGTACACCCGCTATGCGCAAGAAATGTGGGCATTGTACGAAGCGGGCAGTCTGACGCCGGAAACGCCGCTCACCGGTGAGTTCGATGACCCCGAGCACGCCGCCGATATCGACGCGGTGATGCGCGAAATCAAGGCCACCCTGGCCGAGGAAGCACGCCGCCAGGCACTGCTCAACGCCGAAGACGCGCCGAAAGACGAAGAGCCACCACCGCCCTGGTCGCAGTAGCGCCACGTTAGGTGCTCGGCCTTTGTAGCCTGGGTGGAGCAACGCGATACCCGGGTGCATTCTCCCGGGTGTCGCTGCGCTCGACCCAGGCTACGGGGTAGGTGTCATGCCTTAGAGACGCGCCGCCAGGCGCTGCTCAACGCCGACGACGCGCCGAAAGACGAAGAACCACCGCCGCCCAGGGCGCAGTAGCGCCAAGCTAGGTGCTCGGCCTTTATAGCCTGGGTGGAGCAACGCGATACCCGGGTGCATTCTCCCGGGTGTCGCTGCGCTCGACCCAGGCTACGGGGCAGGCGTCATGCCTTAGAGACGCGCCGTCAGGCGCTGCTCAATGCCGCCGACGCGCCGAAAGACGAAGAGCCACCACCGCCCTGGACGCAGTAGCGCCAAGTCAGGTGCTCGCCCGTTGTAGCCTGGGTGGAGCAACGCGATACCCGGGTGCATTCTCCCGGGTATCGCTGCGCTCGACCCAGGCTACGGGGCAGGTGTCATGCCTTAGAGACGCGCCGCCAGGCACTGCTCAACGCCGACGACGCGTCGAAAGACGAAGAGCCACCACCGCCCAGGGCGCAGTAGCGCCAAGCTAGGTGCTCGGCCTTTGTAGCCTGGGTCGAGCGCAGCGACACCCGGGAGAATGCACCCGGGTATCGCGTTGCTCCACCCAGGCTACGGGGCAGGTGTCATGCCTTAGAGACGCGCCGCCAGGCACTGCTCAACGCCGACGACGCGTCGAAAGACGAAGAGCCACCACCGCCCAGGGCGCAGTAGCGCCAAGCTAGGTGCTCGGCCTTTGTAGCCTGGGTGGAGCAACGCGATACCCGGGTGCATTCTCCCGGGTATCGCTGCGCTCGACCCAGGCTACGGGGCAGGCGTCATGCCTTAGAGACGCGCCGTCAGGCGCTGCTCAACGCCGAAGACGCGCCGAAAGACGAAGAGCCACCACCGCCCAGGGCGCAGTAGCGCCAGGCTAGGTGCTCGGCCTTTGTAGCCTGGGTGGAGCAACGCGATACCCGGGTGCATTCTCCCGGGTGTCGCTGCGCTCGACCCAGGCTACGAATCAGGCGTCAGAGACGCGTTGCCTTGAAGGTGTCGCAGCGATTTACCTCGCCATGCTCGAAGCCGTTGCTGAACCAGCGCATACGCTGTGCCGAGGTGCCGTGGGTAAAGGCGTCCGGCACCACCTGGCCTTGAGCCTGGCGTTGCAGACGGTCATCGCCGATGGCGTTGGCGGCATTTAGCGCTTCTTCTACATCGCCCGGTTCCAGCCAATCGAGCCGGCGTTGTGCATGGAACGCCCAGACTCCCGCCAGGCAGTCGGCCTGTAGCTCCTGACGCACCAGCAAGCCACTGGCGCCTTCCATGCGCTCGCCGCGCTGGCGTGCGGCATTTACCTGGGCCGAGACGCCGAGCAGGGTTTGCACGTGATGGCCCACCTCATGGGCGATGACGTAGGCCTGGGCGAAATCACCGGCAGCGCCGAAGCGCTGTTCCAGCTCGCGGAAGAAGCTCAAGTCCAGATACACCCGCTGATCGCCGGGGCAGTAGAAGGGGCCAACCGCCGACTGGGCGAAACCGCAGGCCGAGTCGACGCCGCCGCTGAACAGCACCAGGGTCGGGTCGCGGTATTGGCGGCCGGCCTGCTGGAACAGCTCGCGCCAGGTGTCTTCGGTGTCACCGAGTACAGCGCTGACGAAGTCGCGCTGCGGATCATTGGCGGCTGGCGCCTGGGTACTCACCGCCGCCGGTTGGCTCAACTGTCCGGCGAGCTGGCCAAGAATCTGCAACGGATCCTGGCCGCTGAGCAGGCCGATGATGATCACCACGGCCACGCCGCCCAGGCTTAGCCCGCGCCCGCCGCCGAAACGCCGGCCGCGGTTGTCCTCTACATTGTCGCTGCGTCGTGCCCGGTTCCAGCGCATGGCTTGCTCCTGATCGTTCCGGTGCTCAATTGCCCGGGTACTGGGTTATGACCGTCGCTTGCCCCTGTTTGTCCACGCCGATCACCTGATAGGCATCGCGTACATTGCCGCGCTCCATCCCGGGCGAGCCGGTGGGCATACCTGGTACGGCGGCGCCGAGCAGGTCGGGACGCTGGCGCAGGGTGAGAATGTCCGCCGCCGGCACATGGCCTTCGACAAATTTTCCGTCGATTACACCGGTGTGGCAGGACGCCAGGCTGGGCGGCACGCCGAGGCGTTGCTTGAGCGCTGGCATGTCGGCTTCCAGGTGGTCGTTGACCACAAAGCCGTTGTTCTGCAAATGGTCGATCCAGGCGCTGCAGCAGCCGCAATTGGGATCGCGGTGCACGTCGATGGTCAGCGGTTCGGCCGCTTGGGCGGCGCTGGCGAGTAATAGCAGAGCAAGCAGGGTGCGGGGCATGGCGGTTGTCCAGAGATGGGGAACGGTGCGAGGAGCATAGCGCCCCGCTATGGACCTGTAACCGTAGAGGTGCTGATCCGGCTATGCTGCTGCCTCAGAACCTAGTAACGGAGCGACCCATGCGGCGTGCACGTATCATCCTGGCGATTCAGATGCTTGCCCTCGGCGGCCTCGGCCTGGCCTATTTCATCCAGCCCCACGAGATGACCAATGCCAGCGGCATGCTGCTGATGAGCGCGGCGGCAGCAACCGATGTGCGCGCGTATTACGGTGGCTTGCAGATCGGTCTGGCGGCCTTCCTGGCCATGGCACTCAGCCGTGAGGATTTGGTGCGCGGCGCCCTGACCCTGCTGGTGCTGCTCTACAGCGCCCTGGGCCTGGCGCGCATCGGCGGGCTGTGGCTGGACGGCGGCGCACAGCAGACCTTTAACCTGGTCGCCCTGTTGATTGAGGCGGTGTCGCTGGGCCTGGCTTACTGGGCGCTGCAAGGGCTTAGGGCCGATCTAGGTGAGTAACCGAGTAGGGTGCACCGTGCGCACCAAGACTGCGCTGGTGCGCACGGCGCACCCAACGGCCTAAGTCTGCGGCGCAGCCGCGCGCGAAACGCCAACAGATCCTAGACCCTGGCTCCGTCGCTCGGCATCATCGGCGCCTGAGCCTGCTGAAGGACCTTCGGTGAATATCGATACGCGAATCAAATTCCGCCACCTGGTGTGCTTCCTCGAAGTGGCGCGCCAGGGCAGCCTGGCGCGGGCGGCCGATCAACTGGCGGTCAGCCAGCCGGCAATCTCCAAGACCCTCAAGGAGCTGGAAACGCTGCTCGGCACCAGCCTGTTCGAGCGCAGCAAGAGCGGCGCGCGCCTGAGCGAAGCCGGTGTGGCCTTTATGCGTTACGCCGGGCCGAGTGTGCAGGCGCTGCGCGAAGGGGTCAGCAGTCTGCGCGCCGGCGAGTACAGCGCGGCCACCTTGCGCCTGGGCGTGCTCTCCACTGTGGAAAGCCTGCTGGTGCCCGAAGTGGTGCGCCGCCTGCATGCGCGCCACCCGGCGCTGGTCGCCAGCGTGGTCACCGGGCCGAGCGCGCACCTGCTGGCGCAACTGCACCTGGGCGAGCTGGACTTGGTGGTTGGGCGCATGACCGATAGCCCGCAAATCCAGGGTCTGACCTTCGAGCATTTGTACAGCGAGTCGATGACCCTGGTGGTGCGCGCCGGCCACCCGTTGCTCGATGGTGTGGCGCTGCGCGAACGTTTGCAGGCGTATCCGCTGGTGGTGCCGCTGGCAGGCACCACCATCCGCAAATATGCCGATGCGCTGTTCGTACAGTGCGGTATCAGCCCGCCGCGCCAGCGCCTGGAAACCCTGTCGATCACCCTCAGCCGGCGCTATGTGCAGAGCAGCGATGCGCTGTGGATCGCGCCCCTGGACGCAGTGCAACTGGACCTGCGCAGCGGCGAGCTGGCCGAGCTGGATCTGGGCGTGGTCGAGCCGGGTGGTTCGGTGGGCATTTGCCGCAACACCGCCGTGCCGTTGTCCCTGGCTGCGCACGGCTGCGTTGAGGTGTTGCGCGAAGTCGGCCTGGCCTATCGCACAGGCAGCTTTCCTGAATAGATAACCAAATGGTTATGGATGGTCAGCGTTTTTTCAGTGTCCAGCGCCGCTGTGCGCCCCGACAATGGCTCCACGTCCGCTGCCTGGCAGCTCCCATACCTCCAATAACAGGGAAAACGTGATGCCTGATGCCTCCACCCGGCGCTTCGTCATACGTGACCGTAACTGGCACCCGAAGGCCTTTACCCCCGACTACAAAACCTCCATCGCCCGCTCGCCGCGCCAGGCGTTGGTGAGCATTCCGCAATCGGTCAGCGAAACCAGCGGCCCGGATTTCTCGCACCTGAAAATGGGCGAGCACGACAACGACCTGTTGCTCAACTTCAATACCGGCAGCCTGCCGGTGGGCGAGCGGATCATCGTCGCCGGGCGGGTCATGGACCAGTACGGCAAGCCGATCCCCCATACCCTGGTGGAAATGTGGCAGGCCAACGCCGGTGGCCGTTATCGGCACAAGAACGACCGTTACCTGGCGCCCCTGGACCCCAACTTCGGCGGGGTCGGCCGTGCCCTGACCGACAGCCAGGGCAACTACAGCTTCCGCACCGTCAAACCCGGCCCGTACCCCTGGCGCAACGGCCCCAATGACTGGCGCCCGGCGCACATTCACTTCTCTATCAGCGGCCCGGCCATCTGCACCAAGCTGATCACCCAGCTGTATTTCGAAGGCGACCCGCTGATCCCGATGTGCCCGATCGTCAAGGCGATTGCCAACCCGGATGCGGTGCAAACCCTGATCGCCCGGCTCGACATGGCCAACGCCAACCCCATGGATTGCCTGGCCTACCGCTTCGATATCGTCCTGCGCGGCCAGCGCCAAACCCACTTTGAGAATCGCTGAGGAGGTTGACCATGCCTGTTGAATTGCTGCCGGAAACCGCCTCACAAACCGCGGGCCCCTATGTGCACATCGGCCTGGCCCTGGCCGCCGCCGGCAACCCCAGCCGCCCCCAGGAAATCTGGAATCAGCTGGCCAAGCCCGAGGCGCCGGGCGAGCACATCCTGCTGCTGGGTCACGTTTACGACGGCAACGGCCATCTGGTGCGCGATGCCTTCCTCGAACTCTGGCAGGCCGACCACCTGGGCCAGTACGACGAAACCTATGACCTGGACAAGGCGTTCAACGGTTTCGGCCGTACCGCCACCACCTTCGACGCCGGCAGCGAGTGGACCGCCCACACGGTCAAACCGGGCGTGGTTAACAACGCCGCCGGCGTGCCGATGGCGCCCCATGTCAATGTTTCGCTGTTCGCCCGTGGCATCAATATCCACCTGCACACTCGCCTGTACTTCGACGACGAGGCGGCGGCCAATGCCCAGGACCCGGTGCTCAACCTGATCGAGCAACCGCAGCGCCGCGAGACGCTGATCGCCAAGCGCTGCGAAGTGGACGGCAAGCCAGCCTATCGGTTCGACATTCGTATTCAGGGAGAAGGCGAGACCGTGTTCTTTGACTTCTGAGCTGCATGCGCAGGCCGCTCGCCTGATTGAGGCGCGCGGCTTGCAGTTGGATGCCGCCCAGCAGCGCTTGCTCGAGACCCTCGGCGGCTGGTTGCAAGCACGTCTGCAACCGAGCCGTTGGCGGCGTCGCGCGGCGGCTGGGGTCTACCTCTGGGGCGGCGTGGGCCGCGGCAAGAGCCTGCTGCTCGACGCACTGCTCCAGGCCGCGCCCTGCACAGCCAAGCGTCGCGTGCACGTGCATGCGTTGCTGCAAGAGGTGCAGCAGCGCCTGCTGGCCCATGCCGGCCTGGCCGATCCGCTGGCGCGGGTGGCCGATGAGTTGGCCGCCGAGGCGCGGCTGTTTTACCTCGATGAATTCCATGTCCACGACATTGGCGATGCGATCCTGCTCGGGCGCCTGTTGCAGCCGTTGATCGAGCGCGATTGCATCCTGCTGTTCAGTTCCAACTACGCCCCCGCCGAGCTGTGCCCCAACCCGCTGTATCACAGCCGTTTCAAACCCTTTGCCGAGGTTTTGCAGCGTCACTGCCGGGTGCTGCAAATGGCGGCTGGGCCGGACTATCGACAACAGAGCGGGCAGCCCTGGGGGCTGTACCTGCACGGGCCGGAGTGCGTGCTGGACGAGCGCCTGAGCGAGTTGCCGCGTGTCACCCAGCTAGCCCTGGGCCGGCAAACCCTCGCCCTGCGCGGCATGGACGCGCACACGCTATGGCTGGACTTTGCCGCGCTCTGCCAGCAACCCCTGGCCAGCAGTGATTACCTGGCGCTCTGTCAGCGTTTCCCGCGCATCGTCGTCAGCGCCTTGCCGGCATTGGCCGGCTGCTCGCTGGATGAGCAGCAGCGCCTGGTAAACCTTATCGATATCGCCTACGACCACGGCACAGAGCTCTGGCTGCAGAGCGAGGTGCCGCTGGAGGTGTTGTGTGCTGGCGTTGGCCACGGCGATTTCCCCCGGACCCGCAGTCGCCTGGCACAATTGCGCGCAGAGACCATGGAACGCTTGGCATGCTGACGGTATTGGGGATCACCGCACCGATTTTTCTGTTGATCGCCCTGGGCTTCGCTTCGGCGCGCGCCGGCCTGGTCAACCGTGAGCAGGTGCGCGGCATGGGCACCTTCGTTATCTACTTCGCCCTGCCGGCGCTGGTGCTCAAGGCGCTGACCGAGCGCAGCCTCGGCGAAGTGCTCGACCTGCCGTACCTGAGCGCCTATGCCCTGGCGTCCCTGGCGGTGTTCGCCGCCGGCTATGCGCTGGCCCGTGTGGTGCGGCGCCAAGGCATCACGACCAGTGCGATCCTGGCGATGGGCATGTCGGTGCCGAACACCGGTTTTATCGGCTACCCCATCGCCTTTATGGTGCTTGGCCCTGACGCCGCGGTGGTCATGGCTCTGGGCATGTTGGTGGAGAATCTGCTGATGATTCCCCTGGCCCTGACCCTCGCGGAAATCGGTACCCAGCGCGGTGTGGCCGGCTGGCAATTGCTGCGCGAAACCGGCCTGCGCCTGCTGCGCAACCCGGTGATCATCGCCATCAGCCTCGGTTTGCTGCTGGTTATTTTCGATGTTCGTCTGCCCGCCTTGTTGGCGCGAGTGATCGACATGCTCGCCGGCGCCTCGGCCCCTGTGGCGCTGTTCGTGATCGGCGGCACCCTGTGTGGCCTGAAGGTTGGCGGCATGGCCAGCGAAGTGCTGCAGACCGCTTTCGGCAAGTTGCTCCTGCACCCGCTGGCGCTGCTGCTCGCCTGCCTGGTGGTTCCGGGTGTGGACAGTCACCTGATGCTCACCGGGCTGCTGTTCGCCAGTGCGCCGATGATGAGTATTTACCCCATCCTCGGGCAGCGCTTCGGCCTTGAACAGCGCTGCGCTGCGGCGCTGGTGGTGACCACGGTGCTGGCGTTTTTCAGCATCAGTCTGCTGCTCAGTGTGCTGCGCGGGCAGGGCGTTTTGCCGGCGTGACTGCCTATTGCGATTACCGCACACCGGTTCGATAATCGCCTAGTGCTGCGAGTGTCGTCTCACGCATCAAATCTCGGCCAATTCCCGTGCGAGGGGGGGCGGGCGGTGCTCCGTTCTAGCCGCGACTTGTGCAGCGTTTTCGAGATATATCGCGAATAAAGGCTAGGCGCCCCCTTCGCTCCTACAGAGAGCACATAATTCGAGTTGCGACCCTAGCCCTGGAGGCCCCATGAGCGATACGCGTCCGCCCCTGTCCAACCTGGTGCCACCGCCCTACGTGTCGCCAGCCAAGCGCATCGAAGAGTTTGCCGGCGACCCCAACTTCATGACCTCCCTGGCCCGCGGCCTGGCGGTGATCAATGCGTTCCAGGAGCGCAAGCGCCACCTGACCATCGCGCAGATCAGCCACCGCACCGAGATCCCCCGCGCCGCCGTGCGCCGCTGCCTGTACACGCTGATGAAGCTGGGTTACGCCACCACTGACGGGCGCACCTACTCGCTGCTGCCCAAGGTGCTGACCCTGGGCCATGCCTACCTGTCGTCGACGCCTCTGGCCGTCTCGGCCCAGCCGTACCTCGATCGCCTCAGCGAGCAACTGCATGAGGCCTGCAACCTGGCCACCCTGGAAGGCGAGCAGGTGCTGTATATCGCCCGCTCGGCGATCCCGCAGCGCTTGATTTCGGTGGACCTGAGCGTCGGCAGCCGCCTGCCCGCCTACTGCACCTCCATGGGTCGCATTCTGCTGGCCGCGCTGGATGACGACCAACTGCAGGACTACCTGGCCCACGCCGAGCTGCAAGCCAAGACCAGCCGCACCCTGCACACCCCCGAGGCGCTGTGGGAGTGCCTGCAGCGTGTGCGCCACCAGGGTTGGTGCGTGGTCGACCAGGAACTGGAGCAGGGCCTGCGCTCCCTCGCGGTGCCGGTCTACGACTCCGCCGGCCATGTCCTGGCCGCGATGAACCTCAGCACCCATGCCGGCCGCGTGCCGGTCAGCGAGCTGGAAAAGCGCTACCTGCCGCTGATGCTCAACGCCAGCCGCGAGTTGAGTAGCCAGCTGTTTCGGCCCGCCTAAGCGCAATGAAATGGGTTCGATAATCGCCCAGTAAGGCGATTATCGGATTGTTCTCGAAAAGGCTGCAGCCTAAGGTTTAGCCACCAGCTATCCCCTGCTTGCAACCCAGCCGAGAACACAACAATGGCCGACATCATCACCCTGGGCGAAGCCATTTCGCGCCATGTCCACGACGGCGACTGCGTCGCCCTCGAAGGCTTTACCCACCTGATACCCACTGCCGCGTCCCACGAGATCATCCGCCAGGGCAAGAAAGACCTGCACCTGGTGCGCATGACCCCGGACCTGGTCTACGACCTGCTGATCGGCGCCGGCTGCGCGCGCAAGCTGACCTTCTCCTGGGGCGGCAACCCCGGCGTTGGCTCGCTGCACCGCCTGCGTGACGCGGTGGAGAAGGGCTGGCCCCAGGCCCTGGAAATCGATGAGCACAGCCACGCCGACATGGCCAACGCCTATGTCGCCGGCGCCTCGGGCCTGCCGTTTGCCGTGCTACGTGCCTATGCCGGCTCCGACCTGCCCAAGGTCAACCCGTATATCAAGAGCGTCACCTGCCCGTTCACCGGCGAAGTGCTGGCCGCCGTGCCTTCGGTGCGCCCGGACGTCACCGTGATCCACGCGCAGAAGGCCGACCGCAAGGGCAACGTGCTGCTGTGGGGCATCCTCGGTGTGCAGAAAGAAGCGGCCCTGGCGGCCAAGCGCTGCATCGTCACGGTTGAGGAAATCGTCGACGACCTCAACGCGCCGATGAACGCCTGCGTGCTGCCGAGCTGGGCGCTGACCGCGGTTTGCCATGTACCGGGTGGCGCCCATCCGTCCTACGCCCACGGCTACTACGAGCGCGACAACCGCTTCTACCAGGCCTGGGACCCGATTGCCCGCGACCGCGAAACCTTCACCGCCTGGATCGATGAATACATTCGCGGTACCGCCGATTTCGCGGCATTCCAGACCAAGCTGGCGGAGGCCAAGTGATGAGCGCTTACAGCACCAATGAAATGATGACCGTGGCCGCTGCCCGTCGCCTGAAGAACGGCGCCGTCTGCTTCGTCGGCATCGGCCTGCCGTCCAAAGCCGCCAACCTGGCGCGCCTGACCTCCTCGCCGGACGTGGTATTGATCTACGAATCCGGCCCCATCGGCGCCAAGCCGAGCGTGCTGCCGCTGTCCATCGGTGACGGCGAGCTGGCCGAAACCGCCGACACCGTGGTGCCGACTGGCGAGATCTTCCGCTACTGGCTGCAGGGTGGGCGTATCGACGTCGGCTTCCTCGGCGCGGCCCAGGTCGACAAGTTCGGCAATATCAACACCACGGTGATCGGTGATTACCGCAACCCGAAGGTCCGTTTGCCGGGTGCCGGCGGCGCGCCGGAGATTGCCGGCAGCGCCAAGGAAGTGCTGATCATCCTCAAGCAATCGCACCGCACCTTTGTCGACAAACTGGCCTTTATCACCTCGGTCGGCCATGGCGAAGGTGGCGACCACCGCCAGCGTCTGGGCCTGCCAGGCCAGGGCCCGGTGGGCATCATCACCGACCTGTGCATCATGGAGCCGGAAGCCGGCAGCAAGGAGTTCGTGGTCACCGCGCTGCACCCTGGCGTGAGCCGCGAGCAGGTGATCGAGAACACCGGCTGGGCCATCCGTTTCGCTGACAACCTGGCCGTGACCGAAGCGCCGAACGCCCATGAGCTTGAAGCCCTGCGCGCCCTGGAAGCGCGCACCGCGGCCGCCCACGGCCAGGCCGGGGGTGAGGAATGAGCCGCGACGTCTTTATCTGCGATGCTGTGCGCACGGCCATCGGCCGTTTCGGCGGCGGCCTGGCGCCGGTGCGCGCCGATGACCTCGCGGCGGTGCCGCTCAAGGCGCTGATCGAGCGCAACCCGCAGCTCGACCTGGCGGCCATCGACGAAGTCTTTATGGGCTGCGCCAACCAGGCCGGTGAGGACAACCGTAACGTCGCGCGCATGGCCCTGCTGCTGGCCGGCATCCCCGACAGCGTGCCGGGCGTGACCCTCAACCGCCTCTGCGCCTCGGGTATGGATGCGGTGGGCAGCGCCTTTCGCGCCATCGCCAGCGGCGAGATGGAGCTGGCCATCGCCGGCGGCGTCGAGTCCATGTCCCGCGCGCCCTACGTGATGGGCAAGGCCGACAGCGCCTTTGGCCGTGGCCAGAAGATCGAAGACACCACCATCGGCTGGCGCTTTATCAACCCGCTGATGAAGGCCCAGTACGGCGTCGATGCCATGCCGCAGACTGCCGACAACGTCGCCGACGACTACCAGGTATCGCGCGCCGACCAGGACGCCTTTTCCCTGCGCAGCCAGCAGCGCGCAGGTACCGCCCAGGCAGCCGGCTTCTTCGCCGAAGAAATCGTCCCGGTGGTGATCAAGACCAAGAAGGGCGAGGTGGTGATCGACCAGGACGAACACCTGCGCCCGGACACCACGGCCGAGGCCCTGGCCAAACTCAAACCGGTCAACGGCGAAGGCAAAACCGTCACCGCCGGCAACGCCTCGGGCGTCAATGATGGCGCGGCGGCGATGATCCTGGCGTCTGCCGAGGCGGTGGCCAAGTACGGCCTCACGCCGCGCGGCCGGGTGCTGGGCATGGCCAGTGCCGGCGTGGCGCCGCGCATTATGGGCTACGGCCCAGTGCCGGCGGTGCGCAAACTGCTGCAACGCCTTGATCTGGCAATTGGCGACTTCGACGTGATCGAACTCAACGAAGCCTTCGCCGCGCAAGGCCTGGCCGTCACCCGTGACCTCGACCTGGCCGACGATGCCCCCCAGGTCAACCCCAACGGCGGCGCCATCGCCCTCGGCCACCCCCTGGGTATGAGCGGCACGCGCCTGGTCCTGACCGCATTGCACCAGCTGGAAAAAAGCGGCGGCAAGCGCGGCTTGGCGACCATGTGCGTAGGCGTGGGGCAGGGCTTGGCGCTGGCGATCGAGCGGGTGTGATGCTCAACTTGTAGGAGCGAACGGGCGGCGTTCCGCTTTATTCGCGATGCTTCTAGCGCTCCAAGACCAATCGCGAATTAAAGGCCAGGCCCCCCCTTCGCGCCTGCACCCTGGCTCGTGGGAGGCGCTTTAGCGGCGACAGGGTTAAGCCGTCGCAGCTAAAGCCCCTCCCACGGTGCCAGCTTTTCAGGCACCACGCTGGATTCGCCGCAGCCATACTGCGACCCTAGACTTAACGTCAGACTCCTGGGAATCATCCTTACGTGAGCAACCAACTCTTCGATGCCTACTTCACCGCCCCGGCCATGCGCGCGATCTTCTGCGACACCGGCCGGGTGCAGGGCATGCTCGACTTCGAGGCCGCTCTGGCGCGGGCCGAGGCACGCGTGGGGCTGATCCCCGCCGAGGCCGTGGCGCCCATCGAGGCCGCCTGTAAAGCTGAGCTCTACGATTACCCGGCGCTGGCCCAGGCCATCGCCACCGCCGGCAACTCGGCCATTCCGCTGGTCAAGGCCCTCGGCAAGCGTATCGCCGCCAGTGATGCCGAGGCCGAACGCTATGTACACCTCGGCGCCACCAGCCAGGACGCCATGGACAGCGGCCTGGTGCTGCAACTGCGCGCGGCCATCGAATTGATAGAACGCGATCTCGCTACCCTGGCCGATGCCCTGGCGGCTCAGGCCGAACGCCATGCCGACACCCCGCTGGCCGGGCGCACCTGGCTGCAGCAAGCCACGCCGGTAACCCTGGGCATGAAGCTGGCCGGCGTGCTCGGTGCCGTCACCCGCCATCGTCAGCGTTTAGTGGAACTCAAGCCGCGCCTGCTGTGCCTGCAATTCGGCGGCGCTTCCGGCAGCCTGGCGGCGCTCGGCGAGCAGGCCTGGCCGGTGGCCGAGGCGCTGGCCGCCGAGTTGCGTCTTAACCTGCCTGAACAACCCTGGCACACCCAGCGCGACCGCCTGGTGGAGTTCGCCAGTGTGCTCGGGCTGATCGCCGGCAGCCTGGGCAAGCTCGGCCGCGACCTCAGCCTGCTGATGCAAACCGAGGCCGGTGAAGTCTTCGAGCCAGCCGCGCCGGGCAAGGGCGGCTCCTCGACCATGCCGCATAAACGCAACCCGGTCGGCGCCGCCGTACTGATCGGCGCGGCCACCCGCGCACCTGGCCTGGTCGCCACCATGTTCGCCGCCATGCCCCAGGAGCACGAGCGCAGCCTCGGCCTGTGGCACGCCGAATGGGAAACCCTGCCAGAGCTCTGCTGCCTGGTCTCCGGCGCGTTGCAGCAGGCGCTGCTAGCGGTGCCGGGGCTGGAGGTGGACGCCGCACGCATGCGCGCCAACCTGGAGTTGACCCAGGGCCTGGTGCTGGCCGAAGCGGTGAGTATTGCCCTGGCCCAGCGCATCGGCCGTGACGCTGCCCATCACCTTATCGAGCAATGCTGCCGCCAGGCGGTGCAGCAGGGTGCCCACCTGCGCGCGGTGCTCGGCGCCAATGCCGAGGTCAGCGCTCAACTGTCCGCCGCCGAGCTGGATCATCTGCTCGATGCGGCCCATTACCTTGGCCAGGCTCGGCGTTGGGTCGAGCGGGCCGTCGCCGAACACACGCAATTTTCGCGTTAGGAGTTATCCATGCCTGTCGTACGCCTCGCCGATGGCGATTTGAACTACTTACTGGAAGGCCCCGCCGGTGCGCCGGTGCTGGTGCTGTCCAACTCCCTGGGCACCGACCTGCATATGTGGGACGCACAGATTCCGGCCTTTACCCAGCACTTCCAGGTGCTGCGCTACGACACCCGTGGCCATGGCGCTTCGCTGGTTAGCGAAGGCCCATACAGCATCGAGCAGAACGGCCGCGATGTGCTGGCCTTGCTCGATGCGCTGGATATCGCCAAGGCGCATTTCTGCGGGTTGTCCATGGGCGGCCTGATCGGCCAGTGGCTGGGCATCAACGCCCCCGAGCGCATTCAGCGCCTGGTGCTGTGCAACACCGCCGCGAAGATCGGCAGCGACGAGGTGTGGAACCCGCGCATCGAGATGGTCCTGCGCGACGGCCAGGCGGCGATGCGTGCGCTGCGTGATGCCTCCATCGCGCGCTGGTTTACCGCCGAGTTCGCCGAGGCCCATGGGGACAAGGTCGAGCCCATCGTCGGCATGCTCGCGCAGACTTCCCCCGAGGGTTACGCCGCCAACTGCGCCGCTGTGCGCGATGCGGACTACCGCGAGCAAATCGCCCGCATCAGCGCGCCGACCCTGATCGTCTGCGGCACGGCGGATGTGGTGACTACCCCCGAACATGGCCGCTTTATGCAACAGCAGATTGCTGGCGCGCAGTTGGTCGAGTTCCACGCCGCGCACCTGTCCAACGTCGAGGCTGGCGATGCTTTTACCCAGGCGCTGTTGGATTTCCTCAAGGCTTGAGATCGTTATGGTGCGCACGGCGCACCCTACGGAACCACGATCCCCGTAGGGTGCGCCGCGCGCACCACCCAACCGGAGTTTGAGATGGACGAAAAACAACGCTACGAAGCCGGCATGCAGGTGCGCCGCGCGGTGCTGGGCGACGCCCACGTCGACCGCAGCCTGGAAAAACTCACGCCGTTCAACGAAGAATTCCAGGAGATGATCACCCGCCATGCCTGGGGCGATATCTGGACCCGCCCCGGCCTGCCGCGCCACACCCGCAGCCTGATCACCATCGCCATGCTGATCGGCATGAACCGCGAAGGGGAACTGCGCCTGCACCTCAAGGCGGCGAAAAACAACGGCGTGACCCGCGAGGAGATCAAGGAAGTGCTGATGCAAAGCGCGATCTACTGCGGCATCCCGGCAGCCAACGCCACCTTCCACCTGGCCGAAGAAGTCTGGGACGAAATGGGCGTGGAATCGCTGCAAGACTAAACCCGCTTCCCTCGACCGCCGCCGGTGCTTGCGCCGTGCGGCGGTTTTTTATGGGAATGTAACAATAGGCTGTCGCATAACCGGTAGGAGCGAATTTATTCGCGAAATTCGCGGCACAATCGCGAATAAAGGCTAGGCGCCCCCTTCGCGCCTACACGCGTTTAGCCTTTCTGCTAGGTGGCGCAAATCACCCGTAGGGTGCGCCGCGCGCACCGCTAAGCGAAGACCCCGCGACAGGCCTTGCTTCGCTCTGTGTGAAATTGCACTGACTTGACCGCGTATTTGCAGAGCCATTAACCAGTCAATTGCATTCCAGTTGACCAGCGTCACACCGCAGTGACTATCGGCCTAAAGCGGAGGGTGCTGACCGTGAAAGCTATATCGCCATCACGCCGGCGGTAGTCATCAGCGAGAATATTCAATGAGGTGAAGGTCGCGCTTCGCGGGCAATACACCCCGTTTTGCCTTCGTCGAAATAGTTTCAGCTTACCTGGTGACACGCCTAAAGGTATGCATTGGTGCCTGCGTGAGTCCCCAATCTGAGGAGCGACGAATTTTTCGTAGGTGCTACTGGCACGCGAAAAGTGGCCATTAAATGGGTGTCCCTTCAATTAACCGGGACAACCACATGCGCCAGCGCATAATCGACCAGATACTCTCCATCGCTCGCGAACTGCTGATCGGCCTACTGATCGCTCTGCTGCTTCAGTGGATCAACGCGACACTTGCGCAAGATGAGCCCTTCATCCCTTGCCAGAAAGCAAATTGCTGGGCAAGCCTCTGCAGTCAACCACCCTCAGTCCAACTCCGTTTCATACGCCTCAACACCCGCCGCATGCCGCGCCGCCACATAGCCAAAGGTTATCGCCGGCCCCAGGTTGATGCCGCCGGAAGGGTAGTGGCCGCCCATCACGCTGGCCATGTCGCTGCCGGCGGCGTAGAGGCCGGGGATTGGTTGGTTGTTGGCATCCTGCACCTGGGCCTGGCCGTTGGTTTTGAGGCCGGCGAAGGTGGCGAAGCTACCGGGTTCGACCTTTACCGCATAGAAGGGACCGCGCTCGATGGGGGCTACGCAGGGGTTAGGCCCTGTGTGGCTGGCGTCGCCGCTGCGGCGGTTGAAGGCTGTGCTGCCGCGGCCGAAGGCCGGGTCTTCACCTTGTTGGGCGTGGCGGTTGTAGTCGGCCAGGGTCTGCAACAGGCCCAGCGGGTCGATGCCGCAGGCGTGGGCCAGGGCCTCAATGGTATGGCCGCGTTTGAGGTAGCCGCTGCGCAGCACCGACCGCAGCGGTACTGGCGCCGGGCGGGCGATACCGAGGCCGTAACGGCGGATAAAGCGCTGATCGCAGATCAGCCAGCAGCAGACCTCTTCGCCCTCCGGCACCGCCTCGAGCAGGGCGGCAACGAAGTCGTAGTAGCCCTCGGCTTCGTTGACGAAGCGTCGGCCGCTGCGCAGTACGGCGATCAGCCCCGGCTTGCCGCGGTCGATGATGTGCGGGAAGTGGCCGACGCGGCCGTCCGGGTAGGGCACGCGCGACACCGGTGCCCAGGCCACGGGTGATTTCAGCGCGGTATTGAGCACGGCGCCAACGTCTTCACCCAGGCGCAGGCCGTCGCCGTTGCAGGATGGCGGCGGCAACGCCAGGTGCTCGTGGCCGCTGGGCGTGCGTGGGAACAGTTGGCGGCGGCGCTCGATGTCATGGGCGAAGCCGCCGGCCGCCAGCAGCACGCCTTGGCGTGCGTGAATGCGCTGCTCGCCATCACCCCGCTGCACCACGGCGCCACAGACCCGGCCGTTTTCGCGCAGCAGGCGTTTGGCCGGCGCCGACTCGATCAGTTGCACGCCTAAGTCATCCGCCGACTTGGCCAGCCGTGCGACCAGCGCTACGCCATTGACCAGGTGCATGGCGCGGCCATAACGCGCCAGGTGGTAGAGGTGGGTGGTCACGCGTTTGGCAACGTGCACGGCGGATTTGATCGAGCGGGTCAGGGTGAGAAACGCCATCAGGTCCGCGCCGGCCATGATCGGCATGCCGATAAACGAGGTCTCGGGCATGGTCGTGCGCAGGCGTGGCAGCAGGGCGCCGACCTCGCGTGCGTCATAGGGCGCGGCGATCACCTGATGACCGCCGGTGGCGGCGCCAGGTGCTTCGCCGCGCATATCGGGGATGGCGTTGCCGTCGGCAAATTGCAGCCGGCTGTGCTGCTCGAAGAACGCCACCATCTGCGGGCAGGCTTCGAGAAAGGCGTCGACCAGCTCGGCGTTGTAGTGCTCGCCCAGGCAGTGACGCAGGTAGGTGCGCGGCTGTTCGATGTTTTCAACGATCCCGGCGCGGCGTGCCAGCGGGTTACGCGGCGCCCATAGCCAGCCGCCGGACCAGGCCGTAGCGCCGCCGAATACTGCGTCTTTTTCGACCAGGATGACCGTCTGCCCGTGCCAGGCGGCGGTTACGGCCGCGGCCAGGCCGGCGGCGCCGGAGCCGACGATCAGCAGGTCGCACTCGAGGTCGGCGTGGGCCATGGTCAATCTCCTGAAACTGGATTTGGATTTATTGGAATGATGTTCCAGATTCTATAGTTGCCTTGGCTGAGCGCCAAGGGCGGAGGCAGGGTTGCTGGCATGGTGGGGGCGATAGTGTGCGTTTAGCGGACTGCAAGACCGTGGAAGGGATAGGGCGGCGCTTCGCTTTAGCCGCGATAGCTGTGGCGTGTGCACGATTTATCGCGAATAAATTCGCTCCTACACAAAGAGCGACAGATGCCCCGCGTTGCGACCTGGGCCGGGAGGCGCTGCGCTTTAGCGTCGCCGCTGAAGCGCCTCCCACAGAGCCTGTCTGCCTCAGTTGTGAAATTGGCCGATGCGGCTCTGCAGTTCGCTGCCCAGGCGCGCCAGTTCGGCGCTGGATTGCGCGGTCTGTTCGGTGGCCGCGGCGCTTTGCTGGCTGATGCTGCGCACCCGCTCGACGCTGCGGTTGATGTCGACCGCCACCGCACTCTGCTGTTCGGCGGCGCTGGCGATCTGTTGGTTCATCTGCTCTATCAGCGACACCGCCTGGCCAATCTGTGCCAGCGCCTGGCCGGCGCTCTGGATACCGCCTACCGCGTCCTGGCTCAGTTGCTGGCTGCCCTGCATCTGCTCGACGGCTTGGCGCACGCGGCTTTGCAGGCGCTCGATCAGGCCTTCGATCTCCTGGGTCGACTCATGGGTACGCCGCGCCAATGCGCGCACCTCGTCGGCGACCACGGCGAAGCCGCGGCCCTGATCGCCAGCGCGGGCCGCCTCGATGGCGGCGTTGAGGGCCAGCAGGTTGGTTTGTTCGGCCACCGCCTTGATCACATCCAGCACGCTGCCGATGCGCTGGCTTTCATCCTGCACCTGGCCAATGGTAGTGCCGCTGCGGGCCACATCGGCGGCCAGACGCTCGACCTGCTCGACTACCCGATGCACCAGGTGGTCGCCTGCGCGGGCCTGGCTGTCGGCTTGCTGCGCCGCCTGTGAGGCCTGGGCGGCATCGCCGGCGACCTGTTGCACGCTGCTGGCCATCTGTTGCATGGCGTCGGCGGTCTGCACGGTTTCCCGGTTCTGCTCGCGCACGCCGGCGCGGGTTTGTTCGCTGACCGCCGACAGTTGCTCGGCCGCTGCGGCGATCTGCTCGGCACTGCCGCCAATCTGCCCGATCAGTGCGCGCAGATTGTCGCGCATGCGCTGCAGTGTCAGCAGCAGTTGGCCAACCTCGTCGCTGCGGGTGCTTACGGTGGCACCGGAGAGGTCGCCAGCGGCCACTCGCTGGGCCAGTTGCAGGCAATCGTGCAGCGGTCTGACGATCAACTGGCGAATCAACCAGGCGGCGCCCAGGCCGAGCAGCAGGGCCGCGGCGGTGAGCAGCGCCAGGGCCAGCAGCGACTGCTGGTTGTCGGCGGCGATGCGCTGGCGCTGAAGCTGCTGCAAGCGTTCGCCATGGGCCAGCATCTGTTGCGCCAGGTCGCTCAACTGGGCGATGTTGCGCTGCTCGGCAGCCAGGCTCAGGCGGTAGTGGGCGAAGGAATCGGCATAGCTTTCCAGCGCCTTGAGCGCCTCGTCCAGCGATGCCTGTTGCAGGGCCGGGAACTGCGGATGCAATTGCTGAATGCTGGCCTGCATGGCGTGCAGTTGCTGCTGCCAGTTTTGCGCTTTTTCTTCGCTCGGTGCGGCGACGAAGGCGCTCTGTGCCAGGCGTAACTGGGCCAGCTGTTGCAGCAGGGCGCTGGCCTGCTCGGCGCGGTTGACCGTGTCATCCGAACGATCGACGGCATCGAACAACTGGTCGCGGATCAGGCTGTACTGGTCCATGGCGATCATCTCGAACTGGCTGCGTGCCTCATCGGCGCGAATGTCCATGCCGGTTTGCGCGGAATATGCCTGTTCTTCGCTCTGGCGCAGTGCGGCGAAGCCCGCCAGGTAGGCGTTGCTGCTGGTTTGCAGTTCGCTCAGTTGGGCGGTATCGGCGGGCAGTGCGGCGAGCGCTTCGGCCAGGCGCGCGTGCTGTTCGGGTAATTGTTCTGGTTGGCCGAGCAGGTGATCCTTTTCCGCCAGGCGCAGCTGCAGAATCTGCTGTTGCAGCGCCGCCAGACGTTGCTGATGGGCCGCGTGACGCTCGATGCCGGCGGCGGTGTGCCAGCCGCCGAGCGCCACGGCCAGGGTCAACAGCAGGACCAGGGAGAAGCCCAGTAGCAGTTTGTGACCGACCTTTAGGTCGGCGCAGCGGTCGATCAGCCAGCGCATGGCATTTACCTCGCTGAAAAATGTTCGGGAGCCGTTTTTAATGTCGCGTAGCGACGGCCCGAAGGGTGGCTGCCGGGGGATGACAGGCCATCAAAAAAAGACCCGTCGCAAGGACGGGCCGAAGTGCCGTAACACATGGAGTCAATCAGGTGCAGCGGTGCAGCCTTACAGAATCGACAGCGGGTAGTTGATGATCAGGCGGTTCTCCTGGATGTCCTGGGCAGTGCCATCACGGCGCACGTCGGAGTTGCGCCAGCGGATGCTGAGGTTTTTCAGGCTGCCTTCCTGCAGGGTGTAGGCCAGCTCGGATTCACGGCCCCACTCCTCGGCGTCATCACGTCCACCGAGGCGAGCGTTGTCGCCGCTGACGTAGCGGTTCATCAGGGTCAGGCCCGGGATGCCCATGCCGGCGAAGTTGTAGTCATGACGCAGCTGCCAGGAACGCTCTTCCGGGTTGTCGTAGCTGTTGGTGAAACCGTCGTTGACCAGGGTGCCGCCGCTGGCGCCGTCTATGCGCATGAAGCGCGTGTCGCCGCTGAGGCGTTGGTAGGCCACGGTGAAGGTGTTGTTGCCGGTCTTGGCCGAGAAGCTGCCCTGGTAGACCTTGTTGTCCAGGTTGCCGGCTTTGGCCGCGCCTTCTTCTTTACCCGTGACGTAACCGAGGTTGGCGCCCAGCACCCAGTCACCGACGGACTGGCTGTGGGTCAGCTGCGCATAGGTCTGCTGGTAGACGTCTTCCAGGCGCGCATGCCACACGCCGACCATGGTGTTGTTGCCGTTGAACTTGTATTCACCACCGCCGAAGTTGAAGTCATCACCGGCGACACCGCCGAAGGACATGTCTTCGCGGCTGGCATCGTTACGCTGGCTGTTCTTCCAAAACTGACCGCCGTAGAGGGTCAGGCCGTCGATCTCGTTGGAGGTGAGCTGTGCGCCCTGGAAGGTTTGCGGCAGCGAGCGGCCATCGTCCGCGCGAAGGATCGGCAGCACGGCGAACCACTCACCGACTTTCAGTTCGGTCTTGGAGATTTTGGCTTTTGCGGCTACGGCGGTACGGCCGAATTGGTCAGCCGCCTGGCCGTCGCCATGGATCGGCATCAGTTGGGTATTCGCCGCGCCACGGTTGCCGTCCAGCTTCAGGCTGTAAAGACCGAGTACATCAAGGCCGAAACCGACGGTGCCTTCGGTGAAGCCGGAACGGGCGTCGAGGATAAAGCTCTGGGTCCAGCCTTCGGCCTGACCCTGACGCTCACCGCGGATGACGGGATCGGTGCCGTTCAGGTAGTTACGGTTGAAGTAGTAGTTGCGCAGGCCCAGGGTGACCTTGGCGTCTTCGACGAAGCCAGCGGCATGGCTGCTCGTCGGTATCGCGAACATGACGCCAAGGGCCAACAGGGATGGGACCAGCGCTGGGGTGCGGATAGCGGTGTTGATCAGGTTCATTGTTGTTATGTCCTTTTCTCAGGATGAGTGCGCCCCGCCGCAGGTGCGGAAGCATTTTTCGCGTACATCAATCAATCAGGTCGTAGCCGCGGGTCGCGGCCCGACTAACCGGCACGCCAGTGGCGTACCGGTTTCAGCCCATCAGGGTTTGGCGATGCCAACCGAGTCCGGGGCGATTTCGATGGCTTTGGCCTTGTACATCGACCAGGTGGTGACCGACTGCCAGCGCTTGAGGAATTCCTCAGCTTCGGCGCCTTGCAGGTTCAGGCTCTGGGCGCCGAAGTTTTTCAGGAAGCCCTGGAACTCCGGGTTGGCCACGGCCTTGGCGTAGGCATCGACCAGCTTCTGCTTGATGTCGTCCGGGGTGTCCTTGTGCACGAATGCGCCCCAGAACGGGCCCCACGGCAGGTACTCGGCGATGGCCGGCAGAGACTTGGTGATCGGCTCGACGCCTGGCAGCTCCGGGGTTTCCTCGGTGGCGAATACGGCCAGGGCCTTGAGTTTGCCGCTACGCACCAGTTCACGGGCGGCGGCCAGGCTCAGCGGCATAAAGTCGATGTGCTTGCCCATCAGCGCGGTGATGCCGGGGCCGTCGCCGCCGAAGGTCACTTCGCGCACCTTGAGTTCGTCTACCGCGTTGATCATCGCGCTGATCGTGCTCGGCAGGCCGCCGGCACCGGTGGAGCCCATGCGCAGGGTGTCCGGGTTGGCTTTGGAGGCAGCCAGCAGTTCGGCCATATTGTTGAACGGCGCGTCGGCGTTGGCCGCGATCACCACCACGTTCTGGCCGATGATGTTGACCGGGTAGAAGTCGCTGTAGTCGAAGTCGGCCAGTTTCAGCACTTTGTACAGCTGCGGGTTTTCCGCGCCGAGCAGCACGGTGTAGCCGTTGGCGCGCTGCTGCATAACGTAGCTGCTGCCGATTACGGCGGTGCCGCCCGGACGGTTGTTAAGAATGAACTTGCCGCCCAGTTCTTTCTCCACGTAGGGCGTCAGGCTGCGCATCACGTTATCGGTGGCGCCACCCGGGCCCCAGGGAATGACCGCCTGGATGCTGCGCTCCGGGTATTCGGCATGGGCGGGCAGGGCCAGGGTCAGGGCGCTGAGCGAAAGGGCGGCGCTGGCAAACAGAGTCTTCAGCATGTGGAGCTTCTCCATCGGATTGTTGTTGTTAGTCCCCATCGGCTGGGGCGGGCCTTGTTGCAGGTGATTCAGTTGGACGACGCTGGGCGCAACCGGCCTTTCAGCCAGCCCAGCAGCGGTGTGTTACTCAGCAGGATCAACAGCATGGCGCTGGTCAGAATCAACGACAGCGGGCTACTCAGCAGTTCGCCGAACAGCTCGACCGGGTTGTCACCAACCGACGACATCGCCTGGCGGTACGAGGTGTCCATCAGCGGGCCGAGGATGGCGCCGAGGATGATCGGCCCCATCTGGAAACCGAAGATCTTCAACACGTAGCCGAGCACACCGAAGCCGAGCATCCAGAACACTTCGGTCATGCTGCTGTTGACCGAGTAGGTGCCGACCACGCAGAGCACCAGGATCAGCGGGATCAGGATGGCCTTGGGCAGCTCGACGATCTTGGCGAACAACTTGATGCCCATCAGACCGAAGACCAGCAGGAAGATATTGGCCAGGGCCAGGTTGCCGACGGTGAACCAGAAGATGTGCGGGTTTTCCACCATCAGCATCGGGCCGGGGTTGAGGCCATGGACCACCAGGGCGCCGATGATCACCGCGGTTACCGCGTCACCCGGCATACCCAGGGTCAGCATGGGCACATAGGCGCCGCCGACCGCTGCGCTGTTGGCGGTTTCCGGGGCTACCAGGCCCTCGTAGGCGCCTTTGCCGAAGGGTTGGGTAGGGTTCTTCACCGTGCGTTTGGCATGGTCGTAGGCCATCAGCGCGGCGATGTCGCCGCCGACACCCGGCAGCACACCGACGATCACGCCGATTAGCGAAGTACGAATCGACAGTGGCAGGAACTTCAACACCATGGCCACCGACGGCAGGATCTTGTCGACCTTCTGCCGCACCACCGGGCTGTCGAGGTTGTGCAATTGATAGAGCGCCTCGGCGACGCCGAACAGACCGATCATCAGCACCACGTAGTGAATACCGCCCATCAGCTCGGTCTGGCCCATGGTGAAGCGCCCTTGCGCCGTCACCGGGTCCATGCCGACCAAGCCGATTACTGCGCCCAAAGCGGCAGCGAAGATGCCCTTGGCCAGCGAGCCTTCGGACAGGCTGCCGACCAGCAGCAGGCCGATGGCCGCCACCAGAAAGTAGTCGCGCGGGGCGAAACGCAGGGCCAGGTCACCAATCACGGGGGCGGCGCTGGCCAGTACCAGGGTGCCGATCAGGCCACCGATCACCGACATCACGGTGCTCAGACCAATCGCCCGGCCGGCCTCGCCCTGCTGCGCCAGCGGGTAGCCGTCGAAGGCGGTGGCGACCGAGGAGGGCGCGCCCGGGATATTCAGCAGAATGGCGCTGCGCGAACCGCCGTAAACGCCGCCGATAAAGATGCCGACGATCAGCGCCAGGGCATCGTTGACGTCCCAGGCGAAGGTGAAGGACACCAGGATCGAGACCGCCATGGTCACGGACAGGCCAGGAATGGCGCCGATGTAGATGCCGGCGAAGGTCCCCAGCGCCGTGAGCAGCATCAGGTTCGGATCGCTCCAGGCCATCAGCAAGTAGGAAAAGGTTTCGCTCATCTTGCAGGTCTCGTTAAGGGAGGTAGACGCTGAATGCCAGCGTGAACATCAGGTAGATCATCAGAATCAGCAGCGCGGCGATGGCCAGGGCGCTGACCAGCCGACCGCGGCGCAGGTAGAGCATCGACAGCACGAGGAAACCGAAGGTACTGGCGTAGAAGCTGAAGTGGATGGTCGCCAGGTAGATGATCGCCAGGGCCGTGAAGATCAGCGTACGCGGCGGGAAATGAGCACGCGTGAACTGGCGGGCGGCGTCCAGCCAGCCGTTGCTGTCGGCACGCGTACGGCCGCGCAGGTCGAAGAGAATACTCAGGGCCGCGAGGACCATCACGGCACTGGCGCCCAGGGGAAATGCGCCGGCCGAATTGATCGAGGAGAAACCGGCGATCTGGTAGGCCAGTACCGCGATCCCCAGGCTGAATGCCAGCAGCAAGACGCAAAAGGTGCGCTCACCCACCAGCAAGGTGTCTGTCTTTTTCATGCATGCGCTCCAACGGGCAGGACGTTACGCACTCGAATCGATCGAGGGCCTGGCAGTTCAGCGGTGGCTGATGAGGTGTCGCGAGAGAATGGGGAGCGTGCCGTTGGGGCACGAGATACAGGCATGCTGTACCTGCGCAGCAGGGGCAGCCAGAGGGGGGCACGAGGGCATAAGCTGATACATGGTGAGCGACCTTCTTATATTTATTGTTCGTTTACCGCTGCGTCTGGCAATGGCAGCCAGGGCATTCGGCTTCAAACGTGCTGGGAATAGTGGGCCGAGGGTCGGGGCATTTCAATTCGTTAAAGGCGGTTATGTTCGATAACCGAACAAGAACGAACCAGTTAGTACATCTCTATCGCTGTAGTCCCGATTTACCCGCCAGGTCCGTGACAGCTCGGCGGGCTATTGTAGAGGGGCGTCAAAGCCCTGCGCCAGAGCGGTTTTCCGTTGACGGATGACGGCGGCGGTGGGGTCTTCTAGAATCCGCGGCATTCTTGTTCAGGACACACCCCATGGCCGGCAGTCAGATCGAACGCGTGCTCAATGTGCTCGAAAGCCTTACCGTCGACGCCCGAGGCCTGCCCTTGCAGGCGCTGGCTGACCAGTTGGCGATCCCCAAAAGTGCCACCCACCGCCTGCTCGCCGAGCTGGTGCGCCTGGGCTATGTGCGCCAGGACGAGCAGACCAGCCGTTACCGTTTGACCACGCGTCTGGTCGCCCAGGGCTTTCGCTATCTGGCCAGCAGTGGGGCCGATGTGGTGCAGCCGATCCTCGACGAACTGGCCGAGCAAACCGGCGAGCTGGTGCGTCTGGGCGTGATCGAAGGGGCTCGGCAAACCTGGCTCGCCAAATCCCAGGGCGCGCGCGGCGGCCTGCGTTACGACCCGGATATGGGCCGCGAGGCGCCGCTGTTCTATACCGCCTCTGGGCATGCCTGGCTGGCCAGCCTCGACGATGCCGGCGCCCTGGCGCTGGTGCAACAGCAAGGCATCGCCGACCCCGCGGCGTTCGGCCCCAATGCGCCGCGCTCACTGGATGAACTGCTTGAGCGCCTGGCCCTGGCGCGTAGTCAGGGCTATGCCTGGGTCAGCGAAAGCGCCTCGCTCGGCACCTCGGCGGTGGCGGCCGTAGTGCGCCACCCGCAACAGGGGCGGGTGATCGGCGTGCTCAGCGTCGCCGGCCCCAGCGCCCGCCTGACTCTGGAACGCTTGCATGCAATTGCTCCGCTGTTGCTGCGTGCCGCCGATGAACTGGGCGCCGCGAGCCTGGCTTCGGAGTTGTTTAACTAGGGGCTTTCGCTATTTTTTGCGAGCCTTAAACGAAACGACAAAGCCCAGGGCGCACATGAGTCATCTGCCGCTCGCTGTTGTTGTAGGAGCGAAGGGGGCGCCTAGCCTTTATTCGCGATAAATCGTGCAAACGCTGCGACGCTTTCAAGATCTATCGCGAATAAATTCGCTCCTACCGACATCGACAAATGATTCATGCAGCGACACTAGGGAGCGGCAGGTAAGCGCCCCCTATGTGTGGTCGCGATATTGGCTATTGCATAAAAGTGGAACGTAGTTCTAGATTAATTTAGGCGGCGCTGCGGTGCCGTGTCCGATTTCTAGTGACGAGGAGCCCGCGATGCGCGAGCCGGTAAGCATTGCCCTGATCGGGGCCGGCGTTATGGGGCGCCAGCACCTGGCGTATCTGCAGGGGTTGGAGGGGGCACGCCTGTGTGCGGTGTGCGATCCCGACCCCGCAGCGGCCGCCGTGGCTGCTGAGCAGGGCGTGGCCTATTTTGCCGATTACCGGCAGATGCTCGAGCAACTGCGCCCAGCGGCGGTGATCGTCGCCAACCCCAATAGCCTGCATGTCAGCACTGCCTTGGACTGTTTGGCAGCCGGCGCGGCGGTGCTGCTGGAAAAACCGGTGGGTGTCGATCTGCGGGAGGTGCGCCGCCTGGTCGCGGCCAGCGCTGCCACGGGTGTGCCGGTGCTGGTCGGCCACCACCGGCGGCATAACCCGCTGATCGCCCGTGCGCGCCAGTTGATCGAGGAGGGCGCGTTAGGCCGACTGGTCACGGTGACGGCGCTGTGGCAGTTACGCAAACCCGACAGCTATTTCGATATTCCCTGGCGCCGTGAGGCGGGGGCCGGCCTGTTGCTGACCAACCTGATTCACGACCTCGACCTGCTGCGCCACCTGTGCGGCGAGGTCAGCCAGGTGCAGGCGTTTACCAGCAACGGCGTGCGCGGCTTTGCCAACGAGGACAGCGCAGCGATCCTGCTGCAGTTCGCCAATGGCGCGCTGGCGACCCTGACTGGCTCCGATGCGGTGGCAGCGCCCTGGAGCTGGGAGCTGGACTCCGGCGAAAACCCGGTCTACCCGCGTCAGGCGGATCAGCCCTGCTACCTATTGGCCGGCACCCAGGGCGCCCTGAGCATTCCGCAGTTACGCCGCTGGCACTACGCCGAGGCCGATGCCGGCTGGCACCAGCCGTTGCAGCAGAGCCAGGAGACATTCGAGAGCGAGCCTGCGCTGCGCCGCCAGCTTGAGCATTTTATCCAGGTGGTGCGCCGTGAGGTGGCGCCCCTGGTCAGCGCCCTCGATGCCGGGCGCACCCTGGCCCTGGTCGAAGCCATCCGTGAGGCGGCCGAAAGTGGCCGCCGCTGCGCCCCATCGTTATTGAGTGAGTCATAAGCATGCCCGAACGCAATCTGTCCCTGGCGGCCCTGACCGTCCTTGAACTGTCGCCACCAGACATGGTGGAAGTCGCGGCCCGCGCCGGTTATAGCCATGTCGGCCTGCGCCTGGTGCCTGCCACACCCCAGGAGCATCACTTCGCCCTGGTCGCCGACTCTGAGCTACGTCGGCAGACCCGCCAGCGCCTGGCCTACACGGGTGTGCAGGTGCTCGACGTGGAGATTCTGCGTCTGCAGCCGGACACCCAGGTGAGCGATTTTGAGGCGGTGCTGGCGGTGGGCGCCGAGTTTGGCGCCAGCGAGCTGTTGGTCGCCGGGAACGACCCGGATCGTGCGCGCCTGACCGAGCGCTTCGCCGCGCTCTGCGACCTCGCCGCGCCTTATGGCCTGCACCCGCACCTGGAATTTATGCCCTGGACCGATGTGCGCGATCTGCCCCAGGCCATTGAGGTGGTCACGGCAGCGCAGCGCGACAATGGCTGCGTGCTGGTCGATGCCTTTCACTTCGACCGCTCAGGCTCACGTCTCACCGACCTGGCAAAGCTCGCGCCGACCCGCCTGCGTTATGCCCAGCTGTGCGACGTGCCGGGGCCTTGCCCGAGTGATATGGCCGAGATTCTGCGCCAGGCGCGCAGCGAGCGGCGCTTTCCCGGCGACGGCTGCGCCGATCTGCTGGGCTTGCTGCGCACCTTGCCGGTGCAGATTCCCTTGAGTGTGGAGGTGCCCACGCAACAGCTGGCCGCCCAGGGCGTCAGCGCTCTGCAGCGGGCGCAGTGGGCACTGGACAAGACCCGCGCGCTGCTCGCCCAGGTGTAACCCTGTAGAGTGCAGCTTCCGACCCATCAGTTTGAATCGAGCCTGCCCATGAGCCCATCACCCGCGCCGCTGACCGGTAACAGTCGCCCCCTGGCCGGCGCCGCGCTGATGATCCTGGCGACCTTTCTGTTCGCCAGCCATGACGGTTTGTCCAAGTACCTGACCGGCTTTTATCCGGTGGTGATGGTGGTGTGGGCGCGCTACCTGGTGCATACGTTGCTGATGGCCGGGATCTTCCTGCCGCGCAGCGGGCTGTCGGTGCTGCGCAGTCGGCGGCCGGGGCTGCAGACCCTGCGTGCGCTGAGCCTGCTGGGCACCAGCCTGTTCTTCACCACCGCGCTGTATTACATCCCGCTGGCCGAGGCCACGGCAGTCAACTTCCTCACCCCGTTGCTGGTGACCGCGTTGTCCGTGCCGCTGCTTGGCGAGGCGGTCAGCCGTGGCCAGTGGCTGGCGGTGCTGGGTGGCTTTGTCGGGGTACTGGTGATCGTCCATCCGGGTGGCGAGCTGTTCACCCCGGCGATCCTGCTGCCGTTCTGTTCGGCGCTGTGCTTCAGCCTTTATCAGTTGCTCACGCGCATCCTCAGCGAGGTCGACAGCCCGACCACCAGCAACTTCTTCGCCGGGCTGTGCAACACCCTGGTGATGAGCGCGCTGGTGCCGTTCTTCTGGCAACTGCCGAGTGTTGGTCATGGGGTGCTGATGCTGGTGCTGGGCGCCTGTGGCATGGCCGCACACCTGTTTCTGACCCAGGCCTTCCGGCATGCCGCGCCGGCACTGCTGGCACCGCTGGGCTATGGTCAGATCGTCTTCGCCGGGTTGATCGGCTGGCTGGTGTTCGCCCATGCCCCTGATCTGCTGGTGCTGGTGGGGATCGCGATCATCTGCATCAGTGGCATTGTCGCGGTGTGGCAGAGCCGGCCACGGCCTCGCTGATATTGTTCGATTATCGAACATAAAATTAACCAGTTGGACCATTTTTCCTATGCGGCGCCCGCGTGCCCGCCAATAATCAGGGCATCCCCAACAACGAGCACCGTGCACGGTGCCGACCCGGAGTTGAAGCATGCAGCGTTCAATTGCCACCGTTTCCCTCAGCGGTACCCTGCCGGAAAAGCTCGAAGCCATCGCCGCCGCCGGCTTTGATGGGGTCGAGATCTTCGAAAACGACCTGCTCTATTACGACGGCAGCCCGCGCGACGTGCGCCGCTTGTGTGCCGACCTGGGTCTGGCGATCACCCTGTTCCAGCCGTTCCGCGATTTCGAGGGCTGCCGCCGCGAGCGCCTGCAGCGCAATATCGACCGCGCTGAGCGCAAGTTCGACCTGATGCAGGAGCTGGGCACCGACCTGGTGCTGGTCTGCAGCAACGTCGCCGCCGACGCCCTGGGCGACCCGGATATCATCGTCGACGACCTGCGCCTGCTCGGCGAGCGCGCCGGTGCTCGCGGCCTGCGCATCGGTTACGAGGCCCTGGCCTGGGGACGCCACGTCAACACCTACCAGCAGGTCTGGAACCTGGTGCGCCAGGCCGATCACCCGGCCGTGGGGATGATCCTCGACAGTTTCCATACCCTGTCGCTCAAGGGCGACCCGGCGGCCATCGCCGAGATTCCCGGCGACAAGATCTTCTTCGTACAAATGGCCGATGCACCGATCCTAGCCATGGACGTGCTGGAGTGGAGCCGGCATTTTCGCTGCTTCCCCGGCCAGGGCGAGTTCGACCTGGCGGGCTTTCTCGCGCCGATCATGCGCACCGGCTACCGCGGCCCGCTGTCGCTGGAAATCTTCAACGACGGCTTTCGTGCCGCGCCGCCGCGGCAGAACGCGGCTGACGGTCTGCGCTCGCTGCTCTATCTGGAAGAGAAGACCCGTCAGCACCTCGAGCGCGAAGGCGTGGAGATCGAGCCGGGTGTACTGTTCAACACCCCGCCTGCCAGCCGCTACGGCGGCGTCGAGTTCCTCGAATTCGCGGTGGACGAGGCCTCGGGCGCCAAGCTTGGCAACTGGCTGGAGCGCCTGGGCTTCAGTCGCGCCGGCGCGCACCGCTCCAAGGACGTGACCCTGCTGCGCCAGGGCGATATCAACATCGTACTCAATGCCGAGCCCTATTCCTTTGCCCATAACTTCTTCGAGGCCCACGGCCCCTCGCTGTGCGCCACGGCGCTGCGGGTGACGGACGGCCAGGCGGCGTTCCAGCGCGCCTGTGATTATCGCGGCCAGCCGTACCGCAGCCTGGTCGGCCCCAACGAGCGGGAAATTCCCGCGGTACGCGCGCCCGATGGCAGCCTGATCTACCTGGTTGGCCCCGACCAGAACGGCCAGAGCATCTACCAGACCGACTTCAACCTGGCCGCCGAGGGCGAACCCAGCGGCGGCCTGCAGCGCATCGACCACATGGCCCTGGCGCTGCCGGCCGATGGCCTGGACAACTGGGTGCTGTTCTACAAGAGCCTGCTGGATTTCGAGGCCGACGATGAAGTGGTGTTGCCCGACCCCTACGGCCTGGTGAAAAGTCGCGCGCTGCGCAGCCGCTGCAGCTCGGTGCGCCTGCCGCTGAATATTTCCGAGAACCGCAACACCGCCATCGCCCACGCGCTGTCCAGCTACCGGGGTTCGGGCGTGCACCACATCGCCTTCTCCTGCGAGAACATCTTCCGTGAAGTCGAGCGGGCCAAGGATGCCGGCGTGCCCTTGCTCGATATCCCGCTGAACTACTACGACGACCTGGCCGCGCGTTTCGATTTCGACGACGAGTTCCTCAGCGAGCTGGCCTACTACAACGTGCTGTATGACCGTGACGCCCAGGGCGGTGAGCTGTTTCACGTCTACACCGAGGCGTTCGAGGAGCGGTTTTTCTTCGAGATCATCCAGCGCAAGAATGGTTATGTCGGCTATGGTGCGGCCAACGTTGCCGTACGCCTGGCAGCCATGGCCAAATCACGCAGTGGCGCAGCACGTCGGGCATCGCTTTAACAACCTGAAAAAGCGATGCTGTGCGCTGATTTTGCTTGTGTAGGAGCGAATTTATTCGCGATTGTGCCGTGAATGACGCGAATCAGGCAGGACGCCCCCTGCGCTCCTGCAGGGCGTTCAACCGTAACTCATACATAACCTAAAACAATCCGTGCGCGGCTCGAACCGCGCCACCGTTTCGTGAGCCCGTGATGACTGAATCAGCCGTAGCCGAACTGGCCGCCGTGGCGCCGCGCAAGGCGCGCAAGAACAACCCGGAAAAGACCCGCGAGAGCATTCTCCAGGCGGCCATCACCGAGTTCGTCCAGTTTGGCCTCAGCGGCGCGCGGGTCGATGCCATCGCCGAGCGCACCCAGACCTCCAAGCGGATGATCTACTACTACTTCACCAGCAAGGAGCAGCTTTACCTGGCGGTGCTGGAGAAACTCTACGGTGACATCCGCAAGACCGAGGGCACCCTGCACCTGGGCGAACTGAGCCCGCCGGAGGCGATCTGCCGGCTGGTCGAATTCACCTTCGATCACCACGACCGCAACGTCGATTTCGTGCGCATCGTCAGTATCGAGAACATCCACCACGGCGAGCATATCACCCGCTCCGAGGTAATCCCGACCCTGAACAATTCGGTGCTGCAGGCGATTGCCGACATTCTCCAGCGCGGCGAAGCCCTGGGGTTGTTCCGCCCAGGCCTGGAGCCGCTGGACGTGCACATGCTGATCAGCTCGTTCTGCTTCTATCGGGTGTCAAACCGCCACACCTTCGGCACCATCTTCCAGATCGACCTGTCCGCCGACGCCACCCGGCAGCGGCACAAAGCGCTTATCTGCGAATCGGTGCTGCGCTATATGCAGGTTTGATAGAAAAGGCGATGCGCCAATTGGCTGTTGCAACCCCGTGCAGGCCATAACGCTGCACCCTGTGGTAGGAGCCCCGCCTCGGGGCGAATCGATTGCAGCCATGCCACTAAATTTGCGTTGCGCATGACATTCGCCGCGGGGCGCGGCTCCTACGAAAAGCCGCGGCGCGGTGCAACACAGCACAGGAGCATCGCCACAGGAAAAGGGCCGGTAGGCCCTTTCGTAAGGCGTCAAAAACTCGCGAAATGTTCGAGCATGCGGTCAGCATCGGCCTCGCAGCCACTGAACAGCTCGAACGCCTTGACTGCCTGGAACACCGCCATATTGCCGCCATCCAGGGTGCGGCAGCCGAGGGCGCGGGCGTCGCGCAGCAGCTCGGTTTCCAGCGGGAAGTAGACGATCTCCGCGACCCATAGCGCCGGGTGCAGCAGGGTCTTGGGCACGGGTGTGCCCGGCAACTTGGCCATGCCCATGGGCGTGGTATTGACCAGACCGTCGGCGTGCGTCACGGCAGCCGCCAGGTCGCTGCCGAGCTGGGCGCGGGCGCCGCTGAAATGCTGGTTGAGGTTGTCCGCCAGGGCCTGGGCGCGGGCCGGCTCGACATCGAAGATATGCAATTGCTCAACGCCTTCGCTGAGCAGCGCATGGGCCACGGCAGCGCCAGCGCCACCTGCGCCCATCTGCACCACCTGGCGCCGCGCGACGCCGTTCAGACCACGCCGGAAACCTTCGGCAAAACCCAGGCAATCGGTGTTGTGGCCGATGCGCTTGCCATCCTGAAACACCACGGTGTTTACCGCGCCTATGCCGCGTGCTTCCGCTGATAGCTCATCGAGCAACGGGATGATCGCCTGCTTGCACGGGAAGGTGATGTTCAACCCGGTAAAGCCCATCTGCTGGGCCGCGTCGAGCAACTGCGGCAGGGCGCTGCTGTCGAGGCCGAGCTTGTCCAGGTCGATCAGCCGATACAAATAGCGCATGCCCTGGGCATCGCCTTCGCGCTCGTGCATGGCTGGCGTGCGCGAGCCCTGGATACCGGCGCCGATCAGGCCGGCAAGAATGCTGGGGGAGGTGGCGGACATGCTGGTTATCCTTTGAGCAACTGGCTGAAGTACTGCAGACCCAGGCGGTAGCCCTGGCTGCCAAGGCCGCAGATCACCCCCACGGCGATCGACGAAACGAAGGAGTGATGACGGAAGGCTTCGCGCTTGTGCACGTTGGACAGGTGCACTTCGAGCACCGGCAATTCGCTGGCCACCAGGGCGTCGCGGATCGCCACCGAGGTGTGGGTCCAGGCCGCCGGGTTGATCAGGATGCCGGCGCAGCGCCCACGTGCCGCGTGGATCCAGTCGAGCAGTTCGCCTTCCTGGTTGGTTTGGCGAAATTCTGTGCGCAGCCCGCATTCTTCTGCCGTGGTGGCGCAGAGCTGGGCGATATCGGCGAGGGTTTCGTGGCCGTAGGTGGCCGGTTCACGGGTGCCGAGCAGGTTCAGGTTGGGGCCGTTGAGCACCAGAATCAGAGGAGACATGGGTGAGCCTTATTGTTTTAAGTAAGGGGGCATAGCGCCTGGCCAGGAAAATGTACCAGCTGGTTAATTTGGTCAATCACTGTCGAACATGTTGGTCGCTGCGCCCTGGGTCGTTTAACCGCGAGGTATCCGCTGGCAGGGCTGTAGGCCACGCGTCACTAGGCGTACGGGATGTGAAGGGGTGTGTAGGGCGAGCGCGCTGAGGCAGGAAAAACCGTTCGTTTATCGAACGGCTGGGCTGGCCAGCGAGCCGGCGAGGCGTTGCACCTCGCCGGGCGGGTTCAGCGGCGTTCGAGCAGTACGCCGGCTTCCATATGATGGGTGTAGGGGAACTGGTCGAACAGCGCGCAACGGGTCACCTGGTGGGTATCGCTGAGCTGGGCGATGTTGGCGGCCAGGGTCTCGGGATTGCAGGAGATATACAGGATGCGCTCGAAGCGTCGGGTCAGCTCGCAGGTGTCCGGGTCCATGCCGGCGCGCGGCGGGTCGACGAACACGCAGCCGAAGTCGTAGCTTTTCAGGTCGACATCGGCCAGGCGGCGGAACGGGCGCACCTCGTTCAGCGCTTCGGTCAGCTCTTCGGCGGACAGGCGCACCAGGGTCACGTTGTCCACACTGTTATCAGCCAGGTTAGCCAGGGCGGCATTCACCGAGGTCTTGCTGATCTCGGTGGCCAGCACCTTGCGCACGCGGGTTGCCAGGGGCAGGGTGAAGTTGCCGTTGCCACAGTACAGCTCCAGCAAGTCATCCTGGCGCTCGCCCAGGGCGTCATAGGCCCAGCCGAGCATCTGCTGGCAGACCTCGCCATTGGGCTGGGTGAACGCGCCCTCCGGCTGGCGGTAGCGGTAGGTGCGACCGGCGACCTGCAACTGCTCTTCGACATAGTCGCGGCCGATGACCAGGCGCTTGCCCTTGGAGCGACCGATGATGCTCACCTGCAGGTCAGCGGCAAGTTTTTCCGCCTCTGCCTGCCAGGCGCCGTCCAGCGGGCGGTGGTAGCACAGGGTCACCAGGGCATCGCCGGACAGGGTGGTGAGAAACTCCACCTGGAACAGCTTGAAGCTCAGCACGCTGCTGGCCTGCCAGGCGCTTTTCAGGAGCGGCATCAGTGCGTTGATCTTGCGGCTGGCGATGGGGAAATCGTCGAAGAAGATCGGCGTGTGCTTGTCGCCGGCCTCGAACATCGCGTAGTGACGCTGCTCACCTTCGCGCCACAGGCGGAACTCCGCGCGCAGACGGTAATGCTCGCGCGGCGACTCGAACACCTGCGGCGCCGGCGCGGCGAAGGGCGCGAGCAGGGCATTGAGGCGTTCGACTTTCTCGTCGAGCTGGGCAGTGTAGGTGCTGGTGTCGAAGTGAGGACGGCTCATGGATGGTTCTTCAACAAAAGGGAGCGAGTGAGTGATGCCTCACCCGCAGGGCAACATGCAACGGCCTACAGATAGTCTGTAGGAGCGAATTTATTCGCGATTGACCTTGAAGACGCTGAAGTTTTCGCAGCTGAAGCGGAGAGCCGCCTAAGTGCCGATTTCATCGCCTTAGGCAAACCAGGCCAGCTTGACCACAAACAACGCCGAGAGAATCACCAGCGCCGGGTTGAGGTCGCGCCAGCGGCCGGCCAGCAGCTTGATCAGGGTCCAGGCGATAAAGCCGAAGGCAATGCCGTTGGCAATCGAGAACGTCAGCGGCATGGCCAGGGCGGCAACCACTACCGGTGCGGCGACGGTCAGGTCGTCCCAGTCGATCTGCGCCAGGCTGCTCATCATCAATACGGCAACGAACAGCAGCGCCGGGGCAGTGGCGAACGCCGGCACGGCACCGGCCAACGGGGCGAAGAACAGGCTCAGGAGGAACAGCAGGGCGACCACGCACGCCGTCAAACCCGTGCGTCCGCCGGCGCTGATGCCAGCCGCCGATTCGATATAGCTGGTGGTGGTGCTGGTGCCCAGCGCGGCGCCGGCCATGGTCGCGGTGCTGTCGGCCAGCAGGGCGCGGCCCAGGCGCGGCATCTTGCCGTCCTTGTCCAGCAGCTTGGCTTTCTGCGCCACGCCGACCAGGGTGCCGGAGGTGTCGAACAGGTCAACGAAGAGGAAGGCGAAGATCACGCTGAGCAGGCCGATGTCCAGCGCGCCCATGATGTCCAGCTGCATAAAGGTCGGCACCAGCGACGGCGGCATCGACACCACGCCGTTGAGCTGCGACAGGCCGAACAGAATCGACAGGCCGGTGACCAGCAAAATACCGATCATCACCGCACCGGTCACCCGGCGGTAGGCGAGGGCGGCGATCACGAAAAAGCCCAGGCAGGCCAGCAGCGGGCCGCCCTGGGACAGGTCACCGAGGCCAACCAGGGTGGCCGGGTTGTCGACCACGATGCCGGCATTTTTCAGAGCGATGATCGCCAGGAACAGGCCGATACCGGCGGCAATACCGGAGCGCAGGGCCAGCGGGATGCTGTTGATGATCCATTCGCGGATCTTGAAGATCGACAGCACGAAGAAGATCGCACCGGAGAGGAACACCGCGCCCAGCGCGGTCTGCCAGGTGTAACCCATGGTCAGGACCACGGTGTAGGTGAAGAAGGCGTTCAGGCCCATGCCCGGTGCCAGGGCGATCGGGTAGTTGGCGAGCAGCCCCATGATGGCCGAGCCGATGGCCGCGGCCAGGCAGGTGGCGACGAACACCGCGCCCTTGTCCATGCCGGTTTCGGCGAGCATGTTGGGGTTAACGAAGAGGATGTAGGCCATCGTCAGGAAGGTGGTGAGACCAGCGAGGATCTCGGTGCGCACCGTGGTGTTGTGCGCCTTGAGGTGGAATAGACGTTCCAGCATGCTCGTTTCCCCATGCGCGTGACGCGCCGTTGATGACCTGATCGAAAGCAAAGCACATCCGCGTAGGGATGCATGATTGTGCTGCCGATCGGAAAAAAGGCGCGCATCATAACAGCATGGCTAGACGTGGTGAATTTATGACCGAGTGGACAGCGTAGCCCTAGTGTCGCAACACAGGTCATCCGCCGCTCTCTGGAGCGAATTTATTCGCGATATGTCTTGAAGACGCTATAAAAGTCGCGGCTAAAGCCCCTCCCGCGCGACCTGGCATTGACCGACATTTGATTCATAGCCCCCTGTCTGCATAAGGAGTTGGACATGACCGCACGCGCTGTAATCACCGTCGCCGATGGGGTTGAAGACCTCGAATGCGTGACCCTGATCGACGTGCTGCGACGCGCCGATATCGAAGTCGTGGTGGCCAGTATCGAGGCCCGGCGCATGATCACCTGTGCCCGCGGTACCCGGCTGACGGCCGACGCCATGCTGGTCGATGTGCTGGCGCAGGAGTTCGACCTGATCGTGCTGCCCGGTGGCATGCCGGGCGCCCAGCGCCTGGCCGAGCATGAGCCCTTGGCCGAGCGGGTGCGCCAGCAGGCCAAGGCCGGCAAGCTGTTCGCCGCCATCTGTGCAGCGCCGGCGGTGGCGCTGCAGCACTATGGTGTGCTGAAACAACGGCGCATGACCTGTCACCCGAACTTCGATGATCGCCTGAGCGGTTGCAGCTACGTCGATCAGGCCGTAGTGGTCGATGGCAACTGCATCACCAGCCAGGGCCCAGGCACCGCCCTGGCGTTTGCCCTGACGCTGGTCGAACAGTTGCGCGGCAGAGGCGTACGCCGGCAGGTGGCCGAGGCCATGCTGGCCGAGTAACTGCGCAACTGCCAATCCGGCGTTCAACGCCCGGCTTTGGGCGTTGACGGTCGACCAGCAGCCGAGCAGCGCTGGTGAAGATTCTCACAGACTGAGGGCTGGAGTCGGTTGCGCACTTAAAGCACTTTACTGTCCAGAGCTGGGCCGCTGTAATAGAGTGCTGGCCGATGAATACACGCGATTCGAGGCCGTGACACATCGCATAAGGAGCCCGCGGCCAGATGATCATCGGAATAGACCTTGGTACCACCAACAGCCTGGTTGCAGTCTGGGACGGCGAAGCCGCCCGGCTGGTTCCCAATGCCCTCGGCAGCCTGCTGACCCCCAGCGTGGTTGGGCTAGACAACGATGGTCAGTTGATCGTCGGCGATATCGCCCGCGAACGGCTGCAAACCCATCCGCAGCTCACCACTGCCTTATTCAAGCGGCAGATGGGCAGCGCCCAGGACACCCGCCTGGGTGAGCGCTCGTTCCGCCCCGAAGAACTCTCGGCGCTGGTGCTACGCAGCCTTAAAGAAGACGTCGAACGAGCCTACGGGCAGCCGATCAGTGAGGCGGTGATCAGCGTGCCGGCCTATTTCAGTGACGCCCAGCGCAAGGCCACGCGTATCGCGGGCGAACTGGCCGGACTCAAGGTCGAAAAACTGATCAACGAACCCACTGCTGCAGCCCTGGCCTACGGCCTGCACCAAAAGGGCGAGGCAACCTTTCTGGTGTTCGACCTGGGTGGTGGCACCTTTGACGTGTCGGTACTGGAACTGTTCGACGGCATCATGGAAGTGCGCGCCAGTGCTGGCGATAACTTTCTCGGCGGCGAGGACTTCGATGATGCGCTGGTCAGCCACTTTCTGGCCGAGCAGGCAGGGCAGGGTTTGCCCGATGCCAGCCTGCCGACTATCCGCCAACGCCTGCGCCGTGAGGCCCAGCGTGTACGGCATGTGCTGGGCCAGCAGACCCAGGCCAGCTTCCAGTTGCGTGAGGATGGCCGCGAGTGGCTGCAGTCGATAAGCCAGGAGCAGCTGTTGCATATCTGCGGGCCACTGCTCGATCGCCTGCGCGCGCCTATCGAACGGGCGCTACGCGATGCGCGGATCAAGGTGGCCGACCTCGACGAGGTGCTGCTGGTCGGCGGCACTACGCGCATGCCCTTGGTGCGTAAACTGGTGGCCAGCCTGTTTGGACGCTTCCCGTCGATGAGTCTCAATCCGGACGAGGTGATCGCCCAGGGCGCTGCCATCCAGGCCGCGCTCAAGGCGCGCGACGCATCGCTGGAGGAGGTGGTGCTGACCGATGTCTGTCCTTATAGCCTGGGCGTGGAGATTTCCAGAGAGGTCGGCAACCAGCTTGAAAACGGTCATTACCTGCCAATCATCGAGCGTAACAGTGTGGTGCCTGTCAGCCGGGTGAAGAGCGTGCAGACACTCCGTGACGGGCAGAAACAGGTCAGCGTGCGGATCTTTCAAGGTGAAAGCCGGTTGGTGGCCAACAATATCTTTCTCGGCGAATTGGACATTGAGGTACCGCCACGCCCGGCTGGTGAAGTGTCGCTGGATATCCGCTTCACCTACGACATCAACGGCCTGCTCGAGGCCCAGGTGGACACCCCGCTGACTGGGGTCAGTCAGCGTCTCGTGATCGAGAATAACCCCGGCGTGCTCAGCCCCGAGGAAATCGCCGAGCGCTTCCAGGCGCTGCAGGCGTTGAAGGTGCACCCGCGCGATCAGCAGGTCAACAGTGTGCTGATGGCGCGGATGGAACGCCTCTACCAGGAAAGCCTGGGCGACCTGCGCGAGCACATCGGCCAATTGGCCGCGCATTTCGCCAGCATCCTGGAGCGCCAAGACGAGCGCGAGATCCGCGAGTCGCGTAGCGCGCTGTTAGCGAATCTGGACTCCATCGAAAACGGCTACTGAGGTGCCCATGAATCCCTGGAGCCTGCTCGGCCTGGATGCCGATGTCGACACGCGCAGCATCAAGCGCCGTTACGCCCAACTGCTCAAACAACACCGCCCGGACGAAGATGCCGAGGCTTTCCAGCGCCTGCGCGAGGCCTATGAGTGGGCCATGACGCTGGCTATTGCCCGCCAAGACGTCAATCCAGACGATGCGCTTGCCATGCCTGCACAAGGCCGCGCTGAGCTGCACCGTTCTGCAGACCTGGCGCAGGCGTTGACTGCACCCAATGTGGCGACAATAGCGGTGGATGCTCAGGCCCGCATTAGGCAATTGCTTGAGGCCTGCCCGTCGCTGGATGAGGCGTTTCGGCAAGCGCGAGCGCAAGGGCTGGATGCCGACTTTCAGCGCTACCTGCTCTCACGCTGTATGCCTTTCGATGAGCAAGGCGTGATCACCTTGCGTTGGTGCATGCAGCAGTTGCACTGGCTGTCGCCCTGGCAGGCGGACTACCTGCCGCAGGCTGCTCTCAATGACCTGGCTGTGCGGCTGCTGGCTCTGGAGTTGGAGCAACTGCAACGGCGTTTGCAGGCGGGCGAGGAGCGCGCCGTGCTGGAAGCTGTTGCCGCGCTGGTGGTGAGCGACTGGTTGCAGTCGTTCGACCGTCGCCTGCAACTGCAACTTGGGCTGATCCACATGCTTGAGTCGACCGAGCAGTGGTCCGCCGCGTTTTTTGAGCGGCTGGGAAAGCTGTTTGGCTGGGAGGAGGAGAAGGGCGAACTGCCTTGCTCCGCTGAACGCTGGTACAGCCTCTGCTGGCGTTGTGAACGCGAGGCGGCGGGGCAGCGTCTGCAGCAGCATTTACAAGAGTTCTGGCCGCTGAATGCCGAGCAGCGCGCCGCCTGGCTGTTACTCAAGCCCTTGACCGAGCGCGAGTGCAGGCGACTGGTCGATCAGTTTAGCGAGAACGACTGGCAGGCCTGCGAGGCATTGGATGAGTTGCTGAACGCGCGTTATCCCGATTTGCCGGCCCAGCTCGGGTTAGCAACTCCAGATGGCTGGCGCCGCTGGCAGCCGCGCAAATGGACGGCGCCAGCAGCAGCTTATGCCTGGCTGCTGCTGTTCGCTGCCCTGTTTGGCGATGCCCTGTACGGTTCGGGAGCTGTTGCAGCGCGCTCCAGCGAGATGTCTCAACTGGTATTCAATAGCCTGATAACCAGCCTGGGGCTGATCGCCATACTCGTCTGCCTGGTTCGTAGCTGGAGTTGGCTGGCGCGGTTTCTTACTGCGCTCGACGTGCGGCTAAGCCGCCTTTTGCTACCGGCAGCGTGGCGCGATCATGGCGCTGGCATGCTGCTGTTGCGCCATGGTGTGCCTGCGGCATTGTTCGCGGCGCTGGTTGCCTTTTTCGCGCCCGATATGCTGGAGAGTCGCGTGGTGTTTGCTGTTGCGTTCGCCTTGCAGCTAGTGTTTCTGCTCCTTGTCGGCAGTGGTCGCTCACCGTGGCCGCGCTTGGCGCTGTTCAAACGCCGGTTGTTCCGGACCGACTACAGCAGGCCGGCCGAGTGGTGAGCCCATGGAGCCTGCTCGGCCTGGATGCTGATGCCGACACGCGCAGCATCAAGCGCCGTTACGCACAATTGCTCAAGACTCATCGGCCGGATGAAGACGCCGAGGCTTTTCAGCGCCTGCGCGAAGCCTATGAACAGGCTCTGCTGCTTGCCGAGGGCAATGTGCGCGAGCCGGTTGACCCGGCACGTGCACCTGCGCAGCACTCGCTGTCTGCTCTCGCCACGCGGGGCGATGAAACGCTAATCCAGCTTCAGCCGGCGCCAGTGGAAACCCTTGAGGATGATCGCGCCGAGCGTCTGCTCGAACAGTCGGCATCGCTTGACGAGGCGTTGGCCGCTGCCCGTGAGCAGGGGCTTGAGCCAGCCTTGCAGCGGCATTTATTGACGCGCTGCCAGGCGCCCGGCGAAGACGGGTTGGCGATCCTGCGCTGGGCCATGGTTCGCTTGCAGTGGCTAACGCCCTGGCAGGCCGATTACCTGCCTTTGGTCCACATGAATATCCTTGCCATGCGCGTGTTCGATTCAGCGCTGTGCGCGTGGCGGCAGCAGCTCAATGCGGGGCAGGAACGCGCCGTTCTCGACGACGTTCAGCAGTTGCTTGCTGAGGCATGGCTGCAACCCTTCGACCGGCGCAGTCACGCGCAGCAGGAGCTGTTGGCGTTGCTGGAAGAGGGCGATGGCTGGTCGCTGATATTCTTCGATGGGCTATGCCAACTCCTTGGCTGGGATGAAGGGCAAGGCCAGATACCGTGCGACCGCCAGCGCTGGGAGCGTTTGTGTTTGCGCTGCGATGGGCTGGCTCTGCGCGATGAGCTGCGCCGTCTGCTGGACGAGGCGCGGCCTGAATACGCTCAGGCCCGCGCTGCATGGCTGTTATTCAAACCATTGAGCGACGCCGAGCGCCGGAAACTGACCGATGCTTTCGAGGAGGCGGACTGGCAGGCCTGTGAGTCACTGGCCAGGCGTCTGGAGCTGCAGGGCAGCAGTGGGCTGCTCGAGCTACTGGGCGTGTCCTATCTGCAGCAGTGGCGTGCATGGCGTCCTGGCCGTGGTTGGCGCCAACTCTACCCGCTGCTGTGGGCTGGTATCAGCCTGGTACTGTTGCTGTTGATCGTGCTGAAAAAGGATAAAGGCGTCGAAGGCTTCGCCGATCTGGCCATGACGCTGTGCATTGTGTCGGTCCTCGCGACCACCCTGGTGGTCATGCTCAGGTTCTTCGCGAAGGGCTGGAACCGGTTTGCCCGATGGCAGACACTGTTCGACGTGACGCTCAGTCAGTGGTTATTACCGGCGAGTTGGGCACGTCGAGGCACGGGTATCCTCGTGTTGCGCCACATCGTGCCCAGTGCGGTATTGGCTGGGCTGACATTCAGCTGGGCGGGGGATCTGCTCTACGCCCCAGTATTCGCGTTGCTGACATTTGCCTTGTGTGTGCAATTCGTCAATGTCGCCACGCGAGACGGTTTGCCGGCAGCCTGGTTGATTGTTATCTGGCGCAGGGTGGCGCCGCTGGGCAAGCAGATTCTGCTATGGCTGCTGATTCTGACGCTAGCGTTCGTTCTGTCACGGCTGCTGATTGAGTCGAAACGGCAGGAGCATGAGGCAACGGCTAGTCGTCCGTTGGAGGTATTGCACGAGGGCCTGGATTCTGGCGATGCATTGCAGCAAGGCTATGAAAACGCAATGAAAAGTCTACAAGAAGCCTTAGCCTAGCAGCCTGTCGGACTTAACACTGTTCTACTGCACAAAATCCGGATTTGGCCACTTTTGCTATAACACCTTGGCTGCGTGCTCTGTGGTCGGTTCGTGCATATGGTCACGGCGCGCCAGGGTTGGGAACAGCTTGATCCACAGGCCGGTGACGACGATGGCGCCAACGCCGCCGATCAGCACCGCTGGCACGGTGCCGAACCAACTGGCGGTGAGCCCGGCACGGAAGTCGCCGAGCTGGTTGGAGGCGCCGATGAACAAGCCGTTTACCGCGCCGACCCGGCCGCGCATTTCGTCCGGCGTCTGCAGCTGCACGAAGGCGCCGCGGATGACCATGCTGATCATGTCTGCCGCGCCCAGCAGCACCAGGGTCACCAGGCTGAACCACAGTGAAGTGGACAGGCCGAAGCCGATGGTCGCCACGCCGAAGATCGCCACCGAGCTGAACATCACCGGGCCGACTCGCCGCTCGATGGGATGACGTGCCAGGTAGATCGACATCAGCAAGGCGCCCACCGCCGGTGCCGAACGCAGCAAGCCCAGGCCCCAGGGGCCGGTGAGCAGGATGTCCTTGGCGAACACTGGCAGCAGCGCCGTGGCGCCGCCGAGCAGTACGGCGACCATGTCCATCGACACCGCGCCAAACACATCCGCGCGGCTGCGTATAAAGCGAAAACCGGCCAGCAGCGACTCGACGGATATCTTCTGTTTCAGCGGTTTCTGCTGCGCCGGCAGGCTCAGCATCAGGCTCAGAGCAATCACGTACAGCAGCGTGGCCGGGCCATAGACCCAGCCGGCGCCGAGGGCGTAGAGCAGGCCGCCGAGGGCGGGCGCGACTATGGTGGCGCTCTGCATCGCCGAAGCGGAGGCCGCTACGGCAGCCGGGAACAGGCCCGGCGGCACGATATTCGGCAGCAGCGCCTGGGTGGTCGGCATCTCGAAGGCGCGGGCGGTGCCGAGTAAAAAGGCGATCAGGAAGATCGTCTCGCGGCTGATGCCGTCGACCGTGGTGCCGATCAGCAACCCCAGCGCGACCAGGCCCTGAGCGCTCTGGCACAGGGCCGCGACCTTGCGCCGGTCAAAGCGATCGGCCACATGGCCGGTGATCAGGATAAACAGGATCTTCGGCAGGAACTCGATCAGGCCGACCAGGCCAAGGTCGAGCACGCTGCCGGTCAGTGAATACATCTGCCAGCCGATGGCCACGGTAAGCATCTGGAAGCCGCTGGCGGTGAACACCCGCGCCAGCCAGAAGGCGATAAAGGGGCGATGGTGGCGCAGCAGCAAAGTACCGTGGACGGACATGGCGATCGCTTAGCGTGAGGGCGCAAGGTAGGGGCAAGTAGGTAGCAGCCTATCATTTTCCTCGGTACGGAAGCAGGGCGTGCTGGCATTCGCGCGACAAATGACCACAGCGTTGGTGCGGTCTGTGCGCCGTATCATTTGCTTATGATTGATCCAGATCAGTCAGCGCAGTGACTGTTCATGCTGTGGGGCACCCCTTGGTGTCCCCTGTCGATTGTAAAAAACAAGAACAATTGAATCCGATTGCGCTCCAATTCCCGGAGCGTGCACATGGCTGTGCTCCGAATTAACCTGAACGAGGATGCTCTATGTTCGGCTTAGAGGCGTTAGACCTGGCACGAATCCAGTTCGCCTTCACCATCTCGTTTCACATCGTTTTCCCTGCCATCACCATCGGTCTGGCCAGCTACCTGGCTGTGCTCGAAGGCCTGTGGCTGAAAACCCGCGAAGAGGTGTACCGCGACCTCTACCACTTCTGGGCGAAAATCTTCGCGGTGAACTTCGGCATGGGCGTGGTCTCTGGCCTGGTCATGGCCTACCAGTTCGGCACCAACTGGAGCGCGTTCTCCGATTTTGCCGGCGCGGTCACCGGGCCGCTGCTGACCTATGAAGTGCTCACCGCCTTCTTCCTCGAAGCGGGCTTTCTCGGCGTCATGCTGTTCGGCTGGAACCGCGTAGGGCCTGGCCTGCACTTCTTCTCCACGGTGATGGTGGCCGTCGGCACGCTGATCTCGACGTTCTGGATTCTCGCCTCCAACAGCTGGATGCACACGCCTCAGGGCTTCGAGATCATCGATGGGCGAGTGATCCCCACCGACTGGTTTGCGGTGGTGTTCAACCCCTCGTTCCCGTATCGCCTGGCGCACATGGCCACGGCGGCGTTCCTCGCCACGGCATTCTTCGTCGGCGCCTCGGCGGCCTGGCACCTGCTGCGCGGGCGCGACAACCCGGCGATCCGCAAGATGCTGTCGATGGCCATGTGGATGGCTCTGTTGGTAGCGCCAGTGCAAGCGGTGATCGGCGACTTCCACGGCCTCAATACGCTCAAGTACCAGCCGGCGAAAATCGCCGCGATCGAAGGTCACTGGGAAAACGTCGGCGACGAGCCGACCCCGCTGATCCTCTTCGGCTGGCCGGACATGGAGCGCGAAGAGACCCGCTTCAAGATCGAAATTCCGGCCCTGGGCAGCCTGATCCTGACCCACAGCCTGGACAAGCAAGTGCCGGCGCTCAAAGAGTTCGCCAAGGAAGACCGGCCCAACTCGACCATCGTCTTCTGGACCTTCCGGGTGATGGTGGCGCTGGGCATGCTGATGATTCTGACCGGCCTGTGGAGCCTGTGGCTGCGCATGCGCGGGCGCCTCTACGAGAACCGCGCGTTCCTCTATATGGCACTGTGGATGGGCCCGTCGGGGGTGATCGCGATTCTCGCCGGCTGGTACACCACGGAAATCGGTCGCCAGCCGTGGATCGTCCACGGCCTGATGCGCACCGCCGATGCCTCGTCCGGGCACAGCTTTGCGCAGATGAGCCTGACCCTGGCGTTGTTCGTGGTGGTCTACTTCGCCCTGTTTGGCGCCGGTATCAGCTACGTGATGCGTCTGGTGCGCAAAGGCCCGGTGATCAACGAAGGCAAGGAAGAAGGCGCCGGTGGCCCCGGCCAGAAGCGTACCCCGGCGCGGCCGCTGTCGGCGGCCGATGAAAGCTTCGAAGAAGGTCAAAGCGACGACCTGGGCGAGAGGAATTGAATATGGGCATTGATCTGCCGTTTATCTGGGCCGTCATCATTATCTTCAGCATCATGATGTACGTGGTAATGGATGGCTTCGACCTGGGCATTGGCATCCTCTTCCCGTTCGTCAAAAGCGAGCGCGAGCGCGATGTGATGATGAACACCGTGGCGCCGGTCTGGGACGGTAACGAAACCTGGCTGGTACTCGGCGGTGCCGGTCTGTTTGGCGCCTTCCCCCTGGCCTACTCGGTGGTGCTTAGCGCGCTTTATCTGCCGCTGATCTTCATGCTGCTGGGGCTGATCTTCCGTGGCGTGGCCTTCGAGTTCCGCTTCAAGGCCAAGGCCGAGAAGCGCCACCTGTGGGACAAGGCGTTTATCGGCGGCTCGCTGACTGCGACCTTCTTCCAGGGGGTGGCGCTGGGTGCCTTTATCGATGGCTTTCAGGTGGTCGAGCGCAAGTTTGTCGGCGGCGCCTTCGACTGGTTTACCCCGTTCTCGCTGTTCTGCGGCGTGGCGTTGATCGCCGCCTATGCGCTGCTCGGCTGTACCTGGCTGATCATGAAAACCGAAGGCCGCCTGCAACAGCAGATGCACGACCTGGCCCGACCGCTGGTGTTCGTGGTGCTCGGCGTTACCGCGCTGGTAAGCCTGTGGACGCCGCTGGCCCACAGCCCGATTGCCGAGCGCTGGTTCAGCATGCCCAACCTGCTGCTGTTTATGCCGGTGCCGGTGCTGGTGTTGCTGGCGACCTGGGCGTTGCTGCGCGCCATCGCACGCAACGCCAATATCAGCCCGTTTATCCTCACCCTGGTGCTGATCTTCCTCGGCTACAGCGGTTTGGGCATCAGCCTGTGGCCGTACATCATCCCGCCGTCAGTGACCATCTGGGAGGCCTCGGCGCCACCGCAGAGCCAGGGCTTTATGCTGGTTGGTGCGCTGCTGATCATCCCCTTCATCCTGATGTACACCGCCTGGAGCTACTACGTGTTCCGCGGCAAGGTGACGGAAGAAGACGGCTACCATTGAGGGCTTCGTAATGGACGAGCACACCGAGAAAAAACCGTTTTGGCAGCGCTTGGGTTGGCTGGTGCTGATCTGGACCGGCAGTGTGTTGGCGCTGGGGCTGGTGTCCTGGCTGCTGCGCCAGTTTATGCAGGCCGCGGGTATGGGCACGCCCTGAGTCGCCTCTGCCGCTGAACGAAAAACGCCGCGATTCCTTCATGGGGTCGCGGCGTTTTTTATTGATTACAGTGTAATGGAATATCAATGACTCGGTTGGCGGGCTTGTTGTAGGAGCGAAGGGGGCGCCCAGCCTTTATTCGCGATGCTTTCGCGACGCCATCGCGAATAAATTCGCTCCTACAGGGGCGCAACAGGTCTGCGTTTTAGCGCAGCCCCCGCTTAATAAATCGCCTGGTACAGTCGCCGACGATACTGGGTCACCAGCGGGTGGTCATTGCCCAGCAGCTCGAAGACCTGCAGCAGGGTTTTGTGCGGCAGGCCGTCGGCGTAGCTGCGGTTGCGCACGAACAGGCGCAGCAGGCCGTCCAAGGCGGCGTCGTACTGTTGGCGGGCGAGTTGCTGCACGGCCAGTTGGTAGGTCGCTTCATCATCTTCTGGCTGCTGCGCCAGGCGCGTTTTCAGGCTGGCGACTTCCGGCAGGTCGGCGGCCTGGCGCAGGAAGGTCAGTTGCGCCCGCGCACCGGCCAGGGCCTGCTTGTGTTCGTCGCCGCTCACTGCGCCCAGCACCCGTTCGGCTTCGTCCAGCTCGCCGCGTTCGGCCAGGCAGCGGGCGTAGAGGATCAGCGCCGATGGGTTGTCACTGTTCTCGCCGAGCAACTGGGTCAGCAGCTGTTCGGCATCGCCACTGCGGCCCTCGGCGTACAGCGCTTTGGCCGCTTCCAGCAGGTCGGCTTGCGGTGCCGGCGGCTCGGCGACATGGGGTTGCAGCAGGGCGCGGATCGCTGACTCGGGCTGCGCGCCGGAGAAGCCGTCGACCGGCTGGCCATCCTTGAACAGCACCACGGTCGGCAGACTGCGAATACCGAAGCGCGCGACTATGTCCTGCTCCACGTCGCAGTCGACCTTGGCCAGCAGCAGCTCGCCTTGATAGCCCTCGGTGATCTGCGCCAGGATCGGCATCAGCGCCTTGCACGGCGCACACCATTCGGCCCAGAAATCCACCAGCACCGGCTTGTGGAAGGAGTTCTCGATCACCAGCTGCTCGAACTGAGCGGCGCCGCTGACGTTGAAGATATAGGGGGAGTCGCTCATGGTCGGTCTCGTTGGGCGAAAAGTCTTGGGGGCTGTTCCGGTTGCGCTCGCGGCTCGCGGCTCGCGACGAAATGGCAACAGACCCTATCACTATAAGTGCGGGTGCTCGGCGGCGAAAACAAGGTCGCCGTCAGCCGCGCCTCGCATGGTACAGGCTCACATGGCGAAATTCGGCAGGCTCGGCCAGATCCGGCCAGGTACTGGCCTCGTGCATGGCCAACTGGCGATACAGCGGGTGGCGGAAATCACGTACCCGTGAGTCGGCCACCAGGGCTTCGCGGCCGCGGCTGAGGAACTGGTCGAGCAGTGGCAGATTGGCGCGGTCGTAGAGCACATCGGCCACCAGGATTAGATCGAAGCGGTCGGCTTCGGCGAAAAAGTCTGCCGAATAACTCAGACTCACCCCATTCAGTTCGGCATTCGCCCGGCAGGCGTCGAGGGCCAGCGGGTCGAGGTCACAGGCCACCACTCCCAGCGCCCCTGCCTTGGCCGCGGCGATGGCGGCCACCCCTGAACCGGCGCCAAAATCCAGCACACGCTTGCTGCGCACCCACTCGGGATGGGCCGCCAGCCAGCGCGCCAACACCAGGCCACTGGCCCAGCAGAAGCACCAGTAGGGCGGCTCCTCGAGGATGCGTCGGGTTTCTTCGGGGTTGAACGCGCGGTCCATATTCGCCGCATCGATCAGCCACAGCTGCAGATCGGTGCCCGGCAGCGCCGTGGCGCTCAAACGGGCATCGCCAAGCAGCTTGCCCAGCGCCGTTTGCAGGGCGCCGGGTGGCGTCATGGGGCGCTGACCAGGCGCAGGGCGCCGAGGTCCTGGCTGTCGGTACCAGTGATGGTTTGCGGCGTCAGACGCAGAATCAAACGGCCATCGAGATGGGCACGGCCGTGCAGCTCGACGCGCCGCTCGGCCTTCACTGCCTGCGGGTTGAACGGCAGGCGAAAGGGCAGGGCGGCGCCGTTGCTGCGCACCTGGATATTACCCAGCAGGCCCTGGGGGCGACCGCGTTCGTCAACCTGCAGCAGCGCCAGTTCGACCACCGCATTGGCCGGCACATCCAGCAATTGGCCGCTAAGGGCGTGGCGGTAGTCGGTTTCCACCTCGGCTGGCGCCGGGGCCGCGGGAGGTGCGGTTGGCGCGGTAGGGGGCTGCGGCTGCGACGGCTCGCTGGAGCAGGCCAGCAGCGTGGCGCCAAAACCGATCAAGGCAAGGGCGCGCAGGGCGGGGCGAAAGGTGTTCAGGTCGATGAGCATGGGCAGGCCGTGTTCTCAATGGGTGCGCGCGCCTGTATACCGCAAAGGCGCTGGCTTGTCTTGCCGGTGGGATGCGCTAGGAGCCTGTCGGGCTTGACCGTTCGTAGCGAGGGAAAGATCGGTTTGCGACAGTTTTGCTGCTTTACCGAGGCGAATAGCGAGATATTTAACGAGGGAAAGCAGCAAAAATGGCCAAATTCGGCTTTCCCGCAGTAGAACAGTGTTAAGTCCGGCAGGCTCCTAGGGTCTGTTGCCGTTTCGTTCGCGGCTTGCGACGAAACGGGAACAGACCCTAACATGGCGCCTCGAACTTTCTGGCCTCGCTTTCCTATGCACTGTCCTTTCTGCGCTGCCAATGATACCAAGGTGATCGACTCCCGGCTGGTCGCCGAGGGCGAGCAGGTGCGCCGTCGGCGCGAGTGCCTGGCCTGTGGTGAACGCTTCACCACCTTCGAGACCGCTGAGCTGGTGATGCCCCGCTTGATCAAGCAGGACGGCAGCCGCCAGCCGTTCGATGAGGACAAGCTGCGCGCCGGCATGCAGCGGGCCCTGGAAAAACGCCCGGTGAGCATCGAGCGCCTGGAAGCGGCCATCGCCCACATCAAGCACAAGCTGCGTGCTACCGGTGAGCGCGAGATCAAGTCGCTGGTGCTCGGTGAGCTGGTGATGACCGAGCTGCAGAAGCTTGATGAGGTGGCCTATATTCGCTTCGCCTCGGTCTACAGGCGCTTCCAGGACCTTAACGAGTTCCGCGAGGAAATCGACCGGTTGTCCCGCGAACCTGCGCAATCCTGATGGGCGGTAACGACCACGCCTTTATGGCGCGCGCCCTGGAATTGGCGCGCAAGGGGCTGTACTCCACCCACCCCAACCCCCGCGTCGGCTGCGTCATCGTGCGCGACGGGGAGATTGTCGGTGAAGGCTGGCATGTGCGCGCCGGCGAGCCCCACGCCGAGGTGCATGCCCTGCGCCATGCCGGCGACAAGGCCCGTGGCGCCACCGCCTACGTCACCCTGGAACCCTGCAGCCACCATGGCCGCACGCCGCCCTGCGCCGATGCACTGGTCGCCGCCGGCATCACCCGGGTGGTCGCGGCCATGCAGGACCCCAATCCCGAGGTGGCCGGTAACGGCCTGCTGCGCCTGATGCACGCCGGCATTGCGGTGCAGAGCGGGGTGCTCGAAGCCGAAGCGCGGGCACTCAACCCTGGTTTTATCAAGCGTATGGAGCAGGGCCTGCCGTTTGTGCGGGTCAAGTTGGCGATGAGCCTGGACGGGCGCACCGCCATGGCCAGCGGCGAAAGCCAGTGGATTACCGGCCCTGCCGCCCGCGCCGCCGTGCAGCGTTTGCGTGCGCGCTCCAGCGTAGTGCTCAGCGGTGCGGACACCGTGATGGCTGATAATGCCCGCTTGACCGTGCGCCCCGATGAGTTGGGTCTGAACCCCGAATTGAGTTTTCTCGCCGCCAGCCGGCCGCCCCAGCGCGTGCTGGTCGATGGCCGTCTGCGCGTGCCGCTGAGCGCGGCGTTCTTCCAGGCCGGCCCGGCCCTGGTGGCGACCTGTGCGGCGGCCGCCTCGCGTGATCGCTATGCCGACGATGGACACGAACTATTGGCCGTGGCCAGCAGCAATGGGCATGTTGACCTGCGCAAGCTGCTGCTGGAGCTGGCGCGGCGTGGTGCCAATGAAGTGCTGGTGGAGGCCGGGCCGCGTTTGGCCGGGGCTTTTGCGCGGCAGCGGCTGGTCGATGAGTACCAGTTGTTTATGGCGCCGAAGTTTCTCGGCTCCAGTGCGCGACCGCTGCTCGACCTGCCGCTGGCGCGCATGGCTGAAGCGCCTGAGTTGACCATCGTCGACATGCGCGCGGTGGGTGACGACTGGCGCATCATCGCCGTGCCGTCGCCGAGCTGACTGCTGGGTCAGCGTCTGCCGTGCGGTACAGCCAGCGGGCAAATGTGGTAAAACGCTTACCGGCCACTGCGGTGGCCACAACGTTCTCAGGGCGGGGCGCAATTCCCCACCGGCGGTAATGACGCGCAATGCGTCTAGCCCGCGAGCGCTTGCCACGCTGGCAAGGTCAGCAGACCCGGTGTGATCCCGGGGCCGACGGTTACAGTCCGGATAAAGAGAGAGCGGGATTTGTAGACCCCGGCCTGCGCTTGCCTGCCGGAATGATCCCTATCGATCCAACACGCCCTGTTTTTCATTAAACAGGAGTTCGAACGATGTCCCATCAGTATTCCCTTTCTGCCGTAGGCCGCTTGCGCGTGCCCGGCGGCCGGGCTTTGTCCGCGGAGGCGCCATGTTCACCGGCATAATCGAGTCTATCGGCAGCATCCGCGCGATCACCCCCAAAGGCGGCGATTGGCGCCTCTATGTCGCCACCGGCAAGCTCGACCTGGGCGACGTCAAGCTCGGCGACAGCATCGCCGTGAATGGCGTGTGCCTGACCGCAGTCGAGCTGCCGGGCGATGGCTTCTGGGCCGATGTCAGCCGCGAGACCCTGGCGCGCACCGCCTTCGTCGACCTCAAGACGGGCAGCAAGGTCAACCTGGAAAAGGCCCTGACGCCGACCAGCCGCCTTGGCGGCCACCTGGTCAGCGGCCATGTCGACGGTGTCGGCGAGATCGTCGCCCTGGCGGAAAACGCCCGCGCCTGGCAGTTCACCGTGCGTGCGCCGAAGGAGCTGGCCAAGTACATCGCGCACAAAGGCTCGATCACCGTCGACGGCACCAGCCTGACGGTCAACGCGGTGAATGGTGCGGAATTCGAGCTGACCATCGTGCCGCATACCCTGGCCGAAACCATCATGCTCGACTACCGCCCCGGGCATAAGGTCAACCTTGAGGTCGACCTGCTGGCGCGTTACCTGGAGCGCCTGCTGCTCGGTGACAAGGCCGCAGAACCCAAGGCTTCCAGCCTGACCGAAGGTTTTCTCGCCGAACACGGCTACCTGAAGAATTAAGGACACTGCCCGATGGCACTCAACACCGCTGAAGAACTGATCGAAGACATCCGCGCTGGCAAGATGGTCATCCTGATGGATGACGAAGACCGCGAGAACGAAGGCGACATCATCATCGCCTCGGAATGCGTGACCGCCGAGCACATCAATTTCATGGCGCGCTTCGCCCGTGGCCTGATCTGCATGCCGATGACCCGCGAGCGCTGCGAACTGCTCAAGCTGCCGCTGATGGCACCGCGTAACGGCTCCGGTTTTGGTACCAAGTTCACCGTGTCCATCGAGGCCGCCGAAGGCGTCACCACCGGTATTTCCGCCGCTGACCGTGCGCGCACCGTGCAGGCCGCCGTGGCCAAAGGTGCCGTGGCCGACGATATCGTCAGCCCTGGGCATATCTTCCCGTTGATGGCCCAGGCCGGTGGCGTGCTGGCCCGTGCCGGCCACACCGAGGCAGCCTGCGACCTGGCGCGCATGGGTGGGTTTGAGCCGAGTGGGGTGATCTGCGAGATCATGAACGACGACGGCACCATGGCCCGTCGCCCGGAGCTGGAAGCCTTTGCCGAGCTGCATGGCCTGAAGATCGGCACCATCGCCGACCTGATCCACTACCGGCTGATCCACGAGCGAACGGTCGAGCGTGTCAGCGAGCAGCCCCTGGACACCGAGCTGGGCCAGTTCAACCTGGTCACCTACCGCGATGCGGTGGAAAACACCGCGCACATGGCCCTGACCCTGGGCACGGTCTGTGCCGAAGAACCGACCCTGGTACGGGTGCACAATATGGACCCGCTGCGTGACCTGTTTCTGGTCAACCAGCCGGGGCGCTGGAGCATGCGCGCGGCCATGGCCGAGGTGGCGAAAGCCGGCAGCGGCGTGGTGCTGCTGCTCGGCAACCCGCTCACCGGCCCGGAGCTGCTGGCCCTGCTCGGTCGTCAGCAGCCGTCCAATCCGGCGACTTACAGCACCGTGGGTGCCGGTTCGCAGATTCTGCGCGACCTCGGTGTGCGCAAGATGCGCCTGATGAGTTCGCCGATGAAGTTCAACGCGATATCCGGCTTCGACCTGGAAGTTGTAGAATACTTGCCCGCTGATTGACAGCCGACCACGGTCGGCACAGGCCTGACCCATCAAGGGCGGGCCTGGCGACAGACAGAATGCTTATTTCGGGGTGCCCAGCGCCCTGGCTCTTTACACACTGCGAGAACTCGAAATGACCCTGAAGACCATCGAAGGTACCTTCATCGCCCCCAAAGGCCGCTTTGCCCTGGTGGTCGGCCGCTTTAACAGCTTCGTCGTCGAAAGCCTGGTCAGCGGCGCCGTCGATGCCCTGGTACGCCACGGTGTGAGCGAGAACGACATCACCATCATCCGCGCGCCGGGTGCCTTCGAGATTCCGCTGGTGGCGCAAAAGGTCGCGCAGCGTGGCGACTTCGACGCGATCATCGCCCTGGGCGCGGTGATCCGTGGCGGCACTCCGCATTTCGAGTACGTTGCCGGTGAGTGCACCAAGGGCCTGGCCCAGGTTTCCATGGAGTTCGGCGTACCGGTTGCATTCGGCGTGTTGACCGTCGACTCGATCGAGCAGGCCATTGAGCGTTCCGGCACCAAAGCCGGCAACAAAGGCGCCGAAGCTGCGCTGTCGGCTCTGGAAATGGTCAGCCTGCTGGCGCAGTTGGAGGCCAAGTGAGCCAAGCCGACGGCAAGCAGCCGCAACCTGCCAAGAAAGGCCCCAGCGCCAAGACCCTGGCGCGTCGCGAGGCGCGCACCCTGGCCATGCAGGCGCTGTACTCCTGGCACATGGCCGGGCAGAGCCTGAACGAGCTGGAAGCGCAGTTCCGCGTCGACAATGACTTCGACAAGGTCGACGGCGCCTACTTCCACGAGATTCTCTACGGCGTGGCGCGCAACAAAAGCGACATCGACGGCGCCTTCGAGCCACTGCTCGACCGTCCGCTGGCCGAGATCGACCCGGTCGAGCTGTCAATCCTGCGCCTGTCGACCTTCGAGCTGAAGCAGCGCATCGACGTGCCGTACCGCGTGGTGATCAACGAAGGTATCGAGCTGGCCAAGGTCTTCGGCGCCACCGACGGGCACAAGTTCGTCAACGGCGTACTGGACAAGCTGGCACCGCAACTGCGGGCCGAAGAAGTTCGCGCGTTCAAGCGCTGATGCCGTTGGGTGAGTTCGAGCTGATTCGCCGCTACTTCGCCGCCGCGTCCTGTGCGCAGGGGGCGGCGGGTGTGGCGCTGGGCATTGGCGATGATTGTGCGCTGCTCGAACTCGCCGGCGACGAGCAACTGGCCGTGTCCACCGATACCCTGGTGGTGGGCGTGCATTTTCCCGAGCAGGCCGATCCTTTCCTGCTCGGTCAGCGTGCGCTGGGCGTGTCGGCCAGCGATCTGGCCGCCATGGGCGCGGCGCCCCTCGGTTTTACCCTTGCGATCACCTTGCCGGCGGCCGATGCCGACTGGCTGGAGGCGTTTGCCCGTGGCCTGGACTGTATGGCGGCGCGTTGCGGCTTGCGCCTGATCGGCGGCGATACCACCCGTGGCCCCCTGAGCCTGACCCTGACGGTATTTGGCCGCCTGCCCCGTGGCCAGGCGCTGACCCGCGCCGGTGCTCAGGTCGGCGACCTGCTGTGTGTTGGCGGAGCGCTCGGCGAGGCGGCGGCGGCGTTGCCGCTGGTGCTGGGGCAGGTGGCGGCCGATGGGGTGCATGCCGAGGCGCTGCTGGCGCGTTATTGGTCGCCAATGCCGCAGCTCGACCTGGGTCAGGCTCTGCGCGGCCGGGCCACGGCGGCGCTGGATATTTCCGATGGCCTGCTCGCCGACTGCGGGCATATTGCCCAGGCCAGTGCTGTGGGCCTGCGTATCGAACTCGAACATCTACCGTTGTCCGTGGCCCTGCGCGAGCAGGCTGGTGCTAAGGCACTGACCTGTGCCTTGGCCGGTGGCGACGATTATCTGCTGGCTTTCACCTTGCCACCTGCCGAGCTGGCGCCACTGCAACAGGCCGGTTGGCCGATCCAGGTGGTCGGCCAGGCGGTCGCGGGCAGTGGCGTTCAGGTAATCGACTGCAATGGTGCCCCCTTCGTGCTGTCTCATGGCGGCTACCAACACTTTGGACCTTCCCGTGACTGATCACCCCAAGCAAGTCCCGGCCGAGTTTGTGCCCCCTTCGGTGTGGTGCAATCCCTGGCATTTCATCGCTTTTGGCTTCGGCTCCGGCACCCTGCCCAAGGCGCCCGGTACCTGGGGTTCGCTGGTCGCGCTGCCGTTCGTGCCGTTGTGGCAGATGCTGCCCGACTGGGGCTACTGGCTGATGCTCGGGGTAACCATGCTGTTCGGCTTCTGGCTGTGCGGCAAGGTCGCCGAAGACCTGCGCGTGCACGACCATGAAGGCATCGTCTGGGACGAAATGGTCGGTATGTGGATCACCCTGTGGCTGGTACCCGAAGGTTGGGGCTGGTTGCTGCTGGGCTTTCTTATGTTCCGCCTGTTCGACATCGTCAAACCCTGGCCGATACGCTGGATCGACCGGCACGTGCATGGCGGCGTAGGCATCATGCTCGATGATGTGCTGGCAGGTGTTTTCGCCTGGCTGGCGATGCAGGGCGTGATCTGGGCCTGGGCCAACGGCCTGGGCGCTGGCCTGGGTTTCTAAAGCCTTCATTAGAGGTGCTTGTGCGAGCATGGTGTGGGTGCTTACTGGTGTTGCTAGCGCTTATGGCAAGCGTGCACGCAGGCGAACGCCCAGCGGACATTCGCCTGGCCAGCGAGGTGTGGGAGGACTACAGCGAGGAAGACGGTCGCGGGCTGGCCTGGGATCTGTTGCGCAAGGTATTCGAGCCCGAGGTTCGCCTGCGCATGCAAAGCGTGCCCTACACCCGCGCGATTGGTCTGGTGCAGCGTGGTGCCGCCGATGCCTGGGTTGGTGCCTATCGTGACGAGATCAGCGGCGGCGTGTTTTATCCGCGCTGGCCCTACGACTATGACCAGATCAGTGCGCTGGGGTTGACCGAACAACCGGCACCCACGCTGGACTCGCTGGGCGATTTCCGCCTGGTGTGGATGCGCGGCTACCAATACCAGCACTACCTCCCCGGTATCACGGCGTTCCGCGAAGTTCAGCGGCGTGGCGGTATTCTCGGCATGCTTAACTACCGGCATGCGGATTTCTATGTGGATGCGCGTCCGGAAATCGACGACTTGCTCACACGGGTAGCGGATGCCTCGCGCTACCGTGTCTACACCCTCAAGCGTTTGCCGTTGTACCTTGGCTTTGCCGATACACCGCGAGGGCGGGCGCTGGCAGCGTATTTCGATGCGCGCATGGATGACTTGGTGCCACAGGGCGCGTTAAGGCCTATTTTTGCCCGTTGGGGAGAGCCTTATCCTTTTGACTGATCGGGGTGTGATTCGATGCGTGGATTGATACGGCTGTGCTTAATGACCCTGCTAGCAGGTGCTGGCTGGGCTCAGGCTGCCAGCCAGGTACTGGTGGTTGGGTTGTTTCCGGGCGCAGCCGTGCTGAACGTCGATGGCCAGCGCAAGCTGGTACGGGTGGGGCAGACGGGCCCCGGCGGTGTGCAGGTCGTCAGCGCCGACAGCAAAGGCGCAGTACTGCGCGTGGATGGTGTCGAGCGTCTGTATCCCCTGAGTCGCGAGCCCAGCGAAGGCTTCGCCGCGCCAGGCAAGCGCAGCCTGAGCGTCGCCAAGGGCGTGGGCGGGCATTACTGGGTGGCAGGTTCTGCAAATGGCCAGCCGGTGCAGTTTCTGGTCGACACCGGGGCAACCTCGGTGGCGCTCAATGAAACCCACGCCCGGCGCCTGGGCATCGATTACCGCAGTGTGGGCACGCCGCTGCAGGTCAACACCGCCGGTGGCGTGGTCCGTGGCTGGCGGGTCAACCTTAGCAGCGTCAAGCTGGGCGACCTGGAGGTGCTGGGCGTCGAGGCCGTGGTCCTCGAAGGCGGTGCGCCGGGCGAAGCGCTGCTCGGCATGAGCTTTCTCAGCCGCGTTGGCTGGCGGGTCGAGCAGGATGTGCTGGTGCTCGAGTCGAAGTTCTAGGGCCTGTTGCCGTTTTGTTCGCGGCTTGCGCCGAAACGGCAACAGACCCTAGCACTGGCTCGATCCTTATCATCGGTAATTCAGGCTGACCCCGCAGCGGGGGCTGCTGTTACAATGCCGCTCTTATTTTCCTCCCTGTCTTAGGAGCATCCGGTGTCCGTTGTGTTCGTCGCCGCGTCCCTGCTGCCTACGCCGTTTGGCGTGTTCACCATGCATGGCTTTCTTGAAGAGGCCACGGGCAAGGAGCATGTGGCCCTGACTTTCGGCGATGTCGCCGATGGCGCACCTGTCCTTGGGCGTCTGCATTCCGAGTGCCTGACCGGCGACGCGCTGTTCAGCCTGCGCTGCGATTGCGGTTTTCAGCTCGAGGCCGCCCTGCGCGCGATTGCCGCCGAAGGCCGTGGCGTGTTGCTCTATCTGCGTCAGGAAGGCCGTGGCATCGGCCTGCTGAACAAGATCCGCGCCTACGAATTGCAAGATGGCGGCGCAGACACCGTGGAGGCCAACGAGCGCCTGGGCTTTGGTGCCGACCAGCGTGATTACGCGATCTGCCAGCCGATGCTCGAGCACCTGGGCATCGCCCAGCTCAAGCTGATGACCAACAACCCGCGCAAGGTCAAGGCCCTGGCCGACATGGGTATCCCCGTGGCTTCGCGCGTGCCGCTGCAGATCGAGCATAACCCACACAACAAAAAGTACCTGGCGACCAAGGCCGGCAAGCTCGGGCACATGCTCGGCAGCCTGCACCAGGGCGAGGCCGAGGGCAGCCTGTGACCCGCGCTCAGGTACGTCGGCGTCTGGCCCTGGCCTGGTGGAGTCAGTTGGCGCTGACCCTGGCACCACTGTTCCTGTTCAATCTGCTGTTTGGCGCAGCGTTTGAGCATGGCGTGCTGAGCATGCCGTTGTTTATTGCCGGCGTGGCCTCGATGTTCGTCAGCCTGCCGCTGTTCAGCGCCTACAAACGTGCCCTGATCGCCACCGAAAAAGCCCTGGATAGCCCCGAGGAGCCGGCCGCCTGGCTGGCCCTGGCGGAGCAGCGGCGCAAGGCCTTTCTCGGTGCCGGGCTGCCAGCCTGGATCGGCGCCGTGGCGGTGTTCGCCGGGCTCGAAGCCGTGCCGCTGGTGCTCTTGGCGCTGTCGAGCATCGTCCTGCTCTGCCTGTACCGAATCCCTCGCCAACTCGGCTGATGCGCACACTGCTGGGGTGCCTGCTGCTGTTCCTGGTCGTCCCATTGGCGGCGGCCGAGCGGGTGGTCAGCCTGGCGCCTTCCTTAAGTGAAATCATGCTCGACCTGCAGGCTGATGACCTGCTGGTCGGCGTGCTCGACGGTGGCGAACGGCCGCCTGCCCTGGCGCACCTGCCCTCGTTGGGGCGTTGGGGTCAGTTGCAAATCGAAGCCCTGTTAGCCCTCAAGCCGGACCTGGTACTGCTCTGGCCCAGCAGCGTCAGTGCCACCGAGCGCGAGCAACTGCAGCGCCTGGGGCTGGAACTGATGGTGGTGGAACCGGGCGATCTCGACAGCCTGGCCGAGCAGTTCGCCCTGGTTGGCGCGCGGGTCGGGCGGCGAGTCGAGGGTGAGCGCCTGCGCGATGCCTTCCGCGCGCGGGTGCAGCAACTGCGCGCGCGTTATGCCCGGGCGCGACCTTTGCGGGTGTTCTATCAGGTCTGGGATACACCGCTGTACACCCTGGGTGGACAGCAGATCGTCAGTGATGCGCTCAAGGTGTGTGGCGCGCAGAACCTGTTCGCTGACCTCAGCCTGCCGGCACCGCAAGTCAGTGTGGAGGCGGTGTTGCAGCGCGACCCCGAGGTACTGCTGGCGGCCGACGCCCGACAACTGGAGGCCTGGCGGCGCTGGCCACAGATGACGGCGACAGCCCGCGAGCAGCTATGGGTGCTTCCGGACAAGGGCCTGGAGCGGCCGAGCTGGCAGATGTTAGGTGCGGTGAAGATGTTATGTGAACAGTTGGCCGAAGCCGAGTAAATCGTTAAAACTACAAGGCCGCGCTTAAGCGCGGCCTTGTTACATGCTGTGCTGACTTAAAAGCGGTAGCCAACGCTCAACTGCACCTGCTCTTCCGGTGCAGAGCTGCGGTTAAAAAGGTTGGCGTACGCATCATAGTGTGTGCCGGTCAGGTTATTGATGCGCAGTTTGCTAGTTAACTGCTCGTAGTCATAGGTGATTGCCGCGTTAAGCAGTGTGTAGCCGTCTACGCGGTTTTGCGTATGGGCGTCGTCACCTGAGAGATACTGTGAGCCTGTGTATACCGCTTCTAATTGTGTATTCAAACCTGGCAGCAGTTGATACCCCAGCTGGATGCTAGCACTATGGCGAGCGACACCTGACACTTCATTACCTTTGAAACTGCCTTCCAGGTATTCGGAATCGGTATAGGTATACTGGCCTCCCAGGCTCAAGCGCTGGGTCAATTGGCGTTCTGCTTCAAGTAACACGCCTTTGCGCAGAGTCTTGTCTAGGTTAATGTTGGCGCCATCAAAACCGAACACGCTGTTAAGACCTTCCGCTGTTGGGTCGTAGAGCAGTTCGTCTTTCAGTTGCAGGCGATAGATGCTGGCTTGATAACGCTGTATAGCGTCATCCCATTCCACGCCGCCTTCCCACGACTCACCTGTTTGGGGTTTGAGGAAGGTGATGTTTGGGTTGGCAAACACATTCTCGTCAACGTTAGCCCAGCGCAATACGTCCTCACGTTTGATAAACAAGCGCGTCTTTTGGTTTGCTTGCCAGCTTAAACCGAGGCTGCTACTGCTTTCCCGTGCACGCTGCTCCAGGTTTTTGGATTTGATGGTGTCCTGCGCTTCGCTATTGCGGTAGCCCGCGGTTAACGTCAGGTCTTGACCGAGGTTCTGACTTAACTGGGTGTACCAGTCGCGTTGTGTTTGTGTCGCTAGGTTATTAAGCGCCGAGCTTTGGTACTCGTAATCGCTGCTGATATGGTCATGACCAAATAGCCACTCTACATGACCAAGGCTGTTGTCGAAGCGAGCCGTGATGCGCGGGCTAAAGGTTTCTATGCGGGTGCCTTGGGTGAAGGGCGAAACAAATGAGCCAAAGTTAAACGCCCCGATACCGTCTTGATCGCTGTAGCTGTAATCGAAGTTGGTGGACCAGATGTTGTTCAGCTGTTGTTCAAGCGCAAAGCGGTGCACCTGTGTCTTGCTGTTATTAAAACCATTGCCATTTGCATCAAAGCTGGCTTTTCTGTCGGCTCTTTGTTCGGCTAGGCTCAAGCTTCCTGGGTACAACAACTCATCATCGACTGTCTGGTATTCATACAGAGTGTGGCCGCTCTCATAGTCATAGCGCAGACGGGCGAAGGTATTACTGTAGTTGGCGTTGTTTCGGTCGCGGTAGTTGTCGGTGTTACGGGTTTCACCGCTGGCGTACACCGCAAAGCCGGCCCCCAATTGCTGGCTGATATGACCGCGGTAGGCTTCGAGATCGTGACTGCCGATGCTGCTTTCGATATAGGCTTCGTTGCTTGATGGGGTGCGGGTGATGATATTTATCACTCCGCCAACGGCCTGGTCGCCATAAAGCACGGTGCCGGCGCCTCGAATGATCTCGATGCGCTCGATATTGGCCAGCGGGACGCTGTTAAAGTCAGGGCCTGACTGGGCTGGCTGGTTAAGTCGACGGCCGTCTACGAGCACCAAGGTGTTATTGACTGAGTTCTCGCCAAAGCCGCGCAGGCTGATATTGGCGCGACTGCCATCACCGATGGTGTCACGTACTTGCACGCCAGCTTGTCCGCGTAATACATCTACCAGTGAAGTGGAGGCGCTCGCTTCAATTTCTTTGCGGTCAATGACTTTGACGCTCGCCGGGGCCGGTTTCTGCAGTGCGGTTGCGCGCGTGACGACCAGCGGTGGAAGTTCATAGCTGCTGGTATCGCTGGTGGCAGAACTGACGCTTGGCAGTAACGCTACGGCCAAGGCAATACGGGGCAATTTCACGTAGAGAATCCTCAAAAGGTCGAAAGGCTTTTGAGGAGGGCAGGGTGCAAGAACGGGCGCGCAGGCACCGAGCTTGACGGTGATGCCCTCCGCAACACCTGTCAGATCCACTCAGGGCCGGTCTCCGGACTCTCGACCTGCCTCGCTCCGCCTTCCCGGATTGATCCAGTGGCCTGTGGAGCGTGGTGCAGCACGCTGCGGTCGATTACCGTTGCGGGGGCAGTGCCGGGGTAGCTCGTTAAGCGCCCACCGGCTTCCCGTTTAACGCCAGTGTATGGCGAACCCTGAGGGACGATCGAATGGCGCGCACCTTAGTGCGCATTGGCTGGCAGCACAAGGGTTCTGCTGGGGTTACCAGACGGGCTGGTGCCCCCGGTGCTGTCCTGACGGCTCAGGCGGCTGGCGGTCTTGTGCAGGTCGAGTACCAACTGGGCAAGTGACTGGGCCGCCTGCAAGGTTTCGTCGGCGCTCTGGCTACTGCGCTCGGTGGCGCCGGTAATGGCCTGGGCCTGAGCGTTGACCGCCTCCACCTGTTGTAGCTGGGAGCGCATGACCTGGCTGATCTGGCCGAGGCGGTCCTGCATGCCGCTGACTTCCTGCTGGATGCGTTCCAGCGCCGTTGTCGCCTGGTCCGAGCGGGTGACGCTGCGCAGCGCCGCTTCTTGGCAGCGTTGCATGCCGGTCAGGGTATCGAGGGTTTGCTGGCGCACGCTGCCCAGGCTCGTGGCGATTTCGCTGGTGGCTTGCGCTGTGCGTTTGGCCAACCCGCGGACTTCATCGGCGACTACAGCGAAGCCGCGGCCACTGTCGCCTGCACGGGCGGCTTCGATGGCAGCATTGAGTGCGAGCAGGTTGGTCTGGTCGGCGATGCTGTGGATGGCCTCGGTAATATGCTGGATCTCTTCGGTCTGCCGGCTCAGGGCCTGCAAGGCCAGGCTCGAGCGTTCGATCTGCTCGGCCAGCTGACTCACGTCATCGGCATTTTGCTGTACCGCTGCGCTGCCTTCCTGGGTCATGGCCAGGGCCTGGCGAGAGGCGCTTTCACTGTCGAGGATATGGCTGGTCGCCGCACCTATGCTGTGATTGACGTCGAGCATGGCGCGGGCGGTCGCGACCGCTGCCGCCTGGCCCTGGCCCGCGCACTGGCTGGCGTCGATGGAGGTCTGCGTGAGTCCCGACGACGTACCTTGCAGGGCGCTGCCGGCGGTGACGATGCCTTGCATCGTGTGGTCCATCTTGTCGACGAAGCTGTTGACCCAGCCGGCCAGGGTGCCAGCCTCGTCGCTGTTGAAACGCTCCAGGGCCAGGCGGTTGCTCAGGGGCGCGCCGCATTCTGCGGTATCGAGAAAGAAGTCCGACAACGATTGCAGGGTGCGCGCGCGCTTGCGCAGGCTGAATGCCCAGAAACCGGCCAGCAACAGGCTGGCACAGGCGAAGGTCAAGGGGGCGGCATGCTCGATGGCTTGCTGCTGCAGCACCCACTGCAAACCACCCAGAGCGAGCAGGCCGGCGAGCAACTGGCTGGCCAGTGAGTAGCTGAGGCTGCGCTGGCGATAGACTTCTTCCAGATCGCCCTCACACATCATTCCCCAGGTATCCGGAGAGCCGGGTAGACGCAGGGTCAGCCCCGCGCCGATGACGGGTACGCGGCGGTAGTCCGGGTAGCCGGGGTAGAGCACGAACATATTACTGCCGTGGCGGATGGTTTCGCGCACACCGGGGTGCAGTTCGCCGGTCGCGGGGTCAGTGAAGCGCAGCTCGAATTCGGTGTGTTTTTGCACGCTTACAGTGCCGAACGGGGTGTGCACGCCCTGTTTCAGGTTTTCCCCACCGGTGAAGGCGTCGTCTTCAAAACGCGAGCGCGACAAAGCAGTCCCGGGTGCGACCTTGCCATCAGCGCTGGCCACCATAAACAGGTAATTGTCGCCGGAGTCGCGGTAGACATGCCCGGCTTCGCGTTGGATCAGGTCACTCATGACATCGTTGGGAATGCGTGCGCACAGGCAGCCGACCACCTGGCCGGCATGCTGCAGGGGCTGGTGGAACATCAGGGTGACGGCGTCATGAAACTTCGAGGTGGTCGGGCCGAGGCGCAGGGTCGCCTCATCGACATAGGGACCGAGCAGAAATTGGCCCTTAAGGCCCTTGGCCAGTGCGTCTGCAGGGTGAACCTGGCCCTGATGCGCGGCATGGGTGGAGGCGAGGATGCGGCCTTTGAGGTCGACCACGAACAGCTCGGAGACTTCCGGCATATGCCCGCGGGCCCGTTGCAGAATCTCGGGCGAGAGGTTGGGCCAGCGATGAGTCAGCGCTGCGCCGACCAGTTCGAGCTCCTGCCAGTACTGGCGCGTCCAGGTGGTGAGCAGGTCGACACGGGTCGCGGTGAGGCCGGCAAAGGTTTTCTCTACGCGCTCGGCCTGGTGGGCGTTGAGTAGCCAGGACCAGCGCATGGCCAGCTTGCCGGCTCTGCCGAACCAGGGCAGCCAGCGACGCTCATGGCCTTTGAAGTCCATCTGGTGACTGCGTAACTGCATATATGCGCCCCTATCCGCTGCTTAAACGACCTAAGCATAGCCCCGGCATATTGCAATAAATGAGCCGGAGGGGCGGGGCTTAGCCGTTTAACAGTGTTAGGCGCTCACGCACGGCGGCCTTGATACCCGCTTCGTCCAGTCCGCACTCGGCGAGCATTTGCGCCGGCTTGGCGTGTTCGACGTAGTAGTCCGGCAGGCCCAGATGAAGCATAGGCGTTGATAGGCTTTCCCGCGCGAGAAACTCGCTGACCGCGCTACCGGCGCCGCCCATGATGCTGTTTTCCTCGATGCTCACCAGCAGCCCATGGCTTGCCGCCAGCTCGCGCACCAGGGCCTCGTCGAGGGGTTTGACGAAACGCATGTCGACCACGGTGGCATTCAGGGTTTCGCCGACCTTGAGCGCTTCGCGCAGCTGCACGCCGAACACCAGCAGCGCGACGCCCTGACCCTGGCGACGGACCACCCCACGACCGACTTCCAGGGGCGACAGCCCCGGTTCGATCACCGCGTTAGGGCCGCTGCCGCGCGGGTAGCGCACCGCTGCCGGGCCGTCGTAGAGGTGGCCGGTGCTGAGCATGCGGCGCAGCTCGTTCTCATCGCTCGGGGTCATCACCAGCATGCCGGGGATGCAGCGCAGGTAGGAGAGGTCGAAGCTGCCGGCGTGGGTCGGGCCGTCTTCGCCGACCAGGCCAGCGCGGTCGATGGCGAAGAGCACGTCGAGGTGCTGCACGGCGACGTCGTGGATCAGTTGGTCATAGGCGCGCTGGAGGAAGGTCGAGTAGATCGCCACCACCGGTTTGGCCCCTTCGCAGGCCATGCCTGCAGCGAGGGTCACGGCGTGTTGCTCGGCAATCGCCACGTCGAAGTAGCGCTCGGGGTAGCGCTCGCTGAACGCCACCAGGTCCGAGCCTTCCTTCATCGCCGGGGTGATGCCGACCAGGCGCTCGTCCGCTTCGGCCATGTCGCACAGCCACTGGCCGAACACGCTGGAGTATTTCGGGCCAGTGGCCTGCTTCTGGATAGAAAGAGGCTGCGCCGCAGGTGCGTTGATCGGTTCCAGCTTGGTGATTGCGTGATAGCCGATGGGGTCGACTTCGGCCGGAGCGAAGCCCTTGCCCTTTTTCGTGACCACATGGAGGAACTGCGGGCCGTCGAGGTCGCGCATATTGCGCAGGGTCGCCAGCAGAATCGGCAGGTCATGGCCGTCGATGGGGCCGATGTAGTTCCAGCCCAGCTCTTCAAACAGGGTGCCGGGGACCAGCATGCCTTTGGCGTGTTCTTCGGTCTTGCGGGCGATTTCCCAGGCGCCGGGCAGGCGCGAGAGGACTTTTTTACTGCCCTCGCGCATGCTCGCGTAGGTGCGGCTGGAAAGAATCTTGGCCAGGTAGTTGGACAGCCCGCCAACGTTCTTGGAGATCGACATGTCGTTGTCGTTGAGGATCACCAGCATATTGGCGTTGACCTCACTGGCATGGTTCAGCGCCTCGAAGGCCATGCCGGCGGTCAGTGCGCCATCGCCAATCACGGCCACGGCCTTGCGCTTGCTGTTCTGCAACTGGGCGGCGATGGCCATGCCCAGGGCGGCGCTGATGCTGGTGCTGGAGTGGCCGACGCCGAAGGTGTCGTACTCGCTCTCGGAGCGCCGCGGGAAGGCGGCGATGCCGTCCTTCTGGCGTAGGCTGCCCATGCGCTCGCGGCGTCCGGTGAGGATCTTGTGCGGGTAGGCCTGATGGCCAACGTCCCACACCAGGCGGTCGTCGGGGGTGTCGAAGACGTAGTGCAGGGCGATGGTCAGCTCGATCACCCCAAGGCCCGCGCCGAAATGCCCACCGGTCTGGCCCACCGTGTACAGCAAGTACTGGCGCAGTTCGTCGGCCAGGGTGTCCAGCTCGGCTTCGGCCAGGCGACGCAGCGCGTCCGGCGTGTTCGCACGGTCGAGCAGGGGCGTCAGCGGGCGCTCACGGGGGATCTCATGAAAGGTCGTCGGCATCAGGCGGATCGTTATTCAGGCGTAGAAGCCTGGCAGTTTACCCGATGCACCCTATGTGACCCAAACACCGTGTGCGGTCTTGGTGTGCCTTTCAGCCCTTGTTCGCCTGCAGCATGGCGCTGGCGTCGAAGCCCAGGCGCAAGGTGCCCCAGTGACGGCCCTCAATGAAGAAGGGCACGTCGATCTCGGTCATGATTTCCCCGGTGTCGCGCACGTAGGTGTGCAGCAGGAAGCGCTGGGTGTTGCGCGCTGCGCGCAGGCCCGAGGGGTCGGTGAATTTGCGCTTGTCGCGGCTGCCGACCAGGTCCTTGCTGCGATCACCAGTGGGTGGGCGCGAGAACCAGCTGTTGTTGACCGGGCAGTAGCCCTGAGTGTCGACGATAAAGGCCACCTTGCCGCCCGGGGTGTCCTTGACCAGTTGGTCGCAGCTGCTCTGGCAGAGCTCAGCCAGGCGCTGGGTGTAGCCGGTCAGGTATTGCTGCGGGTCGGTGCCGGCGACCGGGCGGTAGTGCTGGTCGAACAGGTTGACGCCGCTACGCTGCAGGTCGACCAGCTGCACCTGCAACTGGTCACGGCACTGGCCGGCGCGGCTGATGGTCGCATCCAGCTCGCCGTGGCCGAGGACGAAGCGGCCGATGGTGTCCTGCACCTGCTCGGCGACGCTGGAGAGGTCGCGGGTGGCCTGGGAGGACTGCTGCATGCTCTGGTCGATGGCCTGGCTCTCGCTGTGGATCTGGCTGACCCGCTGGTTGATGCCGGCGTTGCTCACCGCGAACTGCTCGACGTGGGCGGCGATGCCGGCCAGGCTGTCGTTGGTGCTCTGGAAGTCGGTCACCAGTTGCGCGAAGTTCTCCGAGGCCTTCTGCACCACATCGCGGGTGCTGCTGGCGCGTTGGCTGATGGCCAGGGTCTGCTGGTGGGTGGTGCTGACTTCCTGGAGCATCGCGTCGATATTGCGCGCGATGTCTTCGGTAGCGGTGTTGACCTTCTGCGCCAGGCTGCGCACTTCGTCAGCGACCACCGCGAAGCCACGGCCGCTCTCGCCAGCCCGCGCGGCTTCGATGGCGGCGTTGAGGGCCAGCAGGTTGGTCTGCCCGGAAATGTCCTGGATCATCCCGACGATCGACTTGATGCTCGCCGAGCGCTGGTTGAGGCCGGCGACCAGTTGACTGAATTCGCCGAGCTGGGTGGAGATCAGGTTGATCTGCCCGGTGACTTCCTGCAGCTCGCTGTAGGAGTGCCGGGCCATGTCCAGGTTGTGCGCGGTGGTGGCGGCGATGCCCTGGGTTTCCTGGGAAACCTCGTGGATGCGGGCTACTGCGTCGCTGCTTTCGTCCATCACCTCCTGGGCGAAGCGGGTCTGGTGCTGGGTGCTCTGAGTAGAACCGAGGATGTTCTTCAGCGACTTGGCCGATTCCACGGCAATGCCCACGGTCAGGGCTTGAACGCTGGCGATGGTTTCGCGCTGCTTGGCCAGAAAGCGGTTGTAGGTGGCGGCCAACTGGCTGATTTCGTCGTGGGTCAGCTCTGGCATATCGCGGGAGAGGTCGCCCTCACCATTGGCCACGTCTTCCAGCGAGCCGATCATCTGCCGCAGCGGACGTACGATCAGGTGGCGGAAGTAGCCAACCATAAAGGCGATAAACAGCAGCGTGGCCAGGCCCGCCGCGAGGGCCGCATGACACAGGCCCGCGAGCTGTTCGGCGACGGCAGCCGTGACCTGGGCATCGACCCGAGCCTGGCTCAGCAACGCGAGTATCGTCTCGGCACTGTGCACGGCCAGAAAATAGAGCGCCACGCTCAGCAGCACCAGCAGAAACAGGCTGGCCAGTTTGCGGGTCAGCGAGTTGAACAGTACACGTTCGCAGTCATCGTACAGCGCCATCAGCAAGGCCATAGGTCGCTCCTCCAGGAGCAAGATCGGTCACATTCGGATCCAGTCGGCGTGCAGGCATGCTCACGGCTGCATGCAGGTTACCGCGCAGAGTCTATTGCTGCCGCTCTGGGGCGGCAGCGGGCGAAACGGCGACAGCCCCTATTTCATCGGCGCGTAGGCCATGAAGTTGAGGAAAGTAGGAAATTTTCCCGCGTGACTGTGACAGCTTAGGGTATGGCGCGGTGTGGCGTTCGGCGCCGCTCAGCTGCGCCGCTCGACGATATAACGTGCCAGCTCGCGCAACGGCTCGGCGGCGTGATCGAATGGGCGCAGGGCATGCAGCGCCTGATCGCGCAGCTCTTGGGCGTAGGCTTTGGCAGCGTCCAGGCCGAGCAGGGCGGGGTAGGTCGGCTTATCGTTCGCCTGGTCTTTGCCCTGGGTCTTGCCGAGGGTGGCGGTGTCGCTTTCCACATCGAGAATGTCGTCCTGCACCTGAAACGCCAAACCAATGGCCCGCGCGTAAGCGTGCAGGGCCTTGAGCGTGCGGTTGTCCGCATTGCCACTGGCCAGGGCGCCGAGGCGCACACTGGCTTCGATCAGCGCGCCGGTCTTGTGTCGGTGCATGCTTTCCAGGGCGGTCTGGTCCAGGCGCAGGCCGACCGAGCCCAGGTCGATGGCCTGGCCGCCGACCATGCCGGCCGGCCCGGCGGCTTTGGCCAGGCTGGCGATCATCGCCAGGCGCACCTGGGCATCCTGCGGGTTGCGCTGGCTATCGGCGAGCACCTCGAAGGCCAGGCTTTGCAGGCCGTCGCCGGCAAGGATCGCGCTGGCTTCGTTGAAGGCCTTGTGGGTGGTCGGCTGGCCACGGCGCAAGTCGTCATCGTCCATGGCTGGCAGGTCGTCGTGCACCAGGGAATAGGCGTGAATCAGCTCGACCGCGCAGGCCGCGCCATCGGCGTGCTCAACTGCGCCACCGAGGGCTTCGCAGGCGGCATAGACCAGCAGCGGGCGCACGCGTTTGCCGCCGTTGATCACGCTGTAGCGCATGGCCTGGTAAAGCGTGCCGAGGTCGGCCTGGGGCGCTAGGAACAGACTGTCGAGGGCGGCGTCGACGCGGCGTTGGCACTGGGCCTGATAGGCCGCGATCATGCGTTGGGTTCCGCGTCGAAGGGGGCTTCCTCCAGCTCGCCGTCGCGTTCGAGGAGAATCTGCACTTTCTGCTCGGCCTGGGCCAGGGCGGCCTGGCAGTCACGGGTCAGGCGAATGCCCTGCTCGAAGGCGCTGAGCGACTCTTCAAGCGACAGCTCGCCGTTTTCCAGGCGCTCGACCAGGCTTTGCAAATCGGTGAGGGACTGCTCGAAATCGAGCGCGACTTTTTTACGGGCCATGGCGGCGGGTCTCTGGCGGGTTCTGGAACCGGCGCGACACTAGCAGAGGCGCGCCTTGCAGGGCAAATCCGGTGGTCGTGTCAGGCGCCATTCAGACGGCGGCGTAGGTGGCCCAGAAGTAATACAGGGTCATCGCGCTGCCCACCAGGATCACCCAGGCGCGCAGCAGCGGCGCTGGCAAACGCTGGCCGAGGGCGCCGCCGACATAGCCACCGACGATGGCGCCGACCAGCAGGATGGCCAGCTCCGGCCAACTGACCCGCCCGGCGAGCACGAAGGTGACGGTGACCACGCTGTAAATCACTGCCGAAATCAAATTCTTCAACGCGTTACTGCGCGCCAGCGCATGCCCCTCGATGGAGAAGGCCGCCAGTTGCAGGATGCCCATGCCCGCGCCGAAGTAACCGCCGTACACCGACACGCCGACATGGGCGGCCAGTGACAACGGGCTGTGGGCCGGCAACGGCGCTTCGGCGCGGCGTGCCGCCAGCCAGCGGGCCAGCCAGGGGCTGGCGGCGAACAGCGCGGTGGCGGCGAGCAAGAGCCAGGGGATCAGCCGCGCGAACAGCGCATCGCCGCCCATCAGCAGCAGCGTTCCGCCGAGCAGCCCACCGAGCAAGCCGGCACCCAGCAAGGGCCACAGGTAGCTGCCCAGCGGGCGCAGGTTATACCGTGCGGCCCAGGCCGCGGCCACACTGGCCGGCCATAGCGCTACGGCATTGGTGGCATTGGCCGTTACCGGCGGCAAACCGACAGCCAACAGGGCTGGGAAGGAAAAGAACGTACCGCCACCCGCCAGGGCGTTCATGGCCCCGGCAGCAAAGCCGGCGGCGACCAGCAGAATCAGTTCAGGGATCGTCATGGAGCATCGCTCGCACCAAAAAGATGCGTGAGTATGCCCGAGATCGCGCGAGGACTTCATTGCTAGATGAGCTGCTAAGGGCTATGTCCTGGTTTTGTGTTGCGCTCAGGTGCTGGGGCTTAACGGTAGAGCCGTAGGGTGCGCCGTGCGCACCGCCTTAGGCTGCAAGACTCTTGGTGCGCGCGGCGCCCCTGCTACTCGTGCCGCGCTGAGGCTGAATCACCTGCTGAGATGGCGCGGTAAACCGATGGAAATCAACGCCGCCAACAGCACAAAGGCCGAGGAAATCCACAGGCAGGCCGCCAATCCATAGGCCTGATATACCCAGCCCGACAGCAGCGTGCCAAGCAGCCGGCCGAGGGCGTTGGACATGTAATAGAAGCCGACATCCAGCGACACGCCGTCTGCCTTGGCGTAGCTGACGATCAGGTAACTGTGCAGTGAGGAATTCACCGCAAAGAGCGCACCGAATACCAGCAGTCCGCCAAGCAACACCCACTGCGCCGATAACGCAGTGTCGAGGCCGAGGGCGATGGCGGCCGGCAAACCGGCCAGCACCGCAGCCCAAGCGAATGCCGCGCGGCCATCGGGCACCCGGCCGCTGGCCTTGCCGGTGATGGCCGGGGCGAATGACTGCACGATGCCGTAGCCGATCACCCAGATAGCGAGAAAGCCGCCGACCCGCCAGAAGTCCCAGTCAAACACGCTGGAGAGGTACACCGGCAGCGCTACGACAAACCAGACATCGCGCGCACCAAAGAGAAACAGCCGCGCGGCTGAAAGGATATTGATCGCTCGGCTCTTGGACAGCATGTCGCGAAACTTCGGCTTGGCCTTCGCTTTGCCCATGTCCTTTTTCAGCAGCAACAGGCTGGCCAGCCAGATCAGCGTCAGCACAGCCGCCATGACCAGCACCGCGCCGGCAAAGCCGAGCAGCGCCAGCAGCGCGCCGCCCATAAAGAAGCCCACACCCTTGAGCGCGTTTTTCGAGCCGGTAAGGATCGCCACCCACTTGTACAGCGTGCCCTGCTGGCTGTCTGGCACCAGCAGCTTGATCGAGCTCTTGGCGCTCATCTTGTTCAGGTCTTTGGCGATGCCCGACAGTGCCTGGGCACCCATGACCCAGGGAATCGTCAGCCAGACCGCCGGCACGGTAAGCATCAGCAAGGCCGCCACCTGCAGGCCCAGGCCGATATTCATGGTGCGATTGAGGCCCACGCGCGCGCCCAGGTAACCGCCGACCAGGTTGGTGATGACGCCGAAAATCTCATAGAACAAAAACAGCGCGGCAATCTGCAGCGGCGTGTAGCCGAGGCTATGAAAGTGCAGCACCACCAGCATGCGCAACGCGCCGTCGGTAAGGGTAAAGGCCCAGTAGTTACCGGTGACCAGCAGGTATTGGCGGATCTCGGGGGAAAGTCGGGCGAGAGCGTGCATATCGATCCTGCTGGGGAGGTAAGTGCGATCCGGTGGGAGGGCTGGGCGGCATTCCGTTTTAGCCGCGACAGCAGTTGAGGCAAGTCGCGGCTAAAGCCCCTCCCACATCATCGGGTCAGGCGGACTGGCCAACCATACGCGCCAGTTCCACCGCGCGGTTGGCGTAGCCCCATTCGTTGTCGTACCAGGCGTAGAGCTTCACCTGGGTGCCGTTGATCACCATGGTCGAGAGCGCATCGATGATCGAGGAGCGCGGGTCGGTGCGGTAGTCGATGGACACCAGCGGTCGCGCCTCATAGCCGAGAATCCCGGCCAGGGGACCGTCGGCGGCGGCTTTGAGCAGGGCATTCACCTCCTCCACCGTGGTCGGCCGCTCCACCTCGAATACGCAGTCAGTCAGCGAGGCGTTGGCCAGCGGTACGCGCACCGCATGGCCGTTCAGCTTGCCGCGCAGCTCGGGGAATATCTCGGCAATCGCCGTGGCCGAGCCGGTGCTGGTGGGGATCAGGCTCATGCCTGAGGCGCGGGCGCGGCGCAGGTCTTTGTGCGGTTGATCGAGGATGCTCTGGGTGTTGGTCAGGTCGTGGATGGTGGTGATCGAACCGTGGCGGATGCCGAGGTTTTCGTGGATCACCTTGACCACTGGGGCCAGGCAGTTGGTGGTGCACGACGCCGCCGTCACGATGCGATGCTGCGCCGGGTCGAACAGCTGTTGGTTAACGCCCATGACGATATTCAGCGCCCCGGCTTCCTTCACCGGCGCGCAGACCACCACGCGCTTGACGCCCTGGTCGAGATAGCCTTGCAGCACCGTGACGGTTTTCATCTTGCCGCTGGCCTCGATTACCAGGTCGCAACCGCTCCAGTCGGTGTCGGCAATGGCCTTGTTGGCGGTGACCTGGATGCGTTTGCCGTCGATCAGCACGCACTCGCCTTCACTGCTCGCCTCATGCTGCCAGCGGCCATGCACCGAGTCGAAATTCAGCAGGTGAGCGTGGGTCGCCGCATCGCCGGCCGGGTCGTTAATCTGCACAAACTCCAGCTCAGGCCAGCCCCAGGCGGCGCGCAGCGCCAGGCGACCGATACGACCAAAACCGTTGATGCCTACTTTAATAGCCATGGACAGATTTCCTCTCGAACGTGGTTAGGCGCCACGCGGCGCAAACATAATGATCGCCATGCCGAGCATCGCCACGGCGGCGCCCAGCAGGTCCCACTGGGTTGGGCGAATGCCGTCCACCAGCCACAGCCAGATAATCGCCATCGCCACATACACCCCGCCGTAAGCGGCATATACCCGCCCGGCGGCGGTCGGGTGCAGGGTCAGCAGCCAGGCAAACAGCGCCAGGGAGGCAGCGGCCGGCACCAGCAACCAGATGCTCTTGCCCTGCTTGAGCCACAGGTACGGCAGGTAGCAGCCGATGATCTCGGCCAGTGCCGTGAGGGCGAACAGCCCGATGGTATTGAGCATGCTTACCTCAAAAGCCGAGCCGCAGCTGGCCTGGTCGTATGTATGGGCTGTGCTCCAGCGCCTTAAATGGCCGCCTGATTGACCCGTTTGGATAGCTGTTCGGCTGACTCCTTGCGCTCGGAGTAGCGGTCCACCAGGTAGTCCGTTTGGCCGCGTAGCAGCAGGGTGAACTTGACCAGTTCTTCCATTACATCCACCACCCGGTCGTAGTAGGCCGAGGGTTTCATCCGCCCGGCGTCATCGAATTCGAGAAAGGCCTTGGCCACCGACGACTGGTTGGGGATGGTGAACAGGCGCATCCAGCGCCCGAGTACGCGCATCTGGTTCAGCGCATTGAAGGATTGCGAGCCACCGCTGACCTGCATCAGCGCCAGGGTCTTGCCCTGGGTCGGGCGCACCGCGCCCATGCTCAGGGGAATCCAGTCGATCTGCGATTTGAACACCCCGGTCATTGCGCCATGGCGTTCCGGCGAGCACCAGACCATGCCCTCACTCCACAGCACCAGTTCGCGCAGCTCCTGCACCTTGGGGTGATCCTCAGGCGCATCGTCCGGCAACGGCAGGCCGCTGGGGTTGAAGATCCGCGCTTCGGCGCCGAACTGTTCAAGCAGCCGCGCGGCTTCTTCGCTCAGCAGGCGGCTGTAAGAGCGCGTCCGGTTGGAGCCGTACAGCAACAGGATGCGCGGTTTGTGCGCCGCGACCGGTTGCGCCAGTCTGTCCGGGGTAGGAATGTCCAGCAGCGCGGGGTCGATATTTGGTAGCTCAGTGGTCATGACGTTTCTCCGCAATTCAGGGGTTCAGCCGCACAGCGCCGCGCGATCAGGGCGGTCACGCATGCTGTGCAGGCGCAAACGGTCTTCGGCCAGTTGCGGGTCGTCAGCCGTCAGTACCTGGGCCAGGGTCTGGTTCACCCAGGCCGGCAACAGCGGGTGCAACCGGTAGTAGACCCATTGCCCGGCCCGGCGGTCTTGCAACAGGCCGCTGCTGCGCAGCTGGGCCAGGTGGCGAGAGATTTTCGGTTGGCTTTGCTGCAGGGCGGCGGTCAGTTCGCATACGCACAGCTCGCCTTCCTGAACGATCAGTTGGGTCATGCGCGCGCGGGTGTCATCGGCCAGGCACTTGAACAAGGTGACCGGTGCCAGCATCTGCTGCGGGGCCTGGGCCTTGCTCTTGACCAGCACGAACATCTTGATGCGCTCGTGGATCTGCTGCAGACAGTGCTTGTAGGCATTCTGCTGCTGGCTGCTGGCCGGGTCCTCGAAGTCCCAGGCGATATATTCGCCGGCCCCGGGCAAGGTGCTGCACTCGAACGCGGACTTGTCGCACAGGGTGATCACGTAGTCGAACTGCTGACCGTCGAAGCTCTCCAGCGGCTTGCTGTGCAGGCCATCGGTGCTCACGCCCAACTGCTCCAGGGCCTGGCGCGCACGCGGGTCGACCTCACCAGGCAGCGTGCCGGCGCTAAAAGCCTCATAGCCCTCCGGGTCGGCATGGCGCAACAGCGCTTCAGCCATCTGCGAGCGGGCGGCGTTGGCCACGCAGAGAAACAGCACGCGGGTCTTTTGGCTCATAGCGATGGGTGTCATGCAAATACGGTTTGGCGAATATATTGATATCCGTATATCTTGTAAACCGTATATCTTCATAGCCCGACATTCGCCACCAGCGAGTCACCAAGGAGCGACTGCATGACCGCACAAGCCCCAGTGGGTGTGCTGATTATCGGCGGCGGCCAGGCCGCCCTGGCCACCGCCTACTTTCTACGGCGCACCCAGCTGTCGTTTCTGCTGCTGGATGATCAAGCCCAGCCCGGCGGCGCCTGGCAGCATGGCTGGGATTCGCTGCATCTGTTTTCTCCAGCCACCTGGAGTTCGATTGCCGGCTGGCAAATGCCCAACCCAGCGCCCGGCTACCCGCACCGCGATGCGGTGATTGACTACCTCGCCCAGTACGAGGCGCGCTATCAGCTGCCGATTGTGCGGCCGGTGCATGTCGATTCGGTGACGCGCGACGGCGAGCTGTTTGTGGTGCAGGCCGGCACCCAGCAATGGCGTTGCCGCGCCCTGGTCAGCGCCACCGGCACCTGGAGCAAGCCGTTTATCCCGGCTTACCCAGGCCAAGCGGAGTTTGCTGGCCAGCAGCTGCACTCGGCGCATTACCGTAACCCGCAGGCCTTTGCTGGCCAGCGTGTGCTGGTGGTGGGCGGCGGTAACTCCGGGGCGCAGATTCTCGCTGAGGTGTCGAAGGTCGCTGAGACCCTGTGGATCACCCCAGAGCCGCCAGCCTTTCTGCCCGATGAGGTCGACGGCCGGGTGCTGTTCGAGCGCGCCACCGAACGCTGGAAGGCCCAGCTGGAAGGCCGCGTGATCGACCAGCCGGTGGGCGGCCTGGGCGATATCGTGATGGTCGAGCCGGTACGCGAGGCCCGCGGGCGCGGCGTGCTGGTGGCCGAACGGCCGTTCCAGCGCTTCACCGCAGACGGTGTGGAGTGGGCCGATGGTCGCCGCGTATCGGTAGATGCGGTGATCTGGTGCACCGGCTTTCGCCCGGCACTGGATCATCTGCAGGGCCTGGGTGTGCTGGAAGCCGATGGCAAGGTCGCCGTCGATGGCACCCGCGCCAGCAAACAGCCCAACCTGTGGCTGGTCGGCTATGGCGAATGGACCGGAGCGGCCTCGGCCACCCTGATCGGCGTCACCCGCACCGCGCGCAGTACGGTCAATGAAATCACCGCAGCCCTGCAGGGCGATACAGATCAATAGCAAAGCAGCCAAGCGCCGCTAGAGTCGGCGTTCAGTTGCAAGGAAATCGCAATGTCCAGCCAGTGTGAAGTGATCAGCAAGCAAGCCGCAGGTGCCCCTCTGGGGTTTTTCGAGCGTTACCTGACGCTTTGGGTGTTTCTCTGCATTATCAGCGGCACCCTGCTCGGCCTGGTCGCCCCCGAAGCAGCGCAGGCGGTGGGCGCGCTGGAAGTTGCCCAGGTGAATATCCCGGTGGGCCTGCTGGTCTGGGTGATGATTATCCCCATGCTGATAAAGATCGACTTCAGCGCCATCGGCGAGGTCTACCAGCAGCGCGCCGGCCTGGGCGTGACCCTGAGCATCAACTGGCTGATCAAGCCGTTCACCATGGCCTTTATGGCCTGGCTGTTTCTGCGCCATGTGTTCGCCGACTGGCTGCCGGCCGAGCAGGTCGACAGCTACGTGGCCGGGCTGATTCTGCTCGGCGCCGCGCCTTGCACCGCCATGGTGTTCGTCTGGAGCAACCTGTGTAAGGGCAACGCCAACTTCACCCTGACCCAGGTAGCGATCAACGACCTGGTGATGGTGTTCGCCTTCGCGCCCATCGTTGCCTTGCTGCTCGGCGTGTCATCGATCCCGGTGCCCTGGGACACCCTGCTGTTGTCGGTAGTGATGTATATCGTCATTCCCCTAGCCATCGCCCAGTTTATCCGCGCGCGCCTGCTGCGTCGGGGTGATGCGGCGTTGCAAGCGGTGCTCGCCCGCATCGGGCCGTTCTCCATCCTCGCCCTGCTCGCCACCCTGGTGCTGCTGTTCTCCTTCCAGGGCCAGACCATCGTTGCCCAGCCGCTGATCATCGCCATGCTGGCGGTGCCGATTCTGCTGCAGACCCTGTTTATCGCCGCACTCGGCTATTGGATGTGCCGGCAACTCAAGGTGCGCCACGATATCGCCGGGCCGGCGGCGATGATCGGCGCGTCGAATTTCTTCGAGCTGGCGGTGGCGGTGGCCATCGCTCTATACGGTTTCAACTCCGGCGCCGCGCTGGCCACGGTGGTCGGTGTGCTGATCGAGGTACCGGTGATGCTCTGGCTGGTGCGCATGGTCAATACCAGCAAGGGCTGGTACGAGCATACGTAACTGCCTCCGTGCTGGAGTGGCCTTAACCGGTGCCGCCCCAGCCAGCCAACTGACTGGCCGTCAGCGCAGCAACAACAGCGGGCTGGCCGAGGTGCGGATCATCGACGTGGTGGTGCTGCCCACCAGGAATTCGCGGATGCGCGAGTGGCCATAGGCGCCCATCACCAGCAGGTCGACACCGTGGCTGGCCTGGTACTCATGCAGGGCCGGTTCGACATCTCCCTGCACCAGCGCCTTGTGCACCTCGAAACCTGCGCCTGCCAGCACGCTTGCCGCGTGCTCCAGTGGTTGCCAGTTGCTGGCGACGTCCGGGCCGACCATCACCAGGTGAATCGGCAGGCCTTTGAATAGCGGGCTGGCAGCGAGCATCTCGACACCTTTGTGGGTCGTCGCGCTAGCGTCGAACGCCAGCATCAGGCTTTGCGGCGCGCTGAAGATGTTGGGTGTGACCAGGATCGGCCGGTGCAGGCTGCGGATAACGCTTTCCAGCTGGCTACCCATCGGCTGGCCGGCGCTCGGGCTGGCATCGCCCTGTTTGCCGATCACCAGCAAGCGGATATCGGCTTCCAGCTCGTGCAGCGTATCGGCCAGGTCGCCATGGCGTTGTTGCAGAGCGACGGTCGCGATACCGCTGGCCATGACCCGCTCTTTGGCCGCACTGAGCATCAACTGGCCCTGCTCGAAGGCCAGCTTGCCGCGCTGCTCATCCAGGGCGGCGAGTTGTTCGAGCAGATGCTCGCGGCTACCCAGGCCGATGTTGCCGCTAAGGTCGCCCTTTTGCGGGTAGAGGCTGCGGTCAATGACATGCAGCAGGTTCAGCGGTGCGCCCAGGCGCGTGCTGGCCCAGGCGGCGAAGTCGCAGACGGCAGTGGATGAGGCAGAACCGTCGATACAGGCCATTACGTGGGTCATTTTTAGTGTCCTCTTGTTAGTGGCTCATAAGCTTGTCGATGGCATCGGGTTTGTCGTGCACGCCAAAGCGGTCGACGATGGTCGCGCTGGCCTGGTTCAGGCCCAGCACCTCGACCTCGGTCCCTTCGCGGCGGAATTTGATCACCACTTTGTCCAGGGCCGCGACGGCGGTGATATCCCAGAAGTGCGCGCGGTTAAGGTCGATCGTCACCTTGCTCAGGGCTTCCTTGAAGTCGAATGCCTCGACGAACTTGTCTGCCGAGGTAAAGAACACCTGGCCAGTCACAGTGTAGGTTCGCTGGCCGTCCGCATCCGCGCTGCTGGCGATATGCATGTAGTGGCCGACCTTGTTGGCGAAGAACAGCGCCGCCAACAGCACGCCGGCCAGCACGCCGAATGCCAGGTTGTGCGTGGCCACCACGACTACCACGGTGACCACCATGACGATATTGGTCGAGAGCGGGTGCTTCTTCAGGTTGCGCAGCGAGTCCCAGCTAAAGGTGCCGATGGACACCATGATCATCACCGCGACCAGCGCGGCCATGGGGATCTGGCTGACCCAGTCACTGAGAAACACCACCATCAGCAGCAGCACGACGCCGGCCACCAGGCAGGAGAGACGACCGCGGCCGCCGGATTTCACGTTGATCACCGATTGGCCGATCATCGCGCAGCCCGCCATGCCGCCGAGCAGGCCGGAGGCGATATTGGCCACGCCCTGGCCTTTGCATTCGCGGTTCTTGTCGCTGGGGGTGTCGGTGAGGTCATCGACGATGGTGGCGGTCATCATCGATTCCAGCAGACCAACCACGGCCAGTGCGGCGGCATAGGGGAAGATGATCGTCAGGGTCTCGAGGTTCAGCGGTACGTCTGGCCAGAGAAAGATCGGCAAGGTATCCGGCAGCTCGCCCATGTCGCCGACGGTACGGATATCCACGCCCCACAGCATGGCCACACCCGTCAGCAGCACGATGCATACCAGCGGTGACGGGATGACCAGGCTCTTGCTCCAGCGAAACAGCACGGTCGCCAGTGCCAGGCCTATGATCACCGCGCCATAGCCGAGGCGAGCATCAACACTGCCCAGTACCAGGGCAAAGCCGATGATCAGCGCGTACAAGCCAATGCCTGGGAAGCTGTACTTACCGAGCCAGGGCAGACCGTAGATCAGTACCAGCCCTGCAGCGGTCATGGCATAGACGTGCCAGGTGACATTGGTCAGCTCGGGCAGTTGCGCCATAAAGATCAGAATGGCCAGCGCATTGACGAAGCCCGTCACCACCGAGCGTGAGACAAAGCGCATCAGCGAGCCGAGTTTCAGATAGCCCGCGCCAATTTGCAGCAGGCCGCACAGCAGCGTGGCCGCCAGCAGGTATTCCAGGCCATGGTTCTTCACCAGGGTGACCATCAGCAGCGCCATGGCGCCGGTCGCTGCGGAAATCATGCCCGGTCGGCCGCCGACGAAAGCGATCACCACGGCGATACAGAAGGAGGCATAGAGGCCGACCTTGGGGTCGACGCCGGCGATGATGGAAAAGGCGATGGCCTCGGGGATCAAGGCCAGGGCCACCACGAGACCGGCGAGCACGTCGCCTTTGATATTGGAAAACCAGGTGTGTTTGAGCGAGTGGAACATCGGAATTCCCAGGGCAATAGACCGTACGGCGCAGCATGCATGGCGCATGTGGCAGTTCGATTCAGATTCATATTGTGGGTTTAAAAGGCTGTGGCAGGTCTCAGAACCGGGTGCACAGCAGCGCATGACCGCTGGCAGGGCAGACAGTCACGGGTAATGCGAGGGGGCGTAGCGCTATGGCGGCGTAGGCAGCCAGAGGGTGTTGGAAGTCATGGGCTCGATCGGTAGTGAGTTCACGTCGAAGCCGTGCACATTACAGCAAATGGCCGCAGGGTTCGACCCTGGCGTGCCCTGCGGGGAGTGCCGATGCGTGGTGGAGGTGCTGCGCGTATAGATTTTGCCAACCTTGACCGCACATCGTCGCTTGGCATAGAAACACGGCTTGTGGATGGGCTCTAGGATCTAATCTATTGATTTAAATTTATTTATTTTTATGCGGCCATCTGCCTGCGCGCTAACACTGCATTCATCCATTCTCTGGGTACATGGACAGATGCGTTGGGCAGCTGATACCTTCCTAAAAGGTAATACCTTTAGATAATGAGGGTTAGGCTATGGCCACTTCTATCAAGATTGATGACGAGTTGAAGAGTCGTATTCAGCATCTGGCGGGGCTGCGTCAACGTTCTCCCCACTGGATTATGCGCGAAGCGATAGCGCAGTACGTCGAGCGCGAGGAAGCACGCGAGAGCTTCAAACAGGAAGCCTTGGCGTCGTGGACGGCGTATCAGGAAACGGGTCGGCATTTGACCGGCCGAGAGGCTCGGGCCTGGCTTAATACCTGGGGGACTGAGGCTGAGGCGGAGCTTCCCGAGTGCCACGATTGATTATCACCGAAGGTGCGGCGCAAGGGCTGGAGCGCTGTCGTCAGTTTCTGGCTGGGAAAGGTCCGCAGGTAGCCCGGCGAGCCGCTCAGGCGATTGAGCGACAATTCTCTCTGCTGGAAAAAGGACCGGAAGTAGGTCGCCCATTTGCAGAGCTGCCGGAATTACGTGAGCTGATCATCGAGTTCGGTGATTCGGGTTATGTTGCACTCTACCGGCATGAGCGCGCGGATGACGCTGTTTATGTGTTGGCCTTTCGGCATCAGAAAGAAGTCGGTTACTGAGTTTTAATTCTTGTGATCACTACACGCTCTTCGCAGGTGGCGTGCTCTATCACGTTCTCGACCTGTTTCAGATTCAGTTTGCCGCCGGATGGGCTTGTCTAGACTTCCAGCTAGGGTTGTTTGGTTATTTCAGGCATAAAAAAACCGGCTTGTGGTCGGCTTTTTATATCCATTAAGCTATTGATATAAATAGATATTTTGTTTTTTGTTTAGTTTGTTCCTCCGTTTATTCCCCCATGCTGTCTTTGCGTAACTTGAACGGTTAGGCAGTTGCCCTCCGTCAGCCTAATGCAACATAGGCTGTGGGGCAGGACGAAGAGTCTTGAGGCCCAGTTGAACCCTCTCGCTAGCCCTTGTGTAGTGATCGGTTGTTGATGACGCTTGTAATTACCATGAAACCTTCATGGATATTGACTTTGCGGTCTCAGCAAGCGCGGAATACTCAGCCGGATCGTCGTGCGCCGGGGCTGACCGGAACGGCTGAAGATATGGGTGGGGGCAGAGATAAATTTGGCGTGTTTGGAAGGCTCAACTAATTCCGAGTCCCTTTGCATCGTGGATAACACGAACAACCCCAGAAGTGTTTCCCTGCATTGCGCCCTTTTTTTGCCATGCGTTTTACCATGGGTGAACGACAAACCGGGCAGCTCACAGGGGATGCTGCTCCCTGTCCAGCGCTTGAGCGTACCTGTTGGTGCGGTAGCGCCGCTTGAGGCTTTATCTGCTGCCGCTGTGGCTGTGGCACTGGCTTTTGGTACTGCGTATGAAACGGCTGAGTCGGTGCAGCCGGCCTCGGAATGGGCGGATTAATAGATCCATGAGGTGGTGTTTTGATTCCAAGAGCCGCACAGTCCCGCTCGGCCCGAGCGCGATCTGTTAACGCTTGCATTAGGGGCAATGCTGGCAAATTCTTGTTGGCAGCAAGCCTTGATGGTGCGTTCTGCAGCGCTGCCAATCCTGACCGCAACTTGGCCTGTAAAGCCGCTCTTTCAGTGGAAGCAGTTGCTCTTAAAGTATCCTCGTCCCTCTGGTCGGCAGGGTCATAAGCTGGGTTATATCGGAATTTCGCCTCATGATCCCTGCGCCATTGTAGGAGCTTACGCGTCAATGCCTCCCCAAACCCAGGTACCGTCATCACCGCTTGATAGTTGATATCGGCCGCAGACTCGATACCAAACGAAGCTAAAGCAGCCATCTTCGCCGGGCCGATTCCCGAAATCCTTACTCGGCTAAGAAGGAACCGATCAAGGAAAGCATGGCGCTGACGAGCTTCCCTGGTTGTTTTCAGCCGCTCTAGCGCATGGGTAAGCCCGGCCTCCAACTGTTGATATTTTGCGATGCAGCTTTCCAGCTCATTACGCAGATGGAAAATTTCTGTGAACCCAACTCTCTGTAGGTGAGTAAGGGAAGCCTCACGCACCCGATTGTCAGCATCGATATAAACCTTCAGCAGCGGAGCTGTATCGATCTTTGCCGTCATCAGAAGAGACAATCCGAACAGGCCAAGCATCCCCCATACTGCTACACCCTCTGGTAACGCCAAAAAGGCGAAAAAGGCAGTCAGCGCAATAGCGCCGCCAAGAAACCGTTGTCTTTTCCGCTTATTTTGGGCTTTCTGAATAATGGGAAGCTGCGCGCCCAGATCACCTATCCGCGTGGGCAAGATGTCATCGGGTCGAGGTAAAGGAGCTGCGCGAATGGCGGCTGCAATCTTGCTAAGGTCAAATGACAGATCGTCAGAAATATCCCCAGAAACTTTTCCTGCCGTGAAGTCGACAGGGAACATCTCCACGCCTGACTGTTCGGTAATTCGGCACCACACACAGCTTGATGCGACATGAGGGAAATAATGCGAGGAAAATTTGCTGCATCGACGCAGGCTTGTCTCGAGCTCATTTAGCAGTTTTACCCAGATTCCCGGATCTGGTCGGTTTGAGGGATCGAGACCAAATGCAGCTTCAAATGCAAGAGCAATTGATTGTGGGAAGTCAGTGAGCTGGATCGAGCCTGGTGGGGGTGTGGTACGAGTTGCGCTCCGCCGCGCCACCGAATATGCAAAGCGGTGTTGCGCAATCGCTTGGCCCAACGAAAGATCTTCGCCACTATAGCGGCCTGAATATGGATGTTTTCCCATGGCTAGTAGCTGGAAGATCGCCACCGCAAGGCCAAAGTTATCGTGGGCACGCGTGCGCTCTACCTGACTAAGATTTATGCCATGTAACTCTGGCGGCGTGAAGTCTTCTGTTCCAACCACACACGGAAAGGAGCGGCCGTTCAAGTTGAATTGAAAACTGTCGGCGTCGATGAGAGCCGCCGTGGCGTCGGTAGCAACGAGAACACCCGAGTGATTGAAGTCCCCAATAACACATCCGGCTTGATGTACTGTCGCGACCGCACGTGCAACGTTTTGCGCCGTTCTGATCAAGAAGCGATAGTCAGCCTTGGGAAATTGAATCTTCCGGGACTTCGGGCTGTAAAGCTCATGGATTGGCCTGAACCCCGACACCAATCGCATTGTGAAACCTGCGAAGGCTCCCGAATCATCGGTTACAACCGCAACAGGAAATGCAACTAGACTGGACTTCTCAGAGAGTCGCCCCTCCACCATGGCGCGAACTTTCGTCTCGCGCGAGCCTCGCAGATTTTCCTTGTAAACTTTGACCGCCTGATCAGGAAGTCCAGAGATAGCGTATACATCACCCTCACCTCCTCGTCCAAGTCGTTTTCCAAGGTCTGCGCTCTTTCCTGCGATGCGAATTGAAGCGGCGCTCATCGTTTTGAGATCAAGATCAGTGTTTTGTCATCATCCGTACGCTCGCAAATGCGCGGGGTCTCAAGATACTTGGCAAGTGCCTCCGACAGTCTGGCAAGCCGTCCATTTCCTTCAGCCTCATCAATAGCCTTTATCATTGGGTCAAAGAAACGGGCAAATGGTTGTTGAGTTGCCTGCTCTAGCGCGACGCTCTCCAATCCATCGGAAAAAAGAGCAAAAGCATCATGCTCAAGATCACCGCTCACACAGTGCAATCGCACCTCTGGATCATCGGTGACGAAAAATGTAGTGGACGCGAACTCGCCGTTCTCAGGCCAGCATAGAGCTTCCCATTCCCCATTCTTTCTCCCTACAAGCGCACTGTCACCAATTTGCAGAGTCAAGAATTGATCATTGGAAACAACCAGCATGACCAATGTTGCAGCGAATTGACGGCGGGTGAGCTCGTGCCGTGCCGCTACCACGCTCAGTCGGTCACGTAAGTCATCAATCCAGCACCGAACAGTATCGTCATCTGGAAGATGATTGTGATCTAAAAACCAGTGTCTAAAGGCGACAAGCAGGTGGCGACAAACCAACGAAGCACCCTCGCCCCCGTACGCAGCACTGCCAGCACCGTCGGAAACTACTGCAAGCAGAGCGCTAGAACTCAGTCGAACGCCATAGGCATCCTGCTTACGTGTTTCTAAGCGCTGGTGGGACGTGCCGATACTTGAGGCTGCTGCCCAGCGCCAACGAGGGTCAGCCCGCAACTGCCCACCCATCCGGAGCAGTAGGGTTCACCAGCGGAACAGCATCCCCTGGATTAGATTGCGAGACTGCACTCAGTGAACTGGAGAGCCATGCGAATAACTCACGGAAAGCCAGGCCCTTTAGCTTGAGAGGCTGTCGGGTAGCCAGTTGAGAAAGAGTGGAAATATCGGCTCCTTCAACTCCCACTGCATAGAACATGAATTCCTTGCGCTCTTCACCGCTGTGAACCCGTTGGCGAGCATCATGCCAGTTGTCTGTAGGCGCTCCATCAGTAATCAGAAAAACCCATGGCCGGTAATATTTGACGCCATTTGCTCGATACCGATCCTTGCGCTCACGCAAAAGATCCAAGGCGCAAACAATCGCTTCTCCCATGGGGGTACTGCCACTCGCCTCCAGCATTTCAGGATAGAAGCCGTCCACTGTCGTAAAGTCAGTTCTGACGCTGACAGGGCCGAAGGTTAGCAAGGCCAACTCTACTCGCTTGGCCGCCATTGCATCGGCCTGCAGATCCTCTTTGAAGAACTGAAGCGCTTCATTAAGCTCCCGAATTGGTGCTCCTTGCATTGAGCCGGATGTGTCTAGCAGAAGCACGCAGGGGCATCGCTGTTCAGGGTTTTCTGCAAACTCGGCGTCCGCAAAGGGTTGCTGTGTAGTGGTCTAATTTCCCCGGACACCTCGATAGGTGGAAAATACATCTATCGAGGAGTTTGCCCATGTCCCAAAAACGCAGAACATTCGATGACAGCTACAAGCTGGAAATCGTGAAGATGATTAAGGATCAAGGCCTTACCGTTGCACAGGTTTGCCGAGATCAGAGTATCGGTGAAACCGCCGTACGGCGCTGGGTACAGCAGTATGAGTCCGAGCAATTAGGGCAGGCCGGAATCGGCAAGCCGCTGACGGCTGAGCAGCAGCGCATTCGGCAGTTAGAACAAGAAAACCGGCAACTCAAGATGGATAACGACATCTTAAAAA
>NZ_FOFP01000041.1 GCF_900110925.1 Pseudomonas cuatrocienegasensis | reverse complement strand
GATGCCGTTGACCGTCTCCACCAGAAACGCCTGGTTCTCTGCGCCACGGGCAAAGCTCTCGTTAAGGCGCGCGCGCAGCACCGGGGTAATCAGCAGGGAAACGATGAAGTACAGCGGCAGCGACAGGATCACCACCAGGGTCAGCCAGCCGCTGTACATAAACATCACGGCGATAAACACCACGGAGAACAGCACATCCAGCAGCAGGGTGATGGCGTTACCGGTCAGGAAGCTGCGGATATTCTCCAGCTCACGGACCCGCGCCACCGAGTCGCCCACGCGCCGGGCCTGGAAATAAGCCAATGGCAAGGTGACCAGATGGCGAAACAGCCGCGAGCCAAGCTCGACATCGATGCGGCTCGCCGTGTGAGCAAACACATAGCTGCGCAGGCCCGACAGCAAGGTCTCGAAGATCATGATGCCGAGCAGGCCGATGGCGATCACATCCAGGGTGCTCAGGCCGCGATGAACCAGGACCTTGTCCATCACCACCTGGAAGAACAGCGGCGTCAGCAGGGCAAATATCTGCAGCACAAAGGACACCAGCAGCACTTCGCCCAGCAGCTTGCGGTACTTGACGATGGCGGGGATAAACCAGGTGAAGTCGAACCTGGACAGCTCGCCGGCGACCGAGGCCTCGGAGCGAATCAATATCAGCTCGCCGCTCCAGCGCTGCTGCAGCGCTTCATGGCTTAGGACTTCAGGGCGCTGGGCGGCGGGGTCGTGAATCAGCGCCTTGTCATCGTCCAGGCGCGCGATGATAAAGAAGCGGCCGTCTTGATCGCAGGCAATCGCCGGTAACGGGGTTTGGCTCAGCCGCCCCAGCGAGCTGCGGGCAGACTTGGCCTTGAGGCCAAGCTTTTTCGCGGCCAGCAACAGCTCGACCTTGCCAAAGGTGCGGCCGTCTTCGGCGTACTCATGGGCGAGTTGTTCAGCAGAGGCGGCGACGTTGTGAAAGCGGGCCAGCATGACCAGACAGGCCAGGCCGGTGTCGAAATCGGGTTGAGCATCCACTCCTTGGGATTGACTTGACATGCGCGATCCTCGCAGCAACCTCGACCTTCGATGAGATCGACTATTGGCCAATTCACCTTACGGTATGGCCAAAATACCATCACGACAAGCCACCTTTCATCGCCGCGCCACTCCAAGCAGAAAATTGTGAGTGGAATCACAGTCAGCATCCCCCGCAAAAAAGACTGTGCCCCCATTGGCTGTTGCAGCCGCATACCGGCCATGACGCAACTCCCGTAAGAACGCGGCCTCGGCACGAAGCGCGGCTACGAGAAGCCGCGACGCCGTGCAACACAGAACGGGGGCACAGTCTTTTTTATGGTGATAGATGAGTGAGCTGTTGCATCCACCGTGAGCGAATTACGCGAATAAACCCGCTCAGCGGTACCCAAAGGGCTGGCCACGGCCATCCCTTTTTTATTCCAGCCAGCTCCCGTAGGGTGCGCCGCGCGCACCACCCAAAAAACCACCGCGAAACGCCCGGTGCGCACAGCGCACCCTACAGTTTCCAGGCGCGGCGCAGCGTGGCGATGGCCTCGACGATCTGCCGCTCGGGCACCGCGGCAAAGCCCAGCACAAGGCCGGCGCGGGCGTCTTGCGGCTCGCGGCTGTCTGCCAGCCAGTAGTCACTCAGGCCGTTCATCTCCACACCGGCTGCCCGTGCCGCAGCGATCAACTCGCGCTCACGGGCCAGGCTGTCGACCTGCACGCTCAGGTGCAGGCCGGCCTCCACCGCCGGCAGCGGCGCACAACCGGGGATCACCGCAGGCCAGGCCTGCAGCAGAGCATCGCGACGCGCGCGGGCGGCCGTGCGCATGCGCCGGATATGCCGTTGGAAGTGCCCGGCGGCGATAAATTCGGCCATCACCGCCTGGGTGCCGATCTCGGAGTGGCGCATATCCAGGGCACGGCGCTGGGAGAAGGCTTCGGCCAAGGCCGGCGGCAACACCAGGTAGCCGAGGCGCAACGCCGGGAAGGTGATCTTGCAGAAGGTGCCGACGTAGATCACCCGCTGCTGCCGATCCAGCGCCGCCAGGGGGGCCAGAGGCGTGCCGCTGTAGCGGTACTCGCCGTCGTAGTCGTCCTCGATGATCCAGCCGTCGTGGCGCTTGGCCCACGCCAGCAGTTCCAGGCGCCGCGGCAGCGACAGGGTGACGCCGGTGGGGTACTGGTGCGAGGGCGTGAGGTAGACCAGCCGGCAATCATCCAGACGCTCAAGGGCAGCGGTCTGCAGCCCCTCCGCGTCCACCGGTACGCCATGCAGACGCGCGCCGGCCACGGCAAACGCGTGAGCGGCGGCGCGGTAGCCGGGGTTTTCCACCGCCACCCGGTCGCCGGGCTGCACCAGCAATTGGGCACAGAGGCTGATCGCCTGCTGGGCGCCACAGGTGATCACCACCTGGCGCGGGTCACAGTCCAGCCCGCGAGCATTACGCAGGTACGCCGTGACCAGCTCACGCAGCTGCAGATCGCCCGCCGGGTCGCCATAGCCCAGGCGGGCCGGCGCCGGCTTGCGCCAGAAGCGTGCCTGCAACCGCGCCCAGGTCTCGAACGGAAACAGATCAAACGCCGGCACGCCGATGCGAAAGGCGCGCGGCGCCCCGCTGGGCGGCAACGGCAAGTGGTGCGCCTGCAAGCGTTGCAACGCCAGGCTGGGCGCTGGGCCGCTGGCTGCGGGTGGCGGCATGGGCCGCATGCGCGCCAGCTCAGCGACATAGGTGCCATCGCCCACGCGACCGGCGACATAGCCTTCGGCATACAACTGGTCGAGGGCGCGGGTCACGGTATTGCGTGAGATGCCGAGCAGCAGCGCCAGCTCACGGCTGGCCGGCAGGCGTGTGCCGCTGGCCAGGCGCCCATCGAGAATGCGCTCGCGCAGCGCCTGGTAGAGCTGGCGCGCCAGGCCCTGGCCGGGCTGCAGATAAATGCCGGAAAGGTCGAATGGCAGTGCGGGTAAGCGGCTCATGGTGGTGGCTATTGGCTCTATGAAAGTCGTACGGAATGGATCTTACGTCAGGCCAATATCCTGCCTAGCATGGGCTCATCCCGCCAGGAGAAGTTGCCATGTACCGCCCCGCCGCCTTCCGCCAGGACGACCTGGCCACGCTGCACACGCAGATCCACGCCTGCGGCCTGGCCCTGCTCAGCAGCGCCGGGGAACAGGGCCTGCAAGCCAGCCATCTGCCGCTGCTGCTGGCCCCCAACGAAGGTGAGTTCGGCACCCTGTACGGCCACTTTGCCCGCGCCAACCCGCATTGGCGTGACCTGGCCAGCGGTGCCGAGGCGCTGGTGGTGTTCAGCGGCGCGGATGCCTACGTGCACCCTGGCTGGTACCCGGCCAAGGCCGAGCACGGCAAGGTGGTGCCGACCTGGAATTACATCGCCGTGCATGCCTGGGGCCAGGCCGAGGTATTCGATGAGCCTGAACGCTTGCTGCAACTGGTCAGCCGCCTCAGCGAGCGCCACGAGCAGGGCCGCGCACAACCCTGGGCGGTGAGCGAGGCACCGCGCGAATACATCGACAGCATGCTGCGCGCCATAGTCGGCTTCGCCCTGCCGATCCGCCGCATTGAGGGCCAATGGAAACTCGGGCAGAACCGCTCCCGCGCCGACCAAACGGGCGTACACCAAGGCCTGAGTACCTCCACCGAGCCGCGCGATCAAGCATTGGCCGCGCGCATGCCCATCCGCGAATAACCTTCAACAGGAACGCCCAGATGCTCGATATCCGCCCAATCACCCCCACCGATCACACCGCCTGGCTGCCGCTGTGGCAGGGCTACCAACGCTTCTACCAGGCCGATATTCCAGCCGAGACCAGCGCCCTCACCTGGCAGCGCTTCCTTGACCCTGATGAGCCGATGCACGCCGCGCTGGCCTGGCAGGACGGTGAGGCGGTCGGCCTGGTGCACTTTATCTACCACCGCAGCTGTTGGACCACGGGCGACTACTGCTACCTGCAGGATCTCTTCGTCGCCGAGCACATTCGCGGTGGCGGTATCGGCCGCGCGCTGATCGAGCATGTCTACGCCGAGGCCCGCGCTGCCGGTGCCAGCCGCGTGCATTGGCTGACCCAGGAAAGCAACTATCAAGGGCGTATGCTCTACGACCGTATCGGCGACCGCTCCGGCTTTATCCAGTACAGGAAGCTCTTCTGATGACGCGTGATCTCACTCACTGGCAACCCCGTCCAACGCCGGATCAGCGCACGCTGCAAGGCCGTTTCGTTCGTCTCGAGGCGCTCGAGATCAGGCGCCATGGTGATGATTTGTGGCGCGCGTTGCAGGGCACCTCTAAAAACGTAGGCGAGGCAGTCAGCGCAAGGCAAAAACAGGCGAAAAAGCGGAGTTTACGAGCTGTAAATGAGCATTTTGAGCCTGTTTTTAACGCAGCGATGACAACGCAGGTAGTTTTTAGAGGTGCCCCCAAAGGGCCGGACCCGGCATTGTGGGACTACCTGCCCTACGGTCCGTTTAGCGAACGGGCTGCGTTCGATGCCTGGCTGGCTGGCAACGCCAGCAGCCGCGACCCGTTGTTCTACGCGGTGCTCGACAAGGCCAGCGGCAAGGCCCTGGGCCTGTTCAGCTACCTGCGCATCACCCCGCAGGACGGCTGCATCGAGATCGGCCATGTCGCCTTCGGCGCGCCCATGCAACGCACCCCAGGCGCCACCGAGGCGGTCTACCTGCTCGCCCGGCACGCCTTCGACGACCTCGCCTACCGCCGCCTGGAGTGGAAGTGCGACGCCGCCAACGCCCGCTCGATGCGCGCCGCCGAGCGCTTCGGTTTCACTGCCGAAGGGCTGTTCCGGCAACACATGGTGCGCAAGGGCCGCAACCGCGACACCGCCTGGTTCGCGATCATCGACGGCGACTGGCCGGCGCTGCGCGATGGTTTCCAGCGCTGGCTGGCACAGGAAAACTTCGACGCAGAAGGCCGACAGAAGCAGCGCCTGGAAGCGCTGCGCGGCTAGTGTCGTATCAAGCATCAAATGCTGGTCAGCTCCAGACCCTTGGGAGGGGCCGGACGGTGCTCCGCTGGTTGGCATCCCGCTTTAGCCGCGACGTTTGCAGCACCTTAACGATTTATCGCGAATAAATTCGCTCCTACAAAGCAGTGGCCTTGCCACACTCCCGTAGACATCATGGATTGACCTGCCCCACCTCGAGAACGCGGGTTATGTTTTCGGGGTGGGAAACACCTTCAACACAGAGCCGCATCGAGGGGGACAGGTCATGAATGAGTTTAACCAAGTCTATGTGGGTTTGGACGTACACAAAGCGACAATTGCCGTGGCAGTGGCCCGGACGGGGCGTGGTGATCCGTACTATCACGGTACTAT
>NZ_FOFP01000044.1 GCF_900110925.1 Pseudomonas cuatrocienegasensis | reverse complement strand
CAAATTTTCGGCTGTTGCAGTCTTCATAGAGACACGCAAACATCAAATTGTTTGGGTGTTATATGGTCAAGCCTCACGGGCAATTAGTATTGGTTAGCTCAACGCCTCACAGCGCTTACACACCCAACCTATCAACGTCGTAGTCTTCGACGGCCCTTTAGGGAACTCAAGGTTCCAGTGAGATCTCATCTTGAGGCTAGTTTCCCGCTTAGATGCTTTCAGCGGTTATCTATTCCGAACGTAGCTACCCGGCAATGCCACTGGCGTGACAACCGGAACACCAGAGGTTCGTCCACTCCGGTCCTCTCGTACTAGGAGCAGCCCCTCTCAAATCTCAAACGTCCACGGCAGATAGGGACCGAACTGTCTCACGACGTTCTAAACCCAGCTCGCGTACCACTTTAAATGGCGAACAGCCATACCCTTGGGACCGGCTTCAGCCCCAGGATGTGATGAGCCGACATCGAGGTGCCAAACACCGCCGTCGATATGAACTCTTGGGCGGTATCAGCCTGTTATCCCCGGAGTACCTTTTATCCGTTGAGCGATGGCCCTTCCATACAGAACCACCGGATCACTAAGACCTACTTTCGTACCTGCTCGACGTGTCTGTCTCGCAGTCAAGCGCGCTTTTGCCTTTATACTCTACGACCGATTTCCGACCGGTCTGAGCGCACCTTCGTACTCCTCCGTTACTCTTTAGGAGGAGACCGCCCCAGTCAAACTACCCACCATACACTGTCCTCGATCCGGATAACGGACCAGAGTTAGAACCTCAAGGTTGCCAGGGTGGTATTTCAAGGTTGGCTCCACGCGAACTGGCGTCCACGCTTCAAAGCCTCCCACCTATCCTACACAAGCAAACTCAAAGTCCAGTGCAAAGCTATAGTAAAGGTTCACGGGGTCTTTCCGTCTAGCCGCGGATACACTGCATCTTCACAGCGATTTCAATTTCACTGAGTCTCGGGTGGAGACAGCGCCGCCATCGTTACGCCATTCGTGCAGGTCGGAACTTACCCGACAAGGAATTTCGCTACCTTAGGACCGTTATAGTTACGGCCGCCGTTTACCGGGGCTTCGATCAAGAGCTTCGCGTTAGCTAACCCCATCAATTAACCTTCCGGCACCGGGCAGGCGTCACACCCTATACGTCCACTTTCGTGTTTGCAGAGTGCTGTGTTTTTAATAAACAGTCGCAGCGGCCTGGTATCTTCGACCGGCATGAGCTTACGGAGCAAGTCCTTCACCCTCACCGGCGCACCTTCTCCCGAAGTTACGGTGCCATTTTGCCTAGTTCCTTCACCCGAGTTCTCTCAAGCGCCTTGGTATTCTCTACCTAACCACCTGTGTCGGTTTGGGGTACGGTTCCTAATTACCTGAAGCTTAGAAGCTTTTCCTGGAAGCATGGCATCAACCACTTCGTCGTCTAAAAGACAACTCGTCATCAGTTCTCGGCCTTGAACGCCCGGATTTACCTAAGCATTCAGCCTACCACCTTAAACACGGACAACCAACGCCGTGCTGGCCTAGCCTTCTCCGTCCCTCCATCGCAGTAATTAGAAGTACGGGAATATTAACCCGTTTCCCATCGACTACGCATTTCTGCCTCGCCTTAGGGGCCGACTCACCCTGCGTCGATTAACGTTGCGCAGGAAACCTTGGTCTTTCGGCGTGGGAGTTTTTCACTCCCATTGTCGTTACTCATGTCAGCATTCGCACTTCTGATACCTCCAGCAAGCTTCTCAACTCACCTTCACAGGCTTACAGAACGCTCCTCTACCGCTCAACTTACGTTGAACCCGTAGCTTCGGTGTATGGTTTGAGCCCCGTTACATCTTCCGCGCAGGCCGACTCGACTAGTGAGCTATTACGCTTTCTTTAAAGGGTGGCTGCTTCTAAGCCAACCTCCTAGCTGTCTAAGCCTTCCCACATCGTTTCCCACTTAACCATAACTTTGGGACCTTAGCTGACGGTCTGGGTTGTTTCCCTTTTCACGACGGACGTTAGCACCCGCCGTGTGTCTCCCGTGCTGACACTTGCTGGTATTCGGAGTTTGCATCGGTTTGGTAAGTCGGGATGACCCCCTAGCCGAAACAGTGCTCTACCCCCAGCAGTGATACACGAGGCGCTACCTAAATAGCTTTCGAGGAGAACCAGCTATCTCCGAGCTTGATTAGCCTTTCACTCCGATCCACAGGTCATCCGCTAACTTTTCAACGGTAGTCGGTTCGGTCCTCCAGTTAGTGTTACCCAACCTTCAACCTGCCCATGGATAGATCGCCCGGTTTCGGGTCTATACCCAGCGACTAAACGCCCTATTAAGACTCGCTTTCGCTACGCCTCCCCTATTCGGTTAAGCTCGCCACTGAATATAAGTCGCTGACCCATTATACAAAAGGTACGCAGTCACCCAACAAAGTGGGCTCCCACTGCTTGTACGCATACGGTTTCAGGATCTATTTCACTCCCCTCTCCGGGGTTCTTTTCGCCTTTCCCTCACGGTACTAGTTCACTATCGGTCAGTCAGTAGTATTTAGCCTTGGAGGATGGTCCCCCCATATTCAGACAAAGTTTCTCGTGCTCCGTCCTACTCGATTTCATTGATAAGAGAGTTTCGTGTACAGGGCTATCACCCACTACGGCCGCACTTTCCAGAGCGTTCCACTACTCTCAAATCAACTTAAGGGCTAGTCCCCGTTCGCTCGCCACTACTAAGGGAATCTCGGTTGATTTCTTTTCCTCAGGGTACTTAGATGTTTCAGTTCCCCTGGTTCGCCTTACACACCTATGTATTCAGTGTGTAATAACCAGCTTATGCTGGCTGGGTTCCCCCATTCAGAGATCTCCGGATCAAAGTCTGTTTGCCGACTCCCCGGAGCTTATCGCAGGCTACAACGTCTTTCATCGCCTCTGACTGCCAAGGCATCCACCGTATGCGCTTCTTCACTTGACCATATAACCCCAAGCAATCTGGTTACTGTCT
>NZ_FOFP01000031.1 GCF_900110925.1 Pseudomonas cuatrocienegasensis | reverse complement strand
CTGTTCCACAGTGATCAGGGTAGCCAGTACGGCAGCAGAAGCTTCCGCCAGCGACTGTGGCGCTATCGGTTCAAACAGAGCATGAGCCGCCGCGGAAACTGCCACGACAACGCGCCAATGGAACGGTTGTTTCGCAGCTTGAAAACAGAATGGGTGCCGAGTGTGGGTTACATGAGCGCTGCGCTCGCACAGCAAGATATCGGACGGTTTTTAATGCAACGGTACAACTGGCAACGGCCACATCAATTCAATGGCGGACTCCCGCCTGCCGTGGCGGAAGAAAAACTTAACGCAGTGTCCGGGATTAGTTGACCACTACATACAGCCCCTAGGTGGGCAGTTACGGCGGCGGAGACAATCCCGCCTGAGCACTGCGCTCGACCAGCGCCACAATGGTCGCCAGCAACTCGTCGCGAGCCTGATGCGCACTGATTTCCTCAGTGGCTGCCGCATGCGAGAGTGCTTCAGCAGCGCCCAGCATTGCACGCAGGCTGGCAGTGGAGATTTGCCCATTCCCGGCGAACGGAGCGAGCACGCGGCGGCACTTCTCCATAAACAGTAGTTCGTACTCGGCCTTGATGGCTACCAGCTCTGGTGAGCCGGCCAGCGCCGCTATAACCCCCGGAATTTCCCGCCCCTGCTGCAGCACGCACTCGACATAAGACGAGGCGATGACCTGCGCACGCCCTGCCAAGGTGACCTCGCTGACGTGCAAGGCTGCGTCCATCAGGGCCGCCTGACGAGCATCGTACTCCTCGTAGAGTGCGGCCAGCAGCCCAGCACGCGTACCGAAGTGGTCATAGACCACCGGTTTGGTAACTCCCGCCAGTTCTGCAAGGCGCCCCAGGCTCAGGGCATCCGTGCCCCCCTCCCTGACCAACTGCCAAGCCAGGTCCAGAAGCTGCCGGTGACGTTCACCCCTAGCCAGACGGCGACGTGGTTTCAAGTGCGATTCATCCGTTGACATACATAACCTACCAAAAGTAACTTACTAAAGGTAACTTACCAAAAGTAACCTATACCCAGCATATCGGCCGCCACCGCGTGCCGCAATCGATCCGCAGGAGCCCAGCATGCATGCCCTTATTGTCGTCGCCCATCATGATCCACTGTCATTGACCCACCAGCTTGCCAAACAACTCGGTAGCGGTATTGCCAAGGCTGGGCATAGCGCTGAAATCGCCGACCTGTCGGCAGAGGGTTTCGACCCGCGCTTCGGCCCGGCCGACCATAAAGTCCACCGCCATCAGGCAACGCCGCCGGCCGATATCGTCGCAGAGCAAGCACGCATTGATCGCGCAGACAGCCTGGTAGTGGTTTTCCCGGTCTACTGGTGGTCTATGCCCGGGTTGCTCAAGGGCTGGATCGACCGCGTATTTTCCAATGGCTGGGCTTTCGACTTCAGCCCCCAGAGGGGCCATGTGAAAAAGCTACAAGGCCTGACCGTACACCTGCTCGGGGTCGCCGGGGCGGATGCGCAAACCTTTGATAAACATGGCTATCGCCAGGCCATGCACTCACAGATCGACCACGGCATCTTCGACTACTGCGGCGCACGCGTAATCGGCTCTACCCTGCTATTCGACTCCGAAACCCTTGACCCCACCCCGCACCTGCAAAGCGCCCTGAGCCTCGGCAGCAAACTGTTCGAAAAGCAATGAAACACTGCATCAGCCACCGCAGACAGATCGGCAGAGGATGTAAAGACCACGTAAATGCGATGGATTGTCATTAATAGCTCAGCTAAAAAGCGAGCTTGCTTTCGATTTTCATCGCCCTGCGCGGCCCTTTCAGGAGTTTGTCATGTCCCTGACGTCCCTCTTACGCGGCGCTGCGCTGCTCACCGCCGGCCTGCTACTGAGTACCCCATTGCTGGCTGCTGCACGGACTATTGACGGTGCCTACGGCAGCGTCGAGCTCAGCGGTACGCCGCAGCGCGTAGTCGCCCTCGGCGAAAACGCCCTGGATGCAGCGCTGTCTCTCGGCATTCAGCCCTTGGGCAGCCTGGCCAGCCGCGGTGGCAGCGACGTGCCGCACTACCTCAAGGCCAAGGCCGGCACGATCACCCTGGTCGGCAGCGTACGCGAGCCAAACCTGGAAGCCATTCTGGCCCTGCAGCCGGACCTGATCCTCGCCTCCGGCGATCTGCCAAACGATCTCTACGCCAAACTCAGCCTGATGGCGCCCACCGTGGTTCCCAAAGGCGGCACCTTCCAGGACTGGCGCCAGACCTACAGCACCTATGCCCTGGCGCTGAATCAGTCCGAACAAGCAGAGCAGCGCATCGCCGAGATCGACACCCGCATCGCCGCTCTACGCGAGCGCATGCCGCAAGATCAGCAGGTCAGCGTGGTGCGCTGGAACCCCCAGGGGCCTTTCATCATGTCCAGCCACCTGTTCGTCGGGCAGTTGCTGCAGACACTGGGGCTTAAGGCCAACGAGCTGGCTGCCGCGCAGCAGCGCAAGCCGCACAGCGACATTATCAGCCTGGAGAACCTGGCCAAGGTCGACGCCGACTGGATCTTCCTCGCCACGCTCAACCCGGACGGCCGCAAGGCACTCGACGATGCCCGCCAACAACCGGCCTTCACGCGCCTGAAAGCGGTCGAAAATGACCGAGTGATCAGCGTCGACGGGCAGATCTGGAGCAGCAGCTCCGGCTACCTGGCCGCCCAGCATATCCTCGACGACGTGGAGAAGGCCCTGGCGCGCTGATGCCTTCACGCTTATCCCTGCCACGGGCACTGGGCCTCGCCGCACTGTGCCTGCTGGCGCTGATCCTCGCGAGCCTATTGCTGGGTGCCGGTGATGTGGGCCTGTGGGCCAGCCTGCAAGCACTGCTTGGCCATGCCGATGACGAGGCGCGCTTCGTTGTCCTGCAACTGCGCTGGGCGCGCACCGAACTGGCCCTGCTGGTGGGCCTGGCCCTCGGCGGTGCCGGCGTGCTGCTGCAAGCGGTCACCCGCAACCCGCTGGCCGAGCCGGGCCTGCTCGGGGTTAGCGCGGGAGCCTCGTTTGCTGTGGTACTGGCGATCAACCTGGGCGCTTCGGCCGCCAGCCTGCACCTGGGCGTGGCCACGCTCGGCGCCTTGCTGGGCTGCACGCTGGTGCTGCTGGTCACACAGATGCGCGGCGTCGGCGAAGATCCGGTGCGCCTGGTGTTGGCCGGCGCGGCCTTCTCCGGTCTGCTCGGCGCACTGAGCAGCCTGTTGCTGCTGTGGGATCAGCGCACCGCCGATGAGATGCGCTTCTGGATCATCGGCGCATTGGCCGGGCGCCCGCTGGATACCCTGAGCTGGAGCCTGCCAGGCCTGCTGCTCGGCCTCGCCGTGGCGCTGCCTCTGATACGTCCACTGGCAGCCTTGGCGCTCGGCGAACGGGTCGCCAGCGGCCTGGGCCATCACCCGCAACTGACCCGCCTGGGCACGCTGCTGGCGGTAGCCCTGCTGGTCGGCACCGCCACCGCCGCAGCCGGGCCGATTGGCTTTATCGGCCTGATCGTGCCCTATATCGCCCGCCGCCTGGTTGGCTCGGATATCCGCCGTACATTAGGCCTGAGCTTGCTGCTCGGGCCTTGCGTGCTGCTGTTTGCCGACACCCTCTCGCGCCTGTTGGTGCGCCCCTACGAGTTGCCGGTGGGGGTGATTACCGCCTTCGTCGGCGCCCCAATTCTGATCGCCGTGATTCGCGGCCATCGCCTGCCGACGCTCTGAGATGCCCAGGATTAGCCCACCCCTCACCGCTCATTGCGTGCTCCGCCTGGGCGATTACAGCCTGCTGCTGCACCGACGCAGCAGCACGGTGGCCCTATTCCTGTGCCTGGCCCTGCTGCTCAGCAGCGCCTGGATTCTCGCCTTCGGCGCCAATGGCCTCACGCCCTGGGCTGCGTTACGCGCCGCCTTTGGCCAGGGTGAGCCGATGCAGTTATTGCTGATACGCGAACTGCGCGTGCCGCGCCTGCTCTCCGGCCTGTTCAGCGGCGCCGCACTGGGCGCTGCCGGCTGCCTGCTGCAGACCCTGGCGCGCAACCGTCTGGCCACACCCGGGGTGATCGGCATCGACAATGGCGCCACCGCCTTTGCCGTCGCCTCCATCGTCGCCGTGCCGACCAGCCTGGCGCCTTCGGCCCTGGCACTGTCCGGCGCAGCCACCGCCGCCGTGCTGACCTTCGCCCTGGCCGCCGGCGGCGGTGCGCGCGGTTATCGCTTTATCGTCGTCGGCATCGCCATCGGTGCGCTGTTCGGCGCGGCGACCAACCTGATGCTGGCCCGCGCCGACATTGACGCCGCCAACGCCGCCTACCCCTGGACCGTCGGCAGCCTCAATGCGCGCCCGAGCCAAGCCGTCTGGCTGCTCGGCGGCGGCCTGCTACTCGGCCTACCGGCCGCCAAACTGCTGGTGCGGGCGCTGAGCCTGATGCGCTTTTCCGACAGCGTGGCAATTGGCCTGGGCGTGCGCCTGCGGCTGATGCGCGTGCTCAGCCTGCTGCTCTGCGTTTGGCTCACCGCGCTGGCAGTGGCAGTTGCCGGGCCGGTGGGGCTGATCGCCCTGGTCGCCCCGGAAATGGCCCGTCACCTGTGTGCCCGGCACGGCGTTCCAGTGCTCAACGCCGCGCTGTGCGGCGCCTTGCTGATGATTCTCGCCGACTGGCTCGGCCGCCATCTGCTGGCGCCCATCGAAATCCCCGTCGGCATCATCACGGCCATCGTCGGCGCACCGTATTTGCTGTGGATCCTGCTGCGCCAATCGTCACGGAGTTCGCCATGACCTCGCTCCCCACATTACTCACCGACGGCAGTTGCGCGGCGGTGCGCCTGGAAGCCCGCGGCCTGAGCATGGGTTACGCGCACAGCCAGGTGATCGAGCACCTGGACCTGCTCATCCCACCCGGTCAGGTGACCGCCATCGTCGGCCCCAACGGCTGCGGCAAATCCACCCTGCTCGCCGGTCTGTCGCGCCTGCACAAACCCAGCGCCGGCGCGGTGCTGCTGGATGGCAAGGCCATCGCCAGCCTGCCCTCACGCGAGGTGGCGCGCCGCCTCGCCCTGCTGCCCCAGGACGCCAGCGCCCCGGATGGCCTGAGCGTGGCTGAGCTGATCCGCTTCGGCCGCCAGCCGCATCAGAGCCTGTTGCGCCAGTGGAGTGAGCAGGATCAGGCTATCGTTGACGCCGCCCTGGCGGCGGCTGACCTGCTGGAGCTGGCCGAGCGGCCGCTGGAGTCGATGTCCGGGGGCCAGCGCCAGCGTGCCTGGATCGCCATGGCGATTGCCCAGGCCACACCGCTGCTGCTGCTCGACGAACCCACCTCGGCGCTGGACCTGGGCCACCAGATCGAAGTGTTCGAGCTGATCCGCCAGTTGGCGGCAGCCGGCAAGACCATCGTCATGGTGGTGCATGACCTGTCCAGCGCCTGCCGCTACGCCGATCATCTGGTGGCCATGCACCAGGGCCAGATCATCGCGCAAGGCGCGCCCAGCGACGTCGTCACCGCCGAGCTGGTGGAGCGCCTCTACGGCGTGCGCTGCGTGCTGCTGCAGGATCCGCTCAGCGCCACCCCAATCATTGCAGGCATCCAGCGCAGCACGCGGCCTACCGAGGGGTAGCACGCCGCCGCGCCTAGCCCTGAATCACACCCACCAGCCCCAGCCAGGGCGCTGCGAACACCGGCAGCAGCACGGCCAGACGCGGCCAATACGGCAGCAGCATGAGCAGTAAAAAGCCGCCCAACGACACCTGACCCAGCCAGCCGACCGGCCCCATCGCCCAGCCCCAGGCCAGGACGCACGCGGCAAAACTGCCCGCCAGCAGCGCCCAGCCGGCCAAGCGCAAGGCCTGCCGCTGACCGGGTGAAGGCAAGTGCTGCCAGACCTGTTTGAAGTGCCGCTCCATGCCTAGGCACAGCGCCGCCATGCCGGCATAGGCGAGCAACAGGCCAGCGAAAAACGAAGTCATCATCAGAGCGCCTCCTGCATGACAGCGCCGCGCCTGGGCAGCGGCGGCGCAGCCTCTTGGCGTCGATAAACGCGCCAGGCCAACCCGGCCAACGCCATGCCTAACGCCAGGCTGGTCAACTCCAATGCCTGATGCAGTGGCTGCGCCCACGGCTCTGGCAGGGTCAGCAGGCTGAGCAAAGGCAGCGCCATACAAAGCAGCGCAGACAGCCCAAGCTGCTCGCCCCAACCGCGCAACGTCGGGCGCCACAGCGCATGCAGCAGGCTGAGCAACCACACCGCGAAGAATGCGTTGACCTCCCAGGCGGCGCGCTGCGCCAGCTCCACAGGCAGTAGACGGTTGGCCCACAGCAGGCCGATGCACGCCAGGCTCAGGCCGGCGACCGCCGCCAGGTTAAGCGCCTCGATCAAGTGAGAGACGCGCCGCGCTGCGGGCGCCTCACTGGCATATTTGCGCCGCCGTTTGACGCAAAACAGCACCAGGCCGCTGGCGATCATCGCACTGCTGACCAGGCCACAAAGGAAATACAGCCAGCGCATCGGGTAGCCGCCGAACTGGGCAAAGTGCAGCCCAGCCATTACCCGCTGGGTCAACTGACTCGGCCTGCTCTCGGCCGGCGCGCGCAAGACCGCACCATTAACGCCATCGAACAGCATGCTGCGGCCCTTGGTCAGCTCGATGCGGTTGCCCAGGATCGGCCGGACCTCAATACGCGCATCGCTGCGCCCAGGGTGATCAATCGACAGCCCGGCCAACGGCCCCATCTGTTGCTCGGCCTCTGCCAGTAGCGGGCCGAGTGCAGCCAACGGGGCCGGCGCCGCACGCGGGCGTTCAGCGCGTTCGTGACGGGCGCCCTGCTCGCCGCCGCGCCCGGCCTGCTGCTCGACTGGCGCACCGCGTAGCGCGCGGCCGAACGCCTCGCGGTCGCCATACAGCGCATCGACCGCTGCCGGCATATAGATCAGCAGGAAAATCACCAGGCCGGTGTAAGTAATCATCAAATGAAAAGGCAGCAACAGCACCGCACTGGCGTTGTGCCCGTCGAGCCAGGAGCGCTGGCCTTTGCCGGGGCGAAAGGTGAAGAACTCCTTGAAGATTTTCTTGTGGATGACGATGCCGCTGACCAACGCTACCAGCATGGCCATGGCGGCCAGCCCAACCAGCCAGATGCCAAGCGTGCGCGGCATATTGAGGGTGAAGTGAAAGCGGAAGAAGAACCCGCCACCGGCTGTTTCGCGCACAGCCAGCGGCTCGCCCGTCTGCGGGTTCAGCAGCTCACCACCACCACGGCGCTGGTTACCGGCCGACACCCCGAGGGTCGGCGAACGCTCGCTGGGCAGGCTGATGTTCCAGCGTTCGGCCTGCGGATGCTTGGCCTGCAGATACTCCAGCGCGCGCTGCAACGCCTGGCTCTGCTCGACCTTCTGCGCCGGGACTTCCGGGCGCATCCACAGGTCGAGCTCTTTGTCGAACACCGCCAGGGTGCCGGTGAGGAAGATAGCGAACAGCAACCAGCCGAACACCAGGCCGCCCCAGGTGTGCAGCCAGGCCATCGACTGCGTCAGGGTCTGCTTCATGCCAAGCGCTCCATCAGTAGCGGCCAGAAGCCGAGCAATCCCAGCGGCAGCGCCAGGGCGACGCCCCACCAGGCCCGCCAGAGGCTGCGCGCGGCAAACGCCCAGAGCATGGCCAGGGTATAGAGGGCAAATGCTGGCAACGAGGCGACCCACACCGCATCGGCCGCCGGCAAGGGCAACACCCGCGCCAGCGCCGCCGTGCAGGCATAGGTGAAGGCATAGCCGCCCACAATCGCCGCCAGTATTCGGCAGACTACCGGCCACCAGGCCGGCGCGATGATCGCCATAGGTCACTCCTCAACAAAAGGCGCCAAGCCGGCGGCCAGACGCAAGGCTGGTCGCAGCGATGCGGCGAGCATGGGGCCATGGCCAAGGCCGGCGAACTCGTGATACTGCGCCTGCATACCGGGCAATCGGCCCAGCTGCTTACTCAGCTCGCGCGCGGCATGCGCCGGCACCGCGGCCATGGCTTGTGCACGCGGCGAATCGTCTGCAGCGTGCAGGCCGTCGCGCTCGGCGCCGCCCTGCAACACCAAGAGTTGCCCCAAGCCACCAGCAAAGCCTTCGAAGCGTTTGAGTAACAACCCGGACTGCCACCACAGCGACGGGCTGGCGGCGATGTAAAAGCGAAAAGCATTCGGCTCGACACGCAGAGTGTCGAGCACGAACAGCCCACCCAATGAATGGCCCCAGATGCCCTGCCGCGCGACATCCACTCGCACCCGCCTGGCCACTTCGGGCTTGATGCGTTTGGCCAGCAACTCGCGGAACGCCGGCGCACCACCGGTGGCCCGGTTACCCAGGCTGGCATCCAGCGCTGCCACGCCTTCCGGCGGCAGCGGGGTGTAATCGAACACCCGCGCCGGCAGATCCAAACGCAGGTTACTGGCCGGCCCCATCATCACCAGCAGCGGTGGCTGGCCCTGCTGCACTTCGACCAGCCAATCCTCGCGCAGGGCCATCAACGCCGCGTTGCCGTCAAGCAGATAGAGCACCGGATAACCCCTGGGTGGCGCTTCGCGCCGGGGAATGGCCAGGCGTATCCGGTACTGTCGTGCACCGTCGGCAGATGTCAGCTCGAACGACTCAAAGCGGTAATGCGCCGATCCTTCGTCCGCCAGGTTAGGCCCCAGTGTCTGTTCAAGTTCAGGCCTGGCCAACGCCAACAGCGGCATTAACGCCAGGCACAGCAGTAATGCCTTCATTAGCCCACCACACCCAGTTGTCGCCAGATCGGCAACGTGTGCCGCTCGAACGCCTGCAACTGCTCGCGCTCTGGCACCCCCGCAGCCAGGGCGAAACGTCGCAGCAACGCCAACACGGTTTCGTACAGAAGCTCGCCGCTAAGCTCAGGATGCTCCAGCAGCACCCGTGCAGCGGCCATCTCCAGGCGGTTCACGGGGATGGCCGCGCCCAGACTCGGCGCTGCCAAATGGCCGTAGCGCGCACCTTGCAGGTCGCCTTCGGCGAGCAACCGGTTAAGCGCCTGGCAGGCTTCTGGCGCCACAGGGGCATCCATTAGCGGGTGGGCATGGCCGGCCCACAGCAGCATCTGCAGGGCCGGGCTGAGGTTGCCCGGCTGTGCGGCCAGGGCTGGCTGGCGCAGCAGTTCGGCAAAGCTGCATGGCCCTGCAGCCAACGCCTGCAGCACAGGGCTGAACAGTTGAGCATCGCCCTGCACCGGGCCGATACGCGTATCGAACACCAGGGCGCCACTTGCCGGCGCACCGGGCAACGCCGCCCAGCAACTGGCGAGCAGCGCTTGGCGATGGTGCTCCGCGTCCAGCGACTGCAGCCCATGCTGGAACAGATCGCGGCGCTGCGCCTGGTTGCGCGCCAGGTCCTTGGCTGTCTCGCGCAGAGCAGGTGCCTCCAGCCCCTGCAACAACGCCAGGCAGTGTCCCGGCAACGACAGCGCATCGATGTTCTCCAGGGGCGTAGCGCTGCCGAGAAACTGCCCGCCAAGCGCGGCGATATCGCCGATCACCTCGGCCGAGTGCAGCGGCGCCCAATGTTCGCAGAGCAGTTCGTGGGCGAGAAAATCCAGGTCGGCATCGTCGGCACGAGCTAGCCGGCGCGCCACATCAGGGTGCTCGGCAAAGTAGCCGGCGCCCGACTGCTGCAAGGCTTTGAGCGCATCAAGACCAGCACGCAGGCGCTCCCGCGGGCCGCCTGCGGCACCCTGGGCAACCTGCCAGAGCAGGCGCTGAGCGCCGATGAACGCGGACATCCCCGGGTGGCTCATATAACCGAGATAGAGCACTCCGCCTGGGTTCAGGCGGCGCTGGACAAAGCGCCGGATAGCCGCGCGGTTATCCGCCGACACCCAGGAATAGACGCCATGCAGGACGATGAAGTCGAAACCCTCCTGCATCTCTTCCTCGGCCAGTTCAGCAAAGCTGGCTTGGCGAAACGCCAGGTTTGTCAGCCCTGCCGCCGTGGCCAGGCTACGGCCGTGCTCGATATGCTGGGCGTTGTAATCTACCGCGAGAAAACGCCCAGCCGGGTTGGCAGCCGCCAGCAGCAGGCTATTCAAGCCTTGGCCACAGCCCAGCTCGCAATAACTGAAGCCTTCGCGCAACGCAGGCGCACGTAAGCCCAGCGCCGTGAGCACGGCCACCAGCCAGCTCGGCGAAAGCTCGCGATGAACGTGGTGCGGGTAAGGAATTGAGGTCAGGTAACCGTCTTGCCAGAGCGTCATGCGGCGCATCCCAAACAAAAAAACGCCAGGCGTGAGCCCGGCGCAAAGGAGCGCCCATCACCAAGACCACCGGGCTTGCCTGCAAACAGCAGAATGAAGTCCGACTGGCGCCTGGAGATGGGCAGGAGCTAAGCCTTAGAAGCCGGCGGTGACCGAAGCGAAGTAGGCGCGACCGGGTTCGTTGTAGGTGTTGGCGCCTTCACCGCCCGAGTTCGCCTCGCGATACAGCTGCTTGTCGAACAGGTTGCTGACCCCAGTGGAGAAGCTCCAGGTGTCATTCAGTTGGTAGTTAGCGGTGACACCAAATACGGTGTAGCCACCACGAGTACGCAGCGCGTCACCTTCTGCCTGCCCGCCTTGGGTGGTGAGCTTGCGCGGTTCCTGCTCACCGTAATGAGTCATGCTCAACGACAGATCCAGCGATTGATTGACGCTCCAGTCCAGCATCGAGTTGAGGGTGTACTCCGGGATGACCGACAGCGGCTCGCGAGTCTCTTTGTTGTGGTTCTCGATCATGTAGGTGAAGTTGTTGTTCCAGCTGAGGATTTCGCCTTCAGTGCCCAGCAGCGGCACGTTGAAGAAGCCTTCCCAACCGGCGACTACAGCCTTGGGTGCGTTCTCCCACTGAAAGATCCGGCCGTTGACCCCGGTTAGCCCGACCTGATCCATACCAGCCGTGATCTTGTTCTTGTAATCGTTGTGGAAGTAGGTCAGCCCCGCACCCCAGCCGGCCTTGTCGAAGGCCAGGCCCAGTTCCTTGTTCAGGCTGGTCTCGGCCTCAAGACTATCGTTGCCCTGCACGTAGCAACCGTTGCCCAGGCTCGGCAGGTCAACGGGGCAACCGTTACCCATGGTGAAGTACAGGTAATTGGGGTTGGACTGATACAGATTCGGCGCCTTGAACGCACGAGCCACACCACCCTTGAGAGTCAGGTGATCGGTCAGTTTGTACGAGCTGTTCAGGCTCGGGCTCCAATTGCTGCCGAACTGACTGTGATGGTCCAGACGCAGGCCTGGTGTCACGATCCAACGCGAGTCGATCTCGATGTTGTCCTCGATAAACAGCGCGTAGTTATCGGCCTCCGACTCGCTGGAGCGAGTGCCAGTGTCTGCGCCAGGTACCGAACCACCAAAGCCGGTGCTCTGCGACATGGAATAGGGGTCATCCAGCTCATCTCGGGTCACCTCGCTGCCGATCGTCAGCACCTGGGCAAAACCCAACTGCAGCGGCAGGTTTACCTCACCCGCCAGGCGATAGCTCTTCAGCTCAGAGGTAGCCATTTCGCTGGTCGTATTGATGCTGCCTTCCGGCCCACCGGCAAGCCCTTCATTGAGACGACGGTTACGGGTATTTTCATAGGAGGCCACCACCTGCGAAGTGCCAAAATCCCAATCACCACGGTGCGTCACCGACGCCGACTGGCGATACATGATGTTGGTTTCCTCGCCATCCTCGGCCAACCCCGATAGTAGCGGGGTACCCGCTGCGCTAACGGCACGATCCCCTGCATAGATATTGCCCTGACGGCTGAAACCACCCTCGAACTCCAGGGTTTGCTGCGGGTCCAGGTCCCAGCGCAGCAGGCCGTTCATATCCTTGTTGCGCACCCCTTCGCGACCTGCCGGCGGCGTCGCACCTGGCGCGCTGACGAAGTCCTCGTTGAGTGACAGATCGTCGGCATCTGTACGGTTCAAGTTGCCATAAACGCGATAAGACAACGCCTCGGTCAACGGGCCCGCAGCATTGAAGCCCAGCCGGCGGGTATCGCCCTCGGCGCTGTCTTCGGGGACGTTGGTATAGGCCGTAACCGAACCGCTGTGTTTCGTGGTCGGGGCCTTGGTGATGATATTGACCACCCCGCCAGCAGCGCCAGAACCATAACGTGCCGCCGCTGGGCCACGCAGCACCTCGACGCGCTCCACGGCCTCTACCGGTACCCAGTTGGTATCGCCACGGGTATTACGCTCGCCGCTGCGGCCCATGCGCACCGAGTTACGCGAGCTGACCGGTTTGCCGTCGATAAGGATCAGCGTGTTCTCCGGGCCCATGCCGCGCAGGTCGATCTGACGATTGTTGCCGTACTGGCCCGAAGCACTGTTACCGGTGAGGTTGACACCCGGCATCTTGCGGATGATCTCGGAGAGGTCATTGACCGGTGGACGCTTCTTGATGTCTTCAGCGGTGATGATCGAAACACCCGGCGCCTGTTTCAGCTCGTCTGCGGCAGTACCGAGCACCACGGCATCCTGCAGCTGCACTCGCCCATCTTCGGCGTCCTCTGCGGCAAAGGCTGAGGGGGCACTGGCCATCAACATGGCCAGGGTCAGGGAGCTGAGTTTGAAGCATGGCTGCATTGGCGTGTCTCTCCGAAATAGCTAGAGGGCCGGCGGGCACTCGTACTCCATGAGCACTGCAACCCACACAGCGCCCGAGCTCCCCACCGGAATTGCGCCGAATGATATTAGTTACCATTTGCAAGTAAAGATCATTTACAAATTATACAATTGCTCTTCCGCCGCTGCGGCACACGTACTTGCCGAGGAGGCTGAAAATGTGGCTGTACCAGCTAGCAGCCCTAAGGCCGGTGATAGGCAGCGAGGCAGATGGCCCTGGGCCTGATATCGCGCGTTTACGGGTGAAAGCCTGTCGCTCTTGATAGACTTACACCTTTATTTATCTGATCTGGGCCTGTGCAGTGATCACAACGAGTGCGCTGCGCTCGCAATGGCTTGCCAGACATATAGCCAACTGCTCACACCCCGTTAATACACCGGAAACGTGCTGTCCAAAATGCCTCTAGAATCAGCCCCAACACCACACACCACGCGCCCTCCCCTGTCCCGCCGCTTCTCCGTGGCACCGATGATGGATTGGACGGACTAAAATAAAATTTGTTTTAAAATCATAATTTTACAAACATACAATTACTTGCTTTAGCAATTTTTAAGCACCCCACTGCAAACAACACCATGCGAGAAGCTGTTCGTATGGTGGGTATCCAGCAAAGCCCACCAGGAATGCTTAGCCACTCTTGGATTAGGTTCATCTCCCCGGCAAGCCAGGTCGACCTTACAAGCGCTGCCGCTGGGGTCTAGCAAATCATTTGGCCTCACCGCTCTCTCATGCGTCTCAGTCAAATTTCGCCTTTTAAAAAATATTCTTCACTACCCCTAAACTTTTCGCTCAATCGCGGAATAAGACCCTGTAGAGAGGCCGTTCTGCCGGTTGCGGGCGGCCAAGACTTTTCTGCAATCGCCGTGGCGATGCGTCTGGGTGGGGAGTTAGGGGTATGGTGGCGATTGTTGCCGGCAATGGATTGGGGCTGTTCAATGCGTCGCTGAACTCGCTGGGGGGCGCAGGTGTTTTTGGCCAGGGCACGATGGGCCAGTCGGGCGGGCAGTCGCTGGTCAATATCAGCAACGGCAACCTGATTCTGCGCTACACCGACGAGCAGTTGTCGGGCCTTGGCCAGGACCTTTTCCACACCCGTACCTACAACACCCTGGGCGCGTTGAACGACGCGGATGCCGATGGTTGGCGCTGGGACGGTGAGCGCAAGGTCGTACTCAACGGCACCCGTAATACGGCGGGAAGCACGATTGTGCGCACCACCGGCGACGGCCACGAGGCGATTTATACCTGGAACGGCAGTGCGTATTACTCAAGCGAGGGGAGTGGCGCTCACGATGCCTTGACATGGGACAGCGCCACTAACCAGTGGGGCTGGAGGGATGGCACGAGCCGCACCGTCGAGCGTTACGACGGAGCTACGGGTCGCCTGGTATCCGAGACGGACACGGCAGGTGTTCAGATCCTGTATGCCTACGATGACAGCGGGCGCCTGAGCAGCATCAAGGACAGCGCTTCGGGTCAGGAGTTGGTGCTGGTCTATAACGCGCAAGGCAAGCTGGCCCGGCTGGACACTCGCACGAGCGCAGGCGGCGCGCTGACACAGCAGGTTTACTACAGTTACGACGCCCTGGGTCGGCTGAGCAGCGTGGCGACGGACCTGACACCGGCTGATAACAGCATCAGCGATGGCGCGACGTACACCACCACCTACACCTACGATGGCAACAGTATGCGCATCGCCAGCGTGGCTCAAAGTGATGGGACGAGCGTTGCGTTCACCTACCAATTGGTGGGCACGGAGTACCGGGTCAGAACGGTAAGCGATGCCTCGGGCATGACCACGTTCACTTACGACGTGGCGAACAAGCGCACGGATGTCACCAACGGCTCAGGGCAAGTGTGGAGTTACTTCTACGATGCCCAAGGGCAGTTGCTGGAGGTGCAGACGCCGGCGGTGAATGGGCAGCGTTTGTCGACGCGTTACGTGTACGACGCGCAGGGTAACGTGACCCAAGTAACCGACGGTCGTGGCAATGCGGTGACGTACACCTACGATGCTCAAGGCAACCGGACATTGGAGCGGGATGCCCAGGGCAATACGGTCGCATGGTTGTACAACGGCGATAATCAGGTGCTCAACGAGGTGCGCTACAGCGTGCCGGCGACTTGGAACGCAGCCACCAGCACGTGGACGAACCCGCCAGCCTCAACCGCTCAGGTCAAACGCTTCGTCTACGACGCCAATAGCCGGTTGAGCTACAGCGTGGATGCCACGGGTACCGCCATCGCTTATATCTATTTCAGTAATGGTCTGCTGAAGCAAGAAATCACCTACAGCGCTGCGGTGGACGTCAGTGGGCTATCGCCAACTCAATCGCTGCCGCTGAGCAATGCCACCGCCTGGGTCAATGCCCAGGACAAGAGCCGCAGCACGCTGACCGAGTTCGTCTACGACTACCGTGGCAACCTGAGCAAGCGCACGACCTATGCCAAGGTCGATGCCTCCGGTGCTGGCGTGCTGGATGCCGCGGCAGCGGTGACGCAGTACATCTACAGTGAACATGGCCAACTGCTGCAGACCCTTGCCGTGCGCGGGGCCGCACGTACAAGCAATACCCTCTTGAGTTCGACCGCCTATGACGGCATGGGCCGCGTCCTAAGCCAGACTGATGCCAACGGCACGCGCACGCACGTGTACAACGGGGCGAACCGTACCGTCGCGGTGACCAACACTGCGGGCATGACTACAACTCAGGCTTACGACACCGCGGGCCGCCTGATCAGTTTGAGCCAAAGCGCCGCGAGCCTCGTCACGCGGGCAACGCAGTACACCTATGATGCGGCGGGTCGCTTGGTCATGACCCAAGACCCGACCGGCGTTCGTACTTACACCTTCTACGATGAAGCTGGGCGCGTCAGCGCCCAGGTTGACGGCATCGGTGCCGTTGTCGAATACAGCTACAACGCGGCGGGTCAGAAAACCCAGGAAAAACAGTACGCCACGCTCGCCGACACAAGCACCTGGTTCAGCGGCACAGCGGTAACCAAAACGCTGGCACAGGTACGGCCAAGCGCCACCGCAAATGATCGCAGCACGACCTATGCCTACGATGCTGCAGGACGGCTCAGCACCCAGACCAACGCCGCAGGCACCGTCACCACCTACACCTATGATGGCCAAAGCCGGCTGATCGCACAGCAAACCGGCGACCGTGTTGTGCGCTCCTTTTACGATGCCGCAGGACGCCTGACCGGGCAGCTCGATGGCGAGGGCTATCTGCGTGAGCAGGTCTACGACAGTGTTGGGCGTTTGGTGCAGGTGATCCGTTACGCGACAGTGACGACTCCTGAACAGCGTGCTGCCGGCACGCTCGCCCTGCTTCGTCCTGAGGCGGGGGAAAACCTGCAGACCTGGTATTTCTACGATGCGATGGGGCGCCAGATCGGCAGCATCGATGAGCAGCAGTTTGTCACGGAGACGGTCTACGACGAGGCTGCAAACCTTCGCCGCGATATTCGCTACGGCACGGTCTATGTTCAAGGCGTGACCCTCACGACGGATTTCGCGACCGTGAGGGATGTGGTCAGTGCGACCGGTGTTAAGCAAACAACGACAACAGCCTTCGATGCCATGGGGCGCGTCGGCCAACGAACGGCTACAGACGGCACCATTACCGCTTACGAATACGACAGCGCGGGCCGCCTGATTAAGCAGACCGCGGCCCAAGGTACGACTGAGGCGCGCACCCAGACCACGCGCTACGATGCCTTCGGCCAGATCACCGGCAGTTTGCTCGGCGAAGCCTCAGCACGCATTACCGTCGGCATGACCGCGACTCAGGTGGCGGCCATCTATGCCGAGTACGGCCTGACTTACAGCTACGATGCGGCTGGGCGAGTGGCCAGCGTCAAGGATGCCGCCGGCAACCGCAGCACCTCCTACTACGATGCCGCCGGGCGTCTGACCCAAGTGGTCAATGCCCTCGGCGAAGTCAGCGAAACCGTCTACAACGCCTTTGGCGAAGTCAGCGAACGTACGCAACTGACCACTCGCCTGTCCGCTGCCAACACCGCCAGCCTGACCGGCGGTCTGCTGACTGCACCGGTCAAAACACTGGTGCAGGCGATCCGCAACGCGGCGCTCGACAACCGCAGCACCTACGCCTACAACACGCGCGGCCTGCTGAGCAGCAGCACCGATGCCGTGGGCTACGTCACCAGTTACGCCTACAACAACTTCGGCGAACAGAGCAGCGTCACCCGCGCCATTGCCAGCGGGCAAACGGTGACCCAGAGCCTGAGCTACAACAAACGTGGTGAGCTGATCGGCCGTATCGAGGATGTCGGCGGCCTGGCGCGCAGCACCTCGACGGTTTATGACGCATTTGGCCGGGTGATTGCCCGGACCGACGGGAGAGGCCTGACCACCACGACGCGATACGAGTCTGCCGGGCGGATCATCGACACCTTCTCCCCGACAGGCATTAAACAAAGTACTTATATTGACGCTCAAGGGCGCGTGACCCTGGAGGTGAACGGGCTCAACCTGGTCACCACATACGCCTACAACGACACCGCGCGCACCCTGACCGTGACCACTCCCGATGGGGTGAGCCTGCTCACGACCAAGAACCGGCATGGCGAAACCCTCAGCGTCACCGATGGCAACGGCCATACCACCACCTACAGCTACGACCGCGATGGTCACCGCCTCAGCACCACCAACGCGCTCAATCAGTCGACCCTCAACAGCTACGATGAAGCCGGCCGCCTGATCAGCACCACCGACGCCTTGGGCCGCGTCACCGTCTATGGTTACGACGCCGCCAACCGCGTGATTACCCGCACCGATGCCAACAACACCGTCACCCGCTACACCTTCGACGGCCAAGGCCGCCAGGTCCGGGTAACTGACGCCGAAGGCCTGCCTGAGCAGCGCATCACCGATTACGCCTATGACCGCAAAGGCCAGGTGCTGACCGTTACCCAGGATCCTGCCGGTCTGAAACTGACCACCAGCTACAGCTACGACGGCCTTGGTCAGCAGGTGCAAGTCGCACGCGGTACCGCGGCCGCGCCCAATCAGCAGGTCACGCTCTATGCCTACGACAAGCTGGGCCGACGCATCAGCGAACGCCAGGACCCCAACGGCCTGAACCTGACCACGCAATACCGCTACAGCATCAATGATCAGGTCACCCGTAAAATCGATGCAAATGGCAACAGCACCTGGTTCGTCTACATCAATGACGGCATGGTGCGCGATACGGTCGATGCACTCGGCGGCATTACCCGTAGCGTCTATGACGCTAACGGTAATCTCATCAGGACTAGGCGTTTTGCCATAGCACTGAGCGCTGAGACCCTGGCCGGGTTTGGGGATCAAGTTACGAGCATAACCCCGACGGGCAGCACTCAAGATCAGATCACCCATTACGTCTATGACACCATGGACCGGGTGCGCTACACCGTGGCGCCTAATGGCGCCGTCAGCGAGACGCTCTACGACAATAACGGCCAAGTCCTGCAGAGCCGCCAGTACGACACGGTGATTGCCTCCAGCGCCACCAAGACCCTGGCTGGTATCGCCGATGCCCTGACTACTGCCGGGGCTCAGCCCCGCACCACCAGCTACCTCTATAATGATGCAGGGCAATTGATCCGCACCACTGACGCGGCTGGCAAAGTGGAGTCGTACACCTACGATGCCGTGGGTAACCGCAAGACGCTGACCAACAAGAATGGGCACGTCTGGACCTATAACTACGACAGCCTCAACCGCCTGGTGGAAGAGATCACCCCTGCGATTGTTGTTGCACGTGTCGATGCTACAGGTGCCGTCACTGATGCTGATGGTCGCTTAATCAGCGCAGGCGCAACCTATTTGCAGGTAACTGATATCGACTACGATGCCCTGGGCAACGTGGTCAGCCGCAGTGAAGGTCGGCTGCGTGCCAACATCGCCAATGCCGCCAGTGCGGATAATCTTAGCCAGGCGCGCATCACCAGCTACGCCTACGACGCCATCGGCCGACAGATCCAGATCACCAGCCCAGGCTGGTACAACAAACTTACCGGCCAGTACCAGCAGGCCTCTGACGGCACAGCCAACACCCTTCAGGTCACCACCGAGGTCACCTACGATGCACTCGGCAACGCCGTGCGCAACCGGGTACGCGTCAATAACACCGGTACCGTCGCCACAGATTTCGTCGACAGCTTCAAGGTCTATGACATCCTCGGCCGTCTGACCCACGACATTGATGCCCTCAAGGGTGTAGTGGCGTACAGCTACGATGCGCTGGGCAATCAGACCGTCGTCAAGCGCTTCGCCAATGCCCTGACTGCCGCGGTTCCAGCCAGTGGTTACTACACCGCCAGCAACATCACGGCCAGTACCTTGGTGCCCAATGCCGGCCTGGATCGCATCCTCACCACCAGTTATGACGTGCTCGGCCGCAAGATCGCCGTGCAACAGAACGCAGTGGGGATCTATAGCTTCACCGGCAATGTCGCCAGCTCGACCCTGGTCACAGCCTCGCCCACCACGCTGTACAGCTACGATGCCTTCGGCCAACTGGTGCGCGAGACACAAGTAGCGCGCAATACCAGCGGCACCACGGTACTCACCGGGGCCAGCAACTATTACTACTACGACCTGGCGGGCAACCGTACCGGCAGCGTCGATGCCATGGGCTATTACACGCGCGCCGAATACGACGCGCTTGGCAAACTGACCCGGCAAGTTGAATACGCCAATAAGCTGGCCAGTTGGAACGAAAGCAGCGTACCGAGCGCACCGGCGGCCAATGGGGCGGACCGCAGCACCCTGTACGCCTATGACGCCATGGGCCGGGTTAGCCGGGTGACCCAGGAGAACGTGCGCTACTGGCAACAAACGATCAATGCCACGACCGGTGCGGCCTCCGCCGGCGTGATCAGCGGTAACCTGGTGGTGAGCCAGAGTACCTACGACGGCGTCGGCAACCTCAAGACCGTCACCGATGCCATGGGTAACGTCACCAGCACCGATTACAACGCCCTCGGCCAGGTGGTCAAAGTCGTTGAACCAGCACGCGCCACCGCCAAGAATGGCGCGGTCGATCCGTTCGCCAGCGCCGCCGTCATTGCCTCGCCGACCACCAACTACCTGGTCAATGCCTTCGGTCAGATCATCCGCGAAATCCGCGCTGCGGGCAGTGATGCCAGCGGTAACGTCCAGGCCGGCCTGAGCCAGAACACCCGCACCCGCTATGACGCCGCCGGTTATGAGATCGCGGAAATCGACCCCGCCGGATCCACCCAGAGCTACAAGGTCGACGTCGCCGGCCGGCGCATCGAAGAAAGCCGCCAGGTCAGCGCCACCCTGAGCGCCTGGACTGCCAACGGCGCGGCCGTCAGCTACAACCAAACGCTGAAGCGCACCTTTACCTACGACGTTCTCGGCCAGCAGACCGCCACCCTCGACTGGTACACCGCCACCAATGGCGCGCTGCAGAGCACAAACAACAGTGCGCTGTACAACCGCTTCGGCGAGGTCACGCAAAAACTGCTCAACGGCAACCTGGTCAGCGGCTACAGCTACGACCAAGTCGGCCGGGTCACCCAGCAGAACGACGCCCAAGGCATCACCCAGTTCGCTTACGACCTCTCCGGCAAGGCCAGCCGCAGCACCCAACTCGGCGATACCACGACCGCAGCGGACGACCGCATCACTTACCAGAAGAACGACCTGCTCGGGCGCATCCTCGAACAACACCTGCCGGCCTTTGAAGCCAATATCAATGCCGACACCCTGAACAACGTCACCCTGACCCTGACAACACCGATCATTAAGCTAAGCAATGACCGTTGGGGCAACGTACTCAGCCGCACCGATGCCCGTGGCTATATCACCAGCTACACCTACGACCATAACAACCAGATCCTGACCGAAACCCTACCGGTCACCGACATCCTGCGCGAGAACGGCACCAGCTACCGCGCCAGCCTGATTCATGAGAAGCGCTACGACGCCCTCGGCCAGTTGATTCAGGAAGTCGACTGGGTGGGACCTTATACAGGGGTCACCACCAGCACCGAGCTGCGCAAACGCCAACACGTCTACAACCAAGCAGGCCAACTGACCCGCGACATCGATGCCCTCGGCTACTCGCGAAACTACCGCGTCGACATCCACGGCAACCGCGTGGCCACCCAGGATGCCCTCGGCACGGTACTGGTCGATGGATACAACGTGATGGATCAGCACATCAACCACGGCATCATCCGCAACGGCGCCAAGGTCACCCTGCTGACCAACCTATACGACCAGGCGGGGCGACTGTACGGTGAAATCAGCGGCACCACCGCCGTCGAAGAAACCCTCAAGAGCGTCGCCAATGCCAACTGGACCAGCACCACCACAGGCGTTGCTGGCAATACCAAGTACACCCTCTTTGATGAGCGCGGCAATATCATCAAGACGAGGAATGAATCGAAGATCGAGAAGGCGTTTGAGTACGATGTCAATAATCGCAAGGTCAAAGAAACTGATGGGCTGAATAATACGCTCACCTGGACCTATAACGCGGCGGACTTCGGGCGGTTGACAGCAAGGAAGGACTTAGGCGGGAGGATTTATAGCTTTACGTATAACGGGTTTGGGCAAATAACCCGCGACAGTCTGCTCCTACCCAGCTCCAGCGGTCCTGTCGCGGGATCGGAAAAACTCTACACCTACAACCTCAACGGTCTTAGCAAAGCGATTGTCGAAGGCACAATTACCAAGAATGCTGCGGGAACAGTAACCGCTGAGGATACCCGTACCTCCAGTTACGAATATGACCTCAATGGCAATCGGATACGCGAAATCAACAGCGCGCGTTACCTGGCGGGAACCGTCAATCAAAGCACCCTGAACGAAACACGCTACGCCTTCGATGAGAAAGGACGTCTGAGAGAAGCCACCGCGCCTGTGGGAAACCAACTGGTCGGAGCCCTGGGAACTCAATACACACTAACCAATACCGCCCGTATCACCTCGCTCAAATACAGCTTCGATGAGTTAGATAGCCGCCGGCGGGTTTACACGAATACAGTAAACCAAGGCGGCGCCGCGACGACTATTGATGATTGGTATGCCTACGATGTGGAAGGCCGCATGTTGGTAGCCAAGGGATTTATTAAAAATGGGAAAATAGTGGCGGGGGCTACACAGGAAAAACACCCAGACTCATGGATTCCAAGTGGGCTGGCTAGCTCTGTAGCTAAAGGGTACATAATGAGCTACGACCCTGCTGGGCGACGGGTGTACTCCGAAAATTTTGATCGAGCAGTTTTTGACAGCTATTATGATACCGATGATCGTCGCTATTATACGGATTATGTCGGAGATATTTACCTAAGATCAAAATATAAATATAGCGACAGAGGAGAGCTGATAGAGGCTTCTATATACCAAGTGGCAAGAGGAGTGCTTTCTAACTCCACTACCTCCTCTGAAACGATCTATGCCGGAAAAAGCCCTGGACCTCACGGCCCTGGTAAATCGGGTGCGTTTTCACCTGTAGGCCCGGAAAGGAAAATATATTCCGCTGTCTACAATCAGGCAGGAGAGCGCACATCACAAAACGACTACCAATACGACTTAGACTTAGGCGATGCCAGCATACAGAAAAATTCCACAGCAACAGGTTATATTTACCGTGGTGATGGTCAGCTTGTTAGTCAGGTTTCTTATGGGAATGGTAAGCTACAGCAGACAAGTTACTTCAGCGAATCAGGGATGATTGACGTTGTAGGCAATCAACAGACCTATCGCTATGTTTATTACAATGCCGATGGCACGATCAATCACCGCGGCAACTATTCAAGCAGTTACATGCTCTTTGATGCGTACCGGGAAGGTATCGCTTCTATAACACGCACTAATGGTGGTAAGTCAGGTACAACCACCAATAGTTACACTACCCGTGGTGAACTGGTCCAAACCGTGGGGGTCGGCGGTAGCGTCTTCACGCGGCGCTTAGCCTCCAACCGTGAAGGACAGCTTAGTGTCCGGCAGGAAGCCAGTGGTACTTCTCAGCGTTATATCTACCAGCAGGGCTCTTCGATCGCGAATGTTGGTAACGCCAGTGCTCCAACCATTACCGATAGTTTCGAGCCGATTCTGACCGCAGAGCTTGGACGCATACCGATCAACTATGTCGTTGAAGCCGGCGACACGCTTGAGCGTATTGCCCAGTTGATCTGGGGCGATTCGAGCATGTGGTATCTGATTGCAGATGCAAATGGTATCGACCCTGGATTGCCTCTTACCGAAGGCAACAACCTCAGAATACCTATTGTCGTAAGTACCAATCGAAACGACTCGACGACTTTCAGGCCTTACGACCCGAAAGACGTGATAGGCGATATCACGCCTCGGACGGTGGCGCCGCCACCGCCCAAACCGAAGAAAAAGAAATGCGGCGGTCTTGCCAGCGTTGTAATGGTGGTGGTGGCGGTGGTCGCGACTGTATTTACGGCGGGGGCGGCTGCTACAGTCATGGCGGGAGGATGGTCCGCCCTAGGCGCTGCAACAGCAACAAGTCTTGCTACCGCCGGGGTGGGCGCTCTTACGGGCGCATCAATAGGCGCGGCTGTAATCGGCGGTGCTGTTGGAGCGGCAGCCGGCCAGCTCGCTGGTAAATCTATGGGGGTTGTCGATAGCTTCTCATGGCGACAAGTCGCCGCCGGGGGGCTGACGGCAGGCTTCACCGCCGGGATCGGCGGGCTGGCCCAGGCAGGCTCTCTCGGCAACTGGGCTGACACAGCTGCCACCGCCCTCAGAAACGGTAATGCCGGTGCAAGCGTGTATGCCGCCCAGGGTGTAATGAGCTACGCCGCCAGCATGGCGGCCAACAAAATCGTCGGCCTGGATACCTCCTTCAGTTGGAGGAATGTGGCCGCCTCTGCCGTCGGGGCAACGATTGCTGGCTATGCCAATGGCGGTAGTGGCATCCAAAACAGCTTGATCCGCGGTCAAGTCAGCGCTCATGCCTCCGCACTGATCAAAGATAAATGGTTTGGAGGCGACAGACCTGATTACGCCCAAGTCGCAGCAGATGCATTTGGCAATACGCTGGCTGATTTTGCCGTGAACCAGATGGGCAAGGCCACTGAGCTAGAGCGACAAGCCAAGCTTGCCCGTTGGACCGATGGTGAGATTGCGCGTGCAGGTGCAAGGACTGCCGAGAGACTACCGGCCGCTATGGCCTTTGCCGCACCCGCCGATAGGCCACTCGACTGGAAGCTGGATGACATTACGTATGACGTATACGCCAATACAGCGGTTGGGGACGGCGGCCCCTCTGCCACTCAGAACAGGCAGTTGGTTGCAAGAGATGCTGTTGCTGTCACGGACATTGCGGGCGAGGGAGCGCCGCTGGTAATAAGGCGAGGAGCGGATTCATACCTCCCATCAGTCGGTAGTATCACAGCGGGAAGTGGGACCCCCTTTCTAGATTTAGTTAATTTGGCCTTACCCGGAAGCAAATCCTTGCTTGTGGGGCTTGGAAATTCGATTGCAGTTGTGACTGGAATTGGAAAAGCGGAGAAGATTAACTGGTTTGATGGTCACATCTTGAGCAAAGCCGAAGAGTTTGATGCTAAATTTTTTAACGTGACGGCTGTGGGGGGTGGGCTGATAGAATCCGCTGCGGTGAGCGCAGGTAGGTTGCTGAGTAGGGTTCAAGGCAATACATCGAATGTAAGTTTGATTGGCGATACTAGTGGGTTTAATACCCTTGGCATTGCTGCCGACCCAAAAGCTTCTCAGCAGGGAAGGCTTTTAATACAGCAATATCGGCAGCAGTATCCAGACATGTCCTTAGTCGAAATTCAGAGGCTAGCCAGATCAACACTGAGTACGGGGGATGCGCTTCCAAGCGTATCGATTGCTAAGCCTGGCGATGCATTCTATAAATTGATACCTGCAAATGAACTTCGCGGGCCAAGTCCTGGCACTGTGTATTGGATGGACAGGGTTCAACTTGATGATCTAATGGCTGGCAAAATCGATATAGGCTCATCCTTTGGATTGCCGAATCAGACTACATTCAGCACTTACAAGGTTTACCAAACAACTATAAGAGAAGCTCAAGCTCCTCTAGTATTCAGAAGCAATATCGCTCCAGTCGTAGACGATGGTATATTCAAGGCTGGCGGTCAAAGCCAGGTACTGCTGCCTAAGCGTTCTGCATTTAATGAACCGATGCAACTCACAGATACAAATGGTAATCCATTGTTAATTCATTCGAGGTAAAGCTGATGGAGACATTCAACAAAAAGGCCGTAATGGAAACAGCTTCTCGGCTAGAGAAATTATTTCTCAAATATAAAAGCTCAAGTAGCGATGTGGCCGCTGCCTATAGGCAATGCAAACCCCTTATAGATCGCGCTAAAGATGGCGGGATTGACAAAGCGACAGGCGAGCGACTTCCTGGAGGATATTTTTCTACTGAATTTGAACTGATTAACATTAGGGATTTGTACAAGGCTGCCTCTGAGCTAGACATGTACTTAGAAGGTTGGGAATCCGAAGAGGCCTTTAATAAGCACATGGAGGATATACTCAGAAAATAGCTCCAAATAGCTTAATGAAAATTTCAGAGAGCTTGCCAGAACCATATTGCCTTTAACAACTAAAAAGGGCGTAGTGTTTTTCTTCTGACCGTTAAGCCGCCAATTGCACCTACTAAACAATCGGGAGCGAGGACTAAAATGGAGACACCGGTTTTAGCGAGCGTACGATAAGAGACTCTGCCTGCCCGCGCCATCATCAATGGGTATCGCTGCGCTCAACGCCATCCTACGATTTGCCCTTGTGAGCACTGGAAGTGCCGTAAGCGCTCCATAACCCCCATCTACAAATGACATGCAGCACCCTTGATGCTGAGCTCCCATTTCTTGCTGGAGCTCACCCTCATGATGCGTCCC
>NZ_FOFP01000006.1:50020-258601 GCF_900110925.1 Pseudomonas cuatrocienegasensis | reverse complement strand
CAGCAGCACGGTACCTCAGCTGAATTGCTTGACGACCATAGAGCATTGGAACCACCTGATCCCATCCCGAACTCAGTAGTGAAACGATGCATCGCCGATGGTAGTGTGGGGTTTCCCCATGTGAGAGTAGGTCATCGTCAAGCGCCTATACCGAAACCCCAGATCTCTTACGAGATCTGGGGTTTCTTCTTTGTGCGCAGGAAAATCGCCTTAGTCTGCTTCTGGCTTGTCTTGTTGGTTAGATGGTTACACTGTGCGGTCTAAACGAGAGTTCGCCATGTCAGAGCCTGGCCCCGTGCAATTGACCGAATTGCCCCTGGAGGCGCTTATTGCCTGCCACGAATGTGATCTGCTGATGCGCAAGCCGCAATTGGCCGATGGCGAGTGCGCGCAATGCCCGCGTTGCGGTTATGAGCTCTACAGCCATCGTCATCATGTTATCCGGCGCAGCCTGGCGTTGGTGTGTGCTGCGTTGTTGCTCTATATACCGGCTAACTTTTTGCCGCTTATGCAGCTCAACCTGCTTGGGCAGACCCGTGAAGACACGATCTGGAGTGGGGTGTTAGGGCTTTATGACAGCGGTATGCAATCGATTGCTCTGTTGGTCTTCCTGTGCAGCATGGCGGTGCCGCTGCTCAAGTTGCTGTGCCAGTTTTTCGTGTTGCTGAGCATCCGTTTCAACTGGGGGCGCAGCTACGGTTTGCTGCTGTATCGCATTTACCACCATATGCGTGACTGGGGCATGCTCGAGGTCTACCTGATGGGTGTGCTGGTTTCCATCGTCAAGCTGGGCGACATCGCCGAGTTGAGCCTGGGTTTTGGTCTGCTGTGTTTCGTGGCGTTGTTGTTCGTGCAGGTCTGGTTGGAGGTGACAATGGAGGCTCATCAGATCTGGAGTGCTCTGTCTGGGGAGGACAGCCATGCGGGCGATTGATGCCGGTTTGCTGGTCTGTCACGAATGTCACCACCTCAACCCGCAGGACAGCGCCTTAACCAAGCAATACTGTGCGCGCTGTGGTGCCCGGGTGCATGCGCGTCGACCTAATAGCTTGGTGCGTACCTGGGCACTATTGATTACTGCAGCGATTCTCTACATACCGGCCAACTTGCTGCCGATCATGACGGTCAATAGTCTCGGCAAGGGGCAGTCGGACACCATCATGTCCGGCGTCTTGACGCTACTTGGCCACGGCATGCTGCCGATTGCGGCGGTGGTGTTCATTGCCAGTATTCTGGTGCCGACCTTCAAGCTGGTTGGTCTGGCACTGCTGCTGTATTCCGTGCAACGGCATCAGCCAATGTCCGCGCGCCAACGTAACTTGATGTACCGGTTTATTGAGTGGATCGGCCGCTGGTCGATGCTCGATATTTTTGTCATCGCCATCCTCGTGGCGGTGGTGCGTTTCGGCAATCTGGCAAGTATTGAACCCGGCCCGGGTGCTGCGGCGTTTGCCGTGGTAGTGATCCTGACCATGCTGGCTGCGCTTACCTTTGACCCCCGCTTGATTTGGGATAACACGGAGTCGGATAACGACCATGACTGATCTGCCCCTGGCCAAAACCCGGCCTGCGTCCAACTGGTCGGCCATCTGGGTCCTGCCGCTGATTGCCTTGCTGATTGGCGGCTGGCTGGCCTGGCGCGCGTATAGCGAGGCGGGCATTCAGATCGAAGTCGTGTTTACCAGCGGTGAAGGTATTCAGGCTGGCAAGACCGAGCTGATTTACAAGGGCATGTCAGTCGGCAAGGTTGTGGCGTTGCGGCTCGACCGCAGCGATGAAGCCCGTGGTGTGATCGCCACCGTCGAGGTCGACAAGGAAGCCGAGCCGCACCTAGTGACCGGCACGCGTTTCTGGCTGGTCAAGCCGAGTGTCAGCCTTGCTGGTATCACCGGCTTGGAAACCCTGGTCTCGGGTAACTACATCACGGTCGCACCGGGAGAAGGCGAGCCCAGCCGAAGTTTTGTCGCCCTGCCAGAAGCGCCGCCTTTGTCTGACAGTCAGCCTGGCTTGCACCTGACGCTCAAGGCGGAACGCCTCGGCTCCCTGGATAAGGACAGCCCGGTGTTCTACAAGCAGATCCAGGTCGGGCGGGTGAAGAGTTATGAGCTGGCCAGCGACCAGAGCACGGTCGAGGTCAAGGTGTTCATCGAGCCTGCTTATGCCAGCCTGGTGCGTAAACACACGCGCTTCTGGAACGCCAGCGGCATCAGCGTCAACGCTGACCTGTCCGGCTTCAAGTTACGCAGTGAGTCCCTGGCCAGCATCGTTGCCGGCGGTATTGCCTTCGCCACGCCAGAGCACCGCAGTGACAGTCCGCCGACTGACCCGAGCAAGCCATTCCGTCTTTATGAAGACTTCGATGCGGCCCAGGCGGGTATCAGAGTCATGGTGCGGCTCACCGACTTTGACGGCCTGCAGGCCGGACGTACGCCAGTGATGTACAAGGGCATCCAGGCGGGCACCCTGAAAACCCTAAAGGTAGAATCTGACCTGACCTCCGCCGTTGCGGAGTTGGCCATGGACCCACTGGCAGAAGACTATCTGGTCGACGGCACCCAGTTCTGGGTGGTCAAACCGTCTATTTCGTTGGCCGGCATCACTGGGCTGGAAGCGCTGGTCAAGGGTAACTACATCGCGATACGACCCGGCGACAAAGGTGCGCCGCCGGTCCGTGAGTTCGAGGCAAGGGCCAAGGCGCCGCCGCTCGACCTCAAGGCCCCTGGCCTGCATCTGGTGCTGTTCAGCGACAACCTGGGCTCCATGGAAATCGGCAGTCCCGTTCTCTACCGTCAGGTCAAGGTCGGTTCGGTGCAGAGCTTTCAGCTGTCTCGGGATAACCGTCAGGTGGTACTGGGCGTGCACATCGAGCCGGAGTATGTACACCTGGTCAACAGCAGCACACACTTCTGGAATGCCAGCGGTATCACCTTAAGCGGTGGGTTGTCCGGTATCGAGGTCAAGAGTGAGTCCCTGCAAACCTTGTTGGCCGGCGGCATCGCTTTTGAAACTCGTAACCTGCAAGCGTCGCGGTCGAAAGAGCGGGTCCCGCGCTTTACCCTGCATGCCAACCGCGATGCGGCGATGACAACGGGCACTGACATCACCATTCGCCTTCCCCGTGGTGACGGCCTGAGTGCCGGCACCACGATTCGTTACCGCGGGCTGGAGGTCGGCAAGGTCGAGCAGATCGGGTTGAGTGACGATTTGCAAAGCGTGGTGTTGCGCGCCCGCCTGACCCAGGCACAGGCACAGATTGCCCGCGCCGGTACACGTTTCTGGGTGGTTAAGCCGCAAGTCAGCCTGACGGGGGCGGCCAATCTGGAGACCCTGGTCAGCGGTCAATACCTGGAAGTGTTGCCAGCGGAGCAGCCGGGCGCTCGGCAGACCGAGTTCGAGGCGTTGTTGAACCCGCCTAGCCAGACCGCCACCGAACAAGGCCTGCGCCTGACCCTGAGCTCGGCGCGGCGCAGTTCGCTGAAGGAAGGCGTGCCGGTTACCTACCGCGAGGTGCCGGTCGGCAAGGTGCTGAGCTATGAGCTGGGGGCGACGGCAGATCGAGTATTGATCCATGTACTGATCGAACCGCGTTATGCGCCACTGGTAAGAACCGGAAGCCGTTTTTGGAACACCACCGGGTTTGGGGTCGACGCGGGCCTGTTCAAAGGCGTCAAACTGCGCACGGAGTCGCTGGAAACGCTGATTGAAGGGGGCGTTGCCTTTGCGACCCCGGATATTGCTCAGATGGGCTCGGCTGCACAGCCGGGGCAGACATTTGCCCTGTTCGACGACCCCCTGCCTGAATGGCTGAACTGGGCGCCGAAGATTGCGCTGGAGCCTAAGCCGTAGCGTTCAAGATAGCGTTGTTGCATACCCCGATTGGGTTTGAATAGGTGCGAGGGAGTGGCCGTTTATCCGCGATCGTATCGCGAATAAATTCGCTCCTACAGACCTTCGCTCAGGCATAGCTTTTAGTCAGCCAGAAAAACCAAGGGCCGCATTAGCGGCCCTGGTCTTTTATGCTACCCGCTAGACGGTTTCGGCGGCTGCCGTCTCGCGGCGCTTGATGTATTTCCAGTCGGCTTCGTCGATGTAGATACCGGCCGGGCCGCTGCCGCCCTCCAGATCGATGGCCACGTGGGCGGAAACCTGCGGTTTTACCGAGGCCAGGATCGGCACAAAGCCGAGCTGCAGACTGGTTTCGATCAGCGCCTGCTGGTTGCGTTCGTCGATGTCCGCCGCCTCGTCGAGGTAATAGGGCAGGCGAATGCGCCCGGCCTGCTCGCGGTCCATCAGGTGCAACAGCAGGTACATGTTGGTCAGCGCCTTGATGGTCATGGTGGTGCCGTTGGAGGCGGCGCCATCGATGTCGGTGTGGATTACCGGCTGGCCATGCACCTTGGTGATCTCGAAGGCCAGCTCGAACAGGTCCTTGAGGCCCAGCTGGTTGCCGTTGGCGGCCACCAGGCGCGACAGGTAGTCCTTGGCCTGCTCGTTCTTCGCATCCTGATCACTGCTTTGTTGCAGGTCGAATACTGAGAGGGTTTCGCCTTCTTCGTACTGGCCGGCGCTGTGGATGATCTGGTCGATGTGCTTGAGCGCGTCCTTGTTCGGCGCCAGGACGATGCGGAAGCTCTCCAGGTTGGAGACCTGACGCTTGTTGATCTCGCGGTTGAACAGCGCCAGTTGGTGCTCCAGGTTGTCGTAGTCGCTACGGATATTGCGCAGTGTCCGCGCAATGTCGGTCACCGCTGCACGGCGCGCCTTGGCCAGGGTCAGGGCTTCGTCCTGGCGGTGGGCGTAAGCGTTGACCAGCAGCTGCAGGCGGCGCTCGACGTCGTCCTCGCTGTCGAACTTGGCTACACCCTTGAGGCGCACCTGGGCGTACAGCGCCTCGATCTGCCCGTCCACGCGCTGCAGGCCCTGCCAGGCGTCCTGGTAGTCGTTGAGCAGCGGCAGCAGGTTGTCCAGCGAGTCATCCACCGGCTCCATAAAGGGTGTACCGAACGGCAGGTTGGCCGGCAGCAGTTGGCGACGGCGCAGGGCGTCTTCGAGGGTGCGCTCCTTGGCTTCCAGGTCTGCGATCTGCCGGCCGATCAGTTGCAGCTTGGCGGACAGCTGCTGCACCCGCTCGGTGAAGGCATCGCTGGCGCGGCGCAGGTCGTCCTGGGCGGCTTCCAGCTGGGCCAGTTGTTCCAGCTTGCCAGCTTCCTCGACCGCCAGGGTCTGGCTGCGGCGGAAATCTTCCAGGGCTTTTTGTGCATCCAGCACGGCCTGGTACAGCTGCTCGGCCTGGGCCTTGCTCGCGGCACGGTCGGCGGCTACTGCCTGCTGGGTCTTGAGCTGTTTGTATTCACGCTCCAGGCGATCCTTCTGGTCGCGCAGGGCGGCACGGTCGGCCAGGGCTTGCAGGGCGGGCGGCTCGATATGCGAGAGGTCGATGCTCAGTCCAGGCACTTCAAAGTGCTCACCGTTAAAGCCATCGAGGATGGCTTCGAGGGATTTGACCCAGGTGTCGCCGTCGGCCACCTGAATGCCTTTCTCGCCCAGGGGCAGGCTGAACAGCTGACCGTTGAACAGGCGCATCAGGCGGTCGACATCGGCCTGGCTGAATTCTTCACGCAGGCGCGAGTAGCTGTTGTTGTCGGCGTGGTCGAGTTGCTGTTTCACCGATTTCAGGCGCTTGTCCAGGTCACGCAGGCGCTCGTCGAGGTCTTCGGCGGAGAACTGCCGCGATTGCGCCAGGGCGCCGGCCAGCTCATCGTGAGCATCCTTGGCGGCGAGCAGTTGCGCCTCCAGTTGCTTGACGTCATCGACCAGGGCGAAGCGGTTCTTCAGCACCGAGAGTTCACCCAGCCAGCGCTGGATCTCGCTGATTGCCCGCTCCAGGCGCATCAGCTCGGCGGTGCCGCCGCGTTGTTCGTTCTGCAGGCCGTCCTGCTCGCCTTTGTAGTGCTCGGCCTGGATCACCAGCTCTTCTTTACGCGCATCGGCGTAGTCGTGCCAGGTGCCGAGCAGTGAGTCGAGCAGCGGCGACAGGCGATGTAACTTCCCACGCAGCAGATCGCGCTGGGCCAGGCCGCCGGCCAGGGCTTCGATCAATGGGCCGGCGGTGACCATCGCCTGGTAGTCCTGCTCCATGCGGCGCACGTCGCGGAAGGCTTCTTCGGTGGCGGCGATATAGTCGACGCTGCCCGAACGCAGGCTGTGCTCGAAGGCATCGAGGAACAGCTGCTTGAGCTTGGCGGCAGTGATCTCGCGCATGTGCAGCAGGTTGATAAACAGTGCGCGGAAGGTCTTCAGGCTCTGTTCGCTGGTCGAGCGCAGTGGGATCAGGGTCAGGTCCAGCGGGATGCTGGTGTGCCCACCCACCAGCAGGCGGCGCAGCTCATCTGGCTTGAGCTCGAAGGCTTTGATGCCGGCGCGCTCCAGGTTGTTGAACAGCTCACGTTGACGCAGGCAGGTGCCGTTTTGCTGGTAGTGCTCCAGGTCCAGCTCGCCGGCGTAAGCGAAGAACTGGTGACCGAAGCCGCCGCCCGGCCCTCGTCCGGCCACGCCGATGACATGGGGGCCGTGGGGCAGGGCGACTTCCACGAGGATGTAGCTGGTGTCGGTGGCGAAGTAGAACTTGCGCGACTGCTCCAGGCTGTACTTGCCGAAGCTCATGTCTGACATGCGCGCGAGGATGGGGAACTGCAGCGCGTTGATCGACGCCGATTTACCCAGGTTGTTGGCGCCATATACCGACAACGGGTTTTCCAGCGGAAACAGGCCTAGGCTGTAACCGGCGGTGTTCAGTAGAGCGAAGCGGCGAATGCCGTAGCGTTCCTGGCTCATACGTCGTGCTCCTGTGCAGCGCGTTCTTCGGCCAGGGCGCGGGCCATGGCCTCGTCCTCGGACTCTTCGACGGCTTCGTCGAGGCTGATGATCGGGTCGCCGCTGTCATCGTCGATCAGCACCGGGGCCGGCAGTGGTAGGTTGTTGCTGTGCAGGCTGGCGGCGAGGTCGCGGTCGTGTTGCACGGCCAGGCAGACATCGAGGAAGCGGTGCATCGGCGGCAGGAAGCGGTACACACCGTTGCTGTCCTCGGCGAAACCGAGTTGGGTCAGGCGGCGGATGACCTTGTCTTCGAGTTCTTCGTGGGTGGTGACTTCGGCCTGTAGAAACAGGTCGCGGTACTTGTCGAGCAGCGCCGGTAACTCATCACGGCCGATACTGCCACCATCCAGTACCGACAGCGGGTCGCGGCCCTGGTCAGCCAGGTGTTCGACCAGAATAAAGGTGAACAGCGCCAGGCGCTGGGCGGTCTTGTTGACCTGGGCGCCCATCTGCTCGGGGACGAAGTAATAGAAGCCGCGCGGGTCGCATACCAGCTCGAAGCCGAGGGCCTTGAACAGCGCGCGGTATTGGTCCTGCTGGCTGGTCAGCTGGGCGTAGCATTCCGGCTCGCTGCGCGAGAGGTGGTAGCCCTTGAACAGCTCACGGAAGATGGCCGAGAGCTGGGTCATTTCTTTCAAATCAATGTTCATACGCAATGCTCACAGGCAATCGTAGGGTGCGTCATGCGCACCATTTCGGCAGTTTTGGTGCGAGCGCACCCTAGTGGCAGGTCAGGCACTGGGGCGGCCCACCAGGGCAACGGAGCTCAGGCTGACTTCGTGGTCGCGGGTCAGGTACTGGCGGCGTTCCAGGCGGTCACGCTGGAAGCGGTTATCGCGCGACAGGCGCGAGAACCAATAGAGCAACTCGTCGGTGGCGCCTTCGGGCTCCTGCTCCAGCAGCCAGGTCATCAGGTCAGGCAGCGGCAGGGCCTGTTCGCAGCGATCGAGCATTTCCCGCGCGGTCTTCGGTGCGCGTGGGCTGTCGCCGGTGCGCTTGCCGCTGGCCTTGGGGAAGTGCGCGGGCTTGGCCTCGAAACGCGCCAGGGCGTAGACATAGGCCTCGACCTGGCTGGCGCTGCCAAGAAAGGTGCTCTGCGGCCGGCTGAACAGCGGCAGGGCCGCCTGGGGCACGGCGTCCAGGCCCTTTTTGCGGATCACCGACAAGGCCAATGCCGCGCCACGGGTGACTGCGTTGTGCCGGCGCGCTTCCTCGCGCAACGGCAGCAGCAGTTCGCGGGCCTTGCGCAGGGTCAACTGGGCGCTGGTCTGCATCTCCAGAATGCGCGCGTGGGTGCGCAGCAACAGGTCATCGTCGACCAACTGGCCGAGGCGCTGCTGCTCGCCGAGCAAGCGCAGCAAGACGTGCTCGACGCGGTACACACCCTGCTCGAAGGCACCATCGGCGGCGACCAGCTGGATCATCGGCTCGACGTATTCGTCCCAGGTCGCCAGTACTTCGGCATAGCGCTGGCGCAGGGGGATCTGTCGGTCGCTGGTCTTGGCGCGTTCGGCCACGGCGATCAGCGCCTGCTCGTCATTGCCGAGCTTCTTCAGCACGTCGCGCACGCGCATGTCGAGCAGGCGCAGTTGGCGGGTCAGGTCATGGGCATCGCGTACCTCGAATGCGTCCTGGATATAACCAGCCAGACGCTCCAGGTGGCGCAGGTAGGCTTCGATTTCCAGGCACAGGCCCAGGCGGTGTTCGCGGCGCAGGTAAGCGAGGAAATCGTGGATCTGCGCGTTCAGCTCGAAGCGGTTGGGGCTCTTGGCCACCGGCACCAGGATATCCAGGCGGATCCACTGATCGAGCAGCGCGGTGATCTCCACCACGGTGCTGTCGGGCAACTGCGCGGCCAGTTGGTTGCGCAGCTCGATCAGGCTCAGGGTACCGGCGTCGAAGCGCTCGCAGAGCGGTTCGAGTAACGTCCAGTGTTCGGCAAGGGCGCGCAGTACGCGCTTGGGATCGATCATCGAAAGGGCCGGTCGCTCAATTTGAAAAGCGCCGATTGTACTGCATTGCACGGCTTCGCCCGAGTACCGGGCGGCGTGCGTCATGTGGCTGTCATCCCAGGCAGGCACCCTGGCCGGCAATTACTGGGTGGAAAACGCGCCGATCTCGGACGAAATACCCCCTTTGCTCTTTCGATCTGCGCCGGTTGCCGGCACAATTCGCGTCCGATTTTTTAGGGGGCTCAGCTACAGCTGACGCCTCACCGGCCGACCAGTTTTGGGGCATACCGATGATCAAGACGCCGTACTACCTCATCGACAAACAGAAGCTCTTGGGCAACCTGGAGAAGATCGCCTACGTGCGTGAGCATTCCGGGGCCAAGGCGCTGCTGGCGCTCAAGTGCTTCGCCACCTGGTCGGTGTTCGACCTGATGCAGCAGTACATGGACGGCACCACCTCGTCGTCGCTGTACGAGCTCAAGCTGGGTAGGCAGAAGTTCGCCGGCGAAACCCATGCCTACAGCGTGGCCTGGGCCGACGACGAAATCGACGAGATGGTCGCCAACTGCGACAAGATCATCTTCAACTCCATAGGCCAGCTCGAGCGTTTCGCGGAGCGCACCGAAGGCACCATCCGCGGCTTGCGGGTCAACCCGCAAGTGAGCAGCTCCGACTACCTGCTGGCCGACCCGGCGCGTCCGTTCAGCCGCCTGGGCGAGTGGGACCCGGAGAAGGTTGCCGCGGTGATGGATAAGATCAGCGGCTTTATGTTCCACAACAACTGCGAGAACGGCAGCTTCGAGCTGTTCGACCAGATGCTGAGCACCATCGAGGAGCGCTTCGGCCATCTGATTGCCCGGGTCGAGTGGGTCAGTCTTGGAGGTGGCATCCACTTCACCGGTGAGGGCTATCCGCTGGATGCCTTCTGCGCGCGGCTGAAAGCCTTCTCGGAAAAATACGGCGTACAGATCTATCTGGAGCCGGGCGAAGCGGCGATCACTCTGAGCGCTTCGCTGGAAGTCACCGTGCTCGACACCCTGTACAACGGCAAGCACCTGGCGGTGGTCGACAGCTCCATCGAAGCGCACATGCTCGACCTGCTGATCTACCGCCTCAACGCCAAGCTGGCGCCCAGCGAGGGTGAGCACACCTACATGGTCTGCGGTAAATCCTGTCTGGCCGGCGATATCTTTGGTGAGTACCAATTCGAGCGTCCGTTGGCCATCGGCGATCGTCTGTCGTTTATCGACGCAGCGGGTTACACAATGGTCAAGAAAAACTGGTTCAACGGTTTGAAAATGCCGTCCATCGTGGTGAAGCAACTCGACGGCAGCGTCGAGGTGGTTCGCGAGTTTGGTTTTAACGACTACCTGTCCAGCCTCTCCTGAGGCCGCAGTTCAAGGGGGTGAAACAATTGAAGAAGAACGTTCTTATCATTGGTGCAGGAGGTGTCGCCAAGGTGGTGGCCCACAAGTGCGCGCAGCACAACGACGAACTCGGTCGTATTGCCATCGCGTCGCGCAACATCTCCAAATGCCAGGCCATCATCGACAGCGTACAGGCCAAGGGCAGCCTCAAGCAGCCCGGTGAAATCAAGGCCTATGCACTGAACGCCCTGGACGTTGAAGCGACCAAGGCCCTGATCCGCGAAAGCGAATCGCAGATCGTCATCAACGTCGGCTCGGCGTTCCTCAACATGTCCGTGCTGCGCGCCTGCATCGACACCGGTGTGGCCTACCTGGACACCGCGATTCACGAAGAGCCGAACAAGATTTGTGAAACCCCACCGTGGTACGGCAACTACGAGTGGAAGCATCTGGCCGAGTGCCAGGAGAAGGGCGTCACCGCGATCCTTGGCGTCGGTTTCGACCCGGGCGTGGTCAATGCCTATGCTGCCCTGGCGCAGCAACAGTACTTCGACAGCATCGAGTCGATCGATATCCTCGACGTCAACGCCGGTTCCCACGGCAAGTACTTCGCCACCAATTTCGATCCGGAAATCAACTTCCGTGAGTTCACCGGGCAAGTCTGGAGCTGGCAGAACAGCCAGTGGACCAGCAACACGATGTTCGAGGTCAAACGCACCGATGACCTGCCGGTGGTCGGTGAGCAGAACCTCTACCTGACCGGTCACGATGAAGTGCACTCGTTGTCCAAGCACCTGAATGTGCCCAACGTGCGCTTCTGGATGAGCTTCGGCGATCACTACATCAACGTATTTACCGTACTGAAGAACCTTGGCCTGCTTTCCGAACAGCCGGTGAAAACCGCCGAGGGCGTGGAAGTGGTGCCGTTGAAAGTAGTCAAAGCCGTGCTGCCCGACCCTTCGTCGCTGGCGCCGGGCTACAGCGGCAAGACCTGCATCGGTGATCTGGTCAAGGGCAGCAAGGACGGCAAGCCGACCGAGCTGTTCATCTACAACGTTGCCGACCACAAGGACGCTTACGTCGAGACCGATAGCCAGGGCATCTCCTACACCGCTGGCGTACCGCCGGTGGCCGCCGCCCTGCTGGTGGCCCGTGGCGAGTGGGATGCGCAGCGTATGGTCAACGTCGAGCAACTGCCGGCCGAGCCGTTCCTCAAGCTTCTTGATGTAATGGGCTTGCCTACCCGGATCAAGGACGAGCACGGCGACCGTCCGTGGGATCAAGCGTTGTAAGCGTCGCTGCTGTACGAAAAAGGATCGCCTCGGCGGTCCTTTTTTATTGGCTATGTCCCCATTGGCTGTTGCACCCCCATGCAAGCCATCACGCACTCCCGTAGGAGCGCCGCCCCGGCGCGAAGCGTTTGGGCTAGCTGACATGCCGCTGAATGGTCGCTATTCGCCGCGAGGCGCGGCTCCTACGAGAAGCAGCGACGCTGTGCAATACGAGCTGGTGCATAGCCTGAGCAGCGCCGATCTTGCCGCCTGTGCGTTATCGGCAGGCAATAAAAAACCGACCCTGAGGTCGGTTTTTCAAGAACGAGCAACCAATCAGGCAGCAGCGGCTTCGCCGAGTGCTTTGATGTGGCCGTTCAGGCGGCTCTTGTGGCGAGCGGCTTTGTTCTTGTGGATGATGCCTTTATCGGCCATACGGTCGATTACCGGCACAGCCAGGGTGTAGGCGTTCTTGGCCAGGTCCAGGTCTTTGGCGTCGATAGCCTTGACCACGTTCTTGATGTAGGTACGGACCATGGAGCGCAGGCTGGCGTTATGGCTACGACGCTTCTCAGCCTGTTTTGCGCGTTTTTTGGCAGAAGGTGTATTGGCCACCGTCAAGCTCCTCGAAAAAATCTGGGGGGTTACGAACGAATAAGGCCGCGAATCATGCCGATATGAGGGCGTGCTGTCAAGCCTGTCGGTCTACGCATGTGCTGGCCTGACCAGTGGCGGGCCGTTACACTCCTCGCCTTTGCGCAGCGCCTGATTGCAACCGGCTGCGCCTGTTCGCGGAAGCCGAATGATCCCATGAATCTGCTCAAGTCGCTGGCTGCGGTCGGCTCCATGACCATGCTCTCGCGTGTCCTGGGTTTTGTACGCGACACCATCATTGCTCGCACCTTTGGTGCCGGCGTGGCCACGGACGCCTTTGTGGTGGCGTTCAAACTGCCCAATCTGTTGCGTCGGATCTTTGCCGAGGGTGCCTTCTCCCAGGCCTTCGTGCCGATTCTGGCCGAATACAAGACCCAGCAGGGTGATGAGGCGGCTCGTACCTTTGTGGCCTATGTGAGTGGTCTGCTGACCCTGGTCTTGGCTGTGGTCACGCTGCTGGGTGTACTGGCGGCGCCGTGGATCGTGTGGCTATCGGCACCGGGGTTCGCCGATGAGGTCGAGCGCTTTGCCCTGACCACCGATCTGCTGCGCGTGACCTTTCCTTATATTCTGCTGATCTCGCTGTCGTCGCTGGCTGGCGCTGTGCTCAATACCTGGAATCGTTTTTCGGTGCCGGCGTTCGTGCCGACCCTGCTGAACCTCAGCATGATCGTCTTCGCGTTGTTCCTCACACCCTATTTCGACCCGCCGATCATGGCCCTGGGCTGGGCCGTGCTGGTTGGCGGCCTGCTACAGCTGCTCTACCAGCTGCCCCACCTGAGAAAAATCGGCATGCTTGTGCTGCCGCGCCTGAACCTGCGCGATGCTGGGGTCTGGCGTGTGCTCAGGCAGATGGGGCCGGCGATCTTCGGGGTCTCGGTCAGCCAGATTTCGCTGATCATCAATACGGTGTTCGCCTCCTTTCTGGTCGCCGGTTCGGTGTCCTGGATGTACTACGCCGACCGCCTGATGGAGCTGCCCTCAGGTGTGCTTGGGGTGGCGCTGGGGACCATCCTGCTGCCGGCTCTGTCGAAGAGCTACGCCAGTGCTGATCCTGCCGAGTACTCGCGCCTGCTCGATTGGGGCTTGCGTCTGTGTTTTCTGCTGGTGCTGCCGTGTGCGGTGGCGCTGGCATTGTTAGCTGAGCCGCTGACGGTGTCGCTGTTCCAGTACGGCAAGTTCACCGCCAATGATGCAGCCATGACCCAGCAGGCTCTGGTTGCCTATTCCGTGGGTTTGCTGGGGATCATTCTGGTGAAGATTCTTGCGCCGGGCTTCTATGCCCAGCAGAACATCAAGACGCCGGTAAAGATCGGTCTGGTGACCCTGGCGGCTACGCAGTTGATGAACCTGTTGTTCGTCTTCGTGATCCCGCTGGCCCATGCCGGCTTGGCCTTGTCGATTGGCTTGGCGGCCTGCCTGAACGCCGGCTTGCTCTACTGGCAGTTGCGTCGCCTGAACATGTTCCAGCCCCAGGCGGGGTGGCTGCTGTTTGTCGGCAAGCTGCTGCTGGCCCTTATTGCTATGGTGGCCAGCTTGCTGCTGGCGCTGCACTGGATGCCGGCCTGGGCCGAGGGCGACATGCTCTGGCGCCTGACGCGCCTGGCAGGCTTGGTGCTGTTGGGCGTGTTGAGCTATTTCGCGGTGTTGCTGGGGCTGGGCTTTCGCCTGGGTGATTTCGCCCGGCGCACCGCGCATTGATGTTCGCGCGCCTGTTGTCGGCGCGCGGCTGTGCGTATAATTGGCGACTTTGTGAGCAAGAAGCGCGCTATGCAGCTGGTTCGAGGCCTTCATAACTTGCGGCCCCAGCATCGGGGCTGTGTCGCCACCATTGGCAATTTCGACGGTGTCCACCGTGGCCATCAGGCGATTTTGGCGCGCCTGCGCGAACGGGGTGCCGAGCTGGGGCTGCCGACCTGCGTGGTGATTTTCGAGCCGCAACCGCGTGAGTTCTTCGCTCCCCAGACGGCGCCTGCGCGTATCACCCGGCTGCGTGACAAGCTTGCGCTGCTCGCGGCCGAGGGTGTCGACCGGGTGCTGTGCCTGAGTTTCAACCGGCGCCTGCGCGAGCTGAGCGCCAGCCAGTTTGTCCATGAGGTCATGGTCGAGGGGCTGGGCGTCAAGCACCTGGAAGTGGGCGATGATTTTCGTTTCGGCTGTGACCGGGCAGGGGATTTTGCCTTTCTCGAACAGGCCGGTGTGCGTGAGGGCTTCAGTGTCGAAGCCGCCAGCACGGTGCAACTCGATGGCGCCCGGGTCAGCAGCACGCGAGTGCGTGAGGCCCTGGCTGAGGCGGACTTCGCGTTGGCCGAGCGCCTTCTCGGTCGGCCGTTCCGCATCGTCGGGCGGGTGCTGCACGGGCAGAAGCTCGGTCGCCAGCTGAATGCGCCAACCGCCAATGTGCAGCTCAAGCGCAAGCGTGTACCGCTGACCGGGGTTTACCTGGTCAGCGCCGAGATAGACGGCCAGCCATGGCCCGGGGTCGCCAATATTGGTGTGCGCCCCAGCGTGGCTGGCGACGGGAGCGCCCACCTCGAGGTGCACCTGCTGGATTTTGCCGGCGACCTGTATGGCCGGCGTTTGATGGTGGCCTTCCACCACAAGCTGCGTGATGAGCAGCGTTTCGCCTCTCTCGAGGCACTGAAGACGGCAATTGCTGCCGATATTGCCGCCGCCCGCGCCCATTGGCAGGGTCAACCGCTTACGTGAAGAGCCTGAGATGACCGACTACAAAGCCACGTTGAATCTTCCTGATACCCAGTTCCCGATGAAAGCCGGGCTGCCGCAGCGCGAGCCGCAGATTCTGCAGCGCTGGAACGAGATTGGCCTGTATCAGAAGCTGCGTGAGATTGGCGCCGATCGGCCGAAATTCGTCCTGCACGACGGCCCGCCCTATGCCAACGGCAGCATCCACATCGGTCACGCGCTGAACAAGATTCTCAAGGACATCATCACCCGCTCCAAGACCATCGCCGGCTTCGATGCGCCTTATGTACCGGGCTGGGATTGCCACGGCCTGCCGATCGAGCACAAGGTCGAAACCACCTTCGGCAAGAATCAGCCGGCTGACCTGACCCGCGAGCGCTGCCGCACCTACGCGGCCGAGCAGGTCGAAGAGCAGAAGGGCAACTTCATCCGTCTCGGCGTGCTGGGTGAGTGGGACAATCCCTACCTGACCATGAACTTCGCCAACGAAGCCGGGGAAATCCGCGCCCTGGCCGAGATCGTCAAGAAAGGCTTCGTGTTCAAGGGCCTGAAGCCGGTCAACTTCTGCTTCGATTGCGGCTCGGCCCTGGCCGAAGCGGAGGTCGAATACCAGGACAAGAAGTCCGAAGCCATCGACGTCGCCTTCCCGGTCGAAGACGCCGACAAGCTGGCCGCCGCGTTCGGCCTGGCCAGCCTGAGCAAGCCGACTAGCATCGTCATCTGGACCACCACACCCTGGACCATCCCGGCCAACCAGGCGCTGAACGTGCACCCGGAGTTCAACTACGCCCTGGTGGATGTCGGTGATCGCCTGCTGCTGCTGGCCGAAGAAATGGTTGAGAGCAGCCTGCAACGTTACGGCTTGCAGGGCGAAGTCATCGCCACCGCGGCGGGTGCGGCGCTGGAGCTGATCAACTTCCGTCATCCGTTCTACGAGCGCCTGTCGCCGCTGTACCTGGCCGACTATGTCGAACTGGGCGCCGGCACGGGCGTGGTGCACTCCGCACCGGCCTACGGTGAGGACGACTTCTACAGCTGCAAGCGCTACGGCATGAGCAACGACGACATCCTCAACCCGGTGCAGAGCAACGGCGTGTATGTCGATTCGCTGCCGTTCTTTGGCGGCCAGTTTATCTGGAAGGCCAACCCGGCCATCGTCGCCAAGCTCGAAGAAGTCGGCGCGCTGCTCAAGCATGAAACCATCAGCCACAGTTACATGCACTGCTGGCGCCACAAGACGCCGCTGATCTACCGCGCCACCGCGCAGTGGTTTATCGGCATGGACAAGCAGCCGCACGAGGGCAAAACCCTGCGTGAGCGTTCACTGGCTGCCATCGAAGAAACCCAGTTCGTACCGGGCTGGGGCCAGGCGCGCTTGCACAGCATGATCGCCGGCCGCCCGGACTGGTGCATCTCGCGTCAGCGCAACTGGGGCGTGCCGATCCCGTTCTTCACCCACAAGGAAAGCGGCGAGCTGCACCCGCGCACTGCCGAGTTGATGGAAGAAGTGGCCAAGCGCGTCGAACAGCAAGGCATCGAAGCCTGGTTCAAGCTCGACACCGCCGAGCTGCTGGGCGCCGAAGCCGATCAATACGACAAGAGCCGCGACACCCTGGACGTCTGGTTCGATTCGGGTACCACCCACTGGCACGTGCTGCGCGGCTCCCATGCCGAGCTGGCGCACCCGAATGGCCCGGCCGCCGACCTGTATCTGGAAGGCTCCGACCAGCACCGCGGCTGGTTCCATTCCTCCTTGCTGACCGGCTGCGCTATCGATGGTCACGCGCCCTACAAGGAACTGCTGACTCACGGCTTCACCGTCGACGAGCAGGGCCGCAAGCAGTCCAAGTCGCTGGGCAACGTGGTCGCGCCGCAGAAGGTCATCGACAGCTTGGGCGCCGACATCCTGCGCCTGTGGGTCGCCTCCACCGATTATTCGGGCGAGATGGCCGTCTCCGACCAGATCCTGCAGCGCAGCGCCGATGCTTATCGGCGTATTCGTAACACCGCACGCTTCCTGCTCTCCAACCTCAGCGGCTTCGACCCGGCGCAGCACCTGCTGGCCCCCGAAGATATGCTGGCGCTGGACCGCTGGGCGGTGGATCGCGCGCTGCTGCTGCAGCGCGAGATCGAAGAGGCTTACACCAGCTACCGCTTCTGGAACGTGTACCAGAAGGTGCACAACTTCTGCGTACAGGAGCTGGGTGGCTTCTACCTCGACATCATCAAGGACCGCCAGTACACCACCGCCGCCGACAGCGTGGCGCGGCGCTCCTGCCAGACCGCGATGTTCCATATCGCCGAAGCGCTGGTGCGCTGGATCGCGCCGATCCTCTCGTTCACCGCAGACGAGTTCTGGCAGTACCTGCCGGGCGAGCGTAACGAGTCGGTGATGCTCAATACCTGGTACGCAGGCCTGAGCGAGCTGCCGCAAGGTTTCGCGCTGGATCGCGCATTCTGGGAGCGGGTCATGGCGGTCAAGACCGCAGTCAACAAGGAACTGGAGAACCAGCGCAGCGCCAAGCTGATCGGTGGCAACCTGCAGGCCGAAGTGACCCTCTACGCTGAAGAGGCGCTGGTCGCCGACCTGACCCGTCTGGGCGATGAGCTGCGTTTCGTACTGATCACCTCCGGTGCCAGCCTGGCACCGCTAGCCGCTGCGCCGGCTGATGCGGTACAGACCGAAGTCAGCGGGCTGAAGCTGAAGATCGTCAAATCAGGCCTGACCAAGTGCGCCCGCTGCTGGCACTTCTGCGCCGACGTCGGCAGCCATGCCAACCATCCGGACATCTGTGGCCGTTGCGTGAGCAATATCGATGGCCAGGGCGAGGTGCGCCATCATGCGTAAGGCTCTGGTTCTCGTGCTGGAGATGCCCTCATGAGCGCGCGTTTCGGCAAGCTCGGTTGGCTGTGGTTAACCCTGCTGGTGTTCGTGGTCGATCAGGTCACCAAGTTCTGGTTCGACAACAACCTGAGCATGTATCAGCAGATCGTGATCATCCCGGACTACTTCAGCTGGACTCTGGCTTATAACACCGGCGCTGCGTTCAGCTTCCTGGCCGGTGCCTCGGGTTGGCAGCGCTGGTTCTTCGCGGCCATCGCCCTGGTGGTCAGCGTGATTCTGGTGGTCTGGCTCAAGCGTCTGAAACCTGAGGAAACCTGGCTGGCAGCGGCTCTGGCATTGGTGCTGGGCGGAGCGCTGGGCAATCTGGTAGACCGCGTGGTGTTCGGCCATGTAGTCGACTTTATCCTGGTCCACTGGCAGAACCGCTGGTATTTCCCGGCATTCAACATTGCTGACTCAGCCATCACCGTCGGCGCCATCCTCCTGGCGCTGGACATGTTCAAGAGCAACAAGTCCGCCGAGGTCACCCCATGACAGATGTACGCATTGGCCCGGACAAGGAAGTTACCCTGCATTTCGCCCTCAAGCTCGAGAATGGCGATGTGGTCGACAGCACCTTCGACAAGCAGCCCGCCACCTTCAAAGTTGGCGACGGCAATCTGCTGCCGGGCTTCGAGCAGGCCATCTTCGGTCTCAAGGCCGGCGACAAGCGCAGCCTGCCGATTGCCCCTGAGCAGGGTTTTGGTCAGGGTAACCCGCAAAATGTGCAGATCATGCCACGCAGCCAGTTCCAGGACATGGAGCTCTCCGAAGGCTTGCTGGTGATCTTCAACGATGCGGCGAACACCGAGTTGCCCGGCGTGGTTAAAACCTTCGATGACAACCAGGTGACCATCGACTTCAACCACCCGCTCGCCGGCAAGCAGCTGCAGTTCGATGTTGAAGTGATCGAGGTCAAAGCGCTTGATGCGGTGTAAACTCATCGCCAATACGGAGGCCTCCAGTATGAGCGTGCAACTTTCCCCTATCGTTTCCGAGTTCGAGACCCAGGAGCAGGCGGACAGCCACGATCGTTGGTTTCGCCGCAAGGTACAGGCGTCTCTCGATGATTCACGCCCAGGTGTTGCGCATGATCAGGTGATGGCTGAGATGGAGGCCATCATCACCGAGGCTGAGGCAAAGCGAGGCGGTAACTGATGCTACCGATCATCTGGCGCCTTAGCGCCAGAACCGAGCTGATGCAAATCATCCACTACATCGCGAATGAAGATCCTCAGGCAGCAAGGCAGCTCAAGGACCGACTGGAGTCTGCAGTGTTGTCCTTGGCCGAACACCCGTACTTATATCGTACCGGACGAGTGCCCGGTACGCGTGAGCTGGTCGCCCATCCCAATTATGTTCTGGTCTATCGAGTGGCCGCTGATTGCATCGAGGTGGTCAGCGTTCTTCACTCCCGTCAGGAATACCCTTGAACGCTTGAGCTGCAGTGCGTGCAAGCCTGCTCATACCGGTGCCAACCGAGATAACCACCATGCATATCAAACTCGCCAACCCCCGTGGCTTCTGTGCGGGCGTGGATCGCGCCATCGAAATCGTCAACCGTGCCCTGGAAGTTTTTGGCCCGCCTATCTACGTGCGCCATGAAGTGGTGCATAACAAGTTCGTGGTCGAAGACCTGCGCGCCCGTGGCGCGGTCTTCGTCGAGGAACTGGACCAGGTACCGGATGATGTCATCGTCATCTTCAGCGCCCATGGCGTTTCCCAGGCCGTACGCAGCGAGGCCGACCGGCGCGGCCTGAAGGTATTCGACGCCACCTGCCCGTTGGTGACCAAAGTGCATATGGAAGTGGTGCGCTACAGCCGCGAAGGGCGCGAGTGCATCCTGATCGGCCATGCTGGGCACCCCGAAGTCGAAGGCACCATGGGTCAGTACGACGCCAGCAATGGCGGCACCATCTACCTAGTGGAAGATGAGGCGGACGTGGCCGGGTTGCAGGTACGCAACCCCGAGGCGCTGGCCTTCGTCACCCAGACCACTTTGTCCATGGACGACACCAGCAAAGTCATCGACGCCCTGCGCGCCAAGTTTCCCGCCATCGGCGGGCCGCGCAAGGATGACATCTGCTACGCCACACAAAACCGCCAGGACGCGGTCAAACAGCTCGCAGCCGAGTGCGATGTGCTGCTGGTGGTCGGCAGCCCCAACAGCTCCAACTCCAACCGCCTGCGCGAACTGGCCGAGCGCATGGGCACCCCGGCCTACCTGATCGACGGGGCGCAAGACCTCAAGCAGGAGTGGTTCGACGGCGTGCAGGGCATCGGCATCACCGCCGGCGCCTCAGCACCGGAAGTGCTGGTGCGTGGCGTGGTTAGCCAGTTGCGCAACTGGGGCGCGGAAGGGGAGAGCGAACTGGATGGTCGGCCCGAGAACGTGACGTTCTCGATGCCGAAGGAGTTGCGGGTTAAGGTCTTATAGCAAAAAACCGGGTAACTCTGCCTGCGCTTTTTATTTCCAGTCTCCTTGAGCAGGCTGACCTATTTCCAGCAATCTTCAATGCTTTTCACACTGCCGCTACGATCTTTTTTGCCTAATGCGTTGAGGGTCAGATCACCGCATTTGGTATCGCCAAATGTTTCTTCTGCCGTAAAGGTATAGCCGCCGTCACCATCAACGCGGGCAACGGAAAGATTGTATTTACCGGTTTCCGATTCCTTTCCACCAAGCCCTAGCTTATCCAGGTCGTCGTTATTGGTGATGTACACATTGTTTTGGGCAAAGTAGCGCTCCTGGCGAGCGGAGGCGTCGGCCAGTAGTGCCTGACCTTCGCTTCGGTTAGCGCGCTGTACGTACTCCGTATAGCTCGGGTAGGCGATCGCGGCCAGAATACCTATGACCACGACTACTATCATGACTTCAATCAGCGTGAAGCCGGTTTGAGCGGATTTCATCGAATACTCCATGGGGCTGTCTGTTCATCTTCACTCTAGTTCGACTCTGTGCCAGCTTTGACGTCCGATGCTGGATGGGTCTGGATAAATATTGGTGCACTCCTGACCGGTGCAATACTGGAACGAGTTGTCAGAGTTCTGCGACAGCGTACCGCCGCCCTCTCCATCTTGGCGAATGGCTGAGATATTGTTGGTGCCAATATCCGAAGTAGGGGTGTAGTCGAAAGCGTTATGCGGAGTTCTGCCGCCTGTGAATGGATTGATGGCGAAGGTCCAGTTGGTTGCACCGTCACCACAAGGGTCATCGTTAGGGATCAAGGTCTGGAAGAAAACCGTACGGCCAAGTTGCGACATGTTTTCTACGACCATCTCGCCTTCGCTCTGGCGAAGGTCGAGCCACCAGCCGTTCTGCGCGTTCAGGGTATCAGAGCCGTTCCAGTTGACAGGGTTGTTGCTGATGACCAAACCCTGCCTGGATGAGCCATCGGCTGCTACCGTTACTTGATTGGTTATCTCCTGTTCTTGCAGGCTGCTACGGTTAATATTCGGGTTACTTGCCTCTTCACCAAGCGTTTGTTTGTCCCAGATGCCATAAACGGTCTGGGGCATGGTTTTGTCACCTTCTTTGTCATTAGTCTCGAAGAATTTACCTGTTCCGAAAATCACCAAATATCCGATGCCGGTTGGGTGGCGAACCAGGCTGGGTGCAGAAGTGATAGGTTGGCTGCTATCGTTGTTACTGGAAGTGGCACTGAACAGTGGCTCACCGTCATAAGCAACTTCAAAGTCATCAATAGCTATATCCCCGTCATCGTCCCGGGTGAAGGGGGCTCTGTCGCTGCGGTCGTCTCGCAGCAAGTCGAAACGCCAGAGATTACCTTGCAAGTCTCCTGCATAGGCGTAGTCCGCTATGCCATCAGCGTTGTAGTCTCCTAGTTTGGGAGTTGACAAACCGTTGGCTACGCCATCTGCCCCAGAAACCTCCAAGCTTTTCAAGAGGGCACCTTCCATTGCGTCGACGATGAACAGTGCTGCTTTGCCATTGGTGTTATTGGCACTTTCATAACCGTTACCGAATACGACGGTCCACGTACCTGTATGCAGGCGAGCGATGGTCGGTTGGGAGAAGCTGTAGCCCATCTTGGCTTGTGCATCTGCCGGCAAATCGCTGTCATCGAATTCCCACAGCAGTTTTTCTTGCCCAGGAGTGGTGATGTCCAGTGCGAATATGGACTTCCCGCCGGCCTTGAGTGTGCCTACTAGAATGGTGCGCCATTCGGTGCCATTGAACACATCCGCGACTACGGGCGGACCATCGACGTAGAACTCATGGCTGTAGTTGGTGCCAGTTAGTTTATTTAACTTTTGAAACACAGCGGTTGGGATGAACGCAAATTCTTCAATGCCTGTAGTGGCATTGAAGCCATGTAGCATTCCGTCGTTGCCGCCCACGTATATCCGTGGCTGCCGCTCTGCTTGGTCTTGTGCAAAGTCACTATAGGCTGTGTTGTTTTCCAAGCGATTTGAAAAATTGACCAGGGAGCGTGGTCCGGAAACTACTGCAGGCGTGGAGGCGTAAAAGTCTCCCAGCACACTACTACGCTGACGGAAGGTGGTGCCTTCTCCCGTCCGTTCGCCACGTATATAGTCGAGGCGTTGGGAGCCTTTATTATCCGCTATATTACTGTTTTCCGGGTCACGGCTCAGGAAATAGGCAAGAGTGCCTGCCGTTGTACTTTCACCTGCGTTTCTCCACCGAAAATCTACAAGCCCGCTATTGCTTTCACCCGCCATCTTGATTGTTCGACTCGCTGCGGCGGGAACCAAGCTCTTGGCGCTCCAAATTTCGCGCGTTTCAAATGTACTGGTTTGGGGGTTCCAGGATTTCTCGAAGCGTTTCACATCTCCAGACCAGTTATCGTCGCTGGCATAGGAGGTCTGATAAGACACCGTTTTCACAGTGCCATTGTCATCCTCATCCGTACTTATTTGCCCTGAGTTGATAGCGGGGCGGGCTGCAGTGGATTTACGGTCGGCGATGCGTGAAAGGATGTCATCAAACGCCTGAACCATAGCTTCGGGGCTGTCGACGCTGAAGAATTCGCCACGTGAGTTTATCGCAGCATGCCAGAGATCGTAGACGTTATTTGAACTACCGCTGGAGGCCTCTGGCCAGTTGGCCGTTCCGGCCAGTAATTTGTTGTAACCTTCGCCTGCGAAGGTGCTGCCGGCCCAAGGTACATTGGTGTTGTTCAGGGACTCGGTAAGTCCCAGCCCCATTACGAAGTTGGTCATGTGCTGCCAAGTCGCAGGATCGTTACGGGGATCCCAGTAATCTGTTGTCGTATCCCCGGACTTGAACGGAATATATGCCGGAATATCGTTACCCAGAGAAGGATTAAGGTCTGTGGCCCAATAATGCATGGCTAGGTCAGCCAGAGTTTCCGATTTCGCATCATAGTATGGGCGGCGCTCTCTGTAAGTGCGGCCATCTGGCAGCTCGAATGTGGATGCATCATCTAGGAAATCGCTTGGCATGCTTGTGGTGGCGTTCCACTGACCATCTGTCATCAGAATATGGTAGCTGGCCCGGCACGCGTAAGTGTTCTGAGTTGTATTGCCTGAACCGTTCGGGGTCTTCTGCCAGGCAGTATCGGTCTTGAGAAACTCGCCAGCGCGCTTTATTGCAGCGGGCAAATAAGTGCTCTGATTGAATTTTATATTTTGCATCCAGGAGTACAGTTGACCTTTATGTTCCGTTGTAAATGCCTGGAAAGTGTTGTCATAGCAATCGGTAGTTGACCCTCCATCCAGGGTGGTGCAGTTGCCCAGTCCCTGCCATGTCAAGCGTACGGCGGGGGAGAGGTCATAGAAGGAAAGGGCTGCAGCAGAGATCGTCGCCAATGCACGGTTGCGATAGAACGAATACCAATTGGCAAAGTTCTGTTCTTGTTCTGCGTTAACGAAGTTGAGGTCATAGCAGCTTTCATCGGCTCTAGTGCAATTGTTTGCCAGGCTTGGGTTGTATGTATAGTAATAAGCAGGTACGCCTTGCCTTGATAGCGAGGCAGTCATGTTGTTTCCGTTTACGGTGCAAGACGGTGTAAGAGTTGTAGTAAGGCTCGCATGAGTCGCTGTAGCCGTGCATTCTATAATAGTTGTGGTGCAGCGGCGTCCGCAACTTTCAGTGCGGCTAGTACGCGTGATGTTAAAAACTATTCCGCCCGGTGTTTGCTGCGTGGTCGAACCGTTAGATGATAAAGTTACAGTGGTTCTGAAGTCGTCCGGCGGATTTTCCCCAAGTCGATTGGATGTATTGCTATAACCATAGCTGGTAGCCTGGCCAGTCAGTAGATCGTAACTCCATGTGAATTTGTAGTCGTTGCGCAGGTCAATAGCACCAAGATTACTTTTATAGCCATTTATTGAGGCTGCGCTAAAGCTTGTGGGAAGTGCTACTTCGTCACCTGCGGTGTTGAAAACGATGGGAGCACTGTAGGTAGTGTTTGGGTTGAAATAAAGCGGGTTGAAGTCGCTTGATTTTGCCCGGCGTGTGGCGTGTATGTCATCGATCCCATCTGGTGCAAAGGCCCAGCGCATACTGCCGGAGTCATCCAGCGTCATCACCATGTTGGGTGGGACGCCAATGGTCAGGCTCAATGGACTTTGCGAAACGTTGGCATAGGCGTCGGCAGCACTGAGGATCACGGTGCCAAGCAGAGCATATGAAATTGTTTTAGCGCGAGATGAATAAAGGAGGTGGCTCATGATATCGGCGCTCAATTGTTGATGCCAAGGTAGATATTGGCGTTCGTTGACTGCAAAAACAGCGTTTCTCCAGCCTTGCCATTATTCATATAGAAATAGGTGCCCTGGCCCTCAGCAACCATCCCGTATTCGGCGTTGACTGCCGCATTACCTGCTTCGCCAGCTTGGATGCTGTTCCAGTGGGCGTCTGCCTGTGCGCTCGCTTGCGTAGTCTCCTGGGCATCGGTGCCGCGATAGGGCATCCAAAGCAGGCCTCCCGATGAGTCATCGCCGAGGTAGTCTTCACTTGCACCTTCAGGATGATTCACAAAGTCGAGTAGGTTGCTGGTCTGGATAGCAAGAAGGCATGGCTTGTTAATGCCATTTACGTTCAATGTGTTATCCGTGCTGCAGTTGGCTGCCTTTGGCTCAAGCTTGTCGGGAATATTGCCCGGACCGTAGTAGCGGAACTCGGCTTCGCGCAGCGCAGCATCGGCGACGTTGATTAACTTTGTTTCTTGAGCGCGATTTGCAGTGATACGTGTTTCCAGTGTTACGCCTCGCATGCTATTGATTGCCAGCAATGTCAGAACAAGTAACATAATGAGGGCGATAAATAAAACTGCACCCCTTTGCTTTTGATAAGTAATGGCTGTCATGGCATAAGGTTCCTGACGGTCTGGGTGCTACTGGTTACTTGATACAAATGTCGGTTGTCAGCGTCTTGCAGGCGCGTCTTATCGTCCGTCGCCGCAGTTGCCAGCCAGTCGTCTAGGATTTTCGAGTCATCGCTATCGCGTTGACCGCTTCGGCTGGCCATCAGTAATGAGTAGCGTACGCTTCGGATTGCACCGTTTGCTGCCGTCCAGTCTGATTGAGGAACAAAACCTGAGATTTTTTTTTCTAGAATGTCAGAATTACCGATTCCAAAATCCACGCGCATATCGGCTATCCCGCGTAGCAGTTCGCCGTACTGTGGGGACGAAACATTTAGGCTCTTGCAGAGTAGGCGGCCGTTTGGGAGTTCGTTATCTGTGCTGGGGGCATACTTGAATGCCAATATTATTAGGCTGGAAGTTGGTGGGGATGAAAAAGCCACAGTGTCATCGAAACTTGCACTGGCTGCACCTTGGCAATCCAGTTCGCCGCTGATTTTCGGCTGGTAGCGAATGCAAAAGCCTATACCTACGTTCGGGGCCAGCCCCGTAATGGAGTGGCCGGCGCCGAATGCTTGGCAATCACCGCTGGCGCTTCTGTCAGGAAAAGCTTCTTCAATCAGGATGACAGGATCGCGTCGATATCCTGCTTTTCCAAGATATTCATTGAGCATCAAGCTGGCAAAGCGACTATTTTCTAGATTTCCAGCCTGGTTCTGCTGGAAGACATAGTTACGCTTGTTGTCGATATAGACTTGGGTAATACCAAGGATCAGCAGGCTGCTAATCGCCAACGCGATCAGTAGCTCGATAAGCGAAAGACCAAACTGGGGTTTAACTGTATTCATGGTTCTACCCGAACGGTGTAGGTGCATACGGTGGCATCTGGGTCGCCAGCATCTAGGCATGCTCTGTCACGGACCTGCCAAGCAAGACGGATTTCGAGCATGGAGCCTGCGTCGTCACAATCACCGGGGCTTGAGCTACGGCAGATACTGACCTCACTCTCGAACAAAGCTGCTCCGCCAGGCAGTATCGCTTCGGCCTTATCGGCCCAGCAGTCGCGTTGCTCTTTCGGCGTTTCAGCAAGGCGCGTTGTAGTGGTGACGCACTCTTCGCGGTCTGTGAAGCCTTCACCTTTCTCTTTGTAAAACAGAGAGCTTTCTTTCATTCCACTATTAACCGGGAATTTCGGGGCCGGCGAGTTGTAGAGCTCTTGCGGATTCGCTCGGATTATTTCGATCAGTTCGTTGGTCAGCGAAACGGCCGTATTACGCTGTACTGAATCCTGTGTGTACTGAATGCTTCGTCCTTGCAAGGCAACCATGCCGAGAACACCAATGGTGGTTAGCAGAAGAGCTACAAGTACCTCAATGAGGCTGAAACCTTGGTTATTGCTCATACGCATCCTCACAAGGTGCAACTATCGAGATCTGTATGATTGGCATCCTTTTCCCCCGGCAGGTATAAGTTGGTTGCGCCGCTAGCTTGAATTTCTAGGAAGTAGCCTCGATCAGGGTCGTCGTCGTGGCAAACAGTGAAAGTCGCTGCGGTCGCAGTACCATTACCTCTGAAGGTTATGGTCTCTGTACTTGAGCGTATGGTTACCAGGTCAGGGTTTTGCTCGAACTGGCGAATGATGGTGCCGCCTCGCTCAACTACCCAAGCTTCTTCGTCATCTGTCTCGACAGTAATGGTTGATCTTAGGGTTACTGCTTCGCCCCGTGCATAGATAAGAAAAGACTTGAGTTCTTCTGCCTGGCTTTGCAGACGATTGCGCTCGATCATGTCGGTGAAGCTTGGCGCTGCGATCAGCGCAACGATAGCGAGCAGCGCGATGACGACCATCAACTCGACCAAGGTGAATCCGCTCGTGTTCGTTTTGTCCGGCATGATTGACTCCACTCCTAACTTTGAGTGGATGATGGCCGACAAGGGGCATGGAAGTCCTGCGCAGCGTGACGGTTGGCTTCTCTGGGGAGACGGTCGGTTGTCTATTGCGCGGTTGTGTGCTCTGGGTCACGCTGCCTTGCGTCGCAGATTATCAGTTGCAACGATGCGCATCCGTGAGGTCTTCCTTTGGCTCGGACCTTCGAATACGGCCCTGTCGGTTAATGATTAACTGCCATGCCAATCCGTGTTGGGTGCATAGGAAGAAGCGGCCGTTTCCCGTAGGACTGGTGCCGTCTCTCCTGAATAGAATCTCTTTCCGATAGCCTGTCCAGCGGAGTGTGCTGTTAGGTTCGGAGATTTTGTCTCGGCTCAGTACTTCGTTGCTTGCTGGTGACTTCAGGATCCAGCCCTCATTCCAATCCTCCATGCACTCGACACTGGATGAGGGGCAGAGCAGAACAGTTCTTTTCTCGGCAATCGCTTTGGCTCTGGCAATTTGTAGGCTTCGCAGTAGCAGATCTCCGGAAGCCTGTTGTCGGTTCTTTTCGATCAACTGAGCCGTGTGGGGAACTGCAATACTCGCCAAAATGGTGAAAACGGTGAGGGTTATGAGGAGCTCTGGCAGGCTGAAGGCCCATTGTTGATAGTGGCGCATATATGCATCCTTGCATGTTTACCGTCCTGGTGTTGAAAGGTTTAGACCTTTGAAATGGAAAGGGCAAGTGGGAGGTTCGATGTCGAAAGATGTTCTGGTGGTGGGGGGCGGTGCCATTGGCATGCTTTCCACACTATTGCTTGCGAGAAGTGGTGCAGCTATTCATTTGCTTGAGGAGCACTCTTTAGGTAAGGAATCCTCCTGGGCTGGCGGCGGTATTGTTTCGCCGCTTTATCCCTGGCGGTACGGCGCTGCGGTAACGGCGCTGGCGCACTGGTCGCAGGATTTCTATCCGGGTTTCGGCAAGCTGTTGCTGGCGGCGACCGGGATTGATCCCGAGGTGCATGCCTCTGGCCTCTACTGGCTGGATCTGGATGACGAGGCCCAGGCGCTGGCCTGGGCCGCGCGCGAAGGGCGGGTGTTGCGGGCGGTGGATATCCTCGAGGTACACCAGCGGGTGCCGGTGCTGGGACCGGGCTTTGAGCGCGCTATCCATATGCCAGGTGTGGCCAATGTGCGTAACCCGCGATTGGTCAAGGCATTGCGTGCGGCATTGCTGGCAATGCCGAACGTAACGTTGCGTGAGCACTGTCCGGTTACTGGTTTTATTCAGGAAGGTGGGCTGATTTGCGGCGTCACTACTGCCGCCGGCGAGATTCGTGCGCAGCGCGTGGTACTGGCTGCCGGCGCCTGGAGTGGTGAGTTGCTGGCGACCTTGGGGCTGAAGCTGCCGGTGGAGCCGGTGAAGGGGCAGATGATTCTGTTCAAGTGTGCCGAGGATTTTTTGCCGAGTATGGTGCTGGCCAAGGGGCGCTATGCGATTCCGCGGCGCGATGGTCATGTGCTGGTCGGTAGTACCCTGGAGCACGCTGGCTTCGACAAGACACCGACCGAGCAGGCGTTGGCCAGCCTTCGCGCTTCGGCAATCGAGCTGTTGCCGGCGTTGGCCGATGCTGAGGTAGTGGGGCATTGGGCGGGGCTGCGGCCAGGGTCGCCCGAGGACATTCCTTTTATTGGAGCGCTGCCGGGTTATGAGGGGCTGTGGCTAAACTGTGGTCATTACCGCAATGGCTTGGTGCTGGCGCCGGCGTCTTGTCAGTTATTGGCTGACCTGATGGCGGGGCGTGAACCGATTATTGATCCGACGCCTTATTCGCCTGCAGGGCGGCTCGGCTGAGTTGGGCTATAAACCAGCATCGGCTATTAGTTCCAACCGGCTGTCGCAGCGCTGATTAGGCGTGTGTAAGGGCGAAGGGGGGCTGGCCTTTGTTCGAGATTGCGCCGTGATTATCGCGAATAAAGGCTAGGCGCCCCCTTCGCTCCTACAGAGGGGCTATGTGGAGGCCCCTCGGACTGTGGCGTAGGCTTCTACACGGTAGTTGGGCTGCTCAGTCAATGCCGAGCTTTTTCAGGCGGTAGCGCATGGAGCGAAAGCTCAAGCCCAGGCGTTGGGCGGCGGCGGTGCGGTTCCAGCGGGTTTCTTCCAGGGCCTGCATGATCAGGTTGCGCTCGATGGTCTCTAGGTAGTCTTCGATATTGTCGATATTCGCCAGACTGGTTTCGTTACCCTCGCCGGCACCCGAAGCGTCCGCCAGGCGCAGGTCGCAGGCACTGATGCGGTCGTTTTCGCAGAGCGTGTAGGCGCGTTCGAGCATGTTTTCCAGTTCGCGCACGTTGCCGGGAAAACGGTAGCTCTTGAGTTTCTCCAGGGCCTCGGGATCCAGTTTGGCAGGGCTTAGCCCGGCGCCTTCGGCCAGGCGGCGGAGCATGGCGTCGGCCAGCTGGACGATGTCTTCGCGGCGCTCGCGCAGCGGCGGTACGCGTAACTCGATGACATTGAGACGGTAATAGAGATCCTGGCGGAAGCGCCCGGCGGCGACTTCGGCGGCCAGGTCTTTGTGGGTGGCGCAGAGGATGCGCACGTCGACGACGATCTCCTGTTGCCCGCCGACCGTGCGCACGGCCTTTTCCTGGATCGCCCGTAGCAGCTTGACCTGCATCGGCAGCGGCAGGTCGGCGACCTCGTCGAGAAACAGGGTGCCGCCATTGGCGGCCTGGAACAGGCCCTGCTTGTCTTCGATGGCACCGGTGAAGCTGCCTTTCTTGTGGCCGAAGAATTCGCTCTCCATCAGCTCTGAGGGAATGGCACCGCAGTTCACCGGGACGAATGGCTGCTCGGTGCGGGCGCCCTGTTCGTGAATCAGTCGGGCGACCAGCTCCTTGCCGCTGCCAGACTCACCACTGATATACACCGGTGCCTGGCTGCGTGCGAGTTTGAGGATCTGCTTGCGCAGCGCCTGCATGGGCGGGGAGTCGCCGAGCAAGCGGCTGTCCACCGGCATTTCGGCGCCGTCACTGTTACGCAGGCGCAGGGCGGTGGCGACCAGTTCGCGCAGGCGAGTGAGGTCAACCGGTTTGGTCAGAAAGTCGAAAGCCCCCGCCTTGAGGGCGTTGACCGCCGTGTCGAGGCTGCCATACGCGGTAATCATCGCGACCGGCACCTGCGGGTGGCGCAGCAGAATGTGCTGGACCAGATCCAGGCCGGTGCCATCGGGCAGGCGCATGTCGGTCAGGCACAGATCGAATGGCTCGCGGGCCAGCCATTCGCGCGCTTCTTTGACGTTGCGCGCGCTGCGCGTGTCGAGCTTCATGCGCCCGAGGGTGATCTCCAGGAGTTCGCGGATATCGGGTTCGTCATCGACGATCAGGGCTCTCTGGCGGGTCATGGTCAGCTCAGTTTGCGCGGGTGGGCGAAGGTGACGCGAAAGCAGCTGCCGCCACTTTCACGGGGTTTGTAATCAAGGCGGGCCTGGTTGCTTTCGCACAGTTCGCGGGAGATATACAGGCCAAGGCCGGTGCCCTTGTTCTCGGTAGTGTAGAAGGGCTCGAAAATATGCTGGACCTGCTCATCTGGCACGCCGATACCGTCATCCAGCACTTCGAGCACCGGCAGGTCGCTCTCGGGGTCGCGAAACAGCCTTAGCCAGACCTGGCCCAGTGCGTTGTGCTGAGCGCTGTAGCGCAGGCCGTTCTGCACCAGGTTGGTCAGCACCTGGTTCAGCTGGTGTGGATCCATACGCGTTTGCAGGGTGCCGGCCTGGGTCTCCAGGTGCAGTTGCTGATTGGCGGGGGCGGCGCTTCGGAATTCGCTGGCGAAGCGGTGCAGCCAGTATTTGAGATCGAGCAACTGCGGTTCAGCCTGGCGTCGTCGCGACAGTTGCAGCACGTTTTCGATAACCAGGTTCATGCGCCGCGAATGGTCCTGAATGATCTGTGCGAGGCGCTGGTCGGGGCCGGCGAGGTCTTCCGATTCCTGCAGTAACTGGGCGGCGTGGCTGATGGCGCCGAGCGGGTTGCGAATCTCGTGAGCGATGCCGGCGGTCAGGCGGCCGAGGGCGGCGAGCTTGAGCTGCTGGGCCTGCTGGGCGATCTGCGAGATATCGTCGAGAAACACCAGGATGTGCCGCTGTTCGGCGCCTTGCAGCGGGATAAAACTGGGCTGCAGCATCGGGCCGTCCGCATGGGGTTTCAGGTTGGCGGGGCGCAGGGTCGGGTTGTGTAGCCAGTGTTGCAGGCGTTTGATCAGCTCAGGCGCGTGAGGGTCGAGAATTTTCCCCGCCAGCGCCTCGCGACCAAGCAGGGTGAGGGCGCCCTGGTTGGCCAGCAGCACACGGTGTTGGTCATCCAGAACCAGAATACCGGTGCGCATGCGCTCGATGATCAGCGCATTGAGGGTCTCGAGGTTGCGTACGTCGGCGGCACGCTGCTCGGCCAGGCTCTCGCTAAGCTGCAGGCGGCGGGTTGCGGCCTGGACGAACAGCGCCCCAGCGAAACACAGTGCGCCCAGGGCGCCGGCTTGTACGTACTGGGCTGCGGCTGCCGGATTGGCGAGGCTGAGGTAGAAGGTCAGGTAGATCAGGCCGATGGCCGCCACCGCGGCGATCAGTAGGCCGATCCGCCCGCGCAGCAGAATATTGGCGATGGCCACTGCAACGATGATCAGGTTGCCGATGCCGCTAGGGGTACCGCCAGCGGCATAGAACAGGCCGACCAGCAGGATTACATCGACCAGGGCGAGGCTGAACACCTGGGTCAGCCGTCGTGGCTGCCTGACCGTGAAGGTCACGAGGATATTCAGTATCAGGTACAGCCAGCTGCCGTTGCGAAATAGTGTGGGGTGATGCAGGTCGAGCAGCTGCTGGTCCAGGTCGCTGGAGACCAGCAGCACCAGCGCCAGGCCGATGGTCAGCCGGTATAGATGGTACAGCCGCAGGACCCGCCGCCCCTGTATCCCGCTCAGGGCGAGAGCGTCAGCGCCCACCGGAGGCCGGGCCTTGCACAAGGTGCGCCTGGCTGCAGTACCAGTGCTCATCCTGATTGATCGCCAGGTCGCGTGGGACGTGAACGCCGCAATGGGCGCAGCGTATCATGGGCGCTGGCGCGTCCTGCCGGGGCGGCTGAGCCTTGGGCCGGCTGCTGAACCGACGCCAGAGCCAGACAGCAGTGGCCACGATGGCGATGATAACTAGCAGGCGGAACAGGCCCATGGTGTGCTCTTCTGGTGAATTGAGCGGCGAGTTTAGCTAACTGCGTCGGTAGCGCACAGCCTCGAAAGCGTAGGGTCTGTTCTCGTTTCGGCGCGGCCGCGAACGAAATGGGAACAGACCCTCGGCTATGCGTTGTTTCCGCGGGTGACGATGCGGGACAATGATAGTAAGCCGCGACAGCGCTTGGCGTCGCAAACGAGTTTTTTCTGGAGGTGGCGCTTGAGCCAGACCCTGCGGGTTGTAATGGCCCAGTTGAACATGCGTGTCGGTGATGTGCACGGTAATGTCGACCGCATTATCGCGGCGGCCCATGAGGCTCGCGATCAGTTTCAGGCTGACCTGATTCTGTTCCCCGAGCTGACCCTGTGCGGCTATCCGCCGGAAGACCTGCTGCTGCGCTCGAGCATGCAGCTGCGTATCGAACAGGGGCTGCAGCGTCTGCAGGCAGAAACCCAGGGCATCACCCTGGTGGTGGGTTTCCCCTGGCTGGAGGGCGAGCGGCGTTATAACGCCGCGGCCTTTATCGCCGACGGCCAGGTGCAAGCGCGCTATTACAAGCAGAAGCTGCCCAACTATCGGGTGTTCGATGAGAAGCGTTATTTCGAGGCCGGTGACCAGCCGTGTGTGGTCTCGCTCAAGGGTGTACGGGTTGCCGTGACCATCTGCGAAGACATCTGGTTTGCCGAGCCGATGGCCCAGGCCCGCGCCGCCGGTGCCCAACTGATGCTCAGCTTGAATGCCTCGCCGTTTCACCTCGACAAGCAGCGCGAGCGTGAAACCATCCTCGCCGCGCGCGCCCGTGAAGGTGCGATGCCGGTGGTCTATGTCAACCAGGTCGGTGGGCAGGATGAGCTGGTATTTGACGGCGGCAGTTGCGTGGTGGCGGCCGACGGCCAGGTACTGCAGCGCAGCGAGGCGTTCAGTGAAGGCTTGCAGCTCGTAGAGCTGCAGATTGATGGAGCGTCGCTGCAGGTGCCGGGGGCCGCTTGCGCGCCGCTGGCGAGCATTGAAGCCAGCGTGTACCAGGCGCTGGTCGTCGGGGTGCGTGATTACGTGCGCAAGAATGGCTTCAAGGGCGTGGTATTGGGCTTGTCTGGCGGCATTGACTCGGCACTGACCCTGGCCGTGGCCGTCGATGCGCTGGGTGCCGAGCATGTCGAGGCGGTGATGATGCCTTACCACTACACCGCGCAAATGAGCCTGGATGATGCCGAGGCCGAAGCCAAGGCGCTCGGGGTGGTCTATCGCGTGCTGCCGATTGCGGCGATGGTCGAAGCCTTTATGGGCACCCTGGCGCCGGTGTTCGAAGGCATGGGCCGTGACACCACCGAGGAGAATCTGCAGGCACGCTGCCGTGGCACGCTGCTGATGGCCATCTCCAACAAGAAGGGCTATCTGGTGCTGACCACTGGCAACAAGAGCGAGATGGCGGTGGGCTACGCCACGCTCTACGGCGACATGGCGGGTGGTTTCGACGTGCTCAAGGATGTGCCCAAGACCCTGGTCTTTCGCCTCTGCGAATACCGCAACAGCCTTGGTTTGGTGATCCCGCAGCGGGTTATCGACCGGCCGCCATCTGCCGAGCTGGCGCCGGACCAGAAGGACGAAGACTCCCTGCCGCCGTACCCGGTACTCGACGAAATCCTGCGCCTGTATATCGAGCACGACCTGTCGGCCAATGCCATCATCGCCGCCGGCTTCGAGGCCGAGACCGTGCGCCGCGTGCTGCGTCTGGTCGACCTCAACGAATACAAGCGTCGCCAGGCGGCAGTGGGCGTGCGGGTGACTCAGCGCGGCTTTGGTCGCGATCGCCGCTACCCGATCACCTCGGGCTGGCGGCTGGGTGACTGATTGGTGCGTGCCTGGCGCGAAGGGACGCTGCATTCCGTAGGGTGCGCCGTGCGCACCGGAGGCCTGGTTACGCTTGGTGCGCGCGGCGCACCCTACTTTGCTATGTAGTGAAACACTCAATTGCTACATAGCCTTTGAAAAGTAGCGCGCACAAAAAAGGGAAGCCGAGGCTTCCCTTTTTCATGGCTTGAGTGATCAGTCAAACACACCAAAGGTCATGTAGCTAAACCAGGAACGGTCGCTGTTGTTGCCTTCGGCTTCCTGTTCCTCTTGGCGCACGGCTTCCTGATTTTCCGGCTTGAGTTCATCCGGGATTTGCTCCTGGGCGTCTTCGTACTGGCGGATCACGTCCTGGCTGGCGCGGGTCTGGCCCGGCGGCAGAGGTGTTTCGCTCTCGATCAGGCCGAGGGTGGCTTTGGCCAGCCAGGAGCGGGTGTCTGCTTCTTCCTGGCTTGGCACGAACTCGCCATCGACCAGGGTCGGGTGATCCGGGTAGTTGAGCTTGAGGGTGGCCAGGCTGGTGGCCGCCAGGTCGTCCAGAGTCAGGCGCTGGTAGGCCTCGGTCATGATCGCCAGGCCGTCGCCAACGGCTGGGGTTTCCTGGAAGTTCTCAACGATGTAACGGCCACGGTTGGCGGCAGCGACATAGGCCTGGCGAGTCAGGTAGTAGTGGGCCACGTGCACTTCGTAGGCCGCCAGCAGGTTGCGCAGGTAGATCATGCGCTGCTTGGCATCGGGTGCATAACGGCTGTTCGGGTAGCCGCTGGTGAGCTGAGCGAACTCGTTGTAGGAATCGCGGGCCGCGCCAGGGTCACGCTTGGTCATGTCCAGCGGCAGGAAGCGCGCCAGCAGGCCGCGGTCCTGGTCAAACGAGGCCAGACCCTTGAGGTAGTAGGCGTAGTCGACGTTCGGGTGCTGCGGGTGCAGGCGAATGAAACGCTCGGCCGAGGAACGTGCAGCTTCCGGCTCGACGTTCTTGTAGTAGGCGTAGATCAGCTCCAGTTGCGCTTGCTCGGCATAGCGCCCGAACGGGTAGCGCGACTCCAGCGCCTTGAGCTTGGTCACCGCACTGGTGTAGCTCTTGTTGTCCAGGTCGGTCTGCGCCTGCTGGTAGAGCTCGGTCTCGCTCAGGTTTTCGTCCAGCACCTCGTTGGAGGAGCAGGCAGCAGTAAGGGCGAGGATGGCGATCAGCAGCAGGTGTTTCACGTGCATGGCGGCTAGCGTCCCTGAGACGGCGGCTGTCTTGAGCGGGGCCGTCCTGTTATGATGAGCGCCCCCGGTATCCCTGGGGCAAAGACGCCGTATTTAACCACAAGCGTGTAGCCGAAACCAAAGGCTAGACCTTCTCAGACCTCCCCGCCGTTGCCGAGCATGTCCTCTATCAATACGCAGACCATAGAAATGAGCGCCGAGGTGCCGTCCGATATGGGCGGTCAACGCCTTGACCAAGTCGCCGCCCAGCTGTTCCCGGAGCACTCGCGCTCGCGCCTGTCGGCCTGGATCAAGGAAGGTCTGCTGACCGTCGACGGTGAGGTGATTCGCCCGCGCGACATCGTCCACGGCGGTGCGCAGTTGGCCCTCAAGGCCGAGCAGGAAGCCCAGGGCGAGTGGATTGCCCAGGACATCGCGTTGAACATCGTCTATGAAGACGAGCAGATTCTGGTGATCGACAAGCCTGCTGGTCTGGTCGTGCACCCGGCAGCCGGGCATGCCGACGGCACGCTGCTCAATGCGCTGCTGCACCACGTACCGGATATCGTCAACGTGCCGCGTGCCGGCATCGTGCACCGCCTGGACAAAGACACCACCGGGCTGATGGTGGTGGCCAAGACCATCGAGGCGCAGACCCGTCTGGTCGATCAACTGCAGAAGCGCACGGTCAGCCGCATCTATGAATGCATCGTCATCGGTGTGATCACCGCCGGCGGCAAGATCAATGCACCCATCGGTCGCAGTTCCTCGCAGCGCCAGCGCATGGCCGTGAGTGATGGCGGCAAGCCGGCGGTCAGCCATTACCGGGTACTGGAGCGGTTCCGTTCGCACACCCATGCGCGGGTCAAACTGGAAACCGGGCGTACGCACCAGATTCGTGTGCACATGAGCCACGTCGGTTATCCGCTGGTCGGTGATCCTGTCTACGGCGGGCGTTTCCGCATTCCGCCAGCAGCCAGCCAAACCATGGTCGAAAGCCTCAAGGCTTTCCCGCGTCAGGCGCTGCACGCGCGTTTTCTCGAACTCGATCATCCGATCACTGGTGAGCGCATGAAGTGGCAGTCGCCGCTGCCGGATGATCTGGTCTGGCTGCTGACCTTGCTGCGCCAGGACCGCGAGGCGTTTATCGGGTGAGTGCCCATGACTGGCTGAGCCCGGACTGGCCGGCGCCAGCCTGGGTGCGCACCTGCGTCACCACTCGTGATGGCGGCGTCAGCCAGGCGCCGTTCGACAGTTTCAACCTCGGCGATCACGTTGGCGACGAGCCCCAGGCCGTGGCCAAGAACCGCCAGCGCCTGGTCAGCCAGCTCGGTTGCCAACCGGCGTGGCTAAGCCAGGTGCACGGCGTGCAGGTGGTTGCGGCCGACCCGGCGCAGGTGCATGAAGCCGATGCCAGTTGGACCACAACCCCTGGCCTGGCCTGTACGGTCATGACTGCCGATTGTTTGCCGGCGCTGTTCTGCGACCGTGCCGGCACCCGCGTCGCTGCGGCCCATGCCGGCTGGCGTGGGCTGGCGGCAGGGGTGCTGGAAGCCACGGTTGCGGCGCTCGCTTGTGCGCCCGAGGATGTGTTGGTCTGGCTGGGGCCGGCCATCGGCCCGCAAGCCTTCGAGGTCGGCGGCGAGGTGCGCGACGCCTTCGTGGCCAGCCATCCCCAGGCCGCCAGTGCCTTTGTGCCGAGCGTCAATGCCGGGCGTTTTATGGCGGATATCTACCAGTTGGCGCGTATCCGCCTGGCCGCCTGCGGGGTCACGGCTGTGTATGGCGGTGGCTTCTGCACCCACAGCGACCCGCGCTTCTACTCCTACCGCCTTGCCTCGCGCACTGGGCGCTTTGCTTCGCTGATCTGGCTGTCTGATCGCTAACACCTTCCCGGGTATCGCTGCGCTCAACCCAGGCTACCCTCTTGCGTTCGCGCGGATGCCTCTGATCCATATCAACTGCGTGCCGCTTGAAACGCGCACAATCGGCCTCATCTAGTCTGCATCTCGGCAGGTTTGTAGTTTCAGGCGCATGCATCGCGCCGGCCTGCCTTTAAAGGAAGGATGACGCCATGCGAATCGACCGTTTAACCAGTAAGTTGCAACTCGCCCTGTCCGACGCCCAATCCCTGGCCGTCGGCCACGACCACGCCGCCATCGAGCCGCTGCACCTGATGCAGGCGCTGCTCGACCAGCAGGGCGGCTCGATCCGCCCGCTGCTGATGCAGGTCGGCTTCGAGGTCAACAGTCTGCGCCAGGCCCTGAGCAAGGAGCTGGACCAGCTACCGAAAATTCAGAACCCCACCGGCGACGTCAACCTGTCCCAGGACCTGGCGCGCCTGCTCAACCAGGCCGACCGCCTGTCGCAGCAGAAGGGTGACCAGTTCATCTCCAGCGAGCTGGTGCTGCTCGCCGCCATGGATGACAACACCAAGCTCGGCAAGCTGTTGCTCGGTCAAGGCGTTAGCAAGAAAGCCTTGGAAAACGCCGTGAGCAACCTGCGTGGTGGCGATGCGGTGAACGACCCGAATGTCGAGGAATCGCGCCAGGCCCTGGACAAGTACACCGTCGACCTGACCAAGCGTGCCGAAGAAGGCAAGCTCGACCCGGTGATCGGTCGCGACGATGAAATCCGTCGCACCATCCAGGTCTTGCAGCGGCGTACCAAGAACAACCCGGTACTGATCGGCGAGCCCGGCGTGGGCAAGACCGCCATTGCCGAGGGCCTGGCTCAGCGCATCGTCAACGGCGAAGTGCCGGATGGCCTCAAGGACAAGCGCCTGTTGTCCCTGGACATGGGCTCACTAATCGCCGGGGCGAAGTTCCGCGGCGAGTTCGAGGAGCGCCTGAAAGCCGTGCTCAACGAGCTGTCCAAGCAGGAAGGCCGGGTCATCCTGTTTATCGACGAGTTGCACACCATGGTCGGTGCCGGCAAGGGCGAGGGCGCGATGGACGCCGGCAATATGCTCAAGCCGTCCCTGGCGCGCGGTGAGCTGCACTGTGTGGGTGCCACGACGCTAAATGAGTACCGCCAGTTTATCGAGAAGGACGCGGCGCTGGAGCGGCGCTTCCAGAAAGTGCTGGTCGATGAACCGAGCGAGGAAGACACCATCGCCATCCTCCGCGGCCTCAAGGAACGCTATGAGGTGCACCACAAGGTGGCGATCACCGATGGCGCGATCATCGCCGCGGCCAAGCTCTCGCACCGCTATATCACCGACCGTCAGTTGCCGGACAAAGCCATCGACCTGATCGATGAGGCTGCCAGCCGTATCCGCATGGAGATCGACTCCAAGCCGGAAGTGCTCGATCGTCTGGAACGCCGTCTGATTCAGCTCAAGGTCGAAGCCCAGGCGCTGAAAAAGGAAGACGACGACGCTGCCATCAAGCGCCTGACCAAACTCAACGAAGACATCGCCCGGCTGGAGCGCGAATACGCTGATCTGGAAGACATCTGGAAATCCGAGAAGGCCGAGGTGCAAGGTTCGGCACAGATTCAGCAGCGCATCGAGCAGTCGCGTCAGGAGCTGGAAGCGGCGCGGCGCAAGGGCGACCTCAACCGTATGGCCGAGCTGCAGTACGGGATCATTCCGGATCTGGAGCGCAGCCTGCAGATGGTCGACCAGCATGGCAAGACCGAGAACCAGCTGCTGCGCAGCAAGGTCACCGAAGAAGAGATCGCCGAGGTGGTGTCGAAGTGGACCGGCATCCCGGTCAGCAAGATGCTCGAAGGCGAGCGCGATAAGCTGCTGAAGATGGAAGGCCTGTTGCACCAGCGGGTGATTGGTCAGGAAGAGGCCGTGGTCGCAGTGGCCAACGCCGTGCGCCGTTCCCGTGCCGGGCTGTCGGACCCGAACCGGCCGAGTGGTTCGTTCCTTTTCCTCGGCCCGACCGGGGTGGGCAAGACCGAGCTGTGCAAGGCGCTGGCCGAGTTCCTCTTCGATACCGAAGAGGCGCTGGTGCGCATCGACATGTCCGAGTTTATGGAGAAGCACTCCGTGGCTCGGTTGATCGGCGCACCGCCCGGTTATGTCGGCTACGAAGAGGGTGGCTACCTGACCGAAGCAGTACGCCGCAAACCTTACTCGGTGATCTTGCTGGATGAGGTGGAGAAGGCCCACCCGGATGTGTTCAACGTGCTGCTGCAGGTGCTCGAAGACGGCCGCCTGACTGACAGCCACGGGCGCACCGTGGACTTCAAGAACACCGTGGTGGTGATGACCTCCAACCTCGGCTCGACGCAGATCCAGGAGCTGGTCGGCGACCGCGAGGCGCAGCGCGCGGCGGTGATGGATGCGGTGAGCACGCACTTCCGTCCCGAGTTCATCAACCGTATCGACGAGGTGGTGATCTTCGAGCCGCTGGCGCGCGAGCAGATCGCCGGCATCGCGCAAATCCAGCTGGACCGCCTGCGTGAGCGCTTGGCCGAGCGCGAGCTGGGCCTGGACCTGAGCGGCGAAGCGCTGGATAAGCTGATCGCCATTGGCTACGACCCGGTCTACGGCGCCCGCCCGCTCAAGCGTGCGATCCAGCGCTGGATCGAAAATCCGCTGGCGCAGTTGATTTTGGCCGGCAAGTTCGAGCCCGGCAGCCGCGTCACCGGCACGGTGAAAGACGACGAAATCGTCTTTCACTAAGCAGGCGCCCTGCGGTGATGCTCCTACCATGGGGCCGGCAGTCCGGTAGCCTGGGTTGAGCGCAGCGATACCCGGGAGACTCTATCCCTGGGTGTCGCTACGCTCAACCCAGGCTATTTTTAAGACGGCTTGCTGTGCTGGTTACGCCTCTAGTGCGATACCTTCGGGCTCAGAGATGCTGCAGCACAACCGCCAGGGCGTTGGCCTGATCGTCGGCCAGGTCGATGATGTGGTAACCGGCCCAGCTGTGTTGACCATCCGCGCCCGGGCGTGACCACAGGCAGTCTGCGCCGAAACGCACTTCGCCAATGCCCTCAATTAGTTGCTCGCTAACCAGTCGGCATTCCACCAGCGCGTCTGGGGTTTGCGGGGTGTCGCTAAATAGCATGAAGCCGTCGGCCGAAAGGTCGACCACGCGGCCGATGCGCGTACCGCTGTGCAACTCGAAGACTTCAAGCTGCAGCTGGGTGCTGAAGCGACTGTGCTGACGACGATCGTCCATGGCGACTCCTTAGCGGGTTTCGTGCGTGCGGCCGGTGACGCGCTGCAGCACGCGGTAAATGGCATTCAGCGCCCGGTCGACCATGGGCGCGCCACGGTCACGTACCACAATGCGCGCCAGGCCCTGCTCCATTTCGCTGGCCAGCAGTGTCAGGGGCTTGATCGCCACGCGCTGACCGCTGTGGTCGACAAACATGTAGTTGTGGGTGGTTGGGCTGAACCAGGACAGTTTGAGCGTGCTTATTTGCTCGCCCGTGACGAACTCGAACCAGGTGCCGAACTCGATATGCCCCAGTTCGCGCGCCAGTGCCTGGGCGCGGCTGGACAGACCGGCTGCACGGGGCGCCAAGGTCGCCAGGCTGGCATCTTCCCCGAGCATGGCGCCCAGTGGGCTCTCGGGGAGTGCCGGGTTGAGTTTGGCGGCTACCTGTGGCTGTTTGGCCTGCACCGCGTACTGGCAGGCGACGAGGTCTTGCAGCAGGCGGCGGATGCCATCGTCGTGATAGCCGCCGAGCAGCTCCAGGCCCTTGCGCAGATCGTCCAGCAGCGGCGCGCGCAGGCGTTGCAGTTGCTCGTTGCCGGCCGCATCCAGTGGTGTGCCGCTCCAGGCCAGTTGCTCGGCAACCTCGCGGGCGCGTTGCCATTCCGGGCCCTGATCGCCATGCCGTAGCAGTACGAAGACCAGCACGTCAGCCCACGTGAGTTCGAGAAAATTACGGATGATGTTCGGTAGCTGGCGGCTACCCAGGCAACGGACGATCTCGTCTACCGCTTGCTGGCGCGCGCCGAGGAGTTTGTCGCGGCCTTTGGCTGCTTCCACGGCACGGCGCTCGCGCAGCTCGACCTTGTGGCGCAGGGTGGCGACGAACTCGCTGAACTCGTCCAGCAGTTCTTCGAATACCCGCAGGTCGCCCTCAAAGCCATGGATTACCCGTTCGACCACCCACTGCATCTTGGCCAGCAGTCCGCGCTCGTCGCCGTCACCACCATAGAGCACACCCGCCTGAGCCATGGCGTTGAGCAGGCGGCGGGCGGGGTGATTGTGCTGGGTGAACAGTGCCTTGTCCTGCAGCGCCACCTTCAGGTAGGGCGTGTGCAAGTGTGACAGGGCGGTCTTGCAAGGGTCCGGCAGGTTGTCGTCGTCGAGTATGAAGTCGAACAGCATGCCCACCAGGTCGATGACATCTGTTTCCGGATCAGCCAGTTTCTGCTGACCTGGCTGACTGCTGTGTGAGTCAAGCTGGTGCTGCAAGCCAGCTTTCAGCGCCTCGACCGGCTGTGGGCTGTGCAGGCGCTGGCTCAGCTCATCGGCCGACGCGCGTTGCATGCGGTTGAGTGCTTCGAGCAGTTCGGCGGCGCTGTAGGTGCGGGTCGCATCTCGTGAGGCGAAGCTGGCGATGCTACGGGTGCCACCGAGCAAGGGGGCGTCACGGTTGCGCTGGCGATGCTCGCCAAGTAACTGAGCCAGGCCGTCGAGCAGGTTGTCCGGGTCGCTGGGCGGCGGGCCATTGAGGTCGAACGGCGTTGTACCAGGTGCGCCAGTACGCGACTCGCGGGTTTGCACACTGCTCGCTGCCGGCCCGGTGACCGCTGATGTGCCTGGGCTGCTGGCCGTAACGGGAGCGGCAGGCGCTGGTGTGCTGCGTGGCACTGGATTGGTATTGCGTGGTGCGCTGTATTTGAGATTGGGCAGTACGCCGGCGTCGATCAGGCGTTGATTCAGCGCGCCGTAGAGCGCTTCCAGGCTCTGCATGACATGGCTGTCGAACAGCGCATAGAGGATGACTTTGATGCGTAGCGTAAAGGGGCAGGGCGCCAGGGCCTCGCGACATGCCTGGGCGATCATCTGCGGGCCGAACGGGTTGCCGTCCTCAAGCAGCTTCTGACCATTGTTGAGCAGGGCCAGGCGTTGCTCCAACGCGAACAGGCTCTGTGCACTTCGCGCCTTGACCCGGCTGACCATATTGGTGATCTGCAGGCTTTCCTCGTAATCCTCGTTCTGTACCAGCGCCAGATGCTCGGCGTCGACGGCCTCGCTGGGTGGGACGGCAAGCTTGCCGTCAAGAAAGTCGGCGAACTGTTGGGCGACTGTTTGGTGGTAGCGCCGCTCGATCTGTGGTCGTTGCCGGCGAATGTCGCGCATGGCGTCGAAGAACAGCGTTTGTACCTGATTGTTCTCGGCCTTTTCTGCGCACTCGAACAAGGTGTCGTCGACATGGGCGAAGACCAGAGTGAGGCGCTCGGCCAGGTGGTTCATCACCAGCTTGCGGCAGCTTTGCACCAAATCGCCAAAGCGTGGCTGGATCCCGCGACTAGCCAGCGTATGAACCGTGGCGGGTGGTTTGGGTGGCGTACCCTGAGTACTCATGGATATTCCTGGCTGAGCCGTGGCGGTTGGTACGTCCTGCGGCGATCACTGTACCGATGGACATATAGTAGGCCACCCAAGGGGCTGTTGGCGTTTCGTTCGCGGCTCGAAGCTCGTGGCTGAAAGGTTAACAGACCCTAAGTCTGCAAAGCATTGTCATAAAAGCAATTTAAGGGGTTGACAGGGTGCTTTTAAACCGTAAAATGGCGCGCCTCTGATACGGGAAACGGCGACGCCGGATACTGTAAAAGAGCAGAAGTATGATGTTCCGCGATAGCTCAGTCGGTAGAGCAAATGACTGTTAATCATTGGGTCCCAGGTTCGAGTCCTGGTCGCGGAGCCAAACTTCTTATCGGGGTATAGCGCAGTCCGGTAGCGCGCCTGCTTTGGGAGCAGGATGTCAGGAGTTCGAATCCCCTTACCCCGACCATTTTAGGGTCGTTAGCTCAGTTGGTAGAGCAGTTGGCTTTTAACCAATTGGTCGTAGGTTCGAATCCTACACGACCCACCATTTCAAGCTTGCTTGAAAATAAAAAACCCGCCTAAATGGCGGGTTTTTTATTGGCCGCGTATTCATCACGAGCGGCGTAAGGCGCTCCAATATACGTAAGGTGCGCCGCGCACACCGATTCTGCGTGCCGAGCCTTGGTGAACACACGGCGCACCCTACGGTATGTGCTGCTTCGCTGTGCGGCGGGCCGGCGCCGTTAGTGCGGGTGACGCGTGGGTAGGGTGCGCTGCGCGCACCGGCGCGCAGTACAGGCCTTACGGGCGCAGGGCGCGGGCATAGCAGTAGAGGAACAGGTTGCGCACCAGCTCCTTGAGCACCAGCGGCTCGCTGGAGCCCAGTTCGTGCAGGTCGAGGTCGCCCTGGTCGCGTAGTTCATCCAGGGCATCTTCCTCGAGCACGGCGCAGACCTCGCCGGTGTCGCGATGCAGGATGCGCAGGTACGGGTGTGGCCGGTCCAGCCAGGCGTCGATCATGTAAGTCATGGCTCATCTCCCTTCAAGTAGTAAGATGAGAATAATTCTTATTTCATTTATAGCAAGAATTAATCGCTGCCTTTCGTCGCGCCGAATGCAAAAAGCCCATCACGAGGACGGGCTTTCAGGGTTGCCGGGTGGTGTCAGTGCGTGCGGGCGACCGCGAAGCGGCTGAGCTCGATCAGGGCGTCGCGGTATTCGCTGGCCGGTAGGCTGTCGAGGCAGGCGATGGCGCGTTCCACATAGTCGCGGGCCATCTGCGCGGTGTAATCGAGTGCGCCGGAGGCTTCCACGGCCTCGCGGATCTGCTCGAGGTCTTCGATACCGCCTTTCTGGATCGCCTTGCGCACCAGTGCCGCCTGCTCGGGCGTGCCTTCGCGCATGGTGTAGATCAGCGGCAGGGTAGGTTTGCCTTCCGCCAGATCGTCGCCGACATTCTTGCCCAGTGCCTCGGCATCGCCGCGGTAATCGAGCAGGTCGTCAACCAGTTGGAAGGCCACACCCAGATGGTCGCCAAAGGTGCGCAGCGCTTCGCTCTGTTCGGTATTCGCGCCGGCCAGGGCGGCGGCGCTATGGGTCGAGGCCTCGAACAGCATGGCGGTCTTGCCACGGATCACCTCCATGTAGATGGCCTCCGTGGTACTGGCGTCGCGCACCTTGGACAGTTGCAGCACTTCGCCTTCGGCGATCACCCGGGTGGCTTTGGAAAGGATCTTCATCACCGGCATGGAGCCGAGCTCGACCATCATTTCGAACGAGCGCGAATAGAGGAAGTCGCCGACCAGCACGCTGGGTGCATTGCCCCATTGCGCGTTGGCGGTGCTGCGGCCGCGGCGCATGTCGGACATATCGACCACGTCATCGTGCAGCAGGGTGGCGGTATGCAGGAACTCGATAGTCGCCGCCAGCAGGCGTAGCTTGTCGCCCTCCAGGCCCAGGGCTTTGCCACTGAGCAGCACCAGCAGCGGACGCAGGCGTTTGCCACCGGCCGAGATAATGTAGTCGCCGATCTTTTCTACCAGCGGTACGCGCGATACCAGTTGTTGACGGATAATGCCGTCGACGGCGGTGAAGTCATCCGCCACGACGCGGTAGAAAGCCTGGGGTTGCATCAGCGGGACGTGCTCCTCGAAGGTTGCGCGGCATGCTAGGTGGGCCGCCTGCGCACTGTCAAGGCGAAGCACCTTGGCGCTTGCACGTTGTAGTGGGCTTGCGTACAATCGCGCACCCTGAACTTCCCCCTGGGTATTTCCCTGCCTTACGCAATTGCAAGGGTGTCCTTCCGGCCCCAAGCAGCCATGCCAGCCGACACTTATTCCTATAAAGCGCTGGGTGAGCAGGATCAACGGAGATTTACCATGTACGCTGTAATTGTTACTGGTGGCAAGCAATACAAAGTCACCGAAGGCGAATTCCTTAAGGTCGAGAAACTCGAAATCGCCACTGGCGAAGCCGTGACTTTCGACCGTGTACTGCTGATCGGCAACGGCGACGATGTGACCATCGGCGCACCGGTTGTTGAAGGCGCCAAAGTCGTGGCCGAGGTTGTTGCTCAAGGCCGTCACGATAAAGTGACCATCATCAAGTTCCGCCGTCGTAAGCACCACATGAAGCGTCAGGGCCACCGTCAGTGGTACACCGAGATCAAAATCACCGGTATTCAGGCTTAATTCGTTAAGCGCTGATCCCTTTATAGGAGTATTGAACTCATGGCACACAAAAAAGCTGGCGGTAGTACCCGCAACGGTCGCGACTCAGAAGCCAAACGCCTTGGCGTGAAGATGTATGGCGGCCAGAAAATCATTCCTGGCAACATCATCGTGCGTCAGCGCGGCACCCAGTTCCACGCCGGTTACGGCGTAGGCATGGGTAAAGATCACACCCTCTTCGCGAAAATCGAAGGCGTGATCAAGTTTGAAGTAAAAGGCGCGTTCAACCGCCGTTACGTGAGCGTCGTCGCGGCCTAATCGCGCGACTGCTGGGAAAGCCCCGTCCTTGCGACGGGGCTTTTTTATTGGTCTGCCATCCATGGTGACCACCCTACGGGCCGTCGCAAGCGACGTTAAAAAACGCACCAGGCGTTTTTTTTGTTTCTGTATTCTAGGGGTTCTTGCCCGATCACCCAGGTTGCCGCGCTCGGTGCGCGGGGTTATCCGGCAAGAGCCTGATTGTTTTGATTTGTTGACCCGCTTGCAGCGGGAGGCGTACTGATGAAATTCGTCGATGAAGTATCGATTTTTGTAAAAGCCGGCGACGGCGGTAACGGCATGATGGCTTTTCGTCGTGAAAAGTTTATCGAGAAGGGCGGCCCCAACGGTGGCGATGGCGGTGATGGCGGCTCGGTGTATATCGAAGCGGCCGAGAACCTCAATACCCTGGTCGATTACCGCTATACGCGTAAATTCCAGGCGCAGAACGGCGAAAAGGGTGGCAGCACCGACTGCACCGGCGCCAAGGGCGAAGACCTGATCCTGCCGGTGCCGATCGGCACCACGGTGATCGACTCCTCCACCCAGGAAGTGATTGGCGACCTGACCAAGGCGGGTCAGCGCCTGCTGGTCGCCCAGGGCGGCTGGCACGGCCTGGGCAACACCCGCTTCAAGTCCAGCACCAACCGTGCGCCGCGCCAGACCACGCCGGGCAAGCCGGGCGATGCCCGCGACCTCAAGCTGGAGCTGAAAGTGCTGGCCGATGTGGGGCTGCTCGGTTTGCCGAATGCCGGCAAGAGCACCTTTATTCGTGCGGTGTCGGCGGCCAAACCGAAGGTTGCTGATTACCCTTTTACCACCCTGGTGCCAAACCTGGGCGTGGTCAGTGTCGAGCGTTACAAGAGCTTCGTGATTGCCGACATTCCGGGCTTGATCGAAGGCGCTTCCGACGGCGCGGGCCTGGGGATCCGCTTCCTCAAGCACTTGTCGCGTACGCGCTTGTTGCTGCACCTGGTTGATATGGCGCCGCTGGACCTGACCGATCCGGGTGAGTCGGCGGTGACTATCGTTGATGAGCTGACCAAGTTCAGCCCGGCGCTGGCCGAGCGCGATCGCTGGCTGGTGTTGAATAAAGTTGACCAGATGCCCGATGACGAGCGCGATGCGCGTGTGGCGGCGATTGTCGAGCGGCTGGGTTGGGAAGGCCCGGTCTATGTGGTTTCCGCCCTGGCGCGCGAAGGCACCGAGAAGCTCTGCTACGACATCATGGAATACCTTGAGGCGCGCTCCGAGCGCATTCAGGAGAACCCGGAATTTGCCGCCGAGCTGGCCGCGCTCGATCAGCGTATCGAAGACGAAGCGCGCGCCCAGTTGCAGGCGCTGGACGACAAGCGTGCGCTGCGTCGCTCCGGTGTCAGGGCTGTGGGTGATGAGACTGAAGACGACAGCTTCTGGGATGAAGAGGATGCTGAAGACGGCCCGGAAATCATTTACGTCCGGGATTAAGCACTACGCCAACGCCGCTTAATTGCGGCGTTTTTGTAGGCTGTGTTCCAGTACTGTGTTGCGCGGCGAGGATGCTTTTGTGGGAGCCGCGCTCCGCGGCGAAGGCCATGGGCAACGCCGAGGTAACTGAATGGCTGCAATCGCTTCGCCCCGAGGCGGGGCTCCTGCACCTGAGTTTATGCCGGTGCTGCGTTATGGCCTGCTCGGGGTAGCAACAGCCTATTGGGACATAGCGTTTTTGTAGGCATACAAGGGTTTTGGTAATCACAGGTCGCTGCTGGGGTTGGATGATCATGCGTGACAAGGTAACGAGCGCACAGCGCTGGGTGGTGAAGATTGGCAGCGCGCTGCTGACGGCGGACGGCCGCGGTCTGGATCGCGCGGCCATGGCGGTATGGGTCAAGCAAATGGTGGCGCTGCGCGAGCAGGGCGTCGAACTGGTGCTGGTGTCGTCCGGTGCGGTGGCAGCGGGTATGAGCAAGTTGGGCTGGGGTGCGCGCCCGAGTGCCATGCACGAATTGCAGGCGGCAGCAGCCATTGGTCAGATGGTGTTGATCCAGGCCTGGGAGTCGAGCTTCGCCGAGCATGGCCGGCGCACCGCGCAGATCCTCCTGACCCATGATGACCTGTCCGACCGCAAGCGCTACCTGAATGCGCGCAGCACCCTGCGCACGCTGGTCGACCTGGATGTGGTGCCGGTGATCAACGAGAACGACACCGTGGTCACCGATGAAATCCGTTTTGGCGACAACGACACCCTGGCCGCGCTGGTGGCCAACCTGGTCGAGGCCGACTTGCTGGTGATCCTCACCGACCGGGACGGCATGTACAACGCCGACCCCCGGCACAACCCCGCTGCTGAGCTGATCTTCGAGGCGCGGGCGGACGACCCGGCGCTGGACGCCGTGGCCGGTGGCGTGGGCGGTGCGCTGGGGCGTGGCGGCATGCAGACCAAGCTGCGCGCCGCGCGCCTGGCAGCCCGTTCCGGTGCGCATACGGTGATTGTTGGCGGCGCTATCGAACAGGTGCTGGCGCGGCTCAAGGCGGGCGAGCGGCTGGGTACTTTGCTCGCCCCCGAGCGCGGCATGCTCGCTGCGCGCAAGCAGTGGCTGGCTGGCCACCTGCAGACCCGTGGCACCCTGGTGCTCGACGACGGTGCTGTGCGGGCGCTGCGCACGGGCACCAAAAGCCTGCTGCCGGTTGGCGTCAAGGCGCTGCAAGGCAGTTTCCGGCGTGGTGAGATGGTCGTCTGCGTGGCGGCCGACGGGACGGAAGTGGCGCGCGGTCTGGCCAACTACAGCGCCCTGGAAGCGCAGAAAATCCTCGGTCAGCCGTCGGATGCCATCGAACGCCTGCTGGGCTATGTCGATGAGCCGGAGCTGGTCCACCGCGACAACATGATTCTGGTCTGAGGTGACGCGATGAAAGGCATCAAGGTATGGCTGTTGGGGGCAATGCTGCTGCCGGGGATGGCGCTGGCTGAAGAGATCGGCGAGGTCTCAACGGTCTTCAAGTGGATGGGGCCGAACGACAAGATCGTGGTCGAGGCCTTCGATGATCCCAAGGTCGAGGGCGTGACCTGCTACCTCTCGCGCGCCAAAACCGGTGGCGTCAAGGGCGGCCTGGGCCTGGCCGAAGACCGCGCCGAAGCCTCCATCGCCTGTCGTCAGGTGGGGGCCATTCGCTTCTCCGGCGAGCTCAAGGAAGGCGAAGAAGTATTCCGCGAACGCACCTCGCTGGTGTTCAAGACCATGCAGGTGGTGCGTTTCTACGACCGCAAGCGCAATACCCTGGTGTACCTGGTTTACAGCGACCGGGTGATCGAAGGCAGCCCGCAGAACGCGGTTACCGCCATTCCAATCCTGCCGTGGCCGGAGAAGCCTTAGCCTCAGGCTTATCCGCGATCCGTGCCTCCCAGTGCAGGGTTGCCCAGCGACGATTGCTGTTTGTCGGAGCCGCGCCCCGCGGCGAATGCCGTGTACAACGCCGAAGTCACTGAACGGCTGCAATCGATTCGCCCCGGGGCGGGGCTCCCACAGGTAATGGCCGCAGAATCCCTGAACTCTGGAGGCTGCTCCAAATCCATTGAGCAGGTGTCCGTCGTCGGCGGGCTGGCAGAAAATGGAGAGAGCGATGACGGACGGATACGCGGCACAACCGCTGCGCGTGGTGCTGACGGCCTGGGTGGCAGGGGTGATGGGCGGGCTGCTGGCCTTGGGTGGGGTCTCTCTGGCCTGGTTGGGTGGCTCCTGGTACTACCTGCTGGCGGGCGTGGGGTTGCTGCTGGTGGGTGTGCTGATCCGTCGACGTCAGCGTGCTGCGCTCTGGCTGTACGCCGTGTTGCTACTGGCGAGCCTGGCCTGGACCGTGTTCGAGGTGCGCTTCGACTGGTGGCAGCTGGCGCCGCGTATCGACCTCTGGTGCCTGCTCGGTCTGTGGTTGTTCCTGCCGTTTATCAACCGGCATATCGGCCCGCAGCCTTACTGGCGTGACGGCGCAACGGGGCTGCTCGGGCTGGGTCTGCTGCTCGGTGCGAGCATGGCCGGCTACTCGCTTACCCAGGATTACCATCGCCTGGATGGCACCTTCGACAGCGCGCGCCTGGCCGGCGGTAACCCGGCGGCGCAGGCCGGTCGCTCGGCCAGTGAGTGGAGCGCCTATGGCGGTTCGGACCGTGGTGACCGTTACGCCACGGCCGATCTGATCAGTCCGGAGAATGTCGGTCAGTTGAAAAAGGCCTGGGAATTCCACACCGGCGACCTGCCGGGCGAAGGCGACCCAGGCGAGCTGACCAACCAGGTCACGCCGCTGAAGGTCGGTGACAACCTGTTTATCTGCACCCCGCACAGCATCGCCATCGCGGTGGATGCCGATACCGGCGAGGAGCGCTGGCGCTTCGATCCGGCCATCAACCGGCAGGCCGAGTATTACCAGCACATGACCTGCCGTGGCCTGGCCTATCACGATGCGGCGGTCTACACCGAGCCCGCGAAGCCGGTCATGGCGGCGCAGGCGCGTGAGCCGAGTATCGTGCCCAGCGACACCCGGCAACGTACCCCGGTGGCATCCGCGCAAGCGGTCGAGCGTTGCACGCAGCGGCTGTTCCTGCCGACCAATGACGCGACGCTGTACGCCCTCGACCTGCACGATGGCCAGCCCTGTGAGGATTTCGGCAAAGGCGGCATGGTCGACCTCAAGGTCGCTCTGGGCGACGACGCCCTGGGCGTCTATCTGCCGACTTCGCCGCCGGTGGTCACCGAGAAACTGGTGATCGTCGGTGGCTCGGTCACCGACAACGGCGCGGTGGATTCCCCCGGTGGGGTGATCCGTGCCTATGACGTGCGCACGGGCGAGTTGGTGTGGAATTTTGACCCCGGCCGTCCGGATGCCACCGAACCGTTGCCGGCGGGCGAGACCTATGTGCGCAGCACACCCAACTCCTGGACCATCGCCACGGCGGACGAAACCCTGGGGCTGGTGTATATCCCCACGGGCAATCAGACGCCCGACCAGTGGGCCGTACCGCGTACTCCCGAGGCCGAGCGCTTCACTGCTGCGCTGGTCGCCCTGGATCTGGCCAGCGGCCAGGTGCGCTGGGAATTTCGCACCGTACACCACGACCTTTGGGACCGCGACCTGCCGTCCCAGCCCACTCTGGTCGATATCGACGGCCCCCAGGGTACGGTGCCGGCGATCATCCAGCCGACCAAGCGTGGCGATCTCTATGTGCTCGATCGGCGCACTGGCGAACCCATAGTGCCGGTCAGCGAGCAGCCGGTGCCCCAGGGCACGGTGGAAGGCGATTTCACCGCGCCGACCCAGCCGGCCTCGGCCCTCAGTTATGCACCCGAGCAGGCGCTGCGTGAGCGTGACATGTGGGGCGGCACGCCGTTCGACCAACTGATGTGCCGCATCCAGTTCCGCCAGCTGCGCTATGAGGGGGATTTCACGCCACCTTCGGAGCAGGGTTCGCTGATCTATCCGGGCAATGTCGGGGTGTTCAACTGGCCGTCGGTGGCGGTCGATCCGGTGCGGCAGATGCTGTTCGGCGCGCCAAACTACCTGGCGTTTGTCTCGCGCCTGGTCAAACGTGAAGAGGTTCCCGAAGACGCCCGCATGGGCGGTGGTGAGCAGGGCCTGCAACCCAACCTGGGCGCGCCCTATATGGTCAGCCTGGAGCCCTTCCTCTCGGTACTGGGTTTGCCATGCCAGTCGCCGCCATGGGGCTACGTCACCGCCGTTGATCTGCGCAGCATGGAAAAGGTCTGGCAGCACAAGAACGGCACCAGCCGTGACAGTGCACCGTTGGGCATACCCTTCAGCGTTGGCGTACCGGCCCTGGGCGGGCCGCTGATCACGGCCGGTGGCGTAGGTTTTCTTAGCGGCACCCTGGATTACTACCTGCGGGCCTACGACCTGCGCACCGGGGAAGAACTGTGGAAGGATCGTCTGCCGGCGGGTGGGCAAGCCACGCCGATCAGCTATGTGTCGGAGAAGACCGGCAAGCAGTATGTGGTGGTGATGGCCGGCGGACACGGCTCGTTCGGTACGCGCATCGGCGATTCGCTGGTGGCCTGGACTCTCGACGTAGACGCTGCGCCTTAACAGGCTGTTGAAAAACTACCTGCGTTGCCATCGCGGCGTTAAAAACAGGCTCGGAATGCTCATGTACAGCTCGTACACTCCGCTTCCTCGCCTGTTTTTGCCTTGCGCTGACTGCCTCGCCAACGTTTTTCAACGGCCTGTTAACCCCCATGGAGGCCCGCATTGCGGGCCTCCTGTCAGTGATGTTCGCGGGTGGCGCGGAATTTCACATCCGGCCAGCGCTCTTCCATCAGCGCCAAGTTGACCCGGGTCGGGGCCAGGTAAGTGAGGTGGCCGCCGCCGTCCAGGGCGAGGTTTTCCACCGCCTTGTTGGAGAATTCCTCGAGCTTCTTCTTGTCACTGCACTCGATCCAGCGCGCTGACCAGACGGTGATCGGCTCGTAGCCGCACTCGACCTTGTATTCCTCTTTCAGGCGGCTGGCGACCACGTCGAACTGCAGCACACCGACGGCGCCGAGGATGATGTCGTTGCTGCGCTCGGGGAAGAACACCTGGGTCGCGCCTTCTTCGGCCAGTTGCTGCAGGCCCTGGCGCAGCTGCTTGGATTTCAGCGGATCTTTCAAGCGCACGCGGCGGAACAGTTCCGGGGCGAAGTGCGGGATGCCGGTAAAGCCCAGGGCTTCGCCTTCGGTGAAGGTGTCGCCGATCTGGATGGTGCCGTGGTTGTGCAGGCCGATGATGTCGCCGGCATAGGCCTCGACCAGCATCTCGCGCTCGCTGGAGAAAAAGGTCAGGGCATCGCCGATGCGCACGTCCTTGCCGGTGCGTACGTGGCGCATCTTCATGCCCTGGCTGTATTTGCCCGAGCAGATGCGCATAAAGGCGATGCGGTCGCGGTGTTTCGGGTCCATGTTCGCCTGGATCTTGAACACGAAGCCTGAGAACTTCTCTTCCACCGGCTCCACGGTGCGCTCGTTGGCCACCCGCGCCAGCGGCTTGGGCGCCCAATCGACCACGGCATCAAGCACATGGTCGACACCGAAGTTGCCCAGGGCGGTGCCGAAGAACACCGGGGTCAGTTGGCCGTTCATGAACTCGTCCTGATCGAATTCATGGCAGGCGCCTTGCACTAATTCAAGCTGCTCGACAAAGCGCTCGTACTCGTCACCCAGGTGGGCGCGGGCTTCATCGGAGTCGAGCTTTTCGATGATCTTGGTTTCGGTACGCTCGTGGCCGTGGCCCGGGGTGTAGACGATGATGTAGTCATCGGCCAGGTGGTACACGCCCTTGAAGTCGCGGTAGCAGCCAATCGGCCAGGTGATGGGCGCGGCCTTGATCTTGAGGACCGCTTCGATCTCGTCGAGCAGCTCGATCGGGTCGCGGATATCGCGGTCGAGCTTGTTGACGAAACTGACGATGGGCGTGTCGCGCAGGCGGCAGACGTCCATCAGGGCGATGGTGCGTGGCTCGACGCCCTTGCCGCCGTCGAGCACCATCAGCGCCGAGTCCACTGCGGTCAGGGTGCGGTAGGTGTCTTCCGAGAAGTCTTCGTGGCCCGGGGTGTCGAGCAGGTTGACCATGTGCTCGCGGTAGGGGAACTGCATCACCGAGGTGGTGATGGAGATACCGCGCTGCTTCTCCATTTCCATCCAGTCGGAGGTCGCATGGCGGTCGGATTTACGCGACTTCACCGTACCGGCCACGGCAATTGCCTTGCCCATCAGCAGAAGCTTTTCGGTAATGGTGGTTTTACCGGCGTCGGGGTGGGAAATGATCGCGAACGTGCGGCGCTTGGCGACTTCGGCGGCCTGGGTGGTCATGCGGGAACCTGATCGTGGAGCTGGAAATTGGCCGCGAAGTATACAGGATGCCCGCTGCGTTTGCTGACGCCAGACGCCTCGCTGAGCCGCCGCTCAGGCGCCGGATTGGGCCTTGAGCGCCGCCTCGATGCTGAAACACACCATCAGTGCCCAGGGTGTTTGCGCAACGCCGGTATTGACCGGGCAGAACACCCGCACCAGATCGCCGTTTTGCACATAGCGGTAGGCCTTGCCGGTTTTGATCGCCTGGCGCGCATCACTGTTCAGGTCGCTGGCGTTCTTGCCGGCCCAGGCCGGGTCTGGGTGGGTGATGTAGGAGCCTGCGGTCGACAGCAGCGCCAGGTAGCCGACGCCCAGCGGTTTGTGCTCGGACAAATCCTTTTGCAGGTTGTCCAGGGCGAAGTCGGCGCCGAGTACGCCGGCAAAGCGTTCGTTGAACTTTACCAGCACCATCAGCGAGGTCATGCGTACGCTACGGCCATTCACGGAGTAGTCGTAGGGCTCCATCATCAGGTCATGGTTGCTGCGCCGGGGTATTTCATACCAGTCGTTCAGGCCGGGTTTGTCGTGGTCGGCCAATGGCTCCAGAGCGATTGAGCCCTGGCCACGGTTCCAGTAGGGGATAAAGCGGCCGTCAGGGGCGTGCCCCGGCGCGCTGCAGAACTCACTGTCGCGGCCATCCAGCACGTTGGCCTCCAGGCAGCAGGAGTAGGCCAGCACATCCTTGTCGGCTTTCAGGTTGGCTGCCATTACCGCGTTGATCGCTTCACGCTGCGGGCCGAGATTGGCTTGTTTCAAGCTTTCGATCACGCGCTTGAGGCCATGCAGGGTGGCGGCCAGCTTGGCCAGGCGAGTTTCCAGGCGGGCCGCTTCCTGGGCGGCCAGCAGGCGTGCGGTTTCCTGCATGGCATCGCGCTCGGCCAGTTCGACGCCTTTTACCGCATTACGGGTGTCCACACCGATGCTTTGGACTTTCTGCGCGATGTCGCTGGTGGCTGTGGCGGTGCGTTGCGCGAGGGCCCGCACCTCATCGGCTACCACGGCGAAACCGCGTCCGACTTCTCCTGCACGGGCCGCTTCTATGGCCGCGTTGAGGGCCAGCAGGTTGGTGTGTTTGGCCACGTCGCGGATGACATTGACGATGCCGCTGATTTCGTTGGCGTTGTGTTCCAGGTCGCTGACCAGCTTTTTGATCTGGCCCATGGTGTTGTCTAGTGCATCCTGCTTGACGGCGTTGCGGGGCGAGTAGGCGGACTGCGTATGCATGGCACTCTCCAAGACTACGGGCGTGGATGTGCAAGGCCTGTGCAGCGAACATGCCACTGCGGGGAGGTGCCCTGAAATGGCCAGATCGGTCTGTCCGGGCGCGTTTTGGCGGACGTTATCGTGCCAGCCGAGGGTGCGGGACGCGCAGTGGTGGCACTTTGCAGTGCGCTGCCAGGCCAAGGAGCATCGGTTAATAGCATGTAGATGAGAATTATTATATTTTGCATGCTTTCCTGCCGAGCACGCTGCCATGACCACCAGCCTGGGCCGCATTCTGATCATCGAGGACGACCGCACCCTGGCTGCCCAGCTCGGCGAGCTGCTGCGCGGCCAGGGCTATGCCACCCAGGCGAGCCATCTGGGCGAGGCGGGGCTGAGCATGGCCCTGGCCGAGCCGCCGGACTTGCTCCTGCTTGATGTGCTGTTACCGGATATCAATGGCCTGGCCGTGTTGCGCCGGCTGCGCGAACAACAGCAGACGCCGGTGATCATGCTCACCGCCTGTGGTGCCGAGGAGGAGCGCATTCGTGGCCTGCGCCACGGCGCCGACGATTACCTGCCCAAGCCGTTCAACATCACCGAGCTGCAGTTGCGCATTGATGCCGTGCTGCGCCGTAGCCGTACGCCGGAGGTGGCCCGCGGCGCGCAGCCGCAGCAGTTGCAGGTTGATGCGTTGCACCTGGATCGCCACGCCCAGCAGGCGCGGGTCGGTGACTGCGACCTGGCACTGACGCCGCTGCAGTTTCGTCTGCTCTGGTTGCTGGTGAGTCATCGCGGCGAGGCGTTGAGCAAACCCTACCTGTACCGCATGGCGTTAGAGCGCGAATACAGCCAGTACGACCGCAGCCTGGATATGCACATCAGCCGCATTCGCCGGCGCTTGGCCGATGCCGGGCTGGGCGCTGATCGCCTGCAGACCCTGCACGGCCGCGGTTACGCCTTCACATGAACCGCCGCCTGTTCTGGAAGCTGTGCCTGGTCATCGCCCTGGGTAGCGTGGTGCTGTTCTGGGTGATCGCCCGGGTGGCCTGGCAAACCGAAGAGCGCATGAGCTTTATCGATGCCGAGGACCAGCGCACCCTGCGCCACTACGCCGAGCAGGCTGAAACGCTGTACCGCGCCGGTGATCATGCGGCGTTGCAACGCTGGTTGGAGACTCTGCAACAGCAGGAGCAGACCTGGGCCGCCGTGGTCGAGTCCGAGGTACGGCCGCTGGCCGGCAGTTTGTCGGAACGCTTCGTCGAGAGCTTTACCCTGGGCCGCGACCTGAGCTGGAAGATCCACCTGTATTTCCATGAAAACCCGATCATGGATATCCCGTTCAGCGACGGCCAGGTGCGCTTTCTGATCCAGTTGCCGCAGCGCATGCGCCCCGGCCTGTATTGGCACTACGCCAAGCTGCTGCTGCAACTGGTGGTGCCGCTGGTGCTGATGTTGATCGTCTGTCTGGTGCTCTACCGCCATCTGATGCAGCCACTAAGCCGTCTGGAACAGGCCACCCGGCAGTTCAGCGAGGGGCGTCTGGATGTACGCGTGCGCTCATTGCTCGGCTCGCGTAACGATGAGTTGGCGCGTCTGGCCGAGACCTTCGATGCCATGGCGGCGCGTACCGGGCAGTTGATCATCGACCAGCGTCAGCGCCTGGCGGATATGTCCCATGAACTGCGCACCCCGCTGACGCGCATCGAAATGGCGGTAAGCCTGGCCGAACAGGGCGCTGACCGGGCGGGCCTGCTCGAACGCATCCGCAGTGATTGCGCCGGCATGCGCCGTCTGGTCGAAGACGCCCTGACCCTGAGTTGGCTGGAGAATGAGCGGCCCGAGCTGCGCGACGAAAACCTCGATCTGTCCGAGCTGCTCGACAGCATCCTCGACGATGCGCGCTTCGAGTACCCGGACCGGCATATCGTCTGCCAGCTACCGGACAGCGCACCGCTGCACGGCAGCAGCAGTCGCGCCCTGGGCCAGGCCATTGAAAATGTGGTGCGCAATGCGCTGGATCACACCCCCGCGGGCGGTCAGGTCGAAGTCAGCCTGACCCAGGAGGGTGATGCCTGGTTGCTCAGTGTCACCGACCAAGGGCCAGGGGTCGCCGAACAATGGCTGGAGCGGATCTTTCAGCCGTTCTTTCGCGGCGCGGGCGAGCGCGCCGGTTTCGGTTTGGGCCTGGCGTTGGCGCAGCGCCAGGTCAACGCCACGGGCGGCAGCATTCGCGCCTGTAACCGCGCAGCCGGCGGTTTGCTGATGGAGCTGCGCCTGCCCCATGCCGGTGTGTAACAGTTGTAAAAGTGATTCCCTTGGGTGGGGGTGATGATGAGAATTCGCAAATGCGAAATATTCACATCTTTCCTGGGGAGGAACCATCATGCCGCATTGCCCTTACCGCCTGAGCCTATTGGGCGCCATCACCTGCACCAGCCTGTTCGGTGCACTGTCAGCCCAGAGTGCCGAGCCGGCAGTTGAACTGCAGGCGCAGCAGATTACCGGCGTCGCTGCCGACCGTAACGAGAGTGTCGAGGCCGAGCAGTTGCAGCGCTATCAGGCCAGCGATTTGCAGGAAGTCTTCGAGTCCAATCCAGAGGTATCGGTAGCTGGCGGTTCCAGCGTGGCGCAAAAGCTCTACCTGCGCGGTCTGGAAGACACCCTGCTGAATATCACCATCGACGGCGCCAGCCAGCCGGGGCAGACCTTCCACCACACCGGACGCATCAGTATCGAGCCTGAACTGCTCAAGCGAGCCGAGGTGCAGGCCGGCACGGGGGATGCCACCGCCGGGCCGGGCGCGCTGGGCGGTGCGATCCGCTTCGTCACCAAGGATCCGGACGACCTGCTGCGTGAAGGTGAGTCCGTCGGTGCCCTGCTCAAGAGTGGCTATTTCAGCAATGGCGAGGGCTACAAGAGCAGCGCCAGCCTATTCGGCCGTTTCAACGAAAACTGGTCAGCGCTGGCGATGACCAGCTACCAGGATCAGAACGATTACGAGGACGCCAACAACGACGATGTGCTCGGCACGGGCGCACGGCAGAAGCTCGGCTACGCCAAGCTGGTCGGCAAGCTCGACGACGCGCAGACACTGCGCCTGAGCTACGAGCGCCGCCTTGATGAAGGCGAGCGCCCACAACGTCCGCAGTGGATGGTTTCGCTGCCGCGCAACGCGGCGTACCCCTTACAGACCGAGCGTGAGACCTGGACGCTTAACTACGCCTGGCAGCCGATGAACAACGACTTGTTCGATCTCGAACTGACCACCTACCACACCACCAACGAGTTGCAGCAGGACGGCCGCTTCGGCCTGTACTTCGGTGATACCCGCAGCAACGGTTTCGATCTGCGCAACACCAGCCATTTTACCTCGCACAAGCTGACCTACGGCGTCGACTACCGCGACGACCGCACGACCCTCGGCCCGGAAGGTGACCGCGAGCGCGACAGTGAGAACGGTGAAGTGCTTGGCTTCTATGTGCAGGACGCCTACCAGATCACCTCGCAGTTGTTGCTCAATGCGGGTCTGCGCTATGACCGCTACGAGCTGGACGACCGCGACAGTCAGACGTTCAAGGAAGATGGCCTCAGCCCCAACCTGAGCCTGCGTTATCAGCTCACACCCGAACTGGCGGTGTTCGCTGGACACTCCCAGGCACTACGCGGCCCGCAGGTGCGTGATGCCTTCAAACTCGACGTTGCTGGCAACGATCCGAGCCTGAAGGCGGAGAAGGCGCGAACCGAGGAAGTCGGTTTCGACTACCGCAACGGTGGCTTGGAGTTCATGGCCAAGGGATACATTACCCATATCCGCGATGCCATTTCCTACACGCCGGATATGGCCAACCTGTACCGCAACCTCGGCGACCTGAAGATCAAGGGTGTGCTGCTCAGTACTGCCTATCACTGGCAGCAGCTCAGTCTGGGTCTGAGCTTGCACCGCAACCTCGCTCGCCTGGATGGTCAGCGGCTCAATGCCTACGAACACAATGGCCTGGGCACTAGCCTGGGCAATACCTGGACGACCTTCGCCGATTATCGTGCCAGCGATAACCTGACCCTCGGTTGGCAGGGGCGGTTCGTACGCGGCATTGACACATTGCATACGGTGGATGGCGATGTCTCCAAGCCTGGCTATGGGGTGCATGACCTGTATGCCGAATGGCAGGCGCTGCCTGAGCAACTGACCTTCACCCTGACGCTGAAGAACCTGCTGGACAAGCAGTACCTGGATCATGCCAGCAACGAGGACTTTACTCATATCCCCGGCTACAACATCGTGCGCGGTTCCTACGAGCCGGGTCGCGAACTGCGCCTGGGTGTGGCGTGGCGTATCTGATGCGCCGGCTGATCATGGCGGTTGTGTTGGGGTTGGCGGTGCTGACCCCGTTGCAGGCGCAGGTGCTGACCGACTTGGCTGGACGCCAGGTGCAGGTGCCTGAGCGGGTTGAACGGATCGTCCTCGGCGAAGGCCGGTTGTTGCCGGTGCTGGCGGTTCTCGAAGGCGAGCAGCTGTTGCAGCGCCTGGTCGGCATGCCGGCTGACCTGGCGCTGGTCGACCCAGGCAGCGCGCGGCAGTACCAGCAGGCGTTTCCCGCGCTGGCTGCGGTGCCGCGCATTGGCCAGGGTTCGGCCGATAGTTTTAGCCTGGAGCAGGTGCTGACACTGCGGCCGGACCTGGCCATCTTCAGCCTCTCCGGGCATGGCCCGGGCAGCACCCAGGGGCGCATGGTCGAGCAGTTGCAGCGTGCCGGTGTGGCGGTGCTGTTTGTCGATTTCCGCGAGCAGCCGTTACTCAATACCCCGCGTAGCATGACGTTGCTCGGCCGTGCGCTGGGCCGCCAGGCACGCGCCGAGGCCTTCAATAGCGCCCATGCCGAGGCACTGGCGGCGGTGCGTCAGCGCCTGCCGCAGGGCGCCGGACCGCGGGTATTTCTGCACAGTCGGGCCGGTCTCGGCGATGGCTGCTGCGAGAGCATGGCGCGCGGCATGCTCGCCGACCTGCTGGTTGAAGCCGGCGGCGAGAACATCGCCCGTGCGCTGCTGCCTGGACATGCCGGTACCCTGAGCCTGGAGCTGCTGCTCAGCCAGCCGCCGCAGCTGTATATCGCCAGCGCCGTGGGCTCGGCCGACAGTCTCGCCGAAGGCGCGCCCTATATCGCCCTCGGCCCAGGTGTGGCGGGTGAGCCGGCGCGTGCTTCGCTGGCGCGGCTGCTGAGTCGCGGTGGCCTGCAGCACCTGGCTGCGGTGCGTGAGGGCAGGGCGCATGCCATCTGGCATGGCTTCTACAACAGCCCGTTCAACGTGGTCGCGGTGCAGGTGTTCGCCAAATGGCTACATCCCGAAGCCTTCGCCGACCTCGACCCGCAGCAGACGCTGGCAGCCTTCTACGCCGAGTTCCAGCCGGTGGCGTTGGACGGTCAGTACTGGATCAGCCTATGAACGAGCAGATGATGCCGGGGGCTAACAGCCTGCAGCGGGCTTATCGGCGCACCTTGCTGAGCCGCTGGCTGTGCCTGGGCGTGCTGACGGCGCTGGTGCTGGCCAGTTTTATCAGCGACCTGGCGACGGGCCCGGCTGGGCTGGGCTGGTGGGATGTGGCGCGCGGCCTGCTGCAGCCAGGCCGCCTGGATGCGGCGCAGGCGGTGATCATCCTGGAGCTGCGCGTGCCTTATGCGCTGATGGCCCTGGTGGTGGGCGCCAGCCTGGGCCTGGCCGGCGCGGAAATGCAGACAGCGCTGAACAACCCGCTGGCCAGCCCCTTCACCCTCGGTGTCGGCGCGGCGGCCACCCTCGGCGCGGCGCTGGTGATTCTGCTGCGGCCAAACCTGGGCGGCCTGGGCGCCGATCTGCTGTTGCCGCTGGCGGCGTTCGCCTGCGCCTTTCTCTCCTGTCTGCTCTTGCTGCTGGTGGCGCGGCTGCTCGGCGAGGCACTGCATACCCTGGTGCTGTTCGGTATCGCCTTGCTGTTTGGCCTCAATGCCCTGGTCGGTTTGCTGCAGTTTCTCGCTGATGCCGATGCGCTGCAGCAGATCGTCTTCTGGACCCTGGGCAGCCTGGCCCGCGCCGACCTGCAGCGGGTGGCGCTGGTCACCCTGGTGTTTGGCCTGTGCCTGGTGCTGGCGCTGCGTCAGGCCTGGGCGCTGACCAGCCTGCGCGGCGGTGAGGAGCAGGCGCGCAGCCTGGGGATTCGCGTCGGCTGGCTGCGTACGGCCGTGCTGCTGCGGGTCAGCCTGCTGACCGGGGTGGCCACGGCCTTCGTCGGCGAGGTGGGCTTTATCGGCCTGGTCGGCCCCCATGTGGCGCGCCTGCTGCTGGGCGAGGACCACCGCTTCTACTTGCCCGGCAGTGCTCTGGCCGGCGCCTTGCTGTTGTCGTTGGCCTCGCTGGCCAGTCGGGCGCTGTTGCCGGGGGTGATCCTGCCGGTGGGGTTGGTCACTGCGGTGGTTGGCGTGCCGCTGTTTATCGTACTGATCCTGGCGCGGGGGCGTAGCGCATGAGCCTGCATATCGAGGGTCTCGGTCTGGCCTACGGCGATCGCAGGGTGCTGCATGCACTGAGTCTGCCGTCTATCCAGGCCGGCAGCCTGGTCGCTGTGCTCGGTCCCAATGGTGTTGGCAAGTCTTCGCTGCTGCGCGCCCTCGCCGGCCTGCAGCCCTGTCAGGGACAGGCGGCATTGGCCGGTGCGACGCTGAGCGGCGTGCCGCCCTGGCGTCAGCAGGCACGGGTGGCCTACCTGCCGCAGCAACTGCCACAGGCCACGTCGCTACTCGCCTATGAAGCGCTGCAAGCGGCTGCGCGTGCACGCTGCGCGCACCTGGGCAGCGACGCGTTGGCCGCGCGTGTCACGGCCATCGTCAAACAACTGGGCATTGAGCCCCTGGCCCTGCAGCGCATGGATCGCTTGTCCGGCGGACAGCGCCAGTTGGTCGGCCTGGCTCAGGCATTGGTCGGCGAACCGCACTTGCTGTTGCTCGACGAGCCCACCAGCGCCCTCGACCTGCACTGGCAATTGCGCGTACTGGCGTGCGTCGCCGCGCGCTGCCGCGATGCTGGCGCGATTGCCCTGCTGGCCTGTCACGACCTCAACCTGGCACTGCGTTTCTGCGACCGCGTGCTGCTTTTGGCGCCGAATGGTGATTATCGCTTCGGTGCTCCAGGCGAGGTGCTGGATGCCGCCTGGCTGCGCCACGCTTACGCCATCGAGGCGCGGATCGAGCAGTGTTCGCAGGGTTTTCCTCTGGTCTTGGCGGACCATCCACTGATTTCGGAGCGCATCGTTCATGCTGAGCAGTTATAGCCAGTTCCCTAGCCAGCAGGCGCCGCGCTTGCTGCGCCGCCTGTGCACGCATTTCGCCCACAAGGTCGAGGTGCACTGCAGTGAGAAGGAAGGGCGCCTGCTGTTTTCTATCGGCGAGTGCGTGCTGCAGGCTGATGATGACGCTCTATACCTGACCTGTACGGCGCCGAGTGCGCACGAAATGGCAGAGCTGCAGGAGGTCGTGCGGCGGCATTTGCAAGGTTTTGCGCAGGTGGACAACCTTGTATTGCAATGGCAATGAAACACGTCCGGGTTAGGCTGCAGGAAATGCCCGGCCGAACAGGCTGTACCCCGCGTGCGTTCAGCATTCCAGCGCGTTTTGTGCGATATCCGGAACGTTGCGTGGCACTGTTGAAAATAGGGGTAATTTCCGGTTGATCTGAGGGGCGCATGGTCTTAAAGTCCGCGGCCGAACGTCCATGCTGGCAACGATCCATCCGGCTCAAGTACTGACGACGAGAGACCCTTGCGGTACTCGGCGACATGCCTTGGGAAGTAGGCGAACCAAAGTGGGGAAACTGATCAGGCGTTCATGTCGGCAGCGTTAGTTGCGGACACCCCCGTTGGGCCGTTGAACCTGTCGCAGGTTTTGCTGCCCGAATTCATGTGTTTCTGGTTTTGCCATTGGAGTCCAAGCATGTCGATCAAGGTCGAAGATTATTACGCACCCGCCACTTTTCAGAAGATGAAGGCCTTCGCCGATCAGCACGAAACCCCGTTCGTGGTGATCGACACCAACATCATCAGCAAAGCCTACGATGACCTGCGCGCCGGTTTCGAATTCGCCAAGATCTATTACGCGGTCAAGGCCAACCCAGCGGTGGAAATCATCAACCTGCTCAAGGACAAGGGTTCGAGCTTCGACATCGCCTCGATCTACGAGCTGGACAAGGTGATGGGCTGCGGCGTTGGCCCGGAGCGCATCAGCTACGGCAACACCATCAAGAAAGCCCGCGATGTGCGCTACTTCTACGAGAAGGGCGTGCGCCTGTTCGCCACCGACTCCGAAGCCGACCTGCGCAATATCGCCAAGGCCGCGCCGGGTTCGAAGATCTACGTGCGCATCCTTACTGAAGGCTCGACCTCGGCTGACTGGCCGCTGTCGCGCAAGTTCGGTTGCCAGACCGACATGGCCATGGACCTGCTGATTCTGGCCAAGCAACTGGGCCTGGTGCCTTACGGGATTTCCTTCCACGTCGGCTCGCAGCAGCGTGACATCGACGTATGGGACGCCGCCGTGGCCAAGGTCAAGGTGATCTTCGAGCGGCTGAAGGAAGAAGACGGCATCGTCCTGCAGATGATCAACATGGGCGGCGGCTTCCCAGCCAACTACATCACCCGCACCAACAGCCTGGAAACCTACGCTGAAGAAATCATCCGCTTCCTCAAGGATGACTTCGGCGACGAGCTGCCGGAAATCATTCTGGAGCCGGGCCGCTCGCTGATCTCCAACGCCGGTGTGCTGGTCAGTGAAGTGGTGCTGGTCGCGCGCAAATCGCGTACCGCCGTGGAGCGCTGGGTGTACACCGATGTGGGCAAGTTCAGCGGCCTGATCGAAACCATGGACGAAGCCATCAAGTTCCCCATCTGGACCGAGAAGAAGGGCGAGATGGAGGAAGTGGTGATCGCCGGCCCGACCTGCGATAGCGCCGACATCATGTACGAGCACTACAAGTACGGCCTGCCGCTGAACCTGGCCAGCGGTGATCGTCTGTACTGGTTCTCCACCGGTGCCTACACCACCAGCTACAGCGCTGTTGAGTTCAACGGCTTTCCGCCGCTGAAGTCGTTCTTTCTATAAGGCTTCTGCTGGAGGGGGCGGGTTGAATACGTTGTAGGGGCGAAGTTCGCAGCATGATCGCGAATAAATTCGCTCCTACACCGTTCAGATCGACGCTGCAGCAGCAACTACGCTATCGCTTTAGGAAAACGCCGCGCATTGTCGCGGCGTTTTGCTGTGTGTGGGTTTTGTGGGCTCAGTACAGGTCACGGCGGTAGCGGCCGCTGGTGCGCAGGTCGTCGACGGTGCTGGCGCCGAGCAGGTCGATGAGGCGTTGTTCGACACCCTGGCCCATGCCTTCCAGGCGACCGCAGACATAGAGTGCCGCGCCGCGTGCGAGCCAGGCGCGCAGGCGCTCGCTGTGCAGGCTGAGCAGGTCTTGCACGTACTGCGCCGGTTCGGCGCGGGTGAAGGCACAGTCCAGGTGCTGCAGTCGACCATCCTGTAGCGCTTGCTGCAGCGCGTCGCTGTACCAGCGGTCATGCTCTGGGCTGCGTTCGCCGAATAGCAGCCATGTGTCTGCCGCGCCGGGTTGGCGTGTACGCAGGTGAGCGAGCAGGCCGGCCAGGCCGGTGCCGGCACCGATCAGAATCAGCGGAGTGGCTGTCGGCGGGTGGTGAAACGCCGGGTTGGCGCGCAGCCGCACCTGCATGGCGGCGCCCAGCGGGGCGTGCTGGCACAGCCAGCCGGAGCCCAGGCCCGGTTGGCCATCGGCCAGGGTCACCAGGCGCACCAGCAGTTCGAGCCTGCCGCTGGCGGGCAGCGACGCCAGGGAATAGGTGCGCAGGGGTAGCGGCGGCAAGTGTGCGAGCAAGGCGTCGGCATCGAGGCCCCGCAGGGCCTGCCAGGCGCCAGCATCTGTGGGTAGCTGGCGGTGCGCCAACTGTTCGGCCAGCGCTAGGCCTTCGACCAGCGTGTCTGGCGCCAGACCTAGTTGCTGCAGGCCCGCAGCGACCTGGGCGGTGGGTACCTGGGGGCGCAGTTCCAGCACATCGCCCGCCTGCCAGCTCGGTAGCGCATCGGCCTGCAGTTCGATGCGATAGGCCGGCGCACCTGGGCTGCCTGGGTTGAGCAACTGCCGTTCGGCCAGATGGACCGGCCGCAGCGGCGCGTCAGTTGGCGGCACCTGCTTGTCGCCGGCCAGCTTTGCCAACTGTTGGGACCATTGTTGCAGGGTGGCGGGGTCTAGCTGGTCGGCCCATAGCGGGGTGAACAGCGGCTGCGCGCCGTTGTGCCGCAGCCACTGTTCGACCTGTTGGGCGAACCGACAGAAGTGCGGGTAATGCCGGTCACCCAGGCCGAGCACGCCCACATCCAGGTGGCTGAGCGCGACATTACGGCCGAGCAACTGGCGGGCGAAGCGGGCGGCGTTGTCCGGTGCTTCGCCGTCGCCATAGGTGCTGAGTACCAGCAATGCCTGACGGCTGTCATCCAACACCTGTGCATCGACCTGGTCCAGCGATAACAGGCGCGCGGGCTGGCCGTGGACCTGCAGGTAGCTGGCGGCCTCGCGGGCCAGACGCTCGGCCTGGCCACTCTGGCTGGCGTAGCTGATAAGTAACGGGCTGGGCGCGTTGCTCTGCGGATGCCGGCGACGCCAGCGCCAGGCGATGCCCAGGCATCCGATCAGGTACAACAGGCTCAGCAGCAGAGCCCATGTCATGGGTGTCAGCGGACGTCTGTTACTGCCGGCTTGTGGCGCGCCCAGCAGGGCACCGCTGCTGCGTGTCACGAGCGCCTGCTGACCATTGGCGAAGCTGACCTGGGCCGGCTGCTGCGGGTCGCCGGGCAGCTGAATCTGCCGTACAGGCAGATCGGGTCGCTGCTGGCGAACGCTCATCGCCAACTGGCTGGCCGTCAGTAAGCGGGTTGCTGCGGCAGGTTCCGCTGTGGCGCTGACGGGTTGGACCAGCAGCAGGCCGAATAGCCAGAGCGGCCGCAGGTGGGCGCGAGTGATCAGGGCAAGGCACTCTCGGCAGAGGGGAAACGGCGCCGCCCAGCGCAACAGAGGCCTGTCGGGCTGGGCGGCGGAGGCTTTACTGCGGCAGCACTTCCAGCGTCGCGCTGTAGCTGGCGCGGCGTTCAGTGGCCGGTTTGGCGACGTTCTCGCTGATGCTCAGCTCGGCTTCGAGCCAGTACATGCCAGGGCTCGGCCAGGTGATGCTGACGTGGCCGTTGGCGTCGCTGCGCGTCTTGATCTCGCCGAGTTGATCGCGGTAGCGGTTACCGCCGGGGATCACGCTGACCTCGACATCGGCGGCCGGTTTGCCGTCCAGCAGAAAGATGAATGTGGCCGCTTCACCCGCGAACAGGTCGTTGGGGTGGGTCACGGGCTTGAGTTCCAGGCCTTTGCCGGTTGGCTTCAGCACGGTCTCGCTGGGCGCGCCGGAGGTGACGAAGACTTCCATGCGGCTGTCGTTCTGGGTCACCACCAGGTCCTTGGCATCGGCCGGGATGGCCTTGGCCAGTTCATCGGCCTTGCCCATCCAGCGTTTGTTCTCACCATTTTCGCTGTAGCGGGCGAACAGGCCCTGGTTGGCGATGGCCAGTTTGTAGGTGCCCTTGAGCGGCAACTGCACATCGAAGGTGCTGCGGTAGCGGCCGATGGCGCCGTTGCGCGGCTGCAGCTGGCTGCCATCGGGCGCGAGCACCTGCAGAACGGCGGCTGGGCGTGGGCGCATACCTGGTGGGCCGCCGGCAGGGGCCTGGTCCAGGGCACCGATACCGGCGATGCGCAGCGGGAAGTGCTCGAAGTAGAACAGGTCGTTGGACACGGCGGCGTCGACGCTGATCCAGGGCTCGTCACCGGAGAGTACGGTGGCCGAGGGCAGCATCCAGGCGCGGTGGGCCTGGGCGGAGAGCGGCAGGCACAGGGCCAGGGTCAGGGCTGCCCATTTGTAGGTCATTTTCATGGTGATTTCTCAGGGTTTCAGTTCGAGTGTGATGGCGCCCAGCTCGTGCTGGCCCTGGACGCTTTCCGTACGGTTTTGCTGCGGCGGCCAACTGAACGGCAGGCGCAGGAGTTCGCGGCCACCGACTTCGCGGGCGGCTTCCACGACCAGTTGGTAGTCACCAGCGGCCAGGGTTTTGAGTGGTCCCTGTTGGTCGTTCAGTTGCAGCGCGTAAGTGCCCACGGCGCGGGTTGCGCCACTGATACCGTCGACCGGCATCTGCAGGTTGCGGCCGCTGCGACGCCACCACTGGCGCAGGTCCTTGAGCCACTTTTCGCCTTCGGCATCGGCCAGTTTCAGGTCGTACCAGACCGCCAGGTCGGCCACGTGTTGCTGGCCGCTACCTTCCAGCCAGATGGCTACGTAAGGGCGGTGGTATTCGGCGACGTCGAGGCGCGGGATTTCCACGCTCAGGCTCATTTCAGCGGCCAGAGCGGGCGCCGCGAACAGGCTGCCCAGGCCGTACAGCAGGGGTTTACGCATGAACACCTCGTCAGTGAATAAACAGCAGCGCCAGCAGCAGCGGCACCAGTAACCCCAAGCCGAGTACCGGCCAGGTGGTCGGGCGCCCGCTGGCGTAGCGCTGCATCAGCAACAGGCCGGTGAGGCAGAACAGCACGCAGACACCGGCGAATACATCGATAAACCAGGACCAGGCCACGCCGCTGTGGCGGCCTTTGTGCAGGTCGTTGAAATAGGCGATCCAGCCACGCTCGGTGGATTCGTAGAGCAGCTCGCCGCTGATCAGGTCCAGGCTCAGCCAGGCATCGCCACCCGGGCGTGGCAGGCCGATGTACAGCTCGCCGTCTTCCCACTCGGCCTCGCGGCCGGCCAGGTCGATGGCCAGTTCAGCCTCCAGCCAGGTGCGCAGTGCAGCGGGCAGGTTCTCGGGCAGCGGGTCGACCGCCAGGAGCTGGTTCTGCAGCGGCTTGGGCAATTGCGCCTGGTGTAGCGTGACGCTGGGGCGGGCTTCGATCTGCGCGGCATGGTTGAGAGTGATGCCGGTAATGGCGAACAGCAGCATGCCGACCAGGCACAGGGCCGAACTGATCCAGTGCCATTGGCGCAGGGTGCCGAAACTGAGGGAGACCTTCATTGCCGTTCGCTCGGAGGGGAAAGGCCGGCGATTCTAGGAGGCGGCAGAAGAAGACGGGAAATATTTACCAACACTATACGTTCTCATTAGTGCTGCCCTTGATTCGCTGCGCCAATCTCCGAGACTGACGCAGCGAACCGTGCGGCGGCGAGTGACTTAGAACGTCAGGTTGGCAGAGAGCCAGAGGCGGCGGCCTTCTTCCATTACCCCGGTGGTGGACTGGGTGCTCTGGGAGTAGTCGGTGCCGTATGCCGTGCCGTTGGCGACACCACCACCAACCCCTGCACCGTTGGGGGCGGTGTAGGTGGAGTAGGCCCGGCCTTTGACGAAGTCCTTGTCCAGCAGGTTGTAGATGGTGGCGTTGAGCGTCAGATTTTCCGTGGCTCGGTAGGAACCGCCCAGGTGGAACAGGGTATAGGCTTTGGTGTTCTTGCCCAGGCTGTCGTAGATCGACTGGTTGGTGGAGTAGGTGCCATTGGTGTTGGCCAGGTTTTCGTAGGAGGAAGTGAAGCGCGCGCGCTCGCCACGGTACTCGGTTTTCAGCCACAAATTGAGGCGGTCGCTGGTCTGCCAGTTGAGTTTGGCGTTGGCCAAATGCTCGGGGGTGTTGGTCAGTGGCTGTCCTTGGTTTTCCCCGCTCTTCTGTTCGCTGTCGGTGTAGGTGTAGTTCGCCGAGAGTGTCCAGGCGGGCATAAAGGTCCAGCTAGCGGCCAGCTCGAGGCCCTGAGTGATGGCTTCGTCAATGTTGACCTGCTGGGCATAACTGCCATCAGGAATACCAGCCTGGCCGCTTATCTGGACTGGATCACCTTCGGCTATCCGGTCTTTGAACTTGTTGTGGAACAAGGTGGCGTTGGTATTGAAGCCCGCCAGATTGTCGAAGTAGATGCCGAACTCGGTATTGGTGGTGGTCTCTGGTTCTAGGTTCGGGTTGCCGATGGTGATGACCTGGCCCTGGCGGGTGGCGCCATTGACTCCGCTGTGCAGGTCGTTCAGGTCTGGCGTGCGGTAACCCCGGCTGATGCCGCCCTTGAGCGTCCAGTAGTCGGTGGTGTTCCATACCAGGTAGGCGCGCGGGCTGACATGCCCGCCAAAGCTTTCATGGTCGTCGTAACGGGCGCCCAGGGTCAGGGCCAGATTGTCACGCAGGCGCCACTCGTCTTCGGCGAAGACCGCCCAGGTTTTCTGCTCGAAGTCGGTTTGGGCAATGCCGTCGGTCATCTCGGCATCCCACCACTGAGCACCAATGGTGCCGATGTGGGATTCGCCGATGGGTGCGGCCAGCTTGGTATCGAAGACCAGGTTGGTGGTCTTCAGTTCACGATCAGCACCACCAATGGCGCCTGGGACCGCCGTCGGCAAACCGATGGTGCCCGGAATGGTGCGTCCAATGGTTTCGGTCGTGTTGTGCATCAGGCTGGAGTCCAGGGTGCCAAAGCCCAAGCGTGCGGTATGCGTCAGAGCGATTTGTTCACGTTCGAAACGTTGTTCGTCGGTATAGCCGTTGGCGGTTGTGGTGGTCGCTGTACAGCTATTGTTTTGTCCGTCCAGGGTGCCGAGTTGGCACTCATCGTTGTTGTAGGTTTGCCGGCCGCGCTCTACATCAAGACCAAAATCGTGGTTTTCGTTGGGAGTCAGGGTCAGACGAGCGCCCAAGGTGTTGTTACGGCCTTCGACCGGCGACGGGCCGCGCTTGCTGACGTCGATGCCGTTGCCATAGCTCAGCTCAGACTCTTCTCGGTTTAACAGGCTGCCGCGGAGCTGAAGGCCCACCAGGTTTTCTACCAACGGGCCGCTGGCATACAGGCTGGAGCTGCGGGTGTCACCGAATTCTCGGTTCTCCTGGTAGGTGTAATCCTGGGTAATGGATCCCGTCCACTCTTTGCCTACCTTGCGGGTGATGATGTTGATCACCCCGCCCATGGCGTCGGAGCCATACAGTGTGGACATTGGGCCGCGGATTACTTCGATACGCTCGATTGCCGACAGTGGCGGCATAAAGCTGGTGGAGGTTTCGCCAAAGCCGTTGGGGGTGACGTTACCTGCGGCGTTTTGCCGACGGCCATCGATCAGAATCAGGGTGTACTGGCTCGGCATGCCGCGAATGCTGATGTTCAGGCCGCCGGTCTTGCCGGTACCTTGGCCGATATCAATCCCTTCCACATCGCCCAGTGCCTGAGCCAGGTTGTTATAGCGTTTCTGCTGTAGATCCTGCTGGGAGATCACGCTGATACTGGCCGGCGCGTTGGTCACCTTCTGCTCGAAGCCCGCGGCGCTGACCACGACATCTTGCAGTGCGATGGGCTCGTTGGCGTGGACGCTGACAGCGCCGGTGAGGGCAATGGCGCTGGCGAGGGCGGTACGGGCAGGCAGGGAAGACATCGTGAATGCTCCTGAAGCAAATCGATTATCGGTATGAAAAAGCGAGCGAATGGTAATGACTTGCAAATAAGGTTCAATTCGTTTCTCCCGGCGGCTCCTTCCGGTGCCCGGTGAATGAGCGCAAAGCCAGAGCCGGCAAGGCCTGGAGGAAGGTGTAAATTTTGTAAGTGGCGGCGTAAGGGACGGGTCTGCTTCTTTCAGGACATGGGAAATCAATACATTTGCAACTGGTTCTCGTCTAATATTCCGCGCTTGTCTTCGCCGCTGTCGTGGGTGTCAGGTGTTCAAGAAAACCGTGTTTCAACTGCACTGGCTGTTCGGTATTACCGGCGGCCTGGTGTTGGCCCTGATGGGGGTAACGGGCGCGGCCTATGCGTTTCGCGATGAGTTGCTGTTGCTGCTCAACCCGCAGGTGATACAGCAGCAGGCGGGGCCGGTACTGACCCCGGGCGAACTGGTTGCGCGGGCCGAACGTGACAGTGGCGCCCAGATGGCAGGCTTATGGGTGGATGTCACCGGCGAGCGTCCGGCGCGCGTGTTCTTTACTCCACCCGCGGGGGAGCGCCGCGGTGCGTCGCGCTATGTTGACCCCTACAGCGGTGCGCAACTGCCCGAGCTGCGCGGGCAGGGGTTCTTCGATTTGATGCTGCAGCTGCATCGTTTTCTCGCCCTGGGCGAGTTCGGCAAGCAGATCACCGCCGCCTGCACGCTGATGCTGGTGTTCTTCTGTCTGTCCGGGCTGTACCTGCGCTGGCCACGCCAGGCGGCTAGCTGGCGCGCCTGGCTGACCCTGGACTGGGCGCGCAAGGGCCGCAGCTTCAACTGGGACCTGCATGCGGTAGCCGGGACCTGGTGCCTGGCGCTGTATTTGTTGGCCGCGCTGACCGGGCTGTTCTGGTCTTACGAGTGGTACCGCGAAGGGGTGCAGCGTCTGTTCACCGATGCGCCGGCAGGCCAGGCGGGCGAGCGCCGCAGTGCAGGGCGTGGTCGGCCGCCTGCCGAGCCCCAGGATGGGCCCGCGTTGGTGGTGGATTACGCCGCGGTGTGGGCTGCGATCCGCAATACGGCAGGCCCGCAACTGCACACCTACAACCTGCGCCTGCCGCCGTTGGGTGGCCAGCCAGCCACGGTTTTTTACCTGCTCGAAGGCGCGGCGCACCCGCGTGCACTTGATCAGCTCAGTCTCGACCCGGCCAGCGGTGTGGTCAGCCGGGTCGAGCGCTACAGCGAAAAACCGCTCGGCGCGCAGTTGCTGGCCAGCGTCTACGCCCTGCATGTGGGCGAGTTCTTCGGTTTGCCGGGGCGCATTCTGATGTTGCTGGCGAGCCTGGCCATGCCGCTGTTCGCCGTGACCGGCTGGCTGCTGTACCTCGATCGGCGGCGTAAGAAGCGCGCCATCCGTGCCGCCCAGGGTGAGTTGGGTGGCGCTGCTGGCGGTGAGGCCTGGTTGATCGGTTTCGCCAGCCAGAGTGGTTTTGCCGAACAACTGGCCTGGCAGAGTGCGGCGCACCTGCAGGCTGCCGGGCATCCGGTGCAGGTTCAGTCGCTCAGCCAACTGGGCGAGCAGACGCTGCGCGAGGCGCGCCGGGCGCTGTTCGTGGTGAGCACCTTTGGCGATGGCGAGGCGCCGGACAGCGCCCGTGCCTTCGAGCGGCGCGTGTTGGGCCAGGCCCTGGGCCTCGATCACCTGCGCTTCGCCCTGTTGGCCCTGGGTGACCGGCATTACCCGCAATTCTGCGGCTTCGCCGAGCGGGTGCGCGGCTGGTTGCAGCAACAGGGCGCGCAGACCCTGTTCGAGCCGGTGCAGGTCGATGCCGGTGATGCCCAGGCCCTGGACCACTGGCGCAGCCAACTGGGCACGTTGACCGGGGTGCAGATGCAGGCAGCGGTCGAGCCGCTATTAACCTGGCGCCTGGTCAGCCGCGAGTGCCTGAACCCCGGCAGCCTGGGCGCCCCCACTTACCTGGTCGGTCTGCAACCACTGCAGCCTTGTACCTGGCAGGCCGGTGACATTCTTGAGGTGCAGGTGTGCCAGGCCCCGGCGCGGGTTTATGAGTGGATGCAGGGCCTTGGCCTGGCTGAGCAGCAGGTGAGTCACGACGGTGAGGCGCGCCCGTTGAGCGAGGTACTGGCCGAACGTGTGTTGCCGGAGGATACCCAGGCACTGTTTGGCCTGGCTCCGCAGGCGCTGCTGCAGACGCTGGCGCCGCTACCGCGGCGCGATTATTCGATTGCCTCTCTGCCGGCCGATGGGGTGCTGGAGTTGCTTGTGCGTCAGCAGCACCAGGCCGATGGCAGTCTGGGTCTCGGCTCGGGATGGCTGACCGCCCATGCGCCGCTGGGCCAGCAACTGCGGGCGCGGCTGCGAGACAACCGCGGTTTCCACCTGCCGAGGGATGACCGCCCGTTGATCCTGATCGGCAACGGCACGGGCTTGGCCGGTTTGCGCAGCCTACTGCGGGCGCGGGTTGCGGCTGGCCAGGGGCGTAATTGGCTGCTATTCGGTGAGCGCAGCGCGGCCCATGATTTCTACTGCCGGGAGGAGCTGCAAGGCTACCTGGCCGATGGCAGCCTGGCGCGCCTGGACCTGGCGTTTTCCCGCGATCAGGCCGAGCGGCTGTACGTGCAGCAGCGCCTGGGGGCGGCCGCCGATGAGTTGCGCAGCTGGCTGCAGGCCGGTGCGGCGCTCTATGTCTGCGGCAGCCTACAGGGCATGGCGGCTGAGGTGGATGGCGTGCTGCGCGAGCTGCTCGGCGAGACGGCACTGCAGACGTTGGTCGAGGACGGCCGCTATCGGCGGGATGTTTACTAGTGAGCGACACGAATCAAATATCGGTCAACGCCAGGTCGTGGGAGGGGCCGGGCGGCGTTCCGCTTTAGCCGCGACTTCTGAAGCGCTTTCAAGATATATCGCGAATAAATTCGCTCCTACAGAGAGCGACATATGACCTGTGTTGTGACACAAGCCTTTATTCGCGATTGATCGTGGAGGTGTGCTGCAAGTGTTGCGGCGAAAGCGCAGCGCCGCCCGGTCGCTCCCAAGCCGTCTGGCTTGATTCGTGTCACGTCTTAACTCAATTCCTCGGCGTGATGGCAGGCCACTTGGCGCCCGTCCAGCGGGCGCAGCGCCGGGCGTTCCAGCGTGCAGCGTTCGCTGGCATGCGGGCAGCGTTGATGGAAGGCGCAGCCGCTGGGCGGCGACAGGGGGTTGGGCAGTTCACCGCTGAGTTTGATCTTCGGTTTGTTCGGGTCGGGGTGAATGGTCGGCGTCGCCGACAGCAGCGCCTGGGTGTATGGGTGTAACGGGCGGCTGTAGATCAGCTCGCTGGGGCCCATTTCCGCCGGGCGGCCGAGGTACATCACCAGCACATCGTCGGCGACATGGCGCACCACCGAGAGGTTGTGCGAGATAAACACGTAGCCAGTGTTGAACTGCTCCTGCAGGTCCATAAACAGGTTGAGCACCTGGGCCTGGATCGATACGTCCAGCGCCGAGGTCGGCTCGTCTGCCACCAGCACCTTGGGTTGCAGCATCATCGCCCGGGCCAGGGCGACGCGCTGGCGCTGGCCGCCGGAGAACATGTGCGGGTAGCGCTGGTAATGCTCGGGGCGCAGGCCCACCTGCTGCATCATCGCCTGCACCCGCTCGCGCCGTTCGGCCGCACTCAGGCGGGTGTTGATCAGCAGAGGCTCGGCCAACTGGTCGCCGATCTTCTGCCGCGGGTTGAGCGAGGCATAGGGGTTCTGGAAGACCATCTGCACGTCGCGGCGCAGCTGCTTGCGCTGCGCCTTGTTGGCGCCCGTCACCTCTTGCCCGGCGATCTGCAGCGAGCCCGAGCTGGGCTCCTCGATCAGCGTCAGGGCACGGGCCAGGGTGGACTTACCGCAGCCGGATTCGCCGACCACGGCCAGGGTGCGGCCGGCTGCCAGGTCGAAGGACACGCCATTGAGGGCCTGGAGTGTGGCAGCGGGCTTGAACAGCCCGAGGGACAAACTGTAGTGGCGGGTGAGGTCTCGGGCAGTCAGGACGGCGCTCATCAGGCCACCTCCGCAGTCAGGTTGAGCGGGTAGAAGCAGCGCGCCGCGCCACGCTCATGGGCATCCAGGCTGGGGCGTTGGTCACGGCAATGGGCCTGGGCATAGGGGCAGCGTGGCGACAGCAGGCAGCCCGCCGGGCGGTCGTAGCGTCCGGGCACGATGCCGGGCAGGGTCGACAGGCGCGTGGCACCCAGGCTGTGCTCGGGAATCGCCTTGATCAGCGCTTCGCTATACGGATGGGTCGGTGCGTCGAACAGCGCCGGTACCTGGCCCAGCTCCACCGCCTGGCCGGCGTACATCACGCAGACGCGGTTGGCGGTTTCGGCGACTACCGCCAGGTCGTGGGTGATCAATACCAGACCCATGTTCTGTTCCCGTTGCAGATCGAGCAGCAGCTCCATGATCTGCGCCTGAATGGTCACGTCCAGGGCCGTGGTCGGCTCGTCGGCGATCAGCAGTTTCGGTTCAGCCGCTATGGCCATGGCAATCGCCACCCGTTGGCTCATGCCGCCAGAAAGCTGGTGCGGGTAGGCATCCAGGCGGCTGGCGGCGGCGGGAATTTCCACCCGTTCGAGCAGTTGCAGGGCGCGCTGGCGGGCGGCCTGACCCTTGAGACCGAGGTGCTGGCGCAGCACTTCCTCGATCTGGAAACCCACGGTGTAGCTGGGGTTGAGCGCGGTCATCGGGTCCTGAAAGACCATCGACAGGTCCTTGCCGACGATATGCCGACGCTGACGGCCCTTGAGCCGCAGCATGTCGGTGCCGTCGAACTGCAGGCTGTCGGCGGTGACGATGCCGGGGGCGTCGATCAGGCCCATCAGCGCCATCATGGTCACCGATTTGCCGGAGCCGGACTCACCGACAATCGCCAGCACTTCGCCGGCTTGCACACTCAGGTCGAGGCCGTCGACCACCGGGATGGCATTGGTGTCGCCAAAGCGTACGCTGAGGTTGCGAATATCCAGCAGGCTCATGGGTGGGCCTCCGCGTGGCGGTGCTGCGGCACTGGAGTAGGGTGCGCCGCGCGCACCGAATTGACGTTGTGCATGCAGGCCTCCTCAGGTCGCGTTCTTGAGTTTCGGGTCCAGCGCATCGCGCAGGCCGTCGCCCATCAGGTTGATCGCCAGCACGCTGAGCAGAATGGCCAGCCCCGGCAGGGTCACGACCCACCAGGCGCGTTCGATGTAATCACGCGCCGAGGCCAGCATGGTGCCCCATTCGGGGATTGGTGGTTGCACGCCGAGGCCGAGAAAACCCAGGGCGGCGGCATCGAGAATCGCCGAAGAAAAACTCAGGGTGGCCTGCACGATCAGCGGTGCCATGCAGTTAGGCAGCACGGTGATAAACATCAGCCGCGGCAGGCTGGCACCGGCCAGGCGCGCGGCGGTGACGTAATCGCGGTTCAGCTCGCCCATCACCGCGGCGCGGGTCAGGCGTACATAGGACGGCAGCGAGACGATGGCGATGGCGAAGATGGTGTTGATCAGTCCTGGGCCGAGGATGGCGACGATGGCCACCGCCAGCAGCAATGAGGGCAGGGCCAGCATGACGTCCATCAGGCGCATGATTGATGGCCCGAGCAGGTGCGGGAAGAAGCCCGCGAGCAGGCCCAGGAGAATGCCGGGAATCAGCGACAGCAGCACCGAGGCCAGGCCGATCAGCAGCGACAGGCGTGCGCCATGGATCAACCGCGAGAGCAGGTCGCGGCCGACTTCATCAGTGCCCAGCAGAAACTGCCATTGGCCGCCCTCCAGCCAGGCTGGAGGGGTCAGCAAGGCGTCACGGAACTGCTCGCTGGGTGAGTAGGGCGCGATCCAGGGGGCGAACAGGGCGCAGAAGACCATCAGGATCATGAAGCCGAGACCGGCGACAGCGCCCTTGTTCTGACTGAAGGCGCTCCAGAATTCCTTCAGCGGCGAGGGGTAGAGCAGTGCTTGATCGAGCGGAGTGGAGGTGGTCATGGACGTGCATCCTGTAGGGTGGATGACGCTTTTTCCATCCACCAGTCGGGTGTCGTGAGGGTGGATGGGTGAAGCGTCATCCACCCTACGCAATCGGTGTAGTCGTGCACGGCGCCTTCCTTATTTCTGATGGCGAATACGTGGATTAGCCAATCCATACAGGATGTCCACCACGAAGTTGACCAGGATCACCAGGCAGGCGATCAGCAGGATGCCGTTCTGCACCACCGGGTAGTCACGCGCGCCAATCGACTCGATCAGCCATTTGCCGATGCCCGGCCAGGAGAAAATGGTTTCGGTCAGCACGGCACCGGCGAGCAACGCCCCGATCTGCAGGCCAAACACTGTGAGTACCGGGATCAGTGCGTTGCGCAGACCATGCACGAACACCACCCGCGCCGGCGACAGGCCCTTGGCCCGCGCGGTACGGATATAGTCCTCACGCAGCACTTCGAGCATTGCCGAGCGGGTCATGCGGGCGATTACTGCCAGCGGAATGGTACCGAGCACGATGGCCGGCAGAATCAGGTGGTGCAGGGCGTCGGCGAATGCACCCTGCTCATCGCTGAGCAGGGTGTCGATGAGCATGAAACCGGTCACTGGCGGGATGTCGTAGAGCAGGTCGATACGCCCGGACACCGGCGTCCAGCCCAGCCATACCGAGAAGCACATGATCAGCAGCAGGCCCCACCAGAAGATCGGCATGGAGTAGCCGGCCAGGGAAATGCCCATCACGCCATGATCGAATAGCGAGCCACGCTTGAGCGCGGCAATCACTCCGGCGATCAGCCCCAGGCTGCCAGCGAACAGCAGAGCCGCGAGGGTGAGTTCCAGAGTGGCGGGAAACAGGGTGGTGAACTCGTCCCACACCGGTGTGCGGGTACGCAGCGACTCGCCTAGATCACCGCGGGCCAACTGGCTGATGTAGTCGATGTACTGAGCGTACAACGGCTTGTTCAGGCCCAGGCGCTCCATGGCTTCGGCGTGCATCTGCGGGTCGACCCGGCGTTCACCCATCATCACCTCCACCGGGTCTCCGGGGATCATGCGAATGAGCGCGAAGGTCAGCAGGGTGATGCCGAAGAAGGTGGGAATCAGCAAGCCCAGACGGCGCGCAATGAAACTCAGCATGTGGGTGGGTAACTCCTAATCAGAACGGTATCGAGCAGCCTGGAATTCTGGCGATTCCTCCGCCCACGTTGCAGGTTAGCTGTTCGACCACGGCGGGACCCGGGCGTTTGCCCGGGTTCACCGTTTAAAGGCGGTGCGCGAAAGCTATCAGTCGTTGCTCACACCGATGAAGCTGTTGCGCCCGAAGGGGCTGATCTGGAAGCCTTTCACGCTGGCGCGCATCGGCTGGTAGACGGTGGAGTGGGCGATCGGGGTAATCGGCACCTCACGCTTGAGCACCACCTGAGCCTGCTTGTATAGCTCGCTGCGCTCTTGCTGATCGGTGACGCGCTTGGCGGCGACCACCAGCTTGTCGTATTCGGCATCGCACCATTTGGAGAAGTTGTTGCCGTCTACCGAGGCGCAGCCGTACAGGGTGCCGAGCCAGTTGTCGGGGTCACCGTTGTCGCCGGTCCAGCCGATCAGCATGGCGTCGTGCTCGCCGGCATGGGCGCGCTTGATGTACTCGCCCCACTCGTAGCTGACGATGCGTGCCTTTATACCGACCTTGGCCCAGTCGTTCTGCAGCATTTCAGCCATCAGCCGGGCGTTGGGGTTGTAGGGGCGCTGTACAGGCATGGCCCACAGGGTGATCTCGGTGCCTTCCTTCACCCCGGCGGCCTTGAGCAGCTCCTTGGCTTTTTCCGGGTTGTAGGGCGCGTCCTTGATCGACTCGTCATAGGACCACTGGGTCGGCGGCATGCCGTTGACGGCCAGTTGGCCGGCGCCCTGGTACACGGCATCGATGATCGCTGACTTGTTCACGGCCATATGTTGTAGGCGATGTAGCCGAGGTTGTAGCCCGGCTCGGTCGGCACACTGAGGTTCTTGTCCGCTTGCAGGCCCTGGAGGTCGGCCGGGCGCGGGTTGAGGGTGACGTGACATTCGCCGGCGCGCAGTTTCTGGGTGCGCACTGAGGTGTCGGTGTTGATCGAGAAGATCAGGTTATCGATCTTCACCTGCTCGGGCGCCCAGTATTCCTTGTTGCCCTTGAAGCGGATCACCGCGTCCTTCTGGTAGCGGCTGAACACAAACGGGCCGGTGCCGATTGGCTGCTGGTTGATCTGCGATGCCTTGCCGGACTTGAGCAACTGGTCGGCATATTCGGCCGAGTGCACGGCGGCGAAGCTCATCGCCAGGTTCTGCACGAAGGCGGCGTCTACGGCGTTGAGGGTAAAGACCACGGTCTTGTCGTCGGTCTTCTCGATCTTGGCGATGTTCTGGTCCAGGCCCATATCGGTGAAGTACGGGAACTCGCTGGGGTACGCCTTGCGGAACGGGTGGTCGCGATCGAGCATGCGCTGGAAGGTGAACAGTACGTCGTCGGCATTGAAGTCGCGGGTCGGCTTGAAGTAATCGGTGCTGTGAAACTTGACCCCTTCGCGCAGGTGGAAGGTGTAGGTCAGACCGTCTTCGCTGATATCCCACGAGGTGGCCAGCGACGGTTGCGCCTTGGTACCGCCGCGCTCGAACTCGGCCAGGCGGTTGAACATGGTTTCCGACGAGGCATCGAAGTCGGTGCCGGTGGTGTACAGGCCGGGGTCGAAACCGCCCGGGCTGCCTTCGGAGCAATACACCAGGTTACTGGCCTGGGCGAACGAAGCACTGGTGAGCAGGCCTGCGGTGAGCAGGGCCTTGCACAGGGGAGACATGCGCATGCGAACCTCTTTTTCTTTTTGTTCGCGCCTGGGTTCAGCGCGAGCTCGGAATGCGGTGAAGGCGGATAGCCCACCGGGTCGAGCTCGAAATTAAGTCATGCTGAAATTGCGGTCAACAAAAATTAAGCAGCACTAACATTGCGCATAATTGCCCCGAATTGGAGCAAAAATTCACTCGTTGGCAGGGTGGTCGCCGAATAGCGCCATGGTGGTCATGGTCAGCACTTCGGCCGGCGCATCGGCGATATTGGCCAGGCGATGCAGCTTGCCGGCATCGAAATGCACTGAGTCGCCGGGGCCTAGGGGATACTCGCGACCCTCGATGGTGTAGACGATCTGCCCGCTGAGCACGTAGGAGAATTCCACGCCCTCATGAGCGATCAGTTCCGACTGATACCCCACTGGGATATTCATCTTCACCGCATTGATCGAGTTGCCGGGAAAGGTACTGGACAGGCGCTCGTAGGCCAGCAATTGGCTGCCTACGGTGTAGCGCACCCGCTCGTTGACGTGGGAATCCGGCTGCACCTGGGCGGGTTGGTCGAACAGCATGTTGAGCGGTATGTCGAGCGACTTGGCGATGCTCGCCAGCGACGACAGCGATACGCCAGTCAGGTTGCGCTCTGCCTGGGACAGGAAGCTGGCGGTCAGGCCTGCGTCGGCCGCTACTTGATTGAGGGTCTTGCCGGCGGCCCGCCGGTAGCGGCGCAAGCGTTCGCCAATGCGATCTGCGGTCATGGAAGTGGTTCGCTATTCGGATCGTCGCAGTATAGCCATGAGCGACAGGGACTTCAGCCCGGTGCGAGTAGCCTTTTAAGTCCAGCTGAAAAAAACTTTGACCAAAATTTAAGTTGGACTTAAATTTTGCCGCAGCGAATTGCCAGCGACGATGTGCGTTGTGGGCGTCAGACGAGGATGGGCAAATGACACTGGGAGTGGGCGGCAGCACGCCGGAGCAGGCCTTGGCGCGCCTGCAGGACATGACGGCCGGTGCGCTGCCGATCAGCGAGGCGGAGTACCAGGCGCGTATCGCACGGGCTCAGGTGTTGATGCGTGAGCAGGGCATCGCCGCGCTGTTTCTTGCTGCAGGCAGCAACTTGCAGTACTTCACGGGCGTGCAGTGGAATGCCAGCGAGCGCATGGTCGGCGCAATTCTGCCGGCCAGCGGCGCACTGGAGTATCTGGCGCCGGCGTTCGAGGAGGGCACGATACACGACTTCCAGGTCGTGCCCGGCGCGATCAATACCTGGCAGGAGCATGAAAGCCCTTATGCGCTGCTTCTGAACTGCCTGAAGCGCCTGGAAGTTTTGCCCAATGATGGTGCGCAGCCGCAGCTAGGTATTTGTTCTTCCTTGCCTTTTTTCATGTTCGAGGGCATCCGCCAACTGACCAGCGGTTACCGTTTCGTCGACGCCGGACGCATCACCACGGCCTGCCGCCAGTGTAAATCGCCCGCCGAAATCGCCCTGATGCAGCGTGCCAAGGACATGACCCTGGAAGTACACAAGGCGGCTGCGAGCATCCTCCATGAAGGCATCAGCACCACCGAAGTCGCCGAGTTCATCCGCGAGGCTCATCGTCGTGTCGGTGCGCCAGGCTCGATCTTTTGCATCGTGCTGTTTGGTGCGGCCAGTGCCTTCCCCCATGGGGTCAAGCATGCGCAGCGGCTCAAGGACGGCGACATGGTGCTGATCGACACCGGCTGCAAGCTTCACAGCTACCTGTCGGACATCACCCGCAGCTACGTTTTCGGCACGCCCAGCGCGCGCCAGCGCGCGTTCTGGGACAAAGAGAAAGCCGCTCAGCAGGCGGCGTTCGAGGCGGCCACTCTGGGAGCACCCTGTGCGGCGGTGGACGCTGCGGCGCGGCGTAGCCTGGAGGAGGGCGGGCTTGGACCTGGCTACAGCTTGCCAGGTTTGCCGCACCGTACCGGCCACGGCATCGGCCTGGACATTCACGAGGGGCCTTATCTGGTCGACGGCGATAACACCCCGCTGGCAGAGGGCATGTGCTTCAGCAATGAACCGATGATCTGCGTGCCGGGCGAGTTCGGCATTCGCCTGGAAGATCATTTCTACATGACCGCCAACGGCCCGCGCTGGTTTACCCAGCCGAGCCATTCGGTGGACGATCCCTTTGGGCTTGGCGCGTAACCAGCTTGCTAGAAACAGAAACGCCCGGCCAATCGGCCGGGCGTTTTCATTTACGCGACTGCGTTACTCGATGCTTACACCATAAAAGGAGTTGATTCCGAAGGGGCTGATCTTGAAGTCCTTAACCCGCGTACTCATTGGCTGATACACCGTTGAGTGGGCAATTGGCGTGTTCTGCACGTCGGCCTTGAGCAGATGCTGGGCCTGTTTGTACAGCGCCGTGCGCTCCTCCCGATCATTGATCGCCTTGGCCTTTTTCAGCAGCCCGTCGAACTCCCTGTTGCACAGGCGGCTGTAGTTGTTGCCGCCGATAGAGTCGCAGCCGTAGAGCACGCCCAGCCAGTTATCGGGGTCACCGTTGTCACCGGTCCAGCCGATCAGCAGCGCGTCATGCTCGCCGGCCTTGGCGCGCTTGTTGTACTCGCCCCATTCGTAGCTGACGATGCGTGCCTTGATGCCGATCTTGGCCCAGTCGGCCTGGAGCATCTCGGCCATCAGCTTGGCGTTGGGGTTGTACGGGCGCTGCACGGGCATGGCCCACAGGGTGATTTCGGTGCCTTCTGGCACGCCAGCGGCCTTGAGCAGTTCCTTGGCCTTTTCCGGGTTGTAGGGGGTGTCCTTGATGGTGTCGTCATAGGACCACTGAGTCGGTGGCATGCCATTGACCGCCACCTGGCCGGCGCCCTGGTACACGGCGTTGATGATCGCCTGCTTGTTCACCGCCATGTCCATGGCCTGGCGCACTTCAAGCTTATCGAACGGCTTGTGCTCGGTGTTGTAAGCCAGGTAGCCGACGTTGAAGCCAGCCTGTTCGGGCATCTGCAGTTTTGGATCTTTCTTCAGTGTTTCCAGGTCGGCTGGGCGCGGGAACACGCTGACATGGCATTCGCCGGCGCGCAGCTTCTGCATGCGAACGGACGGGTCGGTGTTGATGGCGAAGATCAGGTTGTCGATCTTCACGTCCTCGGGGAGCCAGTATTCCTTGTTGCCCTTGTAGCGAATCTGCGCGTCCTTCTGGTAACGGCTGAACACGAACGGGCCGGTGCCGATGGGCTTCTGGTTGATGTCCGATGCTTTGCCAGCCTTGAGCAACTGGTCTGCATACTCGGCCGAGTGGATCGATGCGAAGCTCATCGCCATGTTCTGGATAAAAGCCGCATCAACGGTGTTGAGGGTAAAGCGCACCCTGTGATCGTCGAGCTTCTCGATCTTGGCGATATTGTTGTCCATACCCATGTCGGTGAAGTACGGAAACTCCGTCGGGTAGGCCTTACGGAACGGGTCGTCCTTGTTGAGCATACGGTTGAAGGTGAACAGCACGTCATCGGCGTTGAATTCGCGACTGGGTTTGAAGTAGTCCGTCGTGTGGAATTTCACGCCTTGGCGCAGGTGGAAGGTGTAGGTGAGACCGTCATCGCTGATGTCCCACTTTTCCGCCAAACCAGGCGTGACGGCAGTGCCACCGCGCTCGAACTGCGACAGGCGATTGAAAACGGTTTCTGCGCCTGCATCGAAATCGGTGCCGGTGGTATAGAGCCCGGGGTCGAAGCCCGCTGGACTGCCTTCGGAGCAGTACACCAGCGTACTGGCGGCCTGGGCGAAGGGGGCGCTGGCGATCAAGCCGGCGGCAACAAAAGCCTGGATAAAGGCGTTCTTGTGCATGGCTACCTCATGTTTATTGTGTTTTCCGTGAGGGGTCTGCTGCAGGAAAGCGTGGCGTGTCAGATCGTGACGAGCCGGGCCTTAACCCTAGACCTTGTTGGAAGCTATGCACGGGGTGTGCCGAAAACCAGGCGGGGTGTTGCCATGAGGTTGCGACAGTGTTCGCAACCTCATGGCTAAGTGTGCTCAGCGCGGGGATTACCTCAATTACATCTGTACTTCGATAACACCATCAGCGGTCAGTGTTACCTGGCTGGTACCCGCCTCGACTTCCGGGGTCACGCTATCGCTGGAAAACGAAGCGCCCTTCATGGCTTCCATACGCATTGGCGGGCGGACGAAACCGCCGCTGTTGAGACCGAGGCTGACCAGCTTGTAGCTCTTGCCACCCAGCGCATCGGTGGTCAGTTGCGCGCGCTCCTTGAAGGCTGCGACGGCGTCCTTGATCAGCGTGTCCTCTTCTTTCTTGCGTGTGGCGTCGGCGATGCTGAAGCTCATGCCGCCCATCTTCAGGGTTTTCAACATGTCGCCAGTAAGCTTTGAGAGGGCTGCGAAATCGGCGCTTTCCAGGCGGATCTCGGCACGCTCACGCCAGGCGATGATTTCCTCACCTTTCTCGCTGTACACCGGATAGCTGTTGCGGCTGCCTTGGGACACACTCACGCCTTTCACACCGCGGGCCTGGGTCAGCCCGGCATTGAGGGTACGGGTGATCTCCGCGGCGAGAGTGGCCGGATCCTTTTGCTGGGCTTCGGTGTACAGGGTGACCTGCATCAGATCATGGGCCACTTCATGGCTGACCTGAGTGCTCATGGATATCTGGTTGTAGCGCGGCTCATCGGCCTGAGCGGCGATGCTGAACAGACCGGCAGTGCTCAAGGCCAGGGCGGTGGCAAGGCGGGACAGTGGCTGCATGGTGATTCCTTATCCGTGACGTATGCGGCCCATTGGCCGCGTTCACAAGGGTAGACGAGGCGGATGACCGATTCGGGTTAATCCGTGTTGAAAAAATATCTGCCACTATCTGACCGCCGATTTTCAGAGGCGATCCTTCTCTGAGGGCCTGTTGCCGTTTCGTTCGCAGCAAGGCGGTTCGCGACGAAACGAAAGCAGACCCTAGCGTCAGCTTGTAATCGCTGCGGCGTGTTGCCGCAGTAGCGCATCGGTACGCTTGGTTATACTCGCCAGGCTCAGATAGAGCGTAGAGGATTGTTGATGCTCGCACCCGTCCAACTGCTATCGGCCAGTCGCCAGAACCTCTGGCGCCTGACCCTGATCCGTATCCTGGTGCTCGCGGCCCAGGCCGGCTCGGTCGGTCTGGCCTACAAGTCCGGCTTGCTGCCGCTGCCCTGGACCGAGCTCAGCCTGACCCTGGCCGTGTCGCTGGTGCTGTGCCTGGGCACCGCCTTGCGCCTGCGCGGCCCTTGGCCGGTGACCGAGCAGGAATACGCAGTGCAACTGGGCTTCGACCTGATCATCCACAGCGTGTTGCTGTATTACGCCGGTGGCTCGGCCAATCCTTTCGTGTCCTACTACCTGGTGCCGCTGACCATCGCCGCGGCGACCCTGCCGTGGCTGTTCACCATCACCCTGTCGGGTCTGGCGCTGGCCGGCTATACGCTGTTGCTGGTGTGGTCGCACCCGCTGGAGTTGCCACCTGGGCCGCGCGAAAGCCTGCTGATTTACGGCATGTGGCTGAGCTTTGCCCTGGCGGCGGCGTTGATCACTTTTTTTGTGGCGAAAATGGCCGAGGAGCTGCGCGACCAGGATGAGTTGCGCGCCGAGCGCCGCGAGGAGGGCCTGCGTGACCAGCAGTTGCTCGCCGTGGCGACCCAGGCGGCGGGCGCGGCCCATGAGCTGGGTACGCCGTTGGCAACCATGAGCGTGCTGATCAAGGAGCTGCGTCGCGAGCACCAGGATCCCTTGTTGCAAGAAGATCTGGCGGTGCTGCAGGAGCAGGTCAAGCTGTGCAAGGAAACCCTGCAGCAACTGGTGCGCGCCGCCGAAGCCGACCGCCGCCAGGCGGTGGTCGAGCAATCCTCGGTCGAATGGCTGGAGACCACCCTCAACCGCTGGCACCTGATGCGCCCCGAGGCCAGCTACCGCTACCAGTGCCTGGGGCGTGGTGCGCCACCGCGCATGATGCCGCCCGCCGACCTTACCCAGGCGCTGCTCAATCTATTGAATAATGCCGCCGATGCTTGCCCGGACAAGCTCGACATCCGCCTGGACTGGGATCACCAGTGGCTGCGCCTGAGTATTCGCGACTTCGGCGCCGGGGTGCCGCTGGCGATTGCCGAGCAGCTGGGCCGACCTTTCTTCACCACCAAGGGCAAGGGCTTCGGCCTGGGGCTTTTTCTCAGCCAGGCCAGCGTGACCCGCGCCGGGGGTACGGTAAAACTGTACAACCACGAGGAAGGCGGTACGCTCACCGAACTGAAATTGCCGCGTGCCTACAGCAGGACCTGATCATGACTGACGAGACCGAATCCCTATTCGACGGCGAAGAGCAGCCGCACCTGCTGCTGGTCGACGACGATCCTACGTTTACCCGGGTCATGGCGCGTGCCATGAGTCGACGTGGTTTACGCGTATCCATTGCCGGCTCTGCCGAGGAAGGCTTGGCCATGGCCGAGGCCGACCTGCCGGAATACGCCGTGCTCGACCTGAAGATGGAGGGCGACTCGGGCCTGGTGCTGCTGCCCAAGCTGCTCGAGCTGGATGCCGAGATGCGCGTGGTTATCCTCACCGGCTATTCGAGCATCGCCACCGCTGTGGAGGCGATCAAGCGTGGCGCCTGCAACTACCTGTGCAAGCCGGCAGATGCTGACGACGTGCTGGCCGCTCTGCTGACCCAGCATGCCGACCTCGACACCCTGGTGCCGGAAAACCCCATGTCGGTGGACCGCCTGCAGTGGGAGCATATCCAACGCGTGCTCAGCGAGCACGAAGGCAATATCTCCGCCACAGCGCGCGCCCTGGGCATGCACCGGCGCACCCTGCAGCGCAAATTGCAGAAACGCCCGGTACGGCGTTGATCACGGGGTTGTAGGCGCAAGGGTGTAGGCGCGAATTTATTCGCGATAGCTTTTGAAAGCGTTGCAGAAGTCACGGCCTTCGCTAGCAGGCTAATGCTTAGCCAGCTAGCATGTGTTGTCAGATAACTCCCGGTGCCTCCCATGTTTGCCGTCTTCCAGCAGACCCTCGCCATCACCGCACCGGTGTTCTCCATGCTGTTTCTTGGGGTTGCGCTCAAGCGTCTGGGCTGGATTGATACCGCCTTTATCAATACGGCCTCGTCCCTGGTGTTTCGCGGCACCATGCCCACGCTGCTGTTTCTCGGCATCATCAAAGCCGACCTGAGCATGGCGCTGCGGCCGGCGCTGTTGCTGTATTTCATCGGCGCCACCCTGGTGTGTTTTCTGCTCGCCTGGGCTTGGGCGATCTGGCGGATTCCTCAGGCTGACCGCGGCATCTACACCCAGGGCGCGTTTCGCGGCAACAACGGCATCATTGGCCTGGCCCTGGCCACCAGCATGTACGGGGATTACGGCCTGTCGGTGGGCGCGGTGCTCGGTGGGGTGGTAATTCTCTGCTACAACACCCTGTCTTCAATCGTCCTGGCGATCTACAGCCCTGAGACCCGCTCCGACCCCTGGACACTCTGCAAGAGCGTGCTGAGCAACCCGCTGATTATTGGCGTGCTGTTGGCTATTCCTTTCGCTTACTGGCAGATACCGCTACCCGGCTGGGCGCTGATTTCCGGCGAGTATTTCGCGCAGATGACCCTGCCGCTGGCGCTGATCTGCATCGGTGGCACCCTCAGCCTGGCATCGTTGCGTGCCAGCAGCGGCGTGGCACTCAGCTCCAGTTTGATGAAGATGCTCTGGCTGCCGCTGCTGGCCACCCTGGGCGCCTGGCTGTACGGCTTTCGCGAGGCGGATCTGGCGATCCTCTTCCTCTACTTCGCCAGCCCGACTGCGGCGGCCAGTTTCGTCATGGCCCGAGCGGTCAACGGCAACCATGAGCTGGCCGCGGCGATCATCGTGATCACCACGCTGATGGCGGTGCTGACCACCAACCTCGGGCTGTTGCTGCTGCAGTGGGGCGGCTGGATTTAGCTGTCGGAAAAACCATGGCGCTTCCAGGCCCGTGCGGCCACCACCAGCAGGGTGATGGCGGTGAGCGGTAGCACGTAACCGAGCATGGCATCAGCGAAGGCGTTCACCTGTGGGCGGCCAGTGGCAAACAGCGCCAGGTAGCCGATGTAAGCGGCGTAATAGGCCAGAAACAGCAGGCCCTCCCAGCGGTTGATACGAAAACCGGAGAAGAAGATCGGTAGGCAGGCCACCGCGACGGCGATCATCACCGGGAAGTCGAATGCCAGGGCGTTGGGTGAAACGGAAATGGCCGCCGGCGAAACCAGCGATGCACTGCCCAGTACCAGCAGCAGGTTGAAGATATTGCTGCCGACGATATTGCCCACGGCGATGTCGCGCTCACCACGAAAGGCCGCCAGCACCGATGTCGCCAGTTCTGGCAGGGAGGTGCCGATGGCGATCACGGTCAGGCCAATGATCAGCTCCGACAGGCCGAGGGCACGGGCCAGGCTGACAGCACCTTCGACCAGCAGCGTCGAGCCACCCACCAGCAGACCCAGACCCAGCACGATCAGCAGCAGATCGCGGACCCAGGCGAAGCGCGTGCTGGGTTCCTTGAGGCCGAATTCGCGGGCGAACTCGTCATCCTCGCTGACTGCCGCACGGCGGCTGCTGATGATCAGGAACGTGGTGTAAATGACCACGCAGGCAACCAGTAGCGCACCATCAAGGCGGCTGAGCTGGCCGTCCCAGGCCAGGGCGTAGACCAGCAGACTGGCGCCGATCATCAGCGGTACGTCGAGACGAATCAGCTGGCGTGATACCACCAGCGGCGCGATCAGCGCCGTACAGCCCAGCACCAGCAGCACGTTGGCGATATTGCTGCCCAGCACATTACCAATCGCCAGATCACCGCTGCCGGCAAACGAGGCCTGTACGCTAACAGCCGTTTCCGGTGCGCTGGTGCCGAATGCCACCACAGTCAGACCGATCACCAGCGGCGCAATACCGAAGCGTGCTGCCAGTTTGGCGGCACCGCGTACCAGCACGTCGGCCCCTACGACCAGCAGCACCAGCCCGGCGATCAGGTAGACGGCGGTCATTACAGTCATAAACAGTCAATCCTCGTGGTTGTAGGCGCGGGCTTATTGCAGTTGTTCGACCCGCACGGGCACCACGCCTGCGCGGATCATGTCCAGTTGCTCGGCGGCCTTGCGCGACAGGTCAATGATGCGCCCGCGGGCGTAAGGCCCCCGGTCATTGATGCGTACCACCACGCTGCGCTCGTTGCGCAGATTGGTCACCCTTACTCGCGTACCGAACGGCAAGGTGCGATGGGCAGCGGTCAGGGCGTTCTGGTCGAAGCGCTCACCGCTGGCGGTCTTGTTGCCGTGGTGCCGAGCGCCGTAGTAAGACGCTTGGCCTTCGTTACGGTAGCCGTTGGCGTCAATCGAGCCTTGGCTGGCGCAGCCGCCCAGCATGGCTAGGGCTATCAGTAAAGTCGCTAACGGACGCATGTTGGCTCCCCTTGGCCATGCTGCTCACAAAGCAACGCCGGGCGTGCCCGGCGTCGTTCACAGAGTTTCGGCCTCAGCCTTCGAGCTTGTTCTTCAGCAGTTCGTTCACTTGCCCCGGGTTGGCTTTGCCTTTCGAGGCTTTCATGGCCTGGCCGACGAAGAAGCCGAACATCTTGCCGCGTTTGGCTTCATCGGCCGCGCGGTATTGTTCGACCTGCTCGGCGTTGGCCGCCAGCACTTCGTCGAGCATCTTTTCGATAGCGCCGGAGTCGGTGACCTGCTTGAGGCCTTTCTTCTCGATCACTTCATCGGCCGTGCTGCCTTCGCCAGCGGCCAGGGCCTCGAAGACCATCTTGGCGATCTTGCCGCTGATGGTGTTGTCCTTGATACGCAGGATCATCCCGCCAAGTTGCTCGGCAGAAACCGGTGATTGCTCGATGTCCAGGTTGTCCTTGTTGAGCAGGCTGGACAGCTCGCCCATCACCCAGTTGGCGGCCAATTTGGCATCGCCACAGACAGCGTTGACCGCCTCGAAATAGTTGGCCATTTCGCGGCTGGCGGCCAGTACATCGGCGTCATAGGCGGACAGGCCGAACTCTGCCTGGAAGCGCTCGCGCTTCTGCACCGGCAACTCCGGCAGGCTGGCGCGGATTTCATCGAGGAAGCTTTGTTCGATCACCACCGGCAGCAAGTCGGGGCAGGGGAAGTAACGGTAGTCGTTGGCTTCTTCCTTGCTGCGCATGGAGCGCGTCTGGTCCTTGTTCGGGTCGTACAGGCGAGTTTCCTGTACCACCTTGCCGCCGTCCTCAATCAGCTCGATCTGCCGTTGCACTTCATGGTTGATGGCTTTTTCGATAAAGCGGAACGAGTTAACGTTCTTGATCTCGGCGCGGGTGCCGAACTCGGCCTGGCCCTTGGGCCGTACCGAGACGTTGCAGTCGCAGCGCAGCGAGCCTTCGGCCATATTGCCGTCGCAGATGCCCAGATAGCGCACCAGAGCGTGGATCGCCTTGACGTAGGCCACGGCTTCCTTGGCCGAACGGATATCCGGCTCGGAAACGATCTCCAGCAGCGGCGTGCCGGCGCGGTTGAGGTCGATGCCGCTCATGCCCTGGAAGTCTTCGTGCAGGCTCTTGCCAGCGTCTTCTTCCAGGTGTGCGCGGGTGATGCCGATGCGTTTTTGCGTACCGTCTTCCAGGGTGATATCGAGAAAGCCCTTGCCAACGATGGGGTGGTCCATCTGGCTGGTCTGGTAGCCCTTGGGCAGGTCCGGGTAGAAGTAGTTCTTACGGGCAAAGATGTTCTGCGGCGCTATCTCTGCGTCGATGGCCAGGCCGAATTTGCAGGCCATACGCACCGCTTCGGCGTTGAGCACCGGCAGGGTGCCGGGCATGCCCAGGTCAACCAGGCTGGCCTGGGTGTTGGGCTCGGCGCCAAAGGCGATGGCGCTGGCGGAGAAAATCTTCGATTGGGTGCTGAGCTGGGCGTGAATTTCCAGCCCGATTACGGTTTCCCATTGCATGTTCAGTCGTCCTCAGAATCCGCTCGGTGCGTGGGTGTGCCAGTCAGTGACCTGTTGGTACTGGTGGGCGACATTGAGCAGGCGACCTTCCTGGAAGTAGTTGCCGAGCAACTGCACGCCGACCGGTAAACCGTCGACGAAGCCCGCGGGCATCGACAGGCCGGGAATGCCGGCCAGGTTGGCGGTGATGGTGTAGATGTCTTCCAGGTAAGCGGCGACTGGATCGCTGTTCTTCTCGCCGAGTTTCCAAGCCAGGTTCGGCGTGGTCGGGCCGAGGATTACGTCGACATCGTTAAAGGCGGCGACGAAGTCGTTCTTGATCAGCCGGCGGATCTGTTGCGCCTTGATGTAGTAGGCGTCGTAGTAACCGGCGGACAGCGCATAGGTGCCGACCATGATCCGGCGTTTGACTTCCGCGCCAAAGCCTTCGCCACGGGAGCGCTTGTACAGGTCTTCGAGGTTGACCGGGTTCTCGCAGCGGTAGCCAAAGCGCACGCCGTCGAAGCGCGACAGGTTACTGCTGGCTTCGGCGGGGGCAATCACGTAGTAGGCGGGGATCGCGTGCTGCATGTTCGGCAGGCTGATCTCTTTTACGCTCGCGCCGAGTTTTTTCAGCGCTTCGACCACAGCCATGACCTTCTCGCCAATGCGTGCGTCCAGGCCCGCGCCGAAGTACTCCTTCGGCAGGCCGATGCGCAGGCCGGCCAGCGGCTGGCTCAGGGCGGCGAGGTAATCGTCGACCGGCTGATCGACGCAGGTCGAGTCCTTGGCGTCGAAGCCGGCCATGGCGTGCAGCATCAGCGCGCAGTCTTCTGCGGTACGTGCCAGTGGGCCGCCCTGATCGAGGCTGGAGGCGTAGGCGATCATGCCCCAGCGCGAGACGCGGCCGTAGGTCGGCTTGATCCCGGTGAGGTTGGTCAGCGCTGCGGGTTGGCGAATCGAGCCGCCAGTGTCGGTGCCAGTGGCTGCTGGCAGCAGGCGCGCCGCCACGGCTGCAGCGGAGCCGCCCGACGAGCCGCCCGGTACGCGGGTCAGGTCCCAGGGGTTTTTCACCGGGCCGTAGTGGCTGGATTCGTTGGCTGAGCCCATGGCGAATTCGTCCATGTTCAGCTTGCCCAGGGTCACGGCGCCGGCAGCGGCAAGTTTTTCGACCACAGTGGCGTTATACGGGGCCTTGAAACCGGTCAGGATCTTCGAACCGCAGGAGGTCAGCACGCCCTGGGTGCAGAACAGGTCCTTGTGGCCAATCGGCGCGCCGAGCAGGGCGCCGCTCTCACCGCTCGCACGGCGTGCGTCGGCCGCTTTGGCCTGGCTCATGGCCTGGTCGGCGGTGACGGTGATAAAGCTGTTGAGCTGCGGGTCGAGCTGCTGGATACGGGCCAGCAGGCTGCGAGTCAGTTCTTCGGCGGAGAATTGCTTGTCGGCGAGTCCGCGGGCGATCTCGGCCAGGGTCATATGATGCATGGCAGGAAGCTTTCCTTACTCGATGACTTTCGGAACCAGGTACAGACCGTTTTCCACAGCCGGAGCGATAGCCTGATAGGCATCGCGCTGATTATTTTCAGTGACCTGATCGGCGCGCAGGCGCTGGGTCGCTTCCAGTGGGTGGGCCAGAGGTTCGATGCCGGTGGTGTCGACCGCTTGCATCTGGTCGATCAGACCGAGGATGCTGTTGAGCGTCTCGGTCGTGCTTGGAATTTCGCCTTCATTGAGGCCAAGTCGGGCCAGATGGGCGATCTTTTCCACCTCGGTGCGTTCAAGCGCCATTGCGGTTCTCCAGGGAAACGGCGGCAGCCGTAGGACAAGCGACAGTTCGTCGCGCCACATGAGGGCAGGGAACGGATGCCGTGAGCGTGCGGTCAAAGGCCGCGATGATGGGCTCAGAAGCCCGTAAAAGCCGGCAATCTACCATATTGGCGCCTTGCTCAAAATCCCTGCCGTTGTTAGAGTTTGCCGCACTTTTTACCTGCGTGTTTCCGCGCTTGCCTTTACCCACGCGTTGCCTAGGGTCCCATATCCCATGTTCAAAAAACTGCGTGGCATGTTTTCCAGTGATCTGTCGATCGACCTGGGCACTGCCAATACCCTCATTTACGTGCGCGAGCGCGGTATCGTCCTGAACGAACCGTCGGTCGTCGCCATTCGTACCCACGGCAACCAGAAGAGCGTTGTAGCAGTCGGCACCGAGGCCAAGCGCATGCTCGGCCGTACCCCCGGCAACATCGCTGCGATTCGCCCGATGAAGGACGGCGTGATCGCCGACTTCAGCGTCTGCGAAAAAATGCTCCAGTACTTCATCAACAAAGTGCACGAAAACAGCTTCCTGCAGCCGTCGCCGCGTGTGTTGATCTGCGTGCCCTGCAAGTCCACCCAGGTCGAGCGCCGGGCTATTCGTGAGTCGGCCCTCGGTGCCGGTGCCCGTGAAGTGTTCCTGATCGAAGAGCCGATGGCCGCTGCCATTGGTGCCGGCCTGCCGGTCGAAGAAGCCCGCGGTTCGATGGTTGTCGATATCGGTGGCGGTACCACTGAAATCGCGCTGATTTCCCTGAACGGTGTGGTTTACGCAGAATCCGTACGTGTTGGCGGCGACCGTTTCGACGAAGCGATCATCACTTACGTGCGCCGTAACTACGGTTCGCTGATCGGTGAATCCACCGCTGAGCGGATCAAGCAGGAAATCGGCACCGCCTACGCCGGTGGCGAGCTGCGTGAAGTCGACGTGCGTGGCCGCAACCTGGCCGAAGGCGTACCGCGTAGCTTCACCCTCAACTCCAACGAAGTGCTCGAGGCGCTGCAGGAATCCCTGGCGACCATCGTTCAGGCAGTGAAGAGCGCGCTGGAGCAGTCGCCGCCGGAACTGGCGTCTGACATCGCCGAGCGTGGCCTGGTGCTGACCGGTGGTGGCGCGTTGCTGCGCGACCTGGACAAGCTGCTGGCTCAGGAAACAGGCCTGCCAGTTATTATTGCCGAAGACCCGCTGACCTGTGTTGCCCGTGGTGGCGGCAAGGCCCTGGAGATGATGGACCGTCACAGCATGGACCTGCTGTCTTCGGAATAACGCAACGCTTTCCCTCTCGGGCTGCAAGCCGGGTTCCCATCCGCTTGCAGCCTTTTGTTTGCTGGCTGACGTCCTAAGGAGCCGCTCATCAAACCGCTATTTGCCAAAGGTCCTTCGCTTGGCGTGCGCCTGTTGGTGTTCGCCGTGCTGTCGGCCGTGCTGATGGTGGTCGATGCGCGCCTGGGCGTGCTGCAATCGGCACGCAGCCAACTGGGGCTGATCGTTGAGCCTGTGTACTGGCTAGGACGTCTGCCCGTGACCCTGTGGGATAGTGCGACCCAGGAGCTCAGCTCGCGTACCGAACTGGTTGCCGAGAACGAGCGGCTCAAGACCGAGCAGTTGATGATGCAGCGCCGACTGCAGCGTCTGGCGGCTCTGACTGAGCAGAACGTGCGTCTGCGCGAGCTGCTCAATTCCGCCGCGCTGGTCGATGACGAAGTGCTGGCGACCGAGCTGATCGGTATCGACCCTAACCCCTTTACCCACCGTATCCTCATCGACAAGGGCAGTCGCGATGGGGTGATGTTGGGTCAGCCGGTGCTTGATGCTCGCGGGTTGATGGGACAGGTGGTCGAAGTCATGCCTTACTCCGCGCGGGTGTTGCTGTTGACCGACACCACCCATAGCATTCCGGTACAGGTCAACCGCAATGGCCTGCGCGCCATTGCCACCGGCACCGGCAACCCCGAGCGCCTTGAGCTGCGCCATGTCGCCGATACGGCTGACATCAAGAAAGGTGATTTGCTGGTCAGTTCCGGCCTTGGCCAGCGTTTCCCGGCTGGCTACCCGGTCGCCACTGTGACGGAAGTTATTCATGATTCCGGTCAGCCCTTCGCCATTGTGCGTGCGATGCCGACTGCCAATCTCAATCGCAGCCGCTACATGCTGCTGGTATTTACCGATCCGCGCACGCCGGAGCAGCGCGCCGTCGATTCGGCCGAAGCTCAGGAAGCAGCGGATCGGCAAGCGCGCGAACAACCGGCTACGCCTGTCGTTGAGCCACCCGCCGAATCGGCAGTACCTGTCCCAGAGGAGCGCCCATGATCGCTGCTCGCTCGCGTAATACCTGGGTTATCTGGGCCAGCCTGTGCCTGGCCTTGTTGCTCAGCGTCGCCACCTTGCCCAAGTTCATGGAGATCGGTCGACCGCTCTGGTTGGCGCTGTTTCTTACCTATTGGGTGTTGGCGGTGCCGCACCGGGTGGGCATGACCACTGCTTGGTGCATCGGTTTACTGGCCGATGTGCTAAACGGCTCTTTGCTGGGGCTGAACGCGCTGATACTCACGCTAATTACTTTTCTGGTCCTGAGTCTGCACCAGCGCCTTCGCATGTTTCCGATGTGGCAGCAGAGTATGGTGCTTATGGTCGTGTTCGGCCTCGCGCAACTGCTGCACCTGTGGCTCAATGCGCTGACTGGCAATCGCCCGCCCACGCTTCTGTTTCTGGTGCCGGTGCCAATCAGTGGACTGCTCTGGCCATGGCTGTTTTTCATGCTGCAAGCGCTTCGGCAACGCTTTGCCGTGTATTGAGCGCGATGGCGGTTTGAGCCTGAGTGCCCCAATATTCGTTTTGTAGGTGCTTGTGCGCCTGCCAAGGTTTGCGGCTTGCTGCTGTGGGTTATTTCTGGAATTATGAGAACAGTTGATGGCTTATAGCTATTAACTGCACCCTGTATTATAAGAATGCAAAGAACAACAGCATGGGCGAAAGGGTATGGAAGCTGGCGTTATGAAATGTTCCAGGCCACAGTGGGCTTTTACCCTCATCCGTACGGCAATGGCTGCCGCCGGTACCAGTGCTTGTCTGGCTTGGGCGTTGGTTGCGGGCACTGGCTATTCTCAGGCTGGTAGCGCCGAACAGGCCCCGCAGTCTGCAGGCTCTCCTCGGCTATCGGTTGAGACCCTGTCAGGTGTCGAGGACGCCGTCGATTCGCGTCGAGCGGAGCAGCTGGCAAGCAAGATTGCTGAGCTCGACAGCATTGTATTTGAGAAGCAGCAGCTCGAAGGTGATCTGCGGACGGCGAAAAGCGAGCTGTCGGCCATCGAGCTGCAGCTGCAGAACACCAAGAAACTGATTCGCTCGGAAGTTGACGGTTTTCTCGGTCAAAGCACTGATCGCAAGCGACTTGATGACTTGCTTGACGAGCACAAAGGCAGTGCCGAGTCTGCGGCTACCATCGCTGAGCGGGTCAGTGCGCTGGAAAAGGATCTGGGCAGCAAACACCTAAAGTTCTCGGTCGCAACCCGTGATGTGGAACGTCTAAAATCCCAGCTGGCCGCCGAGATGCGCGAACGCAACAGCCGAAAGATTCAGGCTATTGCCCGCAAGCTAGATAAGACCATTCGTTTTGAGCAGTCGGTGTCTTTCCGCTGTTCGGCCAGCAAGAGCCTTTCTGCTTGTCTGGCCGAGCACCGCAATGACGGGCAAATGTCGCAATGGGTTTTGGACAACTATCAGCGTGCGTTAGCCGCCGATATTCGCGACCAGGTTGCGGACGTTACGCTCGATACCGCCTGGTATCGCTACCGTACTCGCACGGACTTCGTTCAGGCGAGTATGAGCCTGGATGGTACCGTTAACGCTCAAATGAATATCGAAGCGACCGTCACGGCGAAGAAAATGATGCCGTGCGCAATCCTTGATGTGTCCTACGAGCAATGCGACAGCAAGATGCATTCCTTGATCGTGCGTAGCAACAAGTACGGTGATCAGGTGCGCATCAACGACCAGGATTACGGTGCAACGCCGGTTTCGTTGGTGCTCGATGGCGGCATTTACGAGATTCAGGTGACCGTCGGCGGTACTACCCAGCAGCGGACGCTGTCGCTCAAGGCTGATCAGGTACTCAACTTCAAGTTCTGATCCGCCCGCCGTTTGAGCCTTGCGCCTGGGACCTTAGCTTTCCTCAATGTGCTCGGATATGCGACGCTGTCGCTTATTTACCGTTGAGGATCCGCCATGGGCATTCTGTTTCTTGCCTCGGCATCACCCCGCCGCCGCGAATTGCTCGCGCAGATCGGCGTTCCGTTCTCCCTGATAAACGTCGCGGTCGATGAAACACCCTCGCCGGCCGAATCTCCAGAGGCATATGTCGAGCGCGTTGCTCGGGACAAGGCGCTTGCCGGCCTAGCCGGTTTAGGCAACCGTGACGGCTACGTGCTGGGCGCCGATACCAGTGTGGTGCTCGATCAGCGCATTCTCGGTAAACCTGTCGATCGCAAGGATGCCTTGGCGATGCTGGCTGCTTTGTCAGGACGCACACACCGCGTTATGACGGCAGTGGCGCTGGCTAGCCGATCGATTTGCGAAGTGCGTGTGGTTATTAGCGAGGTAACCTTTCGTCCCATCGAAGACGCCGAGGCAGAGCGCTATTGGGCCAGCGGCGAGCCAGTGGACAAGGCTGGTGGTTACGCCATCCAGGGCTGGGGTGCTGCATTTGTCAGTCAGTTGCATGGCAGCTATTCCGCAGTGGTCGGCCTGCCCTTGTGCGAAGCCACGCAGCTGCTTGATGCGTTCGGCCTCCCGCGTTGGAGCAAAGGTTCAAGCTAGAGCCTGTGGCTTCGGTGCGCATGCCGGTTAGAATCGACTACGACCATCAGCAGGTGCTGCATATCAAGCCGCCGCCGAGAAGAACAATGAGTGAAGAAATACTGATCAACATCACGCCGATGGAATCACGCGTGGCGGTCGTCGAAAACGGCGTGCTGCAAGAAGTACATGTCGAACGCACCCAGCGCCGCGGCATCGTCGGCAATATCTACAAGGGCCGCGTAGTGCGCGTGCTGCCTGGCATGCAGGCAGCGTTTGTCGATATCGGCCTGGAGCGGGCTGCTTTTATCCATGCCTCGGAAATTTCCAGCCGCGAGGGCAGTGCGGTGGAGAGCATCAGTGCACTGGTCCACGAGGGGCAGAGCCTGGTGGTACAGGTCACCAAGGACCCGATTGGCAGCAAGGGCGCGCGCCTGACCACCCACCTGTCGATCCCTTCGCGCTACCTGGTGTATATGCCGCGTACTGCGCATGTTGGCATCTCCCTGAAAATCGAAGACGAAGCCGAGCGTGAACGGCTCAAGCAGGTGGTGGCCGATTGCGTGGCCGCCGAAGGCATCGAAGAGGCCGGCGGCTTTATCCTGCGCACTGCCGCCGAGGGCGCCGGGGCCGAAGAAATCCTTATCGATATTCGCTACCTGCGGCGCTTGTGGGACCAACTGGCCGGTCAGCGGCAGACCGCCGCCACGCCGTCGGTGATCTACGAAGACCTCAGCCTGGCCCTGCGTACCCTGCGCGACCTGGTCAGCCTGCGCACCGAGAAGATCCGCGTCGACTCACGGGAAACCTTCGGCAAGATCACCCAGTTCGTTGATGAGCTGATGCCGGAAATCGCCGACCGCCTCGAGCATTACCCCGGTGAGCGGCCGATCTTCGATCTGTATGGCGTCGAGGATGAGATCCAGAAAGCTCTGGAGCGCAAGGTGCCGCTCAAGTCCGGTGGTTACCTGGTGATCGATCCGGCCGAGGCGATGAGCACCATCGACGTCAACACGGGCGCTTTCGTCGGCCATCGCACGCTCGAAGAAACCATCTTCAAGACCAACCTGGAAGCGGCCACTGCGATTGCCCGTCAGCTGCGCCTACGTAATCTCGGCGGCATCATCATCATCGACTTCATCGACATGGAAGATGAGGAGCATCAGCGCCAGGTGCTGCGTACCCTGGAGAAACAGCTCGAACGCGACCATGCCAAGACCAACATCATCGGTATCACCGAGCTGGGCCTGGTGCAGATGACCCGCAAACGTACCCGCGAGAGCCTCGAGCAAGTGCTTTGCGAGCCTTGCAGTGCCTGTCAGGGGCGCGGCAAGCTGAAAACTCCGGAGACCACCTGCTACGAAATCTTCCGTGAGATTCTGCGCGAGGCTCGGGCTTACCAGCCGCTGGGGTATCGCGTGCTGGCCAACCAGAAGGTGGTCGACCGCCTGCTCGATGAGGAGTCGGGGAACGTCGCTGATCTGGAAGCCTTTATCGGCCGCACCATCAAGTTCCAGGTGGAAACCATGTACTCCCAGGAACAGTACGACGTGGTGCTGCTTTGATCGAACCTGAGCGCCTGCAAGGCCTGACTGTATGAGCGCACTAGCACGCGTGCTGGCGGCAGCGCTGCGTTGGGGGCTGGGGTTGTGTGCCCTGCTGCTGGTTTGTGCTGCGCTCTACGTGAGCCTGGGCCGGCAGTTGGTGCCCCTGGTCGCCGAGTACCAGCAGGAGGTCGAGACCCGCGCCCGTGATGCGCTCGGCCAGCCGCTGCGCATCGGCAGTCTGGAGGGGCGTTGGCAGGGTTTCGCGCCGCTGCTGATCGCCCATGATGTCGAGCTGGGCGAGGGCGAACAGGCGGTTCATCTGGACCAGGTGCGCCTGGTGCCCGATGTGCTGGGTAGCGTGCTGGCGCGCCAGCCGCGTATCGCCAACCTCGAACTTGAGGGCGTGCGCCTCGCGCTGCTGCAGGACGAAGCCGGCGCCTGGCAGCTCAAGGGCCTACCACAGCGCGATGATGCAGCGCCGCCGGATATCGCGCGCGTGCTGGAGGCCGCCCAGGCCCTTGGGCGGGTCTCGGTGCTCGACAGCCAGCTTACCGTGGAGCCTTTTGGCGCTCCCGCGCAGACCCTCACCTATATCAACCTGAGCCTGCGCAACGGCATGCGCAGTCAGCGCCTGGACGGTCGTCTGCGCCTGCCGGACGGGCAGCCCCTGGCCCTGCAACTGCGTACGCGGCTACAGCCGCAGAGGTGGCGCGAGGCAGAAGCCGAACTCTATGTCAGCTTGCCGCAAAGCGATTGGGCGCAGTGGCTGCCGGCCAGCCTGACGCGCGACTGGCGCCTCGAGCGGCTACAGGCCGGCGGCGATCTGTGGTTGTCCTGGGCCGAGTCCCAGGTGCAGCGCGTCAGCGCCCGCTTGAATGCCGCGCAGGTGGCCGGCCATTACGCCGAGCGTGATGGCGTGGCGCTGCAGGACTTGTCGTTCAACGCGCATTTCCAGCGTAGCGACCAGGGCTTTGAAGCTATCGTCGACGACCTGGCCTTCAGCCAGGGCGAAACCCGCTGGGGCGACGTGCGCGTGGGCCTGGTGCAGCAGCGCGATAACGCCGCTCATGAAGAACGCTGGAGCTTGGGCGTCGATCGGTTGGATATCGCACCGTTGGTGCCGCTGGTCGAGGCTCTGGCACCGCTGCCGGAGACAGCCCGCACGCTGTTGGCGTCGCTCAATCCCCATGGCCGGGTGGCCCGGCTGTCGCTGGATTATCGCCCGGCTCGCGAAGACGCTCAGCGCCTACAGTTTGCCGCAAACCTGGAGGGGGTTGGTTTCGCCGCTTACCAGGCATCGCCCGCAACGGAAAATATTAGTGGCAGCGTGCAGGGTGACCTGGCCGGCGGAGAGCTGCGCCTGGATGCGCGCAACTTCATGCTGCACCTGACCACCCTGTTCCCCGAGCCTTGGCGCTACCCCGAAGCCCATGCCCGGTTGCTCTGGCAGCTCGACGACGAGGCTTTCACCCTGCGCAGCCCTTACCTGCGTGTGAGTGGCGAGGAGGGCGAGATCGCCGGGGATTTCCTGATTCGCCTGCGCCGCGACCCGGCCGCCGAAGATTACATGGACCTGCGCGTCGGCCTGCACGAGGGTGACGCGGCCCACACGGCCAAGTACCTGCCGACGCGCTCGCCCGGGCTCAGCCCAGCCCTGGCCGAGTGGCTGCAAACCGCGATACGCGGCGGGCGCATCAATCAGGGTTTTTTCCAGTACCAGGGCTCGCTGAACAAGGGCGCGGATGCCGCGTCGCGCAGCCTGAGCCTGTATTTCGATGTTGAAGGCGCCGAACTGGCATTCCAGCCAGGCTGGCCGGTATTGCGCGAAGCGCGCGGACAGGTGTTTGTCGAAGATTCCGGGGTGCGCGTGCGGGTTCCCGAGGGGCAGATTCTCGAGAGTCGCGTGAGCGATGTCCGCGCGGACATTCCCAGCGTGACGCCGGGCCAGGCACCGCATCTACGCCTGACCGCCGAGTTGCAGAGCAGTGTCGAGGACGCCCTGCAGATTCTCCAGCAAGCGCCTTTGGGCACGGCACAGACCTTCGCTGACTGGCAGGGCAGCGGGGCGCTACAAGGCGCGCTGGACCTCGACCTGCCGCTGCGTAAAGGGCTGGCGCCGACGGTGGTGGTCGACTTTGCCGCCGAAGGCGCCAGCCTTAACCTGCCACAGCCAGTGCTGGCGTTGAGTGATATCCACGGCGCATTTCGCTACGACACCGCGCGCGGTCTCAGTGCACCGGCCATTCGCGCCCAGCTGCTGGGCACCCAGGTACAGGGTAAGGCCGTGGCAGAGGGCCGAAACGGCCAGGCCGTTAGCCGCCTGGACGCCAATGGGCGGTTGCCGCTGGCAACGTTGACCGAGTGGCTCGGCGTGCGCCAGGCGTTGCCGCTGAGCGGTCAACTGCCTTACCAGCTGCGCCTCACCCTGGGGCAGAACAATAAAGAGCTGCGGGTGCAGTCATCGCTCAAGGGCTTGGCTGTCGACTTGCCGGCCCCGTTCGGCAAGGCTGCTGGTGAAAGCCGTGATGCCGAGTGGCGGATGACCTTTGCTGGTGCCGAACAGGGGTACTGGTTCGATTACGCCAACCTGGCCAGCCTGGCGTTCGCCGCACCTGCCGGGCGGATTCGTGAGGGGCGGGGTGAGCTGCGCCTGGGCGACGGCCCGGCGATTCTGCCGCGCGCGGCCGGGCTGTGGGTGCGCGGGCGTCTGAGCGAGCTGGACCTGTCGACCTGGCAAACGGCGCTGGAACCTTACCGCTCGGTCGACCGGGGCGACGCCCAGCAACTGCTCAAGGCCGTGCAACTGAACATTGGCCGCTTCATCGGCTTTGGTACTCAGATCGACGGCCTGGCCGTCGATCTGCAGCCGCGACCGGCAGGCTGGTCGCTCGGTGTCGAGAGTGCCTTGGCCAAGGGCCGAATCGAGCTGCCGGAGGCCGATGGCGTGCCTATCGTTGCCAACCTCGATTACCTGCGGCTGCCTGCTGCCGAAGTGCGCGGCGCGGATGCCGAAGCCGTCGATACCCCCGACCCGCTGGCCGAATTCGACCCGCGCAGTGTGCCTGCCCTGGACCTGCGCATCGCCCAGGTCATGCAGGGTGAGCAGCTTCTCGGCGCCTGGTCGCTGAAGGCCCGGCCCCAGGCCGACGGAGTGATCTTCCGCGATCTGGATATCGGCCTCAAAGGCTTGCAGTTGGGCGGCGAGGCGGGCTGGCGTGGCACACCTGGCGTGACCCGCAGTTGGTACAAAGGCCGTTTGCAGGGCAAGGCCCTGGAGGATGTATTGGTGGCCTGGGGCTTCGCGCCCACCGTGACCAGTGAAAGCTTCCGCCTGGATGTCGATGGCAATTGGCCGGGCTCGCCGGCCTGGGTCAGCCTGAAGCGGTTCTCCGGCAGCATGGACGCCGCCTTGCGCAAAGGCCAGTTGGTCGAGGTGCAGGGCTCGGCCCAGGCGCTGCGGGTGTTTGGTTTGCTCAACTTCAACTCGATTGGCCGGCGTCTGCGCCTGGACTTCTCCGACCTGTTTGGCAAAGGCCTCAGTTACGACCGTATCAAGGGCTTGCTGGATGCCAATGCCGGGGTCTTCCAGACGCGCACGCCGATCACCCTGACGGGCCCGTCGAGTAACCTGGAACTCAATGGCACCCTCGACATGGTCGATCAGCGTATTGATGCCAAAGCCTTGGTCACCCTGCCCGTCACCAATAACCTGCCGCTGGCTGCGCTGATCGTTGGCGCGCCGGCGATTGGCGGCGCACTGTTCGTGGTCGACAAGCTGCTCGGCGATCGGGTCGCGCGCTTCGCCAGTGTGCAGTACAACGTCCGGGGGCCGCTGCAGGAGCCGGACATCACCTTTGACAAACCTTTCGAGAAGCCCCAGTGAGCCTGCATAAGGCCTTGCGCGAGGTGCCTGCATGACGGTCGCGGCAATCCAGTTGGTCAGCCAGACGGATGTCACCGAGAACCTGAACTGCGCCCGCCGCTGCCTCGAACAGGCCGCAGCCGGCGGTGCGCGCCTGGCCGTGCTGCCGGAAAATTTCGCCGCCATGGGCCGTCGCGACCTGGCCGCGCTGGGGCGTGCCGAAGCGCTTGGCGAGGGGCCGATTCTGCCCTGGTTGCGCCAGACGGCCCGTGAGCTGGGCCTGTGGATTGTCGCCGGCACGCTGCCCTTGCCGCCCCAGGGACAGCCTGATGCCAAGGTGCGGGCCTGTTCGCTGTTGATCGACGACCAGGGCCAGACGGCGGCGCGCTACGACAAACTGCACCTGTTCGATGTCGACGTGGCGGACAGCCGCGGCCGCTACCGTGAGTCCGATGACTACGCCCATGGCGAGCAGGTGGTGGTGGCTGACACGCCGGTCGGGCGGCTGGGCTTGACGGTCTGTTATGACCTGCGCTTCCCTGAACTCTATGGACTGTTGCGCGCTGCCGGCGCCGAGCTGATCAGCGCGCCCTCGGCTTTTACTGCCGTGACTGGCGCAGCCCATTGGCAGGTGCTGATCCGTGCCCGGGCGATCGAAACCCAGTGTTACCTGTTGGCGGCCGCCCAGGGTGGTGTGCACCCCGGCGGGCGTGAGACCTTTGGTCATTGTGCGATTGTCGACCCCTGGGGCCGGGTGCTGGCCGAGCACGCCCAAGGCGAGGGCGTATTGCTCGCTACCGTGGACGCCGCCGAGCAGGCCGCGCTGCGCCAGCGCATGCCGGTGATTCGACATAAACGATTTTTTGCAGCGGCCGAACCGCGGCTGCCAGGTTTGGAGTAGTTATGAGCGAGATGCTGTTGTCCGTCAGTGAACACCTGCTGGCACCCGGTGGCTTGGCCATCGAACAACTGTCCGGGGTACTCGGCGAATTGGCCGGGCCGGGCATCGATGCCGCCGACCTGTATTTCCAGAGCCAGGTGTCGGAATCCTGGGTGCTGGAAGATGGCATCGTCAAAGAAGGCAGTTTCAACCTCGATCAAGGGGTTGGTGTGCGTGCGCAATCCGGGGAAAAGACCGGTTTCGCCTACAGCAATGCGATCACCGCCGAAGCCCTGAGCCAGGCCGCCCGTGCCGCGCGCTCGATTGCCCGGGCTGGTCAGGAAGGCCGCGTGCAGGCCTTCAGCACCCCGCAGGTAACGGCGTTGTACGCGCCCGGTAACCCGCTGGATGTAATTGACCGGGCGCAGAAGGTCGAGCTGCTCAAGCAGGTCGACCAGGCCACCCGCGCCCTCGACCCGCGCATCAAGCAGGTCACCGTCAGCCTGGCCGGGGTCTGGGACCGTATTCTGGTAGCTGCCACCGATGGCAGCCTGGGCGCGGATATTCGCCCGCTGGTGCGCTTCAACGTCAGCGTGATCGTTGAGCAGAACGGCCGGCGCGAGCGCGGCGGGCACGGCGGCGGTGGGCGTACCGATTACCGCTATTTCATGAACGAAGACCGCGCCATGGGCTACGCCCGTGAGGCGCTGCGCCAGGCGCTGGTCAATCTGGAAGCCATCGCCGCGCCGGCGGGTACCTTCCCGGTGGTAATGGGCGCCGGCTGGTCCGGAGTGTTGTTGCACGAGGCAGTTGGCCACGGCCTGGAAGGCGACTTCAACCGCAAGGGCAGCTCCAATTACAGCGGCAAGGTCGGCCAGCAAGTGGCATCCAAACTCTGCACCATCGTCGACGACGGCACCCTGGCCGAGCGCCGCGGCTCGCTGAGCATGGACGACGAGGGTACCCAGACCCAGTGCACCACGCTGATCGAGAACGGCATCCTCAAGGGCTATATGCAGGACAAGCTCAACGCCCGCCTGATGGGCGTGGCACCCACCGGTAATGGCCGCCGCGAATCCTACGCGCACCTGCCGATGCCGCGCATGACCAACACCTACATGCTGGCCGGCGAGAGCGACCCGGAAGAAATCATCCGGTCGGTGAAAAAAGGCATCTACTGCGCCAACCTCGGCGGTGGTCAGGTCGACATCACCAGCGGCAAGTTCGTCTTCTCCACCAGCGAGGCCTACCTGATCGAAGACGGCAAGATCACCGCTCCGGTCAAGGGCGCAACCCTGATCGGCAACGGCCCGGAGGCCATGAGCAAAGTGTCGATGGTCGGTAACGACCTGGCCCTGGACAGCGGCGTCGGCACCTGCGGCAAGGACGGCCAGTCGGTGCCGGTCGGCGTTGGCCAGCCGACGTTGAAGATCGATGCGATCACCGTGGGCGGGACGGGGAGCTGAGAATTTGGATGAACTGCTGGGTGCGTTAGCTGACTGGTTTTTTGATTGGCTGTGTTATTTGCTGGGTCGCTGGACGGTCATTGCTGTGACATTTGGTCGGGTTCGCCCACGCAAGACTGTGCGCAGTGTGCGCTGGCTGAGCACTCTGGGATTCGTAGAAATTGTGGCTGTAGTGCTTGGCGGTTTTGTGTACTGGCTGTATTGCGCCTAGTGTCGCGAGACGAATCAAATGTCGGTCAATGCCAGGTTCCGTGGGAGGGGCTTTAGCCGCGATGCTTTCAGCGCTTTCAAGGATTATCGCGAATAAAGGCTAGGCGCCCCCTTCGCTCCTACAGATAGCGACCAATTATGTATGTGTGTCGTGACACTAGGTTGCAGCGAGGCGACGGAGGGCTTAGCTGGCTGGAACCGTAGGGCTCCAGCCTTGGCACTGCAGCGATCTAGCGTAACCCGCGCTGCGTCTCGTCCAGTTCGCGGATGTATTTGAACAGTTTGCGCGAGGCAGCCGGCGCCTTGTTCTGCGCCGCTTCATGCTGGGCCTGGCGGATCAGTTGGCGCAGGTGCTGGCGGTCGGCGTCGGGATAGTCGCCGACAAAGGCCTCGAGGGTGGCGTCATCGCCATTGATCAGGCGGTCGCGCCAGCGCTCAAGGTTATGGAAGCGTTCGTTGTATTGACGGGTGGAGGCGTCGACCTGGTCGAGCAGGGTGAGGATGGCCTCGACGTCCTGGTCGCGCATCAGCCGGCCAATAAATTGGACGTGGCGCTTCTTGGCCGCGTTGGCGGTGTGTTTGGGTGCCTCTTCCAGGGCCCGGCGCAGGCCGTCGGTGAGGGGCAGTTTGTTCAGCAGGTCAGGCTTCAGGCTGGTCAGGCGCTGGCCGAGATCCTGTAGCGCGTGCAGCTCGCGCTTGATCTGGGTTTTGCTCTTCTCGCCGGAGAAGTCATCGAGGTATTCAGACATGGGGACGGTCCAATGGAAAACGTCGTCATGATAGCAGTAGGGGCAGCTTCAAGCCGCAAGCTTCAAGCTGCAGGACGAATCGAATGCCGGCGGCGCCACGTGTGCCGCCGGTGGTTATGTGCAGAATCGGAGTGGTTATGAGTGCAACAGATGTGATCGGCCCCCAGGCGCTGCCCGCCTTGCAGGCTCAGGTCGAGCAGATTATCGACGAAGCGCGGCGCCAGGGCGCCAGTGCCTGTGAAGTGGCGGTGTCGCTGGAGCAGGGCCTGTCGACTTCGGTGCGTCAGCGCGAAGTGGAAACCGTCGAGTTCAACCGCGACCAGGGCTTCGGCATCACCCTGTACCTGGGCCAGCGCAAGGGTTCGGCGAGCACCTCGGCAACCGGTGACGCAGCGATTCGTGAGACGGTTGCGGCGGCGTTGGCAATTGCCCGACATGCCTCCGAGGATGAAAGCGCCGGTCTCGCCGATGCCGCGCTGATGGCCCGTGAACTGCCGTCGCTGGACCTCTATCACCCCTGGGCGATCACCCCCGAGCAGGCCATCGAGCAGGCGCTGGCCTGCGAAGCAGCGGCCTTCGACACCGATGCGCGCATCCGCAATGCCGACGGCACTACGCTGAGCACCCATCAGGGTTGCCGGGTCTACGGCAACAGCCACGGTTTTATCGGCGGTTATGCGAGCACGCGGCACAGCCTGAGTTGCGTGATGATCGCCGAGGCCGACGGGCAGATGCAGCGTGACTACTGGTATGACGTCAACCGTCAGGGCGAGCGCCTGGCGGATGCTACCGGGATCGGCCAGCGCGCCGCGCTGCGGGCGGTCAGCCGGCTGGGTGCGCGCCCGGTGCCGACCTGCGAGGTGCCGGTGCTGTTTGCCGCCGAGCTGGCCACCGGGTTGTTCAGCAGTTTTCTTGGGGCGATCTCGGGCGGCAACCTGTACCGCAAGTCATCGTTTCTGGAAGGCACCCTCGGGCAACAGTTGTTCCCCGAATGGCTGAGCCTCGATGAGCGCCCGCATATCCCACGTGCATTGGGCAGCGCCTCGTTCGATGGCGATGGCCTGGCGACCTACGCGAAATCATTTGTCGAGCGCGGCGAGTTGCTCTCCTACGTGCTGGGCACCTATTCCGGGCGCAAGCTGGGGCTGCCCAGTACCGCCAACACTGGCGGCGTGCACAACCTGTTTGTCAGCCATGGCGAAGAAGACCAGGCGGCGCTGATCCGCCGTATGGGCCGCGGTTTGCTGGTCACCGAGCTGATGGGGCAGGGGTTGAATATGGTCACCGGCGACTACTCCCGTGGTGCCGGCGGTTACTGGGTGGAGAATGGCGAAATCCAGTTCCCGGTGCAGGAAGTCACCATCGCCGGCAACATGCGCGACATGTTCCGCCAGATTGTTGCCGTGGGCAGTGATCTGGAGCTGCGCAGCACTATCCGCACGGGCTCGGTACTGATCGAGCGGATGACCGTAGCGGGCAGTTGAGGCTTGTAGGGCGAGAGAGTCGAGCGCGGCCTCTCTCCATACTAGGGGGTGTGTCCAGTCGATTGTTGCGGCCTGATTGGGCTTGTGTAGGAGCGAATTTATTCGCGATTGATCGTGGAGACACTGCAACCGTCGCGGGTAAAACGGAACGCCGTCTGGTCCCCCCACATAGCCTCTTGCTACCGCTGTAGCTGTGTTTCTCCCCGGTTACAGGCAGCCTCAGGCTGCCTTTTCTCTGCCTTGCCGGCTCGCCCTGGCTGGCGTCCGCTTTAGCCCATCCGCGAAGCCCCAAGCGCCCAGTCGTCATAAAGTCCTTTACGTCTCTATTTGATATTGATTATCGTTAACGCAAGTTAATCGATATTAATTACGGAGGCCGGCATGGATTCGGGTTCACCTCATATGGGTTGTCTGGAGTGCTGGTCCTGGCAAGGCTTTCGCATTCGCTGCGCGCTCTGGCCGGATGAGCCTCGTCTGCTGGAGCTGCACTGGGCCATGGGCCGGCAACTGATCGAACGCGGTCAGCTGTGCCCCTGGCGCATGGCCAGCAGTACCCTGGGCCTGTTGCTCGATACCGCCAGTGATGCCGGCCTGCCCTGGCATTGGCGCAGCCAGTGTCTGGACCAAAGTTACCGCGCGCTCTATGTGTTGCAGCACCTGGCGCACAGCCGCGAGCAACAGGCGCGGCTCAATCACTTGCGTAATCGCCTGGCGACTCTGCCGATGCGACCTTCGCTGTCCCTTAGCGAACTGGCGGAGGGTAATCCCTATGCGTGACATGACCCGCGAGACCCGCATCGAACGCGACAGCATGGGCGAACTGGCCGTGCCTGCCGACGCCCTCTACGGCGCCCAGACGCAGCGGGCGGTGAACAACTTCCCTGTGTCTGGTCTGCTGATGCCGAGCGCCTTTATTCGCGCACTGATTCTGGCCAAGGCTACCGCTGCCCAGGCCAACGTTGACCTCGAGCAGCTACAGCCGGCCCAGGGCGAGGCGATTGTGGCGGCCTGTCGCGAGTTGCTCGCAGGCGATTTCATGGCGCACTTCCCGGTGGATGTATTCCAGACCGGCTCCGGCACCAGCACCAATATGAACGCCAATGAAGTGATCGCCAGCCTGGCCACGCGCATCCTCGGTGAGCCGGTCAGCCCCAACGATCATGTCAATTGCGGGCAAAGCAGCAACGACATCATCCCCACCTGTATTCATGTCAGCGCCCTGATGGAGCTCAACGAGCGGCTGCTGCCGGCACTCGGCCACCTGCTGACGGTGCTGTGCGACAAGTCCCTGGCCGTTCAGGGTTTCGTCAAGACCGGACGTACTCACCTGATGGATGCCATGCCGGTGCGCATGAGTCAGGTGCTCGATGGCTGGGCGCAGCAGATCCAGGCCAATATCGAACTGCTGCACGCCATGCGCCCGGCTTTGCAGGCGCTTGCCCAGGGCGGCACGGCGGTCGGTACCGGGGTTAACGCCCATGTGCGCTTCGCCGAATGTTTCTGCGTCGAGCTGAACCGGCTGACCGGCCAGTCCTTCACCCCCGGGCGCAATCTGTTCGCCCTGATCGGTTCCCAGGACACGGCAGTGGCGCTGTCCGGTCAGTTGAAGACCTGCGCGGTGTCGCTGATGAAGATCGCCAACGACCTGCGCTGGATGAATTCCGGGCCTTTGGCCGGGTTGGCGGAGATCGAGCTGGAGGCGCTGCAGCCGGGCTCGTCGATCATGCCCGGCAAGGTCAACCCAGTCATCCCGGAGGCCACCGCCATGGTCGCCGCCCAGGTGATCGGCAACGACGCGACCATAGCCGTGGCGGGGCAGTCGGGCAATTTCGAGCTGAATGTCATGTTACCGGTGATCGCCCACAACCTGCTCGGCAGCATTCAGTTGCTGAGCAATGTCAGCCGCCTGCTGGCTGACCGCGCCATCGCCGGCTTCAAGGTCAATGGCCCACGGCTGGAAGAGGCGCTGGCGCGCAACCCGATCTTGGTGACCGCGCTCAATGCACGGATTGGCTACCTGAAAGCGGCAGAAATCGCCAAGCAGGCGTACCGCGAAGGCCGGCCGATTATCGAGGTGGCGCTGGAGCAGACCGAGCTGAGTCGCGATGAGTTGCAGCGGATGCTCGATCCACTGCGCCTGACTTCTGGCGGCGTTTGAGCGGCCCGCACACCGCATTCACGACAGCCCGTGAGGGCGAGGAGGTGAGTCTGATGGAGCACTGGAAACGCACCATGCAAATTGGTAATCGTTACTTTGCCGAAGGCGCCTGGGTCGATGCCCGCGAGCAATACCTGCAGGCCTTGGCGTTGGCCCAGGTGCTCTTCGACCGCTGGCCCGATGCTGATGCGGCTGTCGCAGCGCTGGTTGTGTCGCAGCACAACCTGGCCGATCTGCACCTGCAACTGCAGCGCCCGGATGCCGCCATCGCGCACCTGCGTGCCTGCCACGAGTACCTGTTGCGGGCCATGGCCGATGAGCACCTCAGTGCCGGCCTGCGCGATGCCGCGCTACGTCACAGCAACCACAGCTACCTGCGCCTCTTGCAGGTAAGCGCCGAGTATGGCCGTCCCGCATCGCCTGTCGCGCTTAACCGCGGTGCGCCCCTTTCATTGCCAGTACAACCGACCTATCACTGAGGAGTTCACCGTGCCCCATACCTTGCCACCCTTGCCGTATGCCTACGCTGCCCTGGAGCCCCATGTCGATGCGCAGACCATGGAGATCCACCACAGCAAGCACCATCAGGCCTACGTCAATAATCTCAATGCGGCACTCAGTGGTCATGCACTGGCTGAGCTGCCGGTCGAGACGCTGCTCACACGCCTGCAGGAGCTGCCGGAGGCTATGCGTGCGGCGGTGATCAATAATGGCGGTGGACACGCCAACCACTCACTGTTCTGGACGGTGATGAGCCCCACGGGCGGCGGCGAACCGGAGGCTGAGCTGAGAGCAGCCATCGACACTCAACTGGGCGGGTTCGAGGCGTTCAAAGCGGCGTTTACCCAGGCCGCGCTGAGCCGTTTTGGCAGTGGCTGGGCCTGGCTCAGTGTGACTGTCGACAAGACTCTGGTGGTGCACAGCACGGGCAATCAGGACAGCCCACTGATGAACGGATTGACCCCGGTTCTGGGTCTCGATGTGTGGGAGCACGCCTATTACCTGCGCTATCAGAACCGTCGGCCGGAGTACATCGCGGCTTTCTATAACGTGGTCGACTGGGCTGAAGTGAGCCGTCGTTACCACGACGCGCTCAGCGCCTGAGGCGCCTGCATGCGCGAACAGAATTTGCTGGCGTTCAACCTCCGTGCCTGGCGCTACTTCGTGGGAGGCTGCGTCATGCTGGGTGGCAGCCTGTTGCTGGCTCAGCAGGCCTGGGTGAGCTTACAGGCGAGCCTGCCGACGCCCATCTGGCATGCCCTGCAAGGTGGTTTGCTGTGCGCGCTGGGGACTGCGTTGGGGGCGTTGCCGGTGTTGTTTATGCGCAGCGTGTCGGCGCGCCTGATGGATACGCTGTTGGGCTTTGGGGGCGGGGTGATGCTGGCGGCGAGCATGTTCTCTCTGTTGCTGCCGGCGCTGCAGGCAGCACAACAGCAAGGGCTGAATGCCTGGGCTGGTGGCTTGCTGGTCAGTCTGGGGGTGGTGCTGGGGGCTGGTGGACTGTTCTGGGTGGGGCAGCGCATGGCGCGGGCTGCCTCGGTCCAGCCGCCCAGAGTCGATCTCGGCGTCTTGCTGTTTGTGCTAGCGATTGTTCTGCACAATATTCCCGAAGGCATGGCCGTCGGGGTTGCTGCGGGCGCGCAGTTGGCAGAAGCGCAAGGCTTGGCGCTGGGGATCGCGCTGCAGGATGTTCCGGAGGGGCTGGTTGTGGCATTGGCGCTGGCCGCGGCAGGGCTGTCGCGCTGGCATGCGCTGGCGTTCGGTATCGCATCCGGGCTGGTCGAGCCTGTATTTGCGGTGCTCTGTGCCTGGCTGGTGGGGGTGGCAACACCGCTGTTGCCCTGGGGCTTGTCACTGGCCGCAGGGGCGATGCTGTTCGTCGTGCTAAGCGAGATCATCCCGGCATCGCGCGCGCGCGGCTACGAAGGCGTTGCAGGTCTTGGGCTGCTGGTAGGCTTCTGCCTGATGATGGTGCTCGATACCGCGCTGGTCTGAGGCCGCGCGGAGCAGAGGTGTTTCGCGTTATTCGCCTTCGTCGAAGTAGTTGCCGATCAGTGTGAGCAGTGCTTGCAGCGCCTCTTCATGCTGCTCGCCTTCGGTGTGCAGGTGCACAGTGGTGCCCTTGCCGGCGGCGAGCATCATGACTGCCATGATGCTTTTACCGTCGACCAGGCTGTCGGCGCTGCGGCCAACCTTCACCTGGCAGGGGAACTGGTTGGCCACGCCAACGAACTTCGCCGCGGCCCGCGCATGCAGGCCCAGCTTGTTGATGATGGTGGTTTCGCAGGTCGGCATCGCAGGTCCTTAGCTGAGGTCGCGGTGGCGAACCTGAACGTTCTTCAGGAGGGGTTTGAGTGCCTCGCCGAGGCGGCTGGCCAGGTATACCGAACGGTGATGGCCGCCCGTGCAGCCAATTGCCACGGTGACGTAGGCGCGATTGCTGGCGGCAAAGCGCGGTAGCCATTTGCTCAGATAGGCGAAGATATCCTGGTACATCTCGTCGGCTTCGGGTTGCGCGGCGAGGTAGTCGATTACCGGCTGATCCAGTCCGGAGAAGTCGCGCAGTTCAGGTTTCCAGTAGGGGTTGGGCAGGCAGCGCACATCGAATACCAGGTCGGCATCCACCGGCATGCCACGCTTGAAGCCGAAGGATTCGACGAGAAAAGCCGTGCCAGGCTCGGGCTGATTGAGCAGGCGAAACTTGATGCTGTCGCGCAACTGATAGAGATTCAGGTGCGTGGTGTCGATCTTCAGGTCAGCCAGGTCGATGATCGGCCCAAGCAACAGGCTCTCATCGGCGATGGCTTCAGCCAGCGAGCGATTTTCGTTGGTCAACGGATGGCGCCGACGGGTTTCGGAGAAGCGCTTGAGCAGGGTCTCCTCGTCCGCATCTAGGTAGAGCACGTCGCAGCGAATATTGCGTGCGCGAACCTCATCGAGCAGTTCAGGGAAGCGCTTGAGCTGGCTGGGCAGGTTGCGCGCATCGATAGATACCGCTACCTGCGGGTGCAAGAGCTCGGTATGCAGCAGGGCGCGTTCGGCCAGCTCCGGCAGCAAGCCTGCCGGGAGGTTGTCGATGCAATAGAAGCCGTTGTCCTCAAGCACATCGAGGGCGGTACTTTTGCCGGAGCCGGAGCGACCGCTGACGATGATCAAGCGCATGGACAACGGTCTCTAATAGCTGCTTTGTACGTCCACGACGACCTGGTACAGCGCCGCGCTATCAGGCGCGCTGCGCAGGCGCTCGCGCACATCTTCACGGTCGAGCATGCTGGCAATCTGGCGCAGCAGTTCGAGGTGCTCGTCGGTTGCTGCTTCAGGTACCAGCAGGACGAACAGCAGGTCGACCGGAGCCCCGTCGATGGCATCGAAGTCGACGGCGGCATCCAGGCGTAATAAAGCACTGATGGGCGCTGAGCAGCCGGTCAGCCGGCAGTGCGGAATGGCGATGCCATTGCCGAAACCGGTCGAGCCAAGCTTTTCGCGGGCAATCAGGCTTTCGAAGATATCTTGGCCATCCAGATCGGGCAGTTCACGCGCGATCAGGTTAGCTATCTGTTCGAGTACACGTTTTTTGCTGCCGCCCGGCACGTTCACCAGGGAACGGCCGGGGGTCAGGATATGTTCAAGTCGGATCATAGGAGGTGAGCGAGGTCAGCGGGCCATAGCGCCTTGCTGACGGTCGAGCTGCTTTTCCTTGTGCTTGATGAGTTGTCGGTCGAGTTTGTCGGTCAGTAGGTCGATGGCGGCGTACATGTCTTCATGTTCGGCATTGGCGACGATTTCACCGCCGGCAATATGCAACGTGGCTTCGATTTTCTGTTTGAGCTTCTCGACCTCCATGATGACCTGCACGTTGGTGATCTTGTCGAAGTGGCGCTGCAATCGACCCAGTTTCTCGTCGATATAGTCGCGCAGGGCGTCGGTCACATCCAGTTGGTGTCCACTGATGTTGACTTGCATACCGCTTTCTCCTTGTTGCCGCGTGTAAGAGGCCGGCTTGAAGTGCCGGCCGCCGGAACACTGTGGGCCGGGAAGACTCTGGTAGAAGCGACCTGAGCCTGTTATCGACCGCACCCTTGAGGCGGGGCAGGGATGACAAAGCGTCAGGTGTGTTTCGAGCCGTGTTGCGCGAGTCCTCCTGTCGTGCCGTGCTACATCAGTCGCTTGCGTTCGCTGGAGGGCGCTATGCCGAGCGATTCGCGGTACTTGGCGACTGTGCGACGGGCCACTTGTATGCCCTGTGCCTCCAGTAAACCAGCGATCTTGCTGTCACTCAACGGCTTTTTTGCATTTTCCGCAGCGACCAGTTTCTTGATGATCGCGCGGATCGCCGTGGACGAGCATTCGCCGCCTTCGGAGGTGCTGACATGGCTGGAGAAGAAGTACTTCAACTCGTAGATGCCACGCGGGGTGTGCATGAATTTCTGGGTGGTCACCCGAGAGATGGTCGACTCGTGCATACCTACGGCTTCGGCAATGTCATGCAACACTAGGGGCTTCATCGCCTCGTCGCCGTAGTCGAGGAAGCCGCGCTGATGTTCGACGATTTGCGTGGCGACTTTCATCAGTGTTTCGTTACGGCTTTGCAGGCTTTTGATGAACCAGCGCGCTTCTTGCAGTTGGTTGCGCATGAAGGTGTTGTCGGCGCTGGAGTCGGCGCGTTTGACGAAGCCGGCGTACTGCGCATTGACGCGCAGACGCGGCATGGCGTCCTGGTTGAGCTCGACCAGCCAGCGATCGTTGTGTTTGCGCACGATTACGTCGGGTACGACGTATTCCGGCTCGCTGGATTCGATCTGTGAGCCCGGCCGTGGGTTGAGGCTCTGGATCAGGTCGATGACGTGCTTGAGCTCGTCTTCCTTGAGCTTCATGCGGCGCATCAGCTGGCTGTAGTCGCGGCCACCGAGCAGGTCGAGGTAGTCACTGGCCAGGCGCTGGGCTTCTGCCAGCCAGGGCGTGCGTGCGGGCAGCTGACGCAGCTGCAGCAGCAGGCATTCGCGCAGGTCACGGGCGGCAATACCGGCAGGCTCGAATTGCTGAATGCGGTGCAGCACCGCTTCGACTTCATCGATTTCGATGTCCAGCTCCGGGTCGAAGGCCTCGGTGACTTCTTCGAGGGTTTCCTCAAGGTAGCCTTGCTGGTTGATGCAGTCGATCAGGGTGACGGCGATCAGGCGGTCCTTGTCGGACATCGGTGCCAGGTTGAGTTGCCACAGCAGATGGCTCTGCAGGCTCTCGCCGGCGGAGGTGCGGGTGGTGAAGTCCCACTCGTCGTCATCGTTGCTCGGCAGGCTGCTGGCGCTGGTCTGGTAGACGTCTTCCCAGGCGGTGTCGACCGGCAACTCGTTAGGAATGCGCTCGTTCCACTCGCCGTCTTCCAGGTTATCGACGGTCTGCGCGGTCTCCTGGAAGCTGGTGTCCTGGTACTGCGGCTCCTGCTCAGCTGTTGGCGTGGGGCTTTCGGCACCGTCGGCGAGGGGGTCGGAGTTATCGAAGTCTTCGCCGTCTTCCTGGCGTTCGAGCATAGGATTGGACTCCAATGCCTCCTGGATTTCCTGTTGCAGGTCCAGGGTCGACAATTGGAGCAAGCGTATGGCCTGTTGCAGCTGAGGTGTCATCGTCAGCTGCTGGCCCATTTTCAGGACTAGCGATGGTTTCATTGCAGACCTTATTTACCGGCGTCTGAGCGCAATCCACTACAGGGCGCCGAAGCGCCACTAGGAAGCAAATTATATGCCTGAAAGCGAGCGGTTTGCCTAGGGCTGGCAGCCATCACGCCGCGAAAAAGTCGCATTCAGAGGCGGAACTCGTGCCCCAGGTAGACGTCCTTGACCAATTGGTTGGCCAGAATGGCCTCAGCACTGCCTTCGGCGATCAGTTGACCATCGCTGACGATGTACGCCGTTTCGCAGATGTCGAGGGTTTCTCGGACGTTGTGGTCGGTGATCAGTACACCGATACCTTTGGCCTTGAGGTGATGGATGATCTGCTTGATGTCGCCGACGGAAATCGGGTCGACCCCGGCGAAGGGTTCGTCGAGCAGGATGAACTTGGGTGATGTGGCCAGGGCGCGGGCAATTTCCACGCGGCGTCGCTCACCGCCGGACAGGCTCATGCCGAGCGTGTCGCGGATATGGGTAACGTGGAACTCCTGCAGGAGGTTTTCCAGTTCCTTGTGGCGCGCCGCGCTGTCGAGTTCCTTGCGGGTCTCGAGAATGGCCATGATGTTGTCGGCCACGCTGAGCTTGCGGAAGATCGAGGCTTCTTGCGGTAGATAGCCGATACCCGCGCGGGCGCGGCCATGCATGGGCTGGTGGCTGACGTCGAGATCGTCGATCAGTACGCGGCCCTGGTCGGCCTGCACCAGGCCGACGATCATGTAAAAGCAGGTGGTCTTGCCAGCGCCGTTGGGACCGAGCAGGCCGACGATCTGCCCGCTGTCGATGCTCAGGCTGACGTCACGGACAACTTGGCGGCCTTTGTAGCTCTTGGCCAGATGCTGAGCTTTCAAGGTTGCCATTACTGAGGTGCCTGGGTCGCGGGTTTGTTTTTCGGCTGGATCACCATGTCGATGCGCGGACGCGGTGTGGTGACGCTATTGCCTGTGGCGCGCCCGGCGTTGACGATCTGGCGCTGGGTGTCATAGACGATCTTCTCACCTTCGAAGGTATTGCCTTCCTGAACGACCTTCGCCTGGTCGATCAGTACAATACGTTCGTTAGCGGCAAAGTACTGGATGGTCAGGCCATAAGCCTTGACGATCTGCTTGTCCACGGCCGGTTTCTGCTCGTAGTAAGCCGGTTTGCCGACCGAAGTGAAGACCTCGATGTCGCCCTGGGCATTCTGTGTGATGGTCACGGTGTCGCCGGTGATCTTCAGGGTTCCCTGGGTGATCACCACGTCGCCACGGTAGACCGCTACGCCTTGCTTGTCGTCGAGTTCAGCGCTGTCGGCCTGGACACGAATCGGTTGCTCGCGATCAGAAGGCAGTGCCCAGGCACTGGCGCTTCCGAGCGCCGCGCTCAAGCTGAGCAGAAGGGGGAAGGTTTTAACGAACCTCATGCTGGCCTCTTACGTTGGACAGCAGGAGCATCCTGCCGTCATTCAAATACGCTTTCATTCCTTGTGCCGTGGTCACCCCGTTGGCCGCGTCGATTCTAACGGCTTGCTGGGTCTGCGCATATTCCTTCTGCGGGAATACCGTCAGGCGACTGGTCGTGAGGAGCGTTGGGCGGCCCTTGGCGTCGGTGCGTTCGACGCGGACCTGGTCGATCAGCTCGACTTCGTCACCGCCAGGCCCGACTTCGCCACGCGAACTGCTGACTTTCCAGGGCAATTCGGTGCCGCGGTAAAGGTCCATGCGTGGCTGGGTCATCAGGGTGGTGTCGCTGCTGTTGAGGTGTTCAACCCGCTCAGCGGTCATTTCGTATTCCAGCTTGCCATCGGCCTGGTATTGCAGGGTGCGGGCATTCTCGGCATAGAAGTCGATATCGTTCTCGCTGCTGGCCGTGGCCGGGCGCTCGAAGAAGCTGTCCGGGTTGATGTTCCAGTAGCCGAGCGCTGCCACGAGGGCGGCCGCGAGGATGAACAGTGTGGGGGTCAGCAGTTTGCGCAGCATATATGTATCAACCCTAGAGGTAGGCGGTCTGGGCCGCTTCCAGCGTGCCCTGAGCGCGCATGATCAGCTCGCAAAACTCACGTGCAGCGCCTTCGCCACCGCGCGCCTGGGTGACACCGTGGGCGTTGCTGCGCACGAAACCGTCGGCGCTCGCCACGGCCATACCCAGGCCGACACGGCGGATCACTGGCAGGTCGGGCAGGTCGTCACCCAGGTAGGCGACCTGATCGTAGTTCAGGCCCAGTTCCGCCAGTAGTTCGTCGAGGACCACCAGCTTGTCTTCGCGGCCCTGATAGAGGTGCGCGATGCCCAGGTTCTGGGCACGGCGCTCGACCACTGGGGTCTTGCGTCCACTGATGATTGCAGTTGCGACCCCAGAGGCGATAAGCATCTTGATGCCGTGGCCGTCCAGGGTATTGAAGGTCTTGAATTCGCTACCATCGACCAGAAAGTAAAGCTTGCCGTCGGTCAGTACGCCATCGACATCGAAGATGGCCAGCTTGATGCCCTTGGCGCGTTGTGTGAGTTCTTGGTTCATTACATCACTCCGGCGCGCAGCAGGTCGCCAAGGTTGAAGGCGCCGATGGGGCGCTGCTCGTCGTCGATGACCACCAGTGAGCTGATCTTGTGGTCTTCCATGATCTTCAGGGCTTCAGCGGCGAGCATCTCGGGGCGAGCGGTCTTGCCGTTCGGGGTCATGACGTCGTCGATGCGCGCGCTGCGCACATCTATATCGCGGTCCAGGGTGCGGCGCAGGTCACCGTCCGTGAAGATGCCAGCCAGGCTGCCATCCGCTTCGAGTACCACGGTCATCCCTAGGCCTTTCTGGGTCATTTCCAACAGGGCATCACGCAGCGAAGTGCCGCGCTGCACGCTGGGCAGGCTGGCGCCGGCGTGCATGACGTTCTCCACCTTGAGCAGCAGGCGTCGCCCAAGGGCGCCGCCTGGGTGGGAGAAGGCGAAATCTTCGGCGGTGAAGCCGCGGGCCTCTAGCAGGGCGATGGCCAGCGCGTCGCCGAGTACCAGCGAAGCGGTGGTCGATGAGGTGGGCGCCAGATTCAGTGGGCAGGCTTCCTGACTAACCCGGGCATCCAGGTTGACTTCCGCAGCCTTGGCCAGGGGCGAGTCGGGGTTGCCGGTCATGCTGATCAGGGTGATGCCCAGGCGTTTGATCAGTGGTAGCAGGGTGACGATTTCAGCGGTAGAGCCGGAGTTGGACAGCGCCAGCACGACGTCATCGCGGGTAATCATGCCCATGTCGCCATGGCTGGCTTCGGCTGGATGAACGAAAAAAGCCGTAGTGCCGGTGCTGGCCAGGGTGGCGGCGATCTTGTTGCCAATGTGCCCGGACTTGCCCATGCCTACTACCACTACGCGACCCTTGCTGGTGAGGATCAGCTCGCAGGCCCGCACGAAATTGGCGTCGATGCGCTGTAGCAGCTCTTCGACAGCCTCCATTTCCAGGCGGATGGTGCGTTGGGCGGAGTGGATCAGATCGCTGGTCTGGGTCATGGCGTCGTCGTTGGCCTGCATAAAAGGCGCGATTATAGCCGTAAAGGCGGAACGGCTCACTCACCAATCTTTTGGCCGTAAATTTCAGGAGCTTGGCTGAACGGCAGCTGAACGCTTCGAACATGTCTCGTAAGCAAATGTTCCATCTTGGGTGCGATCTTTCGGCGATGGTATAGTGCCCGGCCATTTTCGGCCCTCTCCGACGGGCACCGTGTCCTGTCTGCGAGGACGTGCGTCTGTAACGGAGTAGGTACGCAAGGAGTCCAGATGAGTGCCGGGAACGAGTACGCGGTCGAGCTGAAAGGCGTGAGCTTCAAGCGCGGCGACCGGGCCATATTCAACGATATAGACATTCGCCTGCCGCGCGGCAAGGTCACCGGCATCATGGGGCCTTCTGGTTGTGGCAAGACCACGTTGCTGCGTCTGATCGGTGCTGAGCTCAAGCCGTCGCAGGGTGAAGTCTGGGTCAACGGGCAGAATCTGCCGCAGCTGTCGCGTAGCGAACTGTTCGACATGCGCAAGCAGATGGGCGTGCTGTTCCAGAGTGGCGCGCTGTTCACTGATCTGGACGTGTTCGAGAACGTCGCCTTTCCGTTGCGGGTGCACACCAAGCTGCCCGAAGAGATGATTCGCGACATCGTGCTGATGAAGCTGCAGGCCGTAGGCCTGCGCGGTGCAGTGGATTTGATGCCCGATGAACTGTCGGGGGGCATGAAACGGCGGGTGGCGCTGGCCCGGGCGATCGCCCTGGACCCGCAGATTCTGATTTATGACGAGCCTTTCGTCGGGCAGGACCCGATTGCCATGGGCGTGCTGGTGCGTCTGATTCGTCTGCTGACCGATGCCCTGGGCATTACCAGCATCGTGGTGTCACACGACCTGGCCGAGACCGCCAGCATTGCCGATTACCTCTATGTGGTGGGGGATACGCAGGTGCTGGGGCAGGGCACGCCAGAGGAACTGATGAACTCGGATAATCCGCGTATTCGTCAGTTTATGAAGGGCACACCGGATGGACCGGTGCCGTTTCACTTTCCGGCGGCAAATTACCGCGAAGATTTACTGGGGGGGCGCTGATGCGCAAGCAATCTCCGCTCGAGCGGCTGCGCCTGTTTGGGCGTGCCGGTATCGATGTGCTCGCTACGCTGGGGCGCTCGTGTATTTTTCTGGTACGCGCGCTGTTCGGGCGCGGTACCTCGGGTAACGCCTTGCAGCTGCTGGTTAAGCAGCTGTATTCGATCGGCGTCATGTCCCTGGCGATTATCGTTGTGTCGGGTGTGTTTATCGGCATGGTGTTGTCGCTGCAGGGGTTCAGCATTCTGGCCAAATATGGCTCCGAACAGGCGGTCGGACAGATGGTCGCCCTGACCCTGCTGCGGGAATTGGGGCCGGTGGTCACCGCACTGCTATTCGCCGGGCGCGCAGGTTCTGCGCTGACTGCGGAGATTGGCAATATGAAGTCCACCGAGCAGTTGTCGAGCCTGGCGATGATTGGTGTCGATCCGCTCAAGTACATCGTTGCGCCGCGCCTGTGGGCTGGATTCATCTCGATGCCGTTGCTGGCGATGATCTTCAGCGTGGTGGGCATCTGGGGCGGCGCCATGGTTGCCGTGGAGTGGCTGGGCGTTTACGAAGGCTCGTTCTGGGCCAATATGCAGAGCAGTGTTTCCTTTCGCGAAGACGTGCTTAACGGGCTGATCAAGAGCCTGGTCTTCGCGTTTGTCGTGACCTGGATCGCGGTATTCCAGGGTTATGACTGTGAGCCGACCTCTGAAGGCATCAGCCGGGCGACCACGCGCACCGTGGTCTACGCGTCGCTGGCCGTGCTGGGGCTGGACTTTATTTTGACCGCTTTGATGTTTGGAGATTTCTGATGCAAAACCGCACGCTGGAGATTGGTGTCGGCCTGTTTCTGCTCGCAGGCCTGCTGGCCCTGCTGCTGCTGGCGCTTCGCGTCAGTGGTCTGACCGTGGTGACGGGTGAGAATACCTATCGGGTCTATGCCCATTTCGACAACATCGCTGGTCTGACCGTGCGCGCCAAGGTCACCATGGCCGGGGTTACCATCGGTAAGGTCACCGCCATCGATCTGGATCGTGACAGCTACACCGGGCGCGTGACCATGGAGGTGGACGGCGACGTGAACAACCTGCCCATCGATTCGACCGCCTCGATTCTGACCGCCGGGCTACTGGGCGAAAAATACGTGGGGATCAGTGTGGGGGGGGACGAAGAAGTGCTAGCCGATGGCGGCACCATTCATGACACCCAGTCATCGCTGGTACTGGAAGACCTGATCGGCAAATTCCTGCTCAATTCGGTCAATAAAGACGAAACCAATTAAACGGGAGTCTCTGAGATGATCACATTCGTGCGTAATGGCCTGCTGGTGTTGCTGGCGGCCCTGCCGCTGGTGGCGAACGCCGCACAATCGGCCCATCAGGTGGTCGAGCAGACGACCAACACCTTGCTGGCTGATCTGAAAACCAACAAAGAGCAGTACCGCGCCAACCCGGACGCCTTCTATAACGCGCTCAACGAGATTCTTGGGCCGGTGGTGGACGTGCAGGGGATTTCCCGCGGGGTCATGACTGTGCGCTATTCGCGCCAGGCCAGCCCTGAGCAGATGACGCGCTTTGAAGAAAGCTTCAAACGCAGCCTGATGCAGTTCTATGGCAATGCCCTGCTGGAGTACAACAACCAGGATATTCGCGTATTGCCGGTAAGCGGTGCGCAAGACCCGAAGCGTAGCTCGGTGAATATGGAGATCCGCGACGGCAAGGGCGTGGTCTACCCGCTGTCCTACACCATGGTGGCCCAGGACGGTACCTGGAAGCTGCGTAATGTGGTGATCAATGGCATCAATGTCGGCAAGCTGTTCCGCGATCAGTTCGCCCAGTCGATGCAGGCCAATGGCAATGATCTGGACAAGGTTATCGACACCTGGGCGGACACCGTTGCCCGTGCACGTCAGGCCAAGGGTGAGTCGTGAGTCGCGCGAGTATTGTCGAACAGGCGCCAGGGCTGCTGTTGCTCAGCGGTGAGCTGGACTATCGCAGTGGCCCACAGGTCCGTGAAGACGGCCGGCGTCTGCTGCAGGCGAGCGCGGCTGCGACCTGCGTGATCGACTGTGCGGGCGTGCTGCGCGCCAGCAGTGTCGGCTTGTCGCTGCTGCTGGCCTTTATGCGTGATGCCCAGGCGCTCGGCAAGACCCTAGAGGTGCGTGCCCTGCCTGAGGATATGCGGCAGATTGCCGGTGTCTCCGGGCTGCTGGAGATTCTCCCGCTGCAGGCCTGAGGGGCTGCTGCCGGTTATGGCGGCGCGTCGGCAAGGTTCGCAGGCGCGCGGCTTTTTTTGTATGATGCCCGACCCGCGAGCCTCGGCTCTGTTGTCGTTCATCAATGCGCCGTTCGAGGTTGAGCATGCAGGCCCAAGACGTAAAAAGCCTCCTGGAGGCAAAACTCCCCGATACCCAAGTGGAAGTTGAAGGCGAAGGCTGCAACTTCCAGTTGAATCTGATCAGCGATGAGTTGGCCGGCCTGAGCCCGGTCAAGCGTCAGCAGCAGATCTACGCTCACCTCAACCACTGGATCGCCGACGGCAGCATCCACGCGGTGAGCATGAAATTCTTCAGCCGTGCCAACTGGGCCGCGCGCTCCTAAACCGAGAGAGTCATGGACAAACTGATCATTACCGGCGGCGTGCGCCTCGACGGCGAAATCCGCATCTCCGGGGCGAAAAACTCGGCCCTGCCGATTCTTGCCGCGACCCTGCTGGGCGACGCGCCCGTTACCATCTGCAACCTGCCGCACCTGCACGACATCACCACCATGATCGAGCTGTTCGGGCGCATGGGCATCGAGCCGATCATCGACGAGAAGCTGGCGGTCGAGGTGGATGCGCGGGCGATCAAGACGCTGGTTGCGCCCTATGAGCTGGTCAAGACTATGCGCGCCTCGATCCTGGTGCTCGGCCCTATGGTCGCGCGCTTCGGCGAGGCCGAGGTGGCCCTGCCAGGTGGCTGCGCCATCGGTTCGCGTCCCGTCGACCTGCACATCCGTGGCCTCGAAGCCATGGGCGCGATCATCGATGTCGAGGGTGGCTACATCAAGGCCAAGGCGCCTGAGGGTGGCCTGCGCGGTGCGCATTTCTTCTTCGATACCGTCAGCGTGACCGGTACCGAAAACATCATGATGGCCGCGACCCTGGCCAAGGGCCGCAGCGTGCTGGAAAACGCCGCGCGCGAGCCGGAAGTGGTCGACCTGGCCAACTGCCTGATCGCCATGGGTGCGAAGATTCAGGGTGCGGGTACCGATACCATCATCATCGACGGCGTCGAGCGTCTGCATGGTGCTCGCTTCAGCGTTATGCCCGACCGCATCGAAACCGGTACCTATCTGGTTGCTGCGGCAGCCACGGGTGGCCGCGTCAAACTCAAGGACACCGACCCCACGACGCTTGAGGCCGTGCTGCTCAAGCTGCAGGAAGCCGGCGCTGAAATCACCACCGGTGAGGACTGGATCGAGCTGAACATGCACGGCAAGCGGCCCAAGGCCGTCAGCCTGCGTACCGCGCCTTACCCGGCATTTCCCACCGATATGCAGGCGCAGTTTATCGCCCTCAATGCCATTGCCGAAGGCACCGGTACGGTGATCGAGACCGTGTTCGAGAACCGCTTCATGCACGTCTACGAGATGTCGCGCATGGGCGCGCAGATCCAGGTTGAAGGCAATACCGCGATCGTCACCGGTGTCGACAAGCTCAAGGGTGCGCCAGTCATGGCCACCGACCTGCGCGCCTCGGCCAGCCTGGTGATCGCCGCTCTGGTCGCCGATGGCGACACCCTGATCGACCGCATCTACCACATCGACCGTGGCTACGAGTGCATCGAAGAGAAACTGCAGTTGCTCGGCGCCAAGATCCGCCGTGTGCCGGGTTGATGCCATGCTGACGATTGCCCTGTCCAAAGGCCGTATCCTCGACGACACCCTGCCGCTGCTCGCCGCGGCGGGTATCGTGCCGACCGAGAATCCGGACAAGAGCCGCAAGCTGATCATCCCCACCACCCAAGACGACGTGCGCCTGCTGATTGTGCGGGCCACCGATGTACCGACCTATGTTGAGCATGGCGCGGCCGACCTGGGTGTGGCGGGCAAGGATGTGCTGCTGGAGTACGGTGGTCAGGGGCTCTATGAGCCGCTGGACCTGCAGATTGCCAAGTGCAAGCTGATGACCGCCGGCGCGGTTGGTGTGCCAGAACCCAAGGGGCGTCTGCGCGTGGCGACCAAGTTCGTCAATGTTGCCAAGCGTTACTACGCCGAGCAGGGCCGTCAGGTCGATGTGATCAAGCTGTATGGCTCCATGGAGCTGGCACCGCTGGTAGGCCTGGCCGACAAGATCATCGACGTGGTCGATACCGGCAACACCCTGCGCGCCAATGGCCTGGAAGCCCAGGAGCTGATCGCCCATATCAGCTCGCGGCTGATCGTCAACAAGGCCTCGATGAAGATGCAGCATGCGCGCATCCAGGCGCTGATCGACACACTGCGCGAAGCGGTCGAGGCCCGACACCGCGGCTAATCTCTTCAGCGCGGCATTAGGTCGCGCATACCTATCCGTGTCATAGCCAAATTCTCAGGTGCCCGCACGGGTGGGCTTGTTACTCTACGGCACCTGAGATTTGCCATCCTGATGAGGCTTTGCCATGACTGCTCCCGTTGCCATCCGTCGACTCAATGCTGCTGACCAGGATTTCGCGCGTCACCTGGATCATCTGCTGAGCTGGGAAAGTGTTTCGGATGATGCGGTCAATCATCGGGTGCTGGACATCATCAAGGCCGTGCGTGAGCGCGGTGATGCGGCGCTGGTGGAGTTCACCCGGCAGTTCGATGGCCTGGATGTGGCCAGCATGGCCGACCTGATCCTGCCGCGTGAGCGCCTGGAACTGGCCTTGACCCGTATCACGCCAGAGCAGCGCACCGCGCTGGAGAGGGCCGCCGAGCGTGTGCGCCTTTACCACGAGCGGCAGAAGCAGGACTCCTGGACCTACACCGAAGCCGACGGCACGGTGCTGGGGCAGAAAGTCACCCCGCTGGACCGCGCTGGTTTGTATGTGCCGGGCGGCAAGGCGTCCTACCCCTCATCCGTGCTGATGAATGCCATACCGGCCAAGGTCGCCGGCGTGCCAGAAGTGGTGATGGTGGTGCCGACCCCGCGTGGTGAGCTCAATGAGCTGGTGCTGGCGGCGGCCTGCATTGCCGGCGTCGATCGGGTGTTCACCATCGGCGGTGCCCAGGCCGTGGCGGCGCTGGCCTATGGTACCGAGAGCGTACCGCCGGTGGACAAGATCGTCGGCCCCGGCAACATCTATGTGGCCACGGCCAAGCGCCATGTGTTCGGCAAGGTCGGCATCGACATGATCGCCGGCCCGTCGGAGATTCTGGTGGTCTGCGATGGTCAGACCGACCCGGACTGGATCGCCATGGACCTGTTCTCCCAGGCCGAGCACGACGAAGACGCCCAGTCGATTCTGGTCAGCCCGGATGCCGCCTTCCTTGATCGCGTCGCTGAAAGCATCGCCAAACTGCTGCCGACCCTGGATCGCGAGACGATTGCCCGCACCTCGCTGGAAGGTCGTGGTGCGCTGATCCAGGTGGCCGATATGGCCCAGGCCATCGAGGTGGCCAACCGCATCGCGCCGGAGCACCTGGAGCTGTCGGTGGAGAACCCCGATCAATACCTGCCGCTGATCCGCCATGCCGGCGCGATCTTTATGGGCCGCTACACCGCTGAGGCGTTGGGCGATTACTGCGCAGGTCCCAACCATGTGTTGCCAACCTCGGGCACTGCGCGCTTCTCCTCGCCGCTGGGGGTTTACGACTTCCAGAAGCGCTCGTCGATCATCCACTGCTCGGCCGAAGGTGCGTCCGAGTTGGGCAAGGTCGCCAGCGTGCTGGCTCGCGGCGAGTCGCTGACGGCTCATGCCCGTAGCGCCGAATACCGCATCAAGGGCTAAACGTGGAGTGGGTGTCGCGCCGCGCTGCCCATCAAAAACGCAACGAATTTGAGGAGAGAAGGGCAGATGAGCAAATTCTGGAGCCCCTTCGTCAAGGACCTGGTGCCTTACGTGCCGGGTGAGCAGCCCAAGCTGAGCAAGCTGGTCAAACTCAACACCAATGAAAACCCCTATGGCCCCTCGCCCAAGGCGCTGGCGGCCATGCAGGTTGAGGTAAGCGACGCGCTGCGTCTGTACCCGGACCCCAATGGTGAACGCCTGAAGCAGGCCGTCGCCGAATACTACGGCGTAGAGCTCAATCAGGTATTCGTCGGCAATGGCTCCGATGAAGTGCTGGCCCATGCGTTCTATGGGCTGTTCCAGCACGGTAAACCCTTGCTGTTTCCGGATATCAGCTACAGCTTCTATCCGGTGTATTGCGGTCTGTATGGCATCACCTACGAAACCATTGCCCTGGATGCGAATTACCAGATTCAGGTCGAGGATTACGCGCGGCCCAACGGTGGGATCATCTTCCCCAACCCCAATGCGCCGACCGGTTGCCTGCTGACTCTGGAGGCCATCGAGCAGCTATTGCAGGCCAATCCGGATAGTGTGGTGCTGGTAGACGAGGCCTATATCGACTTTGGCGGCGTGTCAGCCATCGGCCTGGTGGATAAATACCCGAACCTGCTGGTGACCCAGACCCTCTCCAAGTCGCGCTCCCTGGCCGGTCTGCGGGTGGGCCTGGCAGTCGGCCACCCGGAGCTGATCGAAGCGTTGGAGCGGATCAAGAACAGCTTCAACTCCTACCCGCTGGACCGCATCGCCATCGCTGGTGCCGCGGCAGCGTTCGAGGATCGCGCCTACTTCCAGCAGACCTGCACGCAGGTGATCGACAGTCGTGAGGCGGTGGTTCAGGGCATGCAGGCGCTGGGCTTCGAGGTGTTGCCGTCGGCAGCCAACTTCGTCTTTGCCCGTCATCCGCACAAGGACGGCGCAGCGCTGGCGGCCGGTTTGCGCGAGCAGGGGGTGATCGTGCGGCACTTCAACAAACCGCGGATTGATCAGTTCCTGCGTATCACCATCGGCACGCCCGAGCAGAACCAGGCGCTGCTGGAGGCCTTGGCCAGCTTGTAAATCACGCAGCCAGAAAAAAGCCGGCGTCGCCTATTAAAGGATACGCCGGCTTTTTTATGGCTATGTCCCAATAGGCTGTTGCATGCCTGTAGGAGCGAATTTATTCGCGAAATTCGCGGCACAATCGCGAATAAAGGCTAGGCGCCCCTTCCTCCTGCACAAGCCGATTTGAGGTTACAACAGGGTTTTCGACATGGCCTTTTTTATCGGGTGAGGGTCAGCCACCGTTGGCGGGCGGGCGTACACCGATCTCGGCGGTCAGGGTCATGGGCTTGCCATTGCGCATCACCTCGATGCTGATCTTCTCGCCGGGCCGGGTGCGTGCCACCTGGTTCATCGAGCGACGGCCATCACCCGCTGCTTCGCCGTCGATGCTGAAAATCAGATCACCTGGCTGCAGGCCGGCCTTGGCTGCCGGGCCGTCGCGGTAGATGCCTGCCACCACGATGCCGGGGCGGCCCTTTAGGCCAAAGGATTCGGCCAGGTCCGGGGTCAGCGGCTGTACCTCGATACCCAGCCAGCCACGGATCACCTGGCCGTGCTCGATAATTGCCTGCATCACCTCCAGTGCCAGCTTGATCGGAATGGCGAAGCCAATCCCCTGCGAGCCGCCGGACTTGGAAAAGATCGCCGTATTGATGCCGACCAGATTGCCGTAGGCATCGACCAGGGCGCCGCCGGAGTTCCCCGGGTTGATCGCCGCGTCGGTCTGAATAAAGTCTTCGTAGGTGTTGAGGCCCAACTGGTTGCGACCTGTGGCGCTGATGATGCCCATGGTCACGGTCTGGCCGACGCCAAAGGGGTTGCCGATGGCCAGGCTGACATCGCCGATGCGGATGTTGTCCGAGCGCCCCAGGGTAATCGCGGGCAGGTCCTGCAGGTCAATCTTGAGTACCGCCAGATCGGTTTCCGGATCGCTGCCAATTACCCGCGCCAGGGTTTCGCGGCCGTCCTTGAGCGCCACCACGATCTGGTCGGCGCCAGCGGTCACGTGGTTATTGGTCAGCAGGTAGCCTTCATGGCTCATGATCACCGCCGAACCCAGGCTCGATTCCATGCGCCGCTGTTTGGGCAGGTTGTCGCCAAAGAACTTGCGGAACTGCGGATCCTCAAACAGCGGATGGGCTGGCTTGTTGGCGAACTTGGTGGTGTACAGGTTGGCCACTGCTGGCGACGCAATGGTCACCGCATCGGCATAGGACGCTGGCCCCTGTTGGTTGCGGCTGTGGAGGGGGGCTTGGCGCAACTCGACATCCTGGCTCGGTAAACCGACCCAGTGCGGGTAGTGCTGAATGATCAGCAGTGCCAGCAGCACACCCGTCAGCAGGGGCCAGCCAAGAAAACGCAGGGCCTGGAGCATCGATGAAATCCTGAGGGTTGCGAGGGCCGGAACAGGCCCTTAAGGTGCGCCATTATAGAGGCGCGCCAGGCAATAAAAAGTAGCGCCATGTATCCGTTTATAAAGGACATCAGAATGGCCATTGCGCTAACAACCCTGGTCGAGGAAGCCAACCGCTACCTCGATGCCGCAAAGATTGCGGATTATTGCCCTAATGGTCTGCAGGTTGAGGGGCGTCCCCAGGTTCGGCGTATCGTCAGTGGCGTGACCGCCAGCCAGGCATTGATCGACGCGGCCATCGAAGCGGATGCCGATGTGCTGCTGGTGCACCATGGCTACTTCTGGAAAGGCGAGAACCCTTGCGTCACCGGTATGAAGCAGCGTCGCTTGAAAGCGCTGCTGGCGGCCGATATCAGTCTGCTGGCATACCACCTACCGCTGGATGTTCACCCTGAAGTGGGTAACAACGTGCAGTTGGCTGCCCAGCTCGGCATCACTGTGGAAGGCCCGCTGGAGCCGGGCAATCCGCGTACGGTGGGGCTGGTCGGCTCACTGGCCGAGGCCATGAGTCCACGTGATTTCGCCCGGCATGTGCATCAGGTGCTGGGTCGTGAACCGTTGCTGGTCGAAGGCGCCGAGATGATTCGTCGGGTGGGCTGGTGCACCGGTGGTGGCCAGGGTTATATCGACCAGGCGATTGCCGCGGGGGTCGATCTTTACCTGACCGGCGAAGCCTCCGAACAGACGTTCCATAGCGCCCGGGAAAATGCCGTGAGCTTTATCGCCGCGGGGCATCATGCCACCGAGCGTTACGGTGTGCAGGCGTTGGGCGATTATCTGGCGCGACGTTTTGCCATTGAACACCTTTTCATTGACTGTCAAAACCCAATCTGAGGCGCAATTACGGCCTTTCCTGCAGGTATAAAGCTAGATCGTTTCGGTCTAACCAGGCTCCTGAATAGAAGATGGTGCTGTGCTAGAGTGCGCCCTCGTCCACGGCCCGCCGGCCTAAACACACCGTCATTCGTGAGTAGCCATGCTCGATAAACTGACCCACCTGAAGCAGCTGGAGGCGGAAAGTATCCACATCATTCGTGAAGTGGCCGCCGAATTCGATAACCCGGTAATGCTTTATTCCATCGGTAAAGACTCCGCCGTGATGCTGCACCTGGCACGCAAGGCGTTCTTTCCGGGCAAGCTGCCGTTCCCGGTGATGCACGTCGATACGCGCTGGAAGTTTCAGGAGATGTACAGCTTCCGCGAGAAGATGGTCAACGAGTACGGCCTGGACCTGATCACCCACATCAACCCCGATGGTGTGGCCCAGGATATGAACCCCTTCACCTACGGCAGTGCCAAGCACACCGATGTGATGAAGACTGAGGGGCTCAAGCAGGCGCTGGATAAATACGGCTTCGACGCCGCCTTTGGTGGCGCGCGCCGCGACGAGGAGAAATCCCGCGCCAAGGAGCGCGTGTATTCCTTCCGCGACAGCAAGCACCGCTGGGACCCGAAGAATCAGCGTCCCGAGCTGTGGAACGTGTACAACGGCAACGTCAAGAAGGGCGAGTCGATCCGCGTGTTCCCGCTGTCCAACTGGACCGAACTGGATATCTGGCAGTACATCTACCTGGAACAGATCCCGATCGTGCCGCTGTACTTCGCTGCTGAGCGTGAAGTGATCGAGAAGAACGGCACGCTGATCATGATCGACGACGATCGCATCCTCGAGCACCTTTCCGACGAAGAGAAAGCCCGGATCACCAAGAAGATGGTGCGTTTCCGTACTCTCGGCTGCTACCCGCTGACCGGCGCGGTGGAGTCCACGGCCACCAGCCTCACTGACATCATCCAGGAAATGCTCCTGACCCGTACTTCCGAGCGTCAGGGCCGCGTCATCGACCACGATGCTGCCGGTTCCATGGAAGAGAAAAAACGTCAGGGGTACTTTTGATATGTCGCACCAATCCGATCTGATCAGCGAAGACATCCTCGCTTACCTGGCCCAGCACGAGCGTAAAGAGCTGCTGCGCTTTTTGACGTGCGGCAACGTCGACGACGGCAAGAGCACCCTGATTGGCCGCCTGCTGCACGACTCCAAGATGATCTACGAAGACCATCTGGAAGCCATTACCCGTGACTCGAAGAAGTCCGGCACCACTGGCGAAGAGGTGGATCTGGCGCTGCTGGTCGATGGTCTGCAGGCCGAGCGCGAGCAAGGCATCACCATTGACGTGGCGTATCGCTATTTCAGTACTGCCAAGCGCAAATTCATCATCGCCGACACTCCCGGCCATGAGCAGTACACCCGCAACATGGCCACTGGCGCCTCCACCTGCGACCTGGCGATCATCCTGATCGACGCGCGCTACGGTGTGCAGACCCAGACCAAGCGCCACAGTTTTATCGCCAGCCTGCTGGGTATCAAACACATCGTTGTGGCCATCAACAAGATGGACCTCAAGGGCTTCGATCAGGGCGTATTCGAGCAGATCAAGGCCGATTACCTGAAGTTCGCCGAAGGTATCGCGCTCAAGCCAAGCTCGCTGCATTTCGTGCCGATGTCGGCGCTCAAAGGCGACAACGTGGTCAACAAGAGCGAGCAGTCGCCTTGGTACACCGGCCAGTCGCTGATGGAAATCCTCGAAACCGTGGAAGTGGCGGGTGATCGTAATTTCACCGACCTGCGTTTCCCGGTGCAGTACGTCAACCGTCCGAACCTGAACTTCCGTGGTTTCGCCGGCACCCTGGCCAGCGGCATCGTGCGCAAGGGCGACGAAATCATTGCCCTGCCATCGGGCAAGGGCAGCAAGGTCAAATCCATCGTCACCTTCGAAGGTGAACTGGAGCAGGCCGGTCCGGGTCAGGCGATCACCATCACCCTGGAAGACGAAATCGACGTCTCGCGCGGCGATATGCTGGTGCACGGCGACAACCGTCCGCAGGTGGTCGACAGCTTCGACGCCATGCTGGTGTGGATGGCCGAAGAGCCGATGTTGCCGGGCAAGAAATACGACATCAAGCGCGCCACCAGCTATGTACCGGGCTCGATTGTCAGCATCACCCACCGGGTTGACGTAAACACCCTGGAACACGGTGCGGCGAGCAGCCTGCAGCTCAATGAAATCGGCCAGGTGCGCATCGCCCTGGATGCACCGATTGCGTTGGACGGTTACGCGCACAACCGCACCACCGGCTCGTTTATCATTATCGACCGTCTGACCAATGGCACTGTGGGTGCCGGGATGATCATCGCCGAACCCGTCGGTGCAGGCGCGGGTGGTCATCATGGCAAGCTGGCACACGTGTCCACCGAAGAGCGTGCCACGCGCTTTGGCCAGCAGCCGGCCACCGTGTTGTTCAGCGGCCTGTCCGGCGCCGGCAAGAGCACCCTGGCCTACGCCGTGGAGCGCAAGCTGTTCGACATGGGCCGCGCGGTCTATGTATTGGACGGCCAGAACCTGCGCCATGACCTGAACAAAGGTCTGCCGCAGGATCGCGCCGGGCGCACCGAGAACTGGCGTCGTGCGGCTCACGTGGCGCGTCAGTTCAACGAGGCCGGTCTGCTGACCCTGGCAGCCTTTGTTGCGCCGGATGCCGAAGGCCGCGAGCAGGCCAAGGCATTGATCGGCGCCGAGCGTCTGATCACTGTCTATGTCCAGGCTTCTCCGCAGGTCTGCGCTGAGCGTGATCCGCAGGGCCTGTACGCAGCCGGTGGCGACAATATCCCGGGCGAGTCCTTCCCCTATGACGTGCCGCTGAATGCCGATCTGGTGATCGATACGCAGTCGCTGTCGGTGGAAGAGGGCGTCAAGCAGGTATTGGCGCTGCTGCGCGAGCGCGGCGCGTTGTAAAGGCTCGCGTTCACTGAAAAAACCTCGCTGCGGCGAGGTTTTTTATGGCTATGTCCCAGCAGTGTTTTGCGGCGCCGCTGCTTCTCGTAGGAGCCGCGCCCCGCGGCGAATAGCGGCCATTCAGCGGTATAGCTAAGCGTCCAAACGCTTCGCGCCGGGGCGGCGCTCCTACGGGAGTTTGCGTTATGGCCTGCACAGGGTTGTGGCGGCGCATTGGGACATCGCCATAAAAAACGCCGCGAGCACAGAGGCGGCGCGGCGTTTTTATTCAGCAGGAACTGCAGCGATGCTAGGCTTAGCGCTGCTTTTTCAGGCCATAGGTCGCATCGAGCATACCCGGTACATCAGCGCTTTTCGGCGCATAGTCCTTGGGCATTTCGTTGTTTTTCGGCGGTGTCAGGCGCTCGCGCTTTTCCGTGTCATCGGCGTGCAGGGCCGCCAATAGACGTTGCCGGGTCAGCTCATCGAGGGCCAGGCGGTTGGCGCCGTCAGCCAGGTGTTCCTGAACGTCCTGATAGCTCTGGGTGAGTTTGCGGACCATGGTCGCGGTGGTGTTGAAGTGGCTGACCACTTCGCTCTGGTACGCATCCAGACGGTTCTGCATGTCGTCCAGCTGACGCTGGTTGCGCGTAGGTGCAGCATTGGGTGCCAGGCGAGCCAGCAGGAAGCCGATAGCGATACCGGCAATCAGGGTAATGGCCGGGAGCAACCAGGCAGTGAGCGTCTGTTCCACGAGTCCTTCCTCTCTAAACGGCTTTGCTTTACGTTAACGGCTCGAACCTGCGCTGTATACCGCAATGCAATGCCCAAGTGTGTGCGGCGCAGGCTTTCAGCTAGACGAATCGACCCCCCGAGAGGTCACGGAGTTCACTGTTGCTCACCCGCGAAACCCCCTTTTATATCGATGGCCCCTGCGGCCAACTGGAAGCCCTCTGGCTGGATGTGGCCGACGCCCGTGGCGTTGCGCTGATCTGTCATCCCAACCCGATCCAGGGCGGGACCATGCTCAACAAGGTGGTCTCGACCCTGCAACGCACTGCCCGCGATGCTGGCCTGGCGACGCTGCGCTTCAATTACCGCGGCGTGGGTAGCAGCGCCGGCAGTCATGATATGGCCAGTGGCGAAGTCGATGATGCCGAGGCGGTTGCCCGTTGGCTGCGTGAGCAACACCCAGCGTTGCCTGTGACCTTGCTCGGTTTCTCCTTTGGTGGCTTTGTCGCCGCGGCCCTGGGCGCACGCCTGGAGGCACAAGGCGAGCACCTCAGCAAGCTGTTGATGATTGCCCCGGCGGTGCATCGCCTGACTGCCGATACGCCGCCCGCCAGCCAGTGCCCGCTGGTGGTGATTCAGCCGGAAACCGATGAGGTCATCGACCCTCATGCCGTCTACGCCTGGTCGGCAAACCTCGGGCGTGCGCATGAGCTGCTGAAAGTGGCAGAATGCGGCCACTTTTTTCACGGCAAGCTCACCGATCTGAAGGAGCTGGTGCTCCCGCGCCTCTGATCCGACTCGCCCCATTCTGACAAGCGAACGCCATGACCACTCGTATTCTGACCGGTATCACCACCACCGGCACGCCACACCTGGGCAACTATGCCGGGGCCATCCGCCCGGCCATCGTTGCCAGTCGCGCGGCCGATGCGGATTCGTTCTACTTTCTCGCCGACTACCATGCGCTGATCAAGTGCGACGAGCCGACGCGTATCCAGCGCTCGCGCCTGGAGATCGCTGCGACCTGGCTGGCGCTGGGCCTGGATACCGACAAGGCGACCTTCTACCGCCAGTCGGACATCCCCGAGATTCCTGAGCTGTGCTGGCTGCTGACCTGTGTGGTGGGCAAGGGCCTGCTCAACCGCGCCCACGCCTACAAGGCCTCGGTAGACAAGAACGTCGAAGCCGGTGAAGACCCGGATGCGGGCATCACCATGGGCCTGTTCAGCTACCCGGTGCTGATGGCGGCGGACATCCTGATGTTCAACGCACACAAGGTGCCGGTCGGCCGTGACCAGATCCAGCATGTGGAAATGGCCCGGGATATCGGGCAGCGTTTCAACCACCTGTTTGGCCAGGGCAAGGAACTGTTCACCCTGCCTGAAGCGGTGATCGAGGAAGACGTGGCGACCCTGCCCGGCCTGGATGGGCGCAAGATGAGCAAAAGCTACGACAACACCATTCCGTTGTTCGGCAGCGCCAAGCAGCTCAAGGATGCTGTGGCGCGGATCGTCACCGACTCCAAACTGCCCGGCGAGCCGAAAGACCCGGACAATTCGCACCTGTTTACTCTGTATCAGGCCTTCGCCGCGCCGACCCAGCAGGCGGATTTCCGCGCTGCGCTGGAAGGCGGGATGGCCTGGGGTGAGGCCAAGCAGGCGCTGGTCAGCCTGCTCGAGGCGGAGTTGGGCGAGGCGCGCGAACGCTATCACGCCCTGATCGCGAAACCGGCGGACCTCGAAGACATCCTGCTGGCCGGCGCCGCCAAAGCGCGCAAGATCGCCACGCCGTTTCTCGGTGAATTGCGTGAGGCTGTTGGCCTGCGCTCGTTCCGTGAGCAGGTCCGGGTGGCGTCTAGTGAAAAGAAGAAATCGGCCAAGGGCGCGCGTTTCGTCAGCTTTCGCGACGACGACGGGCGTTTCCGTTTCCGCCTGCTAGATGCCGATGGCGAGCAGGTACTGCTGTCCAAGGCGTTTGCCGATGGCAAGGCTGCGGGCATGGTCAATAAACGCCTGCAATCCGGCGATGTACTGGATGTGCGCGAGCAGGATGGCGGTTTTGCTGTGTGGCTGGACGGCGAATGCGTGGCGCACAGCCCGGCATTCGCTGACAGCGCCGCTTGTGAGGCGGCTATCGCGCGTTTGCGCGAGACGCTGGCGCCTCAGGAGTGACGTGCGGTTAGAGGTTTGTGTAGGAGGGGCTTTAGCCGCGACATCTTTTCGCTATCGCCGCGTTGCGGCTAAAACGGAGTGCCGCCCAGCCCGTCCCGCGGACCGGTAGGCCGTCTATAAGCCGATTGCCAAGCAACGGGGGCGCCGCTAAAGTGACGCCCCCGTTTTACGTGTCTGGCTAACGAATTATGACTCCGCTCGAGCGCTATCAGGCCGATCTCAAACGGCCCGAATTCTTCCATGACGCTGCCCAGGAAACGGCCGTGCGCCACCTGCAGCGCCTCTATGACGACCTGGTCGCTCAGGATGGCAAGGGTGCGTCAGGGCTGTTCGGCAAGCTGTTCAGCAAGAAACCCCAGGGGCCGGTCAAGGGCCTGTATTTCTGGGGTGGCGTCGGACGTGGCAAGACCTATCTGGTCGACACCTTCTTTGATGCGCTGCCGTTCGAGCGGAAGACGCGCACGCACTTTCACCGCTTTATGAAGCGAGTGCATGAGGAGATGTCCACCCTCAAGGGTGAGAAGAATCCGCTGACCATTATCGGCAAGCGCTTTGCGGACGAGTCGCGGGTCATCTGTTTCGATGAGTTCTTCGTCTCTGACATCACCGACGCGATGATTCTGGCAACACTGCTCGAAGAGCTGTTCAAGAACGGCGTCAGCCTGGTGGCCACCTCCAACATCGTGCCGGACGGCTTGTACAAGGACGGTCTGCAGCGCGCGCGCTTCCTGCCGGCCATTGCCCTGCTCAAGCAGCACACCGAGATCGTCAACGTCGACAGCGGCATCGACTACCGCTTGCGCGCACTCGAGCAGGCCGAGCTGTTCCATTGGCCGTTGGGCCCTGCGGCCGAAGAAAGTCTGGAAAAGAGCTTCGTCAGCCTGCTGCCCGAGCACTGCGAGGTACTGGAAAACGAGCCGCTGAAAATCGAGAACCGTGCCATCACCGCGCGCAAGGTCGGCGACGACGTGGCCTGGTTCGAGTTCCGCGAGCTGTGTGATGGGCCGCGTAGCCAGAACGACTACATCGAGCTGGGCAAGATCTTCCATGCCGTGCTGTTGGCCAACGTCGAGCAGATGGGTGGTGCCAAGGAGGACATGGCACGGCGCTTTATCAACCTGGTGGACGAGTTCTACGACCGCAACGTCAAGCTGATCATTTCTGCCGAGGTTGAGCTCAAGGATCTGTACAGTGGTGGCCGGCTGAACTTCGAGTTCCAGCGTACCCTCAGTCGCCTGCTGGAAATGCAGTCTCACGAGTTCCTGTCGCGCGCGCACAAGCCTTAGCTTTACTGGTTGTAAAGAAGGGGGTGGCCAGAGGCCGCCCCTTTTTCGTTTAGCTAAGGTTGTCTTTGTGCAGGAACTGGCGCCGATACAGGTTGGGCGACAGTTCGGTGTGCTGGCGAAACAGGCGGGCGAAGAAGCTGGCATCGTCGTAGCCGACTTCATAGCTGATGGTCTTGATGCTCTTGCGCGTGGCGCTGAGCAGGCCCTTGGCCGTCTCGATGCGTAAACGCTGCAGGTAGTGCAGGGGCTTGTCGCCGGTGGCGCTCTGGAAGCGACGCATGAAATTGCGGATGCTCATGCCGTGCTCGCGGGCCACGTCTTCGAAGCGGAATTTCTCAGCGAAGTGCTCTTCCAGCCATTGCTGTATCTGCAGGATGGTCAGGTCGTGGTGCAGCTTCTGGCCGCCGAAGCCGATGCGCCCTGGGGTATAACTGCGTTGCACTTCGTAGAGAATATCGCGGGCCACGCCCTGGGCCACGCTGGCGCCGCAGAAGCGCTCAATCAGGTAGATATACAGGTCGCAGGCCGAGGTGACGCCGCCGGCACAGTAGAGGTTGCCGGCATCCGAGAGGTGTTTCTCGGGGTTCAACTGGACGGCTGGGAAGCGTTCGCTGAACTCATTGAAGAAGCGCCAATAGGTGGTCGCCTCCTTGCCGTCGAGCAGGCCGGCCTGGGCCATCCAGAACACCCCGGTGGCCTCGCCGCAGATTATGCTGCCGGCTGCATGGCGTTGCTTGAGCCAATCGAGCACCTGGGGATGGCGCTGACAGAGCGCGTCGAAGTCGTCCCAGAACGCCGGCAGGATGATCAGGTCGGCCTCGCCGAGGCTGCCATCCACGGGAATCATCATCTCGCTGAAACTGCGCACCGGTTGCCCGTCCGGGCTGACCAGGTCAATCGCGAAGGTGGGCGTCAGGCCACGGCCTTGCTGCTTGCCAAAACGCAGGCTGGCCATGTGGAAGAAGTCTTTGGCCTGCATCAGCGTCGAGGCGAAGACGCCCTCGGTGGCGAGGATGCTCACGCGCACGAGGGGAGGGTGGGCTTGATCGGTCATTGCTGTTCTTATTTTTGTTTGGCTGCCGCTCGGTGGCGGACCGCCGCCATGGGGAAATGGTCAGCATGCGGCGTGATCGTCTTATTTTTTGTCGCTTGTGTCCAGTGTGGTGCCTGGTAGGACTGTCCTACAGTCGCAGCCTGACTTCAATCCGCTGCAGGTTCAGGTGCCCTTATGATTCCAAGAACGCTTTTCAGTGCCGAGCATGAACTCTTCCGCGATACGGTACGGCGCTTTCTCGAGCAGGAAGCGGTGCCCTACCACGCCCAGTGGGAGAAGGACGGCCATGTCGACCGTAACCTGTGGCGCAAGGCCGGCGAAGCCGGGTTGCTGTGCTCGCACATTCCAGAGGCTTACGGCGGAATGGCGGCTGACTTTCTCTACAGCACCGTGGTCATTGAGGAGATCGGCCGGCTTGGCTTGACCGGTATCGGTTTCTCCCTGCACTCGGACATAGTCGCGCCCTACCTGCTGCATTACGGCTGCGAGGCAATCAAGCAGAAATACCTGCCACGCCTGGTCTCCGGCGAGCTGATCACCGCCATCGCCATGACCGAGCCGGGTGCTGGCTCGGACCTGCAGGGGGTAAAGACCACGGCGGTGCTGGAAGGCGACAGCTACGTGATCAACGGCTCGAAAACCTTTATCACCAATGGATACCTGGCGGATCTGGTGGTTGTCGTCGCCAAGACCGATCCCAAGGCCGGCGCCAAGGGCACCAGCCTGTTCCTGGTCGAGGCGGGCACACCTGGCTTCGATAAGGGTAAGCGCCTGGAGAAAGTCGGCATGAAGGCCCAGGACACCGCTGAGCTGTTCTTTCAGGATGTACGCGTGCCCAAGGAGAATCTGCTGGGGCAGGCAGGCATGGGCTTCGCCTACCTGATGCAGGAGCTGCCGCAGGAGCGTTTGACCGTCGGCGTGGGGGCCATCGCCTCGGCGCGTGCGGCGCTGCAATGGACGCTGGACTACACCCGCGAGCGCAAGGCCTTCGGCAAGGCGATCGCCGATTTCCAGAACACCCGCTTCAAACTTGCGGAAATGGCCACCGAGCTACAGATTGGTCAGGTCTTCGTTGACCGTTGTCTGGAGTTGCACCTGCAGGGCAAGCTCGATGTACCGACGGCTGCCATGCTCAAATACTGGGGTACGGACTTGCAGTGCAAGGTACTCGACGAGTGCGTGCAGCTGCACGGCGGTTACGGCTTTATGTGGGAGTACCCGGTGGCGCGAGCCTGGGCGGACTCGCGGGTGCAGCGCATTTATGCCGGGACCAACGAGATCATGAAAGAGATCATTGCCCGCTCGCTGGTGTAGGAAGCAGCTGATGTAGGAGCGAAGGGGGGCGCCTTAGTCTTAAGGCGCAGTATCGCCCGTTCGCTCCTGCACGATCGTCATGGCGCCGGGTTTGGCTGCGCCTTGTGAATGGCCTCGATGCCGGCCAGCACCTCGTCGGAAAGTTTCAGCTCGGCGCTGTCCAGGTTGCTGTCCAGTTGCTCCAGGTTGGTGGCGCCGATGATGTTGCTGGTGACGAACGGCTGGGCGGTGACGAACGCCAGAGCCATCTGTGCCGGGTCCAGGCCGTGTTCGCGGGCCAGGGCGACATAGCGTGAGCAGGCTGCCTCCGTTTCCGGGTTGGTGTAGCGAGTGAAGCGGTTAAACAGGCTGATGCGTGCGCCGTCCGGGCGAGCGCCACCTTCGTATTTGCCGCTGAGCATGCCGAACGCCAGTGGCGAGTAAGCCAGCAGGCCGCATTGCTCACGCATCGCCACCTCGGCCAGGCCCACTTCGAACGTGCGGTTGAGCAGGTTGTAGGGGTTTTGGACCGATACAGCACGCGGCCAGTCATGCTTTTCTGCAAGTTGCAGGAACTTCATCGTGCCCCAGGGCGTTTCGTTGGACAGGCCGATATGGCGGATCTTGCCGGCCTTGACCTGCTCGTCGAGCACCTCCAGGGTTTCCTCCAGTGGTGTGAAGTCCACTTCCTGGTGGCGGTAGCCAAGCTGGCCAAAGAAGTTGGTCGGGCGTTCCGGCCAGTGCAGCTGGTAGAGGTCGATCCAGTCGGTCTGCAGGCGCTTTAGGCTTGCATCCAGGGCCGCGACTAGGTGCTCGCGATTGAATTTGAGGTTGCCGCCGCGGATATGGTTGATGCCATTTCCCGGGCCGGCGATCTTGCTCGCCAGAATCCAGTCGGCACGATCGCCGCGCTGCTTGAAATAGCTACCGATGATCTGCTCGGTACGGCTGTAGGTCTCGGGGCGGGGTGGTACCGGGTACATCTCTGCAGTATCGATGAAATTGATGCCGCAGGCCTTGGCGCGCTCGATCTGCGCATGGCCTTCAGCTTCGCTGTTCTGTTCACCCCAGGTCATGGTGCCCAGGCACAGGGAGCTGACATTCAGGTCGGTGCGGCCCAGTTGGCGATAATCCATGTGTTGCTCCTTCGCTGAAAAGAGTCATACAAGCAGGTTGAAATTTTTTTCGCAATGCGCATAATCGTCGACCTCTTTCTGCAGTGGAAGTGATGCGCCGCCTGCCGAAGAATCTTGCCGTATACCGGACGCGCTGACCCGAGCCCCCGATAGCGTCTGTATCCGGCTGCCTTTGACCTTGTCAAAGTACGCACTATTCAGTAAGATCCGCCGTCTTATTTATCAGGGCGGCCCCTGAGGCTATAAAGAATGAAAACTTTTACTGCTAAACCGGAAACAGTAAAGCGCGACTGGTTCGTCGTCGACGCTGCTGGTCAGACCCTGGGTCGTCTGGCCACCGAAATCGCGAGCCGTCTGCGTGGCAAGCACAAGCCCGAGTACACCCCGCACGTTGATACCGGCGACTACATCGTTGTGATCAATGCTGAGCAGATTCGTGTTACTGGCGCCAAAACCACCGACAAGATCTACTACTCCCACTCCGGTTTCCCGGGCGGCATCAAGTCGATCAACTTCGAGAAGCTGATCGCCAAGGCCCCTGAGCGCGTGATCGAGACCGCGGTAAAAGGCATGCTGCCGAAAAACCCGCTGGGTCGCGACATGTACCGCAAGCTGAAGGTCTATGCGGGCGCTGCTCACCCTCATACTGCTCAGCAGCCCCAAGAACTGAAGTTTTAACGGAATAGTTGATTATGTCGGCGACTCAAAATTACGGCACTGGCCGTCGCAAGACTGCAACCGCTCGCGTTTTCCTGCGTGCGGGCACTGGCAAGATCTCCATCAATAACCGTACTCTCGATGGTTTCTTCGGTCGCGAAACTGCCCGCATGGTAGTTCGTCAGCCGCTGGAACTGGTTGAAATGACCGAGAAGTTCGATATCTTCATCACCGTTATCGGTGGTGGTGTGAGTGGTCAGGCTGGTGCAATTCGCCACGGTATCACCCGTGCGCTGATGGACTACGATGAAGCTCTGCGCCCTGCACTGCGTAAAGCTGGCTTCGTAACTCGCGACTCCCGCGAAGTTGAACGTAAGAAGGTTGGTCTGCGTAAAGCGCGTAAGCGTCCGCAGTACTCCAAGCGTTAATACGCTTACCTGCGTTCAAAAGCGCCCAGCTTCCTTGCGGAACTGGGCGTTTTTTATGCGCGCTCGAACGCTTGCGACATCATGCCGCAGCGTTGCGGGCCGCATCCTCCAAGGTCTTGAAGGGCCTTTGCCTGGGTAATTACCTTGTCAGAAAAGGGGCTTTTCTTTACCATTTGGCGAATTTTTTGCGCTACCCGATTTTTACTTAGTAGAAGCCTGAATAACAGGCTACAACGCTGATGGGAGACGACTGAATGAGCAATGACGGCGTGAATGCAGGCCGGCGTCGCTTCTTGGTGGCGGCCACCTCTGTGGTGGGTGCTGCTGGAGCGGTGGGTGCCGCGGTCCCGTTCGTGGGGTCATGGTTCCCTAGCGCCAAGGCGAAGGCTGCCGGTGCACCTGTGAAGGTGAACGTGGGCAAGATCGAGCCAGGCCAGCAAATGGTTGCCGAGTGGCGGGGGCAACCGGTGTTTATCGTGCGCCGTACCGAAGAGATCCTCAGCAACCTGACGAAGATCGAATCGCAACTGGCGGATGTCGATTCTCAGGCATCGGTCCAGCCGACCTACGTCGACCCTAAGACCCGGTCGATCAAACCTGAGCTGCTGCTGCTGGTGGGGTTGTGCACCCACCTGGGCTGCTCGCCGTCCTTCCGTCCTGAGGTTGCGCCTGCCGATATGGGGCCGGACTGGGTAGGGGGTTACTTCTGCCCGTGCCATGGTTCGCGTTACGACATGGCCGGCCGCGTCTACAAGTCCCAGCCGGCGCCGTTGAACCTGCCGGTACCGCCGCACACGTATGAGACGGATGATGTCATCATCATCGGTGTGGACCAGGAGCAAGCATGATGAGCAAGTTAATGGATTGGGTCGATGCCCGTTTTCCAGCAACCAAAATGCTGGAAGACCACCTGACCAAGTATTACGCACCGCGTAACTTCAACTTCTTCTACTTCTTCGGCTCGCTGGCCCTGCTGGTGCTGGTCAATCAGATCGTCACTGGCGTATGGCTGACCATGAGCTACACGCCGTCGGCGGAACAGGCTTTCGCCTCCGTCGAATACATCATGCGTGACGTCGAATACGGCTGGATCCTGCGCTACCTGCACTCCACCGGTGCTTCGGCATTCTTCGTCGTGGTGTACCTGCACATGTTCCGCGGCCTGCTTTATGGTTCGTACCAGAAGCCGCGCGAGCTGGTGTGGATCTTCGGCATGCTGATTTACCTGATGCTGATGGCCGAAGCCTTCATGGGTTATCTGCTGCCGTGGGGCCAGATGTCCTATTGGGGCGCCCAGGTAATCATTTCGCTGTTCGGTGCCATCCCGGTCGTGGGTGATGCCCTGACCCAGTGGATCCGTGGTGACTACCTGATTTCCGGTATTACCCTGAACCGCTTCTTCGCCTTGCACGTAGTGGCCCTGCCGATCGTGATTCTCGGCCTGGTGGTACTGCACATTCTGGCGCTGCATGAAGTGGGTTCGAACAACCCCGATGGCGTGGACATCAAGAAGAAGAAAGACGAAAACGGTATTCCGCTCGACGGTATTGCGTTCCACCCGTACTACACCGTCAAGGATATCGTCGGCGTGGTGGTGTTCCTGTTCATCTTCTGCTTTGTGGTGTTCTTCTTCCCAGAAATGGGCGGTTATTTCCTCGAGAAGCCAAACTTCGAGGCGGCCAACCCGTTCAAGACGCCTGAGCATATTGCGCCGGTGTGGTACTTCACCCCGTTCTACGCGATTCTGCGCGCCGTTCCGGACAAGCTTCTGGGTGTGGTAGCGATGGGCGCGGCGATTGCGGTGCTGTTCGTCCTGCCGTGGCTGGACCGTAGCCCGGTCAAGTCGATGCGTTACAAGGGCTGGTTGAGCAAGATCTGGCTGTTGGTGTTCTGCATCTCCTTTGTGATCCTCGGTGTGCTGGGTGTGCTGGCGCCGACTCCGGGTCGTACGTTGCTGTCGCAGGTATGTACCTTCCTGTACTTCGCGTACTTCATCCTGATGCCGTTCTACACCAGGATGGAAAAAACCAAACCGGTTCCGGAAAGGGTGACGGGCTGATGAAAAAGCTATTTGCTGCATTCGTAATTGCTGCACTGCCGACACTGTCTTTTGCTGCAGGCCCTGGTATCGCTTTGGATAAGGTTGATATCGACCTGACCGACAAGGCGGCCATGCAGGATGGTGCGCGTACCTTCGCCAACTACTGCATGGGCTGTCACTCGGCTCAGTATCAGCGCTATGAGCGGGTTGCCGACGACCTGGGCATCCCCCACGAAGTGATGCTGGAGAATCTGATTTTCAACGACGCCAAGATCGGCGATCACATGAAGATCGGCATGAAGCCCGAGGATGGTAAGGCCTGGTTCGGTGCTGCACCGCCCGACCTGACCCTGGTCGCCCGGGTACGTGGCAACGATTGGCTGTATACCTACCTGCGTACCTTCTATGAAGACCCGACTCGTCCGTTGGGTGCGAACAACAAGGTCTTCCCGAACGTAGGTATGCCGAACGTGCTGGTGGGCCTGCAGGGTCGCCAGTACATCGGCTGCAAGCAGGTTCAGGTCGTCGAGGATGGCAAGAAGCAGTTCGACCCGCTGACCGGTACGCCGATCACGCATGAGGCCTGCGACCAGTTGACCATCGAACCCAAGACCGGCTCGCTGACCGAGGCAGAATTCGATGAGAAGATCCAGAATCTGGTGACTTTCCTCGCTTACTCGGCCAACCCGGTCAAGCTTAAAAGCCAGCGCATTGGCACCTATGTGCTGCTGTACCTGGCGTTCTTCTTCGTATTCGCCTATCTGCTCAAGCGTGAATACTGGAAGGACGTGCACTAATCCGCTGTCGCTTCGTTGTTGACCTGCGCGCCCTCCTGGGCGCGCAGGTCTTTCTGCTATCCATAACTTTATAAGCGAGGAGGATCGCCATGGGCGTGACCAATCGGTTGGCCTGTTATTCCGACCCCGCCGACCACTATTCGCATCGCGTACGTATCGTGCTCGCCGAGAAGGGTGTCAGCGCCGAGATCATCACTGTCGAGCCAGGGCGCTATCCGCCCAGGCTGCTCGAGCTCAACCCTTATGCCAGCCTGCCGACACTGGTCGATCGCGATCTGGCGCTCTACGAGTCGACCGTAGTGATGGAATACCTGGACGAACGCTATCCGCATCCGCCGCTGCTCCCGGTTTACCCAGTGGCGCGAGCCAATAGTCGCCTGCTGATCCATCGCATTCAGCGAGATTGGTGCACCAAGGTCGATCTGGTGCTCGACCCGCGCAGCAAGGAGCCGGCCCGCGTGCAGGCCCGCAAGGAGTTGCGTGAGAGCCTGACCGGGGTGTCGGCACTGTTCGCCGACAAGGCGTTCTTTCTCAGTGATGAGATGAGTCTGGTTGACTGCTGTCTGTTACCGATTCTCTGGCGTCTACCGCAACTGGGTATCGAGCTGCCACGTCCGGCCAAGCCGTTGCTCGATTACATGGATCGGTTGTTTGCCCGTGAGGCCTTTCAGGCTAGCCTTTCATCCGTCGAGCGCGATATGCGCTGAGCCCGCAGGTCGGGTGTTTACCGTTTGAGGAGCTTTGTTGATGAACTCCAGTCGCCCCTATCTGATTCGTGCCCTGTACGAATGGATCGTCGATAACGACTGCACGCCTCACCTGTTGGTGAGCTCGGAGCATGCCGGAGTCCAGGTGCCCGCCGGCTTCTCCAGTGATGGGCAGATCGTGCTCAATGTATCGCCCAGTGCGGTGCGTCACATGCACATGGATAACGAGGCGGTGAGCTTCGAGGGTCGCTTTGGCGGCGTGCCGCATAGCTTGTACGTGCCTACGGCAGCGGTGCTGGCGATTTACGCGCGGGAGAATGGCCAGGGTATGGTGTTTGACCTGGAAGCCCCTCAGGAAGCGGAGCAGGTCGAGGACGGTGACGGTGACGATCAGGATCCGCCAGATGGCGAGCCGCCACGTCCGAGCGGGCGGCCCAGCCTGAAGGTGGTCAAGTAATAAAAAAGGCGATCCTCGGATCGCCTTTTTCATGCCGCTAAGTTGGTCAGTTGGTGTACTGGAAGAGTTTGACGATTTTCTGTACGCCGGAAACACTCTGCACCACGCTGGCTGCCTGATTGGCCTCCTGGCGCGAGACCAGGCCCAGCAGGTAAACGATGCCGTTTTCGGTGACCACTTTGATGCTCGAGCTTGGCACGGACGAGTCGGCCAGCATCTGGGCTTTGATCTTGGTGGTCAGCAGCGAATCGTTGCTGCGCGCCAGCAGCGAGGTGGGTTGCAGAACCTGGATCTCGTTGTGAATCTTGGTAATGCCCTGAACCTTGCGGGCGGCTTGCTCTGCCTGTCCCTTGAGTTCGCTGCGCGGGGTTTGCCCGGCAAGCAGGATGACGCCGTTGTAGGCGGTGACCACGATGTGCGAGGTCGGTCCGGCGAGGTCGGCATGGGCTTTGGATATTTCGTTGCTCACCGCAGGCGCCAGGAACTGGTCGTCGATCTTGTTGCCGATGCTGCGGCTGCCGCAGCCGGCGAGCACGACACTGGCCAGCAGGGCCGCGATGATCAGAGGGGAACGGGTCATTCTTCACTCCCAAACAGTTGACGGTCGATAAGGTCGCACAGGCAGTGGATTACCAGCAGGTGTACTTCCTGGATGCGCGCCGTGACTTTGGCTGGCACGCGAATCTCCACGTCCTCGGGCAGTAGCAGCGAAGCCATGCCGCCGCCGTCGCGGCCGGTGAGGGCAACCACGGTCATTTCTCGATCATGGGCGGCCTGGATGGCCTGGATCACGTTGGCCGAGTTGCCACTGGTCGAGATGGCCAGCAAGACATCGCCGGGTTGGCCGAGGGCACGGATCTGTTTGGAAAACACCTCGTTGTAGCTGTAGTCGTTGGCGATCGAGGTGATGGTCGAGCTGTCGGTGGTTAAAGCGATGGCTGGCAGGCTCGGGCGCTCACGCTCGAAGCGGTTTAGCAGCTCCGAGGAAAAGTGTTGGGCATCGCCCGCCGAGCCGCCGTTGCCGCAGGTAAGGATCTTGCCTTCGCTGAGCAGGGCCTGAACCATGGCCAGACTGCCCTGTTCGATATAAGGAACCAGAACCTCCACGGCTTGCTGCTTGGTTTCGATGCTGGCATGGAACAGCTGACGAATGCGGGCGTGCATATCCATCGGGTAGATAACCTTCAATAAAGCGGCTGCTCGGAGCCGGTGCGGAGTCTGCTGGCGTGTCGGCATACCATTACTGGCATGGGTGCACGCACTGACCATCGTCCTGCGTGCAGGCAATGGCGGTTTAAGTCGAGTGTCGGGCGCTCAGGTGTCGAACGCATTCTGAATCCAGTTGAGGTCGTTATCAGCCGCACCACTCAGTGCGATTACGTCGAAACGGCAGGGCTGTCGCGCCCAGCGTGGCGTCTGTTGCAGAAACTGGGTCGCAGCCAGGGTAAGTTTTTCACGCTTGCGTGCATCCACACTTTCCATGGCCCCGCCCCAGGCGGCATGCCGCCTGTAGCGAACCTCGACGAATACTACTGTATCGGCGTGAAGCATGACTAGATCGAGCTCGCCGCGACGGCAGCGCCAGTTTTGCGCAATCAGGCGCAGCCCCTGCGCTTGCAGGTAGGCCAGCGCCCTGGCTTCGGCCGCACTGCCGCTGGCCTGCGTGCTGGTGCGCTCGGTCAATTGACGGTGTCGGGCAGGCGCTGGATCTGGCCGTCACGGAATTCGGCCCAGGGCAACTGGCGTTCGATGCGCTGCGACGGGTTCAGGCTCAGTCTGCCGGAAAGGCCGTCGATACGCGTCTCCGGTAGTGCCTTGAGTTGGCCCAGACGCGGCGCCAGGCGGAAGGCATCGACACCCATCGCGTAGAGTCGTCCGAGGCTGCCGCCGGCTTGTGGCCACTGGCTGTCGACCTGGCGACGCAGTGGGTCGTCGACGTCCAGCAGCCAGGGGGTTTCGCAGAACTGGATGCCGTTGAGGTCCCTGTACTGGGCCTGGCTGTGTGCTCCGGTGAACAGGTGCGAGGTCGCATAGACGGGGACGTCGCCAGCGTACTGGAACGCCAGGGTCGGCTTGATCTGTTGGGCCTGTTGCGGTGTCGCGGCGAGGAAGATGAAGTCGACGTCCTGGCGGCGTGTTGGCTGCGCCGCAACGGCAGTCCCCCCTGCCGATTGCAGGCTTTTGTTGCGTGCTTCGCTCTGGCCCAGCTGGAACAGTCTGGCAATCTGATTGGCCAGCTCGACCGGTTGGTCAACCCGCTCGGCGCCGAGCAGCTCGCCGCCCTGGGCCTGCCATTGCTGGCGGAAAGCATCGAGCACGCGCTCGCCCCATTCACCGCGTGGCACCAAGGCCACGGCGCGGCGCATGCCGTCTGCCCAGGCGCGGCGGGCCACCTCGCGGGCTTCGTCTTCAGCGGCCAGGCCGAACTGGAACAGTTGCGGCGGGCCTTCCTGGCCTGCGTCGCTGTAGTTCAGTGCCAAAGTGGTAATGGGCAGTTCTTCACGATCGCTGAGCTGCTTGACCAGTGGTTTCTCCAGGGGGCCAATCACCAGTTGCACGCCGGCGGCCTGGGCCTGGCGGTAGAAGTCGTCGAGTGAGCTCAGGCGGGAGCTGTCATAAAGCTGGATGTTCGGTGGGTTCTCGCCGGCCTGCTGTGCCTGGTAGTGCGCGGCCAGCAGGCCGTCGCGCAGGGCGCGTGCGACCGACGCCAAAGGGCCGTCCTGGGGCAGCAGCAGAGCGATCTGTTCAAGCGGCTGCTGGGTCAGGCTCATCAGCTCGTTGAGGGCTTGCGGCAGTTGTCGGGCGGCTGGGTGATCGGGATTCTGGCTCTGCCAGGCTGCAATGGCGGCTTGCTGTTGTTGCAAGGTGCCGCGGGTGCGTGTGGCGCTGGCCAGATTCAGCCAGCCGGCCAGGTCGGCGTCCTGGCTGGTTGGTGCAGGTTCGGCCGGCAGGGCGCTGACCAGGCGCCAGATGGTTTCGTGATTGCGCTGGGCGTTTTCGCCGCTGAGTAGCGGGGCAATGAAGACGCGTTCGCGGGCAGCGGCCAGCAGTTGTCCATCGGCCTCCAGGGCGTTGGCGCGGGCGGACTGGGTGCGAATCTGTTGTTCGACAGGCAACTCGGCCAGGCGCTCAAGGCTGGGGTGGGTGAGGGCTTGGAGTGCGCGTTTGGGCTCGTCCTGGGCCAGTGCCATTTCAGCTGCCAGGGTGCTGGCGTAGATCTGTTGGGCCGGTTTGAGTTGGTCGAGCGCCACTTGCCCGAGAATCTGGCTGGCGCGGCTATTATCGCCTTGACGTGCCGCCAGGTCGGCGGCCGATAAGCGTAGCTCTGCTGCCTTATTGGGTTCGCTGGTCTCAGCCTGCTGCAGCAACTGTTCGAGAGTAGCCTGAGGGGTGCGCGGAAGTTCGCCGAGGGTGGATGACGGTGAACTGGCGCAGGCGGCAAGCAGGCCGGCCAGGCAGAGGACTAAGAACGGGCGCAGGCAAGCGATCATGTAATACGGTCCTGGTATTCGATCAGATGAGCGTCGAATTGTACCCAAGCCTGGGCAGTGGCGCGAACCCGAAGGTCGAGAACTGGTGCACGGCCTGGCTGTTGAGCTGCGCAAGCAGTGTCGGGTGGGACGCCGCCGGTCACGGCAAACCGGCTACAATGGGCGCTTTCGCGTTTCGAGAGGCAGGCCCGTGTCGTTTTCCGCCGCACCCAGCTCCATGTCCCCTGGCACCCTTTATGTGGTGGCTACACCCATCGGCAATCTGGATGACATCAGTGCACGGGCGCTCAAGGTGCTGGCAGAGGTCAGTCTGATCGCTGCCGAAGACACCCGTCACTCGGCGCGCCTGATGCAGCATTTTGGTATCGCGACCCCTTTGGCGGCTTGTCATGAGCACAATGAGCGTGCCGAGGGCAGTCGTTTTATCGCGCGCCTGCAGGCCGGTGAGAATGTGGCGCTGATTTCCGATGCCGGTACGCCGCTGATTTCCGATCCGGGCTACCACCTGGTGCGTCAGGCGCGGGCTGCGGGTATTGCTGTGGTCCCGGTGCCTGGCGCTTGTGCCTTGATCGCGGCGTTGTCGGCGGCCGGACTGCCATCGGACCGGTTTATCTTCGAAGGTTTTCTGCCTGCCAAGGCGGTGGGGCGGCGTGCGCGTCTGGAGCAGGTGCGCGAGGAGCCGCGGACCTTGATCTTTTATGAGGCGCCACACCGCATCCTTGAATCGCTGGAGGACATGCGTGCGGTGTTTGGCGAGGAGCGCCCGGCGTTGCTGGCGCGTGAGTTGAGTAAAGCCTTCGAGACCCTCAAGGGTTTACCGTTGGGCGAGCTGTGCGCCTGGGTGGCGGCCGACAGCAATCAGCAGCGTGGAGAGTGCGTGGTGCTGGTTGCCGGCTGGCAAGCGCCGGAGGGTGAAGATGCGGTGAGTGCCGAGGCGCTGCGGGTGCTGGATCTGCTGTTGGCGGAGCTGCCGCTCAAGCGCGCTGCGGCACTGGCTGCGGAAATTACCGGGGTGCGCAAGAACCTGCTGTATCAAGTGGCATTGGAACGGCAGCAGTAAAGCGGCTTTTACGTGTCGCTTGTGGCTTGTCGCTTGCGGCTTTGTTACCCTTGTTAGCGGAGAGTCGATCGGACAGTCGCTGCCGCGTTTCGTTCTGCGAAAGGCGGGGGAGGAAAGTCCGGGCTCCATAGGGCAGAGTGCCAGGTAACGCCTGGGAGGCGTGAGCCTACGGAAAGTGCCACAGAAAATAACCGCCTAAGCGCTTCGGTGCCGGTAAGGGTGAAAAGGTGCGGTAAGAGCGCACCGCGCGTCTGGTAACAGTTCGTGGCTAGGCAAACCCCACTCGGAGCAAGACCAAATAGGGTTCCATTGGCGTGGCCCGCGCTGGAACCGGGTAGGTTGCTAAAGACGTGCAGTGATGTACGTCGTAGAGGAATGACTGTCCTCGACAGAACCCGGCTTACAGATCGACTCTCCACCTTTCTTTTCGCCTTGTGCGACCGTTTATCCCCCGCTTTACCGTCAAGCAAAAAAACTTCACTCTTCATAAATCACTTTAAGTTCGAAGCTCAGGCTTTTGCTTGCGCTCAGCTTTATCTTTTTCCTCTTGCGTAAGTTGTGCTTCAACTTGCGATTTGGTGCGCTAAATCTCCGATCTATAAGGGTTTTTCCCTTCTGACGCGCCTTGACGGTGGGGCCTGCGCGTTCCTATAGTGTGCGCGGGTGGTAAGAAGTGGCATGAAGTGGGGTTTTTTGGGCATGGATAGCTAATTTAAGGGGAAGCGCAGACGTGTTTCGCGGAGCTAACGCTATAAGTCTCGACGCCAAAGGGCGCCTCGCGATGCCGAGTCGGTATCGTGACGAGCTCGTTTCGCGTTGTGCCGGCCAGCTCATCGTCACCATCGATGCCATCGACCCTTGTTTGTGTGTCTATCCCCTTGCCGAGTGGGAGCTGATCGAAGCCAAGCTGCGTGAGTTGGCCTCCTTTCGTGAAGAGAACCGCCGCCTGCAACGTCTGCTGATCGGTAATGCCGTGGACCTGGAGCTGGATGCCAGTGGTCGTTTCCTGGTTCCGCCGCGTCTGCGTGAGTACGCCAAGCTGGACAAGCGGGCGATGCTGGTCGGTCAGCTCAATAAATTTCAACTGTGGGATGAGGACGCCTGGAATGCTGTGGCAGATGCCGATCTGGCCGCCATCAAGCAACCGGGTGCTTTGTCCGACGACCTACGTGATTTGATCCTGTGACCATGACCAGCAGCTTGCGCCATATCACCGTGCTCCTCGACGAAGCTGTCGACGGACTCGCCGTGCGCCCCGATGGCTGCTACCTGGACGGTACCTTTGGCCGCGGTGGGCACAGTCGCCTCATTCTAGAGCGGCTTGGGCCTGATGGGCGTCTACTGGGGTTCGACAAGGACCCTCTGGCAATCGCGACAGGGACTACGCTGGCGGCCGAAGACGGCCGCTTTGTCGTTGTGCAGCGCAGTTTTGCGGAACTTTCCGATGAGGTTGCGGTCCGCGGTCTGGCCGGTGCTGTAAGCGGTATTTTGCTGGATCTGGGCGTGTCCTCGCCGCAGCTCGATGATGCCGCGCGCGGCTTCAGCTTCCTGCATGACGGCCCGCTGGACATGCGCATGAATCCGGATGCCGGGGTCAGTGCGGCGACCTTTATCGCCACCGCCAGCGAGGAGGAGATTGCCCGGGTATTCAAGGAATACGGTGAAGAGCGTTTCGCCAAGCGCATGGCGCGCGCTGTGGTGCAGCGCCGCGCGGAACAGCCGTTCGAGCGTACCGCTGACCTGGCTCAGGTGCTCACAGTGGCCAATCCCGCCTGGGAGAAGGGCAAGAACCCGGCGACTCGTGCTTTCCAGGGCTTGCGCATTCACGTTAACAACGAGTTGGGTGACCTGCAGCGTGGCCTGGATGCTGCGTTGGAAACCTTGGCCATTGGTGGTCGGCTGGTGGTGATCAGCTTCCATTCGCTGGAAGACCGCATCGTCAAACAGTTTATGCGTCGGCATGCCAAGGGTGAGGCCGATACCCTGCCGCGCGACCTGCCGATTATTCCCGAAGCCTTCCAGCCGCGCCTGAAGCTCATCGGCAAGCCGCAGTTCGCTTCCGAGGCCGAGCTCAAGGCCAACCCGCGTTCGCGCAGCGCCGTCATGCGTGTCGCGGAGAAGTTGCGATGAGCGCGCTGTTCGGCCACGCCAACCTGCGTCGCGGGCTGCCACGGGGCAGCTTTCTGATGCTGGTGCTGTTTCTCTGTGTGCTCGCATCGGCCCTGGCCGTGTCGTACAGCGCGCACTGGAACCGGCAGTTGCTGAACAGCCTGTATGCCGAGCTGAGTGTGCGCGACAAGGCGCAGGCCGAGTGGGGTCGGCTGATCCTCGAACAAAGCACCTGGACGGCCCATAGCCGGATCGAAACCATCGCCAGCGAACAGCTGAAGATGCGTATTCCCGAAGCGGCTGAAGTCCGTATGGTGGCGCCATGATCCGTCTTGAGGGTGCGCTCTACCCTTGGCGTTTCCGCCTGGTGCTGCTGCTGTTGGCGCTGATGGTTGGCGCTATCGTCTGGCGCATCGTTGACCTGCACGTGTTCGACCACGACTTCCTCAAGGCCCATGGCGACGCGCGCAGTGTGCGGCATATTCCGATCCCGGCTCATCGCGGACTGATGACCGATCGCAATGGCGAGCCGCTGGCTGTCAGCACCCCGGTGACCACGCTGTGGGCCAACGGTAAGGAACTGCAGGCTGGCAAGGCGCAATGGCCAACCCTCGCTGCGGCCCTGGGGCAGGAGCCGAAAGCTTTTGCCGAGCGTCTGCAGGCCAGCTCCGAGCGCGAGTTTCTCTATTTGGTCCGTGGGCTGACCCCGGAGCAGGGCCAGCAGGTGCTCGACCTCAAGGTGCCGGGTGTTTACGCCATCGAAGAGTTCCGGCGCTTCTATCCAGGCGGCGAAGTCACTGCCCATGTAGTCGGCTTTACCGATATTGATGACCGTGGTCGCGAGGGTATGGAACTGGCCTTCGACGATTGGCTTGCCGGCGTGCCGGGCAAGCGTCAGGTGCTCAAGGACCGTCGCGGCCGTCTGATCAAGGATGTTCAGGTCTCGCAGAATGCCAAGGCAGGTAAGGCGCTGGCCTTGTCCATCGACCTGCGCCTGCAGTACCTGGCGCACCGCGAGCTGCGCAATGCGCTGGTCGAGTTCGGCGCCAAGGCCGGCAGCCTGGTGATGATCGACGTGAAGACCGGCGAAGTCCTGGCCATGGTCAATCAGCCCACCTATAACCCGAATAATCGCCGTAACCTGCAGCCGGCGGCCATGCGCAACCGGGCGATGATCGATGTGTTCGAGCCCGGCTCGACCATGAAGCCATTCTCTATGGCTGCGGCCCTGGAAAGCGGACGTTGGAAACCGACGGACATCGTCGATGTGTATCCGGGCACCTTGCGTATCGGCCGCTACACCATCCGCGATGTGTCTCGCGCCGAAGGTGGCAAGCTCGACCTCACCGGTATTCTGATCAAGTCCAGCAACGTCGGCATGAGCAAAATTGCCTTCGATATCGGTGGTCAGTCGATCTACACCCTGATGCAGCAGGTCGGCTTGGGCCAGGACACAGGCCTGGGCTTTCCCGGTGAGCGCGTGGGCAATTTGCCGAATCACCGCGAATGGCGCCAGGCAGAAACCGCCACCCTGTCCTATGGCTATGGCTTGTCGGTGACCGCCGTGCAACTGGTGCATGCCTATTCGGTGCTGGCCAACAATGGCCGCAGCGTACCGCTGTCGATGACCCGCATGGACCGCAAGCCTGAAGGCGTGCAGGTGATTCCCGAATCGGTCGCGCAGACCATTCAGGGCATGTTGCAGCAAGTTGTCGAGGCGCCAGGCGGCGCTTATCGCGCCAAGGTTCCGGGCTATCACGTCGCTGGCAAGAGCGGTACGGCGCGCAAGGCCACGGTCGGCGCCAAGGGCTACACCGAAAATGCCTACCGCGCCTTGTTCGCCGGTTTCGGCCCGGTGGCTGACCCGCGCATTGCAGTGGCCATCGTCATCGATGAGCCAAGCAAGGGTGGTTATTACGGTGGTCTGATCTCCGCACCGGTGTTCGGCAAGGTAATGGCCGGAGCCCTGCGCCTGATGAATATTGCGCCGGACAACCTGCCGCCGCCCGAGGAACCGCAGACCGCATCGGCTGCCGCTGGTAAAGGAGGGCGTAGCTGATGCCCATGCCACTCAATCAACTGCTGCCTGAGGCCGCCAGCAGTGTGCTGATTCGCGAATTGACCCTGGACAGCCGCAAGGTGCGTCCGGGCGACCTGTTTCTGGCTGTGCCGGGCACCCAGCAGGACGGCCGTCTGCATATCGCCGATGCCCTGACCCGTGGTGCCGCCGCCGTGGCCTATGAGGCCGAAGGCGCCTTTGCCATGAGCATCGACAGCGCCGAGCTGATTGCGGTCAAGGGCCTGGGCGCGCGTTTGTCGGCCATTGCCGGGCGCTTCTATGGTGAACCGAGCCGTGGCCTGCATCTGGTCGGTATCACCGGAACCAACGGCAAGACCAGCGTCAGCCAGTTACTGGCCCAGGCCCTGGACATGCTCGGTGAGCCCTGCGGGATCGTCGGCACCCTGGGTAACGGCTTCTACAACGCGCTGGCCGCGGGGCGTCACACCACGCCTGACCCGATTGGCGTGCAGGCGACCCTGGCTGAGCTGAAAAATGCCGGTGCCCGTGCTGTGGCCATGGAAGTTTCCTCCCATGGCTTGCACCAGCGCCGCGTGGCTGCGCTGGCCTTCGACGTGGCGGTATTTACCAACCTGTCACGCGATCACCTCGATTACCACGGCAGCATGGACGCCTACCGCGCGGCCAAGGCCGAGCTGTTCGCCTGGAGTGGGCTGCGCTGCCGGGTGATCAATCTGGATGACGAGACTGGCCGTGATCTGGCTGCGAAGGTGCATGACTCGCGGCTGATCAGCTACAGCCTGATCGACCCGAGCGCCTACCTGTATTGCCGCGATGCGCAGTTCGACGAGCATGGCGTGCGCGCCACCCTGGTGACGCCGCGCGGCGAAGGCAGCTTGCGCAGCGTGCTACTCGGGCGTTTCAACCTGAGTAACCTGCTGGCCGTGGTCGGCACCTTGCTGGCCATGGACTATCCACTGGACGAAATACTCAAGGCGCTGCCCAAGCTACAGGGCCCGGTTGGGCGTATGCAGCGCCTGGGTGGCGTGCAACAGCCGCTGGTGGTTGTCGATTACGCCCATACCCCGGATGCCCTGGAAAAAGTCCTCGAAGCCCTGCGTCCGCACGTTAAAGGCCGCCTGCTGTGCCTGTTTGGCTGTGGTGGCGATCGTGACCGTGGCAAGCGTGCGTTGATGGCCGCCGTGGTCGAACAGCATGCCGACGCTGTCGTGGTCACCGATGACAACCCGCGCAGCGAAACGTCTGAGCAGATTTTCAACGATATTCGTGGCGGTTTCGTTCACCCCGACGCCGTACAGTTTGTCGCCGGTCGCGGTCAGGCGATTGCCCAGCTCGTTGCTGCGGCCGATGTCGACGACGTGGTGTTGCTGGCCGGTAAAGGTCACGAGGATTATCAGGAAATCCAGGGCGAGCGCCTGCCGTTCTCCGACCTGGATGAAGCCGCTAAAGCGCTGGTCGCCTGGGAGGCCGCCCATGCTTAAAACCATGTGTTTGAGCGAGGTGGCCGGCCCACTGAATGGCCGTGTGGTCGGCTCTGATGTCAGCTTTGCAGCCGTGAGCAGCGATAGCCGTGCCATTGCTCCAGGGCAACTGTTTGTCGCCCTCAGCGGCCCGCGTTTTGACGGCCATGATTATCTGGCCGAAGTGGCCGCCAAGGGCGCTGTCGCGGCCTTGGTTGAGCGTGAGGTCGCCGGCGTGAGCCTGCCACAGTTGGTGGTTGCCGATACGCGCCTCGCCCTGGGTCAGTTGGGCGCGCTCAACCGTCAGTGCTATGGCGGCTCGCTGGCGGCGGTTACCGGTTCCAGCGGCAAGACTACGGTCAAAGAGATGCTCGCCAGCATCCTGCGCACGGCGTTCGCTGAGCAGGGTGATGCCGTGCTCGCTACCCGCGGTAACCTGAACAACGACCTCGGTGCGCCGCTGACCCTGCTGGAGCTGGGGCCTGAACATAAGGGTGCGGTCATTGAGCTGGGCGCCTCGCGCGTCGGCGAGATCGCCTACACCGTCGGCCTGACCCGCCCTCAGGTGGCGATCATCACCAATGCCGGCACCGCCCATGTCGGTGAGTTTGGCGGCCCGGAGAAAATCGTCGAGGCCAAAGGCGAGATCATCGAGGGACTGGGTGAAAGCGGCGTCGCCGTACTCAATCTGGATGACCCAGCGTTTGCCATCTGGCGTGCGCGGGCGGGTGAGCGCAGTGTCCTGTCCTTCGCTCGGCATGACCAGCGCGCCGACTTCCATGCCAGTGACCTGGACCGCGATGCCCGCGGCTGCCCGAGCTTTACCCTGCACTGCGCCGATGGCCAGGCACGCATCCAGCTGAACCTGCTGGGCGAACACAATGTGAACAATGCCCTGGCCGCTGCCGCCGCGGCCCATGTGCTCTGCGTGCCGCTGGTCGATATCAAGGCCGGTCTGGAGCGTTTGCAGCCGGTCAAGGGGCGCGCGGTTGCGCAGCTCACTAGCAGCGGATTACGCGTCATAGACGACAGTTACAACGCTAACCCCGCGTCTATTTGTGCCGCCATTGATATACTCGCCGGCTTTTCCGGGCGCACCGTTCTGGTGCTGGGCGATATGGGGGAGCTGGGCCGCTGGGCCGAGGCGAGCCATCGCGAGGTGGGTGCTTACGCTGCAGGCAAGGTTTCGGCCCTGTATGCCGTTGGCCCGCTGATGGCCCATGCCGTGGCTGCGTTCGGAGAAAATGGCCGGCATTTCGCCGATCAAGCCAGCCTGATCGCCGCGCTTGGCGCCGAGCAGAGCGACACCACCATTCTAATTAAAGGTTCACGCAGCGCCGCGATGGAAAACATCGTGGCGGCTTTGTGTGGCGTATCCGGGGAGATTCACTAAATGCTGCTGCTGCTGGCGGAGTACCTGCAACAGTTCCACAAGGGCTTCGCGGTCTTTCAGTACCTGACCCTGCGCGGGATCTTCGGCGTGCTCACCGCACTGGCCCTGTCCCTGTGCCTGGGCCCCTGGATGATCCGCACCCTGCAGATTCGCCAGATCGGCCAGTCGGTGCGCAACGACGGTCCGCAGTCGCACCTGTCGAAGAAAGGCACGCCGACCATGGGCGGTGCACTGATTCTCTCGGCCATCACGGTCAGCACGCTGCTCTGGGCCGACCTGTCCAACCGTTATGTCTGGGTGGTGCTGGCCGTGACCCTGCTGTTCGGTGCCATCGGCTGGGTCGATGACTACCGCAAGGTGATCGAGAAGAACTCCAAGGGTCTGCCGAGTCGCTGGAAGTATTTCTGGCAGTCGGTGTTTGGCTTGGGCGCGGCGATCTTCCTTTATATGACTGCGCAGAGCCCGGTGGAAACCACCCTGATCGTGCCACTGCTCAAGGATGTCAGCATTCCGCTGGGCATCGGTTTCGTGGTGCTGACCTATTTCGTCATCGTCGGCTCAAGCAATGCGGTCAACCTGACCGATGGCCTCGACGGCCTGGCTATCCTGCCTACCGTGATGGTCGGCGGCGCCCTGGGGATTTTCTGCTACCTGTCGGGCAACGTGAATTTCTCCCAGTACCTGCTGATTCCTTACGTGCCAGGCGCTGGCGAGCTGATCGTGTTCTGTGGCGCGCTGATCGGTGCCGGCCTGGGCTTTCTGTGGTTCAACACCTACCCCGCGCAGGTGTTCATGGGCGATGTCGGCGCGCTGGCGCTGGGCGCCGCGCTGGGCACCATTGCGGTGATCGTGCGGCAGGAAATCGTGCTGTTCATCATGGGCGGCATCTTCGTGGTGGAAACCCTGTCGGTGATCATCCAGGTCGCCAGCTTCAAGCTGACCGGCAAGCGCGTGTTCCGCATGGCGCCGATCCATCACCACTTTGAACTTAAAGGCTGGCCCGAGCCGCGCGTGATCGTGCGTTTCTGGATCATCACCGTGATTCTGGTGCTGATCGGCCTTGCCACCCTGAAACTGCGTTGAGGAACCCATGAGCCTGATCGCGTCTGACCACTTCCGCATCGTTGTCGGCCTCGGCAAGAGCGGCATGTCCCTGGTGCGCTTTCTCGCGCGCCAGGGCCTGCCGTTCGCCGTGGTCGACACCCGTGCCAACCCGCCGGAGCTCGCCACCTTGCGTGAGCAGTTCCCGCAGGTGGAAGTGCGTTGTGGCGAGCTGGATGTGGAGTTTCTCTGCCGCGCCCGCGAGCTGCTGGTCAGCCCGGGCCTGGCTATCGCCACGCCAGCGTTGCAGGCCGCTGCAGCGCGTGGGGTGAAGCTGTCGGGTGATATCGACCTGTTCGCTCGTTATGCCAAGGCGCCGATCGTCGCCATCACCGGCTCCAACGCCAAAAGCACCGTCACCACCCTGGTCGGTGAGATGGCTGCAGCGGCCGGCAAGAAGGTCGCCGTCGGTGGCAACCTGGGTACGCCGGCGCTGGATCTGCTTGATGATGCAGTCGAGCTGTATGTCATGGAGCTGTCGAGCTTCCAGCTGGAAACCACCGATCAGCTCAATGCTGAAGTGGCGACCTGCCTGAATATCAGCGAAGACCATATGGATCGCTACGCCGATCTGCAGCAGTACCACCTGGCCAAGCACCGGATTTTCCGTGGCGTACGGCAGGTGGTGGTGAACCGCGATGACGCGCTGTCGCGACCGCTGATCGCCGACCAGGTGGTGTGCTGGGAGTTCGGTCTGGGCAAGCCGGACTTCAAGCGCTTCGGCCTGCTCGACGAGCAGGGCGAGAAATACCTGGCGCTGCGTTTCGATACGCTGCTGCCGGCACGCGAGCTGAAGATTCGCGGCGCCCATAATCAGGCTAACGCCCTGGCTGCGCTGGCGTTGGGACATGCCGTGGGGCTGCCGATGGACGTCATGCTGGCCACTCTGCGTCAGTTTGCCGGTCTGGCGCACCGCTGCCAGTGGGTGGGCGAGCGCGCTGGCGTGAGTTACTACGACGATTCCAAGGCCACCAATGTGGGCGCTGCCCTGGCCGCCATCGAAGGCTTGGGAGCAGATATCGCCGGCAAGCTGGTGCTGATCGCCGGGGGCGATGGCAAGGGCGCGGATTTCTCCCCGCTCAAGCTGTCTGTTGGCAAATTCTGCCGCGCAGTGGTGCTGCTCGGGCGTGATGCCGAACGCCTGGCCGCTGCCCTGGGCGATGCTGCGCCGCTGATTCGCGTCACCAGCCTCGATGAAGCTGTGCAGCGTGCCGCCGAGCAGGCTGAAGCGGGTGATGCGGTGCTGCTGTCGCCGGCCTGCGCCAGCCTGGATATGTTCAAGAATTTCGAAGAGCGCGGCCGTCTGTTCGCCCAGGCTGTGGAGGCGTTGCAATGAACCTCCTGAGCCCGCTGTTCTCCGTCTCATCGCCATTGCGCAGCCGCCGTGGCATGGACCTGGATTTCCCCCTGCTGGCTGGTTGCCTGGCGTTGCTCGGCCTGGGCCTGGTGATGATCGCTTCGGCCAGTACCGAAGTGGCGGCGGCGCTGTCCGGCAACCCGCTGTACCACATGATCCGCCACCTGATTTACCTGACCATTGGCCTGAGTGCTGCGTTGGTTACGCTGCTGGTGCCGATGTCCATGTGGCAGCGTTTCAGCGGCACGCTGCTGCTGATCGGCTTTATTCTGCTGGTGCTGGTGCTGATCCCCGGTATCGGTCGTGAGGTCAACGGTGCCAAGCGCTGGATCGGTTTTGGCCTGTTCAACCTGCAGCCATCCGAGCTGGCCAAGCTGTTTACCGTGGTCTTTATCGCCGGCTACCTGGTGCGTCGTCAGGAAGAAGTGCGTGAGCGCCTCTCCGGTTTCCTCAAGCCGATGTTGGTGCTGGGGCCGATGGCGGCGCTGTTGTTGGCCGAGCCAGACTTCGGCGCGACCGTGGTGCTGGTTGGTTCGTGCATCACCATGCTGTTTCTCGGTGGGGTCAACCTGCTGCGCTTTATCCCCCTGGCTGGTGTGGTGCTGGCGGCGGGTGGCTTGGTGATGGTCAGCCAGTCTTACCGCCTCGAGCGGCTGACCAACTTTGTTGACCCCTGGGCCGATCAGTACGGCGCCGGCTACCAGCTGTCCCAGGCGTTGATTGCCTTTGGTCGCGGCGAGTGGTTGGGCGTGGGCCTGGGCAACAGTATTCAGAAGCAGTTTTACCTGCCCGAAGCGCATACCGACTTTATCTTTGCTGTGCTCGCCGAAGAGCTGGGTATGGTCGGTGCGTTGCTGACCGTTGGATTGTTCGTCTTTGTTGCAGTGCGGGCGCTGTATATCGGCCTGTGGGCGGAAAAGGCCCGGCAGTTCTTCTCCGCGTATGTGGCTTACGGCATCGCTGTGCAGTGGATTGGCCAAGTGCTGATCAATATCGGCGTGAACATTGGCCTGCTGCCGACCAAGGGCCTGACTTTGCCCTTCCTCAGCTACGGGGGCAGTTCCCTGGTGATCTGCTGCGTGAGCGTGGCGCTGCTGCTGCGTATCGAATGGGAGCGTCGCGTGCTGCTGGGCAACGAGGATGTGGAGTTCGAGGAGTCCGACTTCGCCGAAACTGAGACTGCTCAACGTTCGCGTGCCCCGCAGGAGGTTTCTCATGCGCGGTAATGTGCTGATCATGGCCGGCGGCACCGGTGGGCACGTGTTCCCGGCACTGGCCTGTGCGCGCGAGTTCAAGGCCCGCGGCTATGCCGTGCATTGGCTGGGTACGCCGCGTGGCATCGAAAATGAATTGGTCCCGGCGGCCGGTTTGCCGCTGCACCTGATCGACGTCAGCGGGCTGCGCGGCAAGGGCAAGCTGTCGCTGCTCAAGGCGCCGCTGCAACTGCTCAAGGCGCTGTTCCAGGCCCGCCGCGTGGTGCGTGAGCTGCAGCCGGTGTGTGTACTGGGCATGGGTGGCTATGTCACCGGCCCCGGTGGCCTGGCTGCGCGCCTGGCCGGTGTGCCGCTGATCATTCACGAACAGAATGCCGTGGCCGGTACCGCCAACCGCAGCCTGGTGCCGTTCGCCAGCCGTGTCTGCGAGGCCTTCCCGGACACCTTCGCCCGTAGCGACAAGCGCCGCACCACCGGCAACCCGGTGCGCGAGGAGCTGTTCCTGGAAACCCCGCGCGACAGCCTGAGCGGTCGCCGTGTGCGCCTGCTGGTGCTGGGCGGCAGCCTGGGCGCCGAGCCGCTGAACAAACTGCTCCCCGAAGCCTTGGCCCAGGTCGCCGCCGAGCTGCGCCCCGAGGTGTTCCACCAGGCGGGCAAGCAGCACGATCAGATTACTGGCGAACGTTACCGCAGCGTTGGCGTCGAAGCGCAGGTCGTCCCCTTCATTCAGGACATGGCGCGTGCCTACGCCTGGGCTGATCTGGTGGTCTGCCGCGCCGGCGCCTTGACCATCAGCGAGCTGGCCGCCGCTGGCCTGCCTGCGTTCCTGGTGCCTTTGCCGCACGCCATCGACGATCACCAGACGCGCAATGCCGATTACCTGGCCAGCGAGGGCGCAGCCGTCCTGCTGGCACAACGCTCCACTGACGCCGCCACGCTTGCGGCGCAGCTCAATGAGGTTTTGATGCACCCCGAACGTCTCACCGAGATGGCCCGCACCGCGCGCCGTCTGGCCAAACCCGATGCCACCCGTAGCGTCGTCGACATCTGCCTGGAGGTGGCCCGTGGCTAAATCGCCCGCAGCGGTAAAGGCTGAAGTACGGCGCATGCGCCGTATCCGCCGTATCCATTTCGTCGGTATCGGCGGTGCTGGTATGTGCGGTATCGCCGAGGTGCTGCTCAACCTCGGTTATGAAGTGTCCGGTTCCGACCTCAAGGCTTCGGCCGTGACCGAGCGCCTGGAAAACTTCGGCGCACAGATTTTCATCGGCCACCGTGCCGAGAACGCCGAGCAGGCCGATGTGCTGGTGGTGTCCAGCGCCATCAACACCGCCAACCCGGAAGTCGCAACTGCCCTGGAACGTCGTATTCCGGTGGTGCCACGCGCAGAAATGCTCGCCGAGCTGATGCGCTATCGCCACGGCATCGCAGTCGCCGGTACTCACGGCAAGACCACCACCACCAGCCTGCTGGCCTCGGTGTTTGCCGCTGGCGGCCTGGATCCGACCTTCGTGATTGGTGGGCGCCTGAATGCCGCGGGCACCAATGCCCAGCTCGGCAGCAGCCGCTACCTGATCGCCGAAGCCGATGAGAGCGATGCCAGCTTCCTGCACCTGCAGCCCATGGTCTCGGTCGTCACCAACATCGACATGGACCACATGAGCACCTACGAAGGTGACTTCAATAAACTGAAGAAAACCTTCGTCGAGTTCCTGCACAACCTGCCGTTCTATGGTCTGGCGGTGGTCTGCGTGGACGATCCCTATGTGCGCGAGATCCTCGCCCAGATCGCCCGCCCGACCCTGACTTACGGCTTTGCGGAAGATGCTGACGTGCGCGCGATCAATGTGCGCCAGCAGGGCATGCAGACTTACTTCACCGTGCTGCGCCCGGACTGCGAGCCGCTCGACGTCTCGGTCAACATGCCGGGCAACCACAATGTACTCAACGCCCTGGCGACCATTGCCATTGCCACCGATGAAGGCATCAGCGATGCCGCCATTCTGCAGGGCTTGTCGCAGTTCCAGGGTGTCGGTCGGCGCTTCCAGGTTTACGGCGAGCTGCCGGTGGACGGCGGTGCGGTGATGCTGGTCGACGACTACGGCCATCACCCGCGTGAAGTGGCGGCAGTGATCAAGGCCGTGCGCGGTGGTTGGCCGGAGCGTCGTCTGGTGATGGTCTACCAGCCGCACCGTTTCAGCCGCACCCGTGACCTGTATGACGATTTCGTCCAGGTCCTGGCCGACGCCAACGTGCTGCTGCTGATGGAAGTCTACCCGGCCGGCGAAGAGCCGATCCCGGGCGCCGACAGCCGCCAGTTGTGCCACAGCATCCGTCAGCGTGGCCAGCTGGACCCGATCTATATCGAGCGTGGGGTCGACCTCGCACCCCTGATCAAGCCACTGCTGCGTGCCGGCGACATCCTGCTCTGCCAGGGTGCCGGTGACATTGGTGGCTTGGCTCCTCAACTGTTGCAAAGCCCGCTGTTCGCCGTGGCTAAAGGTACTGCCCAATGAGCGCCGAGACCCTGAAATCCCAACTGCCGGTCAGCGCCTTTGGCCGTGTGGCCGTGCTGTTTGGCGGCAAGAGCGCCGAGCGCGAGGTCTCGCTGAAATCCGGCAATGCCGTGCTGAGCGCGCTGCAGAGTGCGGGTGTGGATGCGTTCGGCATTGATGTCGGTGATGACTTCCTCCAGCGTTTGCTGGCCGAGAAAGTCGACCGGGCCTTTATCGTGCTGCACGGCCGTGGCGGTGAAGACGGCAGCATGCAGGGCCTGCTCGAATGCGCCGGGATTCCCTACACCGGCAGCGGCATCCTGGCTTCATCCCTGGCCATGGACAAGCTGCGCACCAAGCAGGTCTGGCTGAGCCTGGGCCTGCCGACGCCCAAACACGCGGCGCTGGCGTCTGAAGCTGACTGCCATGTGGCGGCAGCCGAACTGGGCTTCCCGCTGTTCGTCAAGCCGGCCCATGAAGGGTCGAGCATCGGCATGGCCAAGGTTGCTGATGTCGAGGCGCTGATTGCCGCCTGGAAGGACGCCAGCCGTTACGACTCACAGGTGCTGGTCGAGCAGATGATCGCCGGTCCTGAGTTCACCATCGCCATGCTGCGTGGCGAAGTGCTGCCACCGATCGCGCTCGGCACCCCGCACAGCTTCTACGACTACGACGCCAAGTACCTGGCCAATGACACCCAGTACCGCATTCCCTGCGGCCTGGACGCCGCCAAGGAAGCCGAGTTGAAGGACCTCACCGCGCGCGCCTGTGAGGCCGTGGGTACCCAGGGCTGGGCGCGGGCCGACGTGATGCAGGACGCCGATGGCAAGTTCTGGCTGCTGGAGGTCAATACCGTCCCCGGCATGACCGATCACAGCCTGGTGCCGATGGCGGCGAATGCCGCGGGCCTGGATTTCCAGCAACTGGTGTTGGCGATCCTCGCCGACAGCCTTGAGGCACGGGGTTAAGCATGAGCGCCGTCCTTCGCCATCAGCCAGGCTCGACCCGCGCCCCATTGCGCGGTGGTAAGCCTGTGCCGCGCGGTGCGAGCCGTATGGTGGCCAAGGAACCGATCAGCCTGCGCCTGCCCAAGCCGAATCTCAGCGTGTTCAAGCGCCTGACCTGGCCGCTGTTGCTGCTGGTGTTGGGGTTTGGTGGTTATGAGCTGGGCCAGCGGCTGCTGCCCTATGCCGACCGGCCGATTGCGCGGATCAGCGTCGAAGGTGACCTGAGCTACATCAGCCAGCAGGCGGTACAGCAGCGTATCGCGCCCTTTGTCAGCGCCAGCTTCTTCAGCGTCGATCTGCTGGGCATGCGCAAGGAGCTGGAGCAGATGCCCTGGATCGCCAACGCCGAAGTGCGTCGCGTATGGCCCGATCAGGTGCTGGTACGCCTGGAAGAGCAACTGCCGATTGCCCGCTGGGGCGATGAAGCACTGCTCAACAACCAGGGTGATGCCTTCGCGCCCAAGGAGCTCAACCATTACGAGAACCTGCCGCAGCTGTATGGCCCCAAGCGTGCGCAGCAGCAGGTAATGCAGCAGTACCAGGTGTTCAGCCAGATGCTTCGGCCGATGGGGTTTTCCATCGCCCGCCTGGAGCTGCGCGAGCGCGGCAGCTGGTTCCTGACTACTAACCAGGGCATCGAACTGCTGTTGGGGCGCGACCATCTGGTGGAAAAAATTCGCCGTTTCGACGCGATTTACGACAAAGCGTTGAAAGAGCAGCAAACGAATATCGCGCGTATCGATCTACGTTATGCCAACGGCCTGGCCGTGGCATGGCGTGAACCGGTCGCGCCCACGGCGGCAGACACCGCTGTCGTGCAGTGAATCAGGAGAAGGCAGCAACCATGGCAAATGTGCAGAGCGGCAAGATGATCGTCGGCCTCGATATCGGTACCTCCAAAGTGGTGGCGCTGGTGGGCGAGGTGACGGCTGATGGCCAGCTGGAAATCGTCGGCATCGGCACCCATCCCTCCCGTGGCCTGAAGAAGGGCGTGGTGGTCAATATCGAGTCCACGGTGGCCTCGATTCAGCGTGCGGTGGAAGAAGCCCAGCTGATGGCCGGTTGCCGTATCCACTCGGCCTTTGTCGGTGTGGCCGGTAACCACATTCGCAGCCTCAACAGCCATGGCATCGTCGCCATCCGCGACCGTGAAGTCAGCCCGGCCGACCTGGAGCGCGTGCTCGATGCCGCCCAGGCCGTGGCCATTCCGGCCGATCAGCGCGTGCTGCACACGCTGCCGCAGGATTATGTGATCGATAACCAGGAAGGCGTACGCGAGCCCCTGGGTATGTCTGGCGTGCGTCTGGAAGCCAAGGTGCACGTGGTTACTTGCGCCGTAAATGCCGCGCAAAACATCGAAAAGTGCGTGCGCCGCTGCGGCCTGGAAGTCGACGACATCATCCTTGAGCAGTTGGCCTCGGCCTATGCCGTGCTTACCGATGACGAAAAAGAGCTGGGCGTGTGCCTGGTGGATATCGGCGGCGGCACTACCGACATCTGCATTTTCACCGAAGGCGCGATCCGCCACACCGCGGTGATCCCGATTGCCGGCGATCAGGTCACCAATGACATCGCCATGGCCCTGCGTACGCCGACCCAGTACGCCGAAGAAATCAAGATTCGCTACGCCTGCGCCCTGGCCAAACTGGCCGGTGCCGGGGAAACCATCAAGGTACCGAGCGTCGGTGATCGTCCGCCGCGCGATTTGTCGCGCCAGTCCCTGGCCGAAGTGGTCGAGCCGCGTTACGACGAGCTGTTCACCCTGATCCAGGCCGAGTTGCGTCGCAGCGGCTACGAAGACCTGATCCCGGCCGGCATCGTCATGACCGGCGGCACGGCGAAGATGGAAGGTGCGGTCGAACTGGCCGAGGAAATCTTCCACATGCCGGTGCGCCTGGGTATGCCCCAGGGCGTCAGGGGCCTGGGCGACGTAGTGCGTAACCCGATCTATTCAACCGGTGTAGGCCTGTTGCTGTACGGCCTGCAGAAGCAGACCGATGGCATTTCCCTGTCGGCAAGCGGTTACAACGACGAACCCAAATTACCCGTCATCGAGCGCATCAAGCGCTGGGTGCAAGGCAACTTCTAACGTTTCAAAAAGTGTGTGCAGTAGGCGTTACAACTAGAAAGCATAAGGAGAGAAATCATGTTTGAACTCGTAGACAACATCCCGCAAAGCGCGGTTATCAAAGTTATCGGTGTCGGTGGCGGCGGCGGCAACGCAGTCAATCACATGGCCAAGAACAACATCGAAGGCGTTGAATTCATCTGCGCCAACACCGATGCCCAGGCCCTGAAGAACATCGGTGCGCGCACCGTGCTGCAACTCGGCCCAGGCGTGACCAAAGGCCTGGGCGCTGGCGCCAACCCGGAAGTCGGTCGTCAGGCCGCGCTGGAAGACCGCGAGCGTATCGCTGAAGTGCTGCAAGGCTGCGATATGGTCTTCATCACCACCGGCATGGGCGGCGGTACCGGTACCGGTGCAGCGCCTGTGATCGCCGAAGTGGCCAAGGAAATGGGCATCCTCACCGTTGCCGTGGTGACCCGTCCGTTCCCGTTCGAGGGGCGCAAGCGCATGCAGATCGCCGAAGAAGGCATCCGTGCCCTGGCTGAAAGCGTCGATTCGCTGATCACCATCCCCAACGAAAAACTGCTGACCATCCTCGGTAAGGACGCAAGCCTGCTGTCCGCCTTTGCCAAGGCTGACGATGTGCTGGCCGGTGCCGTGCGCGGTATCTCCGACATCATCAAGCGTCCCGGCATGATCAACGTCGACTTTGCCGACGTGAAGACCGTGATGAGCGAAATGGGTATGGCCATGATGGGCACTGGCTGCGCCAGCGGTCCGAACCGTGCACGTGAAGCCACCGAAGCAGCCATCCGCAACCCGCTGCTCGAAGACGTCAACCTGCAGGGCGCCCGTGGCATCCTGGTGAACATCACTGCCGGTCCAGACCTGTCCCTGGGTGAGTACTCCGACGTGGGTAACATCATCGAACAATTCGCCTCCGAGCACGCCACCGTCAAAGTCGGCACCGTGATCGACCCGGATATGCGCGATGAGCTGCATGTCACCGTGGTTGCCACCGGTCTGGGTGCGAAGATGGAGAAGCCGGTCAAGGTTATCGATAACACCGTCCAGGTGGCTGCTGCCTCCGCTCAGCAGGCTCCGTCTCGCGGTGAGCAGAGCGTCAACTACAAGGATTACGAGCGCCCCACCGTGCAGCGTCAAAGCCATGCCGGCGGCGCGACTGCGGCCAAGCTGAACCCGCAGGACGATCTGGATTATCTGGACATTCCAGCCTTCCTGCGTCGTCAGGCAGATTGATGAAAGCTATCAGGAGTATTGGGGTGATTGGTGTTCAGCAAAGGTCGGTTCTGCTATTATCGCCGGCCATTGTTGAAAACAATTCGCAACTAGCGCAATAGCGGCCAGACCCATGATCAGACAACGCACCCTGAAGAACATCATCCGTGCCACCGGCGTCGGCCTGCATTCCGGGGAGAAGGTATACCTGACCCTGAAGCCGGCCCCGGTGGACACTGGGATCGTGTTCCGTCGTACCGACCTCGACCCTGTCGTGGAAATTGCCGCGCGTGCTGGCAACGTCGGTGAAACCACCATGTCGACCACCTTGGTCAATGGTGACATCAAGGTTGACACGGTAGAGCACCTGCTTTCGGCCATGGCTGGCCTGGGCATCGATAACGCCTACGTCGAGCTCTCCGCACCCGAAGTCCCGATCATGGACGGCAGTGCCGGTCCCTTCGTATTCCTGATTCAGTCGGCAGGTCTGCAAGAGCAGGACGCCCACAAGAAGTTCATCCGCATCCTGCGTGAAGTCACGGTGGAGGAGGGCGACAAGCGCGCCACCTTCGTGCCTTTCGAAGGATTCAAGGTGAGCTTCGAGATCGACTTCGATCACCCGGTGTTCCGCGACCGCACCCAGTCGGCCAGTGTCGATTTTTCCAGCACCTCGTTCGTTAAAGAGGTGAGCCGTGCGCGCACGTTTGGTTTTATGCGTGACATCGAGTTTCTGCGCTCGCAGAACCTTGCGCTCGGCGGCAGTGTGGATAACGCCATCGTGGTTGATGAGAACCGCGTGTTGAACGAAGACGGCCTGCGTTATGAGGACGAGTTCGTCAAACACAAGATTCTCGATGCGATCGGCGATCTTTACCTGCTCGGTAACAGCCTGATTGGCGAGTTCCGCGGCTTCAAGTCCGGCCATGCCCTGAACAACCGTTTGTTGCGCTCGCTGATCGAGCAGACGGATGCCTGGGAAGTCGTGACCTTCGATGATCCGCTGACCGCGCCGATCTCCTACATGCGCCCGGCTGCGGCGGTGTAGTACAGCACACACTCTCTTATGTTTTCGGGGCCACCTTCGGGTGGCCTCTTTTTTTCTGCATTCAAGCGTCAATCGCGCGGGCGGGTATGTCGGGCCAAGCGCTCCAGGGCCTCACGCAGGCGCGGGTCGCGGACCCCTTCGGCAGTGGCCTGGATATTTTCTGCGGCGCTATCGGACAGCGTCATCGGCGGGTTGGTTGCATGCCTTTCGACCGTTGGCGGTTGCACCTTGAGCTGTATTTTCGCTAAGGTCGCGAATTCTTCGAGGGTCTGCAGCTGGCGCAACAGCCGGCGCTGCTGATAACGCAAGCGGGTGGCCCAGTGGCCATCGGTGACGATCAGTAACAGGCAACCCTCACGCCAGGAGGCAACCCGACAATGAGCACGGGCTGCCGGCTGTAACTGGCTTTCCACTAGACGCTGTAGATGATCCAGGCGTTGTGCCTGATGAAACAGCGCTTTCAGCGGCTTGGCTTCACGCAGCAGCGCGGCGGGAGCCTTGGCCGGCAACGGACGAAAAGACATGGCAGGACGCCTGGAATAGTGAGAGCGCCATGGTAGCAGACTCGCTGCCGTCGGCCGTGCTCACCTTGATAGGGGATTTCATGCACATCATTTTGCTCAGCCGCCGCCATGGTGCGGCGCGCTCGCTCAGCCTTGATGTTCGCTGGCTGGTCGCTGGCGCGCTGTTGCTGGTCGGCGCGACTTTGGCCGGTGGTGTTACGGTCGGCGCCTTATGGGCGCCGCAATCGGATGCTTCGGTTCAGCATACCGCCGAGGTTTCCCAGGCGCTCGATGAGCAGCGCGCCGAAGTCGGGGCCGTGCGTCTCGATGCTCAGCGCCAGCTCGATGCCTTCTCCGCCCATGTGGCCGAACTGCAGGCGCGCCTGACCCGGCTCGATGCTCTGGGCGAGCGCCTCACCGAGCTGGCCGACCTGGATGCCAGTGAGTTCGACTTCTCGCTGAACGTTGGTCAGGGCGGTCCGGATGACGCGCTGGGCGCCTCGGCCTATGCGCCGCCCTCGTTTATGACCACTCTGGATGAGCTGAGCCTGCGTATGGACAGCCGTGAGCAGCAGCTCGAAGTGCTCGAGCAACTGCTTGCTGATCGGCGTCTGGGGGAGGCCGAGTACCTGGCGGGTCGGCCGGTGCTGCAGGGCTATATGTCGTCGCCTTTCGGCCGGCGTAGCGATCCGCTGACCGGGCGCCTGAGCATGCACAAGGGCGTGGATTTCTCCGCCAAGGCGGGCAGTGATGTGGTCGCCGTGGCAGCCGGTGTCGTCACCGCATCGGATCGTCGTAGAGGGTACGGCAATACGGTGGAAATCAGCCATGGTGACGGTTATGTCACCCTGTACGCGCACAACCAGCGTAATCTGGTTGCCGTTGGTGACCTAGTCACCCGTGGTCAGGCCATCGCCAAGGTGGGAAGCACGGGGCGCTCAACGGGTTCCCATGTGCATTTTGAGGTCAGCAAGGATGGCCGTCTGGTCAATCCCGCTATCTACATTGCCCGCGTCACTGGCGTCGAATAACGCCGCTTTCCTCATGTTCGTTTCCGGGTAGAATGCCCCCTTCGCACGCAGCCATGAAGGCTGCATGGGCGACTCACGGGGCCGCCCTCCATCCATACGCGTGGAAGATCCTGTCGATATGTTTGCGCCTTTGTTGAAAAAACTCTTTGGAAGCAAGAACGAGCGTGAAGTCAAGCGCATGCTCAAGACGGTCACGGCCGTCAATGCCTTCGAGGAGAAGATGCTTGCGCTCTCGGATGAGCAACTGCGTGCCAAGACTGAAGAATTCAAAGCGCGTCTGGCCAAGGGCGAGACCCTCGACCAGTTGCTGCCCGAGGCGTTCGCCGTGGCCCGTGAAGCGGGCAAGCGCGTTATGGGTATGCGCCACTTCGACGTTCAGTTGATCGGCGGCATGACCCTGCACGAGGGCAAGATCGCCGAGATGCGCACCGGTGAGGGTAAAACCCTGGTGGGCACCCTGGCGGTGTACCTCAATGCGCTGGAAGGCAAGGGCGTGCATGTGGTCACGGTGAACGACTACCTGGCCCGTCGTGACGCCAACTGGATGCGCCCGCTGTACGAATTCCTCGGTCTGTCGGTGGGTATCGTCACGCCGTTCATGCCGCCGGAAGAGAAGCGCGCGGCCTATGCTGCAGACATCACCTACGGCACCAACAACGAATTCGGTTTCGATTACCTGCGCGACAACATGGCGTTCAGCCTGGAAGACAAGTTCCAACGTGAGCTGAACTTCGCCGTGATCGACGAAGTCGACTCGATCCTCATCGACGAAGCCCGGACCCCGCTGATCATCTCCGGTCAGGCCGAAGACAGTTCCAAGCTGTACATCGAAATCAACAAGTTGATTCCGCTCCTCAAGCAGCACATCGAGGAAGAAGAGGGCGTAGTCACCCAGGAAGGCCACTACAAGATCGACGAGAAGACTCGTCAGGTCGAACTCAACGAGGCCGGGCATCAGTACATCGAGGAGCAACTGAGCGAAGTCGGCCTGCTGGCCGAGGGTGAGAGCCTCTACTCGGCGCACAACCTGGGTCTGCTGACCCATGTGTATGCCGGCCTGCGCGCGCACAAGCTGTTCCACCGCAACGTCGAATACATCGTGCAGAACAACCAGGTGCTGCTGATTGACGAGCACACCGGCCGTACCATGCCGGGCCGGCGTCTGTCCGAGGGCCTGCACCAGGCCATCGAAGCCAAGGAAAACCTGCCGATCCAGGCCGAGAGCCAGACCCTGGCCTCGACCACCTTCCAGAACTACTTCCGCCTCTACAACAAGCTGTCCGGCATGACCGGTACGGCCGATACCGAAGCGTTCGAATTCCATCAGATCTACGGTCTGGCGGTGATCGTGATCCCGACCAACCGGCCGCTGGCGCGCAAGGACTTCAACGACCTGGTCTACCTGACCCAGGAAGAGAAGTACGCCGCCATCGTTACCGACATCAAGGAATGCCAGGCCCAGGGCCGGCCGATCCTGGTGGGCACGGCGACCATCGAAAGCTCCGAATACGTGTCGCGCCTGCTCGACCAGGAAGGCATCGAGCACAAGGTGCTCAACGCCAAGTTCCACGAAAAGGAAGCCGAGATCATCGCCCAGGCCGGTCGTCCGGGCGCCCTGACCATTGCCACCAACATGGCCGGTCGTGGTACTGACATCCTGTTGGGCGGTAACTGGGAAGTCGAAGTGGCTGCCCTGGAAAACCCCACCGACGAGCAGGTCGCGCAGATCAAGGCCGATTGGCAGAAGCGTCACCAGCAGGTGATCGAATCCGGTGGTCTGCATGTGATTGCTTCCGAGCGTCACGAATCACGCCGCATCGACAACCAGTTGCGTGGCCGCTCCGGTCGCCAGGGCGACCCGGGTTCGAGCCGTTTCTACCTGTCGCTGGAAGACAGCCTGATGCGCATCTTCGCCTCTGACCGGGTGAAGAACTTCATGAAGGCTTTGGGCATGCAGGCCGGTGAAGCCATCGAGCACCGCATGGTCACCAACGCCATCGAGAAGGCCCAGCGCAAGGTTGAAGGCCGTAACTTCGACATGCGCAAGCAGTTGCTGGAATTCGATGACGTGGCCAACGAGCAGCGCAAGGTGATCTACCACATGCGCAACACGCTGCTGGCTGCCGACAACATCGGCGAGACCATCAGCGAGTTCCGCAGCGATGTGCTCACCGGCATCATCAACGAGCACATCGCGCCGCAATCGCTGCCTGAACAGTGGGATATCGCCGGGCTGGAAGAGGCGCTGTACACCGGCTTCGGTCTGCGTTTGCCGATCCAGCAGTGGCTCGACGAAGACGACAAGCTCTACGAAGAAACCCTGCGCGAGCGGATTCTCGAGACCCTGGTAACGGCTTACAACGAGAAAGAAATCGAGGCCAGTGCCGAGGCCCTGCGCACCTTCGAGAAGCAGATTCTGCTGCGCGTACTGGACGACCTGTGGAAAGACCACCTGTCGACCATGGACCACCTGCGCCACGGCATTCACCTGCGCGGTTATGCGCAGAAGAACCCGAAGCAGGAGTACAAGCGCGAGTCCTTCACCCTGTTCCAGGAACTGCTCGACTCGATCAAACGCGACACCATCCGCGTGCTGTCGCACGTTCAGGTGCGCCGCGAAGATCCGGCCGAAGAAGAGGCGCGTCTGCGCCGTGACGCCGAAGCACTGGCCCAGCGCATGCAGTTCCAGCACGCCGAGGCCTCGGCCCTGGCTGAGCCGGCGGCAATGGCTGAAGAGGGTGATGTGGCCGTCGCCACTGCGCCGGTACGTACCGAGCAGAAGGTCGGCCGTAACGAGCCTTGCCCTTGCGGTTCGGGTAAAAAATACAAGCATTGCCACGGTCAGATCGGCTGATCTGAGTTGACTGTGGCAGGGGCGCTAGCTGTGATAGCTATTGCCTCGACAACGCCGCGAACGGTCTGACCGTTCGCGGCGTTTTACCATCGACTTTCATTGCTGCATCGCACAAGGAGCGCACTCTATGGCTGTTGGTCTTGGCCCGCTGTCCACCCTGCACCCGGTCCCAGGTTTCGAGCTGGGCATTGCCTCCGCCGGTATCAAGCGCCCTGGGCGCAAGGATGTGGTGGTGATGCGCTGCGCCGAAGGCTCCAGCGTGGCTGGGGTTTTCACCCTCAATGCGTTCTGCGCCGCGCCAGTGATCCTGGCGCGCAAGCGGGTGCTCGGCGGTGCAGTACGCTACCTGTTGACCAACACCGGCAATGCCAACGCCGGCACCGGCGAGCCGGGCCTGCACAATGCCGCGCGTACCTGCGCCGCCCTGGCCCAGTTGGCCGGTGTGGATGAAAGCGCAGTGCTGCCGTTCTCCACCGGGGTGATCGGTGAGCCGTTGCCGGTCGAGAAGATCGAGGGCGCGCTGCAGGCCGCGTTGGACAACCTGGGCGAAGGCAACTGGGCCGATGCAGCCATCGGCATCATGACCACCGACACCCTGCCCAAGGGCGCCAGCCGCCAGTTCGTCCACGAGGGCGTCACCGTCACCGTTACCGGCATCAGCAAGGGCGCCGGCATGATCAAACCGAACATGGCGACCATGCTCGGCTACATCGCCACTGACGCCAAGGTCGCCCAGGGTGTGCTGCAGGACCTGCTGCGCGATGCGGCGAACAAGTCGTTCAACCGCATCACCATCGACGGCGATACCTCGACCAACGATTGCTGCATGCTGATCGCCACCGGCCAGGCGGCTGTGCCGGAAATCACCCAGGCCAACGGCGAGCTGTTTGCCCAACTGAAAGCCGCGGTGTTCGAGGTGTGCATGGAGGTGGCCCAGGCAATCGTGCGCGACGGCGAAGGCGCGACCAAGTTCGTCACTGTCGAAGTCAACGGCGGCGCGACTCATCAGGAATGCCTGGATGTCGGCTATGCCGTGGCCCATTCGCCGCTGATCAAGACCGCGCTCTTCGCCTCCGACCCGAACTGGGGGCGCATCCTCGCCGCGGTCGGTCGCGCTGGCGTGGCGCAGCTGGATGTCAGCCTGATCGACGTCTACCTCGGTGAGGTGTGCATCGCCAGCAAGGGCTGCCGCGCTGCCAGTTACACCGAGGAGCAGGGCGCAGCGGTGATGGCTCGTGAGGAAATCACCATTCGCATCGAGCTTGGCCGTGGCACCTGCAGCGAAACCATCTGGACCACCGACCTGTCCCACGAGTATGTGAAGATCAACGCCGAGTATCGCACCTGATTCGAGCGCTCTGACGATCTGCATTCCCGCTGCTTATGGCCCCATAAGCCGCGGGAATTTGCTATTCGGGGTATGGCCTTTTAAGGTCGGGCAGACCCTTCTGCAGTGAGCGTGGCCCATGTCTCTGACTCTGGTTATCGGCAACAAAACCTATTCGTCCTGGTCGTTACGGGCGGCGTTGGCCATGGAGCTGGCGGGCGCTGAGTACCGTGAGGAACTGATTGCCCTGGATCGAGCTGATACTCGCGCAAGGATCCTGCAGCACTCGCCGACCGGCAAGGTGCCACTGCTGCTCAGCGAAGACGGCGCGATCTGGGACTCCCTGGCGATTGCCGAATACCTGGCCGAGTGTTTCCCCGCTGCCCAGCTGTGGCCCCAGGCTCGCGCTGCCCGGGCGTTGGCGCGCAGTGCCTGCGCCGAGATGCACAGCGGCTTCGTCGCCTTGCGCAGCCACCTGCCGATGGATCTCAAGCGCAGCCAAGCGCTCGCCGCCATACCGGCCGATGCCGAGGCGGATATCCAGCGTATCTGCGTCCTGTGGGCCGAGTGCCGGCAGCGCTTCGGCCAGGACGGCCCTTACCTGTTCGGCCAGCCGAGCCTGGCGGATGCCTTCTTTGCGCCCGTGGCCGCGCGCTTGCGCAGCTATCAGGTGGCGCTGCCGGCAGCGGCGGCCGCCTATGTCGAGACGATCTATCAATGGCCGGCGTTCCAGCGCTGGTATCAAGCCGCCCAGGAGGAACAACTGGCGTGAAGCGTATACATGTAGCCGCCGCAGTGATTCGCGGTGCCGACGGGCGCATCCTGATTGCCCGGCGCGGCGAGGATCAGCACCAGGGCGGGTTGTGGGAGTTTCCCGGTGGCAAGGTCGAAACAGGGGAGCAGGTGCAGGCTGCGTTGGCCCGCGAGCTGGAAGAGGAGTTGGGCATTCGCCCGACCAGCGCCCGCCCGTTGATCCAGGTGCGTCATGACTACCCGGACAAGCAGGTGCTACTGGATGTCTGGGAGGTCTCGGCGTTCGACGGTGAGCCCCATGGCGCCGAAGGCCAGCCGCTGGCCTGGGTCAGCCCGCGACAGCTCAATGATTACAGCTTTCCGGCGGCCAATGCGCCCATCGTCATGGCCGCGCGGCTGCCAGCGCAGTACCTGATCACCCCGCAGGAGCTGTCGCCCGATGCGCTGATTCGCGGTGTGCGCGCGGCGCTGGCGGCGGGTATCCAACTGATTCAGCTGCGTGCACCGGGCATGTTCGATGCCCAGTACCGCGACCTGGCCCTGGATATTCAGGGCCTGTGTGCCGGCAAGGCGCAACTGATGCTCAAGGGCCCCCTGGAATGGCTGGGGGATTTTCCCGCGGCCGGCTGGCACCTGACTGCCAAGCAGTTGCGCAAGTACGCTGAGCACGGTCGACCCTTCCCGCTGGAGCGTCGCCTGGCAGCCTCCTGCCACAGTATCGAGGAGCTGCAACTGGCTACGCGCATGGGCGTGGACTTCATCACCCTGTCGCCGGTGCAGGCCACCCAGACCCATCCTGACGCCGTGCCCCTGGGCTGGGCGCAGGTGGCGGACTGGCTGCAAGGTGTGAATATGCCTGCCTATGTGCTGGGCGGAGTGGGGCCGGGCGATCTGCAGCAGGCCTGGTCGGTGGGCGCCCAGGGCGTCGCCGGGATACGCGCGTTCTGGCCAGCGGATAAGGCCGGTTGATGGGCGTCAGCCTGGCAGGCAACTGTGTGGGGCGAGTGTGGCGCGCTGAAGCCTTATGACCTCGGTTTTCACGGTTATTCTGCCGGTCTTCGCGCTGATCCTTGTCGGTTTCGCCTGCCGTCGCCTCAGCGTGCTCGGCCCGGGCGCCGCCTCGGAGATCAACCGCATGGTGGTCTGGCTGTGCCTGCCAGCGCTGTTGTTCCAGGCCACGGCCACCACCGCCTGGTCGACGCTGTGGGAACCGCGTTTCGTGCTGGTCTACAGCCTGTCGACCTTGAGTGTGTTCGTCGTTACGCTGCTCTGGCGCCTGCGCCGCATTGGCCTGGCCGATGCCAGCGTGCAGGGCCTGGGCGCCGCCTATGCGAATACCGGCTATATGGGCATCCCGCTGTGCCTGATGGTGTTCGGCGATGCTGGCTTGCCGCCCGCATTGGTCGGCAGCCTGGTGGTGATCTGCGTGCTCTTCGCCCTGGCCGTGGTGTGCATCGAGGTGGCCCTGCAGAGCGAGAAACACCTGGGCCGTGCTGTGCTCAAGGTCGCTCTGGCACTGGCGCGTAATCCGCTGGTGGTGGCGCCGCTGCTCGGTGGTCTGTGGGCCATGGGTGGGCTGCCGCTACCGGTCCCGCTGCAGCGGTTTCTCGAACTGTTGGCTGCGGCCACGGCGCCCTGTGCGCTGATCGCCCTTGGCCTGTTCCTGGCACAGAAGCAGCCGCAGTCGGCCCAGGATAGCCATGCCCTGGTGGCGCTGAAGCTGGTGGCTCACCCGCTGATTACCTGGGTGCTGGCGTTTCACCTGCTACCGCTGCCACCGCTGTGGGCGTACTCCGCACTGTTGCTCAGTGCGCTGCCGACGGGAACGGGGCCGTTTATGCTGGCCGAGTTTTACCGGAGGGATGCCTCTGTGGTGTCACGGACGATTCTGCATTCGACCCTGGGCGCGCTGCTGACCCTGTCGCTGTGCCTGTACCTGATCGAGCGGCAGGGCGGGCTTACGCCCCTTTGACGCCGGCACCTGGGCTGCGGCCTAATGCGCGCCTGCTCCGCGAGACCGCCCATGACCGTCACTGCCCGTTCGCCTTCCAATATGCGCCCCAGCACCCTGCACCTGCCGCCTGGCAACTGGAGCACGGTGCTCGATTGCCTGTGCGCGCATTTCCCGGCAATCGAGCGGGCTGTGTGGCTGGAGCGCATGGCCCGTGGTCGTGTATTGAGTGCCGATGGCACCCCGCTGACCGCCGAGCATCCGTACCGGGCCGGGCTCAAGGTGCATTACTTTCGTGAAGTGCCGGCAGAAACGCCGATCCCGTTCGAGGCCCAGGTGCTGCATGTTGATGAGCATTTGCTGGTGGTCGATAAGCCGCATTTTCTGCCGGTCATGCCCTCGGGCAGCTATGTCGAGCAGACGTTGCAGGCGCGTTTGACCCGCGAGCTGGGTAACGACGACCTGGTGCCGCTGCACCGCATCGACCGGCATACCGCCGGACTGGTGCTGTTCTCCACCAACCGGGCCAGCCGTGGCCTGTACCAGGCGCTATTTCGCGAGCGGCGCATCGACAAGCGCTATGAAGCCCTGGCGCCGGCCCTGCCACAGCTGGCCTTCCCGCTGCTGCGCCACACCCGTCTGGGGCCGGGCGAGCCGTTCTTTCGCATGCAGGAGGTCGATGGCGTTCCTAATAGCGAGACGCGCATCGAGGTGATTGGGCGGCTGGAGGAACGCTGGCATTACGCGCTTTACCCGGTGACCGGCAAAAAGCACCAGTTACGCGTGCACCTGGCGGCGCTGGGTGCACCTATCCTCAATGACCCGTTTTACCCGCAGGTGACGGCTACCCCGGACAGCCCCGACGATTACAGCAAGCCGCTCAAGTTGTTGGCCCACAGCCTGGCCTTCAGCGACCCGGTGACGGGCCAGGCCCGCCAGTTCGAGAGTCGCCTCAGTCTGTTTTGAGCGGCGTAACCGGTGATTGTGGCGTCTCACATCAAGTGTCGGTCAATGCCAGGCTGCGTGGGAGAGACTGGGCGGCGCTCCGCTTTAGCCGCGACGCTTTCAGCGTTTTCAAGATATATCGCGAATAAATTCGCTCCTACAGAAAGCGACAAATGATCCGTGTTGCGACACTAGTCTGTGGTTTTTGGCGCGGCCTGCCAGAGGATCTCGGCGATGCCCTGGCGCCGGGCGATCAGCCGGGCGGCGACGAACAGCAGGTCCGAGAGGCGGTTGACGTAGGCCAGGCCGATGGCGCGTAACGGCTCCACCGCGTTGAGGTGCTGGCAACGGCGCTCGGCACTGCGGGCCAGGGCTCGGCAGACGTGGGCCTGGGCGATCAGACGGGAGCCGCCGGGCAGGATGAAGTTCTCCAGCGGGCCGACTTCCTCGTTCCAGCGGTCGATAGCCGCTTCCAGGCGCTCCAGTTCCTGGGGCTGCAGGGCTTGATACTCCGGCATCGCCAGCTCGCCGCCGAGGTCGAACAGGCGGTGCTGACAGGGTTCAAGCACCTCGATCAGCTCATCCAGACCGGCGCAGTCAGCCCGCGCAGTCTGTAGCTCGGCCAGCAGCAGGCCGAGGTGGCTGTTGAGCGTGTCGACCTCGCCCATGGCATCCACGCGCGGGTGGTCCTTGGTTACGCGACGGCCATCGGCCAGGCCGGTTTCGCCACCGTCACCGGTGCGGGTGTAGATTTTTGACAGGCGATAGCCCATGGTCATGACCTCTTCTGGGGGGCGCCAGCCGCCAGCGGCAGGCGCAGGGTGAAGCAGGTGCCTTCGCCGAGTTTCGACTGCACCTCCATCTGCCCTTTGTGGTTGTTGGTGATGATGAAGTAGGACACCGACAAGCCGAGCCCGGTGCCTTCGCCCACCTCCTTGGTGGTGAAGAACGGCTCGAAGATGCGCTTGCGCACGACTTCCGGCATGCCCATGCCATTGTCCTCGACCTGCACTTCGGCCCAGTTCGGCAGCAGCCGCGTACGCAACACGATGCGCCCTGGAATGTCGCTGTCCGGCCGCTGGTGGATGGCCTGGGCGGCATTTTTCAGCAGGTTGAGCAGCACCTGTTCCAGTTCATTGGCGGTGCCGGGGACTGGGGGTAAGGCGGGGTCGAATTCGCGTTCGATGACCAGGCTCTTGAAGTCGAAGCTGTCGGTGAGGTCGAAGTCGTTGCTGGCGATTTCCACGGCCTGGTCGATTACCGCCGGCAGCTCGCAGGGTGCCAGTTGGCGGTCGCTGCGGCGGCTGAAATTGAGCATGTGGCTGACGATTTTCGCCGCGCGGGTGCCGGCCTGCTGAATGCCGTCGAGCAGTTGCGGGACCTCGCGGGCCACCAGGTAGCGGTCGATGGCATCCAGGCTGACCTGCGTCTGCTCTGCCTGTTCGCGGTTCTTCTCCAGGCCAGGCGATAGACGCCGGCGAATGTTCTGCACGTTGTGCAGGATGGCGCCGAGCGGGTTGTTGATCTCATGGGCCATGCCGGCGGCCAGGCCACCGACCGAGAGCATTTTCTCCGACTGCACCATCATTTCTTCCAGGCGCAGGCGCTGGGTGATGTCGTCGATACGGATGACCACACCGCGACCGGTGCCACCCATCAGCGGGTAAAAGGTCAGGGCGTAATGGTGCGGGCCGTCATCGCCGGGCCAGGTGACACGCTCGATCTTCTCGACCTGGTGTTTTTCAGCGGTACGCTTGAGGTGCGGCAGGTAGGGCTTCAAGTGCGGGAAGGCGAGGAAGATCGGCTGGTTGAGCACCTCGTCGATGGCGTTGCCGGAGAGTGCGCTGGCCTCCTGGTTCCACTGGGTCACGTAGAGCTCCTCGTCCAGGGCGATCAGTGCCGAGGGCATGGAGTCGATGATGCTGTTGAGGTAATTCTGAAAGCCGGTGAGCTTCTTCTCGATCTTGCTGCGCACCTGCACTTCCAGCTCCAGTTTGCGGTTGGAGTGGCGGGTTTCTTCGGCCAGGTTCTGCGCCTTGTCATAGGCGCCCTGGGCCTCGTCGCGGGCGCGCTTGAGTTGCTGCTCGCGGGCCTCGATGCGTTCGAGCATGGTGTTGAAGGCTTCGGCCAGGCTACCGAGTTCATCACGGTTACCGCGCTTGGCGCGCAACGCGTAGTTCTCCTCGCGGGTGACCTGACGCGACAGCTCTTCAAGTTTGCGGATTGGTTTGGTCACCAGGCGACGAATCTGCCGGGCGACCACCAGCCACAGCACCACGCTGAGCGCGAGTATCACCAGGCTGGCGGTCAGGGTGCCGGTGTAGAAGGCCCCCGGCAGTTCGCTGGAGGCGACCAGCAGGAGAAAGCCGGACTGGCGACCCGGTTGTGGCAACTCGACCACCTGGTTGGCGCGGAACTCGCTCAGGCGCCAGCGCTCCAGGTCGGCTACGCGCGGCGGCAGTTCAAGCATGCCGCCGCGTTGCAGCTCGGCCAGCAGCAGGCCCTGGTTGTCGTAGATCGCCGCGGCGCGCAGCGGTGCATAATCGTCCAGGCGTTGCAGCAGGCCTTGGGCGGCATCGGCCGAGCTCAGGGCTTCCTGGCTCAAGGGTGGGCTGGCGATCAGCCGGCCGAGGGTGTGCAGCGCCTGGGGCGCGACGCTTTCCTGGGAGATCCAGTAGGCCGCGCTGATAAAAGCCAGGTTGGCCACCAGCAGCACGGCGGTCAACAGCACCAGCAAGGCGGCGAGCAGCTTGCGGCCGACAGGAAGGTTTTCGAGGCGCTGGCGCAGCGGCATGGCAATCGGATTCGACAAAGGGGAACGGCAGGGTAACGCGCGGCTCAGTGGCGCGGCAATCCGCGTGCTGTCAGGTGGTCGAGCAGGCGCTGTTGCAGTGCCTGGAGATGGGGCAGGTCGAGCGCCTGTGCATGGGCCTGGGCGCAGGCGTAGCCGAGCAGGTAGCTGATTTCGGTGCGTTGCCCGCGACTGACGTCCTGGTGCATCGAAGAGTAATTGGCGGCCGTCGCCTGGATCACTCGCATTACCTCCGCCAGCAGGCCTTCGGCGGCAGCAGCCTGGCCACTGGCGCGCAGCAGTTGCGCCAGTTCATCACAGAGTGTGGCCAGCGCGTCGGGGTAGTCGAGCAGGCCGCCGTTGCGGCAGTCGTGCAGCACGCTCAGGGGGTTGATCGCGCAGTTAAGTGCCAGTTTGCGCCATAGGCGGCTGAGGATATCGGCTGTCCAGGTGTGCGGGATGGCGGCGTTGTCCAGGCTGGCCAGCCAAGCGGGGGCGGTGCTGGCCTGGCCGTCACCGAGCCAGGTATGGCCCTGGCCGGCAAAGACCACCTGCCAGGGCGCCGGGCGATAGGCGCCCTCGGTACTGGAGGCGAGCATGCAGCGCGCCTGGGGCAGCGCCCGGGCGACCTCGTCCTGGCTGCCCAGGCCGTTCTGCAGCAGGATTACCTCGGCACCTGGTAGCAGGTGAGGTGCCAGGCGCTCGGCCACGGCTGGCGCATCATAGGCCTTGCAGGCCAGCAACAGGCGTTGGATGGGCGGCGCCTGCTCAAGGGTCGTGGCAGGAATGGGGTAGTGCTGCGGCTGGTCGCGCTCAATCAGGGTCAAACCGCCGGCACGCTGGTAGTCGGCCAGGCGCGCTTCGTTACGCAGCAGCAACTGCACGCTTTCGCCAGCGCGGGCCAGGCGCGCGGCCCACAGGCTGCCCAGGCTGCCGGCCCCGAGAATGTGCCAGACGGCCATCAGTTCAGCGGCAGGCGCATGGCGGCGACGCGGCCACTGCCATAGGAGTCGGGCAGCAGGGCCATGGCGTGGTTGATCAGGGTCTCAGGGATAACGGGCAGCCCTTTGCTGTCCAGCCCCACCAGACTGATGCCGGCCTTGAGGCTGATAAAGCCTTCGCTGGTCTTGAAGGCCTTGAGGTTGATGCCCTCGTGCAGGCGTTTGAAGCTGCTTGGCGAGCACTCCTGCAGATCTTCGATCAGGGTGATCAGGGCGAAGTGGCCGTCATCCAGGCGCACCAGCACATCGAGCGGGCGCACCAGTTGCTGCAGGCGCCGAGCGACCCCGTGCAGCAGCTCGTTGTAGAACAGCTGGCCATACTGCTGGCGCAGGGCGTCGGCGTCTGCCAGACCGATCAGCAGATAGCAGAGCGCGCCACCGCGCGATTCGATCTGGCGCAGGCTGTCGTGCAACTTTTGCAGCAGGTAGCGGGCATTGCCCAGGCCGGTCAACGAGTCGACCAGGTTGCGTTGTTCCAGGCTGGCGATATTGCCGGTGAGCAGGCGATTTTCCTGCAGCAGGCGCTGCAGGGTGTTGCACAGACGGTCGGCGGCGTAGACGCGCGGCACCAGTTGCTCGTTCATCGCCGCCTTGCTGATGAAGTCATCGACGCCGCGGTCGAACGCCTCGCCCAATACGTTTTCACCCTCCTTGCCGGTCAGCAGGATGACGTAGGTGTAGTGATCGGTCATTTCATCCAGTTGGCGAATGTGTCCGGTCAGGGCCAGGCCGTCCATTTCCGGCATCAGCCAGTCGGCCAGCACCACGCTGGCCGGGCGCTGCTCGAGCAGGGCGATGGCTTCGGCCGCGCTGCTGGCGAAGCGCACGTCCTGATAGCTCGCCTGGCTCAGGGCACGGCCGATCATGGCGCTGGAGAACTTGGCGTCGTCCACCACCAGGATGCTGAGATGGGGGTTGGGCATGGAGGCAGGCTCGTGAGGGGGATCGCGAAGCCCGGAAACGTCGCCGGGCAGTGTGTGTCACTACGGATATATAATGGCCGGGTGTTTTTATCGTCAAGCCAGGTGTTTCCCGCCCGTGAGTCGGGTTGCACCGTCTATCTGGAGGAAACCCATGCCCTCATTCGACGTGGTGTCCGAACTGGACAAACACGAAGTGACTAATGCTATCGACAATGCCATGAAGGAACTTGAGCGCCGTTATGACTTGCGTGGCAAAGGCAGCTTTGAACTCAAGGACCTCACGGTCAACCTGACTGCCGATGCCGATTTCCAGCTCGAGCAGATGGTCGAGATTCTCAAGCTCAGCCTGGTAAAGCGCAAGATCGACGTGCAGTGCCTGGAGTTCAAGGATGCCTATCCGTCCGGTAAGAGCGTCAAGCAGGAAGTGATCCTGCGTGAAGGTATCGACAAGGAGCTGGCGAAAAAGATCGTCGCGCACATCAAGGACATCAAACTCAAGGTCCAGGCCGCCATCCAGGGCGAGCAGGTACGGGTCACCGGCAAAAAACGCGATGACCTGCAGGAAGCCATTGCTGCGCTGCGCGTGAAAGATTTTGGTATGCCGTTGCAGTTCAACAACTTCCGCGACTGATCCCCGCTGCGCGGAACCTGCGTGCCTTGAGGGCACACCAAGGTTCAGGCCTTGTCCGCCGGTAACGGGTGCAACGTGCCCGTTACCGCATTCACTGTGGCGCTGCCGCGCGTCATTCGCACAGGAGAATTACCCATGGATTTAAACGCTGAGCTCGATCAGCTCATTGCCACGTCGCAAACCTGGATACCGATGCTGGTGCAGTACGGTAGCCAGGTGCTGTTGGCCATCGTGACCCTGCTGATTGGCTGGTGGCTGATCAACAAACTGAGCGACCGAGTCAGCGCGCTCCTGGCCCTGCGCAATACCGATCAGGCCCTGCGCGGTTTTATCAGCAGCTTGGCCGGGATCGCCTTGAAGATCATGCTGGTGGTCAGTGTGGCTTCAATGATCGGTGTCGAGACCACCTCGTTTATCGCGGCCATTGGTGCGGCTGGCCTGGCCATCGGCCTGGCGTTGCAGGGCAGTCTGGCGAACTTTGCTGGCGGCGTGCTGATTCTGCTGTTCCGTCCGTTCCGCATTGGTGACTGGATCGAGGCCCAGGGTGTGATGGGCACTGTCGACAGTATCCAGATCTTCCACACCGTGTTGCGCACCGGCGATAACAAAACGGTGATCGTGCCCAACGGCAACCTGTCCAACGACACCATCATCAACTACAACCGTCAGCCAACGCGGCGGGTGATTTTCGATGTGGGTGTCGATTACGAGGCGGACCTGCAGAAGGTGCGTGAAGTGCTGCTGGAGCTGGCCAAGGACCCACGTGTGCTGGCCGAGCCAGGGCCGCAGGCGGTGGTCACGACCCTGGGTGACAGCGCAATCACTGTTTCCCTGCGTGTATGGGTGCAGACCGCCGATTATTGGGATGTGATGTTTATGCTCAATGAGCATGCCCGTGATCGCCTGAAGGACGTCGGCATCGGTATTCCGTTCCCGCAGCGCGTGGTGCACATGATCGCCCCGCAAGCCTGAATACGCCGTCGCCCCATGGGCGGCGTTGGCTAACGCACGGCATCCTGAGGCTCAGGGTGCCGTGCGTTTTTTGTTTGGTCAGCGTCTCACTGGGCGGCGTTGGTGCGCGCGGCGCACCCTACGGGTTAAGCCCGTGGTCTTGAGCCCGTCTCTGCTTCCGGCTCGATGGGCACCAGGGCGCCATCACGGCGTTCGCGGCGCCACTGCAGGGCGATCAGTATCAGGGTCGGCACGCCCAGCAGAGCGGTGACCAGGAAGAACTGGGCATAGCCGAGCTTCTCCACCATCACCCCGGAATAACCGCCGATCAGCCGTGGCAGCAACAGCATGATCGAGCTGAGCAGCGCGTACTGGGTGGCCGAGAACTTGAGGTTGGTCAGGCTCGACAGGTAGGCGACGAACGCCGCCGTGGCCAGGCCGGCGCTGAAGTTGTCGGCGCTGATGGTGACGATCAGCATTTGCAGGTGCGGGCCCATGTCGGCCAGCATGAGAAACAGCAGGTTGGTCGCCGCCGAGGTGGCGCCGCCGATAAACAGAATCGGCAGAATCCCGAAACGTACGATCAACAAACCACCGATACCCGCGCCGAGCAGGGTCATGACCAGGCCGAACAGCTTGCTGACGCTGGCGATCTGGTCCTTGGTGAAGCCCTGATCGATGTAGAACACGTTGGCCATCACGCCCATGACCGTGTCCGACATGCGGTAGGTGGCGATCAGCCCGAGCAGTAGCAGGGCTTGCCAACGGTAGCGCAGGATGAAGTCGTTGACCGGCGTCAGCACCGGCGCCAGGCCACGCCGACCCATGGTCGACAGGCACAGGCTGGTGAGGATGGCGTAGAGCAGGGCACGCAGGAAGGCGCGGTCTTCCAGCAGCAGATCGAGCAGGCTCGCCTGGCCATTGATCACGCTTTCGAAGTCGGTGTTGTAAAGCTGGGTGAACAGCGCCGGGACCGACACCAGCAGCACAATCAACACCAACACCGAGGCGATCTGGTGGCTGAAACCATAGCGCCCGGCGGCCAGTTGGGTGCGCAGCGGCACAGCCGGTTCGCGCATCCACAGGCTGGTCAGCAGGCCCGGCAGCATCAGCAGGGCGAACAGCAGGTAGGTGCCTGCCCAGGCGGCGTGCTGGTACAGCAGTACGGTGGAGCCGAAGCCCTCGGCAAAATACAGCGCACCGGCAGTGGCGAGCAGGGCGGCGACCCGGTAACCGGCCATATAGCTGGCGGCGAGGGCAGCCTGGCGGGTGTCGTCGACGATTTCCAGGCGGTAGGCGTCCACCGCGATGTCCTGGGTGGCCGAGGCGAAGGCCACCAGCACCGCCAGGGCGATCAGCCAGGTGAGGTGGGTTTGCGGGTCGCACAGCGCCATACCGGCCAGACCAATGGCAATCAGCACTTGTGACAGCACCAGCCAGGAGCGGCGCCGGCCCATGCGTCCCAGTAGCGGCAGGCGCCATTGGTCGAGCAGCGGCGACCAGACCCATTTGAAGGCATAGGCCAGGCCGATGAGGCTGGCGAAGCCGATGGTTTCGCGGGCCACACCGGCCTCGCGCAACCACACGGACAGCGTCGAGAACACCAGCATGTACGGCAAACCGGCGGCGAAGCCGAGCAGCAACAGCACCAGGGTGGAAGGACTGGAGTAGGCGTCGAGGGCTTCGCGCCAGCTTTTTCTAGGCATTGAGAGGGAGTTGGGCCGACCTGATAAAGGGCGCACTCTAACCGCTGTGCTCCATTGGACGCCAGCCGTGGCGACGGATGTCCACCCGATCCTGGTTAACCAGGATGCCTTCGGCGCGCAGGCGGGCGCGTTGCTCCTCCCCGGAGGGCGTACCGCTGGCCAGGCTTAGCCGGCCGCTGGCGGCAATTACGCGGTGCCAGGGCAGGCTGGAACCTTCCGGCAGTTGGCTCAGGGTGCGGCCCACCCAGCGCGCGGCACGGCCCAGGCCCGCCAGTGCAGCGAGCTGACCATAGCTGACCACGCAACCGCTGGGCACCTGCGCCAGGGTCAGGTAGAGCGCCTGGCGACGGTGGTCGGCCCCGGTTTGCATACTCTCGAGTTGCTCTTGCGTCATTCCCCGCCCCCTCACTGTTGCCTTCTGTAGGCAGAATATCGCCATCTTGGGCTCAAACAATCCTTTGACTGCCCCACAACGGCGTTCGGTGGCGGCTGGCATCGCTTGGTGCGCGCGGCGCACCCTACTTGGCTAAGTAGCACTGTTTGTCCTCTGCAACACACTATGGATACATAGCGAAAAAACAGTCCATAAGCCTGAACTTGGGGTTATTCCGTCGGTCATTGCTTGCTCAGCCGCCGCGCTTGCGCATAATGCCCGGCTTCCTTCGCCAACCTAATCAGTGACCACCCGTCATGTTTCCCAGAACCCTGCTGTGCCTGGCCCTTTCTGCGGCCGTTACCCCTGTACTGGCCGATACCGTGTGGTTGAAGAATGGCGACCGCTTGACCGGTACCATCAAGTTCTTCGACGGCACCAAACTGCTGCTGGAAACCGATTACGGTGGCTCGATCCCGCTGTCCTGGAAAAAGATCGCGACCCTGGAAAGCGATCAGGAGTTGCTGATCAAGGAAGGGCAGATCTCCGGTGAGCGCGCCAAGTCCCTGTTGGCGGCCGAGTCGGGCAAGGTGACGCTGGCTAACGGCGATGCGCCACGGACCATCGAGCTGGCCAGCATTCAGCAGATCATGAAGCCCAAGCCGCTGGTCGAAGACCTGGTGATCACCGGTAACATCGATGCCGCGCTGGATTACAAACGCGCAGAAAACGACACCGATGACTACGACATCGACTTCAAGACGCAGATGCGCCATGGCCTGTGGCGCCACAATGCCACGGCTGGCTACAACCGCGAGCTGCGCGACGATGTGGTGACTACCGACAACTGGAGCACCGAGTACGCCCTGGACCGCTTTATCGACGAGCACTGGTTCTGGCAAGGTCGCCTGGAATACAAGCGCGACAAGATCGAAGACCTGGCGCGTCAGCGCACCGTGGGTACCGGTCCGGGTTATCAGTTCTGGGACAACGAGCTGGGCGCCTTCTCGGTAGCTGGCCTGGTCAACCGCGGGGACTATGAGTTCGCCAACGGTGAAAAGGACAACTTCTATTCGCTGAGCATGAAGTGGGACTACAACCGCTACTTGCTGGGCAAGACCGTCGAGCTGTTCAGCGATGGCGAAATCGGCAAGCCGCTGGCCAATGCCGCCGATTACACCTTCGATGCAGCCGTCGGCCTGCGCTACAAGGTCACTGACTGGGCGTCCTTGAACGTCAAGGCCGAGCGTGACCTGGTCAATGGCTCGGAAGGCGAGCTGGATGAAACCCGCTACAGCCTCGGCTTTGGTGTCGGCTGGTAAAGCCTTCGCTTGACCCTGAACGAAAACGGGGCGCTCAGTGAGCGCCCCGTTTTTGTTTACGGCAGGGTTTAGATGCGGAAGCTGTCGACCAACTGCTTGAGGCGCTGGGCCTGTTGCTCCAGGTCGCCGCAGGCGCGCAAGGTGGCGTTGAGGTTTTCCACGCCTTCCTGGTTGAGGGTGTTGATCTCGGTGATGTCCATGTTCAGCGACTCGATCACCGAAGTCTGCTCCTCGGTGGCGGTGGCCACGGACTGGTTCATGCCGTCGATCTCGCCGATGCGCTGGGTCACGCTGCCCAGGCGCTCACCGGCCTGGTTGGCGATCACCACGCTTTCCTCGCTGTAGCGCTGGCTCTCGGTCATGGTGCTGACCGACTCACGGGAGCCGACCTGCAGCTCCTCGATCATGGTTTCGATTTCCTGGGCCGACTCCTGGGTGCGGTGGGCCAGGCTGCGCACTTCGTCGGCGACCACGGCAAAACCACGACCGGCTTCACCGGCACGGGCGGCCTCGATGGCGGCGTTCAGCGCCAGCAGATTGGTCTGCTGGGAGATGCTTTTGATCACCTCGAGAATCTGACCGATGTTCACCGTCTTGCCGTTAAGCGTCTCGATATGGCTGCAAGAGGCGCGGATCTTGCCGGACATATTACAGGCTGCCACCTCGTTGACCTGGCGGGTGGCCGAGGACACTTCACGGATCGAGTTGTGGATGCGCTCGACGAACTGGTTGAACGACTTGGCCAGGGCGCCGAACTCGTCGTTGGACTGGATGCTCAGGCGCTTGGTCAGGTCACCTTCGCCCTGGGCGATGTCCTGCATGGCTTTGCCCATGACGGTCAGCGGCTGCATCAATACGCGGATCAACATGCTCAGCAGGATGATGATCAGCACCACGGCAACCAGGGTCGCGACCAGGGCTGAAGCACGAAACTCGCTGAGTGCGGCGTAGGCCCCTGCTTTATCGACCGACAGACCGACATACCACTTCACCGACGGCAGGCCTTCGATCGGGGCGAAGGTGAGAATGCGCATGCCGTCCTCGCCAATCGACTCGCTGAGTTCACTGCCGATGCGCGGGGTATTTTCGGGATAGAGGTCCTTGAGGTTCTTCATCACCAGGTCCTTGTTCGGGTGGACCAGGATCTTGCCGTCGGCGCTGACCAGGAAGGCGTAGCCGATGCCGTCGAAATCCAGCGAGTTGATAATGTTGATCAGGGTGTCGAGCCCCAGGTCACCGCCGACAACACCTGCGGGTTTTGCAGGGGTAGCGATGGTGATCATCTGCACCCCGGTTGAGGCGCTGAAGTAGGGTTCTGTCAGCGTGGTGCCCGCTGCCGTGTTGGCTGCGATATACCACGGCCGTTTGCGTGGGTCGTAGTCGGCCGGCATGTCGGTGTATGGGCGCTTGGTGAAGATGCCGTCGGTACTGCCCAGGTAGGTAAAAATGAAGGTCGAGGTCAGGGCCTTCTGCTCAAGCAGGCTAACCACGCGTTGCGGTGCTGGATCCTGGGCGATTGACTGGGCAGCACTTTCCACCAGCAGGATGCGACCTGACAGCCAGTTCTGGATGTTATTGGCGGTTACCTTGCCCATTTCATGCAGGTAACTCTCAAGGTCGGCGCGGATCGCCTTGCGTTGCAGATAATCGTTGTACAGGGTGAACAGCGAGAACGCTGCAATGACCACAAGAGAGGCGGCGAGCAGGATCTTGTGGCTGAACTTGAGGGCGTTGGTCATGGGGCTTACTTCCGATGAGATCTGGCACCAGTTTAATGCCGGCGTGCGGCTGATAGTCGCACTACGCGGTGGCGTTTCCTATGTCGACATGGGGACCGTAAAGCTTGAATGAGGCTGGGCTGGCAAAATGCCGGTATGCGACGCCATTCATAATGGACGCACGGGCAAAGAATCAAGCGTCGCAACTCATTGCAGCGTATTGCCGAAACGAAAACGGGGCGCTCAGTGAGCGCCCCGTTTTGTTTACGGCAGGGTTTAGATGCGGAAGCTGTCGACCAACTGCTTGAGGCGCTGGGCTTGTTGCTCCAGGTCGCCGCAGGCGCGCAGGGTGGCGTTGAGGTTTTCCACGCCTTCTTGGTTGAGGGTGTTGATCTCGGTGATGTCCATGTTCAGCGACTCGATCACCGAAGTCTGCTCCTCGGTAGCGGTGGCCACGGACTGGTTCATGCCGTCGATCTCGCCGATGCGCTGGGTCACGCTGCCCAGGCGTTCGCCGGCCTGGTTGGCGATCACCACGCTTTCCTCGCTGTAGCGCTGGCTTTCGGTCATGGTGCTGACCGACTCACGGGAGCCGACCTGCAGCTCCTCGATCATGGTTTCGATTTCCTGGGCCGACTCCTGGGTGCGGTGGGCCAGGCTGCGCACTTCGTCGGCGACCACGGCAAAGCCACGACCCGCTTCACCGGCACGGGCGGCCTCGATGGCGGCGTTCAGCGCCAGCAGGTTGGTCTGCTGGGAGATGCTTTTGATCACCTCGAGAATTTGACCGATGTTCACCGTCTTGCCGTTAAGCGTCTCGATATGGCTGCAAGAGGCGCGGATCTTGCCGGACAGATCGTTCATCGCCTTGATGGTTTTTTCCACCACCTGGCGGCCGTCTTCGGCTTGCTGACGCGCTTCAGATGCTTGGTTGGAGGCATCGGCGGCGTTGCGTGCGATCTCCTGGGCGGCCGCGCCCAGCTGGTTGATCGCCGCGGCCACGCTGTGGGTGCGGTTGGACTGCTCGTCGGAATTGATCATCGAGGCGTTCGAGGCGCCGACCACCAACTGCGCAACCTCGTTTACCTGGCGGGTGGCCGAAGAAACTTCACGGATCGAGTTGTGGATGCGCTCGACGAACTGGTTGAACGACGTGGCCAGGGCGCCGAACTCGTCGTTGGACTGAATGCTCAGGCGTTTGGTCAGGTCGCCTTCGCCCTGGGCGATGTCCTGCATGGCTTTGCCCATGGTTTTCAGGGGTTGCATCAGTACGCGAATCAGCATGCTCAGCAAGGTAATGATCAACACCACCGCAATCAGCGTGGCGACGGCAGCAGACCAGCGAAACTCGTCCAGCGCGGCGTAGGCCTGGGCCTTGTCAACGGACAGACCCACGTACCATTGCACATCGGGCAGCCCTACTACCGGGGCGAAGGTCAGCAAGCGTTGCTCGCCGTCCTGGTCCACCTCGGTGAGCTTGCTGTCGAGGCCGATGGTGATGTTGGGGTAGAGGTCACGAAGGTTCTTCATCACCAGGTCGGCCTGGTGGTGAACCAGCACAGTGCCGTCCTTGCTGACCAGAAAGGCATAGCCAAGCTCGCCGAGCTCGATGGAGTTGATGATCTTGACCAGGGTATCCAGGCTCACGTCACCGCCGGCCATACCAAAGGGCTTGCCGTCTGGGCCTCGTACCGGTGCGATGGGCGAAATGACCAGGGTATTGGTGATCTGATCGACATAGGGCGCGGTGAGGATGGCGCGGTTGGCCGCGACGGCGTCCTTGTACCAAGGGCGTGCGCGCGGGTCGTAGTCGGCCGGCATCTGCGTGGGCGGGCTGGAGAGAAAACGCCCGTCGCTTTGCAGGCCGACATAGGCCGAGAGAAAAGCGTCTTTGTACACCGGGCGCGAGATAACCTCTTGCAGGTCTGCGCGGGCGATCGCCAGCTCCAGGTTCTGCGCTAGGCTTTCGACCAACAGGATGCGTCCCGACAGCCAACTTTCGATATTGCCTGCCGCCGCCTTGCTGGCCTGGCTGAGGTTGCTCTGCAGCTCCAGCTGGATGCTATGGCGCTGGCGGCTGTCGTTGTACAGGCTAAACAGTGCGAAGGCGACCGTGACTACCAGGGTCGCGGCCAGCAAAATCTTGTGGCTGAACTGCAGATTTCTAATCATGGCACCTTGTGTCCATAAGTCTCTAGAATCGGTTTTTGGCGGGATTGCCAACGCGTTACTGGCAGCAGGTGAGGGCTAATCGGCCATTGGCCGGCGGCTTTATCGGCATAGGGCCTGCAAAGCTTTAATTTCAGGGGGCGGAATATGTCTTTGGATCAGCAATTCATTTTGGGTGCTGATGGCGATGGTCACGCTGTGGGTCAGTCTCTGCGCCTGGCCAACCGCCACGGGCTGATTGCCGGTGCTACCGGCACCGGTAAGACGGTAACGCTGCAGCGATTGATCGAAACTTTCAGTGATGCCGGCGTGGCGGTGTTTGCCGCTGACGTCAAAGGCGATCTGTGTGGCCTGGGCGCCGCCGGTGCGCCCAGTGGCAAGGTCGCCGAGCGCATCGCCAGCATGCCCTGGCTGGCGCATCAGCCTGGCGCTTACCCGGTTACCCTCTGGGATATTCACGGCAAAAGCGGGCACCCGCTGCGCACCACCCTGAGTGAAATGGGCCCACTGCTGTTGGGCGCGCTTTTGGAGTTGACCGATAGCCAACAGGCAGCGCTGTATGCCGCCTTCAAGGTGGCTGACCGCGAAGGGTTGTTGTTGCTCGACCTGAAAGACCTCAAGGCTCTGCTCGGCCACCTCAAGGACAACCCGGCAGTGCTCGGTGAAGACGCGGCGCTGTTCACCAACACCTCGGCACAGGCCCTGTTACGACGCCTGTCGAGCCTGGAACAGCAGGGTGCTGATGCGTTATTCAGTGAGCCCGCGCTGCAGCTCGAAGACCTGCTGCACCCGGATCGCGACGGTCGCGGCCGGGTTCACCTGCTCGACGCCAGCCGTCTGGTGCACGAAGCGCCCAAGGTCTATGCGACCTTTTTGCTGTGGCTGCTGGCTGAACTGTTCGAGCAACTGCCCGAGCGTGGCGATGCCGACAAGCCTGTATTGGCGCTGTTCTTCGATGAAGCGCACCTGCTGTTCGACGGCACGCCCAAGGCGTTGCAGAACCGTCTGGAACAAGTGGTGCGGCTGATTCGCTCCAAGGGCGTGGGCGTGTACTTTGTCACCCAGTCGCCGAGCGACCTGCCGGATGATGTGCTGGCGCAACTGGGACTGCGTATTCAGCACGGCCTGCGTGCATTCACCGCCAAAGAGCAAAAGGCCCTGCGCGCGGTGGCCGATGGCTTCAGGCCCAACCCACAGATCGACACCCTGGCGGTGCTCACTGAGCTGGGCATCGGCGAAGCACTGGTCGGCACCCTGGAGGCGCGCGGCACGCCAGCGATGGTGCAGCGCGTCGCGATTGCCCCGCCGCAGTCGCGCATCGGCCCGCTGAGCGAGACAGAGCGTGCGGCGCTGATCCGTCAGTCGCCCCTGGGCGGGCGCTATGACCGCGCTTTCGACCGCGAGTCGGCCTACGAAGTGTTGGCGGCCCGTGCTGCCGACGCGCAGCAGAGCGCGGCGCATGCAGCGCCTGCGGCAGAGTCGGCGCCAGGCCTGGGCAGTGCGGCCGGCGAGTTGCTCGGCAACCTGGCCAGCCAGGCAATGAAAACCGCCGTGCGCCAGGTGGCCAACCAGATAGGTCGGCAACTGGTGCGCGGGCTGATGGGCTCATTGCTCGGTGGCAAGCGGCGCTAGGGTCTGTTCCCGTTTCGTCGCAAGCCGCGTTGCTGCGAAAAATCTCGCCAGGCCGGGCGGCGTTCCGCTAGGCGGAGGACGCAGGGAATGGTTGTTCCCTTGCCAAGTCCTCCAACACCGCATGGCGAGATTTTGCGCGCAACCCAAAGGGCCGGGCCCGTTTTAGCGCGATGCGGCGTTTCTCGATGGCTCATTTAGCCCACTAAACTTCGCATCTCGTGCCTTGCCTCGCGCTAAAACGGGCTCCGGCGCGGCCGCGAACGAAACGGGAACAGACCCTAGGCGCTGTTGCCGGATCGCTTGCGGAAGTAGGGTGCGCTGTGCTCACCGGCGCCAGCGGCAGTTTCCAGTTGCGCGGGGCGCACCCTACGCCATCCTGGCTTCAGCATAAGATCCGACTGGGCGGGTTCAGCGTGAGGTTTCGCTGTCTTTTGCCAGGTCTTTTTCGATTTTCTCGATTTCTTTCTCGAAGGCCTGGTCCAGCAGGCTGGCCTTCTTGCGCCACGGCTTGCGCTCGGGATCCGGTTGAGCGGCGTAGGTCATGACTTCCCCGCCGTATACATCCTTGTAACGCTGCGCCTGGCGCTCAAGTTCGGCGCGCAGTTCGTCTTTCGTCACGTAAATTTCCAAGGGTTGAAGGCTGTGGTGACAACGCGGGGCGCTTGCACCGCTGTAACGGTCACCGGAAGTTGGTAGGCAGGTCGACACTTGCGGCTGATGCTGCCTGCGCCGCGCGCTTGCTTTTGTGGTCTGCGCTGCGGCAACGAGGCGCAATTATCGCGAACACGGCGTAAATGTCCAGTTACTGGACGTTCGCGGCGTGCTGGTTATCGAGGCCAGGTCGATAGTGCAACGTTAAAGTCAGGTGCGCCTCTTCACCTTGCTGCAGCAGGCGCAGACCGGGCTGGCCAGGCAAGTGGTGGGCGTTGACCGGGTGGCTGACCGGCTCCAGGCAGAAGAATGGCCGTTCGACCGGGCAAAACAGCAGGTAACAATCGCTGCCTTCGGCCTGGCAGTCGATGCGGTAGCCCAGGTCGGGTTGCAGAATGCTCGCACTGCCGTCCCAGCCGGTAAACGCGTGGTCGACCAGGCTGTCGGGCAGCGGCGCGGCCTGGTGAAAGTCCCAGGCGGCGGGTACGGGCTGCTGCTCACGGGACAGCTGTTGTTCATCACTCAGCCAGACCTGCTGCGCGCTCACTTGCAGCTGGGTGTGAGCGGTGCGGGTGATATAGAGATGCAGACCCAGGCCGTGCCAGTTGGCGCGGGCATCGAGGTGGCGCACGCGCAGCGCGATGTGCAGGCGGCCTTCATGTAACTGGATGCGCTGCTCGGCGTGGTAGGCGAAGGGCACCTGGCTGTCGAGCGTCAGGCAGACACTGTCGGCCTGCTGCTCGCTGACCTGCCAGGGCTGCTGCCAGGCGCTGCCGTGGATGGGCAGGGCATCACCGGGGGAGTTGGGTTTGAGGGCGAACCAGCCATCTGGTGTCTGGTAGCCACCAGCGCCGATGCGGTTGGACCAGGGCAGCAGCGGGTAACAAGCCAGGCGCCGCGCCGTGTTTGCCGCCAGGGCCTCGGCGTCGCTGTGGCGCAGCAGGGCATGGCCGCTGTCGCGGGTTGTCCAGTTGACCAGGCTGCCGCCACAGGCGGGGGCCAGGGTCAGGGTGGTCAAACGGTCGTGAAGCTGAATAAGCGTTGCAGGCATGTCCGGTCCTTATGAAAGATAGTGCACAGATTTTTCGTACAGCTTCGCCGGTGATGGAGTGTCATCGTACAACTTGCTGGGCTATCATGACGGCTACGCCGACAGCCGAGACAGATCGCCACCATGGAAACCCAGAACACCCCCCCGCGTACGCGCCGCAAGCATCGCAGCCTGGCTCAGGAGCTGGTCACCGAGCTGTCGCAACGCATCCGCGACGGGGTGATCAAACGCGGTGACAAATTGCCGACCGAGTCGGCGATCATGGAAGAACAGGGCGTCAGCCGTACCGTGGTGCGCGAAGCACTGTCGCGGCTGCAGGCCTCGGGCTTGGTGGAAACCCGCCACGGCATCGGTACTTTCGTGCTCGATACGCCCAGCCCCAGTGGTTTTCGTATCGACCCGGCGACCATCGTCACCCTGCGTGACGTGCTCGCCGTGCTGGAGCTGCGCATCAGCCTGGAGGTCGAGTCGGCTGGCCTGGCGGCGCAACGTCGTTCGCCCGAGCAACTGGCCGGCATGCGCGCGGCACTCGATGTGCTGAATGACAGCGTTTCCCATGACAGCGATGCCGTAGGTTCGGACTTCCAGTTCCACCTGCAGATCGCCGAGGCCACCGGTAACCGCTACTTCACCGACATCATGAGCCACCTGGGCACCAGTATCATTCCGCGTACCCGGCTGAATTCGGCGCGCATCGCCCACGATGACCAGCAGCACTACATGGCGCGTCTGAGCCGCGAACACGAGCAAATCTACGAGTCCATCGCCCGTCAGGACTCCGATGCGGCGCGCGCCGCCATGCGTCTGCACCTGACCAACAGCCGCGAGCGCCTGCGCCAGGCCCACGAAGCGGCCGAGGCCGCCGCACTCAAGGCCTGACATCAATCAGCCGGTCTTGCGCATCGCCAGCATGACGATGCCGCTGACCACGATTACCCCGCCGATCACCTGCACCCCGTTGAGCAACTGGCCGAGAATCAGCCAGCCGAACACCAGGCCGGCCACCGGCTCCATGTTCATCACCGGGGCATTGCGCGCGATGTCCAGCCGCGTAACCAGGATGAACAGCGTCGAGAACGCCATCCCATAGAGCAGTATCAGACACGCCAAGGCGATCCAGCCGGCATTCGCCGTGGGCAGGTCCATGCCGCCTGGCAGCCAGCCCGCGACACCGGCCAGGGCCGAGCTGAGAAACACCACTGCCATGGTCAGCATGCTGCGCACGGTGCCCGGCAACTTCGACAGGCGGTGATCGGTGATCCACAGCGCACAAGCGAACACCGCCGCACCGGTAATACCGAATAGCACGCCTTCGACCCAGCGTGCATCCATCTGCGCCTCATCGGCCAGGCGCGCGGGGATGTCCAGCGCCAGCAACAGGCCGAACAGAATCAGCCCCATCAGCAGGGCCGAGCGGCGGGTTGGGCGCGGGCCGCCGAGTGCCCAGGTGAGCAACGCCAACATGATCGGCGCCAGGTTGACCACCAGCAGCGCCAGGGCCACCGGAATGCGCGCCACCGCCGAGTAGATGCAAAAACTCTGAATGGCGATCAACAGCCCCAGCAGCACCTGCCAGCCCCAGGTCGCGCGGCCCAGGTTGAGGTGGTGGCGCTGCCAGACCACCAAACCGATCAACGCCAGCAGGGTCACCCCGGAACGGCACAGCATGGCCAACAGCAGCCCTGTGTCGTGGTCGAAGGCGATGCGCGCTGCGATGTGGTTGCCGGCGAACGAGCTCGCGAGTGTCGCGAGGATCAGCACGGCGAAGTGACGGGGCAGGGGTGTGATGTTGGGCATGGAGCGGTTGCATCCTTGTACAGGGGTGTGGCGATGGACCGCGTGCGCGGCCAGATGCGAGGGGCCTCTAAATGAAAACGCCGCCCGCAGGCGGCGTTTGACTAGGCTAGGAGCCTGTCGGGCTTGACCGTTCGTAGCGAGGGAAAGTCCGGATTGAGCCAGTTTTGTTGGTCTTTCGAGGCGGGTGGCCGCCCCGCAAATAGCTCGCTATTTAACGAGAAAGAGCAGCAAAAATGGCCGAGCCCGGCTTTTCCGCAGTAGAACAGCGTTAAGTCCGACAGGCTCCTACAGTCTACAGAACCACGCTCGGCAGCCACAGCGAGATGGCCGGAATATAGGTCACGGCCATCAGCACCATGAACAGTGCGGCGTAGAACGGCAGCAGTGCCTTGACCGTATTTTCGATGGTCACCTTGCCGATAGCGGCGCCGACGAACAGTACCGCACCCACCGGCGGGGTGATCAGGCCGATGCCCAGGTTGACCAGCATGATCATGCCGAAGTGCACCGGGTCGACGCCGATGCCAGTTACTACCGGCAGCAGGATGGGCGTGAGGATCAGGATCAGCGGCGCCATGTCCATCAGCGTGCCCAGGGCCAGCAGCATGAAGTTGATGCACATCAGGATCACATAGCGGTTGTCCGAGAGCGTCAGGAACATCGCGGTGATCTTCGACGGAATCTGCATCAGGGTCATGATGTAGCCGAAGGCGGCGGCGAAGGCGATCAGGATCATCACGATCGACAGCGTACGCACCGTGCGGTGCATCAGCTTGGGCAGATCCCGCCACTTGTAGTCACGGTAGATGAACATGGTGACGAAGAACGCCCAGACCACGGCAATCGCCGCCGACTCGGTGGCGGTGAAAATACCCGAGAGGATGCCGCCGAGGATGATCACCATGGTGAACAGGCCCCAGAGCGCATCGACGCAGATTTTCAACGCCTGCTTGAGCGGGATCACTTCACCCTTGGGGTAGTTGCGTTTGCGCGCGAAGTACAGGCACATGCCCATCATCACCGCGCTGAGCAGCATGCCCGGGCCGATGCCGGCGATAAACAGCGAGGCAATCGACACCGTGCCGCCAGCGGCCAGCGAGTAGAGCACCGAGTTATGGCTCGGCGGGGTCAATAGCGCCTGGACCGAGCCACTGACCGTGACCGCGGTGGAGTATTCGCGCGGGTAGCCTTTCTTTTCCATTTCCGGGATCAGCACCGAGCCGACCGAGGCGGTATCGGCCAGGGACGAGCCGGAGATGGCGCCGAAAAAGGTCGAGGCCATGATGTTGACCAGCGACAGGCCACCACGGATAAAGCCGACCAGCACGCTGGCGAAGTTCACCAGGCGCCGCGACATGCCGCCTTCGGCCATGATCGCGCCGGCCAGGACGAAGAACGGAATGGCCAGCAGGGAGAATTTGTTCACGCCCCCGGCGATCTGAATCATGATCGCGTGGAACGGAATATCGATATACCAGGCGCCGGCCAGGGCCGACAGCCCGAGGGCGTAGGCAACCGGTACGCGCAACATGATCAGTACGAGGAAGCTACCCAGCAGAATTAGCGCATCCATTTACACGGCCTCCTTGCTGTCTTCGAGCAGTTCGAAGTTCACCGCACGGCGGTGGCTTTGATCACCGAAGGCCAGGCGTTCGAGGATAAAAATCAGGGTTATCGCGCCGCCCAGCGGGATTGGGGCGTAGCTGATGCCCACGCGCAGGGTTGGCAGCGTACTCATGAACTGATTCCAGGTGGCGATGCACAGCTTGATGCCCCAGATGGTCATGAACAGGCAGATCACCGCCATGAGCACCTGCACCAGCAGGGTAATGCGGGGTTGCCAGTGGTCGGGCATTCGATCGGTCAGCGTGGTCACCGCCATGTGTGCGCCTGCCCGGTAGCTGGCTGCCGCACCAATAAAGGTGAACACCACCATCAGCATGATGGCGATCGGCTCGGGCCAGCCGGCGCCAGTGCCAAGTACGTAACGGGCAAAAATGCCCCAGGGAATGATCAGTGACATGACGAGGATCGATAGGCCGGCAACCCAGATGCAGGCCATATAGATCACGTCGTTGATGCGTAACAGCGTGTTTTTCATGAGACTTCACCACGCACGTGGCAACGGCATTGAGCCGTTGCCACGACGTTCTTCAGAGAGAGCGGGTTACTGCACGGCTTCGATGCGCTTGATCAGGTCGGCGTAAGGAGCACCGTACTTCTCGCGGATCGGTGCAGTGGCGTCGAAGAAAGGCTTCTTGTCGACTTCGATGAACTCGACACCGGCTTCCTTCAGTTTGGCTTCGCTGGTGGCAGACTTCTCATCCCACAGGCGACGCTCGTCGAACTGCGCTTCCTTGGCGTACTTCTTGACGATTTCCTGCTGCTCGGGGGTGAGCTTGTTCCAGGTCGCCTTGGAGATCACGATCGGCTCCGGCAGGATCAAGTGGCCGGTCAGGGTGTAGTACTTGGCGTTACGGAAGTGGTTGTGCTCGAGCATGGTCGGCGGGTTGTTTTCCGCGCCGTCGACAACCCCGGTCTGCAGGGCGCTGAAGATCTCGCCGGTGTCCATGGCGATACCGTTGGCGCCCAGGGCGTTGAAGGTTTCGATGAACATCGGGTTGCCCATCACGCGGATCTTCATGCCTTTGAGGTCTTCCAGGCTGCGCACCGGCTCCTTGGTGTAGAGGTTGCGCACACCGCCGTCCATCCAGGCCAGGCCGACCATGTTGAATTCGGAGTTGGTGATCTTGTCGAGGATCTCCTGGCCGATTTCGCCATCGATGACCTTGCGCATGTGGTCGTGGTCACGGAACACGAACGGCATGTTGAACACGTTCACGTCCGGCACCACCGGACCCAGGGTGCCAAGGCTGACGCGGGTCATCTGCACGGCGCCAATCTGCACCTGCTCGACCACTTCCTTTTCCGAACCCAGCACACCGCCGGAGAACATCTTGAAGGTCAGTTCGCCATTGGTGGCGGCTTCGATCTTCTTGCCCATGTTTTCCTGGGCGACCACGGTGGGGTAGCCGGCCGGGTGGATTTCAGCAATCTTCAGCGACATGGCTGCCTGGGCCATACCTGACACGCAGAAAGCAAAAGGAAGTGCGGCGATCAGCAACTTGCGTTTGAAATTCATCGGAATCTCCATCTTTTTGTTGTTGGTTGTGCAGCGTTGCAAGGTGGGGTGGCCGCTGCTGCGACCACTCCGGGATAAGGTTCAGAAGGCGAAGCGAGGCTCCTCCAGGCCGGTGACACCAGGGTTGAGGGCAAACACGCCGCCGGCCAATGGCTGGTCGGTAAGGTCGCCCGCAGGACGAATCGAGGTGACAAACAGCGTGTCCAGGTTCGGCCCGCCAAAGGCGCACATGGTCGGCTTCTTCACCGGTACGGCGAGGGAGCGATCGAGGCGGCCATCGGGCGTGAAGCGGTGGATCAGGCCGGCATCGTTGGCGCAGATCCAGTAACCGCCCTCGGCATCCACCGCCGCGCCATCGGGGCGGCCGGGGTACTGGTTCATGTCGACGAACAGGCGGCGGTTGTAAGGCGTGCCGCTGTCGATGTCGTAATCGAAGGCCCAGATGGTCTGCACGGTGGGGTGCGAGTCGGAGAGGTACAGGGTGCGACCGTCCGGGCTGAAGGCCAGGCCGTTGGGTACGATCAGCTCGTGCATCAGCGCGGTGGCCGCTGTATCGCCGGCCGCGTAGCGGTAGAGCACGCCATCGGCGATGCCGGCGGCCATGTCCAGGCGCATGGTGCCGGCCCAGAAACGCCCCTGGCGGTCGCAACGACCATCGTTGAAACGCATCTGCGGGTCGGCATGCTCGACGTGGCACAGCTGTTCAGTGCGCAGCACGCCCTGGGCGTCGATATCCAGGCGGAACAGGCCGCTCTGCATGCCGGCAATCCAGCCGCCGTTCTCGCCTGCGGCGATGCAGGCAAGCATCTGCGGGGCTTCCCAGCTTTGGCTGGTCGCGCTGGCCAGGTCCCAACGGTGCAACTTGCACGCCGGGATATCGACCCAGTACAGGGCCTGCTCGCGGGCGTTCCACACCGGGCTTTCGCCGGTGGCATTGCGGGCATCGAGAATCAGTTCAGCAGACATGGCAGCTCGGTTCTCTGGTTGTTCTTGTTATGGGTGTCGCGGGGTGTTCAGGCGTCGCCGAACGGGCCGGCGGCAACAAAGGCGCCACCGTGATAGACCATCGCCGGGTCATCGGCGGCCGGCATCGGCTGCGCCTCGACCTGCTCGCGGAACACCTCGGAACTGTCCTTGGGCTGGTAACCCAAATGCGCGGCCATGTGGTTGTCCCACCACACAGTGGCGTTATCGGACATGCCGTACACCACGGTATGACCCACATCCGGGGTGCGCAGGGCGCGTTCGAGCAGTTGGGTGAGGTCGTCGTAGCTCAGCCAGGTGCTCATCATTCGGCGGTTGGCAGGCTCGGGGAAGGAGGAGCCGATGCGCACGCTGACGGTCTCGATGCCATAGCGGTCGAAGTAGAAGCTGGCCATGTCCTCGCCATAGGATTTCGACAAACCGTAATAGCTGTCCGGGCGGCGGGCACAACTGGCGTCGATGCTTTCGTCCTGCTTGTAGAAACCCACGACATGGTTGGAGCTGGCGAAGATCACACGCTTGACGCCATGGCGGCGGGCCGCTTCGTAGATATGGAACACGCCACAGATGTTGGGGCCAAGGATCTCTTCAAACGGCCGCTCAACCGATACGCCACCGAAGTGCAGGATGGCATCAACGCCTTCGACCAGCTCATGCACCGCCTGCTTGTCGGCCAGATCACACAGCTGCACTTCTTCGTGCGGGCCGCGGGCCGGTTCCATCTCGGCGATATCGGACAGACGCAGGATACGGGTGAAGGGCTGGAGGCGTTCGCGCAGTACCTTGCCCAGGCCGCCTGCCGCACCCGTGAGCAGCAGGCGGTTGAAGGGTGGGTTGGCGTTGGAAGTCGTGGTCATGGCGGGGCCTGAACTCTTGTTGTTTGTTTTTATGAGGATGTCATACGTTGTCGTATGACTTGCACCGATTATCAACATCCCAGAGGGCTGATGTCAACGCGACCTAGGTGGAAAATTAACGTGACTGGTCGTCCACGTGTCCGCCGAGGGGAAGGGCCAAGTGGGCCGTTAACGATTACTGCATGTTTGCCTTGGAAGGCTCTAGCCTGATACTCCTGGCTGGGCGCAGTGGCCGCGGGCTGTTTTGCTTGGCGGGTGCAGTGCGTTTGCGCTGAGTGGGGCAGGGCGATGACTACCTATAGTTGTATGACAACGTATCTCGTGCCGTGATGATGATAGGTCTTCGCAGGTGCGCTGCTCTGCGGGCCTGTATCCACCCATATGAGCGTGGCCGCTTTGGCTATCGCGGCATGCAAAGGCTATGGCCTGTCAGCTGTTACCCCCGGTAGGAGCGAATTTATTCGCGATTGTCTCGCGAATTTCGTGAATTAACGGCTAGACGCCCCTTTCGCTCCTTACAGATAAATGCACGGCTCGCGACGCGACGTCGACAGTCCCCAGGCCGGTGGCGCTAGGTCGTCTCACTGCAGGTTCTGGTGGTTGTGTGACAACCAGTCCCATAAGCTAAGGGCCGTTCATCTACCGATGCGCGAGGCCCATGAGCAGACAACCCCTCAGTTCCCGCTCCCCCGGTACGCCCACGCTGATTGATGTGGCCAAGGTCGCCGGGGTTTCCCCCATCACCGTGTCCCGCGCCCTGGGCCGGCCCGAGGTGGTCAGCGACGCCACCCGTCGGCGAGTGCTGGAGGCGGTGCGTGCCACTGGCTACGTGCCCAACCTTGCCGCCGGCGCCCTGGCCTCGGCGCGCAGCCGTCTGGTGGCGATCTTCTTGCCGACCATCGCCAACTCGATCTTTGCCGACACCGTGCAAGCGCTCACCGACCGCCTGGCCGCTGCCGGCTACCAGACCTTGCTGGGGCTGACCGGCTACGACCCGCAACAGGAGGAGGCATTGCTTGAGGCGGTGCTGGGTCGCCGCCCGGATGGCATCGTCCTGACCGGCACCGAGCACACCCAAACCAGCCGCGAGCGCCTGGCACGGGTCGGCATACCCGTGGTGCAAGCCTGGGACCTGTGCGCCAAGCCGCTGGACATGCTGGTGGGCTTCTCCCACGAGGCGGTGGGCCAGGCCCTGGCGCAGTACCTGCTGAGCAAAGGCTACCGGCGCATTTCCGTGGTCACTCTCGACGACCCGCGCGGCCTGCGCCGTTACCGCAGCCTGACCCAGGCCCTGGCGCAACAAGGCTTCGAACTGCTGGCCGCGCAGATACTGCCGGCGCCGGCGACCCTGGCGGTGGGGCGCGAAGGGCTCGCTCAACTGCTGCAAGCGGGCAGCGCGGGCGATGCCGTGGTGTGCAGCTCCGACACCCTCGCCCAGGGCGTGCTCGCTGAGGCCGCCAACCTCGGCCTGCGCGTGCCGCAGGACCTCGCCGTGTTGGGTTTTGGCGACCTGTCCTGCGCCGCCCATACCCACCCGCCGCTGACTACCGTGCGGGTCGACGGCGCCCGCATCGGCCACGCCATTGCCGAAGCGCTACTGGCCCGCATCGCCGATCCGACCCTGGCGCGCGAGCCTCTGCGGCTGGATGTGGGGTTCGAGTTGATCGAGCGGGGCAGTGGCTGAAGGCCGCAAGGGGTATTCGCGGTTTAATTTGGCGGCTGCACCTAAGTCGACAGGTGGCGCCTGCCTTTTCAGGCTCAGCTCCCGGTAATAGGGGGCTTACGGCACTTACAAATGGAAAACTATCTGCTGCTAGACGACATGGGGCTGTCAGCCGTATTCTCGCTGTCCCTTTCTACATGGACGCCTTCGTGGACCCCAGCCCTGCAACACTCAGCCGCTACAGCCTTTCTGAATTTGGTCTTGCAGCCAAATGATCGAACCTCTCCTTACCCTCCTTCTTGGCATCCTGGTCATCCTGGCGATCATCGCCGTGAACGGCTATTTCGTTGCGCAAGAATTTGCCTATATGGCCGTCGACCGTACCCGGCTCGCCGCGCTGGCGGCTACCGGCGATACGAAAGCGCAGCGCGCATTGGCCGTTACCCAGCGCACCAGCTTTATGCTCTCGGGCGCGCAGCTCGGCATTACTGTCACCGGCTTGCTGGTGGGTTATGTCGCTGAGCCCTTGGTCGGCGAGTCATTAGCTGTTCTGCTGGCCGGGACCGATATTCCGGTTGAGGCCCGCGTGGCCGTGGGCACGGGGCTGGCGCTGGTGGCGGCGACGATTATCCAGATGATCGTCGGTGAGCTGTATCCGAAGAACCTCGCCATTGCCAACCCTGAGCCGCTGTCGCTGGGCCTTGCCCGCTCCACGCTGTTCTATATGTCGGCGTTCGGCTGGTTGATCAGCTTCTTCGACAAATCGGCCAACCTGCTGCTGAAGCTGCTGCGTATCGAGCCGATTCACGACCTGGACGTGAGCGCCTCTGCTACCGACCTGCCGCACATCATCGCCGACTCGCGTGACAGCGGCGACCTGCCGCGTGAGCTCTCGCTGATGATGGATCGCATGCTCGACTTCCCGCAGCGCAATGTCGAGCACGCGATGGTGCCCCGCTCGCAAGTGGACTGGGTCGAACCCGATACGACGCTTGAAGAGTTGCGTGGCCTGATGGCGCGTGCCCATACCCGCTACCCGGTGATTGACGACGACGATGCCCCTGTCGGTGTCGTACACCTGGCCGACGTGCTGGCGCGCCTCGATGCCGGTAATGGCCACGAAACTGTGGCCTCGCTGATGCGCCCTGCCAAGGTCCTGCCGACGCTGATGCTGCTGCCGGATGCGCTGGACCAGCTGGTCCAGACCACCAACCAGTTGGCCTGCGTGATCGATGAATACGGCGGTTTTGCTGGCGTCCTTACGATTGAGGACCTCGCCATGGAAATCGTCGGTGAAATTACCGATGAGCACGATGCCGAAGCGGGCGATGCCATTGTTCCCGAGGGCGACGACACCTGGGTCATGGAGGGCGACGTGCACCTCGACGAGGTCAGACGCGTGATTGGCCATGACCTGCCGCGTGTGGATGTCGAGACCGTTGCCGGCATGCTTATCGCCGAGCTGGGTGCGCTGCCGGCCGAGGGTGACACCGTCACCATCGAGCTGCCAATCGACCCTGCCGAACTGATCTCCGATGAACCCATCAGGTATCGACTGGACGTGGATGTGCTGCGCATTGAGCGCCATGTGCCGACTGCAGTGCGCGTGCGACTCGTCAAAATAGCGATGACGGAGGACGGGCAATGAATGATCCGCTGATTGTCACCATAGCAACGGTCGCGCTGATTGCGTTGAGCGGCGTGTTTGTTGTCATCGAATTCGCGTTGCTCGGCGCTCGCCGTCACCGTCTCGAAGAGCTGGCTGTCCACAGCTCATCCGCGCGGGCGGCCCTGCGCGGCATGAATGATCTGACCTTGATGCTGGCCGGTGCCCAGCTGGGTATCACGCTCTGCACCTTTGCGCTGGGTGCGGTGACCAAGCCTGCGGTGGATTTTTGGCTCGGCCCGGTGTTTGTCGCCTGGGGCATGCCCGAGTGGGCTGCCGGTGCTACGGCGTTCGGCCTCGCGCTGTTTCTGGTGACCTTCCTGCACCTGGTGGTCGGTGAAATGGCGCCCAAGTCCTGGGCCATTGCCCACCCGGAGAAGTCCGCGCTGGCGATTGGCATCATCTCGCGCCTCTATATCTGGCCGCTGCGCCCGTTGCTGAACTGGGTGAACCGTCTGGCCAACCGCCTCGTGAAGGCCTCGGGCGTTGAGCCCGTCGAAAGCGCTGCAGTGGGTGGCCAGGATATCGAGACCATCCGCCAACTGGTCGAGCATTCGGCAGAGGTCGGCACGCTGCAGCCACAGATGCAGCAGCAGATCTCCGGCCTGATCGACCTGGGCACGCTGCCTGTCGATGCGCTGCTGGTCGAAGGTGAGGTGCTGGTTCATGTGACCCGTGATGCCACCGTCGCGGATGTTCGCGCGGCGGCGATCCAGTCCGGGCACCTGCGCATTCTTGTGCTGGGCACTGAAGGCATTCAGCCGTCGGTGGTGCACGTGCGCGATACCTTGCTGGAACCGGAGGCGCGCCCTGCGCATGAGCTGGCACGCGAAGCCTTTGTGCTCGACGCGAAAACCCCCGTCTACGAGGCGTTGGCGCGTATGCGCAAAGCGAGCGTTCAACTGGCGTTGGTGATGAGCGCGGAGCGTTTGCTCGGCGTCGTCACGTTGGCCGATATCCTCAAGCGCGTGCTACCGGCTGCGTCTAACGCTTAACCCGCGTGGTGACGAGAACAGGGGCAGGTTTGTTTGTTGGCACTTCATTGGCCAATAAACAACCTGCCCCTTTTCTTGGGCGATGCCCCAGTGCCCTGTTGCACGGCGACGATGCTTTATTGGGAGCCCCGCCCCGCAGCGAATGGCAGCCATAGCGCATTGCCGTTGCGCGCCCAAAAGCTTCGCGCCGGGGCGGCGCTCCTACGAGATGGCTGCGGCCATAGCGCTCTCGTAGAGTCGCGCCCCGCGGCGAATGCCAAGGGCAACGCCGAAATAACTGAATGGCTGCAATCGATTCGCCCCGAGGCGGGGCTCCTACGCGTGTTCGGTCGTTCACCCTGGTGCTGCGTGACGGCTTGCACAGGATGCAACACGGTTTTGGGCATAGCCTGTTCATAGGCGATGTCCCAATAGGCTGTTGCCTGCCTGTAGGAGATCCCCCGTCGTCCAGACGCCGCGCTGTCGCGCAGCAAACTGGATGCGCGCGGGGCCCGCTGCTGTGGGAGGGGCCGGGCTGCGCTCCGCTTCAGCCGCGAAGCTTTGGCTATACCGCGAAGCATTCGCGGCTAACGCGGAGCGCCGCCCGGCCCCTCCCACATAGAACGTAATAATCCATAAAATCAATTACATACAGGTTTTTTGATGAGAGCCAATTTATTCGCGAAATTGGCGGCACAATCGCGAATAAGGGCGGGCTTGCCTGTCCCTGTGTTTAGGCGCAGGTGCCTTGCAGACGGCGTGCAGCCAATGGGCGAATCACGCTGAGCAGCCCAAGCAGGGCCAATCCGGCGCCGACCCACAGTGGCGCTCGCAAGCCCCAACCCGCTTCAATCGCCGCACCTCCCGCCCAACTGCCCAGGGCCAGCCCCGCTGTAATCACCGAGGTGTGCAGCGTGTTGACCAGCGCACCGGGCTCGGCAGCCTTCATGACGCGGGCGACCATCGCGGGGTTGAGCGCGACGCCGGTCAGGCCGATGGCGATAAAGCAGCCCAGGTTGAGCCAGGTCAGATCACCCGCCAGGGCAAAGCCGCACAGCGCGAGCACGAGCAGCGCCAACCCCAGGCCCAGTGCGGTGAAGGTATGGCTGTCGGCGAAGCGGCCCACGACCATATTGCCGATCAGATTCGCCACGCCATAGAGCGCCAGTATGGGCGCGACCTGGCTGGGTTTCAGGCCGACCTCATCAATAAGGATGGGCGTGCAATAACTGAACGCCGCGAACGTCGCGCCGATGATCAGCCCGCTGGTCAGATAAGCGCTCCACAGCTTGGGGTTGCGCAGCGTTGCCCACTGCTGCCCGAGCTTCGGCTCGCCGCCTGCCTGGCTCGCCGGCACGCGCAGGGTCACCAGCAGTGTGCAGGCGAGGGCAAGGGCCACCACCGCCCAGGAACTCGCGCGCCAGCCATGATGCTGCTCGATCCAGGCGGTCAGCGGCACACCTGCCACAGGCGAAAACATCAGCCCGGCGAGCACCACCGAGGCGGCGCGCCCGCGCTCCTCACGCGTTACCATCGCGGCGCACAAGGTCATGCACAGGCCGATACAGGCGGCGCTGGACACCCCCATGATCACCCGCGCCACCGCCAGCACCGCATAACTCGGTGCCGCCGCCGCAAGCGCGCCGCCGATCACATACACCGCCAGCAAGCCAACCAGCGCCTGCTTGCTGCCGATGCCGCGCGACAACAGCAGCACCGTGACTGGTGGGCCACCCAGGGCCATGCCCAGGGCGTAATACGCGATCAGGTTGCCCACCTCACCCAGGGACACGGAAAACGCCTCGGCCAAGGCGGGCATCATCCCGGCAACCATGAACTCGGCCGTCACCAGCGAGAAAATCGTGGCACCCAGCAGGTAGATGGTCAAAGGCAGTCGTGGTCTGGTGGACATAAGGTATCGGCAACGAAAAACAGGGGGGGCGCCACCCTATGCACTGAGCTTGGCGGGGTCAAATCAACACGACGCATAGGCATGAGCAGAGCAATCAATGTGTGCCTGTATGGTTACCCATTACCGGGCTCTCACGCATGGGATGCTGTCATTGCGTTGCGGCTTTTTGGCGTCAAATTCGGCGATATACAAATAATCATGTCGGTATTTCACTTCTAAAAAACTGAGCTAGCCTGAACAGGCCATCATCTCAGCAAGGAGTGCCGATCATGCCCGCCGCCACTGCCCGCCCGTACTACCCGATCATCTACCTGCGCGGCTTTGCCGCCACCATGAACGAGATTGAAGCCACCACAGCTGACCCCTACATGGGCTTCAACCTGGGCTCGGCGATGATCCGGCAGGACTCTGAAGGGGTCGCCCATCCCTTTATCTTCGAGTCGCCACTGCTGCGCCTTATCAAAGACCACGGCTATACCGATGCCTTCCAGAATGGCGGGATCGATTACGCGGACAAACTCGCGCCTGTGCGCTCCATCTGGATCTACCGCTACTACGAAAGCGTTTCCAAGTCGCTCGGCAGCAGCAGGCGGCGGAGCATGGAAGATTTCGCCATCGGCCTGCGCGCGTTTATCGTCAGAGTGCGCGACACCATCTGCGGTAACGACCCGCAGGCCCGGGAAAACTTCCGCGTGCATCTGGTGGCGCATTCCATGGGCGGGCTTATCTGCCGAACCTACCTGCAGAACACCTGCTGTCATGGCTTAACAGAGGCCGAAATGAAGGCGGCGGGCCACACCGCCAAAGACCTTGATGTCAGCGCTGGTAAGCCTTTCGAGCCACTGGTGGACAAAGTCTTCACCTACGGCACGCCCCATAACGGTATTGATTTTCTGGGGTTCAACGTGCCTGATCTCGGCTCGTTTGACCGGCTGCAGATCAGCAACTTCGACCGTGAGCGCATGCGCGAATACCTGCGGTTAAAGGGTACGCAGGCCGTCAACGACCTGCATGGCGCCTTCCCCGCATCGCGCTTCTTCTGCCTGATCGGCTCCAACTACCGCGACTATGAAGCCTTTTTTGGCCTGTCGAAAAAAGGCACCGGCCCCAGCAGCGACGGCCTGGTGATGATGGAAAACGCCTATGTGAAGGACGCGCCCAGGGCGGTCATCTCGCGCAGCCATTCCGGCGCCTATGGCATCGTCAACTCTGAGGCGGGTTATCAGAACCTGCGGCGCTTCCTGTTCGGCGACTACCAGGTAACCGTGACGCTGGAGGTCGAAGATCTGCCATTACCTACCGACATTCAAAAGAAAAAGGACCAAGGCAAAACCATCGGCGGCATCTACCACTTCGATGTCAGTGCGCGGGTGCGCAACGGGCCTAACTACAGCCTGCACGAAAGGCGCTACGACCAGGCGTCCGCGTTGATGGAAAAATACGACGACATCAAGGAGCGGAAGAAATCCATCTACCTGTTCACCGGCTACCTGCTCAAAGATGCCCGTGGCAAAGACGCTCACGACCTCGCCCTGGTCTTCACCCTCGACCTGGGTGTGCACGTGCCGGCCTTTGAGGTGGATCACAAGTTCTGGTTTGACGGCTACGCCGAAGGCTTCAGCTACCGAGACACCCTGACCATTGCCGTACGCGACAAAAGCGTTAAATACGGCTTCACCTCTAAACACGGCCAACTCAGCGCCCCGGAAATTGCCGAGCAAAAAGAGTTGGTCAACGGCGCCCGAGAAATACGCATTGAGGTAGGAACGGGCCCCAACGTGCGCCCAGGCTTTATGGGCACCCTGGTGATCCGGGTTGAGCCTTGGGAGGGGTAGTGACAGCGGCCGCACTTTCTGGATATTACGGGGTGCCCTCATTTTCGCGCCGCAGAAATACCTTCTTGTCGAAGAGGCGATACCCCTCGGTTGCTTCCTCCAGGGTCATGCGGTGGCTGATGATGATCTGCGGTTGCAGTTGGCCGCTCTGGCTACACCAGGCTTTAAATCTTGCTGGTGAACTGCTCTTAGCCCATGGCCTAGCCAATAAATGAAAAGTTGCAAAGGTAGCCTGGGT
>NZ_FOFP01000006.1:0-49165 GCF_900110925.1 Pseudomonas cuatrocienegasensis | reverse complement strand
TAAATCTTGCTGGTGAACTGCTCTTAGCCCATGGCCTAGCCAATAAATGAAAAGTTGCAAAGGTAGCCTGGGTTGAGCGCAGCGATACCCGGGAAACGATGCCCCAGGTATCACTCTGTTCGACCTGCGCGCACCACCGGCAAGTCCAGCACGCCATGGGCCGCCCTGGCACATGGCGTTACCGCATTGCTCTAGGGCCGCAGGATCACCTTGCGGCAATCCTCTTCCTTCTTGTCGAAGATGCGATACCCCTCGGTTGCTTCCTCCAGGGTCATACGGTGGCTGATGATGATCTCCGGTTGCAGTTGGCCGCTCTGGATACACCCCAGCAGTTCCGGCAGAAAGCCATGTACATGGGTCTGGCCCATTTTGAAGGTCAGGCCTTTGTCGAAGGCATCGCCGAACAAAAAGCCGTGGATGAAGCCCGCATAAACCCCCGGCACACTCACGGTGCCGCCGCGCCGCACAGCGGCGATGCACTGGCGCAGCGCCTTGCCGCTGCTGCCTTCGAGCTTGAGCGTGGTCAGCAGGGTTTCTGTGGTGCTGCCCTTCGCTTCAAAGCCCACTGCGTCGATGGCCGCATCGACGCCACGGTGCCCGGCCGTCTGCTCGATAATCGCTTCTGCCGGGTCGTCGATCTTGTCGAAATTGATAGGGATCACGCCATAGGTCGCCTGCGCGTAAGCCAACCGGTAGGGGTGGTGATCGACCATAAAGATCTGCTCCGCGCCAAGCATGCGCGCACAGGCTGCCGCCATCAGGCCGACCGGCCCGGCGCCGTAGATGGCCACTGAGCTACCGCGCCCGACACCGGCGTTAATCACCGCCTGGTAACCCGTCGGCAGAATGTCGGTGAGGAACAACACCTGCTCATCATCAAGCTCATCGGGCACCTTGAACGGCCCGGCGTTGGCCTTGGGCACGCGCACCAGCTCGGCCTGGCCGCCCGGCATGCCGCCATACAGATGGCTGTAGCCGAACAGGGCCGCCCCCGAGGGAATCTGCTTCTTGTTGATAATCGCGCCGCGCCCGGGGTTAGTGGTTTCGCAGGCGGCTTGCAGGTTCATCTCGCAAAAGAAGCAACTGCCGCAGGCGATCACGAACGGCACGATCACCCGGTCACCTTTGCTCACGGCGGTCACGGCGCTGCCGACTTCTTCCACCACCCCCATAAACTCGTGGCCGAACACATCGCCGTGTTTTACCTGGGGGATCTTGCCACGGTACAGGTGCAGGTCCGAACCGCAGATGGCGGTGGCCGTCACGCGCAGAATGATGTCGTCTGGCTCCTGGATGACAGGGTCCGCTACGGTGTCGACACGAACGTCGTGGCTACCGTGATAAGTCAGTGCGCGCATGGTTTTCTCCAAAGGCCTGGGGAGTGAGGCTCCTAACGTCCGAGGAGGTAGCGCGGCGCTTAGTTCAGGCTTGAGGATGAGTGGTTAAACAGTCGGCCCATGGGCGAGCTTCGGGCTTGCGAGACACTACGTTTGCCATGTGCAAGGTCTGCGCACATACCTGTGGGGGCTGCGGCAAACGATGACGTAAGCCCTTTTCTGCTTCGTGGCCTAGGCTTCTGTACGGAACGAGTTGTCTCGGCACCTCAACCCTCAATGGACTGCTGCGTGCGCAAGCCAAGGAAATACCTATGCCCTATCTGTACCACACGACGAACAAGGCCAATCTGGTGGGCATCCGCGACAGCGGGATGGCGCCTGCGTCCAAGCGTCCGGCCTCCAGAGCCCTGGGTGCGACGCAGCAGAACCGGATCGACACGCGGGAAAGCAAACGTCTGGTTGGCTTCAAGAAGTTCCTGAAAAAACTGGCCGAGGAGGGCTATGCCCCCCGCACAATTCTCGACAGCGCGGTGCGGGTAAATATCGCGTTCTCCAACACGAACTTCGGCACCATTGAAGAACTGCCTTATGCGCGGGTTCAGGGCACCTATGGGGGCATTCCAGAAAACAAGGGGCTCGTCGCGGCGCAAGCCGACCTTGAACAGATTCTCGCTGCGTATATCAGCGAACTCCGGCGGGCCCGCGTGCCTTTTGACGAGGACCTGTTGTATGAGATGCAGACGAGACTAGATGCGAAAAACAGCTTGGAAAACAAGCAGCAAAAGCTATCAACCGCGGAGAAGTCCAGGCTGATGGGCGTCAAGAGGACGAAACCCTTCCTTGATACCGCTTGCCGGTTTATCGACACCCTGGACCTGTCCAGGTACTGCGGCCATTTCCTCAGTGAACTGTCCTACGCCTATGAAGAGCTGGTGGCGGATAACGAACAGGAGATAACCCGGCACCGGGTGTATTTATTCGAGGAGAGTCAGTTCAGGACCGAGTACGCCAGCTACGCGCTGCATATTGCCAACGGTCAGTATGACGCCCTGGCGATTCTGCGCGTGGAGGTCGGCCATGTCGTCAGCCCGATGGTCGACTCCTCCCAGGGAAACGCCGCCACGACTAAAGAAACCATCAACGCTGGGCATATCGAGTACAAGATCGGCGTCCCCCTGACATCGGTACAGAATGGCAGCGCGTTCGCGGACGGTTGGAGCCTGCTGCGCGATTACGTGCCGCCCACCGTAACGCCAGATCCCAGCGTAGCGACGAGCAGCCAGGGGGATGGCCTTGGTCAATGAGCGAAGTACAACCTGCCCGCCCCAGTATGTGCGGCGGGCAGGCCCTTAGGCGTCTACCGTTACAACCTCAACGCCGTGCGCCTGGCCAGGTGATTACCACCCAGCGGTGAGCACAGGCGCTGGTGGATACGGCTGAGAAAGCCCAGCTCAAAGGCATGGCGTTGCGGCCCGGGAGGGAGCCGCTGGCGCTCCAGCAGCAGGTTGGTCCATAGCCAACCACTGTTGGGGTCGTCCAGCCAGGCCTGGGCCATCTCCACACCACGGGTGAAGTTCAGCTGGCTGTCTTCGCTCCAGCTGAATGCGGCGCCGGGGTGATTGTCGTGGGCGGGGAGGTGTGCGAAGTACCGATCAATCATGCGCAGCCCTCCTGTGTGCCTGGGTGATGGCCTGGCGGTAGAGCACAATCAAATCGCTGAGCAAGGCGCTGCTGGTGGTTGCCAGCTCCTGTTGCAGCAAGCGCTTAAGCAACTTGAGCAGCAGGGCCACGCGATACTCGGCTGCTGCCTGGTAGGCGCAATTGTCCGCGACATAGCTGTGCAGCGGGTTGGCGGGTGTGGGGAAGGGGATAACAACGGATTCAGGCCTGGTCATGCAGCACCTCCAGAACGGACGTGAACACAACAGCTAACAGCCCAGGGCGGAGCCCTTGGATAAAAGGGGGATAGTGCATTTTCCTTATGCTCCTTCGTGACTTTAAGGAGCCGCTTTCCATTCGCTACCACACGGATGGAGGCGGACCGTGCAAGGGTGGTAGACCGACTCACGAAGGAATGCCGGCCAGGCCGAAGCCTGCCTCACACGGCCCGCCATAACTGCGCGAGAAAACAGCAGGCATGAAAAAAGCGCCTGCTCTCGGCTATGGCGCTACCGCGCCTTCGTGTGTATCGGGCTACCACACCCGGTCGCGGGATTTACCGCGACGGGCGGACTGTAGCGTGGGAGGGGAGGGTGGGGCAAGATCAGTCGACAGTGATCAGCCATAAGCTGTTATCCAAAAGTACGAATAGCGCGACGTGTCCCAATTTCGCGCCGCATGTGCTGTCTGCCAACACAGGTTTGATACAGTCGGCCTTCGTAGATTTTTTGACAGGGAGTTCAATATGGCAAAGCCAGCCGCACGTATTACCGACCCTACCAGTTGCCCCATCCCTGGGCACGGCTCTCAAGCTATCGCTTCCGCCTCCCCTGACGTGTTCTTCGACGGGCTTGCAGCGGCGGCCAAAGGCGATACCTGTACCTGTGGTAGCGCTTTAGCGTCGAGCGTGTCAGCTACGGTATTTATCAATGGTAAGAATGCGGCACTCGTCGGTACCACGGGCAGCCATGGCGACGTCGTGATTGGTGGTTCGGGTACGGTGATCATCGGGGATTTCCATACGCCCTGCGAGTTTGTTCCTCCAACTCCGTTAACAGGTTTCGCAAGCTGGATCGGTTTCAGAATTCCTGCCGAGGAGAGCTATGAGGGCTTATCGTGCACCGCGCATTTTGATGATGGTTCATCACTCAGTGGTGTATTCAATAAAGATAACGCAGTTAAGTTTTCAAATCCGTCCGGTAAGACCTGCGTGATGCTCAAGTTTGAAGAGCAAGCATCCGCACAGCCTTCCTCTCTTACCGAGAGCCTATTGAACACCATTTTAGGATAAGGACCATCCTATGACAGAGCCTTACATTGTCACCGGTAGCTATGTCGTTCAGCGTGAGCACGCTTTGCAAAAATCTCCGCTCGACAGGGCGTTAGAACTGATGGAAGGTTCTGCGCTGAGATTTTCACTGGATGCGATCTCTGATGAAAAGATCAGGTCGAGCTATACGAAGAATATCAAACGCATGTCTCAGCAAGTCCGAGATGACGTTAAAGCGGGAAAGATTACGGCGCAAGAAGGGGTGAAGTTTAGTCATGAGATGCGAAACAAAATCATGATGGAACATCGTAAATTCACTTCAGCGCAGGGGTTGGCGGTTGTTCAGAAGAAGAAAAATGAGGGAAAGGGACTAAAAACACTTTTGGATATGTATTCTGAAAACCTGTTTCAGAAGGGTTACGACAGCCTTTCAGAAGTAGAAAAGAACAAGGTTCACTACGCCATCCTGGAATCTTCGGGCCGTGATAATGCAAAATTCACGACCGGCACAAAAAAAATGCTGATCATGGGCAAGCTTGGTGTTCTCGTGACGGCTGCTTTAGCGACCTATCAAATATTGAATGCAGACAACAAACCCAAAGAAGCAGCTCGCCAAGGCATCATCGTCGGTGCTGGTGCGGTCGGCGGTATTCTTGCAGGGATGGGGGTTAGCGCATTGTGCGGCCCAGGCGCCCCCATTTGTGCAATAGCAGTTGTCTTGGCTGGGACAATCGCCGGTGGTGTCGCAGGCGAAGCGGTGGCGAGCTCACTAGACGAAGAGTTAGAGGAGCTCACCCATTGGGACATCTTCTGACCGAACCACTACTGACGAAAGTCAGAGCTGCTCTTTCCGAGCCTTTCAATGATTTTCCCGTCGAATATGACTATGTGGCGAATAAGGTGAGAGGCGTCGACCCTGAAGTACTTTACACAATCCTCTATTCAGAGGTCGCGCCGGTGTGCTTCACCAATCTCTTGGCAGCAGTGCCTCCGGTATGGACGGGGTTCGACCCCGACATGCTTAGAGAATCGATAGAAGAAAGGCTGGCAGCTAGAGAGCGCAACTGGTTTCGTCGGCAGTTCGATAAAGTGCTGGTTCGCTGGCTACAATACAACTACGCCTACATCTGGAAGGAAATCGCCAGTAGGTTTTGAACCCGAACGCAAAATGAACTTGCGACTCGCTGAACATTAGGAAAAACCGCTGAGCATTTCTGGCTGTTTCGGCGTTTAATCAATGGGTCAGTGTCATAGGTCCACTCGGGTATGTGGGAGACAGAAAGTCTGCAGCGTACTTGGAAGCGAAAGCTGAAAATCAATCACACTGACCCCATTGATTTCACGTTTGCTCGCTAGAGGTGCGCGATGTCATAGAGCCTGGGTGTATGCAGCTGAGGGATCGGCGGCTAGCTTCTGCCTATTGGGCTATCTTTCAGCACCCGCGATCTTCACCGTCAGTTATGCTCGGCGGCCTAGTCTTGGCAGTAGGTGAAAGGACTTATGCAAGCATTCATTCTTAGAATCGCCCCCAGCAACATCGACAAGGTGCCTGAAGCGCTCGAAAGCGATCAGATCATTATCGGGTGGTCAGCAACGCCAGGATTACTTGATGCGTCTCTGCCTTGGAAAAAATTCAGGCAGCAAATCCACATCAATCATTACGCAGAAGAGAAGACCCTTCACCGTGCCGGTGCAGCGGCTGGCCACATGTGGCGCTTTGTTCGCGAGATGCAGATTGGCGATCTTGTGGTCGTTCCCTCTGGCCCGAAGTTCTACGTGGCTGAAATCATCGGGGATGCCATCTATCTGCCAGAAAGGTCGAGCGATGACACGAGCTATCGGCGCGCCGTCAGGTGGCTCAATGGCAAAAAACCGATCCCAAGGAATTATGCGAAGACCGCTCTTATTTCCAGAATGAAGGTTTACGGAACGTCGGCATCAGCAACGGACTTGCTGGAGGAGATTAATGACGCGCTCACGCGAGGGGCCTCCGGAAGCAAGCCTTCTTTCAAAGTCGAATTGCAAGGCGCCCTCGTTGCAGAGACCGTTGCTCATCTCCGGTCAGGCCATATCGATAACTTTGGATTCGAGGAGCTGATCAAGGAGCTGCTGATCGAAATGGGTGCCAAAAATGCGGAGGTGGTCGCTCGCCGCCTGGATAAAGGGGCAGACGTGCTAGCAACCTTTAGGGTTGCAGAAACATTCCAGTACACGCTTGCTGTTCAAGCGAAGCATTGGAATGGAAGCGCTCCCGTTACAAGCAAAGTGGTTGAGCAGCTCATTGATGGCATCGAAGCGTCCAACGCCAACTTGGGAATGGTTATTACCTCGGGCACCATCGATGAGAGTGCGGTAAAGGCTGCCATGACCTATACGGAAACTACCGGCGTTCTAATCGAACTTGTTGATGGTGAGCAATTTGCCAAGATGCTCATCGAGCAGGGAATTGGCCGATGGTGATGCATCAACGTTAGCTTCTGGCGGGTAGCTGCCCGTGGCCACCGACTGCAACCGGCCCAGAGTGTGTAAAAACGCCCGGACATACCCTTGCTATGATTTCTGAGAATTTCATCGCAAGGGAAGCCCATGAAACGGTTTATCCAGAATCAATGGGGTCAGTGTCATAGATCCACTCGGGTATGCGGGAGACAGAAAGTCTGCAGCGTACTTGGAAGCGAAAGCTGAAAATCAATGACACTGACCTCATTGATTCTGCGTTTACTAGAGTGTTTCTTTCTACTGGGCTTTCCGCCTGCCGTGCCGGTGAGAGCCTTCACCCAGACCACATGCGAGGCATATGATTGGTGCGGATCAATGGTCATTTTGTGGAATTTCTAGATTGAATTTGAGTTTGTTTTGGTAGGCGCCTATCCGCTTTTTCGCTCGGTCTATTACATCGCTGAAATGCAGTATCTCGAAATAGGTTTCTCCGAGCTGCTGTCTGGTACCAGGGTCAAGAAGCGCACTTGACTGAAACCAGCCTTTCCCCGTAGGGAACGGCGTCCACCCCTGCAGGCGCAATGGGTTGACTGTATCGCCGATAAGATAGCCATAGAGTTTCTTGAGTTTTCCCCCTGATTTCGCAGCGAGGAGATGGGCATATTCTGAGAGATCGCCGATATGATCATCCATAGAAACGCCGGGTGCCTTAAATTCAACTATTATTGCTGATCCCTCCTTGCTGAAAAGAGCTATATCTGGCCGCTTACCTCCATTGTCATCAGATCGCTTTGCCAGTAATTTCTGAAATTCCTGATCAATATCGCTCTCAAATACCTTACTGCTATCGTCCCAAGTGATGTTCGCGAGCGGCACGTCTGAAGCAATATAGTCGTAGTAATGATATTCCTCACTTAGGAGCCAGATATCATGATCGGCGAACTCAGTGCTGTCCTTGCGCATTGGGAAGAAAATGCTGTGAATTATGCGCTCATCTTTGCGGCGACTTTCATTGTTTAAGGTCTGCATTGCGAGCTTCTTTCTGCAAGCCAAATCAAGAATCTGAACAATTGCAGCGCGTCGGACGATGAGTTGAGAAAGGTTAGCCATATCAAAATTTTTGAGCGACGATGTGTATTTCCATGATAGCTCATTTATTTTTCTCCGGAACTCTTCAGAGTCCGGTTCTGCCTTAATGATTTCTTCTTTGAGATTGAAAATTTCGGCGGTTTCATCGACGACTCGCTCCTGATATTTCTTTAGGACTCGCTCAGCGACCGACTGTGCCGATTCGCCATAAACGATGCGTGTAGTCGTATCTTGGAGCATATCCTCACTTATCCCGAACTGATCGGTGATTTCTTTGAGGACTTCTTCCTTATTCCAAATTGCAGGAACGACCATTTCGTCAATCACTGGGTCGATTACGTCATGAATCGCAATGTAGGACAGTTTTTCAGACGAAAACATGTCACCGCTTGGAATCTCTAATGGAATACTATCGAAGTCGTCACGCTGCTCATTGACGCGTTGATCAAGGTAATCGCTCTCGATCAGTACGATATGGTGGAAACCGCCTACCGGATTATTCTGCTCCGTTCGGGTTCGTAGATATCGGGGGGTAATATCCTTTACAGGGGATGATTTTGCGCAGAATGCTATTGAATTCTTGGGAAGGCCGTACTGCCCGGCATCAAGCTGGAAATGTGAGATTTTGAAGCTTTGGGATGTGCCGAGAGTGTTACCCGTAGATGGATCTCGCTCTTCGACTTCAACCACGCGCTCAGCAGTCACAGGAGGTAAGTCAGAGCGTTTGAGTAAATCGATCTGCTCAGAGTTTTGCCAGTGACACGTTGTGAAATTTATTTCAAAATCACCTAGGCGACTGTCGAGCCCTATAAGTCTCTGAAGAAAGGCGACGAGCATTTGTTTTTTGAGCATCGATGCAGAAAAAAAACTGCTTAATGCATCACCATGCGTGATTCTGCTTCGTACAGATTCCTTGAACTGCGCCAGTTTAATGACTGTTCCGATGGTACTCTCGCTACCGCTACCAAATCTGAAATCATCGGAGTCAATCTGCTTCTGCGGTTCTGAGTAGTGCATTTCGCACCTGATGATGTCACTTTCTTGGCGGTAAGTACTGTCAATCGATAGGGCGGAGAAATGATGGAAAAACTGAATGCGGCCAGCACCTTTACACTTACCAATCCCCGAGATGGAAAGATCGTCTTTGTAGGAGGTATCCTTCGTCAGAAAAGCCTTGAGCTGATCTTCTCCTAGTCCGCATCCATTGTCCTTGCAGAAAATCACCATGCTTTCTCTATCTTCAAGCATGTCTGCGGGGGAAAAGACGACCTTGATTTCAACTCGCATACTTGGTGCTGAAGGATCGCTATCCTTTCGGATGAGATAAGAGTCTATGGCATTAGAAATCAATTCTTCAAAAACGACATATGGGTTGGAGCTGAGCTTTGTGTTTTTTATGCTTCCCCGGATATCAAGTGTCATTTTCGTCTCAATTTAAAGCTGTTTTGAAATTTCCGAACTGAGAACTACCTTAAGACAGTTCGCAAGCTGTTCGAGCCACCTATTGATGTTCCTCCAAGGGGAGGTTGCCTAGCTCCGAGTCTATCATCACGGAGCGCGCGAATTATTGCCTCTGATTTTTTAGGTATTCAAAGGCAAGGCCTACCGCTCTCTGTGCCGCAGACGCAGGCCGCAGATGATCCTCGCAACCATTTTTATCCCACATACAGCCAGGCAGAATCGCTCGCCGATCCTGCCGTCTGTGCCGGCGTGGTGGTAAAAGGGCTAAGGTTGAACGAGCGGGCATTGCCTATGCTCCTGGATCGTGTGCCGAGCGGTTCTTTGCCCCGCCCGCGCATCGGCAGTTAGGCGCCACGCGCACGCCCACCCCTGGGTTTCGCGCGCCTTGCCGCTTACAATCAATGGGGTCAGTGTCATAGATCCACTCGGGTATGCGGGAGACAGAAAGTCTGCAGCGTACCTGGAGGCGAAAGCTGGAAATCAATGACACTGACCCCATCGATTCCACGTGGCAGGTCCTCCAGAAACAACTTTCCCGCACGGGTCAGCCGCGTGGTGCGTGTGGTGCGAGCAAACAGCACTACGCCCTGTTCTTCCTCCAACTCCTTAAAGGCGCGAGACAGCAGTAACTACTCTCTAGGCAGCTTCTCGGCCGCGCGGGCGAAATGGAGCTCTTCGGCCACGTCCAGGAAGCAGCGTAGGTGCCGAAACTCCATGGCAACGGCTCACACTATGGATAACACTTCCGAGAGTGCTTTACGGGGTTTCTGCGGCCAGTTTCCTGCTTCTGGATAGCCGACAGCGACAATCATCACCGGCAACTCGTTGGCGCAAAGTCCAAATTCCAGAATGACTTTCTTGGCATCAAATCCGCTCATGGCGCACGAACCCAAGCCCATTGCCTGTGCTGCCAACATGAGCGTCATGGAAGCCAGGGACGCCGAGCGGATCGCCTCGTCACGTTGCAAGATCGGATTGTCAGTATGAGATGCGTTTGCCTGTGCTACCCATCCATCGACCATGTGCTGTTCCATAATGCTCGCGTCCACACTGGGCTTCAGAGCTACGGCCAACTGTGCATGCGCTGCCAGCGTGCCGCAGATGACGAACGCGACAGATGCATCCACAACCTTCTGCTGTTCAAAAGCAGCCGCTTTCAGACGATCTTTGGCAGCCTCGGACTGTACGGCGATGAATCGCCAGTTCTGCATGTTGTAGGCCGATGGCGCTTTGGTCGCATAACTGACCAAAGACGCAATCACGTCATCACCCAAGGGGCGATTCGGCTGAAATTGATTAATTGATGTACGAGATTCAAGAATATTCTGGATAAGATTCGTCATGTCAGTCATGTCATAGTCCAATGGAAAATAATTCGGAAAGAAGAAAGGCTATGCCTAGCGCCCTCTGGGTGCTGGGCACTGCACGGCAAGCACGCTGATCAGCACGAGAACCAGCCCGAGCATGGCTGCTCCGGTCATGGCTTGGTCAAACACTACCCAGCCCAGGAGCCCTGGCGTCAACGGACTGAGCAGGCCCAATGTAGGCGCCGACAAACAGCAATTCTTGAAAAACGCCGATGTTCAGGGCCGCCAACACGCAAAGACGCCAGCTATTCGTCGTGCTTCTGGTCATGGATATACGCGATCAATATGCGTGACGTGCCGACCCGTCGGGAAACCATGCCGGTTCGCCGACCAGACAACGACCAGCCCCAGCAAGGCCAGTGCCGCCATCGCCCAAGGGAGCGATGGTGCCCCCGCGCGCTCAAGCAGCACGCCACCCAGCACACCGCCGCCTGCCACGGCGAGATTGAAGATCGTCACCAGCATGGATTGCGCCACGTCGGCACCATCGCCCGCCATATCTGCCAATGCGGTTTGCAGCAATGTCGGCGCACCGCCGAAGGTCAGCCCCCACGTTGCTACTCCGAGCAAGACGCCCCACGGTGAAGCACTGGAGAAGCCAAGCACCAGCGCAGCCACGGTGAATGCCGCCAGGCTCAGCAGCGTCAGCGCACGCAGCCAGCGATCTACCAGCAACCCGGTGATCCAGATCCCCATGATCGACGACACGCCGAAAAGCAGGAGCACAGCATCGACCCGATGACCCAGCCCAACCGAAGCTAGGAAGGGAGCGATGTAGGTGTAGAGGATGTTGTGCGCCAGCATCCAGGCGAATAGCGCCAGCAGCACCGGGCGGACGCCAGGCATCATGAAGATGCGCTGGATCGGCATGCGTTGCCTGGCCGATTGCCCCGCGAAATCCGGTACCGCCAGCCGCACCCATGCCAAGAGCAACAGCGACAGCGCCGACATGATCCAGAACACGCCGCGCCAGTCGTACAAGGTGCCCAGCCACGCACCCAGAGGAACGCCTATGGTCAATGCAATGGGCTGGCCGACACCGGCCACCGCCAAGGCGCGCCCTTGTAGATGCGGAGCCACTAGGCGCCTCGCGTAACCGGCCAGCAATCCCCACACCACGCCAGCCGCCATGCCCGCAATGAAACGCGCCACCAAAGTAAGGCCGTAATGGGTGGATAACGCTGTGATGGTGTTGAACACCAGGAGACTGCCGATTGCCAGCAGTAACAACGGCCTGCGGTTCCAACTGCAGGTGATGGCGACGACCGGGATGGCAGCCAGGACCGATCCAAGCGCATACACTGTCACCAATTGGCCCGCGAAGGCTTCGGAAACACCCAGTCCTTGACCGATCTGCGGCAACAAGCCGGCCGGCATGGTCTCGGTCATGATGGCAAGAAAGCCCGCCATAGTTAACGCCAGCAGCCTGCCAAAGGGTAGCCTATCGGCGTTTTCCACTGGCGCTTGCAGAGCGCTTTGATGATGTTTGATATTCATGCTGACGTCGCTCCAAACGGCTCAGGCGAGATAAGACGCTGCCATATCCTTGTCCCCGTGCCCGGCTCCCAGCGCCCGTTCGAAACGCCAAAGACTCGCTTGCGCCGTATCCACTTGCACGCCGGCTTGGGCGGCGGCATCGACCACCAGTCGGGCGTCCTTCACCGCGTTGGTGATGGAGAAGCTGGCGTCGTAGTTCTCCGCGAGAATGGCGGCGGCTTTAGCTCGGAAATAGCCGCTGTCCATCGGCCCGCTCGTGACCACATCCACCACCAGCGCGGGATCGACGCCCAGCCCCTTGGCAATGGCCAGGCTCTCTGCCAGTCCGTGAGTCAGCGCGAAGGCCAAGTTGTTTAGCGCGAGTTTCAGACGACTGCTGGCGCCGATCTGCTCCGATACCCACAGCGTGCGCTTGCCTATGGCATCGAAGACGGGCTGCACGACTGGGCGTTGCTCGACGGGGCCGGATGCCAGGATGATCAGTTGGCCCAGCTCGGCCGGCTGGCGGGTGCCCTGCACAGGAGCGTCATAAAATGCCAGCCCATGCTGTTGGGCCAACGTCGCCAGGGTGTCGATGCCCTCAATACCCACCGTGCTCAATTGCACCCAGACGGAGCCCTTGACCAGGGCCGGTACAGCCGCCTGCATGGCCTCCTCGACGCTGGGGCCGTCATTGAGCACAGTTACGATGACGTCAGCCCCGCGCACCGCTTCGGCAGGGCTGTCGAACGCCTGAACGCCTTCTGCCACCAGCGCCTGGGCTTTGGCTGCGGTGCGATTCCAGGCATGCACCGTGAATCCCTGCTTGTGTAAGTTGCGTGCGACGGGCGCGCCAATCAGGCCAGTGCCTAGGACAGCAATGGTGATATTTCGGTTCGTGCTCATGAGGACTCCTTTGGCAGTTAAAAATTACTGGAATGATCATTCCAATTTGAATCAAATAAAAACCCGTCAACCCCTGCGCGGTGCGCCGGGATGACGGGCAGGTAAACGGCTACAGCGTATCGAGCGCCACATCGATCACGTCCAGCAGGCACTGGCGACGCTGGTTCACTGGACTGCCTTTGCTCAGCACCCGCAGACCCTGAATGGTGTTGACGAAGAACCGGGCCAGCGCCTGCGGACTCTTGGCTTTGTCGAGTTCACCTGATTGCTGTCCATGCTGGATCAGCTTTTCCAACGCCCTCTGCAAGCGCTGGAAGTTGTACGCCACAAGCTCGGCAACAGCGTCGTCCTGCCCCGCCAGTTCCAGCGTGGCATTGGCGACTAAGCAGCCGCGCCGCAGCGGGTCGTTCAACTCGTCCTCGACGATGCGCATCAGCAATTGCCGGATCAGTGCCTTGGGGGAAGAGTTGGGGCTGGCCAGCAATTCCACATTGGCCTGAGTTACGGCCTGGTAGCGGCGCAGCGCCTGCTGGTAGAGCCCTTGTTTGTTTTCGAATGTGCTGTACAGGCTGCTGCGCGACAGGCCGGTGCCGTCGACCAGATCCTGAATCGAGGTCGCGGCGTATCCACGCTGCCAGAAAACTTTCATGGCGGCATCGGCAATCTCGTCGGGCTCGAACGCTTTGGTACGCATGATAATTCAACTAACTGGAATGATCGTTCCAGTAAATGTACGATGCTACTTCTGGAGCGTCAAGAACAATCGGATCGTCCATCGTCGAACTTTAGAAAACGTTGGTGCATGGAAACACCCACGTCTCAAATCGGGGGGGCAAACGCCGCATCGCCGGCTTGTAACCTCTTGGATACAAGGCACGACGATGCTGAACACTTTTATCTTCGACATACCCATGGACGCTCTGGCCTCAAGAATGCTCGCCACTGCACTTATCGTGATGGCCGTTTCCCGGGGAGGAATAATCTGGGACAGACCACGATATTGGCGCTGTTGAGTGTCCGCTTTGGCCGATGGCTGCCTTTGAAACGTCCTACGTTTCTGGAACGAAGGTCGTCTCTCTCCACAGCCTGCCGCTTCCGATCTCAGTGCTAGAGGTTCAGACATGCCCACGCATCACTGTGCGTCCAGCAGCTGGCAACGGTCCGACCGTAATGCCGAGCGGTTCTTTGCTCCGATCGCACATCGGTAGTTGGGCGCCACGCGCGCGCCCATCCCAGCGGTTCTGCTCACCGAGCAGGCTGGCGATCATCGGGCCGATGTCGTCGGGCACGCCCACACGGCCAAGCGCCGTCATCTCTGCGAAGACCTTGTTAAGGTCCGGCATGTCGCGCACCGCACCGCCCAGGAAGTCGGTCTCGATCGCGCCCGGCGCCACCCTATTCACTGCGATGCCGCGGCTGCCCAGCTCCTTGGCCAGGTAGAGGCTCAGCACCTCCACCGCGCCCTTGGCGGCGGCATAGGCGGCAAAGCCAGGGGAGGCGAACCGCGTCAGGCCCGTGGAGAGGTTGACGATCCGCCCGCCGTCGGCGAGCAGCGGCAGCAGCGCCTGGGTGAGGAAGAAGGTAGCTCTTGACCCTATAGCGACTTCAGACTTTATCGTTACACGCTCTCGCGCACTTAGGCTCAGGAGCTCTCTCACAATGCGTATTCTGATTATCGAAGACGAAGAAAAAGCAGCGGATTATCTACGCCAGGGCCTCACGGAAAGTGGCTACATCGTGGACATCGCAAACACTGGGCTGGATGGCTTTCATCTGGCGCTGCAGACCGACTACTCACTCATCCTGCTCGACGTAAACTTGCCGACCATGGATGGCTGGGAAGTGCTCGAGCTGATCAGGCGCCGCAAACAGACCCGTGTGATCATGCTAACGGCCCACAGCAGGCTCGAAGAAAAAGTCCGCGGCTTCGAGCTTGGCGCTGATGACTACCTGGTGAAGCCGTTTCAGTTCCCTGAACTGCTTGCACGCATTCGCACCTTGCTGCGCCGCGGCGAGACCGTGATGGTCAACGAAAGCCTGCAGATCGCGGACCTGGTGCTCGACCCCAGCGGCCATAAGGCGTTTCGCGCCGGCCAGCGTATCGACCTGACAGGCAAGGAATTCGCCCTGCTGCATCTGCTGCTGCGCCGCCGCGGCGAAGTGCTGACGCGTACCGAAATCACCTCGCTGATCTGGGACATGAATTTCGACTGCGACACCAACGTCGTCGAGGTCGCCATTCGCCGCTTGCGTGTGAAGGTCGACGAGCCGTTCGAGCATCGCCTGATCCACACCATCCGCGGCGTCGGCTACCTGCTGGAAGATCAGCAATGAAGCCCTTCAGCCTCGCCTTGCGCCTGGCACTCAACGTTATTCTCGCCGGAGCCACGCTGGTCACCCTGCTGATCGCGATGTGCTATTGGGTGCTCGAACGGGAACTCGACAGTGGCGCCCGGAATGAAGTTATAGCCAAGCTCGCGCAGATCGAAAGTGGTCTGAAAGACGATGTGGATATTCACCAGCGTCGCCCCTGGCAACACGTTGTGGCGGATGCGGTTACCGGGCACAGCGACCTGTCTCTGGTGGCGATCGACAGCCAGACAGGCGCAGTTGTGCTACGAGTCGGATCACTGGATACCGTCCCCCAGCGCCGCTCGCCACGGGCTAACGACATCCTGTTCAGCGAGTGGGAAGGTGCAGACGGCACCCATTTCCTGACAGCTCAAATGCCTGTCGAGGTGACGGGCATGGCACCGATGCTGTTGCAGCTGAGCCAGAACCGCAGTGCCGACAAGCACCTGCTTGCCGCGTTTCTGAAGTCGGCGACGGCGGCTGTGCCGTTTTTGCTCATTCTGATCGGGCTGGCAGGTTGGCTCGTCGCCCACCAGGGCCTGCGCCCGCTTCGCCGCTTCCGGGCGCTGGCAGCGAAGATATCGGCCCGCGACCTGTCGCCACGCATCCGCACGGATCGCCTTCCCAAGGAACTGCAAGACCTGGCGCTGGGGCTGAACCTCATGTTGCACCGGCTGGACAAGGACGTTCAGCAACTCTCCCAGTTCTCCGATGACGCCGCGCACGAGCTGCGTGCGCCGCTCAACAATTTGCTCGGCAAGGCTCAGGTGATGCTTGGCCGCGAGCGTGACCGCGAGCAATACCGCGATGCCTTGGAGTCGTCGGTTGAGGAGCTGGAGCGCCTCAGCCGTATCGTTACCGACATGCTGTTTCTGGCCCAGGTGAGCCACGCCGAACTCGACCTGACACTCGAAAATATCGCCCTCGATGAAGAGGCGCGGCGCGTCTGCAACTTCTTTGCAGTGCTGGCCGAGGAACGTGGTATCAGGCTGGTGATCGACGGTGCCGCCAGTGTTTTGGGGGACCGGTTGATGATCCAGCGGGCGATTTCCAATCTGCTGTCGAATGCCCTGCGCCACGCCGCAGCCGACAGCACAATCCACCTCTGTGTCACCGCACAGACGCCACACGAGGCGACCCTGGCCATAAGCAACAAGGGTGCAGGTATCGCTGCGGAGCATCTGCCGCACCTGTTCGAGCGGTTCTACCGGGTTGGTAAACGCGCCACGGGCAGCACCGGGCTTGGCCTGGCGATCGTGCGCTCGATCATGAGCCTGCATGGTGGTACGGCAGCAGCCAGCAGCCACGCAGGCCAGACTACCTTTACCCTGACGTTTCCCACCCAGCGTTGATTCCATTTCGCCGCACAAGGGCGCTCCGATGACACACAGCGATGATCGACACACTCACAACCATGACCATCCGCATGGGCACGGCGACGGCCATGATCACGGCCACGCAGGGCACAGCCACGCGCCAGCGGTGACGGCGGACAACGCCAAGCGCATTCGCCTGGTGTTCATTCTCACCACGCTTTACGCGCTGATTCAGGCCGTCGGTGGCTGGCTCTCGGGTTCACTGGCACTGATTGCCGACTCCGGCCACATGATTTCCGACTCGGCAGCCCTGCTCCTGGCCCTGATCGCCTATCAGGTCGCCGCCCGCGCCCCTGATGCGCGGCGCACCTATGGTTTTCATCGGGTGCGGGTGCTCGCCGCCCTGGCCAATGGTGCGACCCTGTTGCTGCTGGTTGTGTGGATCGTCTGGGAAGCGATTGCGCGTTTTCGCGAGCCGGTCGAGGTGCTGGCAGGGCCGATGCTCGTCGTTGCCAGCATCGGCCTGCTGGTGAATATCGCCGGCGCGCTGATCCTCAACGCAGGCAACAAGGGCGACAGCAACCTGCGGGGTGCGCTGTTGCATGTCATGGGTGATCTGCTCGGTTCGGTGGGCGCGATTGCCGCCGCCATCGGCATCATGTTCACGGGCTGGACAGTGCTCGACCCGATCCTGTCGGTGGTGGTTGCCCTGCTCGTGGTGCGCTCGGCGTGGCGCCTTATCGCCGAGTCCATTCAGGTGCTGCTGCAGGCTACGCCAGCGGGAATCGACGCGCGCCAGGCCGAGCAGGCGTTGACCGAGCTGCCCGGGGTAGCCGAAGCCGGCCACTTTCACGCCTGGACACTGACCGACGACGCCAGCGTCGCGACCGTTCACGTGACACCGGCTGCGGGCGCCGACAGCCTGAGATTGCCAGCGGTCGTCGGCGATTACTTGCGCGAGCGCTACGGCCTCGCCCATATCACGGTTCAGGTCGACCCGCCGGGCAGCCTGCAGCAACACTGAACCGCCAGCGCCAGACGTGCTTACGCCCCGGTTGGGGCGTAAGCGTCAGTCTGCGGGTTTGACGAGGCTCGGCTGCTCGTCATCTTCACGCCGGTGAATCCACTGGTACAGCGCAGGCAATACCAGCAGCGTGAGTGCGGTGGAGGACAGAATCCCGCCGATCACCACGGTGGCCAGGGGCCGCTGCACTTCGGCACCGGTGCCGGTGGCCAGCGCCATCGGCACGAACCCCAGCGAGGCCACCAGGGCCGTCATCAACACCGGACGCAGGCGAGTAAGCGCGCCTTCGGTGATCGCCGTGTGCAGTGGCATGCCGGCTTCGCGCAGGCTGCGGATGAACGCAATCATCACCAGCCCGTTGAGCACAGCCACACCAGACAGGGCGATAAAGCCCACCCCGGCGGAAATCGACAGCGGGATATCACGCAGCCACAACGCCAGGATGCCGCCAGTCAGCGCAAAGGGGATGCCGGTAAACACCACGAGCCCGTCCTTGATGTTATTGAACATCATGAACAGCAGGGTGAAGACCAGCAGCAGCGCAACCGGCACCACGATCTGCAGACGATTGGCCGCCGATTGCAGTTGCTCGAACTGGCCACCCCAAGTGGTCCAGTAGCCACTGGGGATCTGCACGTCCTGCTCGAGCCGCTGGCTGGCTTCGGCCACGAACGAGCCGATGTCGCGGCCACGCACGTTGGCGCTGACCACCACCAGGCGCTTGCCGTTCTCGCGGCTGACCTGGTTGGGGCCGAGCACCATGTCCAGGCTGGCGACCTCAGCCAGCGTCGTGAACTCGATCTGATCCGTGACGCTGCCAGGGCGTGGCGGAATCGGAATCAGCAGCCGCAACAGGCCGTCGACATCGGTGCGCAGTTCATCCGAGAGCCGCACGACGATATCGAAGCGGCGATCGCCCTCGAACAGCGTGCCGGCCTGCTGGCCGCCAATCGCGAAGGCGACGGTATCCTGCACATCACCGACGTTGAGGCCGTAACGGGCAACCTTCTCGCGATCGATATTGATCGCCAGCATCGGCAAGCCTGACGTTTGCTCGACCTTGACCTCGGAAGCGCCATCAATCGACTCCAGCACCTCGGATATTTCTGCAGCGGTGCTGTTTAGCACCTCCAAGTCGTCACCGAAGACCTTGACCGCCACATCGCTGCGCACCCCGGAAATCAGCTCGTTGAAACGCAGTTGGATCGGTTGCGACAACTCGTAATTGCTGCCCGCCACCGTGGCGCTGATCCGCTGCAGGTCGGCGACCAGCTCATCACGCGACTTGTCCGGGTTTGGCCATTGTGACTTCGGCTTGAGCATCACGTAGGCGTCGGAAATGTTCGGCGGCATGGGGTCGGCGGCGATCTCGGCCGTGCCGGTACGCGCGAACACCCGCTCGATCTCCGGCATGTTTTCCATCAACGCGATTTCCAGGCGCTTCTGCATCTCCACCGATTGCGTCAGGCTCGTGCCTGGCACACGTAACGCCTGCAAGGCGAAGTCGCCCTCGCTCAGGCTGGGCACGAACTCACTGCCCATTCGGCTGGCCAGCACGCCGGAGAGCAACACGGCGATCAACGCACCGGTAAATACCGGCGTCCGGTTGTTCATCACCCAGGTCAGTACCGGCGCGTAAGCACGGCGGGCCGAGCGCACGACCAGGTTTTCTTCCTCTTTCACCTTGCCGGTGATGAACAGGGCGATGGCGGCAGGCACGAAGGTCACCGACAGGATCATCGCGCCCAACAGGGCGATGACCACGGTGAATGCCATGGGGTGGAACATTTTCCCCTCAACGCCCGTCAGCGCGAAGATCGGCAGGTAAACCACCATGATGATCAGTTGACCGAAAATCAGTGGACGCCGCGCTTCTTTGGACGCCGCAAACACTTCGCGAAAGCGCTCGGCGCGGGTCAGCATGCGGCCGTGCATCTGCTGAGCATGCGCGAGGCGGCGGATCGAGTTTTCGACGATCACCACCGCGCCATCGACAATGATGCCGAAGTCCAGCGCGCCCAGACTCATCAGGTTGGCACTGACCTGGTTGGCGAACATCCCCGTGAAGGTGAATAGCATGGACAGCGGGATGACCATGGCGGTGATCAGCGCCGCACGAATGTTTCCCAGGAACAGAAACAGCACGACGATAACCAGTATCGCGCCTTCGATGAGGTTCTTCTTGACCGTGGCAATTGCCTTGTCGACCAGATTGGTGCGGTCATACACCGGCACCGCCACCACCCCATCCGGCAACGAACGATTGATCTCAACCAGCTTCGCGGACACGGCCTGAGAGACGCTGCGGCTGTTCTCGCCGATCAGCATGAACACCGTACCGAGCACCACCTCACGGCCGTTTTCGGTTGCCGCGCCAGTGCGCAGCTCGCGGCCGATCTGCACCTCGGCGACATCGCGCACCCGGATCGGCGTACTGCTGGCATTGGACACGACGATGTTGGCGATGTCCTGCTCGCCAGCCACCTGCCCCGGTGCGCGCACCACCAACTGTTCACCGTTGCGCTCGATGAAACCGCCGCCGACGTTGGCGTTGTTGCGCTCCAGCGCTGTGATCAGATCGCCCAGGGTCAAGCGGTACGCCGCCAGGCGCCTGGGGTCGGGCGCGACCTGAAACTCCTTGGCGAAACCACCGATGGTATTGATTTCAGCCACGCCGGTAACGTTGCGCAGTTGCGGTTTGATGATCCAGTCCTGGATCACCCGCAAGTCGGTTGGCGTGTAGGCACTGCCATCTTCCTTGACCGCGCCCTCCTGGGCTTCGACCGTCCACAGGAAGATTTCCCCTAGGCCGGTGGAAATCGGCCCCATCGCCGTTTCTGCGGTCGGCGGCAGTTGATCCCTGGCCATTTGCAGGCGCTCGTTGACCAACTGGCGGGCGAAATACAGATCGGTGCCATCCTCGAAGATGACCGTCACCTGCGAAAAACCCGAACGCGATAGCGAGCGGGTCTGCTGGAGGCTCGGCAGCCCGGCCATCGCTGTCTCGATCGGAAAGGTCACGCGCTGTTCGATTTCCTGTGGGGAAAAACCGCCAGCGGCGGTGTTGATCTGCACCTGAACGTTGGTGATATCGGGAACCGCATCGATGGCGAGTTTCTGATAACTCGCCACACCGACACCGGCCATGCCGAGTACGAAAAGCAGCACGATGAAGCGCTGCTCGATAGCGAACTGGATAATACGCTCGAACATAGGATTGTCTCGTCGATGGCTGTCAGTGGGCGTGGTCTGCGGAGCCCTTGCCAAGCTCGGACTTGAGAATGAAGCTGCCTGCGGCCGCAACCGGCATGCCGGCGTTCAGGCCTTGGGTGACCTCGACGAAACCGCCGCTTGTCGCCCCCAGGGTCACGGGCTGCGCGACAAAGCCCTTGTCGACCTGCACAAACACCTGATTCTGCTCATCGATGCGCTGCACCGCTGCGACCGGCACACTCACCTTGGCCTGTCGGGACGCGGTTGCCACCTCGATGACCACCGGCAGCCCTGGGCGCCAGGCGCCATCAGGGTTGGCCAGCACTGCGCGGGCGGTGGCGGTGCGGGTTTGCTCACCCAGAAGACTGCCGATATAGGCAATGTCGCCCTCGACCTTGGTCTGCAACTCCGGGGACGCCACCAGGACCTTTTTGCCGACCTGAATGGCGCCCAGGTCCTTTGGCGCGACACTGAAGGTGGCCCACACGCGGCTGAGGTCAGAAATGGTGAAGGCGTTGCTGGCCTCGCTGACCACCTCGCCGAGCACGAAATGTTTTTCCACCACTGTGCTATCGAACGGCGCACGCAGCTCATAACGGTTGCCCTGCGACAGCGCGCCTTGCCCGCCAAGGGCGTTCATCTTCTGCCGGGCATTACTAAGGGCGATGTCGGCTTCCTGAGAAAGCTGACGGGCCTGCAGGTAATCCTGCTCGGCCGAGATGCCGTCCTGCCAGAGCTGCTGCTCGCGCTGCAGGGTTGTTCTCGCCAACTCGCTGCGCTGCTGAGCGGCCGCCAGCTCGCTGCGCTGATCGGAAATCTGCTGGCTGGCGATCACGGCCAGGGTCTGGCCCTTTTTCACGCTGTCGCCCAGGTTGACCGGCACGCTTTCCACCACGCCGGAGATACGCGGCACGACGTGCGCCGTGCGATCCTCATCGAAACGGATCTCGCCGGGCAGGCGTATCGTCGAGTCAATGACGCGAGGCTGCGCCGTGGCAATCTCGATTCCGGCAATCCTGATCTGCTCGGCGCTCAGTTCCAGCAACCCCTCGGCTTTGGAATAGGCGAAGTCATAGGCCTGGCCATCCTTGCGCACAGTCAGGCGGCCGTTGAAAAAATGCGGTTCAGCGATGCCGCGCGGGCTGACGTAGGCGTCCTCCCTCGCCTCGAACGTCAGCACGATGAGCTCTCCAGAGGCTCGTGTGGCCTCAAGGCTGACGGTGATGGCAGGCGAGGGCGCAATGCCTCTACCGGCCTCGCTCAGGTAAATGGAAATAGGCGCTGCGCCGTCTTCGCTTTCCGGCGCGACCAGCTCCAGGCCAAGAGACCCTTGCATGAAGATTTCACCACCATGAGGTCCGCGGGACTGGCTTTGCGCGTCGCCGTGCGTACCTTGCTCCTCATGGCTTTCCTCACCATGCCCCTCTTCGCCATGGGCATCGTCTGCCAATTCGGCATGCGTGCCGGCGTGCTCATTGATGTACCAGGCGCCCGCACCGGCCACGCCGATCCCGACAGCGAGGCTGATCGCCACGGCTAATTTCTTACTCATGAGAACTCCCGGATAGATGGATCAGAGGCGCTGGCGTAGCAGCAGGCCCCTTGAATGGTGTCAATGCGCCTGGCCCTTGGCGGGCCCGGCAAGTGGCCTACCTGATGACGGAGATATCTCCCAGAACCCGCTCCAGCTGCACCCAGGAATCGGTGGCGGCCGCCAGTGACTGGATGTACTGCGCACGTGACTGAATCAGCGTGCGCTGGGCATCCAGCACATCGAGAAAAGCGAACTTGCCCATTTCGAAGCCACGCGCCGTGCTGTCGACCGCCTGTTGTGCTGACGGCAGGATGGTCGACTCGAAGGCCTGGATTTCCACCTGAGCCGATTGCCACTGCGCCGCCGCCACCTGGATCTCGTTGCGCAGGCGCAGCTCGGCAGCGTTGCGCAGGTCACGGCTCTGATCGGCGCGGCGAGCGGCCGCCAGAATGTTGCCCTGATTGCGGTTGAACAACGGCAGCGGCATGGACAAACCCACCAGATTGACGCGCTCCCGGTCGGCGGCGCTGTACTGGCTGCCCAGGCTGACGTTGAGGTCGGGAATACGCTGCGTTTTCTCCAGCGCAAACGAAGCTTCCTGCTGCTCAATGGCTGTCTGCGCAGAGCGCAGCTCGGCACTCGCTGCCAGTGCGCTCAGCAAACGAGACGTAGCCGGCACCTCAGGCAGGCGGGTCGCGTCGCCCTGCGGTCGCAGCTCACTGACGGAGCCCTGGCCCATCACCAGTTGCAGGCGATCCTCGGCAATGCGCCGGTCTCGCTGCGCCCGAGTAGCTTCCAGATCAAGCTCGGCCAGTTGCACCTGGGCGCGGGTCAGCTCGATCGGGGAAACCTTTCCTGCTTTCACCCGTCCCTGGGCGATGCCCAATGCACGTTGCGCGATCTGCCGAGACTGTTCTGCCAGCTCCACACGCATGCCGGCCTGCAGAGCACCATAAAACGCTTGAATCACCTCAGCCCGGAGGCCATTGCGGTATTGCTCAAGCCCCAGCGCGGCGAGATCAATACCCCGCTGCGCCACCTCCACCCGGGCGCCACGCTTGCCACCCAACTCGATCGGTTGGGTGAGCTGCACGGTAGTCGTGCGTGTATCACTGCGGGTGTCTTCAACCTCCCAGGAAAGCTCGGGGTTGGGAATCAGCCCCGCCTGCCTTCGCTCTGCCTGGCTGATATCCACCTGCCACTTCGCGGCAGCCATGTTCGGGTTATTTTCCTGCGCCCGCTGCAGCGCCTGCGAGAACGTCACTTCGCCGGCATTCGCCAGGCTCTGCCCGCTCAGTAAACAACCCACCGCCATGAGTGCGATACCCAAGCCACGCGAAGAGTGGCGACGTGCATGATGAAAAGACAAATGAAAGCCCTCAGCCGACGCCAACTGACTCACGCCCAGCGCCCGATATATGGATGGAAACTTGATTGAGGGTAAATCTAATAAGCCGCGCTTATCGCCAAGGTGACTGCCGCATTACAAATATGTAATAGAGCGCTCGAACTAAACCCGCTGCATTACTATCGGCAGACTCAACCTCTGAACTGGACATTGCCTGGCGACTTCAAGGCGATGTAGTCGTGTGCAATAACTTTTAACGTAATCGGCATCGCAATGATTGCGACCATTCGCCACGGATAAATGAATGCATCAGCTGTTGCCAACTGCCGTTATTTACATGCAGCCATTCCTGCAACTCAATAAGACTTCTTCCACCCCAGGTGAATACCGATGCGAATCCTGATTATCGAGGACGAGCCGAAAACTGCCGATTATCTTCATCAAGGCCTGACGGAAAGTGGTTATGTGGTGGACAAGGCCAGCACAGGCGTCGATGGCCTGTATCTCGTGAGCCAGCACAACTACACGGCGGTGATTCTCGACGTCAATCTTCCGGAAATGGACGGCTGGCACGTACTGGAAAATATCCGCCGCCATGGCAGCACCCGCGTGATGATGCTGACCGCACGCGGGCGCCTGGCAGACAAGATCAAGGGCCTAGATCTGGGCGCCGACGACTACATGGTGAAACCCTTCGAATTCCCGGAACTGCTGGCCCGCCTGCGCTCGCTGCTCAGAAGAACCGAACAGGTGCAGACGCCCGTCGTGTTGCGGGTCGCCGACCTGGAGCTGGATACCGGGCGGCACCGGGCGTTTCGCGGCCGCCAGCGCATCGAGCTGACAACCAAGGAGTTCGCCCTGTTGCATCTGCTCATGCGCCGCTCGGGCGAAGTGCTGTCGCGCACCCAGATCATCTCGCTGGTATGGGACATGAACTTCGACTGCGATACCAATGTGGTCGAGGTTTCCATCCGGCGTTTACGCGCCAAGATCGACGATCCCTTTAATGACAAGTTGATCCACACGCTAAGAGGCGTTGGCTATGTACTGGAACCCCGTACGTGATGTTCGTCATCCACATAGCTATCGCCCCAGTGCTATAGGGCACCTCTAAAAACTACCTGCGTTGCCATCGCTGCGTTAAAAACAGGCTCAAAATGCTCATTTACAGCTCGTAAACTCCGCTTTTTCGCCTGTTTTTGCCTTGCGCTGACTGCCTCGTCTACGTTTTTAGAAGTGCCCTATAGCGGTCACTGGTCAATGTTGCCAGCCATGTAAGTGGGAGCTTTCAAACTTGTAATTTTTCAGTCACTTCTGCGACAGCCCGGTTTTTTTAAAGTAGGCCCACACCAATCAGGAGTCGCAGCATGAAGATCAAGATCTGTTTGTTTACCATCGCTCTACTGGGTAGCACTCAGTCCTACGCTAACGTGGCCGTAGAGAAACTTACCGAGCGTTATCAGCAGAAAAATACCGCCATTACCCAGCAATACGCCGAACAGGCCGGCAAACCAGCCCCGAAAATCATCGATTATCGATATGGGATGAAAATTGATGTCGCCAAATTGATTCACACCACCAACGACATCAAGACCTGTGGCAGTTTCAAGAAGATCATGAGTTACGAAGACTCTGCAGGTAACTTGCACGCTGTGCGCTATACCCTGCAGGGCGAGTGCGTCAATCAGCGTTAATCGTTCAAATACCTCTTCAGCCGCCCTTTATGGGCGGTTTTTTTTGGTATCGATACGAGCCGGCGATTTCATCAGAGGCTCGGCTAATAAACACAGCGTTATCATCGCTGCATTAACTGCACCGTCAGCCTATGTGGACGTACCCTGAAGCGTATCAGCAGCGTGATTTATTGCGCTGTAAGCTCGCCTTTGCAGCGTGACGAAAAGGCAAAAAAAAGCGCCCATAACGGGCGCCAAGATTCACCTCTTTCCAAGGAGCAATTACGCTTCAAAGGTGAATAGGGGAGTGCTCAACACTGTTCAGCACTTTAAAACGGTTATGAGCGACTACCTGTGCGATATATGGGCAGGTACCTGACAGAAGAAGCATCGGAACATTGAAAATCTGTCAGCAAAAAGGGCCTGCGCTTAGCTGGCCCTCGCCTTTGATTACAGAACGCTAAGCGGATATTCGACGATCAGACGGATCTCATCGAGATCCGATTCGAACTGTGTCGCACGGGTATTGGCCTGGCGAATACGGAACGACATGTCCTTGAGCGAGCCGCCCTGCACGACATACTTGGCTTCGATGTTACGCTCCCAGCGTTTCTGATCCGTCAGAGGGTTGCCATTGTCATCACGACGCATGTACACCGCGTTGGCGTTGGAATAGTCGGCGTCGCTGCCCTTGCCGTAGCGCACCATGAACGACAGGCCGGGAACGCCATAGGCCAGCATGTTCACGTCGTAGCGCAGCATCCACGACTTTTCTTTGGGCGAGTTGAAATCGGAGTACTGAATGGAGTTATCCAGGTAGATAGAGTCGGCTTGGCGCAGATAGTCGAAGTCATCGTCGCCGTTGTTACGCTGGTGGCTCAGCGCCAGGGTGTGGGCGCCGAACTGCACGCCGATCTTGCCGCTCCAGATGCTGTTGTTGAATTCGCCCAATTGCTGCGAACCCTCATCGACCGCCTTGTAGTAATTGAAGCCACCGATCAGCGCCAAGTCATCGCTTAGCGGGTAACGCAGCGAGGTGCCGACGTAGTATTGATTCCAGACATCTTTCAGGCGGCTGCTGTAGGCGCTGAAGCTGACATTGTCGTTCAGGCTGTAGTCGCCACCGAAGTAACCAATCCATGGCGAGTCGACACTGCCACCGTAGAAGGTCACGAAGTTATCGCGCATGTTGCTCGATACCGGTTGGCTCATCGAATGCAAACGGCCACCCTGCAGCGTTAGCCCTTCCAGGCTGTTGTTCACCAGCGTGACGCCGCGAAACGATTCCGGCAGCAAGCGCGAATCGCCGTAGTGCACCACCGGCGTCGCCGGGAACACATCACCCAAGGCAAGTGTGGTATCGAATGCCCTGGCCTTGAGCGCGCCGCCCACCTTGGTGTATTCGTCCCGTGCCTCGCCGTTGCTCTTCACCGGCATGACATCGAAAGAGCTTTGCCCGCCATTACGGCCGCCACCGGTATCGAGCTTCAGGCCGATCATGGCGAACGCATCCACCCCGACACCAACGGTGCCCCGGGTAAAGCCGGACTCGAATTTGCTAATGATGCCGTGTGCCCAGGCTTCGGAATATCCGTCTCCGCCTGGCGCCGTTTCACCGTTGCGGTGATCACGGTTGAAATAGAAATTTCGATTGAGAAGGGTAAGGCTGCTGCCCTCGATGAACCCTTCTTTCTGCTCATCTGCAAAAGCGGCTGGGCTGCTGCCAATAGCTGCCGAAAAAATGGCGAGTGATAGCGTGGTTTTTCTATTCATGGTTGCTCCCGACGTTAACGGCAGTTTCTTTAAGGTGGCGGCTTATAGTTTTTGAACTGATACCTTTTCCGCGCCCTATCCTTGCTGCCAGAAGCTAACGTCGAGATGATCGCAACATTACAATTTTGAAATATTCATACCGGTCGCTGATGCTGCTCCTTATCCACGACTCTTTACCAGGATATATCCGCGCCCGAAGCAGCCTGTTGATTCAGCGTAAGTTTCTATTAACAATCTTCAAACACAGACTCTCGAACACAGTCCAAGCGTTGCCGTTTTCTTGGTAGATATGACCGCGCGTTTATATCCAGCGCCGCACACGGCCCTTGTAAGAACTGAAGGATTCGCCAAAGTGTTGCTGCAACGCCCGCTCCTCAGGCGCTATCTGGAACCGCTGGATATACAGCACGAACCCGATAACGCCGAGAAAAGGCAGCGCTTCCCCCAAGGCCAGCGCCCAGGCCAGCAGCACGATGGCGAATCCCAGGTACATCGGGTTGCGGCTGTAGCGATAGATACCGCCCTCAACCAACGCAGATGCCTCTTGCGGAACCAGCGGATTGACCGTGGTACGTGCCCGCCGAAAACTCAACACACCGGCCAGGCTGATGACGCAACCCAGCAGCAGTGTCGAGAAGACCAGGGTGAGCCGCCACGGTGACGGCATTTCCAGCCTAGGCAAGACACCGAGCAACATCAGTACAGCGCATACCGCCAACACCAACACAGGCGGAATCCGATTTTGCAAAAAGGCCATTCTGAGCCCTCCTCGTTAGTTGCCACTGCCCGGTTCAGGCGCTGATCAACGCGGCTTGTCGATTTCGCTTCTGATCAGGTCGTACAGCGGCTGTGCGCCGAACTGAGTGAGTGCACGCCCGTTGACGAAGAAGGTGGGAGTGCCGCGTACGCCGAGGCGTTGGGCATCGGCGGCATCCTTGCTGAGGGCAGCATCTATATCAGCTGAATTCATCTGCTCCCGAGCCTTTTGCACATCCAGCCCTGCACGTTCTGCCGCTTCCCAGCCGGCCATCACCTGCGCGTCGTCATGCCAGGCGGGCTGAGAATCGAGGAGGGCCTCGAGCACCGGCATGAACAGATTCTGCTTTCTGGCCGCCTCGATGATTCGTGCCGCTTCTTCCGATCCCTTGTGGTTGAGTACATAGCGGATGACCACACGAATGTCTTTCGGGTGCTTGTCCATTATCTGTTTGACGATGGGATAGAAGGCGCGGCAGGCCTCGCATGATGGATCGAAGAATTCGACCACCGTCACGCGAGCATCCGCCGGGCCGAAACTTGGCGAATGGAAGCGCACCAGGTTCTGCGCGCTTGGCGCCTCAACCGGCTGCGTAGCTTGAGCTCCAGGCTGATAAGCCGGTACGGGCTGTCGCGGATAGAACAACGCAGCGAGGGCGAAACCGATAACGGCAATAAGAGTGATGACGACGACCAGGGCACGGCGGCTCATGCGGACAATCTCCGGCGAACGATTAACAGAAGAACAATGATCAGGCTGAACACGCCCAAAGACAGTAGCGGTAGCGGCAGGCTGCCGAGCACCATCATGTCGGAACCCGAGCACGACGGCCCCATGCCGCAGGGCTTGATGGCCTCAGGGATAACCCGGAAGTACAAGAGGTTGTGGTACAGCGCAACCAGCCAGCCAAGCGCCGCGACCGGCAATGCATAGCGCCAGACAGTGCCATCGGAAAGGAAGCACGCGACAGCGAGCATGGGCACCAGCGGGAACATGAACGCACGCTGAAACCAACACAGATTACAGGGCGCCTGGCCCATGACCTCGCCGACAAACAACACGCTCAGCGTGGCAATCAATGCCAGCAGCCATGCGCAAAGTAACGCAAGCCAAGGATTTGGCTGAGGATCATCCATCGAGTAACTCCAGCTTTTAGGGTTCATGCCAATGGCAAAATTGCCAAACAGCGCGAAGGATGAAGGCTGTAGCTACTACAAGGTCAATACTCACAGGAAAAAACTGCTGCTGACTCCTTGGACTAATTGCCACACACGTCCGCTTTGGCCGATGGCTGCCTTTGACACGCCCTACGGTTGTGGCGCGAGCGTTGTCTCTGTCCACAGCATGCCGTTATCCGATCTCAGTGCTAGAGGTTCAGATATGCCCACGCATCACTGTGGGGCTGGCAGGTGGCGATGATCCGACCGTAATGCCCAGTGGTTCTTTGCTCCGCTCGCGCATCGACGCAAACGCCCATCCCTGGGTTTCGCGCGCTTTGGTGTTAGATCGCCTGGCCGCCGGAGACCTCGATACGCTGGGCGTTGACCCAGCGATTCTGCTCACCGAGCAGGCTGGCGATCATCGGGCCGATGTCGTCGGGCACACCCACGCGGCCAAGCGCCGTCATCTCTGCGAAGACCTTGTTCAGGTCCGGCATGTCGCGCACCGCACCGCCCAGGAAGTCGGTCTCGATCGCGCCCGGCGCCACGGTATTCACAGCGATGCCGCGGCTGCCCAGCTCCTTGGCCAGGTAGAGGCTCAGTACCTCCACCGCGCCCTTGGCGGCGGCATAGGCGGCAAAGCCAGGGGAGGCGAACCGCGTCAGGCCCGTGGAGAGGTTGACGATCCGTCCGCCGTCGGCGAGCAGCGGCAGCAGCGCCTGGGTGAGGAAGAACACACCTTTGAAGTGCACGTTCACCAGGGCATCGAATTGCGCTTCTGTGGTCTCGGCAATCGAGGCCATGTCGCCATGCCCGGCGTTGTTGACCAGGTGATCGAAGCTGTCGCGCTGCCAGGTCGCTTTGAGTACACCTTGCAGCGTCTCGGCGAAGGCCGCGAAGGTAGTCGGGTAGCCTGTAGCGACCAGACGCTCACGAACTGACGAGGTATTGCCCATTGATCAAGCTGCGCTTATGGGCATCGGTTAACGGATTGCTCATTCGGTCATTCCAATAATGGAACCGGGCATGAAGAATCAGAGACATACAGGCTCCTTTCCTTGGCGGGCTGACAATTGAAATCAATACATTCCCTGCAGTGGCAATGCGCATAGTCTCAAGGTGCCCGCTTCGCTCGCGGCCATGAAGGATTTCAGCAGGGCCCTGCTTGTCGCAATGGGCAGGAGTCGTGCAGCAGAGCAGATGCTAAACATCCTCCTTGGCCTCAAGCGCACGGTAGTGGTCAATCTTGATTTGCAGTGCAGCAACGGCCTTTTGCACGGCAGTAACTTCGGCCTGTACATGCTGTAAATGGCTCTCCAGTATCTGGCGGCGTTCGGCGTTCGGCGTTCGGCGTTCGGCAATCGTTGAGTCCCCGGCGCTGCGCAGCTTGGCGAATATTTGCATTTTGCCGATGGTCATGTACGTGGTGCGTAAACGCAGCAGAAATTCCAGGCACGCCATATCAGTCGGCGCATAAAGCCGTTGCCGGCCGGCCGCACGGGCGACCGGTGCCAACAGGCCGATGCGTTCGTAGTAGGGCAGGGTCTAGGCCGTGAGGCCTGTGCGCTTGGCGATCTGATCAATCGTCTGGTAGGCGTTCATGAGCACAATCCTTGACCATCGGTGTTCGGTAATGCAGTAGTCCCGCTCACTCGGGAGGTGGGGCAACAATTTTGATGCCTCGTTTGGCAAACACTTCCCGCGCTGCGCTGATGCCGTTCAACGCGCTTGGAAAGCCAGCATACACCGCCATCTGGATGATGATTTCAACGATTTCCTCAGGTTTGCAACCCACATTCAGCGCCCCCTCTATATGCACCTTGAGTTGAGGTTGCGCATTTCCCAATGCGGTGAGGGCAGCGATGGTTGCCAGCTCGCGTGTGCACAGAGCGACACCAGGCCTAGAAAACACATCGCCATAGGCGAAATCGACTATCCATTCACCCAGCTCGGGCGAGATATCGCTAAGCGATTTGACCACATTGTTGCCGGCGGTCCCGGTGATTCTTTCCAGGGTTTCTACCCCTTTCACTCGTCGATTATCTGGTTCCGCTGCCGACGCCGGAATTGCGATTGCTGAAAGCAAGAGCCCGGTTACCACGCTCAGTTTTTTTGATGTCATGACCTATCTCCTTGTTTAAGCCGCGCAACGGACCTGGCCGTTTTGGCGGCGTAACATGGAGGCTATTGGTTAGAGCGCGCTCTAAGTCAAGCGCCAGTTGCTTTCAGCTAAAGGGGCCCGCAGCTAAAGGGGGCAAGCCTGTTTTCTGTACGCCAACCCCCTGCTTCTGGCCGTTTCGCGGATTGGGGAGCATGTTGAGCATTCGCGAATGGCTGCGGTGGGCGCTAGCCGTCACTGATCAATGGTCACTCACAGCCCCCCCCTCACATCATCTTCACACCATCGAAGTTGCAATCGCTCTGGAGCGCCAGGCAAACCCCAGCACCATCAGCAGCCCCAGCGCCGCCATCGCCGCACCAGCCAGGGAGATCGCCGGGTAGCCCAGCCCGGCATTGATCACCGCGCCGCCCAGCGCCGCACCAATCGCGTTGCCGAGATTGAAGGCGCCGATATTCACCGCCGAGGCCAGGTTGGGCGCGCCCTTGGCGGCTTCCATGACGCGCATCTGCAGCGGCGGCACGATGGCGAAGCTGGCGATGCCCCAGATCAGGATGGCCACGGCGGCCGGCAGCGGCCAGCGCATCAGTACGGTGAACGCCAGCAAGACGACAATCAGGGCGCTTAGCGAGACGATCAGGGTGCGGTCGATGGAGCGGTCGGCGGCCTTGCCGCCCCACATATTGCCCAGGGTCAGGCCCACGCCGTAGAGCACCAGCATGGCGGTGATAAAGGCGGTGGATGCGTGAGTCTCGCTGCTGAGAATCGGCGCGATGTAAGTGAATACGGTGAACATCGCACTTGAGCCGACCACGGTCAGGGCCAATGCCCCCAGCACAGGGCCACGGCCCAGTGCGCGAATTTCCGCCATTACACCGACGCTTTTCGGCGCGGGCAGGTTGGGCAGGGCGAACCACAACGCGGCCATGGCCAGCACGCCGAGGCCGGTGATGCCCCAGAATGCGGTGCGCCAGCCGAGCAGTTCGCCAAACCAGGCGGCCAGCGGCACGCCGCCGATGGTCGCCAGGGTCAGGCCCATAAACATGGCCGCAACCGCCCCGGCGCGTTTCTCCGGGGCGACCACGCTGGCGGCGACGATGGAGCCAACGCCAAAGAACGCCCCGTGGTTCAGTGAGGTCACCACCCGGGCGACCATCAGGCTGTAGTAATCGGTCGCCAGGGCCGACATCAGATTACCCAAGGTGAAAATCGCCATAAGCCCGATCAGCAGGTAGCGCCGGGGGATCTTGCCGGTGGTCAGGGTCATCAGTGGTGCGCCGAGTAATACGCCCAGGGCGTACGCGCTGACCAACAGGCCGGCGGCGGGAATGGAAACGCCGAGATCCGCCGCGATGCCCGGCAACATGCCCATGGGGGCGAACTCGGTCACGCCGATGCCGAAGGCGCCAATGGCGAGTGCTACAAGGGGTGGATTGATACGCATGGAAGGCTCCTTATCTATGCGGCGAATGCTACGATCCAGCCTTCGAAGGCGGTAGATGGCATTTCTGGCATGCACCTTTGCGCTCGGAGCACAAATGGACGTTAACGGCAGGTCAGGTGAAATGGGCGTGTTCGCCGCGGTGGCGCAGGCAGGCAGCCTGTCGGCCGCGGCGCGGGCATTGGGGCTGACACCCTCGGCGGTGAGTCGGATCATCGCGCGCACCGAGCAACGCCTCGGCACCCGCCTGTTGTTGCGCACCACCCGGGCGATCACCTTTACCGCCGAGGGCGAGGCTTACCTGCGCGGCGCCCGGCGTATTCTGGCCGACATGGCTGAGGTCGAAGACGCTATCGCCGACCAGGGCGTGCCCAGGGGCCGCTTGCGCGTAAGCGCCGCCCTGGGTCATGGACGGCTGGCCATCGTTCCCTTGGTCGCCGCCTTCAGCGCGCGTTACCCGAATATCACCGTCGACCTGACCCTGGGCGATGAAGTGGTCGATATTCTCGGCGGCCAGGCCGACGTGGCGGTGCGCTTTGGCCATCTGCCCGACAGCCCGCTGACCGCGCGCAGGATCGGCGACACCGGCCAGGTTGTGGTGGCGTCGCCCGCGTATCTAGAGCGCCACGGCATTCCCCAGGAGCCGGAAGACCTGCTGCGGCACAACTGCCTACGCTTCAACTTTCGCCGTGCCGAACCCAACTGGCCGTTCGTGCGCGACGGCAGCGGCTTTACCCTCAAGGTCAGCGGCAATATCGAATGCAGCAGCGGTGAGGCATTGGCGCAGCTGGCCCGGGTCGGTGCCGGCATCGCCCGTATCGGCGAGTTCAGCGTCAGCGAGGACCTGCAGCGCGGTGATCTGGTGCCGCTGCTGGACGCCTGGAACCCCGGCGACCGGGAGCCGATTCACGCGGTATTCGTGGGTGGTTCGGCAATGCCAGCACGGGTGCGGATGTTTGTGGACTTCTTGCTGGAGCATCACCGGATATAGACGGCTGGCAGTTGGCGACGGTGGATGGCGGCTTCCTGCCAGAAGCAACCAAGACTGGATGTTTGCGATGGGCCTGAGCAGTGGCTGGTTCAATGAGTCAGTTGCGGCTCCTGTGGCGCTGCTATCGCGTTGCCGCTCCTTGCCATAGTCAGGCAGCGCCTTACCTCAGAGCCTCAGGCATCCGAATTTGAGTTAACCAACTCGCCGTGCAGGCTACTTGCCCAGGTTGATGTCTGCCTTCCGTGCGCCAAACCACCCATGCATCAACCCAGCCTGAAAGAACTGCACCGGCGCCTCGAAACCGGCCTCCTTGATCAGGTCTGCGACCTGCTGCGGCGGCAGGATCGCCACATCGCTGGCGTAGGCGGCACGGGCCCGTTCCAATACATCCGGCGGCACGCTGGCAGAGGACATCAGCGTCATCCAGCTACGTAGCAGTACCTCGTAGGCAGGGGATTGGACATCTGAGGCCAGATCGACATTTGCCAGTACGCCACCCACCTCAAGCCGACGGGCGATCTCGTGGAATAAGGCGATGCGGGCCTGCGGCTCGAGCAAGAAATGAGACACCAGAAAACAGGTCGCGCCGTCGTGGCTGGGCTCGGCAGGCAGGGTGTCGAGGTAACCGTGGTGAAAACTGCAACGCGAGAGAAAACCGCCCTGTGTTGCCCGCTGGCGACAGATGTCGAGCATGGCACCCGAGGGATCTACAGCGGTGAAATACCAGCCGGGGAAACGCTCGGCCAAGTGGGCCAGTTCTGCACCGGTGCCCACGCCGACGCAAAGTATCCGGGCAGTTTCCGGCAGGCCGGCGAAGAGGGCGTCAAGCAGCAAATACAGGGCGTCGCGAAGTGAAGCCATTCCCGCCCATTGCTTGTCGTAGCCGGCGGCTTGCTGGTCGAACAAGGCCTTGAGTTCTTCATTGTGCATGGAGCACCTTCCTTTGCTGCGTGATGGAGTGCACCGCGCTGGCCGCGGCGCCTCATTCAGTATCCCAGAGCTGTCAAGCCTCCCAGCTGGAGGCGGAGCTTCTACGGACTAGCAGCAGAAGGATGACGCGAAAGCTGACTACACAGACTACTTGCCTAGCGGATCAGTGAAATGGCCGTGTCAATGACGCTAATGGGCACGAAACGATAAGATTTTTATAAATCAATGGCTTGGCGGTAAACGAGAGCAGGTCTAGTCGAGCCCCCCAGCCTGTTCCCGTGCCTGCTTGATGTCTCTTGAGGGTGGCGCACCGAAACGTCGGGCATATTCGCGGCTGAATTGGGCGACGCTTTCGTAGCCGACCCGCAACGCGGCTGTGTTCACATCTACCCTGTCGGTCAGCATCAGGCTGCGCGCGGCTTGCAGTCGTAGGGATTTTTGATATTGAACGGGGCTGGTGCCTGTCAGCTTGCGAAAGTTGTGATGCAGCGTAGAGCTGGCCATTCCCGATCGTTCGGCAAGATCAGCCACGTGCAGTGGTTTGTCGTAGTGGTGTTTCAGCCATTCAATGGCTCTGACGATGCCCTTATCTCGATAACCATCGCGAGTGACGCTGCGCAACCACTGGCCCGCGCCACTGAGCAGTAGCCGAACGCATATCTCCCGCTTGATCAGGTCTGACATCAGGCCTGCTTCAAGGGGCCGTTCGATCAGTGTGGAGAGTCGAGCGAAAGCGTCGAGCATTTCACCCGACGCCGCACCCGATGCGAAGCCCCGCGCTCGAGAAGCCGTTTCCTGCCGTGGTGGTTCCAGGGTCTGGATCACCTCGTTGAGCATGGAAAGATCGAGCTTCAGGACGACTGATAGATAAGGGGTTTGCTCGCTAGCCGCGGTAACGCGAGCCAGTGTGGGGATATCCACCGAGGTGACGAAAAACGCCCCCTGGCCGAACTCACAGGCCTCCTCACCGAAGGTGATCTCCTTCGCGCCCTGCAGAATGATGGCCACGCAGGGCTCATAAATGCAGTACGTGGGGGTTCCCAGATCGACCATTCGATAAAAGGTCAGGCCTGGAATCGATGTGGTGCACATCTCGTTCGAGCCAATCTGCAGGGTGACTTTTTCGATAAGCCGTCGCAGTGCCTGGAGGCGCTCATTGGGCTGAGCAGGTTCGCTTGAGGTCAGGGAATGGACATGGCCGAAACCGAACTGCGAGGAGGAACCGCTCGTCATCATATGCGCCCCTGTTAACGGATTGTTCGAGTCTGCTGAGAGTGCGTGGTCAGCACAAGCGTACCGGCAGGATTGTGCAAAAGAGAAGGCGCATTAGGGTCACCCGGCCAATCACCGCTGTTCTAATTTCTAGCACGAATACCGGCTCCGATAAGCCTGTGAGTCCTCAGTCGAGAAAGGAAATGTGGATGGACAGACGAGATTTTCTTACCTATTCGGCGGTTGGCGCTGTTGCGGCTGCTTTATTGCCCGCATCAAGCGTCGCAAGTTCGCTGGCTGCGCCCCCAGTGCCGTCCTCCTTGACGGAGCGCGGAAGCGTGATGCGTACGGAGGGGCGGATCGTGCGCACAGATCTGCCTGTCAATTCGCCCTCGCACACGATGAGATACATGACGCCTCAACGCTTCGGTATGGGCGGGACGCAGATCGGCAATATCTTCGCGCCGATCAGCGACGAGCAGGCGCAAGTGGTTCTGCAGGCTGCCTGGGACGCCGGTGTCAGGCTCTACGATACATCGCCGTTCTATGGGTTTGGCTTGAGCGAATACCGCCTGGGCCGCTTTCTGCGCGGCAAGAATCCTGACGCCTATATGGTCTCCACCAAGGTCGGCCGTGTACTGACGGCTGCTGGTGGCGCGCGTGCGGATCATGCCATCTGGAAGTCGCCCGCGCCCTTCAATTACCGGTATGACTACACCGCAGCAGGTGCGCGGCGATCCGTGGAGGACAGTCTTCAACGCCTGGGGCTGCCACGTATCGATATCGTCTTTATTCATGACATATCGTCAGATAACACCGAACTGGAAGGCGGCTGGGAAGCGGCGTATCGAATTGCGCGCACGGGGGCGATGGTCGAGCTTGAAAAGATGCGTGAGGAGGGCCTCATCAAGGCGTGGGGCTTCGGTGTCAACACGCCGCACGCGGTGGTTCAGGCAATGACCAGTGATGACCCGACTCCAGACGTTGTGTTGCTTGCCTGCCAGTATTCCCTTCTGGACCACGGCGATGCATTGCGCAATACCTTTCCCGCGCTGAAAGACAAAGGCACCAGCGTCGTGGTTGGCACACCACTGAATGATGGGTTTCTGGGCGGGCGCAGCCGATACAACTTCAGCCTGGATCTACCTGCCGGGGCGGTAGAAAAGAGGGCGCAGATCATGGCGGTTGCCAGCCGACATGGTATCGACATCCATACCGCCGCCTTACAGTTCGCAGCGGCACATCCGCAAGTATCGGCGATCATTCCGGGTGCGCGTTCGCCGGGGCAGATAGTTTCCAATGTCCAGGCGATGAAGGTCGGTATTCCGGCAGCCTTTTGGGATGAGCTGAAAAGCCAGAGTTTGATTGATGCTCAAGCACCGGTCCCTTCTTGAGTAGCAGCCTGCCCGCGCAACTTGTTGATATGAGCCTATCGTCGTTAGCTTCATTTGGACATCTCTAAAAACGCAGGTGGTGTTTAGATCTGTCCATTTTCCGTGGCTGGTTTAAACGCACTCTGTCAAGTGCAGCAGTGATGCAGATAGCAGTCGGCTTATTAGCGTAAATGCTGGGGCAAGGTCTAACTTGCCTCTCGGGAGGCTACTTGCATCAAATATGCTGCGGATTTAAAGGAATTATTTCCATTAGATGAGCTGTGCCTGCGTAAATATAATGGCGTTGGGTGAGGTTGTAAAAATGAATATGCGAACGTCTTTCATGATTTTTAGCGGCCTGCTTATGCTCTGCAGCAGTGGCTACTTATTCGCGGACACCCTTGCGATTTACCTTCCATTGCCTGATCCACTCCCACCGTTAAAGGTTCTGACATTCCTTGTAGGCATACACCTGCTTGGTATGTGCTTCGGTCTCGGTGGGGCGACGATGCTAGACCTCTGGATTTTGCGTTGGATGCGCAGGGGGAGCCTTCCAGTTGAAATCGGACGCACCTTTCACTTTATCAGCAGCGTGGTCGCTACTGGACTATGCCTGCTGTGGCTTTCAGGTCTTGGTTTCCTTGCCCTTTACGCGATGGAGTCACCGGAAAAGCTTGAAAACCCCAAGCTCTGGGCGAAGGTATTGGTGGTTATCGTCCTGACGATCAATGGAGTAATCATCCACGCTTTTGTATTGCCAAAAGTATTACGCGACTTGAGTCGCCCCCTGCTGTTTGGCGTCTCCCGCAGGAGAGCCACCTTATTTATCGCATCAGGTGCAGTTTCAGCGGTGTCTTGGTACACAGCTTTTGCCTTCGGCATTTTCCGTGAGTTAAACAACAGCGTTACATTCACTCTGTTGGTCATCATGTGGCTTATGTTGATAGCAGCCGCTTGTCTCGCAGCAATTCTACTTTGGTTGAACTCTGCGGCTGGGGCAAGAGGATTTTCTTCACTAAGCCCGCCGGGTTAAAGACCATGCTAGAAATTACTTTTAACTATCTGGGGATTAGGCCTTTTTTGAGTAAGCGTTCGGTCAATATACCTTCCTGTTTCTTCCGCTTTCAGTAACTGCTAGGTTTTAATCCGGTAAAAAGCTAATAGGGCGGCCGCTATCTGTGTCGTTGCTGCAATGGCGAGGATGAGTCTGAAGCCGGCTGCGGGGTAAATGAGACTCGCGACAACAGTTCCTGTGGTCAGCCCAACATAGGTTGTTGCACTGTTTAATCCAAGTATCGCGCCACGTTGTTTTTCACTGGATTGCGATAACAGCAGCACAAGCGAGTTAAGCGTCAGATGATTAGCAAAACCCCAGCAGAAGGCCACCGCAAGGAATGCCAGCCACGAGGTCATAGTGAGGGCCATGCACACGAAAATAACCGCATTAATCAGCAGCAGCCATGGTAAGACTTTCTTGGGTCCGACCTGGTCAACCCATCGATTCGCTATTGAGGCACCTGCAAAACCGAGCCCGAACATCAGTACAACAATGCCTGCTTGTGCTGTTGAAGTCTGCAGCACTTGATGTGTTTCCTGTACCACAAATGCATAGGTGCCGTAGAACGAACTGGTAAACGCCAGACCTATAGTCAAAAGAGGGCGTACGCCAGTTTCTTTTAGTGCACGCAATGGGGTTGACCAGCTAGCGGTATTTTTATTTCTATTGGGATACAGCGATGACCAAGGTAAACAGCCGAATATGAACGTTGCCGAAACTGCTAAACAGAGGTAGGCAACTCGCCACCCTGCGTACTCCGTAACCAATGCTGAAAGTGGAACTCCCGCGACGAGCGAAAGTGACCAGCCTATGAGTACCTTTCCCAAGGCCTGAGAAGCAAATTCCGGGGAAGTAGATTTAGTTGCAAGTGCGTAGGCAGATGGCAGAACCAGACCAGCACCTACCCCGGCGAATGCCTGAAAGACGATCAACATCGTCACAGAGACGGCCAAAGAGCTGCCAAACAACGAAAGGATAAGGGCTATCAAGCCAGTTTTTAAAGCCCAGGATGCACCATGACGATCAATTAGAGGCGCCAGAAACAATGCTGAAAGAGCGGTGCCTGCGCCGTAAGATGACATTGCAATCGCCGCTGAATTAAGGGGGGCAACCAGAGAAGATGCCACATCAGAAAGAATTGGGCTCAAAAGCAAGCCATTCGATCCCACAATAGCGACCGAGCACATTAGCAATGTAACGTTTATCGGCGCGCTAGCTGCTGAGTGAGATGCCACTTTCATTGCAACGAACCTCGGAGTGACGTACAAAAGGAACTTGAATATACCGAACTACATTTGGCGAAAACGAGATACTTAAAAAATGAGTGAAGAATCGAACCTGATTAAGAGAAGTGCGCCCAAAAGCACCTTGTTGGACGGGATTGACCGAAAATTATTAGGCCATCTGGCAGTAGATGCGACGCTTAGCTATGCCGTCTTGGGCGAATTGGTTCATCTATCAGGTCCGGCTGTGCATGAACGCGTGAAACGCCTTAAGCAGCACGGCATCATAAAGGCGACTGTTGCTTCACTCGACGGCGCCAAGCTTGGCAGGCCTCTCCTTGCATTCATTAATGTAGACACGAAAAGCTGGGCAAAAACGCGGCAACTTGTACAGTTGGTCGACTTGCCTGAAATTGAAGAGATCCACACCGTGACCGGCGAGAATGCTGTCTTGCTCAAGGTACGCACTCGAGATACTCAAACCCTGGAGGAGTTACTCGCCATTATTCATGGAATAGAAGGTATTGAGGCGACGCGTAGCAGTATTGCGCTCTCTACCTATCTTGAAAGAGGCCCGTCACCGATACTGGATTAATTACCTGTCTATTATCAGGCTAAAAGGCACTTAGCCGCTGGGGTGCAGTGAGGTTCGCGTAACCCCAAACTACCGTTTAGGCCCTAGATGGAGTACCGATTGCCTGCCGTATCTCACGCACGTCGCGCGCAGGCGATGTGCCGAATTGCCGTAGATATTCGCGGCTGAACTGTGATGCGCTTTCATAACCGACGGCGAATGCCACGTCAGATGCGCGATGTTCACCGGCAAGCAAAAGCTGGCGAGCTTCCTGCAATCTGAGTTGTTTCTGATACTGGATAGGGCTGAGGCCAGTCATTGACAAAAAATGCCGATGCAGGCTCGCGCGGCTCATGCCGCTTGCGTTGCACAATGCTTCAATGCGCAGTCGGGTGTTGTAATTGTCTCTGATCCAGGCAACGGCCCGCCGGATGCTACCCAGGGCTCCCTCAGGTTGAGCAATCTGCCGCAGTAGCCTTCCCTGTGGCCCCTGCAGGAGACGATAGAGCAATTCCCGTTCGACCATGGGACCGAGAACCGGGATATCGGCAGGCGTGTCGAGCAACGACAACAAGCGCAGTAATGTGTCGCGCAACGGAGCGGTCATTGGGTTTATCGCGATGCCGATGCCCTTTTGTTCGCTCTCGCGAACAGGCGGTATGGTCGCTGCCAACTCCGCCAGTGTGGCCGGATCCAGAGTGAGCGATACCGCTACGTAGGGCTGTCCCCCTTCAGCATCAAGAATCTGCCCGATCAACGGCAGGTCCAGGGCACTCACGAGATAGTGTTCGCTGTCATAGCTCAGAAGATTTTCGTTAATCGAAACGCGCTTCGAGCCTTGCAGGATGAAGCAGATCATCGAGCGATACAGACATGGCGCCTTGTCTGTAGAACCTTGTCCCACGCAGATATCCACGCGCGGGATCCGTGTGGGGGTCAGCCCCGGCTGCGCGTGGCGCAGGGCTATATCAAGATGCGGTGCAAGATCGTTGTTCATGGGCCGATTATGCCCACGACCTGTCACCACGCAAGGTGGTTGAGACAATCAGGCAAGGAATTGAGCCTATTGGGCGTGGGTTAAAAACCGGTCTTTGCCTATCTTGGGCAGGTCAAGAAAGCGCCCAAAAGCGCACCTAACCTAGTAGAGACAGCCCATGACCAATCAGATCGCACTCATCACTGGCGCCAGCCGTGGCCTTGGCCGCAACATGGCGCTTCACCTCGCCAAGCGCGGTGTCCACATCATCGGCACCTATCGCAGCGGCGTGGCAGAAGCCGAATCGCTGAAGCAGGAGATCGAAGCACAGGGCGGCAAGGCCGCGATGCTACCGCTCGACATCACCGATACTGCCAGCTATCCGGCTTTTTCAAACGCACTGACTGATACGCTGAAGACCACCTTCGGCCGCGAGCGCTTCGACATCCTCGTCAACAATGCCGGCAATGGCCTCTTTGCGAACTTTACTGACGCGACCGAGGAACAGTTTGCCTCACTGGTCGACACCCACCTTCGCGGGCCGATTTTCCTGACTCAGAAGCTGTTGCCGCTCGTAGAAGATGGCGGTCGCATCCTCAACGTTTCCTCTGGCTTCGTGCGTTTTACTCTGCCTGGGTACAGCATTTATGCCGCAGTGAAGGCCGCAGTCGAGGTGCTGACCCGGTTCATGGCCGTGGAGCTTGGTGCGCGCCAAATTCGAGTGAATGCGATTGCCCCGGGTGCCATCGCAACCGATTTCGGCGGGGGTGCAGTGCGCGATAACAAGGATGTGAACGCCTATGTGGCACAGGGCATCGCGCTGGGCCGTGTCGGTCTGCCAGACGATATAGGCAGTGCGGTTGCCGCCATCCTGTCCGATGACATGGCCTGGGCTAACGGGACGACTTTTGATATTTCGGGCGGGCAGTTGCTGTAGTCACAGTTGCATTCAGTCCATCCCGCCGCTGCCCTATCGAGAGCCCATCATGCCGCACGCTCAACTTACGCTCATCAGTCATCCGTTGTGCCCGTTCGTTCAGCGCGCGGCCATCGTGCTGCTGGAAAAGAACATGCCCTTTGAGAGGATCGACGTCGACCTTGCGGCCAAACCAGATTGGTTTCTGGCGCTGTCGCCGACGGGCAAGGTGCCTTTACTCAAGGTGGGGCTATCGGATAGGGCGGACGCGATCCTATTCGAGAGCATAGCCATTTGCGAATACCTCAACGAAACGCAGGGTGGTGCCAGCCTGTACTCCGACGACGCCCTCTGCCGGGCGCAACAGCGCGCCTGGGTAGAGTTTGGCGGCACGGCGCTCACTGACGCCTGGCTGTTCCTCAACGCCCAAGATCTTGTGACCGCTGACGACAAGAAAGCAGCTTTTCGAGATAAATTGCAGCGACTTGAAGACACGCTTGATCAAGGACCCTATTTTTCGGGGGCGTCGTTCGGCATGGTCGATGCGGTATTTGCCCCGATCTTTCGTTACTTCGATGTGCTGAGACCGGCTGTCTCCCAGCCGATCTTCGATAACCTTCCCCGCGTATCAACGTGGCGGGCTTCACTGGCGAGCAGGCCAAGTGTTATCTCAGCCGTGCGAGACGATTACGCCGTTCTATTTCAGCAGCACTTGGTTAAACAGCAGGCAATATTCGCAGGCTCTATCCTTGGCTAGCCGCTCGTTCAACGCAGAGGTAGACCTTATATTACTGAGGCCCAGCGTGCGCTTTTGGCCGGTTCTGCTGAGAGCATTAGCGACATTGAAGTGTGGTTCGCTCAGAAACCGACTGTTTTCAACATAACTGGCCGATTGCTGCCCCTGACCTGCCTGGCAGCGTCGGGCAGCAAATCATCCATCACTAAGGTCTGTCAGGTGTACCCGGAGCCTGGCATAGGCACGAGCCGTGGGCGTCTCCACATCATTTGCCATCCCCCCCACAGCCCGGCAGAATCGCCCGCCGATCCGGCCGTCCGTGCCGGGCGCTGATGTGAAAGAGGCTGAAGGTGAACGAGCGGGCATTGTCCATGCGCCTGGAACGCGTCGCTGCGCATGTGCCGGCGGGTGCGCGGCTGGCCGATATTGGCTCGGATCACTGCTACCTGCCGGTGGCGTTGATGAACCGCGGCGTGATCACGGCGGCGGTGGCGGGTGAGGTGGCGTTGACGCCGTTTTATGCGGCTGAACGTACCGTGCGTGAGAACGACTTGAGCGAGCGCATCACCGTGCGCCTGGCCGATGGCCTGGCGGCTATCGAGCCGGGTGACGGCATCACGGCGGTCAGCCTTTGTGGCATGGGTGGCGAGCGGATTCGCGACATCCTCGACAGCGGCAAGGCGCGCTTGAGCGGTGCCGAGCGGTTGATCCTGCAGCCCAACGGCGGTGAGCAGCCCTTGCGCCAATGGCTGATGGACAACGGCTACTGCATCCTCTGCGAAGAGCTGCTGCGAGAAAACCGCTTCTACTACGAAATCATCGTCGCCGAGCGCAGGCCGCCGGTGCTGTACAGCGCAGAGGCGCTGTACTTCGGCCCACTGCAGCTGCAGCAGCGCAGCCCGGTGTTTATCGCCAAGTGGCAGCGGCTGTTGCGCTTGAAGCAGCGCACCCTGGCCGACTTTGCCCAGGCGCGGCGGGCCGTGCCCGAGGCGAAGGTACAGGAGCTGGCACAACAGGTGCGCTGGATTGGCGAGATGCTGGCGGGGCATGAAGAGAGGGCGCAGTAGTCTATTTTTAGGCTCTGTCCCAAGTGCCTGTTGCAGGCGCAACGCCCGTGGGAGCGGCGCCCCGGCGCGAAGCCTTTGGCCGCTCCGCTATCCCGCTGAATGGCCGCTATTCGCCGCGCGGCGCGGGCCTACTAAAAGTAGCAGCGCCGCAACATAAAACGGGTACATAGCCTATGTTTAGTCGCGCCGACCTCTTTAGTTCTGTACTTCAGCCTCAGGTTTGGAGCGCAGGCCCTCTCTCGTACAAGGAGTCACTTATGCTGAGCCGCAAAGAATTTATGCTCGTCGCAATTGCCTGGCTGTTTGCCGGTCAGGCTCAAGCCGCGGATGTCACGGTCAAGCTGGGCAGTGCAGAGCGCGTCACCCGTTTGTTTGCGTATCCCAATAACTGCAATGTGATCTGTTATCGCGATTGGACGCTGGAGCAAACCGCCGAGCACTACCTGGGCCAGAGCTTGCAGCGCGATGGTTATGCCACCGCCAAGGTCAGCGTGCACCGCGAGCAGCAAGACCTCTACGCCAAATTCACCGAGGTGCCTGAGGGCTACGGTAAACCGCTTGAGCAATTGCTGAAGACTGGAGAGCTGGCCTATGCGGGCGCCAAGTTGCTCAACCAGGATGGCAAGTGGCAATACAACTGGTCGTTGTTTCTGCCGCTGGGCATGGCGCTGGAGAACCGCAAGAGCATTGAGCTGCTGCACTTCCCGCCGGATTACTCGCTGACCCAGGCGCAGGACTATCTGGAGTCGAGCACCACCAACCGCTGGGCTGATCTGCTTGTCCAGAACGGCATCAATGCGGCGCAGACACCGGCCTTCCAGACCATCATCGACATTGCCCCCATTGCCGCGCCTGCTAACGCCGGTAGCGCGCTGGAGGGTGTCTACAGCTATTTCAACGCCTACCAGACGCAGATGGTCATGCAGTTGACCGCCGGCAAAGACGGCCAGGCGCTGCCCATGGTGGCCTTTGGCAGCCCGGTGCGCAGCTGGGTTAATCAGCAGTATGGGGTGTCTGTCGATGTGCTGGGTCTTGCGCAGATCAGCCCGGTTGCCGGGCAGCAAGTGGCCGTGCTCGGCGCCAACCACCCCAGCTACATCTGGTATGCCGCTGACCCGGCAAACAACGGCGGCGATCAGCAGAAAGCCGATGCGGCCGGCCTCAAGGTCATGGGGCAGGATCTCAGCGCCGCTTGCTGGCAGGCCCGTATGGGTGAGCAACCCAGTCAGGATGCGAGCCCGGTGCTGAACGCCTGCATCGAGCAATGGCAGGTCACTGAAAAACTACAAACCTGCGAGCTGTTCTACACCTCGGTGCGCAACCTGACTCCCGAAGCGGCGCAGGCCAAGTGCACCGCTAGCTAAAGGCGATGAGCCGATCATGGCGTCTCCTGCCACGCCGCCATGATCGGCGGCGTGGTGCCGGAGCGACATAACGCAACATCTGTATGAACCGCCGAACACCCGTAGCCCCGCCTCGGTGCGAAGCGATTGCAGCCATTCAGTGACATCGAGGGTGTGCACAGCATTCGTCGCGGGGCGCGACTCCTACGAAAGCATCGGCCCCTGGTTCGGGGTGATAGATCACAGCAGAGCCGGCGTGCTGGCCTGTGTCTGGGGCATCAGCCCTGTGTGATCGGTTGATAGCCGTCGACTGAGTCTGGCCAGGGGCTGAGCACTTCAAACCCCGTGGGCGTTACTGCCACCATGGGCTCCCACTGTGCCGATAGTGATTGGTCCTTGGTCTTCACCGTCCAGCCGTCAGTCAGGGTCTTCACCTGCCACTTGCCGGCGTTGAGCATCGGCTCAATGGTGAAGATCATCCCGGCCTTGAGTTTCAAGCCCTGACCGGGCCGGCCGAAGTGCAGGATCTGCGGGGCATCGTGATACACCTTGCCAATGCCATGCCCGCAAAAGTCGCGAACTACGCTGAAACCTTCGCGCGCTGCCACTTGCTCAATCGCATGGCCGATATCCCCCAGCGTCGCGCCGGGGCGTACCACGCTGATGCCGGCGCACATGGCCTCGTAGGTGGTCTTGACCAGCCGCAACGCTTTCGGGCTCGCTTGCCCAACCACGTACATGCGGCTGGTGTCGCCATACCAGCCATCCTTCACCACCGCGACGTCGATGTTCAGGATGTCGCCGTCCTTGAGCTCGGTGGCGGAGGGGATGCCGTGGCAGACCACATCATTGACCGACGTAAGCACGGTTTTAGGGTAACCCTGATAGCCAATATTTCCCGGAATGGCCTTCTGCACCTGAACGATGTAGTCGTGGCAGATCTGGTCGAGTCGCTCAGTGGTTATGCCCGGCTTGACGTGCTCGGCGATCATCGCGAGCACTTCGGCCGCCAGGCTGCCAGCCGCCTTGGAACAGGCTATTTCAGCGGCGCTGTTGAGGGGAATGCGGGCCCTCATGAGGCACGCTCAAGCACAGTGGCTGAGCGGGCATTCGGTGAGGCGTCTGCCAGATCACAGACTCGCTTCAAACTCAGGCCACCGGCTTCTTCAGCGCGAATCAGCATGCGGCAGAGTTGGCTGTGATCAAGGTCTGGGTAGAGCTCAGCAAGCATCCCAAGGCGCATCCAGTGCTCCGCCTGTGCATTGATCGAGCGGCTTAACGCGTTGCTGGAGATACGCAGGCTCTCGTGCATCTCTTCGGAAATTTTCACAATACCCATGGCGCCACCAAATATACGAAACGTTTATGAATCGTATATTAGGAGTGAAGTGGTTTTTTGGCAACGCTGCTCAAAGGGGATCAGCTTTGGGGGAGGTGGATCGCTGTTCGCTGGTTTTGCCGCTTGCTACATTTCATCCTCTTGAATGATTGCGCAATCATCGTAGCCTGACTCGGGCTGTTTCTATTCCGACGGCCTGGGGCTGAGCCTGATTGCGCAATCAGGGGTTGCCGTTGCGGGCTGTCGGCTTGCCATCCCGAGGAGGAATCATGACTGACAAGCCCACCATCATTTGTGCTGACGATGACCGCATCACCTGGCTGCGTCTGCGTTCGGTGGCGTTGCCGCTGGCCAACCCGATCAGCGACGCCAAGGTGCTCACCGGCCGGCAGAAGCCGATGACCGAGATCGCCATTCTGCTGGCTGAGGTCGAGACCCGCGATGGCCACCAGGGCCTGGGCTTCAGCTATTCCAAGCGTGCCGGTGGGCCGGGGCAGTTTGCCCATGCCCTGGAGGTGGCGCCCAACCTGATTGGTGAGAACCCCAGCGATATCGCCAAACTGTGGGACAAACTCTTTTGGGCCGGCGCCTCGGTGGGGCGCAGCGGGCTGGCGACCCAGGCCATTGGTGCCTTCGATGTCGCGCTGTGGGACCTCAAGGCGCGTCGTGCCGGGCTGTCGCTGGCGCGTTTGCTCGGTGCCCAGCGTGACTCGGTGCGGTGCTACAACACCTCGGGCGGTTTTTTGCACACGCCGCTTGCGCAGTTGTTGAAGAACACCGATGCCTCGCGGGAAAAGGGCATTGGCGGGATCAAGCTCAAGGTCGGTCAGCCGGATTGGGCGCTGGATCTGCACCGCGTGGCGACGGTGCGTCAGCACCTGGGTGAGAGCTTCCCGTTGATGGTCGATGCCAATCAGCAGTGGGGCCGGCCCATGGCGCGGCGTATGTGCCGGCGCCTGGAGCCGTTCGATCTGGTGTGGATCGAGGAGCCGCTGGACTGCTACGACGCCGAGGGCCATGCCGAGTTGGTGCGCCAGTTCGATACGCCAATTGCCACTGGCGAGATGCTCACCAGCCCGGCCGAGCACTGGGAGTTTATCCGCCAGCGCGGCGCCGATTATCTGATGCCCGACGCACCTCGCGTGGGCGGTATTACGCCTTACCTGCGCATCCAGACCTTGGCCGAGCAGGCCGGCATGACCCTGGCGCCACACTTTGCCATGGAGCTGCATGTGCACCTGGCGGCGACCCATACCCGCGAGCCCTGGGTGGAGCATTTCGAGTGGTTGGAGCCGTTGTTCGAGGAGCGTCTGGATATTTGCGACGGGCGCATGCTGGTGCCGAATCGCCCCGGCCTGGGGTTGAGCCTGAGCGAGCAGGTGGCGGGCTGGACGGTGCAGGAAGCGGAGATCGGCACGCGCGGCTAGCGTTGGCTGATGTGTCTGTCTGGGGCATTGGTGTAGGCCTTCCCGGGTGTCGCTGCGCTCGACCCAGGCTACCTGAGCGGGGCTGCTGGGCTGCTTTTGGGCGCCTAGCCTTTATTCGCGATGCTATGGCCAGCGCGGTCTCGACCGCGTTACGAGCATGCCTCGCCAGGCTGGCTTGCGGCCTGGCGCAAAGCCTCGCGTACCGCTGGCAGGGCGGGGTTGTCGTTGTCGTCGCGCCAGGCCAGGTGCAGCTCGCCGCAGATGCCGGCGGGCAGGGGCAGGTCGCGGTAGCACAGGTTGGCGAAGCGGATGGCGCTGGCGCTGCGCGGCACCATGGCCAGGCCGAGGCCGGCGTTTACCAGTGCCAGGATGGTCAGGGTGGAGCCGAGCGATTGCACGTAGTCGGGCTCTACGCCCTGGGAGCGGAACATGCCGGTGAGCAGTTCGTTGAACGGCTGCCAGGAGGTGTGGGCGTAGACGATAAAGGGTTGGCCATCGAGCATCGCCAGGCTCGGCTGCTCGTGCTGCGCCAACGGGTGGTTGCTGGGCGCGGCGAGGACGAAGGGTTCGCGCAGCAGGCATTCGCTGACCAGCCCCGGGTGTTGCAGCGGCGCCCGCACGATGGCCAGGTCGACGCGGCGGGCGCGCAGGGCCTGCAGTTGCTCGAAGGTGGTCATTTCCAGCAGGTTGATAGCCACGTCGGGGCGTTCGCGTCTGGCCCAGGTGACGGTGCGCGGTAAAAAATCGTACACCGCGCTGGCGACGAAGCTGATGGTCAGCGAGCCGCTTTCCCCGGTCGCCGCCTGGCGGGCGCGTTGCGCGGCGCGCTGGGCCTGGTCGAGCAGTGCCTGGGCCTCGATAAAGAACGCCCGGCCGGCTGCGGTAAGCGCCACCGCGCGGGTGCTGCGGGTGAACAGGGTCACGCCCAGTTGATGTTCCAACAACTGGATCTGCCGGCTCAGCGGTGGCTGGGTCATGTGCAGGCGTTCGGCGGCGCGGCGAAAGTTCAGCTCGCAGGCCAAGGTGGTGAAGCAGCGCAGTTGGGCCAGTTCAAACATTGATTCAATCCGGGTATCAATCGAGAGTTAATCTAGATTAGACCTGTATCAATGAGTGCGTCCATTATCGGGGGTGTGGGCAGGTGTTGAGGTGGGCCTGAGGGCGCAGAAGGCGGGTGTCGGGGTGATGGTGTCTGTAGTGGTCTAATTTCCCCGGACACCTCGATAGGTGGAAAATACATCTATCGAGGAGTTTGCCCATGTCCCAAAAACGCAGAACATTCGATGA
>NZ_FOFP01000005.1:6580-335865 GCF_900110925.1 Pseudomonas cuatrocienegasensis | reverse complement strand
CAGCTGGATGCTTTTGCGAAGTACGCCGTCGCTTTTCCCAGGATATCTCGCTCCATCTTGACCCGTGCCAGCTCGGCACGCAGACGGCTTATTTCCATCTGCTCGGCACTCACAGGCTTGCTGTCGACCCCCGTGAGCTTGCCTTGCCGATGGGCTTTGACCCAGTTGAATAGGGTCTGATCGGACATGCCCAGAGAACGGGCTGCCGCAGCCAGAGTCAGGCCGGTTTCGACCAGGCGCACGGCCTCCTGCTTGAACTCTAGGGTGTACTTAACGCGGTCTGTTTTAGGCTTAGTCATTACGTATCCTTGCGGCTAATAGGACGCCTGGCAAGGGATACGTTTTTCAGGGGCAAGGTCAGTATAGGCCGAAATCTGGGAACTAAGGGATTTTCTTTAGGCCTCTTCTCAGGGACTTTTGCGGGAAATTGTTGAAAACCGTCGGGCAGTGTAGAGCATTAGCTGCAGCGAGCGCTCAAAATTACACTAGTAAAATCAATGCTTTACAAGGTTGTTCTCCGGTGTGGGGTGCAAGGGGGCGAGTGTTCGAATCACTCCGTCCCGACCAAAAATACCCTAGAAATCCAGTCACTTAACGGTGACTGGATTTTTTATGCCTGATGGTTTTATGCGCCTTTGATGTTTGCCCCGCTTTTTGCCCCACCACTGATCCTATGGGTGCCTGTTCAGTCGGACCGCTGGACTTATGGGGATTTGTTTGGCGACAAGAATCATAAGGCTTTCAGCCGTTTTTGTTTATGCGCTCATGAGAAATCCGGGCTAACGCAAAGCTTCATGGCCAAGCATCCCCATGCTTTCCTCTTTAGCCTGCTTACAGGCGCATTTCCTTCAATACCCACTCCGCCACGCTTCTTACCCTGACCGCTGGTCTTCAATCAGGGAGTGGTAAGCGATGAGTCTTGTTCTATCCATGGCGGCATTTGCGTTGGCGTCTTCGATTTCGCCGGGGCCGGTTAATTTGGTGGCGCTGAGTTCGGCGGTGCGTTTTGGGGTGCGGGTCAGCCTGCGGCATGTCAGTGGCGCAACTGTGGGGTTTACTGTGTTGCTGGTGTTGATCGGCCTCGGGCTGCATGAGGTGTTGCAGCGGCTGCCGTGGTTGACCAGCGGGATTCAGCTCGGCGGGGTGGCGTTTCTGTTGTATATGGCCTGGATGCTGGTGCGCGATGACGGGCGCCTAGAGGTGCAGACCGAGATGGCGGCGCCGTCGTTTCTGCACGGCGCTGCCATGCAGTGGCTTAACCCCAAGGCGTGGATGGCGTCGGTGGCGGGGATGGGGGCGTTCGCCGCCGATGGCGCAACGGTGCAGGTGTTGCAGTTTGCGGCGATCTATTTCGTTGTTTGCTATCTGTCGCTGGCCTGCTGGTCTTGTGCCGGTGGTTTGCTGCGTCAGCATCTGCGCGATGCGCCCAGGGTGCGGTTGTTCAACCGTTGCATGGCGGGGTTGTTGGTGGGTAGCGCGGTTTATCTGTTGGTGACGGTTGTTTAAACGAGGTGTCGCGTCATGTAGCAAATGTCGGTTGCAGTCAGACGTGACAGGCGGCGCTCCGTTTTAGCCGCGACCTCTGCAGCGGTTTCAATATCTATCGCGAATAAAGGCTAGGCGCCCCCTTCGCTCCTACTGAAGAGCGCGACAGATCATTCGCGTTGCGACACCAAGTGCCCCCTTAACAGCCAGCTAGGTTAGCGCTGGTATTGCCCGGGCGTTGTGGCCAGCAAGTGTTTGAAGGTGCGCTGAAAATGCGCCTGGTCGGCGAAGCCGGCGTCCTGGGCGACGTCGGCCAGGGGGCGGCCGTGGCGCAGTTGCTGGCGGGCGTACTGGATGCGTTGGTTGAGCAGGAAGGCGTGGGGCGTCAGGCCGTAATGGCGTTTGAAGGCGCGGATCAGGTAGGACGGCGAGAGGTCTGCCGCCGTGCACAGGGCGTCGAGGCTGAGCGGCTGGGTGCAGTGCTGTTGGATGTAGCGAGCCAGTTGCTCGACCCGAGCGGGTTTATCTGCCTGGGCCGGTGCCGGCCTGAGGTGGGTCAACACCAGGCTGAAGTAATTGACCGCGCGCTGAGTTTTCTCGGCTGCTGTGAGGTGCGGGTTGACCAGGTCGCTGTGCAGCGCCAGCAGCCCTTCAAACAGCGCCGGCGCCTGGCTGAGGATGCTCGACAGCGGCTCGAAGTCTGCCTGCTGGCTCAGGCCCAGGCGCTGTTGCAGGGCGCCTAACCAGTGGGCGTCGACGTAGAGCATCAGGTAGGACCAGGGCTGGCCGTCGAGCGGGTTGCAGGCGTGGACGTCGCCGGGGTTCATCAACACCACGGTGCCGGCGCTGACCTGTTGCTGGCTGTCGCGGTTGATATAGGTGCTGCGCCCGGCGGTGATCGCGCCGATGGAGAAAGTCTCGTGGGCGTGGCGGGCGTAGCAGAGCAGGCGGCCGTCGCGCACGGCGCGGGCTTCGATAAACGGCAGGGCCGGGTCGCGCCAGAATTCGGCGTTTGCGCTGCGGCTCATGGTCGGCTCACCGTGGGTACAGCGGCGGCAGCGGGCTGGGTTCCTGCGCGCTGTCCTGGGTGGTTTCGGCAGTGGGCAGGTTGCGGATGGCATGCCACAGGTCTTCGCCTTGCCAGTGTTGCCCGGTCTCGCTGTAAAGCGCGCCGTTGAGGCCGTCGAGGGCGGTGGACAGCGGCTCGAAGCGCGCGGCCATGTCGGCCAGGGTTTCCGGTTGTTGACGTGCCCAGGCATCCAGCGCGTGGCGGGTGGCCTGGGTGTCGTTGGCCTGGCAGGCGCGCTTGAGGTCGTCGAGCAGGGTGCGCGGGCTGGGCCCGGCTTGCACCGCGCGCAGCACCGCCGGCTGGCGACGGGCGCGCCACCAGAGGCCGAAACCCAGGGCGGTGGTCAGTGCCAGCAGCAGGCTGCTCAGTTGCCAGGGCCACAGCGGCGGGCCTTCGATCTGGGTGCCGGGTAAGCTGTCCGCTTGCGGCGCTTGGGCGCTGAGGTCGGCGTTGGCGGCAACTGCGAGGGTGCGAGCCGGCAGGCTGGTGCGTTCCAGGCGGTCGCTCTGGGTGTTCCACCAGACCACTTCCACGGCGGGTAGCTGCAGGGTGCCTTCGCGGTTCGGCACCAGGGCTTCGCGCTCTTCGCGGCTGCCGATCAGGCCGGTCTCGCTGGCCTCGTTGCTCAATTGTGGCTGGTCGGGGTAGCGGCGCAGGCCCTCGACCTGGGTGGCGGCCAGGGGCGGCAGCTGGGCGCTGGAGAGGCCGTCGACCTTGAGCATCAGGCTGCGGGTCAGGGAGTCGCCGACCTGCACGTTATCCGGCTCTGGGCTCCAGGCCTCGGCCAGACTCAGGGCGCGCGCCGGTAGCCAGGGCGCATCGCTGGGGTAGTCGGCCGGGCGTGGTTTGACGGTCAGCGGGATGCTCGGTGAGTTGACTCGGGTGATGGTGCCGGTACGGGGACCGAACGGCAGGTAATCATTGCTGCGCGAGCGGTCCGCCACGGTGGCGCTGAAGGCCTGGGAGGGAATGGTCAACTCGCCGCTGTGCTGCGGGTAGATGGCATAGCGCAGCTCGATCACGCCATGGCGCACGCCGCCGATATCGCTTTCGTAGGTGCGCGGCTCGCCCAGTTGTTCGACGCGCGCGTCGGGCATTTCCAGGGGGCTCAGGCTGCTGTCGTCGTACAGTGAAACCGAGTGGTAGATGCGCAGGGTGAGCACGCTCTGGGCCTGCACGTAGACGCTTTCCTGGTCGAGGCTGGCGTCGATAAACACCGGCGCCAGGCTGGCGGTGCCCTGGTTGTCGCTGCGTTCGAGCACCTGCAGGGTGATCGGCTGACTCTGCTGGTCACCCAGTTGCAGCGGTGGGATAACCACAAAGCCGCTTTGCCGCGGCTGCAGGCTGACGATCCAACGGGTGGTCGCCCGGGCCTCGCCGCCGAGGCTGGTCAAGCGATTGACCTGGCGCGTGCCGAGGACATTGAACAGGGTATCGAGCGGGCTCAGGTCGGGCTTGCCGAACAGCGTGGCGTCGGTACTTTCCAGGATCAGTTCGACGGTTTCCCCGGCATTCAGGCGAGCCCGGTCGACGCTGGCGCGCAGGCCGTCGGCGCTGGCCTGCCAGGCCAGCAGGCCGAGCAGAAGGGTGCAGAGCAGGCGAGTCATTGGCGGGCTTCCTGACGCTGTTGCTGTTCATACCAGAATTTGCGCCGCAGCAGCTCGCCCGGATCATCGGGGATCTGCCGCAGCCATTGTTCGAGGGCCTGGCGGCGTTCGCCATCCAGGCCGCTCTCGCCCTGGGCCGAGGCTTGGGTTTCGCTGCTGGGCTCGGGGGATGCCTCGCTTTGCCCGGCAGGTTCGGGTGGCTCTGGGGGCGATGCGTCGGCCGGCGGCTCAGCGCCTGGGGCGGGTGCGTCCTGGGCTGTGCTCTGCTCGGGAGAGCCGCCTTGGGCCGGCTGGGACTGTTCGCCGGGCTGTTGTTCATCGGCGGGCTCGTCCGAGGGCTGCTCGGACTGCGATTGTTGGCGCTGGCGCAACAGCTCCTCAACGATGGCCTTGTTGTGCTGTGCAGCCTGCAGGTCGGGTTGCTGTTCGAGGGCCTGGGTGTAGGCGTCGATGGCCGCTTCCAGCTCATTGCTGCGGGCCAGGGCATTGCCGCGGTTGTAGTGCGCCTGGGGGCTGTCCTGCTGGGCGAAGCGCTCGGCTGCGGCGGCATAGTCGCCGGCCTCATAGAGGGCCAGGCCCTGCCATTGTGGATCTGCAAAGCGTTTGGCCGCGTCGGCCGGGCGTTGTGCCTCAAGCAGGCGCTGGCCCTGTTGGTCGGGGCGCAGCCAGAGGTCATCGAAGCTCAGCGCCAGGGCGGGCTGGGGTAGGCTGAGCATCAGCAGCGGCAGGCACAGCAACCAGCCACGGCGGCCTGCGCAGGCGGCCAGCAGCAATAGCGCGAGAAGCAGCCAGTGGCCCTGGTCGGCCCAGGCCTGCAGGGTGGTCTGCTCGCCGGCGGCCCGCAGTTGGCTGGGTGCATCGAGCAGGCCGAGGCTGCGCAGGTCCTGGTCGTCCAGGCTGGCGCTGCGGTAACGCGCGCCGAGGGATTGGGCGAAGCGGGTCAGGCCCTGGCTGTCCAGACGCGGAATGAGGATGGCGCCTTGCGCGTCCTTGCTGAAGCTGCCGTCCTCTTCAACGATAGGCGCACCTTCGGCGGTGCCGAAGCCCAGCAGGGCCAGGCGTTCGCCACGGTTGCCCGTGGCCTGGCGGATGCCCTGTTGCTCGGTTTCATCCAGGGCGCTGGCGATCAGCAACACCCGGCCCTGACCCTGGCCGCCTTGTTCGAGCAACTGGCGCGCCTGGGCCACGGCCAGATCGGCGCGGCGGCCGGGCTCGGGCATCAGGCTGGGGTTGAGGGCGTCGAGCAGGTTGCGCGCGGTGGCCAGGTCGTCGGATAGCGGCACGACCGTGTGGGCGCTGCCGGCGAACACGACGATGGCGGTCTGCGCATCCTGACGGGCTTCTAGCAGGTCGAGGATCTTGCGTCGGGCCTGGGCCAGGCGTGTGGGGGGGGCATCGCTGGCGAGCATGGCCGGGGTTAGTTCGAGCACCACCACCAATGGGTCGGCGGGTTTCAGGTTGTTGTGCTCCAGGCGTTGCCAGCTTGGCCCCAGTAACGCCAGCAGGGCCAGCAGCCAGGCCAGGCCGAGGGCAATCCACGGCAGACGGCTGGCGCGGCCGCGACCACCGCTGAGCAGGGCGGCGTGAAAGGCCGGTGGCAGCAGCAGTTGCCAGCGCCCGGTGCGCTTTTCGCGGTGCCAGAGGTGCCAGAGCAACACGCCAAACAGCGGCGCCAAGAGTAACCAGTATGGCCGCAACCAGTGTGGCCAAAGGCTCAGCAGGAAGTCGCTCATTGCGGGCCTCTGCTCGGCAGACGAAGACGCAAGCGTGCGATGGCCTGGGGCCACAGGTGCCGCGCCACCAGCAGCAGGCTGAGCAGCACGGCCAGGGCCAGCGGCCAGGGGTAGAGCACCTGAGCCGGGCGGGTCAGGGTCGCCTCTTGCGCCACCGGTTCGAGGCGATCAAGCACGGCGCCGATGCGCTGCAGCTCCTTGCCGTCGCGGGCGCGGAAGTATTCGCCGCCAGTACGCTCGGCAATCGCGCGCAGCATCGGCTCATCCAGGTCCAGCCCCGGGTTGATGCCGAACAGACCGAGGACGCCGCTTTGCTCGGGGTCAGCACCGATACCGATGGTGTACAGGGTGATCTGTTCCTCGGCGGCCAGGCGCGCGGCGGTATCGGGGTCGATTTCGCCGCCGGTGTTGGCGCCATCGGTGACCAGCACCATTACCCGGCTTTGTGCTGGGCGCTCGCGCAGGCGTTTGACGCCCAGGCCGATGGCATCGCCGATGGCGGTATTTTTGCCGGCGATGCCGATCAGCGCCTCGTCCAGCCAGGTGCGCACGGTGCGCCGGTCGAAGGTCAGGGGAGCTTGCAGGTAGGCCTGGCTGCCAAACAGGATCAGGCCGACCCGGTCGCCCTGGCGGCCTTCGATAAAGTCGCCGAGCAGGTGCTTGACCAGGGTCAGGCGGTTGACCTCTTCGCCCTGCCACTGCATGTCGGTGTAGCCCATGGAGCCGGAGACATCCACGGCGATCAGCAGGTCGCGGCCGCTGGCCGGGATCGGCAGCGGTTCGCCGAGCCATTGCGGGCGTGCGGCGGCGATCAGCAGCAAGGTCCAGATCAGCAGAAACGGCGCCTGCTGGCGCCAGTTCGGCAGCTGCACGCGGGCGCGACGCCCGGCCAGGGCTTCCAGCTCGCCGAGAAAGCCCACCTGCAGCGCCGCCTCACCGCTGTCGGCTGCCGGTAACAGCAGGCGCATCAGCCAGGGCAGCGGCGCCAGGAAAAATAGCCAGGGCCAGGCGAACTCAAACATGTTTGCGAATCCAGATGGCCACGGCCTGGTCGAGCCCGGCGATGGCTTTGTCATCGAGCACACAGTTTGGCCGGTAAGCGCCTTCGACGAGGATCATCCAGCGGGTCAGTCCGGCGGCCGGGCAGCGGTTGTCGAGAAATGCCAGCCAGGCGCGGCTGCTCAGCAGGTGGCTGTTGGCCTGGGGATAGCGCTCGCGGCACAGGCGCTTGAGCAGGCCATTGAGCTGCTGCAGCCAGGGGCCGGCACTGACGCCGTCATAGGGTTTGCTCAGAGCCTGCAGTTCGGCCAGGGCGGCGGCGCGCAGCGGGTCGAGCGGTGCCTCGCCGCTAGCCTTGCGTTGGCGACGCGGGCGGTGGCGCCAGGCCAGACGCGCGGCCCAGACCAGCAGCGGCAGCACAACCACTAGCAGCCACCAGCCAGGTGCCGGCGGCCACCAGCCGATGGCGGGCGGGGCGATCAGCGGTTGCAGTTGGTCCAGCGGGTTCATGGCTGCTTCCTCGGCCGCTGGGCGTTGAGGTGCTCGCGCAACTGCTCGACCATTTCGGCGCGGGTGCTCAGGGGCAGCAGGGGCACGCCGAGCTTCTGCGCCAGGCGCTGCCAGCGGGCCTGGCGCGCCTCGCCCTGTTCGCGGTAGGCCTGACGCAGGTCGGCCTGGTGGGTGTCGAGTTCCAGGCGTGCGCCGCGTTCGGCGAAACGCAGCAGCCCGGCGGCGGGCAGCAAATGGTCGAGGGGGTCGGACAACGGCAGCAGCAACAGGTCGGTGTGGCGCGCCAGGAGGATCAGTTGCTGCTCGCTGCTGTCGCCCAGGGTGCGCTCATCGCACAGCACTACCACCAGGCTGCCGGGGCGCAGCACCTCGCGCGCGCGGCGCAGGGCCAGGCCGAAGCTGTCACGGTTGAGCGGGGTTTCCGGGCTCAGCGCCTGGTTGGCGCGGACCAGGCGGCTCAGCAACTGCAGCAGGCTCTGCTTGCTGCGCCGGGGTTTGATTTCATGGTGCTCCTGGTCGCCGAACACCAGCCCGCCGATGCGGTCGTTGTGGCCCAGGGCGGCCCAGCCGATCAGCGCCGCCGCCTGGGCGGCAAGTACTGACTTGAACATCAGCGCGGAGCCGAAGAACAGCCGCGGACTTTGCTCGACCAGGATATAGATCGGCCGCTCGCGCTCTTCATGGAACAGTTTGGTATGCGGCTCCTGGGTACGTGCGGTGACGCGCCAGTCGATGGTGCGCACGTCATCGCCGGCCTGATACACCCGTACCTGGTCGAAATCCACGCCACGCCCGCGCAGCTTGGAATGGTGCAGGCCGATCAGCGGGCTGCGCCGCGCCGGGGTCGAGAACAGCTGCACCTCATGGACGCGGTGACGCATCTCGATCAGTTCGCTGAGGTCGACCCGGATACCGGGTTGCGGGTCTGGGGTGTGCATGGGCGTCAGGCGACGGCGACCACGTCGAGGATGCGCTGCACCACGCGGTCCTGGTCGATACCGGCCGCTTCGGCCTCGAACGACAGGATGATGCGGTGGCGCAGCACGTCGAAGAGCACCGCCTGGATGTCTTCGGGGCTGACGAAGTCGCGCCCGGCCAGCCAGGCATGGGCCCGCGCGCAGCGGTCCAGGGAGATGGTGCCGCGCGGGCTGGCGCCGTAGGCAATCCACTCGGCCAGCTCGGTGTCGAACTTGGCCGGGGTGCGTGAGGCCATCACCAGTTGCACCAGGTATTCCTCTACCGCATCGGCCATGTACAGGCCGAGGATTTCCTTGCGCGCGGCGAAGATCGCCTGCTGGCTGACCCGCTGCTCGGGCTTGCTCTCGCCATTGAGCGCTTCGCCACGGGCCTGGGCGAGGATCTTGCGCTCGACGCTGGCGTCGGGGAAACCGATCTTCACGTGCATCAGAAAACGGTCGAGCTGGGCTTCGGGCAGCGGGTAGGTGCCTTCCTGCTCAATCGGGTTCTGGGTGGCCATGACCAGGAACAGCGGCGACAGGTCGTAGGTGCTACGGCCTACGGACACCTGGCGCTCGGCCATGGCTTCGAGCAGCGCCGACTGCACCTTGGCCGGCGCACGGTTGATCTCGTCGGCCAGCACCAGGTTGTGGAAGATCGGCCCCTGCTGGAAGACGAAGCTGCCGGTTTCCGGGCGGTAGATTTCCGTGCCGGTGATGTCGGCCGGGAGCAGGTCCGGGGTGAACTGGATACGGTGGAACTGCGCCTCGATGCCCTCGGCCAGCTCCTTGATCGCTTTGGTCTTGGCCAGCCCCGGCGCCCCTTCGACCAGCATGTGGCCGTCGGCGAGCAGGGCGATGAGCAGGCGTTCGATAAGCTTTTCCTGGCCGAGGATCTGGCTCGAGAGGAAGTGTCGCAGGGCGATCAGCGCGTCACGGTGTTCCATCGTTGGGCTCTTTGTGCAGGTGGGCGCGGGGTGTGCCCGTCACGGCGCATCGGTCGGGTCGGCCTGCGCGCCTCAAGAGCGCCGACTTTAAAGCATTTGCCGAGTCGCCGGCTATGCGCCAGTCGCGCTCTTGCACCTCATGTCGCAGGCCAATGGGCCAGCCACTCGTGTTGATGACGTTGTGCGGCTTCCTGCACCACGGGCCGGAGTCGCAATGTCTCGCCCGGCAGGCACTGCGCCAGGCGTGCCACGGCCAGCGGGGTGAGCGCGCCCAGGCGCGGGTAGCCACCGATGGTCTGGCGGTCGTTGAGCAGGATGATCGGCTGGCCATCGGGCGGGACTTGCACCGCGCCCAGGGGAATGCCTTCGGAAACCATACTGCCGCTTTGGCACTGCAGGACTGGCCCGAGCAGACGGATGCCCATGCGGTCGGCGCGGGTGTCCAGGGTCCAGTCGCTATTAAAGGCATCGAACAGGCTTTGCCCGCTGAAGTCGCCGATCTGCGCGCCCATCACCAGGTCCAGTTGTGCCGGTGTGCGGTAGTTTGGTACCTGAGCGCCAGGTACCTCGCGCAGGGCGCAGACTGTTGCCGTCCAGGTCAATTGATCCCCCTGCTGCAGCGGCTTGCCTGTGCCGTCCAGGCCGCCAAGGCCTTCGCGCAGGTTACTGGCGCAGCTGCCCAGGACCTGGGTCGCGCTGAAGCCACCCGGCGCCGCGAGATAGGCCCGGGCGCCCAGGCGCGGCTGGGCGAAACACAGGCGCTGGCCGGCGCGCACACTGAAGCTGCGCCATGGGCTGATCGGCTCGCCGTCCAGGGTCGCGCCCAGGTCGCCGCCGCTCAGAGCGAACACGGCATCGCGCTCGCACTGCAGGTCGAGGTTGCCCAGGGTGATTTCCAGCACCGCAGCCCCCGGCGCGTTGCCCAGCAGCCAGTTGGCCCAGCGCTGGGCGACCCAGTCCAGCGCGCCGCTCTGGGTCACGCCGAGGTGGCGCACGCCGTAACGGCCGGCGTCCTGCAGCTGGATAAATGGGGTGCTGCGCAGTACGCGCAGGCCTGGGTTTATGGGCGCGCTCATGGGGTGTCCTGCAGCGGGCTGTCGTCACCGCCCAGGCGGATAAATTCGGCGTGGTCGATCGGCTCGAAGCGCACCCGGTCGCCGGGTTGCAACAGGCTGTAGCCGTCAATGGCCGGGTCGAACAGGCGCGTCGGCGTGCGCCCCAGCAGGTTCCAGCCGCCGGGCGAGACGGCCGGGTAAACGGCGGTCTGGCGCTCGGCGATGCCGACGCTGCCGGCGGCAATGCGTTTGCGTGGGGTGCTCAAGCGCGGGGCGGCCAGGGCCGCTTCGACCAGGCCCATAAAGGCGAAGCCGGGGGCGAAGCCCAGGGCGAACACCTGGTAGTCGTGGCCACTGTGGCGGCGGATGACGTCGGCTTCGCTGAGTTGGCTGCGGCGCGCCAGCAGGGCCAGTTCCGGGCCGACACGGCGGTCGTACCAGGTCGGTAGCTGGTGCAGCCGCCCATTGCTGCTGTCGGCCGGTTGCAGGTCGGTAAAGGCCTGCTCGATCAACTGACGTACCTGGGCCGCGCTCAGGCAACTGAGGTCGTAGTGCAGCAGCAGGGTGGTGTAGGAGGGCACCAGATCGATCAGGGCGGCGCCGAAGACTTCGCGCAGGCGCGTGCTGGCCGCGAGCATCCAGGGCATGTTGCGCTCGTCGATCTGCTCGAACAGGCGCAGGATCAGGCTGTCGATACCCGCCACTTCGAGGGTGGGACGCGGTGCGCTCATGCCTGGCCCAGGGTGTCGAAGGCCTCTCGGATGCGCTTGACCGCGGCCACCGAGCTGGCGTTGTCGCCATGCACGCAGAGGGTTTGCGCCTGCAGGGGCAGGGCGCTGCCATCGCTGGCCAGCAATGGCTCGCCGCGTGCCAGGGTGATGGCCTGGTTGACGATGATCTCGCTGTCATGGTGCACCGCGCCGGGCAGGCTACGGCTGACCAGGAAGCCGGCGGCATCGTAGGCGCGGTCGGCGAAGGCCTCGAACCATAGGCTGATGCCGAATTCGTCACCGATGGCCTGGGCCTGGCGATTGTCGCGGGTGCTCATCAACATCAGCGGCAGCTGGCGGTCGTATTTGGCCACTGCGCTCATCACTGCGCGCAGGGTCGCAGGTTTGCGCATCATGTCCTGGTAGAGCGCGCCGTGGGGCTTTATATAGCTGACGCGAGTGCTTTGGCTGCGGCAGATCGCCTCCAGTGCGCCGATCTGATAAAGCATCAGGTCTTCGACTTCCTGCGGTGTGCAATCCATGGAACGACGGCCGAAGCCGACCAGATCCTGGTAGGCGGTGTGGGCGCCAATGCGCACGCCATGCTCGACCGCCAGAGCCACGGTCTTGCGCATCACGCTGGGGTCAGAGGCATGAAAACCGCAGGCAATGTTGGCGCAGTCGATAAAGGGCATCACCTCGGCGTCCAGACCCATGGTCCAGGCGCCAAAGCTTTCGCCGATGTCGCAATTCAGTAGCAGGCCGTTCACAGGCAGGTCCTCTGGCTGACGCGCCGGCAGAGCGGCGGCATGACGAAGTGGTTGGCACGGACAGATCGTGCGCTGACCTATGGCGTCATTCTTCAACGCGACCGGCAGTGCGTCCAACTAATTAAAATGCGCGCAGGGGATAGGAAAAGTCGATGGAGCCGCGCCCCATCGATTTCCCTGAATGGCTGCAATCGCTTCGCCCCGAGGCGGGGCTCCTACACGGTCGCAGGCATGGCGCATTTCCCGGTGGGAGCTGCGCTGTGCTGTGGCCGCGATTTCTGCAGCGCTTTGGCGACTTATCGCGAATAAAGGCTAGGGTCTGTTCCCGTTTCGTTCGCGGCCGCGCCGGAGCCAGTTTTAGCGCGAGGCAAGGCACGAGATGCGAAGTTTAGTGGGCTAAATGAGCCATCGAGAAACGCAGCATCGCGCTAAAACTGGCCCGGCCCTTCGGGTTGCGCGCAAAATCTCGCCATGCGGTGTTGGAGGACTTGGCAAGGGAACAACCATTACCTGCGTCCTCCGCCTAGCCTGGCGAGATTTTTCGCGGCAACGCGGCTTGCGACGAAACGGGAACAGACCCTAGGCGCCCCCTTCGCGCCTACACATTAGAGTCGCGGCAGTAGCGTCAGCCAAGCTGAAAGCGCTGGGCGCTGCGGCTCAGTGCGTCAACTTGCACGGAGAGGCCTTCGGTGTGCTGGCCCAGGGTATGGCGCAGGTCTTTGCTCTGGCCGGTGTGCAGGTTGATGGTGTCCATTTTGCCGGCGATGTCATCGGTGGTGGTGGAGACTTCCTCGATGGCCACCACCACCTGGTTCATTTCTCCGCTCAGTCGCTCCATGGCCTGGGTGATGGCGTTGATGGCGGTGGCGACCTGGGCGGCGTGTTGCTCGCTGTCGGCCGCCAGGTTCAGGCCGTTGCCCATCAACTCACGCATCTGCCGCGCCTGCTGTTGAAATTGCTCGACGATGGCAGCGATATCGGTGGTTGCCGCCACGGTTTTTTGTGCCAGCGAGCGCACCTCATCGGCCACCACCGAGAAACCGCGCCCGGCATCGCCGGCCCGGGCCGCTTCGATGGCGGCATTCAGGGCCAGCAGGTTGGTCTGGTCGGCCAGGCTGTTGATCACATCAATGATGCCGCTGACCCGGGTGCTGGTCTGGCCCAGTTCATCGGCCTGGGCATGGCTGGCCTGGATCAGTTGCGCCAGTTGCGCCATGCGTTCGACGCTGGCCTGGATCACCACGCCACCATCGCGGGCAGCGGCATAAGCGCTTTGCGTCGCGCTGCCCACATCGGCGGTGCGCTGGGCCATATCGTTGAGGGTCAGGCTGATCTGCTGCGACGCCGAGGCGGCCTGTTCGGTCTGTTGCTCGACCTGGGTGCTGTTGTCGCCCAGGGCATGCATGGCATCGCCCAGGTGATGGTGCAGGTGGCTCAGCGCCTGGTTGGCCTGTACCACCTGGGCGACGATGCCGCCGATACCCTGGATCATGCGGTTGGTAGCCGTGGCCAGCTGGTTGAATTCGTCGTTGGGGTTACGGCCCACGGGCAGGGTGCCGGTGAGGTTGCCCGAGGCCACCTGACTGAGCAGTTGGGTAGCGTGTTGTAGACGGGCGACCAAGGTGCGTGAGGCGCTGAGCAGGGTCAATGTGAGCAAGCCGGCGACCGCGCAAAAGCTCAGGCCCATGATCCACAGTGCCGAGCGCTGAGACTGCTGCGCCGCCTGTTCGGTGCGCACCAGCAAGCCGCTTTCGAGGTCACTGGCCTGGGCGTCGACCTGTGTCTGCAGCTGTTGGCCGACTTGGGTCAGACTGCGATTCGCTTCCTCTATACGCACGATGCTCTGTTGCGCCTGGGCAAAGGCTTCGGTGAAGGCCGCGACACTCTGACCGATGGGCGTGTCCTGCCACTCCAGCTCCGCCACCTTGGCTTGCATCTCGGCGATGGCCGACAGGGTGTTCTGGGCGAATGTCGGGTCATAGGTCGAGAGGTAGTCACGCTGACTGCTCAGGGCGCGGCTGATGGCGGGCTGGATCAGGCCGATGGTGATTTTTTCCAGGGCACTGGCACTTTCGCCCAGTACCTTGCGCTGGCCGTCGAAGGGGGTCAGACCCAGGGTCTGGTTGAGGCTCGACCAGGCCCGCTGCTGCGTCACATCCTGCTCAAGGAGTGCCTGGATCTGGCGGGCATGCTCGCTCAGGGCGGGGTCGTTGAGGCTTTCGGCCTGGGTCACAAGTCGTACGACAAGCGCTTCGAGCTCACCGAGGTTCTGGGTGAACTCAGGCAGGTTGCCCGGGCTCAGTTGTTGGCGTAGCGCATGGGTGCGCCACCACTGGTTGAGCAGCACAGTGCTGCTGCCGGCATAGTTGCTGGCACGCTCACGCGCCTGCAATGACTCGCTCGAACGCTGATTGGCCCAGTAGGACGCAGCCGCCATCAGACTCAGGCTGATCAGCGTCAGGGCGATAAGAACACGGAATTTTTGTTGCCAGGACAGGGAAAAGGTCACGTTAACGCCTCGCCATCTTCTTAGAGGATGATTCTCAGGAATCGGCAAGTTGTCATACAACCATGCAGTGCGTCTACGCTTTGTTTGCCGATCGAGTGTGCCGGCGGAGCTGTGTGCTCCGTCCGGCGGACACGCGCTTACCAGAGCGCCAGGCTGTAACTGAGGATCAGACGGTTTTCATCGAGGTCGTTGCCGAAGTTGGAGCGCACCGTGGCGTTGCGCCATTTCAGGCCCAGATTTTTCAGCGGCCCATTCTGCACCACATAGGCGATATCCATGTTGCGTTCCCACTCCTTGCCTTCGGCAGTGCGGCCGCTCACCTCGACGTTGTCGCCGGAAATGTAGCGGGTCATAAAGGTCAACCCAGGGATGCCGAGGCTGGCGAAGTTGTAGTCGTAGCGGACCTGCCAGGAGCGCTCCTCGGTGTTGGCAAAGTCATTGATCTGCACGAAGTTGACCAGGAAGGGGTCGCTGCTGGCGATGTAAGGGAAGGGGTCGTCACCACTCATGCGCTGGTAGCCGGCGCCCAAGGCGTGACCGCCCAGGGTGTAGGTGAGCATGGCGCCGAAGGCCTTGTTGTCGATATCACGGAAGCTGCCGTCTTCGCGGCTCTGGGAATAACGCAGGTCGGTTTTCAGCGACTGACCTTCGCCCAGCGGCAGCAGGTGCACCAGGGTGCCGTAGTACTGCTGGTAGATGTCTTCGAGGGTGCCGTAGTGCAGGCCGGCGGTCAGCTCGGGGGTGAGTTTGTAATCACCACCGCCGAAGACGAACGAGTCGCTGCTGCCGCCGATGCGGTTGGCGGTCATGTCGGTGTAGTCGGTGGAGTTGTTGGCCTTGATCCGGTTGATTTTGCCGCCTTGCAGGGTCAGCTTGTCGATCTCCTGCACATTCAGCAGTGCGCCCTGAAAGGTCTGCGGCAGCAGCCGCGAGTCGTTGGCCGAGACGATCGGGCTGCGGAAGTGCAGGGCGCCGACTTTCAGGGTGCTGTTGGATACTTTGGCCTTGGCCGTGAGCGCCAGCTTCGAGTACTCGTCTTGCGAGCCGCCGGAACCATCCGCTGGCAGCAGACCGCTGCCGGCCGAGCGATCGCCCGAGTCGAGCTTCAGCCCCAGCATGCCCAGGGCATCGACACCAAAGCCGAGCGTGCCGGCGGTGTAGCCCGACTCCATGCGCAAAAGGAAACCCTGGGCCCATTCTTCAGCCGGGTCACGGGCGTCACTTTGACGAAAGTCACGGTTGAAATAGAAATTGCGCAGTTCGAGGCTGGCCTTGCTGTCATCGATAAACGCCGCCTGGGCAAGGCTCGGCAAAACGCTGCCGACCATCAACAGGCCGGCCAGTTGGGTACGAGGTGTCATGCGGGTGTCTCCGAGTTGGGAGCGCGCAGCGGCTTGACCGACTGCTTGGCAGAGCGCGATTGGACTTTTTTGTTATGGCGGTGCGGTATCGCCGACACATTCTTGGAAGTGCCTTGCGGCTACGTCCAACGAGAAAAAACAGGGGGCCGGTGATAGGAAAAAACCGTGGGCTTGCAAGCCGTTGTTAGCGGCCACTGGCATACAACCTGCTGTGTTTAAAGGGTATAAGCCCTGCAGTGAGTGGGGTTCCGTCCGGCTCAGCACAGGCGTTGCTCCATGAACCTCAGATTTCTCGAAACCTTCGTTTGGGTGGCCCGCCTGAAGAGTTTTCGCCTGACCGCGGAAAAGCTCTTCAGTACCCAGGCGTCCATCTCAAGCCGCATTGCAGCGCTGGAGGATGAGCTGGGCACCCGCTTGTTTTTGCGTGATTCCAAGGGCGTTTCCCTGACCCCGGAAGGGCAGAAGGTGCTCGAATATGCCGAGCGCATGCTCGACACCCTGCAGGCGCTCAAACAGTCGATCAGCGACACCGGCAGCGTGCGCGGGCGGATTCGGGTGGGGGCGATGGATACGGTCATCCACACCTGGCTGAGTCCGTTGGTAACAAAGATCATGGAGCGCTACCCGGCGGTGGAGATCGAACTGACCGCCGATACCGCGCGCAACCTCAGCGAGCAGTTGCAAAAAGGTTATCTGGACATCATTTTCCAGACCGACATGGTTCATGACAGCAGCGTACGCAACCTGGAAATGGCCAGTTTTCCGGTGCGCTGGATCGTCCCCACGGGCTCGCTGTACCACCGCTCCTACGCCGCCATGGACGAACTGGCGCGCGAACGCATCATTACCTTCTCGAAGAACTCACGGCCTCATCAGGACATCCTCAACCTGCTGCATGCCGGCAATGTCAGCGCGCCGCGCATCAGTTGCGTGAACTCGATTGCCGCCATGACCCGGCTGATCCGTGATGGTTTTGGCGTCGGCGCGCTGCCGCCAGCGCTGGTCAGCGATGAGCTCAAGCAGGGTCTGCTGACCATTCTCGATGACGTCCCCGAGCCGCCGCCGTTGCCGGTCGTTGCGACCTGGCGTACCGGTGTCGGCCTGGAGTTGAGCGAGGACATCATCGCCCTGGCGGGTGAGGTGCTGCAGGACTACGCCGAGCAGATGGGCGGCGCCATGATGGCCATGGCAGTACCCAGCGGCGAGCAGAAAAGCGCCTGATCCGCGCGCGACCTGAACCCGGCGGTGAGCAGGCCGTTGAAAAACGTAGGCGAGGCAGCCAGCGCAATACCGATGGCGGCCCCACAAAAACAGGCGAAAAACGGACTGGGCTCGCACTCGAGTTTACGAGCTGTAAATGAGCATTTTGAGACGCCGCGTCCCGGCCTGTTTTTAACGCCGCGATGGCAACGCAGGTAGTTTTTCAACAGCCTGTTAGCTTCCTCTGAGGCAGGCCGGGACATGGCGAATGTCATGCTCCGTGCTGGTGCGCCTGTGCTGATTTCGCCTTATTTCGTCTCATAACGATTTTCGATCATGTGCCCCCCGGTTTTTCTAGTTGGACAGCCCTGGGCGATGCGCTGAGACTCGAAATCGTCTTCCCACGACGCCGCCCGCGCGTTCACAACAATGATCAGGAGCACCTCCATGAAGAGCACCCCATCGCGTTTCGCCCTCTCGGCCATCGCCTGCGTACTGGGCCTGAGCAGCCTCTGTGCCCAGGCCGCCGAGCGCTGGAACATGAGCGTCGAGCAACCGGACGGCAATTTCATCACCACCGTGGCCAAGGAATTCGCCCAGGACGTGGAACAAGCCAGCGGCGGCGAACTGCAGATTCGTATCCACGCCAACTCGGTGCTGTTCAAGCGCCCGGAAGTCAAACGCGCGGTGCAGACCGGTCAGGTGCAGGTGGGCGATGTGCTGATGTCGGTGCTGGGTAACGAAGACCCGATCTTCGAGATCGACAGCGTGCCCTTCCTGGCCCGTAACTATGAGCAGGCCCAGGCCTTGTGGGCCGCCAGCCGTCCGGCGGTGGAAGAACGCCTGGCCAAGCAGGGCATCAAGCTGCTGTACGCCATGCCCTGGTCGCCGCAGAGCATCTTCAGCAAGACGCCGATCAGCAGCATGGACGATTTCAAAGGCATGAAATTCCGCGCCTACAACCCGGCCACCTCACGCATGACCGAGCTGATGGGCGCCGTGCCGACGATCATCCAGACTGGCGAGATTCCCCAGGCATTCAGCACCGGCATGATCACCGGCATGCTGACCTCGCCCACCACGGGCGTTGACTCCCAGGCCTGGGATTTCTCCACTTATTACTACGACGTCAAAGCCTTTATTCCGAAGAACTTCGTGATCGTCAACGCACGGGCCTTCGCCCGCCTGCCTGATGCCACCCAGGCCGCTGTGGTGGCCGCTGCCGAGCGTGCCGAGCAGCGCGGTTGGGCGATTGCCGAGGAGAAAACCAGCGAGTTGGTGAAGACGCTTGCTGACAATGGCATGCAGGTCGCCGAGCAGGCGCCGGCTGCGGTCGAAAGCGGTTTCGAGGGCATCGGCAAGGCCATGACGGATGAGTGGCTCAAGCGTGCCGGTGCCGATGGTCAGGCGATCCTTGACGCCTACGCGCGCTGATTCCTGCGACCTGTCGGCAGCCCTGCCGCCGGGTCGTTTCAAGCACTTGCCTGGGAGGCGCGTCATGACCCCATTGCACAAGCTCTACACCCTGTCCGGGTGGTTGTCCGGTGTATTTCTCGTCCTTATCTGCCTGCTGGTGGTGGCCCAGATAGTCGCGCGCCAGCTCGGCAGCATGGTGCCGGCAGCCGATGAGTTCGCTGCTTACGCCATGGCCGCTTCAGGTTTTCTGGCACTGCCTTATGCGCTGCAGCGCGGCGCACACATTCGCGTCGAATTGCTGTATCGCCTGCTACCCCCTGGCGGGCAGCGCGCGGCTGATGTGCTGAGCACCCTGGTCGGTTTGTTGATCGCCCTGTACCTGGCCTGGTATTGCGCGCTGTTCGTGCTTGAGTCCTATGAATTCAAGGAAGTGTCATCGGGCTTGCTGCCCATTCCCATGTGGCTGCCGCAACTGCCCATGGTGCTCGGCACGCTGATTCTCTCGGTGGCCATGGCCGAGCGCCTGTGGCTGACCTGCCGCGGACAGCGTTTCGAAGCGGCCGACGCCGACGGCGTGATGAGTGAGTGACTCCTTACCTTTCCACGCGGCAGTTGCCGCCTTGCATCAGTGAGTGAACCGTGGACTACACACTAATAACCCTGACTCTGCTGGTGGCCCTGTTGGTGCTGCTGGGTGGGGGCGTCTGGGTGGCGCTGTCGCTGCTGGGCGTCGGCATCCTCGGCATGGAGCTGTTCGGCGGTGCGCCGGCGGGTTCGATTCTGGCCTCCACCAGTTGGGCCTCGAGCGCCAGCTGGACCCTGACCGCTTTGCCGCTGTTTATCTGGATGGGTGAGATTCTCTACCGCACGCGCCTGTCCGAAGACATGTTCAATGGCCTGGCGCCCTGGATGCGTGGTTTGCCGGGCCGGCTGTTGCACGTCAACGTGTTCGGCTGCGGGTTGTTCGCTGCCGTCAGTGGCTCCTCGGCCGCCACCGCCGCGACCATCGGGCGGATCTCCCTGCCCGAGCTGAAATCACGCGGCTACCCGGAGGCGATCGCCATGGGCTCGCTGGCCGGCGCCGGGACCCTGGGGTTGCTGATTCCGCCGTCGATCATGATGATCGTTTATGGCGTGGCGGCGCAGGTGTCGATTTCTCGCCTGTTTATCGCCGGTATCCTGCCGGGCTTGCTGCTGCTGGTGATCTTCTCCGGTTTCCTCATGCTCTGGGCCGCGTTCAACCGCGACCAGTTGCCGGAGGAGGGCGCGGCTCTGCCCTTTATGGAAAAGCTGCGCCGCGCCAAGCTGCTGATCCCGGTGCTGGGGCTGATCGTGGCGGTGATCGGCTCGATCTATGCCGGTATTGCCACGGCCACCGAGGCTGCAGCCGTCGGTGTGGTCGGAGCGCTGCTGATTGCCCTGTGCTCCGGCGCGCTAACCCGCGAAACCTTTATGGCCAGCCTGATGGGCGCGGTCTGCACCTCCTGCATGATCTTCTTTATCCTGCTCGGTGCGGCCTACCTGACCTCGGCCATGAGTTTCACCGGCCTGCCTTCAGCGCTGGCCGACTGGATCATCGCCAAGCAGCTGTCACCCTATGTGCTGCTGCTCGCCCTGACGCTGTTCTTTATCGCCCTGGGCTGCTTTCTGGATGGCATCTCGATCATTCTGCTGACCACGGCCGTGGTGCTGCCTGCAGTGCAGGCGGCGGGCATTGATCTGCTGTGGTTCGGTATCTTCGTCATCCTGGTGGTCGAGATGGCGCAGATCACCCCGCCGGTGGGTTTCAACCTGTTCGTCATCCAGAATCTCACCGGGCACAACCTGTGGACGGTGGCCAAGGCCAGCTTTCCATTCTTCCTGCTGCTGGTTCTGGCGGCCGTGCTGATCACCGTGTTTCCGCAGATCGTCCTGGCATTGCCCGAAGCCATGCGCGGTAACTGAGGCTATGTCGCCACAGTGTTGCACTGCACCGATGCTTTTGTAGGAGTCGCGCCCCGCGACGAATGCTGTGCAACACCGTCTATTTCACTGGATGGCTGCAATCGCTTCGCCCCGAGGCGGGTCTCCTACAGGACATCTGTGGCCCGCGTTGGTGCGCACGGCGCACCCTACGGGATACACCACGTAGCCTACGATGCCAGACTCCACCGTTAGGCCCCATTAGTTGTCAGATTGCCCAAACGCTTCGCGCCGGGGCGGCGCTCTTACAGGCGTTGCGTAGGAACTTGCGTGGGGCGATAACCGCCTTTAGCACTGAGTTGGTGCGTGGGGTGAAACAAAATGTCGCAGGCTTACAAGCGCTGCCCCACCTGTAGTCGTTAAGCTCGTCGCGCAAATGTGACCAGCGGGTCGCCCCTGTCGCCTACCTCATTGAGCGTTCGAGCATGTAATCGGCGCTTCATGGACTAACGTTGAACTACAGCGTAACGGCAGCGGTCATGACCTGCGACTGCCCCAGTCGAATCACGAGCCAAACGGAGCAAAACCATGGCGTTCTTTACGGCGGCCAGCAAAGCCGACTTCCAGCATCAACTGCAAGCGGCCCTGGCACAGCACGTCAGTGAACAGGCGTTGCCACAAGTGGGCCTGTTCGCCGAGCAATTCTTCGGCATCATTGCCCTGGACGAACTCACCCAGCGTCGCCTGTCCGACCTGGTCGGTTGCACCCTGTCGTCCTGGCGGTTGCTGGAGCGCTTCGATCACGCCCACGCCGAGGTTCGTGCCTTCAACCCCGATTACGAGAAGCACGGCTGGCAGTCGACTCACACCGCCGTTGAAATCCTCCACGCCGACATCCCGTTCCTGGTCGACTCGGTGCGCATGGAGCTCAACCGTCGCGGTTACAGCATTTACACCTTGCAGAACAGCGTGTTCAGCGTGCGCCGTGATGCCAAGGGCGAGCTGTTGGAAATCCTGCCGAAAGGCGCCCAGGGCGAGGGCATCCTGCAGGAAGCCCTGATGTTCCTGGAGATCAACCGCTGCGCTACGGCCAGTGAGCTGCGTGCGCTGGAAACCGCGCTGCACGAAGTCTTCGAAGAAGTGCGCCTGAGTGTCGCGGACTTCCAGCCGATGAAAGCCAAGGCCCAGGAACTGCTCACCTGGCTGGGCAAGCTCAAGCCTGGGCAGGCCGGTGTGCAACTCGATGGCGCTGACCTCGAGGAAGTACGGGTCTACCTCAAGTGGCTGCTCGAAGACCACTTCACCTTTCTCGGTTATGAAGAGTTCAGCGTGGCCGATGCCGCCGACGGCGGCGCCATGGTCTATGACGCCAGCTCCCTGCTCGGCCTGTCCAAGCGCCTGCGCAGCGGCCTGAGTGCCGAAGAGCTGCATATCGAGCCGGAAGCGGTCAGCTACCTGCGTGAGCCGCTGCTGCTGTCGTTCGCCAAGGCCGCCGTGCCGAGTCGCGTACACCGTCCGGCCTACCCGGATTTCGTCTCCATCCGCGAGCTGGACAGCAAAGGCCGAGTGGTCAAGGAATGCCGCTTTATGGGGCTCTACACCTCGGCGGTGTATGCCCAGAGCGTGTGGGACATCCCCTACATTCGCCGCAAGGTCGATCTGATCGAGCAGCGTTCGGGCTTCGATGCCAAGGCGCACCTCGGCAAGGAACTGGCCCAGGTTCTCGAAGTGCTGCCGCGCGACGACCTGTTCCAGACCCCGGTCGATGAGCTGTTCAATACCGCTCTATCCATCGTGCAGATTCAGGAGCGCAACAAGATTCGCGTATTCCTGCGGCGCGATCCGTACGGCCGTTTCTGCTACTGCCTGGCCTATGTGCCGCGCGACGTGTACTCCACCGAGACTCGCCTGAAAATCCAGCAGGTGCTGATGGAGCGCCTGCAGGCCACCGACTGCGAGTTCTGGACGTTCTTCTCCGAGTCCGTGCTGGCGCGGGTGCAGTTCATTCTGCGGGTGGACCCGAAGAACAAGACCCAGATCGACCCGGCGCGTCTGGAGAAAGAAGTAATCCAGGCCTGCCGTTCGTGGCAGGACGACTATGTGGCGCTGATGGTCGAAAGCCTCGGCGAAGCCCAGGGCACCCGTGTGCTGACCGACTTCCCGGGTGGCTTCCCGGCCGGTTACCGCGAGCGTTTTGCCCCGCACTCGGCGGTGGTCGACATGCAGCACCTGCTTAGCCTGAGCGCTGAGCGGCCTCTGGTGATGAGCTTCTACCAGCCGTTGAGTCAGGGCGATCAGCAGTTGCACTGCAAGCTCTACCACGCCGACACACCGCTGCCGCTGTCCGACGTGCTGCCGATTCTGGAGAACCTCGGCCTGCGCGTGCTGGGCGAATTCCCCTATCGCCTGCACCAGCAGAACGGCCGCGAGTTCTGGATTCACGACTTCGCCTTCACCTATGCCGAAGGCCTGAATGTTGATATCCAGCAGCTCAACGACACCCTGCAGGATGCCTTCGTGCACATCGTCGGCGGCGACGCCGAAAACGATGCCTTCAACCGTCTGGTGCTGACCGCCGCCATGCCTTGGCGCGATGTCGCGCTGCTGCGTGCCTATGCGCGTTACCTCAAGCAGATCCGTCTGGGCTTCGACCTGGGCTATATCGCCAGCACCCTGGTCAACCATGCCGATATCGCCAAGGAGCTGGTGCGCCTGTTCAAGACACGCTTCTACCTGGCGCGCAAACTCACCAGCGATGACCTGGAAGGCAAGCAGCAGAAGCTTGAGCAGGCGATTCTCGGTGCGCTGGAGAACGTTGCGGTACTCAACGAAGACCGCATCCTGCGGCGCTACCTGGACCTGATCAAAGCCACCCTGCGCACCAACTTCTACCAGACCGACAGCAATGGTCAGAGCAAGGCCTACTTCAGCTTCAAGCTCAACCCGCGGGCGATCCCGGAGATTCCCAAGCCGGTGCCGAAGTTTGAAATCTTCGTCTACTCGCCGCGCGTCGAGGGCGTACACCTGCGCTTTGGCGACGTGGCCCGGGGTGGCTTGCGCTGGTCGGACCGTGAAGAGGACTTCCGTACCGAGGTGCTTGGCCTGGTCAAGGCGCAGCAGGTGAAGAACGCGGTGATCGTGCCCATGGGCGCCAAGGGTGGTTTCATCCCGCGGCGTATGCCGGTCGGCGGTAGCCGCGACGAGATACTGGCCGAGGGCATCGCCTGCTACCGCATCTTTATCAGCGGCCTGCTCGACATCACCGACAACCTCAAAGAGGGTGCCGTGGTGCCGCCGGTCAACGTGGTACGGCATGACCAGGACGACCCCTACCTGGTTGTCGCGGCCGACAAAGGCACAGCCACCTTCTCCGATATTGCCAACGGCATTGCCGCGGAATACGACTTCTGGTTGGGCGATGCCTTTGCCTCGGGCGGCTCGGCCGGTTACGACCACAAGGGCATGGGCATCACCGCCAAGGGCGGCTGGGTCTCGGTGCAGCGTCACTTCCGCGAGCGCGGCATCGACGTGCAGAAAGACAGCATCACGGTGATCGGCATCGGCGACATGGCCGGCGACGTATTCGGCAACGGCCTGCTGCTGTCGGACAAGCTGCAACTGGTAGCCGCGTTCAACCACCTGCATATCTTTATCGACCCGAATCCGGACACCGGTAAGAGCTTCGCCGAGCGCAAGCGCCTGTTCGAGCTGCCGCGTTCGAGCTGGGCCGACTATGACAGCACGCTGATGTCCGACGGCGGCGGGATCTTCCTGCGCAGCGCCAAGAGCATCCCGATCAGCGCCCAGATGAAGGCACGCTTCGACATCAGTGCCGACAAGCTGGCGCCCAACGAGCTGCTCAACGCGCTGCTCAAGGCACCGGTCGACCTGATCTGGAACGGCGGTATCGGCACCTACGTCAAGTCGAGCAAAGAAAGCCACGCCGATGTGGGCGACAAGGCCAACGACACCCTGCGTGTCGACGGTCGCGAGCTGCGCGCCAAGGTGGTAGGCGAGGGCGGCAACCTGGGCATGAGCCAGCTGGGGCGCATCGAATACGGCCTCAATGGCGGTGCCAGCTACACCGACTTTATCGACAACGCCGGTGGTGTGGACTGCTCCGACCACGAAGTGAACATCAAGATCCTGCTCAACGAGATCGTCGCCGCCGGTGACATGACCGGCAAGCAGCGCAACGTCCTGCTGGCCGAGATGACCGACGCCGTCGGTGGCCTGGTGTTGGGCAACAACTACAAGCAGACCCAGGCATTGTCCCTGGCCGAGCGCCGTGCCCGCGAACGCCTGGGCGAATACAAGCGCCTGATGGCCGCGTTGGAAGGCGCTGGCAAACTCGATCGCGCCCTGGAGTTCCTGCCCGCTGACGAAGAGCTCAACGAGCGCGCCGCCAAAGGTCAGGGCCTGACACGTCCGGAATTGTCGGTGTTGATCTCCTACAGCAAGATCGACCTCAAGGAGTCGCTGCTCAAGTCCCAGGTACCGGATGACGAGTACCTGGCCCGCGAGATGGAAACGGCCTTCCCGCCGCTGCTGGCCGAGACCTTCGGTGAGTCCATGCGCCGCCATCGACTCAAGCGCGAGATCGTCAGCACGCAGATCGCCAACGACCTGGTCAACCACATGGGCATCACCTTCGTGCAGCGTCTGAAGGAGTCCACCGGCATGAGCGCGGCGAATGTCGCAGGCGCCTATGTCATCGTGCGTGACGTATTCCGTCTGCCGCAATGGTGGAAGCAGATCGAGGCGCTGGATTACCAGGTGCCGGCCGAGTTGCAGTTGCAGATGATGGATGAGCTGATGCGCCTGGGCCGCCGCGCCACGCGCTGGTTCCTGCGCAGCCGGCGCAACGAGCTGGATGCGGCTGGCGACGTGGCCCACTTCGCCCCGCGTGTCGAGGCCCTGGCCCTGCGCCTGGACGAGTTGCTCGAAGGCCCGGCCCGCGAGCAGTGGCTGGCGCGCTACCAGGCCTACGCCGAAGCGGGCGTGCCGGAAGTACTGGCCCGTGTAGTGGCCGGCACCAGCCACCTCTACACGTTGTTGCCGATCATCGAAGCGGCAGACCTCACCGGGCAGGAACCGGCCCAGGTGGCAGCGGCCTACTTCGCTGTCGGCGGCACCCTGGAGCTGTCCTGGTACCTGCAGCAGATCACCGGTTTGCCGGTGGAAAACAACTGGCAGGCCCTGGCCCGCGAAGCCTTCCGCGACGACCTCGACTGGCAGCAGCGGGCGATCACCGTCTCGGTACTGCAGATGGCCGACGCGCCGTCGGACATCGAAGCACGCATGCAGATCTGGCTGGAACAGCACCGTCGCCTGGTTGATCGCTGGAAGGTCATGCTCGGCGAACTGCGCGCTGCCAGCGGCACCGACTACGCCATGTACGCCGTGGCCAACCGCGAGCTGATGGACCTGGCACAGAGCGGCCAGTCCGGCCTGCCCAAGCACTGAGCCTGACGAGCTGACTTGATCCCCGCCACTGGCGGGGATTTTTTTGCCTGAATAAAAGCGAATGCCAGGCAGGTAGCCTGGGTTGAGCACCGCGGAAGCCGGGAGAAAACTCAATGCCGATGGAAGCGCCAGCACACGTACGTCATGGCAGACCCTAAGCAAACTCGTTCTGGCGCAACTCTGGGGGCAGTCTGAACAGGTCCAGATTGCTCGGTAACCAGCGATAGTAAAAATAGAACTCGAACAACGCCGGGTGACGGCAACTGCACAGGGTGAGGGCGTTGGAGTGTTGGCTGGGTTGGAAGTGCACGTAGCCGATCACTGAAAAGGCTTCAAAGACGGCGCGTTCTTCATCGCGTAGGTGAATAACCTTGCCGCGTACCAGGTCCGCCGCATGCAAGCACACTTGTGATAGGCATACGTCCTTCATCCTTGTACTCCTTGGGCTTGGTTGAGGCGCTGGATCAGCGTCTGGATATCGATCAAGCGATACTTGCCGAAACAACGCGTGGGCAGCGCGCCGTCGTCAATCCACTGCGTCACCATGTTCTGCTGCTTCTGCAGGCTTGCCAGTTCAGCGAAGCGCTGCGGGGTGAGATAGCGAGGGCAATCTGCGAATAGGTCGGGGGCCAGTTCTTCCACTTTCATGCGGCTTCCTGCACCATTACGACCTCCTCGACTAGCCTGTATTTCTCAGGATTGTCTTTTCTTTGCTTGGCTCAATTTACTAGTGGTTAGTAAGTTAGTGGCGTGCTGGTTTTCCGTCAAGGCTGGATTAACGATGACGAAGAAGCGCTTTCTGTTTACTGCGGGCGAACGGCTCCGAGGCTTGCGCGAGCTGATGGGATTGAGTCGGCCGGCCTTTGCGGAAATAGTCGGGATAAAACCCAAACGCCTGGAGAACATCGAAAACGGTTGGCAGAAGATGCACGACGAGGATTTCGAGAAGGTCTGCAGTGTGTTTGAGGAGTTCAGCCGTTGGATTGCCTATGAAGGCCCGCTCGACCGACAGGCATTGGAACTCAAGGTGGCGGATTCGGCACAGAAGGCGGCTGTCTATCTGGTCAAATGCAACCCTGAACTGCTTAAGAGCAGCGGTATTTCCTTGGCTGAATGGTCGAGTCGTCACCAGGCGGTGCTGGACGAATTAGGCAAAAGCGAGGGCAGCACTGACTGAGCTTGCAGCCTCGCTTTGATGCAGGGCGTCGGCTCTGTTTTGACAAGCGCACACCAGTAGCCTGGGTTGAGCACCGCGAAACCCGGGAGAAGGCTCTGCAGCGTCTAGCACCTTGTCAGTGTTGCTGCGCTGCGCCTATCAGGGATGGCTTTGCAGGTAGGGCAAGACATCTGGCGCGCCAGCCAGGCGCAGACCTTCACCCAGGGCCGTGGCCTCCGCCGACTGTTTGGGCAGCAGGAGGAATTCCGGTGCCCCTGCGCCGCGTAGCAACGACAGGCGTGCGTAGGGCAGGCGGTTGTCGAGCAGCAGCGCCATGAATGCTGGGTCGCTCCAGGCGGCGGCAGGCATTGCCAGGACGTGGTAGCAGCGCTGCAGATCGCTCAGCCCGGTTTGGCTCAGGCGATAGTGGGTCAGGGCGGCGGGCAGGTTTACTTCCATGGCGCGGCGGCGGGCGTAGGCCACTGCGCAGGCGAAGGCTTCGGGGTGCAGCTCGCCGGCCCAGAACACGCGTGCGCCACGCCAGTCGGCCTGGCGCAGCTGAATCTGCTCACCGGCGAGAAAGCGTGGCAGTGCCAGGCTGATGCTGCGCACGAAATCCTTGTAGCTGATGATTCGCACTGTTCGGCAACAGGGCATGCTGCCGTACTGCTCGAAGCTGCTACACACAGCCTGTTCGCTGCTCACGCCGCTGAGGCCATCGATCAGGCGCAGATCGAAATTTGCCAGCTCACGCTGTTCCTGCTCGATCACCCGTACCAGCATGGCATGGGCTTGCGCCTTGTCTTCCTGCACCGGCCCGGAGAGGGCGCCGCGTGGCAGCTCTGCCAGGCGCTGCAGGGGCGGGCCGTCCTGCCAGCAGATGCTTTCGCGCAGTGGCGGCAAGGCCACGAAGGGCAGGTGCAGATGGCTCGCGCGCTCCAGAATCTGCCGTGGCGCACGGCCGATAAAGCCCAGGCGTTGGGCAAGGGCTGTGAGGCGTGAGCTGAGCGATGGGGGTTGCTCGGAGAGGGTCATAAACGACTACGAATTCCACAGGTACTCGTAGTGTGGCAGAGCCCTTTGGCCCCTGCACAGGCTTTGCCGGGCAAATCGGCTGATCGGCCGGGACGTTGCTGTGGCAAACTTATCTTATTCATTTGTACGGTGTCTCCATGCCCAGTCTCGTCCTGGATCTTGCATTGCCTGCCGAGCGTCTACTTGCCGTCTATGAGGGCCGCGCGGAGCGGATTATGGCCCATTCGCGCGACGGTCGTCGTGTCAGTATTGCTGCGCGGCATTTCCGTCCGTACCTCACCCATGAGGGGGTGTACGGCGCGTTTGAACTGACATTCAGTGACAAGGGCGAGTTGCTCGAACTGCGTCGGCTGGACCGCTGAGCCGGGCGCGCCTCGCCTGCAAGGGCACCTGGGCTGTATAATCGCCGGCTTCGATTTAATCCCTACACGAGCTAAGCCTGCCCATGTACAACCTGGCCCGCGAGCTGCTGTTCAAACTGTCCCCGGAAACCTCCCACGAATTGTCGATCGACCTGATCGGTGCGGGCGGCCGCTTGGGGCTCAATCGCGTGTTGACCAAGACGCCGGCCAGCCTGCCGGTACAGGTCATGGGCCTGGAGTTCGCCAACCCGGTCGGGCTGGCGGCTGGGTTGGACAAGAACGGTGACGCCATCGACGGTTTCGCTCAGTTGGGTTTCGGCTTCGTCGAGATCGGTACCGTCACGCCACGGCCGCAACCGGGCAACCCCAAACCACGTCTGTTTCGTTTGCCCGAAGCCGAGGCGATCATCAATCGCATGGGCTTCAACAACCTGGGCGTCGATCACCTGTTGGCGCGTGTGCAGGCGGCGCGTTATCGCGGTGTGCTGGGTATCAACATCGGCAAGAACTTTGACACCCCGGTTGAGCGCGCAGTCGATGACTACCTGTTGTGCCTGGACAAGGTCTACGCCCATGCCAGCTATGTGACGGTCAACGTCAGCTCGCCGAATACACCGGGCCTGCGCAGCCTGCAGTTCGGCGATTCGCTGCGCCAGCTGCTCGACGCCTTGCGTCAGCGCCAGGAGGCGCTCACCGCGCTGCACGGCAAGCGTGTGCCCCTGGCGATCAAGATTGCCCCGGACATGAGCGACGAGGAAACCATTGAGGTGGCCCGTGCTCTGGTCGAGGCGGGGATGGATGCGGTTATCGCCACCAACACCACCCTTAGCCGTGACGGTGTCAAAGGCTTGGAGTGGGGCGACGAAGCGGGTGGCCTGTCGGGCGCACCGGTACGCGACAAGAGCACGCACATCGTTCAGGTGTTGGCTGGTGAGTTGGCGGGGCGTTTGCCGATCATTGCCGTGGGTGGGATTACCGAAGGTCGGCATGCGGCTGAGAAGATCGCCGCAGGCGCGAGCCTGGTACAGATTTATTCCGGGTTTATTTACAAGGGCCCGGCGTTGATTCGTCAGGCGGTCGATGCCATTGCCGGTTTGCCGCGTGCAGGTGTTTAACGGCAGGCAATAAAAAGGGCTCCTCTAAGGAGCCCTCTGGGCTTGCGCCCGCCGCTCTGGGGGAGCGGGCTTGGTGAAGTCGTTGGGGCGGGTGTCAGCCGACCGCGTGGAGTTCGTTGAGTCGATGGATGCCAGCGGTGCCGGTCAGTCCGTCCCAGTTGTCGCCGCGCCCTTCACGCCAGCCGTTCAACCAGGCCTGCCGCACAGACTGGAGGGTAAATGGACACAATTCGCGGGATTTGCCGTTGATGCCGTATTGATAGCCGCGCAAAAAAGCTCTTTCCAAAGGATCACGCTTAAGTCTTCTCATAGGGTGTAGCCCTCAATGTTGACTGTTATGTCCTGGTGACCTCACGGCGAGGTCGGGCAGAAGGTCTGCCGATGGAGCCCGCTGCCGGCGTGGCGGTCTCCGTGTCATGACCGTTGCAGCCATGACCTGGGTTGATTTCTATCGAATGCGTAGAGCCCTGTGAATGATCGTTTTGTCATAAGCACGTAATGCTTTTGTGACCACAGCCATAAGGGGGCATGAGCGAAACCCTGATGGGCTGCCGCGAGCGCTAGTGGGCCGGGCGTTTGCCGGTTGCATGCTTGCACACTGCCATTGCGAATTGCTCGTGATTGCAGGCGTTACTTATTCCGACGAAGTGTCGCTTTGCAACGCTTCGTCACTTATTTTGGCTGTGTAGTCCGCTACGGCGGCCCCTTTTTGCTTAGCACTGGATAACCTAATGTCGGATCGTCACGAACTCTTCCTCACCTGTCCCAAAGGCCTGGAGGGTCTGCTGCTTGAAGAGGCCGGCCAGCTTGGGTTGGAAGAGGCCCGCGAGCACACCTCGGCGATTCGCGGGTTGGGCTCGCTGGAGACCGCCTACCGGTTGTGCCTGTGGTCACGCCTGGCCAACCGCGTGTTGCTGGTGCTGGCGCGCTTCCCGGTGCGCGATGCCGAGAGCCTGTACGAGGGCGTGCTGGAGGTGGACTGGTTCGAGCACCTGGACCCGGCGGGCAGCCTGGCGGTGGAGTTCAGTGGTAATGGTTCGGGCATCGACAACACCCACTTCGGCGCGCTCAAGGTCAAGGATGCGATTGTCGACAAGCTGCGCCAGGCCGACGGCACACGGCCTTCGGTGGACAAGCTCAACCCCGATATGCGTGTGCACCTGCGCCTGGACCGCGGCGAAGCGATTCTGTCGCTCGACCTCTCCGGCCACAGCCTGCACCAGCGCGGCTACCGCCTGCAGCAGGGCGCTGCGCCGCTCAAGGAAAACCTCGCCGCCGCCGTGCTGATTCGTGCCGGCTGGCCGCGCATTGCCGCCGAGGGCGGCGCCCTGGCCGACCCGATGTGTGGGGTGGGCACCTTCCTGGTCGAGGCGGCGATGATTGCCGCCGATGTGGCGCCGAACATGACTCGCCAGCAGTGGGGGTTCAGCCAGTGGCTGGGGCATGTGCCGGCCATCTGGAGCCGCCTGCATGCCGAGGCTGAGCAGCGCGCCGCCGCGGGTATGGCCAAGCCACCGTTGTGGATTCGCGGCTATGAAGCCGACCCGCGACTGATCCAGCCGGCGCGCAATAACATCGAGCGCGCTGGCATGGGTGACTGGGTCAAGGTGTACCAGGGCGAGGTGGCCACCTTTGAACCGCGCCCGGACCAGAACCAGAAAGGCCTGGTGATCTGTAACCCACCCTATGGCGAGCGTCTGGGTGACGAAGCCAGCCTGCTGTACCTCTACCAGAACCTGGGTGAGCGTCTGCGCCAGGCGTGCATGGGCTGGGAGGCCGCGGTGTTCACCGGCGCCCCTGACCTGGGCAAGCGCATGGGCATTCGCAGCCACAAGCAATACGCCTTCTGGAACGGTGCCTTGCCGTGCAAGCTGTTGCTGATCAAGGTGCTGCCGGATCAGTTCGTTACCGGCGAGCGGCGTACTCCGGCGCAGCGCCAGGTCGAGCGCGAGCTGGCCAGTGCTCAGCCTGAAGAAGTGGTTGAAGCGCCGAAGCTGAACAAGAACGGCAATCCGATCAAACCTGCGCCGGTCACCTCGCCGGTGGTGGAGCTGGCGCGCCTCAGCGAAGGCGGACAAATGTTCGCCAACCGCCTGCAAAAGAACCTCAAGCAGTTGGGCAAGTGGGCCAAGCGCGAAGGCATCACCTGCTACCGCGTGTATGACGCCGACATGCCGGAATACGCCCTGGCAGTGGATCTGTACCACGACTGGGTGCATGTGCAGGAATACGCCGCGCCTAAGTCCATCGATCCGGAAAAGGCCCAGGCACGCCTGTTCGATGCCCTGGCCGCGCTGCCCCAGGCGCTTGGTATCGACAAGAGCAAGGTGGTGATCAAGCGCCGCGAGCGCCAGGCTGGCACCAAGCAGTACCAGCGCCAGAGCACCCAGGGCCAGTTCATGGAGGTCAGTGAGGGCGGCGTCAAGTTGTTGGTCAACCTGACCGATTACCTGGACACCGGGCTGTTCCTCGACCACCGCGCGATGCGCCTGCGCATTCAGCGTGAGGCCGCCGGCAAGCGCTTTCTCAACCTGTTCTGCTACACCGCCACGGCCACCGTGCATGCGGCCAAGGGTGGGGCGCGCAACACCACCAGCGTCGACCTGTCGAAGACCTACCTGGACTGGGCGCGGCGCAACCTCTCACTCAATGGTTTCTCCGACAAGAACCGCCTGGAGCAGGGCGATGTGATGGCCTGGCTGGAAGCCGACAGCGGCGAGTACGACCTGATCTTTATCGACCCGCCGACCTTCTCCAACTCCAAGCGCATGGAGGGCGTGTTCGATGTGCAGCGCGATCACGTACGCCTGCTCGACCTGGCCATGGCGCGGCTGGCGCCGGGTGGCGTGCTGTACTTCTCCAACAACTTCCGCAAGTTCCAGCTCGAGGCGGACGTGCTGCAGCGCTATGCGGTGGAGGAGATCAGCGCCCAGACCCTGGACCCTGACTACGCCCGCAACCCGAAGATCCACCGCGCCTGGCGTTTGCAGGCGCAGTAATAAACCCATGACAGTCGAGCCGTAGGGTGCGCCGTGCGCACCGGCGCAGCCTGCAGAACCCTGGTGCGCGCGGCGCACCCTACACAGCTTGCCGCTCGGCCCAAGCTGCCCATGCAACATTCAATTGGGGCATGGCCATAAAAAACGCCCCGCAATCGCGGGGCGTTTTTCGTTGTATCAGCGTTTGGGCGCTGCCTGGGGTTGGCGGTACAGGTCAATCAGCACCTGGTCGAGGATCGATGAGGCGCCCCAGGGCTTGGGATCGTTGAGGATCGCCACCACGGCCCAGCTGTTGCCGTTGTTGTCGCGGCTGAAGCCGGCGATGGCGCGGACGTTGTTCAAGGTGCCGGTCTTGATGTGCGCCTGGCCCACCAGCGCCGAGTTGCGCAGGCGCCGGCGCATGGTGCCGTCCATGGCCACCAGCGGCATTGAGCTGATGAACTCGGCGGCGTAGGGACTCTGCCAGGCGGCCTGGAGAATCTTGGCCATTTCCCGGGCACTGATGCGCTCATCACGCGACAGGCCCGAGCCGTTTTCGATCACCAGTTGCGGCGCGGTAATGCCCTTGCGCGCCAGCCAATCGCGGATCACCCGTTGTGCGGCCTTGGCATCGTCGCCATCGGCCTCGTTGCGAAACTTCGCGCCGATGCTTAGCAGCAACTGCCGAGCCATGGTGTTGTTACTGTACTTGTTGATGTCGCGGATGATCTCCACCAGGTCCGGGGAGAAGCTGCGTGCCAGCAGGCGTGCGTCATCTGGCACGCTGGCACTGCGGGTTTGGCCCAGGATGCTACCGCCCAATTCCTGCCAGATGGCGCGGATGGCGCCAGCGGCGTAGCCCGGGTGGTCGAGCAGGGCCAGGTAGGTCTGGGCGCTGCAGCCTTCGGCGAGCTGGCCGGTGACGATCACGTTGACACCGTCGAATTCGCTTACCGGGTTGTAGCGCACATCTGGCCAACCGGTGCACTTGGCGGCCGGTAACAGTTTGACCTTGTTGTCGATTTTGACTTCGGCGATTGGCGGCTCGGCGGCGATGTGGACCTTGCCGTTCTCGGCGCGGGCGATAAAGCGCAAGGACTTGAGGTTGACCAGCAGCGAGTCTGGGCTCACCAAGTAGGGTTTGTTGGCATCGCCGCCATCGTCGTTGAATACCGGCAGCTCCGGCTGCAGGAAATGACTCCGGTCGAGCACCAGATCACCGGTAACCTGGCGCACGCCGTTGGCGCGCAGGTCGCGCAGCAGCAGCCAGAGCTTTTCCATATTCAGCTTGGGGTCACCGCCGCCCTTGAGGTAGAGGTTGCCGTTGAGCACGCCGTCCTTGAGTGGACCGTCGGTGTAGAACTCGGTCTTCCACTGGTAGGTCGGGCCAAGCAGTTCGAGCGCTGCATAGGTGGTCACCAGTTTCATGGTTGAAGCCGGGTTGACCGAGACATCGGCGTTGAAATAGGTGCTGGCCCCTGGGCCGGTCAGCGGCAGGGTGACCAGAGACATCGACTGGGTACTGATCTTGTTGGTTTGCAGGGCCTTCTGCACGCTGGGCGGCAGGGTGTTCTTCACCGCCGCCTGGGCGGGCAGGGCGATGAGCAGGCTGGTGAGGGTGATATGGCACAGGCCGGTGATCAGGGAATGGACGCCCTGGCGAGTAACGATAAAAGGCATGGATAAAGAGTCCCACTGCGGTTCGGGAAGGTGCCGCGCATTATGCCCCAAGCCGCTTTGCCGCGCGCACCAGGCTGCGACGAAGCGCAGGTGGCGACAATCCGTTGCACGTCAGGCGGGCATGCGCGCAGGCAAGCTGTTAAAGTAGCCGGCTTATCACCTGTGAGGATTGTTCCAATGGCTACCAACCGTTCCCGTCGTCTGCGCAAGAAACTCTGCGTGGATGAATTCCAGGAGTTGGGTTTTGAGTTGAACCTGAACTTCAAGGAAGGCTTGAGCGATGAGGCCATCGATGCCTTCCTCGAGCAGTTCCTGCGTGACGCCATGACCGCCAACGGTCTGGGCTATGTGGGCGGCGATGACTTCGGTCTGGTGTGCCTGAGCAAGCGTGGCTCGGTCAGCGAAGAGCAACGCGCTGCGGTCGATGCCTGGCTCAAGGGCCGTGACGAGCTGGTTGACTACACCGTCAGCCCGCTGCTCGACGTCTGGTACCCGGAAAACGAGATCAATCAGGCTTAAGCCTGATGCCTCTCGGACCTGCGCCCTGCAGGTCCGAGAGGCGCCGTTATATCCCACGCATTACTCCGTTACCCCCGCCTTTTCCAGTATTGCTCCCTCATCCACCTCATCGATTTGCTCACGGCGCATAAAGCGTTCGGCATAGCGTCGGTATATCCCTGCGCGCACGAAAAGCCCGAACAGCGGTGGATCGATATGACCGGTGCGGCACATGCCCGCCATGATGCCCAGCGATTCGGACAGGTGTTTGCCCTTTTTGTAGGGGCGGTCCGCGGCGGTGAGTGCCTCGAAGATGTCGGCGATGGCCATCATCCGGGCCGGCAGACTCATCTGCTCGCGGGTCAGGCCTTTCGGGTAGCCACTGCCATCCATCTTCTCGTGGTGCCCGCCGGCAATCTCGGCGACTTGCCGCAGGTGCGCGGGGAAGGGCAGGTGGCTGAGCATCAGGATGGTCTGCACGATGTGGTGATTGATGATGTAGCGCTCCTCGGCCGTCAAGGTGCCTCGGGTGATGCTCAGGTTGTGCAATTCGCCACGGTTGAACTTGTGCAGCGGCACTTCGAGCTTGAAGCCCCAGGGGTTGTCTTCGGCGATCAGCTCGCTGCTCGGCCGCGCGATCAGGTGTACGGGCTTATCGGCCAGTAGCGCTTCCTCGACCGGCAGGCTGGCGGGCGGTAAGGCAGCCTGGCGCTGCTGTTCCTCCCAGGACACACCAAGGCGGTCATCCAGGGTACGCATCCAGGTGCGCTGGGCAATGTGCTGCAAGCGTTCGAGGTCGGCGTCGGCCATGGCTTCGGCGCCGAGGTTGCTGCGCGCGACAAAGGCGAATTCCTCATCCAGCGTGGCCAGTTGGGTGTCGCGGGTCTTGCCCAGAGCAACGGCGTCACCGCCGCCTGCACAGCCACGCCAGTAGTCGATCCAGGCGGTGCACTTGAGCACCTCGAAGCGCATGCGTATTTCGTGAATGCGGTCGTACAGGGTTTCCAGTTTGGTGGCCTTGTCGACCACGTACTCGGGTGTGGTGACCTTGCCGCAGTCGTGCAGCCAGGCCGCGATGCGCAGTGCTTCCCAGTCCTCGTCGCTGGGGCGATAGTCGCGGAACGCCGGCTCGTCGCTGGTAGCGGCTGCTTCGGCGAGCATCAAGGTCACTTCCGGGACCCGCTGGCAGTGCCCACCGGTGTAGGGGCTTTTGGCGTCGATGGCACCTGCGATCAACTGAATAAATGCATCGAGCAGTTGGCGCTGGCGCTCCAGCAAGCGCTGGCTTTCGATGCACAGCGCGGCGACGCCGGATACCGCTTCGATAAACGCCACGCGCTCGGGGCGCTGCATGATCAGGTCGGTTTCCTCACCGCTGTCGCAGTGCATCAGCACTTGCACGCCAACCGTTTCACCACGTCGGTTGTGCAGGCCGGTGGCGACGAGGTGGACACGCGGGCTGTCGAGACTTTGCAGCAGTTTGCGGTAATCGCCGGCCTGATCGAAACCGATCGATGCCACGCTGCTGGCACCACCGTTAGCCGGCCCGCGCAACCAGTCTGGCAGGCTGGGGTCGTCACGTTCGTAATTATGCAGGCCGCTGCTTTCCAGGGGCTGTGCCTGTCCCTGAAGGAATACGCCATGCAGCTCCAGGCGGCCGCTTTCTTCGTCGATCAGGTACAGCAGGCCGCCGTGGGCGCCGCCAATGCCGATGGTTTCCTGCAGTACGCGCTGTAGCAGGGCGTCGAAGCGAGTCTCGGCGGAGAGGCTGGCGGCAATGTCGAGAAAGCTGGCGATGGTCTCTTTCATGCGCGTCATGGACACCGCCAGTTGATCGACTTCCAGCACCGGCGAGCCGCCGCTGGTGGGGTAGTCGAAGTCGAAGCGGCGAATCGCTTCGGCTTCCAGCACCAGGGCGCGCAGCGGTTTGACGATCAGCCGTGAGGTCAGCCAGCCCAGTGGCAAGCACAGCAGCAGGGTGGTCAGGGTCACCAGCGCGCCTTGCCAGCGGATGCGGTAAGCCTCGGCGAGCAGTTCGTCTTCGGGCACCAGCAGCGCCAGCTCCAGCCCCTGGGGGCCGCCCTCACGCAAGTGGCGCCGAGCCACGACCCAGCGGCGCTGATCGAGCTCGAATGCGCCATCGCTTTGCTCAGGCTGGGTATCGAGTAGGGCGGCCAGGGTTGGGCTCAGTTCACGAACTGACGCCAGGTGAGCGCCATCATCAGCCAGTAGGCGACTGCTGTCCGGGTGGGCAATCACATGGCCCGATGGATCGTAGAGCATCACCTCGCTGCTGGGCGTGATCTGATGACGAGCCAGGGTCGCGGAGAGGTCCGCCAGGGTCAGGTCGGCGCCCATGACGGTCGTCAGCCCGGCGCGCCTGGCCAGCGTGGTGCCCACCTCGGCAGTGGAGAAGAAGACATAGGGCGCCGTGGTGATCTGCCCGCCATCACCGCGGGCCAGCCTGTACCAGTCACGGCTGCGCGGGTCGTAGTCTTCATTCAGGCGCTGGCGACGGCTGATCAGGTTCAGCGAGCCGTCATAGAACAGGTAGTTGGCGTCCAGGCTGGCCGCACTGCGCTCGATCGACCACACCTGATAGGCGGCCTGGTTGGGGGCGTCGAAGCGCGCCTTGAGCCTATCGCTGCGCAGGGGCCGGACCATGAAGAAATCACCATTTTCGTAGCCCAGGTACAGCGAGGCCAGGCGCGGGTTGTCGCGTAGGGCCTGGACCATGGGGGGGAGCATCTTGAGGCGTTGCTCCAGGTCGCTGCCCTGGGTGGCTTCATGCAGGGCCAGAATACTGAGCAGGTGGCGAATGGGCTGGTAAGTCAGCTCGAGGTCCTTCTCCACATCATGGCGGATGCGCTCGAACAGCGTGGCGCTGCTGGAGAAGATGATCTGGGTGGTCTGGCGGTAGTTGAACAGGCCCAACACCACACCCGTGACCAATAGCAGGAGCGTGAACAGCACGCTGATATGGACATGCAGGGGGAAGCGGCGGTCACGCGGATGCAGGGGCATGGCGCTTCACTCCTTGGGTTGCGCTGTTATCCCGAAAAGCATAGTGAAGCGCAGTCGACCCTGCTGGCTAAAAGCGATTGTGCATAAAAAATAAATCTACTAGTCGCTTTTCTGCTGCTCTTGAGGCGCTGTCGGTGCCTTGCTGCGCGCTTCGAGTAGCTGCTGCAGGCCATGCATCAGCAAGGCCACGAACAGCGCCAGTACCACGCCTATCAGCGCATTGAGCAGGCGCACCTGAGCCAGGTGCCAATCCTGGGCCAGGCTTTCGGCAAGCAGCACGAAGCACAGCGTCGTCTGCAGCACGAACAGACCATAGTGGTTGGCTTGCAGGGCACGGCTCAGGGCGATCAGCGGCAACAGGGTGGCGACCATCAGCGCCGGGCTCTGCAAACTGTGACCCATGAGAATCAACAAACCGGCCGCTGCCAGGCTGGCCAGACTCGACTGCAGGGCGCGCACCAGGCTGCCCTGGAACTCCAGTTGCAGGGTGGTGACCACGGTCAGGGTAAGCCAGTAGCCGCGCTGTAGCCCGGCCAGGTTGACGACCAGGCCCGCTAGGGCGAATGCCAGGGTGCAGCCCAGCGCGTGCAGGCGCCACTGGCGTCGCGGCAGGCGCCGTGCGTGGCGTTTGAGAACCTTGAGCAGGCTGATAAAGCGCGGCATGTAGGGCCACATGCGCAAACCGTGCATGCCGCGCAGGCCGAAGGCCAGCAGCATTACCCAGAGCCCGCCGAGGATAAACAGCATGGCAATGGCCTGGGGGTTGTTCAGGCTGCCCAGGCCATACTGCCCCTGGCCAAGACACAGGCACACGGCCAGGCCAATGCCCAGCTTGCCGGCTTCGCTACCAAAGCGTTGCAGCCAGGCCAGGAGCAGGCCGAAGGCGGCAAACAGCCCCAGGCTGATCAGCGGATGGCTGGCGGACCAGAAGCCCAGGCCGGCGCTGCAGGCCCCCAGGCCGGTGAGCAGAAGCATGCGCAACATGCCGAAGCGGTGCAGCGGGTTGGCCTGCGCCGCCTGAAAGGCGCCGACCGAGGCCCAGAGAAACCCAGGATGCGAGCTGAACAGCCCCAACAGCAGCGGTAACGCGCAGCCAAAACCGGCTACCACCGCAGGCCCCCAGGCGGGAGGCCCGGCGTGCCAGCGCAGGCTTTGCTGGAGCAGATGCTTCATGGCAGTGGGCTCTGTTGCATAGGTTTAGCGTGCCGGCTGGTCGATCTCATACCGGGCTGGAGCGGCCGGTCATCTCCCGCGCCATTTCCGTCGCGTAACTGTCGGTCATGCCGGCGATAAAGTCGATCATGCGCAGGAATGAGCGATACAGCGGCCAGTGCGGATCCGGGGCGTTATTGCCGAGCAGGTCGAGAATACGCCGGTTCTTGAATGAAGGCGTGCGCCCGCCATGCTGCTCCAGCGCCGCGCCGCAAAAGGCGTTAAGGAGAATTTCCAGGGTGGTGTAGGCACCGATCTCGTGCAGGGTCTTGCGCTTGTCCTGAAAGATCTTCTGCCGGGCCATGTCCTTGGCGCTCTGCACACAGCGCTTGGCGGTGCCGTGCATATGCTCGACCAGATCGCCCTGCAAGGTGCCGGCCAGCAGGGCGTCCTGCTGTTCGACAAAGGCTTCGGCGGCGGCATTGGTCAGGTGTTCGATGGCCTTGCCGCGCAGGATCGCCAGCTTGCGCCGCTTGGAGTCGTCCGGGCCGAGCTGGCGGTAGGTCTGTGGCAGGTCGTCGCCGACCAGATCGAGCAACAGGGCCTCGACCTCGGCATACTCCAGCAGCTCCATCTCCAGGCCGTCTTCCAGGTCGATCAGGCCGTAGCAGATGTCATCGGCCGCCTCCATCAGATAAACCAGCGGGTGGCGCGCCCAGCGCTGGTCGTCGAGCTGGGGCAGCTCGAGCTTCTGGGCGATCTGCTCGAGCAGCGGCAACTCGCTCTGGTAGCAGCCGAACTTGTGTTTCTTATAGCCCAGGGCCTCGGCATGGCGCGCGGTCCAGGGGTACTTGAGGTAGGTGCCGAGGGTCGCGTAGGTCAGGCGAGTGCCACCGTCGAACTGGTGGTATTCGAGTTGGGTAAGCACCCGGAAGCCCTGGGCATTGCCCTCGAAATTAAGAAAGTCGCCACGTTCCGCTTCGCTCATGCCATCCAGCCAGCCACGTCCTGCGGCCTGCTGGAACCAGTGGCGGATGGCATCTTCACCCGAGTGGCCGAAGGGCGGGTTGCCGATGTCGTGGGCCAGGCAGGCGGATTGCACGACCATGCCCAGGTCGCTCGGCTCGCACCAGGCCGGCAGCGCCGGGCGGATCATCTCGGCTACGCGCATGCCCAGGGAACGGCCGACGCAGCTGACTTCTAGGGAGTGGGTCAGGCGGGTGTGGATATGGTCGTTGCTCGACACCGGGTGCACCTGGGTCTTGCGGCCCAGGCGGCGAAAGGCGCCGGAAAAGATGATGCGGTCATGGTCCTTATGAAACGGGCTGCGCCCCAGCTCGTCGGCACTGGGTGCCGGTTTGCCCAGGCGTTCACGTGTCAGTAGCGTTTGCCAATCCAAGGCCGATCCTCATTTTCCGTGACTAAAAGGGCTTAGCTTCGGGGTTGCCGAGCCTGTCCGCAAGCCTTGCATGGTTTCAGAACCCTGCTGCGTCGATATCGATCAGCAGCAGCTGTGTACCGTTGCCGACGAACTGCCCGGCGGTGAGGCAGTACTGGTTGCTGGTGGCGTCGCGGTAAGTGCTCGAGAGGATCAGTCGGCGCTCGTCCCAGCCTTCGGCCAGCAACTGGTAAAAATACGGTCGCCACGACCAGTTGTGCCCCTGGTAGCGGGTGTCGACTTCCCAGTAATGCCCGCGCCACTCCAGGTTCGGGCTGATCTGCGTGCCATTGCGGTCGCACTGATAGACCCGCAACAGCCAGGGAAAGGCGGTGGGATTACAGGTGGGGACACCGGAAGGCGTCGCCTCAAGCCACTGGCGCAGGTCGCTCATCAACTGTGTCAGCTGTTGGCGCAGGGTCATCACCCGTGCGCGCTCGGCCAGCTTGTGCTGGACGAAATGGTCACGTAACCGGGCGAAACGACCGACGAAGGCATTGGTCTGGAAGAATTCGAGTTCCGGACGGGCAAAGATAAAACCTTGCACATAGCGGGCGCCGCACTCCAGGGCGAAATCCAGCTCGGCCTCGGTCTCCACGCCTTCGGCAATGATCCAGCAGCCGGTTTTCTCCGCCATTTTTGCCAGGGCCTTGACCACCTCGCTGCTCGGGCCACCTTGAGCGGCGTCCTTGAACAGGCGCATGTCCAGCTTGAGGATATCCGGCTGCAGGGCCAGTACCCGGTCCAACTGCGAGTAGCCGGCGCCAAAATCATCGATGGCGATGCGTGCACCGGCTTTACGGTACTGCGCGACCACCCCGGGCAGGCGCTGGCTGGCGCCGCCCAGTTCGGTGATTTCAAACACGATGCGCTTCGGGTCGATGCCGCTACGCTGCAGCTGCTTGAGGCTGGGCAGGGGTTGCTCAGGGCGTAGGCGGCTCACCCAGCGCGGGGAAATGTTCAGGCTGAGAAACCAGCTCTCGGGGGCTTGGTGAAAGCGCGTCAGGGCCTGTTCGCGAACACAGCGATCCAGGCGCCGAAGGGCAGCGGGCGGTGTTTTCGGGTCGGCAAACAGCGGCCCGGCCGAGCGCAGAATACCGTCGGCACCGCGCAGGCGTGCAAGCGCTTCCACGCCGGCAATCTGTCCAGTGGCGGTGTCGATAAAAGGTTGGAAGACGGCTAGCGGTTGACCGTCGAGCACCGAGAAATCCTTAGCCTTGGGAGCGGTAGGCGCCGCGGAGCGCGGCGCACCGTTCAGCTAAGCAAAATCGCGGCCATTGCGTGCGACACGTCGTGCCTTGGCACGTTGCGCGGCAACCTGGCGGACGACGGGCGCCGCCAGTAGTGCCAAACGCAACAAGCCACGCCAGCGCACCTTGCGGGCGCCGAGCAGGCCAATCAGCAAGCCGCCACCCGCAATCATCAGTTTGGCATTGCCCTGTTGCAGCTCGCTGCGGCACTGGTTCCTGAAGCGCTGAACCTTGCGCAGGGGCTGCATGACAATCAGGGTTTCAAGGCGAATCTGCTGGCGCCGCAACTCCAGCTGCAGACGCAGCAGTTCCTTGCGTTGCTCGGCCGGGGTGAGGGGTACGAGGTCGGTCATGGCAACAGGCGCTCCCGGTCACGGGCCAGCTCGTCGAGACTTGCACGAAATGGCGTGGCTGCATTACGCAAACGAGACAACAGCAGGGATACGCAAATAGCGCCGCCCAGTGCATGAAACACACACAAACCGACGGCTGCCGCGATGCGGTGGGTATCCCAGAAGCTGATCAGGACCAGTGCCGAGAGCCCGAATAGCAGCATCAGGACGAATACTCCAGCGATCAGCGCAAGCAGCAGCAAGCCAATAGCGAAACGCTTCTGCTCGTGCATTTCCTCGCCGATTAGCGCCAGGTGCCCCCTCAACAGGTCGAGTACGGCAGTTGCCAGGCGCCGCGGCGAAGACGCGCCGCTATCCGGGCCGGACGTTGGCGTGGTGTTCATGGCCACCACCCTTAGCGTCGAATCAACATACCGAGCAGAACGCCTACGCCTGCGGCGATACCCACTGCCTGCCACGGATGCGTTTGCACGTAGGTTTCGGTGGCTTCCATAGCAGCCTGACCTCGTTCGCGCACACTTTCCTCGGCGGCGTGCAGGCTCAGGCGCGCGCGCTCAAGGTTCTCACGCATCTGCAGGCGCAATTCTTCCGCTTGCTCACCGACCAGGTTGGCGGACTGAGCCAGCAATGTTTCGGTATCACGTACCAGCGTCTGGAACTGCTCGATGACCTGATCCTGAGTGGTATGGGTCGGCGCAGTCGTTTTGGGAGTGGAATTTTGCATCGGGTTTCTCCTTGCTAGGTCGGTGTTACAGGTACGAGTGCCCACTATAGGCCTGAGTTCAGACTCTTTGCCTGCTCAACGCTGTCGCAGGGGGGATTGACTGGAACAGGCTTTGCATTACGCCGGTGCGTCGACTGGCTCTACTGCCCTCTTATAGGGCCTTCTCGTTGCGATCGTATGATCGAAATTTAAGATTCAACTCACTAATAAATAAAGAATAAGTGCCATTTCTCCAGAAGCAGGCAGCCTCAAACTGGTGCCTGCATTCTCTAGCTCAGGGACGATGAACACGCAATCGTGTCGCAATGTGGTGCGCGACGCTGAACGAGTGTTCTGATTTGGTGCTTTTCCGGCAAATAGGATCGATCCCCGATGGAAAACCTACACAGTGCTGTGGAAACCCTGATCCACGGCTCCAATACCCTGTTCATTCTGCTGGGAGCGGTGATGGTGCTGGCGATGCATGCCGGCTTTGCCTTCCTTGAAGTGGGTACGGTACGGCAGAAAAACCAGGTCAACGCGCTGTCGAAGATTCTCTCGGATTTCGCCGTATCGGCATTGGCTTATTTTTTCGTCGGCTACTGGATTGCCTACGGGGTTAATTTTCTGCAGCCGGCCAGCGTGCTGACCGAAGGTAACGGCTACGGATTGGTAAAGTTCTTCTTTCTGTTGACCTTTGCCGCTGCCATCCCTGCGATTATTTCCGGTGGGATTGCCGAGCGCGCCCGTTTCGGTCCGCAGCTGTGTGCGACCGTGTTGATCGTTGCCTTCATCTATCCCTTCTTCGAGGGGTTGATCTGGAATGGCAACCTGGGCCTGCAAGCCTGGCTTGAGGCGCGCTTCGGGGCCCCATTCCATGACTTCGCCGGCTCGGTGGTGGTGCATGCCATGGGCGGCTGGTTGGCGTTTGGTGCGGTGATTCTGCTGGGGCGACGTGATGGGCGTTACCGCGATGGGCGTCTGGTTGCCATGGCGCCGTCAAACATACCGTTTCTGGCGCTGGGCTCGTGGATTCTGATCATCGGCTGGTTCGGCTTTAACGTGATGAGTGCGCAGACCCTGGGCAGTGTCAGTGGTCTTGTGGCCGTCAATACGCTGATGGCGATGGTGGGCGGGACTGTGGCCGCCTTGCTGGTAGGGCGTAACGATCCGGGCTTTTTGCACAACGGTCCATTGGCCGGGCTGGTAGCGGTCTGTGCTGGCTCCGACCTGATGCACCCGGTCGGGGCGCTGATTACCGGCGCTTTGGCCGGCGCCCTGTTCGTTTGGGCGTTTACCGCGACCCAGGTGAAATGGAAGATCGACGATGTGCTTGGTGTATGGCCTCTGCACGGGTTGTGTGGCGTGCTGGGTGGTCTTGCCTGCGGTGTGTTCGGCCAGCAGGCGCTGGGTGGGCTGGGCGGTGTAAGCCTGGCCAGCCAGTTTATCGGTACCGGTCTGGGTGTGCTGGTGGCATTGCTGGGCGGATTTTTGGTGTACGGCGTGCTCAAGGCGACTTTGGGTATTCGCCTGACCCAGGAGCAGGAGTTTTACGGCGCAGACCTGTCGATCCATAAGATCGGTGCGCACAGCGCCGACTGATCGCACTGCGGCAGACACAAAAGAGCCCCGCCGATTGGCGGGGCTCTTGTTTGTGCCGGGCACCTCGGCAGGATGCAGCTGCCGAGGTGATCGGGGGCTTACAGCAGCGGCAGGGTGTAGCTGACGATCAGACGGTTTTCGTCGATGTCGCGGCTGAAGTTGTTACGCATGGTCGCGTTGCGCCACTTGAGACCGAGGTTCTTGAAGGTACCTTCCTGAACCACGTAAGTGATATCCATGTTGCGTTCCCATTCCTTACCCTCAGAAACCGCAGCACCACGGTCGATATTGTCACCGGTCAGGTAACGGGTCATGAAGGTCAGGCCAGGAATGCCGACCGAGGCGAAGTTGAAGTCGTAACGTGCCTGCCAGGATTTCTCGTCCTTGTTGGCAAAGTCACCGATCTGCACATAGTTGACCAGGAACGGGTCGGTACCGTTGATATAGGCGAAGCCGGTGTCGCCGCTCATTTTCTGGTAACCCAGGCCGAAGCTGTGGCCGAACAGGCCGTAGGTCACCATGGCGCCGAACGCTTTGTTATCAACGTTGCTGCGACCGTCATCGGTGGAGCGCGCATAACGCACATCGGTCTTCAGGGTCTGCTTGTCAGCCAGCGGCAGCACATGCACCAGGTTGAACGAGTTCTGCTTGTACAGCTCGTCCAGCTCGGAGTAGTAGTAGGCGCCCGTCAGTTCTGGCGTCAGCTTGTAAGTACCCCCGGCATAGGTGAACTTGTCGGTGGTTGCACCGCCACTCAGGCGAATACCGCGAGTACCTACAGCGCCAGTTCCGCTGTTGAAGCTATTGGCGATAGAGATATCTTGATAGTCGCCGGAGTCCCGGTTATTGACTTCACGGACGCGTGCCACATCCAGGGTCAGGCCGTCGATTTCCTGGGAGACGATCTGGCCAGCCTGGAACACTTGCGGGGTCAGGCGGCTGTCGCTGGAGCCGATGGCCATATTCTTGAACTGCATGCTGCCGACTTTCAGCACGCTCTTGGAGATTTTCGCCTTGGCTGCAACGGCCAAGTCGGACGAATAGTCCTGCGAGCCACCCGAATTATCAGGCGTCAGCAGGCCGCTGCCGGCAGTGCCGCCACCGGAGTCCAGCTTGAAGCCGAGCATGCCAATGGCATCCAGACCGAAGCCTACAGTGCCTTCGGTGTAGCCCGACTCGGCGCGCAGAATAAAGCCTTGCGCCCATTCTTCGGACTTGGACGGCTCATCGCGGCGTGGCTCGGTGCTCTCGCGGAAATCGCGGTTGAAATAGAAGTTACGGGCTTCGAGACTGGCCTTGCTGTCTTCCAGGAAAGCGGCGTAGCCCAGTGTCGGTAGGGTGAGGCTGGCTCCCAGAGTGGCAAGTGCCACAGCCTGGGCGAGGGGAGTCTTGCTCATTATTGTTGTCTCCACGTTTTTATAGTCAGGCCGGATGTGACCGGCCGGTTACGGCACCATGAACTAAAGCATGCGGGTGGCGACCCGGCTTTTAGACTTTAGTATTTTTCAGTGGCTGGCCGACCTACGGGGCCGTATTGGCCGAGTGATGCGGCTTTTGACCGTTGGTCGCGCTGTCGGCGGCGAGGGCTAAACTTCTCCTGAACGCGGCCGTCAACCTCGTGAACCTCCACTTTCGAGTGCCCTGCCATGAATAACCTGACTCCCTTGCTGTCATCCCCATCCCGCACGGCGGCGTTGGCCCAGGCGACAGCACGCAGCAATGATGCGCAAACAACACTGGCCAATCGCCTGGCTGAGCGCTTGGGTATGGAGCCTGGTGCGCTACAGGGCAGTCGAGATGAGTACACCCCGGAAAAAGTCGCTGGGCGTATTCTCGATTTTATCGGCCAGCGCCTCGAGGCTGAAGAAGCGGGCGGTGCCGACCCGGAACGGCTCAAGGCATTGATGGGCCAGGCTCGTGAGGGCGTGGAAAAGGGCTTCGCCGAGGCGCGCAAGATTCTCGATGGTATCGGTGCGCTCAATGGGCAGGTGGCGACGGATGTCGATGACACCTATCAGCGTATCCAGACTGGCCTGGCCAGCCTGGATGAGCGTTTTGCTGGTGCGACGCCAGAGGTGCCGTCCAGCGGTGGTGTTTCGCTGTCGGCTAACCGCGAGCGTTTCGCAGCCCAGGCCGAAACCTTCGAGCTGAATGTCACCACCCGCGACGGTGACCGTTTGCGCGTGTCCATTGCCCAGGCATCGGCCGACTGGTCGCAGAGTCGTGTTGATGCCAGCGGCGATGAAAATGCCATGCAAGCGGTTGCCAGCCAGAGCTCGGGCAGTATTCGTATCGGCGCCTGGCAGGTCGAGGTCGAAGGGGAACTGGATGATGAAGAGCGCGCTTCGCTGGAAAAGCTCTTCAATCAGGTGCAGGACCTGTCGACGCGTTTTTACTCGGGGGATCTCAGTGGCGCATTTGACCGAGCGCTGGCGCTGGACCTGGATGGTGAGCAGTTGGCGTCGATGTCGCTGCGCCTGACCCAGACCAGCGTTCGTCAGGCCACGGATGCCTACAGCAGCGTAGCGGGGCAGGGTGGGCAGGCTGCGGATGCCGTCAATCGTACCCTGGCCGACTACGCGCAAGGCCTGCTCGATTCGTTGCGCACGGCCAATTCGCTGGTCGAGGAAGCGCCTAGCAGCCTGCTTGATCTGTTGCGCGGCGGTTTCTCGCTGGATGAGCGCTTCGATGCAGGGCGCCTGGACAAGGCCGAGCGTCTTAACAGCCGACTGCTCGACGGTCTGCAGTCGGTGGTGGATGCAACCAATCCGGGTGCACAACCGGCATCCTGAGTCGATGTAAACTGCGCGCCGAATGAGTAAGGAGGCGCCCATGCGTCCGGAATGTCAGCTGTTCGGTACCCTGGGATGTCACCTGTGTGAGGTGGCCGAGGCGCTGCTGATGCCGTTTGTTGAGCACGGTTTGCTGGTCGAGCTGGTTGATATCGCCGAGCAGGCCGACTGGGTCGAGCAGTATGGCGTGCGCATCCCTGTGTTAAAACGCTGCGATACCGGTGCCGAGCTGGACTGGCCGTTCGATGCGGCGCAGATCGTGGAGTTTCTCAGCCATCAGGGCTGATTCAACGTCGAACCCGCACGCCCATGCTGGTACGCTTGATAGCTGGTTATCAAAGTCGTCGATGCAGCAAAGGAGATGGCGCAATGAGTTCTGGCCTTGAAGACAATCTGTCGTTGCTGTTGTTTCGTCTGCACAGCGGGCGCCTGCTGGGTATCAATCTGCTCAAGGTCAACGAGATTATTCCCTGTCCCACGCTGACCCGGTTGCCCAGCCACCATCCCCATGTGCGCGGTGTTGCTTCGCTGCGTGGCGCGGCCATGACCGTGATTGACCTGGCGCGTGCCATCGGTGAGGTGGGCGGCAGTGACACTCGTGATGGCTGCCTGATCGTCACCGAGCTGAGTCGCTCGCGCCAGGGCCTGCATGTGCATCAGGTTGAACGTATCGTGCAGTGCTCGGCGCGGGATGTGAAACGCCCCCCGGCCGCTACGGGCAGCGGCGCTTTCATTACCGGGGTAACACAGATCGATGGACGCATCGTGCAGATCCTCGACATCGAGCGGGTGCTTCACGATCTGGCGCCGCCGCTGGTGGCTGAGGCCGATGAGCAGATTCTTACGCCCGCTGAACGGGACCTGTTGCGCGGGCGCCGGGTATTGGTCGTGGACGACTCTCAGGTTGCGCTGCAGTTGAGCCTCAATACCCTGAAACGCTTGGAACTCGATTGTCAGACGGTGCGCAGCGCTGCCGGCGCGCTGGCAATGCTGCACGCCCACTACAAGGAGGGCGAGCCGATCGAGGTGCTGGTATCGGATATCGAGATGCCGGAGATGGACGGCTACAGCCTGGTACAGACCTTGCGCCGCGAGGCGGATATCGGCAGTACCTACGTGCTTCTGCACACCTCGCTCGACAGCACCATGAATACCGAGCGCGCGCGGGCGGTAGGCGCCAATGACATGCTCACCAAGTTCTCCAGTAGCGACCTCAGTCGTGCAATGGTCAGGGCTTTCGAAACCCTGGGCTGAGCCGTTGAGCTCAGCCATTTGGGCTTGCCAAAGGGTAGAAACGCGAAAGCCCGCACACAGGCGGGCTTTCTAGGGATTGGTCGGAGAGACAGGATTCGAACCTGCGACCTTCTCGTCCCGAACGAGACGCGCTACCAAGCTGCGCTACACTCCGATGGGTCGAGATTGTACTGAAAAACTTTTGCTGTACAAGGGGTTAGGCCAAAATTTTTTACCCTCTGGGACCGCCTGGATAGAGGCTGAATTTATAGCTAAGCCGCTTATCAAGGGTGGCCAGGCGACGCTGACGTTAGTGGCTATACAGCCGCTTCGCCTCTGCCGCCCGGCCCAGCGCAGGAGTGGGGGCCCTGCGCCGATTACAACTCTTTGACTGTCCGTACCTGATCTTTGTTGACCTTGGAGCGCTTGCCGTCGAGTTGCTCGAACTCGTAGAAGCCGGACTCGTCGTCATAATCAGGGGTGTCGACAGCCTGGATTTCACGGCCGTCGTTGAGGGTGATGACGGTGGGTGATGCACAGCCGACCAGTGTGGCCAGGCCGAGTGCCAGCAGGCATGCCGGGATAATTCGTTGAGTCATGACAATTCTCCTTGGTTGACAGGGTTACCTGCTCAGACGTGCATATCTTCTGCAAGTTCCCGAATGTTAGCCGCTAGATTGCCCGTTTTCCTCTTCAAGCCAGTCTGGCGTATTGAAGTTGGCCAGACGTCGATCTCCTGCTGCGCAGATCAGTGCATGGGGGTTTAGAGGTTGCAACCAACGTTGTGGGCTGCGCACACCTTCCAGCCAGGCTCGCTCCAGATCTTCCAGTAATACGCGCGGTACGATGCTGAACAACGGCTCCCAGAAATCCCCTTGGCGCACCATCACCGGGTTGTCGCCTGCCAGGGCGAGCAGGTCATTGAGCAGGTCCCGGTCTATGCACGGTGCATCGCAGGGCAGGATCAACAGCTGTTCATGGCGGGCAGCCCGCAGGCCCGTCAATATGCCTGCCAGCGGCCCCAGGTAATCTGGACTCGGGTCTGCGACCAGTCGGTCGGCGTGGGCAGCGTACTGTGCCTGGTTGCGATTGCAGGAAATCAGCAGGTCATCCGTCAGTGGCCTGACCTGCTCGGCTATCCAGGCGATCAGCGGCTTGCCGCGCCAGGGCAGCAAGCCCTTGTCCTGGCCGGCCATGCGCTGGCCACGGCCGCCGGCCAGGAGCAGGACCGAGAGGTTTGGATAAGCGGGATATGCGGGCATGGCGAGGCCTCGTGAGCGGGGCCTGTGATATAACAGCGGGCATCGTGAACGACAACTGGAAACCTGCCATGAATCACAAGGCCGAGGCGGTATTCGTGCCGCTCAATATCGCCGTTCTGACCGTCAGCGACACCCGTACCGAAGCGACCGATACCTCCGGGCAGCTGTTTGTTGATCGACTGCAGGCCGCTGGGCATCGTCTGGCGGCGCGGGTGCTGCTCAAGGATGACCTGTACCGCATTCGTGCTCAAGTCGCGACCTGGATCGCCGACGAGCAGGTGCAGGTGGTGCTGGTCACCGGGGGCACGGGCTTTACCGGGCGCGACAGTACGCCGGAAGCTGTTGCCTGCTTGCTGGACAAACAAGTTGATGGTTTTGGCGAGCTGTTCCGGCAGATTTCCGTGGCTGATATCGGTACCTCGACCATCCAGTCGCGCGCCCTGGCGGGGCTGTCCAACGGCACCCTGGTGTGCTGCCTGCCGGGTTCGACCAACGCCTGTCGCACTGGCTGGGACGGCATCCTGGCCGACCAGTTGGATGCCCGCCATCGTCCCTGCAACTTCGTCGCCCACCTGAAACAGGCCGATGCCTGCGAGAGCCGTGGATGAGCGCTGCCGGCCAATCCAGCTTGATGCCGGTCGAGGAGGCGTTGCGGCGCTTGCTTGAACGGGCCGATGCCACGCCGGTTCAGGGGCGTGAAACAGTCATCCTGGCGCAGGCCGACGGCCGCGTGCTGGCGCAGCCGTTGATCGCCCCGCTCGACCTGCCGCCATGGCCCAACAGTGCCATGGATGGTTACGCCCTGTGCCTGACCGATTGGCAGGGTACGCCGCTGCCAGTCAGCCAGCGCATCCAGGCCGGCGAAGCACCGCCTGCGTTGCAGCCAGGCACCTGTGCGCGAATCTTCACCGGTGCGCCCCTGCCGGCAGGGGCCGATACGGTAGAGATGCAGGAGAACGTCACACTCGAGGCGGATGGCCGGGTGTGTTTTGCCGCGCCTCTGCGCGCAGGACAGAATGTTCGCCCGCAAGGTCAGGAAACCCGTGTTGGCGACTGCGTACTGCCAGCTGGCACCCGCCTCGGGCCTATCGAGCTGGGTCTGGCGGCTTCCCTTGGCCAGGCTCAGCTTGAGGTCTGTCGCCGGGTGCGGGTGGCTGTGCTGTCGACCGGTGACGAGTTGGTCGAACCGGGCGAGCCTCTGGCTGCGGGGCAGATCTACAACAGTAATCGGCGCCTGTTGATCGCCTGGCTGCAGCGTCTGGGGTGCGAGGTGGTGGATGGCGGTATTCTCGCCGACGACCTGGCCAAGACCCGCGCGGCTCTGGCGGCACTCAACGATGTCGACCTGATCCTCTCCACTGGCGGTGTGTCGGTCGGTGAAGCCGACTTTCTCGGTGTGGCGCTGCGCGAGGCCGGCGAGCTGATGCTCTGGAAGTTGGCGATCAAGCCGGGTAAACCGCTGACCTTTGGCCAGTTTCGCGGTGTGCCGGTAATCGGCTTGCCGGGCAATCCCGCGTCTACCCTGGTGACCTTTGGCCTGCTGGCGCGGCCTTATCTGCTGCGCCGCATGGGTGTGCAGCGTGTCGAACCCCTAGGGGTCGAGCTGCCAGCTGGTTTCACCTGGAGCAAGGCCGGGCAGCGTCGCGAATACCTGCGCGCGCGGCTCGAAGGCGGGCAGGTGGTGCCCTATGCCAATCAGAGTTCCGGTGTGCTGCGTAGCGCCGCCTGGGCCGAAGGACTGGCAGAGGTGCGCGAGGGGACGACGCTCGAACCCGGCGAGCGGTTGCGTTTTATCCCGCTTAGCGAACTGCTGGGTTAGCCGGCCCGGCCCGTAGGCAGGCGGTGCATGTTTAGGCCACATCCACCAGTACGATCTCGCTGTCTTCTAACGCCTCGACGCGGATCAGCGCTTCATCGGCAATGGCCACGCCATCTCGGGCGTTGGCCGCTACCCCGTTGACCGAGAAACGCCCGCTGGCACCCACCAGATAAGCCTTGCGACCTGGCTGCAGGGCGTATTCGGCGCTCTGGCCGGCCTTCACCGTAGCGGCTACCAGGCGTGCGTCGGTGCGGATGCGCAGGGCATCGCTGTCTTCCTCGAAGCCACTGGCCAGGGTGACGAATGCACCGGCACGCTCGCCTTTGGGAAAGGGTTTGGCCCCCCAGGAAGGCGGCAGGCCGGCCTGGTTGGGCTGAATCCATATCTGGAATATCTGCGTGGTTTCATCTTCCAGGTTGTACTCGCTGTGAGCGATGCCAGTGCCTGCGCTCATGACCTGCACGTCACCCGCCTCGGTACGGCCGCGGTTGCCCAGGTTGTCCTCATGGGTGATGGCGCCTTTGCGAACATAGGTGATGATTTCCATGTCGCGGTGCGGGTGCGGCGCAAAGCCCGAATGCGGGGCGATCTCGTCGTCATTCCATACCCGCAGTCGCCCCCAGTTCATGCGGGATGCGTCGTGGTACTCGGCAAAGGAGAAGTGATGGCGTGCGTTCAGCCAGCCATGGTGAGCACCGCCAAGGGCCTCGAAGGGACGAATATCAATCATGGTAGTAGTCTCGTTGTGAGTGACCGTTGAAGTGATCGGTCGTGATGGTAGGCATAATCCATCAATTTTTAATTGATAAAAATGGTAAATATTCCGCCTTATATATCTACTTGGTAGATGTTTCAGGTGGGCGACTTGCTGTGACAATTGCCCTCTGGCGTTGTCTGCATAGGAGGTCATCGACCTGAATCGGACTCTAAGGGTTCATTGGCTGGCAGGGGAGTGGCGATGCACGAGCGCAAGGCATTATTGATTCTGCATGGTAAACAGGCCCTCAATGAGGCGGTGCGCGCAGCGGTTATGGCGCGCCGCAAGGACGGCTGGGAGCTGGCTGTACGGCTGACCTGGGAAGGAGGAGATGCCGCCCGCCTGGTCAACGAGGCGGTGCGCGATGGTTATCCCTTGGTGATCGCCGGGGGTGGGGATGGCACCTTGCGTGAGGTGGCTGAAGCCCTGGTGCGCAGCGAAAGCGACACCAGCCTGGCACTGCTGCCGCTAGGGACTGCCAACGATTTCGCCCGTGCCGCCGGCATTGCTCTGGAGCCAATGGAGGCGTTGGCACTGCTCGACCAGCCGGCCCAGGCAATTGATCTGGGTGAAATTGCCGGCCAGGTCTTTCTCAATATGGCCACTGGCGGCTTTGGCTCGAGCGTGACCGCCAATACGTCGGAAGACCTCAAGCGTGTGCTGGGCGGCGCTGCCTACCTGCTAACTGGCCTGACGCGTTTCGCCGAGGTCAAATCGTCCTTTGCCCGATTCAACGGCCCGGACTTCCACTGGGAGGGTGAGGTGCTTGCCCTGGGTATTGGCAATGGGCGTCAGGCGGGCGGAGGGCATGTGCTTTGTCCTCATGCGGCGGTTAATGATGGCTTGCTCGATATCTGCATCATCCCGGCCGCTGCCGATGTGGTGGGTACGCTCGGCACCTTGGTCTCGGGCGGGATCAATGGCGTCGACAGCGTGGCCATCAGTGCGCGCCTGCCGTGGCTGGAGGTCGAAGCCCCGGAAGGGCTGGACCTTAACCTCGACGGTGAACCTATGCAGGCGCGGACAATGCGTTTTACTTGCCATCCTGCAGCGCTGCGCGTGCATCTACCCTCAGAATCGCCTTTACTAGAAGCTAACGCATCCGGATTCGGCCTCACTGGTGACGCGTGAGCGCCTGAGGCATGATGGCACTTCAGTAACGCTGTGAACGGCCGATAACCCGTGGCGTAGCTAGATCTATCCCTTTTTGGAGCCCCCCATGGCCGGTATTCTCGACTCAGTTGACCAACGCACCCAGCTGGTGGGTGAGAACCGCCTGGAAATCCTGATGTTTCGTCTGGCGGGGCGGCAGTTGTTCGCAATCAACGTGTTCAAGGTGCAGGAAGTCCTGCAGATGCCCAAGCTCACGCTAATGCCGCATCGCCATCGTTTCGTCTGCGGCGTGGTCAACCTGCGTGGGCAGACCTTGCCGGTCATCGATCTGTCCCAGGCCATTGGCATGCGCCCGATCGTTCCGGATGAGCGCAGTACCATCATCGTCACTGAGTACAACCGTTCGATCCAGGCGTTTCTGGTGGGTGGGGTGGACCGTATTCTCAACCTCAACTGGGAGTCGATCCTGCCACCGCCTGGTGGCGCGGGTCGCCAGCACTACCTGACGGCGATCACCAAGGTCGAAGATCAATTGGTGGAAATCATCGATGTGGAGAAGGTGCTCGCCGAAATCGTGCCCTACAACGTGAAGATTTCCGGGGATCGCCTGGCTGACCCGCTGCTCGAACATGCCAAGGGCCGTGAAGTGCTGTTGGTCGACGACTCCAGTGTGGCGCTGATGCAGTTGCGCGACACCCTCTCCCAGTTGGGCCTGAAACTGCATGTGGCCACTGACGGGCTCAAGGCGTTGAACCAGCTGAAAAGCTGGGCTGACAGTGGTGAAGTGATGACCGACAAGCTGCTGATGGTCATCACCGATGCGGAAATGCCGGAAATGGACGGCTATCGCCTGACCACGGAAATTCGCCAGGACTCACGCCTCAAAGACCTCTACGTGGTACTGCATACATCTCTCTCCGGTAGCTTCAACGAAGCCATGGTGAAAAAGGTCGGCTGCGATAATTTCCTGTCCAAGTTTCAGCCCGACAAGCTGGTCGACATGGTCCGTGAGCGCCTGCGCCTGGACTACTCCGAGTAAGCCTCTGCCTGCTGCGCCAGTGTCTGGCGCAGCGCCTCGATTCGTTCCCGGTTGACGCCTAGGTCCGAATATCCCAAGCGTGATGCCGAGCGCACCTGCACGGCATCCGCGCCGATCAGCAATTCCACATCATCGACGAAGCGCATCAGGCGGCTGCTGTACTCGGCACGCAGGTAGCCTGGCTCGTCTGCGATCAGGCGAGCCCGAGGCGTTTGCTGGACTATTTCACGCAACCGTGCCTGGGTCTGTTCGGATGTGCCATGCAACGCCAGTGGAGCGATCTGCTGTGCGGGTGTTTCGGCCTGGCTGCTGACGCAGTTGGGCGATGGGGGGCAAGCGGCCAGGCGACCATTGTGTACGCCCAGGTGTTCGGGTGGGCTGCCGCTGCAGGCACTCAGGAGCAGGGTGGCGGCAATCAGAGTGGCAGGCTTGTGAGCACGCGAACGGGCCCGTATAACGACGTTTTGCCAACAAGAAGGTTGGGACATGCTGCATCTCTCCGGGTTGTATCGCTATCCACTGAAGTCCGCTCGCGGCGAAGCGCTGGCCAGTGCGCGGCTCGATGCGCTGGGTATCGTCGGTGATCGTCGCTGGATGGTAGTCGATGCGCAGAATGGGCGCTTCATCACTCAGCGTCTGCTGCCGCAAATGACTCAGCTGTCGGCGCTCTGGGTTGATGCGCAGCACCTGTGCCTGCAGGCGCCCGGTATGCCTGAGCTACGGGTTGCCCGACCTGACGAGCAGGCACCGCGTACTGGGGTGATTATCTGGCGCGAGAGCTTGCGCGTGCCCGATGCCGGGGAGGCTGCCGCAGCCTGGTTAAGCCAGTGGCTGGAGCGCCCCTGTCGCCTGGTGTATATGCCCACTGATGAAGGGGTACAGGTGGATACGGGTTACGCCGAGGTCGGTGAGCGTGTGGCTTTTAGCGATGGTTTTCCGTTGCTCCTGCTGAACCAGGGCTCGCTGGACGATTTGTCGACACGCGTCGGCCAGATTTTGCCGGTTGAACGCTTTCGTCCCAACCTGCTGATCAGCGGTGCCGACGCCTATGCGGAAGACGGCTGGCAGCGTATTCGCATCGGCACCCTGGAGTTTCGAGTGGTCAAGCCTTGCTCGCGTTGCATCATCACCACACTCGACCCTGGTACGGGTGAGCGCCATCCCGCTCGTGAGCCCCTGGCGACCCTCAAAGGTTACCGGGAGCGGGAAGGTCAGGTGTATTTCGGGCAGAACCTCATCGCCTGCGGAGAGGGTGAACTGCAACTTGGGGCGTCGGTTGAGGTGCTGGCCTGAGCGCTCTACTGGGGCTGTTGACGTTTGGTTCTCGGCAACGCACGTATGACGAGGCGGCAACAGCCCGGTGTTTCGACACTATCTCCCAACTGGCTGTTGCATACCTGTAGGACCGAAGGGCGCGCCCAGCCTTTATTCGCTTAACTCGCGGCACAATCGCAAATAAATTCGCTCCTACGCAGCTGGGCATCGGTTTACTGACCGTCGAAATAGCGCTCGTGCCAACCAATCAGCGGCTGCGGCGTATTCAGCTTATCGCCGTAGATCACCGCGTAGGACAGCACGTTCTGCACGTATTGGCGGGTCTCGTCGAACGGGATATTTTCCACCCAGACGTCATAGGGCAGGTGGTCGGCGCCACGCAGCCACTGGCGCACTCGGCCTGGGCCTGCGTTGTAGGCGGCTGAAGCGAGAACCCGATTGCCATTGAACTGGCCATAAATCTGGCTGAGGTAGGCTGTGCCGAGCTGGATATTGACGCTCGGCAGCAGGGTGTTGTTCGGGTTGCTGAAGGGGATGTCGAAGCGCTTGGCGGTTTCCTTGGCGGTCGCCGGCATCAGTTGCATAAGTCCAGTGGCGCCGACATGCGAGCGGGCGTCGGCCATAAACGCGCTTTCCTGGCGGGTGATGGCAAAGACCCAGCTTGAGGTCAGGCCGCGTTTCTTCGCTTCGCTGGTCAGCGGCTCGCGGTAGGCCATGGGGAAGCGGACTTCCAGGTCGTCCCAGTATTTGGCCTGGCTGATGGTGCGGATAGCCGGGAAGTACCACTGCATGTCATAGGCCAGGCGCGCCTGGGCGACCAGCTCGTCGCGGTCGAAATGCCGGCTCGCGTGATACCACTCGCGCCGTGCGTCGACCACCTGACCACGATCGTGAAACTCCATCGCCCGGCGAATGCCCGGCGCGTTGCGCACGCGTTGGATAATCTTGGGGGACAGGGCCAAGGGCTGGTTTTTCAGGGAGTAGGGCGCCTTGACCTGATCGGCGGCCATAAAGCCGTAGAAATCGCGCTCCAGCGACAGGTCGCGGTAAAGCGCCTGTGCTGCGTTATTGCCTGGCTGCGCCAGTTGCAGGCTGCGTGCCTGCCAGTAGCGCCAGCGGTTGGTCTGCCCCAACTCGGCAGGCATGCGCTGGGTCAACTGATAAACCTCGTCCCAGCGGCCCAGGCGCAACAGCAAACGTGCACGCCATTCGCTGACCGTGTTGTCACGCAGTTGAGGGTCGTACTTGGCCATGATCGGCAGGGCGCGTTCGTCGAAGCGACGTGCCAGGGTGAGGCCGACTTCTCGGGCAATGGCAACCTGCTCCTCGCTGGAGAAGCGCATGCGCGTGGCGTAGTTATCGAGCAGACTAAGGGCTTTTTCCGGATCCTGGCGGGCCAGACGACGCAGCCCCAGGCTGACAACATCGGCCATGGCCTCATCGGCCGGGGTAAAGCGAGCGGTCTGGTTCAGCAACGCTGGCTTCTGGGCTACTTCGATCAGCAGGCTGGCACGCGGCCCCAGGCTGCTGAGGCCCTTGGCCAAGTGGGTGGCCAAGCCATAATTGCGTGCTTCCGCCGCCAGCTTGATGCGCTGCCAGCGGCGCGTCTCAGTCAACTGCCCTTGCGCCGCCCACTGATCGAACAGACGGTCGCAGGCGTCGGGCTGGGATTTACCCACCAGCCAGAGTTTCTCGGCGGCGGCAAAACCTTCGGCGGTCTTGCCGTGGCCCAGCAGGTACTGGCCGTTGAGGCAGTCGAGTTCGGTGAAATTGAGGCTTGGATCGTAGTAGCGGGCGAAGGTTTGCCAGTCGCCGCGTTCGGCCAGCCAGCGCAGCCAGCGCAGTTTCATCCAGTTGGCTTGGGGCAGGTCGCCGTGCTGGGCAAGGAAGGTTTCGATTTCTTCATTGCTGGCCCATTTCAGACGAGCGGTGAGCTCGTCGTAGGCCAGGTGCGGCGTTAGCGGGTAGTCGCGCAGAGCATCGGCATAGCGTAGGTAAGGGCCTTTGTCGCCTTTGGCCAGGGCGGCCTTGGCTTCATCGTAATACTGACGTTGCTGGGTCAGACTGGCAGCCTGGGCGGATGCTGCCGTGGCAGTAAAGAGTAAACAGGACAACAGGCTGAGCAGACGACCGCGCATGACACTTCCATTTTGAACGAATGGCGCGCCGATAAAACACAGGCGCTTCAGATCTCTAGCTTAGCCCTTTGCAGGCGGCGGGTGGAACCCGTAGCGCGGTTCATGGGTGTTAGGGTTTGTTGCCGCGGCTATCGGCTTGCACAGCGCGAGGGTAGGCGTGTGGATGTTCTTGCAACCGTGATCGACGGCTCAGGCCGCTTGAAAATTGCCGCAATCGATGGCCTCAAGTCGGTTAGAATGCGCGCCCAGTTTTTTGCCGCGTACGTGCGTTGGCAGAACCGTTTTTCGCAGCGCCTGCCGTGCCCGGTCCTTGTCGGTTACAGGCCTGGCCAGCCGCTGCCGTACCGTCGAGGCGTATCATGACCCTGCTCAAGTTCACCGAAGTTTCCCTGGCCTACGGCGCCATGCCGCTGCTGGACAAGGTGTCCTGGCAGATCGCCCGGGGTGAGCGGGTGTGCATCATCGGGCGCAACGGCACCGGCAAGTCGAGCATGCTCAAGCTGGTCAAGGGTGACCAGAACCCCGATGACGGTTCGGTCTGGCGCGCGCCGGGGCTGAAAATCGGCGAATTGCCCCAGGAACTGCCGGTGGCCGACGAGCGTACGGTGTTCGACGTCGTCGCCCAGGGGCTCGATGGCGTGGGCGAGCTGCTCGCCCAGTATCATCACCTGGCGCAGAACTGCGTCACCGAAGACGACCTCAACAAACTGATGCACGTTCAGCAGGACCTCGAGGCCCGGGATGGCTGGCGCCTGCAGCAACTGGTCGACAGCACCCTGAGCCGTCTGCAGTTACCGGCCGACAAGACCCTTGCAGAATTGTCCGGTGGCTGGCGTCGCCGCGTGCTGCTGGCCCAGGCGCTGGTCTCCGAGCCGGATTTGCTGCTGCTCGACGAACCGACCAACCACCTGGATATCGGCGCTATCGCCTGGTTGGAAGAAGCGTTGGTCGACTTCCAGGGCGCCGTGCTGTTTATCACCCACGACCGCTCCTTTTTGCAGAACCTGGCCACACGCATTCTCGAACTGGATCGCGGCGGCTTGATCGACTGGAACGGCGATTACGCCAGTTTCCTGGTGCACAAGGAAGCCACCCTGGCTGCCGAGGAAACTGCCAACGCCCTGTTCGACAAGAAGCTGGCCCAGGAAGAAGTGTGGATTCGTCAGGGCATCAAGGCGCGCCGCACCCGTAACGAAGGCCGTGTGCGTGCTCTCAAGGCCCTGCGCGTGGAGCGTAGCGAACGCCGGGAGCGCACCGGCAAGGCGAATATTCAGCTGGACACCGCAGAGAAATCCGGCAAGCAGGTTATGGTCCTGGAGAACGTCAGCTTTGCTCATCCGGGCGGTCCGTTCCTGGTCAAGGATTTCTCCATGGTGCTGCAGCGCGGCGACCGCATCGGTCTGCTTGGCGCCAACGGCACCGGTAAAACCACCTTGCTCAAGTTGATGCTCGGCGGCTTGCAACCCAGCAGCGGTAAAGTGGCCGAAGGGACGCGCATTGATGTGGCGTATTTCGACCAGTTGCGCCATCAACTCGATCTGGAAAAGACCGTGATCGACAACGTTGCCGAAGGTCGCGACTTTATCGAGATCGATGGGCAGAACCGTCATGTGCTGAGCTACCTCGGCGACTTCCTGTTCAGCCCGCAGCGTGCGCGCACGCCGGTCAAGGCATTGTCGGGTGGTGAGCGTGCGCGCTTGCTGTTGGCCAAGTTGTTCAGCAAGCCGGCCAACCTGCTGGTGCTGGACGAACCAACCAACGACCTGGATGTGGAGACCCTCGAGCTGCTCGAAGAAGTGTTGCTCACCTTCCAGGGCACCGTGCTGATGGTCAGCCACGACCGGGCCTTCCTCGATAACGTGGTCACCAGCACCTTGGTCTTTGAGGGTGAGGGTCGGGTGCGCGAGTACGTCGGCGGTTATCAGGATTGGCTGCGCCAGGGCGGTTCACCTCGCCTGCTGGGTGTTGGCGAGAGCAAGGCAGGCAAGCCTGAGCTGGCGTCGGCTGTGGTTGAGGCGCCTACCGTCGCAGTCGCGGCCGAGCCCGCAGCTGTTGCGCCGGCGAAGAAGAAACTCAGTTACAAGCTGCAGCGCGAGCTGGAAGCCATGCCTGGGCAGATCGATGCGCTTGAACAGTCGATCGCCCGCTTGCAGACACAGATTGCCGAGCCATCCTTCTACCAACAGGCGGCCGAGCAAAGTGCTGCGGTGTTGGCTGAGCTCGACGCGCAGCAGGCTCAGCTCGATCAGTTGGTTGAGCGCTGGGCAGAGCTGGAAGGCTAATAGCGGCGCGTGCTGCACGCGCATCAACGAGGTCGGGCAGAACGAGCATGGCTATCGATTACCGCATCACCCTGGATGATGAGCACGCTTTCGACTATCGCATCCAACTCGACCGCGTCTATGACGCTGAAGTAGCACAGGCTGCGCCAGCCTGGACGCGTCTGGCTTATCAGCAGTGCAGTAACTGCCCGCTCAGTCAGGCTGACCATAGTCATTGCCCGGCGGCGGTTGACCTGCATCGGGTGATTGAAGATTTCCGCGGTTTGCCTGCGTTCAAGCGCGCCTGGGTACGGGTGCGTACGCCAGAGCGTGAATACACCAAGCAAGTCGGGCTGGAAGAAGGGCTGCGTGCGCTGCTGGGGGTGATCATGGCCACCAGTGGCTGTCCGGTGCTGCGCACGCTCAAGCCCATGGCGCAGCAGCATCTGCCATTTGCTACCAATCAGGAGTTTATCCTGCGGGCGTTCTCCCTTTATCTGGCGCGCCAGTATTTCAATGCCCGCGAAGGGCGGCATGCCGATTGGGAGCTCAAGGGGTTGGTGCGCATGTTCGAGCAATTGCAACTGGTCAACCAGGCGTTCTGGCAGCGCATCCACGCCACCTGCGAGGGCGATTCCAATCTGAAGGCGTTTCTGACCTTCTTCTCCATGGCATCGAGCATGACCTATTCGCTGGAGACCCAGCTGCAGAAGGTCCGTCCCCTGGTGATGAGCGCGGGCGACGACAGCCAGGCTTGAACCGGCTGTCGTCGCTGATCGCTTATTCCGGTTTGCGCAGGCGGACGGCCAATACGTCGCAGGGTGCGCCGTGCAGCACGTCGTTGGCCGTGGAGCCCAGTAGCAGAGCCAGGCCGTGACGCCCGTGGCTGCCGACGATAATCAAGTCACAACGCTGCTCACCGGCCAGGCGGTGAATTTCCTGGCGCGGCTGGCCGTAAGCAAGGTGGCGCTGTTCGGCGGTCAGGTAGGGGTACTTGATGGCGAAAGCGTCGAGCCGCTCACGGGCCTGCTCGAACTGCTGCTGTTGCAGCATCGACAGGTCCATCGGCACATCACCACCGAAGGCCATGGCCATGGGTTCGACGATGTGCACGACCGACAGTTTGGCGTTGCTGCTGGTGGCCAGGGCATGTGCGCGGTGCATCACTGGGTCGCATTCCTCGGTGAGGTCGACTGCAACCAGAATATGTTGGTAGGGCATGGTGCGCTCCTTCTGGGGCTGAGCAATGGGCGTTAAGTAAAACCTTTAAGCCTGCTGTCGCAGAGGCATTCGATGATGAGCGAACGCGATGAATCTATGGCTTGTATTATTACTCGTTGGCGTGGTGATCAGTCCATTGTCTTGGTTAGTGCCCTCACGTCACCAGCGCGGTCGCTCAAGTGTCCGTGTGGAGGCGCGGCGTTTGGGGCTGGCCATGCAGCTGTCGCGGCAGGAGTGGCCATTCTGGCTGGAACAGCCGGCCCCGTCGATGTGCGCCCAGTACCTGCGCGAGCGGCGGCGGGGCGAGGCGCAAGAGGCTTGGTGTTTCTGGCAAATGCGCCCAGGGCAGTGGGTTGATCGCTGGCGTGAGCCCTGCACGGATGCGCGCCTGGCCGAGCAGTTGGCCGCCTTGCCGGAGGATGCCTACAAGGCAGAAGCCACGGCCAATACGGTGGCGGTGTGCTGGGGCGAGCGCAATGGGCTGGAAGCGTTGCAACGCGTCGACGCCTTTCTCCAGGCCCAGGCCTGAAATAAAAGGCTATGCCCCAATTGAGTGTTGCGAGTCACCGTGTAGGGTGCGCCGCGCGCACCAAGGGTCTGCAGCCTGCGCCGGTGCGCACGGCGCACCCTACGGCTTCACCGTTAAGCCCAGTACTTGAACGCGACATCGCCAAATAAAAACCCGGCGCAAGCACCGGGCGGAGACGGCCAGGCAGGCCGGAAAGCGGGCACCCTCTTTCAGGTTGTGTGCAGGCCGTGTGTGGAAACAGCGTGCAACCTTTCGAGAGGCTGTGGAAACAGGTGCTGATTTGTAAAGCGTCAGCACTGGCATTGTAGCCGAGCCGCGTGCTTTCGATACAGAACGGCCTGCCTTTCTGCACTGCGCGGCTTCATTTGCAGTTCAACTTCCCTGTAGGGCCCCCTAGGACCGCGCCAAGTGGGGCGACTACGTCTGCCCGGTAGTCGGGCTCGGCGACATGCGGCTGAATCTGTCAGCCCCTACCGCTGTCTTCCTCTTAAGTCCTTGCAGGCGCCGAGACGGTGCATGGTCGGCAGAATACTCGGCGCGCTGCACTGCTGGCGAGCAATTGACAATTCGCGGCTTTTCCGTGAAGGTGTGCTCACCCAAATCAAACGGGCGTATGAATTGAGCGTTTGGCCGGTGAGCCACGCTCGCATCGTCCCGCATATCGCGTCGGTGGGTGTGCCAGGCTGATAGGGGCTATTCTCGACAACGGTGTCGTTGAGTGGCCTGCTGGTTGGCTCCGATGTGTACTGTTTAGCTTCCATACCGTGGAGATCAGTTGATGATTTACGAAGGTAAAGCCATCACGGTTAAGGCTCTTGAGAGTGGCATCGTCGAATTGAATTTCGACCTCAAGGGTGAGTCCGTCAACAAATTCAACCGTCTTACCCTCAATGAACTGCGCCAGTCTGTGGATGCAATCAAGGCCGATGGTTCGATCAAGGGCGTGATTGTCACCAGCGGCAAAGACGTATTTATCGTCGGTGCAGACATCACCGAGTTCGTCGAGAACTTCAAGTTGCCGGATGAGCAACTGGTGGCGGGTAACCTCGAAGCCAACAAGATCTTCAGCGATTTCGAAGACCTGGCCGTGCCGACCGTCGTGGCCATCAACGGTATCGCCCTGGGTGGCGGTTTCGAAATGTGCCTGGCCGCTGACTACCGCGTCATGGCTGACACCGCCAAGGTGGGCCTGCCGGAAGTCAAACTGGGCATCTACCCAGGTTTTGGCGGCACCGTGCGTCTGCCACGGGTAATCGGTGTCGACAACGCGGTCGAGTGGATTGCCTCCGGCAAGGAAAACCGTGCCGAAGACGCCCTGAAGATGGGCGCTGTGGATGCAGTGGTTGCGGCCGACAAGCTGCAGGCCGCCGCGCTGGACCTGATCAAGCGTGCCATTGCTGGCGAGCTGGATCACAAGGCCAAGCGTCAGCCCAAGCTGGAAAAGCTCAAGCTCAATGCTATCGAACAGATGATGTGCTTTGAGACTGCCAAGGGTTTCGTGGCTGGCCAGGCCGGTCCGAACTACCCGGCGCCGGTCGAGGCGATCAAGACCATCCAGAAGGCTGCGAACTTCGGTCGCGACAAGGCGCTGGAAGTCGAAGCGGCTGGCTTCGTCAAACTGGCCAAGACCTCGGTTGCCGAGAGCCTGATCGGTCTGTTCCTCAATGATCAGGAACTGAAAAAGAAAGCCAAGCACCACGACGCCATCGCCAAAGACGTGAATCTGGCCGCCGTACTCGGCGCCGGCATCATGGGGGGTGGTATTGCCTATCAGTCGGCCTCCAAAGGTACGCCGATCCTGATGAAGGATATCCGTGAAGAGGGTATCCAGATGGGCTTGAACGAGGCTTCCAAGCTGCTCGGCAAGCGCGTCGAAAAAGGCCGCATGACCCCGGCGAAGATGGCCGAAGCGCTTAACGCCATTCGTCCGACTATGTCCTACGGTGATTTCGGCAACGTCGACATCGTCGTCGAAGCCGTGGTCGAAAACCCCAAGGTCAAGCAGGCCGTGCTGGCCGAAGTTGAAGCGGCGGTCAAGGACGATGCGATCCTGGCTTCCAACACCTCGACCATTTCCATCAGCCTGTTGGCCAAAGCCCTCAAGCGTCCGGAGAACTTCGTCGGCATGCACTTCTTCAACCCGGTGCATATGATGCCGCTGGTGGAAGTGATCCGTGGCGAGAAGTCCAGCGAAGTGGCTGTGGCCACCACCGTGGCCTACGCCAAGAAAATGGGCAAGACCCCGGTTGTGGTCAATGACTGCCCGGGCTTCCTGGTTAACCGTGTGCTGTTCCCGTATTTCGGTGGCTTCTCCAAACTGCTGGGTTTCGGTGTGGACTTCGTGCGTATCGACAAGGTCATGGAGAAGTTCGGCTGGCCGATGGGCCCGGCGTACCTGTCCGACGTGGTCGGTATCGACACCGGTCACCACGGCCGTGACGTGATGGCTGAAGGCTTCCCTGATCGCATGGCCGTTGAAGGCCGTACCGCGGTTGACGTGATGTATGAAGCCGATCGCCTGGGCCAGAAAAACGGCAAGGGCTTCTATGCCTACGAAACTGACAAGCGCGGCAAGCCGAAAAAGGTCATTGATCCGCAGGCGTATGAGCTGCTCAAGTCGATCGTTACCGAGCAGCGTGAAGTGAGCGATGAAGACATCATCAACTTCATGATGATCCCACTGTGCATGGAAACCGTACGTTGCCTGGAAGACGGCATCGTCGACACCGCAGCCGAGGCCGATATGGGCCTGATCTACGGCATCGGCTTCCCGCCCTTCCGCGGGGGTGCGCTGCGCTACATCGACAGCATCGGGGTTGCCGAATTTGTGGCCCTGGCCGACAAGTACGCCGAACTGGGCGCGCTGTACACCCCGACTGCCAAGCTTCGCGAAATGGCCGCCAACGGCCAGAAGTTTTTCGGTTAATCGCGCACAGACTAGAGCGAGAGTGAATTTATGAGCCTGAATCCTAGAGATGCAGTGATCGTCGACTTCGGCCGTACCCCGATGGGTCGTTCCAAGGGCGGCATGCACCGCAACACCCGTGCCGAGACCATGTCCGCGCACCTGATCAGCAAGCTGCTGGAGCGCAACGTCAAGGTCGATCCGGCCGAAGTCGAAGACGTGATCTGGGGCTGCGTCAACCAGACCCTGGAGCAGGGCTGGAACATCGCGCGCATGGCCTCGCTGATGACCCAGATCCCGCACACCAGTGCTGGCCAGACCGTCAGCCGCCTGTGCGGTTCGTCCATGAGCGCCCTGCACACTGCCGTGCAGGCGATCCAGACCGGTAACGGTGATGTCTTCGTCGTCGGCGGTGTGGAGCACATGGGCCACGTCGGCATGATGCACGGCGTCGACCCGAACCCGCACCTGTCGCTGTACGCCGCCAAAGCCTCGGGCATGATGGGCTTGACTGCTGAAATGCTTGGCAAGATGCACGGTATCAGCCGTGAGCAGCAGGATGCCTTCGGTGAGCGTTCGCACCGTCTGGCGCACAAGGCCACCGTCGAAGGCAAGTTCAAGGATGAAATCATCCCGATGCAAGGCTTTGATGAGAACGGCTTCCTGAAAGTCTTCGATTATGACGAAACCATTCGTCCGGAAACCACTCTGGAAAGCCTGGCGGCGCTGAAGCCGGCGTTCAACCCGAAAGGCGGCACCGTGACTGCGGGTACCTCCTCGCAGATCACTGACGGCGCCTCCTGCATGATTGTCATGAGCGCCCAGCGTGCTCAGGATCTGGGCATTCAGCCAATGGCCGTGGTTCGCGCCATGGCCGTGGCCGGTGTGGATCCTGCGATCATGGGTTACGGCCCGGTACCCTCGACGCAGAAAGCCCTCAAGCGTGCTGGTCTGACCATCAACGACATCGATTTCTTCGAGCTCAACGAAGCCTTCGCGGCCCAGGCATTGCCTGTGCTGAAGGACCTGAAAGTGCTCGACAAGATGAACGAGAAGGTCAACCTGCACGGCGGCGCGATTGCCCTGGGTCACCCCTTCGGTTGTTCCGGTGCCCGTATCTCCGGTACCCTGCTGAACGTGATGAAACAGAACGGTGGTACTTTGGGCGTGTCCACCATGTGTGTGGGCCTTGGCCAAGGCATCACCACGGTCTTCGAGCGCATCTAAGCGCTGGTTGACGCAAAACCGGGGCCCAGTGCCCCGGTTTTTGTTTTCAGGCTGATTGAATAAGGATGGCTGTTTATGTCGCTGCAACCCGGTCTCTACCGTCACTACAAAGGCCCCGAGTACCGTGTGCTGGGCGTGGCCCGTCACTCCGAGAACGAGGAGCAGGTGGTGGTTTACCAGGCGCTGTACGGTGAGTTTGGCCTGTGGGTGCGCCCGCTGCAGATGTTCTGTGAGCAGGTCGTGGTGGACGGCGAGACGGTTCCGCGCTTTGCTTTGATCAAGGCCGAAGACGCACTTTTTCAAGTACCGTGAGCGCATCGCACTGTGTGCTCGCCCTTGACCTGGGCTTGACCACCACTATATATAGCGGGGCCGCGAATGGCCGGTTACGGTCACTTGCGGTCATGGCAGTGGCCAACGAGGCGTACGCAAGGACGTGAGCAGGGCAGGGGCAGTGCCCCAGAGCCGTACCGTTCTGCGTAATGATCATCGAGTGGTCGCGCCCCAGCGGGTTGCGCAGCGTTTGCAGCGCGCACCGTGGTGAGGCTCAAGCAGGACATGCAGCCTGTCGGTTTCATCGGTCAGCACTGGCGCTTGCGTGAACGCGGCGCGACAACATGAATAGACCCTGGGCACTTTTGCCTTTCATTTATCGAATTCAGGAATTTTCCAATCCATGGGCAAATCGCTGGTCATCGTGGAATCCCCGGCCAAGGCCAAGACCATCAACAAGTACTTGGGCAACGAGTACGTGGTGAAGTCGAGCATCGGCCACATCCGTGACCTGCCCACCAGCGGCTCGGCGAGTGCCAATAAGGAGCCGGTCAAGCGCGGCAAGGCAGCGGCCGGTGAAGTGCCGGCCCTGTCGCCCAAGGAAAAGGCCAAGCGCCAACTGTTCGCGCGCATGGGGGTCGACCCCGAGCACGGCTGGAAAGCGCAGTACGAAATCCTCCCCGGCAAGGAGAAAGTGGTCGAGGAGCTGCGGCGCCTGGCCAAGGAAGCTGACACCATCTATCTCGCAACCGACTTGGACCGCGAGGGGGAAGCCATTGCCTGGCACCTGCGCGAGTCCATCGGTGGTGACGACAGTCGCTACAAGCGTGTGGTGTTCAACGAAATCACCAAGAAGGCGATTCAGGAAGCGTTTTCCAAACCGGGTGAGCTGGATATCAACCGCGTCAATGCCCAGCAGGCGCGGCGCTTCCTCGACCGCGTCGTGGGTTATATGGTCTCGCCGCTGCTGTGGGCGAAAATCGCCCGTGGTCTGTCGGCCGGTCGTGTGCAGTCGGTCGCGGTGAAATTGGTGGTCGAGCGCGAGAAGGAAATTCGTGCGTTCGTCCCGGAAGAATACTGGGAAGTGCATGCCGACCTGGGCACCGCCAAAGGTGCCAATGTGCGTTTTGAAGTGGCCCGCGAGAACGGCGCTGCCTTCAAGCCGCTGAATGAAGCCCAGGCCATGGCGGCGCTCGACACGCTCAAGGCGTCGGCGTACAGCATCGCCAAGCGCGAAGACAAGCCGACCAGCAGCAAGCCGTCGGCGCCGTTCATCACCTCCACCCTGCAGCAGGCTGCAAGCAACCGCCTGGGCTTTGGTGTGAAGAAGACCATGATGATGGCCCAGCGTCTGTATGAAGCCGGCTATATCACTTATATGCGTACCGACTCGACCAATCTTTCGGCTGATGCCGTGAGCATGGTGCGTGACTTTATTGAAGGCGAGTTCGGCAAGAAGTACCTGCCGGCCAACCCGATTGCTTACAGCAGCAAGGAAGGCGCGCAAGAGGCGCACGAAGCGATTCGTCCCTCCGACGTCAACCTCAAGCCGACTCAGCTGTCCGGCATGGAGCGCGATGCCGAGCGCCTGTATGAATTGATCTGGCGCCAGTTCGTCGCTTGCCAGATGCCGCCGGCCGAGTACCTGTCGACCACCGTGACGGTGACAGCAGCGCAATTCGAGCTGCGCGCCAAGGGCCGTATTCTCAAGTTTGACGGTTATACCCGCGTGTTGCCGCAGCTGAGCAAGAGTGGCGAAGACGATGTGTTGCCCGACATGAGCCAGGGCGATGTACTCAAACTGATCAAGCTCGACCCCAGCCAGCACTTCACCAAGCCACCGGCACGCTACTCCGAAGCCAGCCTGGTCAAGGAGATGGAGAAACGCGGCATCGGCCGCCCGTCGACCTATGCCGCGATCATTGGCACCATTCAGGACCGCGGGTACGTGGCCCTGCATAACCGTCGTTTCTACTCCGAGAAGATGGGTGACATCGTCACCGAGCGTCTGGGCGAGAGCTTCTCCAACCTTATGGACTACGGCTTCACCGCCGGTATGGAAGAGCACCTTGATGACGTCGCTCAAGGCGAGCGTCAGTGGAAACATGTGCTCGACGATTTCTACGGTGACTTCAAGAAGAAGCTCGAAGTCGCTGAAGCGTCCGATTCCGGCATGCGCGCCAATCTGCCGACCCCGACGGACATTGCCTGCCGCGAGTGTGGCCGTCACATGATGATCCGTACCGCCTCGACCGGGGTGTTCCTCGGTTGCTCGGGCTATGCGCTGCCGCCTAAGGAGCGCTGCAAGTCGACCCTTAATCTGGTGCCCGGTGACGAAATTGCCGCCGATGACGAGGGTGAGTCCGAGTCGCGCGTACTGCTGGGCAAACACCGCTGCCCGATCTGCGCGACCGCCATGGACGCTTACCTGCTTGATGAAACCCGCAAGCTGCACATTTGTGGCAATAACCCGGACTGCACCGGCTACGAGGTCGAGCACGGTCAGTACCGCATCAAGGGTTATGAAGGCCCAAGCCTTGAGTGCGACAAGTGCGGTAGCCAGATGCAGCTCAAAACAGGCCGCTTCGGCAAGTTCTTTGGCTGCACTAACAGCGAATGCAAGAACACCCGCAAGCTGCTCAAGAGCGGCGAAGCGGCGCCGCCGAAGATGGACCCGGTGAAGATGCCTGAGCTCAAGTGCGAGAAGGTAAACGACACCTACATTCTGCGCGATGGTGCCTCAGGCCTGTTTCTGGCGGCCAGTCAGTTCCCGAAAAATCGCGAAACCCGCGCGCCGTTGGTGCTTGAGTTGGTGCCGCACAAGGCAGAGATCGATCCGAAGTATCACTTTCTGATCGATGCGCCGCAGAAAGATCCGGACGGCTTGCCGGCTGTGATCCGCTACAGCCGCAAGACCAAGGAGCAATACGTGCAGACAGAGGTGGACGGTAAGCCCACCGGCTGGAAGGCGTTCTTCGACGGCGGCAAGTGGAAGGTCGAAGACAAGCGTTGATACCTGCGAACGTGCACAGATAAGGGTGCACGTTCTTTTCTTGTGATCGTTCAGGGGTGCAGCATGGCCAACGAGCGTTATACCCGTACCAACCAGAAGCTTTTCTACGCGGGCTTGTCTCTGGAGTCCTGGGGCAAGGCCGAGGCGGGGCAGGCGCTGAATGCGCAGGCCCTGATTCAGGCCGAGCGCGAGGCGGCGTTGTTTCACCTGTATGGGGCGCTTCTGGGACTTTGCCACGAGATTGCGGGTTACTACCGCTTGCCCAACGACAGCGCGCCACGTGCCGAAGACCTGCTCGACCCGGCGCTGTCAGGGGCTACGCCTGCGCCGGAGCTGGCCGAATTGGTCGAGCTGGCGAGCAATCGGGAGACCTGGCTGGCACACTTGCTTGCAGCTTATGCCGAGCTGTTTCAGCCGCCGCGGGCGGAAAAGAAGGTCAAGGTCGACCCGCGTACCCCGTTGATTGAGGCGATCAGTCTGGATCAGCAAGAAGAACCGCCGCTGGCGCGTGAGACGCTGGAAAGTTGGCGCACGGAGCTCAAAGGACTGGCCCGGCGTTTCCGCGAAACACTGAGTGAATGGTGAGCCGGGCGTTTTTCGCTCTGCTACCGCTCGACTGAAGGACAGCAGAATGCGCCCAAGCGCCGCAGACCCTTGGGCGTTGCGCTGTTACAATAGTGGCCTTTAGTGGAGAGCCTACCTGATGCCTACATCCTTCCTGGAAATCGTCGAACTGCCCGATGGGCGTATTGCTCTGCGTCGTGCGGACGATGAGGAAGCGCTGGTAGTGCTGGATTTCTCTGCCGATGCCAAAGCGTTTCTGCAGGGCCAGCATGTCGAAGTTGCCAAGGCCATGCTGAATGTCGGTGTACAGATGGCAGGTCGACTTGCCGAAGGTGATTTTCAGCCAGAAGACGACGGCCCCCGCGTCCTGCACTGAGCCTTTATTCGCTATTGCGCCGTGATTATCGCGAACAAAGGCTAGGCGCCCCCTTCGCTTCTACAGCGGTGTAACAGCCAACTGGGACAACCTTTTTATCTGCACCGTACAGGTCAACCCAGGCTGATATTCAGGCTTTGGGCCTTGCCCTGTCGGGCGGCCTGTTCTAGCTGTGCGCGAGCTGCGCTTTCTAGCGGATGCAGCCAGCTTACGACCGTATGACTACGGCCCAGGCGCAGCGCTTCCTCGGCAAGTGCCAGCGGGCTTTGTTGGCCGCGGGGGTGGAGCAGGAGAATGCGTTCGCGGTTCAGTCCGGCATCGCGTAGCCAGTGCTGGGTGAGGCTCGGTGGTGGTGCGATAAGAGTGAGCCAGCGTGCATCCTGGTTCTGGCTGAGGTCCCGCAGAATAGGTGCCAGCAGGCTCAGGCAGTGCCCGGCAGCGCCGCGTAGCGACAGCTCGCTGAATGCTTCGGGGGCGTCCTGCCAGTGCTTGGCAGGTTGCTCCAGCAAGGGTGCGACCGAGCTGGCCAGGAAGCCTTCGAACAACGGCAGTTGGGTGCGGCTCAGCGACTGCGGGATCTGCATGGCGACTCCTTTAGCGGCGTATCACGCCGACACTCAAACCTTCGATGATCAGTTCCTGTTGCTCCAGATCAACCACGATCGGGGCAAATTCTTCGTTTTCGGCGAGTAGCCAGACCGTATTGCCCTCACGCTTGAAGCGTTTGACCGTCACTTCGTCATCAATACGCGCCACGACCACCTGACCGTTGCGCGCCTCACGGGTGGTGTGCACCGCCAGCAAGTCGCCGTCGAAGATACCGATATCCTTCATGCTCATGCCGCGTACCTTCAGCAGGTAGTCGGCTGGCGGATGAAAGAACGCTGGATTGATCCGGCAGGACTCCTCGATGTGCTGTTGGGCCAGAATGGGCGCGCCGGCCGCGACACGGCCAATCACCGGAAGCCCGTCTTCTTCTTGAGCGTTAGGCTCGAATCCGGGAATACGGATGCCGCGGGAGGCGCCTGGGGTCATTTCTATCGCACCCTTGCGGGCGAGGGCTTTCAAATGTTCCTCTGCCGCATTGGGGGATTTGAACCCAAGGGCCTGGGCAATTTCCGCGCGTGTTGGCGGGAAGCCGTTGTCTTCCAGGCAGCGTTTGATGAAGGCGAGAATTTCGGCTTGGCGTGGCGTCAGTTTCAACATGGCTGGCTCTGGCTTTTTATACAGTGACTGGGATTATATACAGTGAAAGCCCCTTGGCAATCCTTCTGTGCTCGCGGGGTTGTATTTGTTCCGGTTGTGGCGTGGCGCATCAGGCGAGCGTCTTGCTCTGGAGAGTCCGCTTCTTTGCTATAAAAGCGTGACTCGCCGGCCGAATTGCGGCTGATGCGACTTGACAAATAGATGGTTTGAAACGTATGTTTCAAACAGATGTTTGTCAGGTGAACAGTCATGGCTCAATCAGAAACTGTCGAGCGCATTCTTGATGCGGCTGAGCAGTTGTTCGCGGAAAAAGGCTTCGCAGAAACCTCGTTGCGGCTGATCACCAGCAAGGCAGGGGTCAATCTCGCCGCAGTGAATTATCACTTCGGTTCCAAGAAGGCGTTGATCCAGGCGGTTTTCTCGCGGTTTCTCGGGCCCTTCTGTGCCAGTCTGGAGCGCGAGCTTGACCGCCGCCAGGGCAAACCTGAAGGCAAGGTGACGCTGGAAGAGCTGCTGGAGCTGCTGGTCGAGCAGGCGCTGGCGGTGAAGCCGCGCAGCGGCAACGACCTGTCGATTTTCATGCGTCTGCTGGGCCTGGCGTTCAGTCAGAGCCAGGGACACCTGCGCAAGTACCTGGAGGAAGTCTACGGTAAGGTCTTTCGCCGCTACATGCTCCTGGTACATGAGGCCGCTCCGCGGATTCCGCCGTTGGAGTTGTTCTGGCGCGTGCACTTCATGCTCGGTGCCGCAGCGTTCAGCATGTCGGGGATCAAGGCATTGCGAGCCATGGCCGAGACCGACTTCGGGGTGAACACCTCGATCGAACAGGTTATGCGTCTGATGGTGCCGTTTCTCGCTGCTGGGATGCGCTCGGAAACCGGGCTCAGTGATCCTGCGCTTGCGGGGGCGCAGCTCAAACCGCGTAACAAGAGCGGTTCGATCAAGGTGTGAGTGGCTGGTGGGCGGGGTGATCCGTTAAGCTAGCCTGCATGCCTACTCTAGATCGCTTGCATATCTCTATTGCCGACCAACGCCTCTACGGCTTTATCGGCGAGCACCTTGTCTTACGTCTCGCTGTGTCCACTGCGCTCAACGGGGCTGGTGAGCGTAATGGCTCCGGCTGCACGCCGCGTGGCTTGCATCAGGTGCGTGCGCGCATCGGTGAGGGGTTGCCTTCTGGCGCGGTGTTGCGTGGTCGGCGCTGGACAGGGGAGGTATGGTCCGCCGAGCTGGACGCACGCTTCCCTGGTCGTGACTGGATTCTGACCCGTATTCTCTGGCTCAGTGGCTGCGAACCTGGGCGTAATCGTCTTGGCGCGGTTGATACCTTTCGACGCTACATCTATCTGCACGGTACGCCTGATAGCGAACCCATGGGCGTAGCGCTGTCCCATGGCTGCATTCGTTTGCGCAATGCCGACCTGCTGACCCTATTCCCCCGCGTACCGGCGCATTGCCCGGTGATGATCGATGAAGCGGCTTGCCCGGACTGGGCTGCCGCGTCTCTGCATTAAGGACACCCTGTGACTGCACCCCTGTATGGCTCGTTGATGCTGGATATCCAAGGCGCCTGGCTGACGGCCGAAGACCGGCAGATTCTGCGTCAGCCCCAGGTAGGCGGCTTGATTCTGTTTGCCCGCAATATCGAGCACCCGCGCCAGGTTCGCGAGTTGAGCGAGTCCATTCGCGCCGTGCGCCCGGACCTGCTGCTGGCTGTGGATCAAGAGGGTGGGCGCGTGCAGCGCTTGCGCGAAGGTTTCGTGCGTTTGCCGGCCATGCGCGCGTTCGCCGAACGCAGTGATGCGCTGATGCTCGCCGAGCAGTGCGGCTGGGTCATGGCCACGGAAGTGTTGGCCGTCGGTCTGGATTTGAGCTTTGCGCCCGTGCTCGACCTTGATCACGGACGCAGTGCAGTGGTCGGGACGCGCGCCTTCGAGGGCAATCCCGAACGCGCGACGGCACTGGCGGGTGCCTTTATCAAGGGGATGCGCGAGGCCGGGATGGCGGCCACCGGCAAGCATTTCCCTGGGCATGGCTGGGCCGAAGCCGATTCCCATGTGGCCATTCCGGTGGATGAGCGCAGCCTTGAGCAAATTCGTGCACAAGACATTCAACCCTTCGCCCGGCTGGCTGGTGAACTGGCCGCTGTGATGCCGGCCCATGTGATTTACCCGAAGGTCGATGCTCAGCCGGCCGGTTTTTCCCGGCGCTGGTTGCAGGACATCCTGCGCGGTGAGCTGGGCTTCAAGGGGGTGATCTTCAGCGACGACCTGTCCATGGCTGGTGCCCATGTGGTCGGTGACGCTGCGGCGCGTATCGAGGCGGCGCTGACCGCAGGCTGTGATATGGGCCTGGTGTGCAACGACCGTGCGGCTGCCGAGCTGGCCCTGGCGGCGCTGCAGCGCCTGCAGGTGGTGGCTCCTGAGGGTTTGTCGCGGATGCGTCGGCAAGGGTTCCCCGGCAGTGAATATCGTCAATCGCCACGCTGGCAGCAGGCACTTAGTGCTCTGCGCGCAGCACAATTGATCGACTAAGGAGGCTGCATGACCGTTCACGCAATTATCGGCGGTACTGGCCTGACTCAGCTCGAAGGGTTGACGCTGAGTGCTGCGTTGAATCTCGACACGCCCTTCGGTGCGCCGTCGGCGGCCATCTTGCGGGGTAATTATGCCGGGGCCGAGGTGTTGTTTCTCGCCCGCCATGGTCATCCGCATCGCTTGGCGCCGCATCGCATCAACTATCGCGCCAACCTCTGGGCGCTGAAGGAGGCGGGGGCTGAGGCGGTGATTGCGGTCAACGCCGTGGGCGGTATCCATCCCGATATGGGCACCGGGCATTTCTGCGTGCCGCATCAGTTGATCGATTACACCAGCGGGCGGGTCAACACCTTTTATGAGGATGATACGCAGGCCGTCGAGCATATCGAATTCGCCGACCCCTACGATGCCGGGTTGCGTGCGGCCTTGTGTGCAGCCCTTGCAGCTGAGGGGTGCGCCTACAGCAGTCAAGGTGTCTACGGCTGTACCCAGGGCCCGCGGTTGGAAACCGCCGCGGAAATTGCCCGGATGCAGCGCGATGGCTGTGATCTGGTGGGCATGACCGGCATGCCGGAAACCGGGTTGGCGCGTGAGCTGGGGCTGCCTTATGCGTGCCTGGCGCTGGTGGTCAATCCGGCGGCGGGGCTGTCGAGCACGCCGATCAGCATGGCGGACATCGAGCAGGCCTTGCGCGCGGGTATGGATCAGGTCAGGGCGACCCTGGCGCGGGTGCTGGCTGGCGCCTGAGTGGCGCCACTCAGGCGGGTATGCAGGGCGCAATCCTTCTCAGGTGGCAGGTGTCAGGCGCTCGAACAGCGCTTCGAGGGTATTGAAGCGGTCCTCCGGACGCTCCATGGGCACCTGGAACTTGAACAGTGTCGCCCCTTCGAACTTGTAGCGTGACGGTGCGCTCTGGATCAGTTTGATCAGGGTCAGCGGGTCGACGCAGGTGTCGGCGGCGAACTCCAGGCGGCCACCTTGTGGGCCGGCGTCGACTTTCTTGATGCCCAGGGTTTCTGCCTGCAGTTTCAGTAGGGTAATGCGCACCAGATTCTTGGTCGGCTCCGGTAGCAGGCCGAAACGGTCGATCATCTCCACTTGCAGCTCTTTCAGGCCGTCCTCGTCGGCGGCGTTGGCGATGCGCTTGTAGAGGATCAGCCGTGCATGCACGTCTGGCAGGTAGTCTTCGGGGATCAGGGCCGGCACCCGCAGGTTGATCTCCGGGCCGCCGCCCAACGGCTGGTCGAGGTTGGGCTGCTCGCCCTTGCGGATGGATTTCACCGCGCGTTCGAGCATTTCCATATAGAGGGTGAAGCCCACCGCCTGAATCTGCCCACTCTGGCCGTCGCCAAGCAGCTCGCCGGCACCGCGGATTTCCAGGTCATGGGTGGCCAGCAGAAAGCCTGCGCCGAGGTCCTGGGCGCCGGAGATGGCTTCCAGGCGTTTCTGCGCATCATCGGTCATCTGCTTGCGCGGTGGCGTCAGCAGGTAGGCGTAGGCCTGGTGGTGGCTACGACCGACGCGGCCACGCAGTTGATGTAGTTGGGCCAGGCCGAACTTGTCGGCGCGCTCGATGATGATGGTGTTAGCGCTGGGTACGTCGATACCGGTTTCGATGATGGTCGAGGCGATCAGTACGTTGAAGCGCTTGTGGTAGAAGTCGCCCATCACCTGTTCCAGCTCGCGCTCGCGCATCTGCCCGTGGCCGATGCCGATGCGTGCTTCCGGCACCAGCTCGGCGAGGTCGGCGGCGCATTTCTCGATGGTTTTCACATCGTTGTGCAGGTAGTACACCTGGCCGCCGCGCAGCAGCTCACGCAGCAGCGCTTCCTTGATCGTCGGGTTGTTCTGCTCCATGACAAAGGTGCGCACCGACAGGCGGCGCGCAGGCGGTGTGGCGATGATCGATAGATCACGCATGCCGGCCACGGCCATGTTCAGGGTGCGCGGGATCGGCGTGGCAGTCAGGGTGAGGATGTCGACTTCGCTGCGCAGGGCCTTGAGCTGCTCCTTCTGGCGCACGCCGAAACGGTGCTCCTCGTCGATGATCACCAGGCCCAGGTTGCTGAACTTGACGTCTTCCTGCAGCAGCTTGTGGGTACCGATGACGATGTCGACCTTGCCTTCGGCCAGTTGCTGCACGGCTTCGCTGACTTCCTTGGCACTCTTGAAGCGGCTCATTACCTCGACTTTTACCGGCCAGTCGGCGAAGCGGTCGCGGAAACTGTTGTAGTGCTGCTGGGCGAGCAGGGTGGTCGGTACCAGCACCGCCACCTGCTTGCCGCCATGTACGGCGATAAAGGCGGCGCGCATCGCCACTTCAGTTTTGCCGAAGCCGACATCGCCGCAGACCAGGCGGTCCATCGGCTTGGGCGCGAGCATGTCGTCATGCACGGCCTCGATGGCGGCTTGCTGATCCGGGGTTTCCTCGAACGGGAAGCCGGCGCTGAAGGTGGCGTAGTCGGCCTTCGGGTCGGCAAACGCATAGCCTTCGCGGGCAGCGCGGCGGGCATAGATGTCGAGCAGTTCGGCGGCGACATCGCGCACCTGTTCGGCGGCCTTGCGTTTGGCTTTCTGCCAGGTTTCCGAGCCCAGGCGGTGCAGCGGGGCCAGGGCATCGTCACTGCCGGTGTAGCGGGCTATCAGGTGCAGGCTGGCCACCGGCACATAGAGCTTGGCTTCCTCGGCGTACATCAGGGCGAGGAACTCCGCCGCCTGGCCGTCGATCTCCAGGGTGACCAGGCCCAGGTAGCGGCCGACGCCATGGTCGATGTGCACCACCGGCGAGCCTTCGCGCAGCTCGGTGAGGTTCTTGATGACGTTGTCGCCACCGTCGCGGCTTTTTTCCCGGCGCCGGCGCTGCATGACCCGTTGGCCGAACAGCGGGCTTTCCGCCACCAGGGCCAGGTCGTCGAGCAGCAGGCCTTCGTCCAGCGGCGCGATGGTGATGCCCAGGCGCTCACCGCTGGCGACGAATGCCGGCCAGCCGTCGACTTCCTTCGGTTTCAGCTTGAGGCGCGCGAGCAGCTCCAGCAGGACCTCGCGGCGCCCGGCCGACTCGGCGCAGAACAGCACACGGCCCGAATAGTCTTCGATAAAGCGACGCAGGGCGGCCAGCGGCTCGTTGGCCTTGGCTTGAATCGCCAGGTCTGGGAGAGGGGAGGCGTTGAAACGCGTGCGGCCAACGCCGGTCTCGACGTCATCCTGGCTGACCACTACGCGGGGCCAGTGTTTCAAGCGGGCGAAGCAGTCCTCGACCGTGAGGAAAATATCGGCCGGCGGCAGCAGCGGGCGCTCAGGGTCAACGCGGCGGTCTTCGTAGCGGGCGCGGGCGTCGCTCCAGAACTGTTCGGCGGCTTTTTCTACGCCGGGCAGGGAGAACACCTGGGTGTCCTGGGGCAGATAATCGAAGAGGGTGGCGGTTTCCTCGAAGAACAGCGGGATGTAGTACTCGATGCCGGCCGGGGTGATGCCGGTGGACAGGTCCTGATAGATCGGGCAGCGGCGAAAATCGACATCGAAACGCTCGCGGAAACGCCCGCGGAAGTCGGTGACGGCCTTCTTTTCCAGGGGGAACTCGCGGGCCGGCAGCAGCTTGATCGACTCGACCTTGTCAATCGAGCGCTGAGTCTCTGGGTCGAAGGTGCGCAGCGACTCGATTTCATCGTCGAACAGGTCGATGCGATACGGCTGCGAGCTGCCCATCGGGAACAGGTCGATCAGCGCGCCACGCACGGCAAATTCACCGTGCTCATAGACCGTGTCCACGCAGCGGTAACCGGCTGCTTCCAGGCGCGTGCGCATCTCGTTAACGTCGAGGGTCTGACCGACGTCCAGCACCAGGCTGCTGCCCAGCAGAAAGCGCAGCGGCGCCAGGCGGTGTAGGGCGGTGGTGATCGGCACTACGAGGATGCCGTGCTTCAGCTCCGGCAAGCGATACAGGGCGGCGATGCGCTGGGAAATGATGTCCTGGTGCGGCGAGAACAGGTCGTAGGGTAGGGTTTCCCAGTCCGGGAAATGCAGTACTGGGAGGGTCGGGGCGAAGAAACTCAACTCTTCCTGCAGGCGCTCGGCGCTCTGACTGTCGGCGGTCAGCAGCAGGGTGAAGCGTTGCGCGGCGCTGGCAGCTTCGGCGATGGCCAGGCTCAGCGCTGCGCCGGGCAGGTTACCCCAGTGTTGTTTTCCAGCGGTGGCAGGCAGGGACGGTAGACGCAATACGGATGCAGTCGGTACAGACACGGGCAGCTCGCGGACGTGGCGATATGGCCTTCGATTGTAACTATCCATGGGCTTTGCTGTCAGTGTTTCACCGCTGCACATTGCCGGCGATTGTCTGCGACGTCATAATGTAGCCCCTTTTTTCAGCCCCTACATGTGGAAGGTACTGCCCGTGACTCAGAAGCCCGACCAGTGTCTCGGTGAGTGGATCGATCGAGAAGCCCTTGCGGAAGCGATGATTCCGATGATTGGCCAACTCTACCGCAACAACAACGTGGTCACCTCGATCTACGGCCGTGGTCTGATCAACCGTTCGGTGATCGACATTCTCAAGGCTCACCGCTTTGCCCGTCACCGCCTGGCCGACAATGTCGAGCTGTCGGTGCACGATACCTTCCCGATCCTCAAGACCATGAGCGAGCTGAAGCTGGGCGCGGCCTCGGTCGATCTGGGCAAAATGGCTGGCAAGTTCAAGGCCGAAGCCAATGGCCGTAGCATCGAGCAGTTCGTCAAGGACGAGCTGGCCGAAGTGGCGGGCAAGCAGAATGGCGAAGCCCGCGAGGGCACCGACGTGGTGCTTTACGGCTTTGGTCGTATCGGCCGCCTGCTGGCGCGCATCCTGATCGAGAAAACCGGTGGTGGCGATGGCCTGCGTCTGCGCGCCATCGTGGTGCGCAAGGGCGCGAGCAATGATCTGGTCAAGCGTGCCAGCCTGCTGCGTCGTGATTCGGTACACGGCAAGTTCGATGGCACCATCACCATCGACGAAGAGAACAACACCCTGACGGCCAACGGCAACCTGATCCAGGTGATCTACGCCAAAGACCCGAAAGAAGTCGACTACACCCAGTACGGCATCAAGAACGCGCTGCTGGTCGACAACACCGGTGTATGGCGTGATGCCGAGGGCCTGGGCCAGCACCTGGCCTGCCCGGGTGTCGACCGCGTAGTGCTCACCGCGCCTGGCAAGGGCGCGCTGAAAAACATCGTGCACGGCATCAACCATGGCGAAATCACCCCGGACGACAAGATCATCTCGGCCGCTTCCTGCACCACCAACGCCATCGTGCCGGTACTCAAGGCGATCAATGACCAGTACGGCATCGTCAACGGTCACGTCGAAACCGTTCACTCGTACACCAACGACCAGAACCTGATCGACAACTTCCACAAGGGTGATCGCCGTGGTCGCAGCGCACCGCTGAACATGGTAATCACCGAAACGGGTGCTGCCACGGCTGCTGCCAAGGCGCTGCCGGTGCTCAAGGGCAAGCTGACCGGTAATGCCATTCGCGTACCGACGCCGAACGTGTCGATGGCCATTCTCAACCTCAACCTTGAGAAGGCCACCACCCGCGAGGAGGTCAACGAGTACCTGCGTCAGATGGCCATGCACTCGGATCTGCAGAAGCAGATCGACTTCGTCAGCTCCCAGGAAGTGGTGTCCACCGACTTCGTCGGTTCGCGCCACGCGGGTGTGGTCGATGCCGAAGCCACCATCGCCAACGACAATCGGGTCGTGCTCTATGTGTGGTACGACAACGAGTTTGGTTACAGCTGTCAGGTCGTTCGCGTGATGGAAGACATGGCCGGGGTCAACCCGCCAGCTTTCCCGCGCGGCTGATGCCGGTGGTGCATTGAAAGACGGGAGCCTTCGGGCTCCCGTTTTTCGTTGTGCTGCGTTCAGGAATCGGCGAGCAGGGTCGCGCGCAGGCTATCCGACAAGCCCTTGGGAGCCAGCCAGATACCCAGGTAGGCGCTGGCCAGTGCTGGGTCGTTGCGGGTGAAAAGGATTTCGCCGTTACGCTCCAGGCTCAGCCCGCTGGATGGGGTGAAGACCAGGGCATAGCGATCCCCGGCGCGGATCGACTGGAACTGTTCGTGCAGTGCATCAATCTCGGGGCGCAGGCGCTCCAGGGTCTGCTGGTCATGCTGGCGTTCGAGGGTGACCCAGGCAGCCTTGATCACATCGCTGCGGTCTATGTCGCGGAAATAGTAGAGCTCCAGGCGCTTGCTCTGGTCGTCAGCGAGCGCGGCGCGCGGGCTGAGGCCGGCTTGGGTGTAGAGTGCGGCCGCATACACATCGACCCAGAGGTAGGTCAGTACCGTCTGGTTTCTTAATGCCAGGGTGGTTTGCGCGACGGTGACCTGAGGTGCGAATGCAGCCTCTTGCAGGCGTTTTTCCGACGCGATGGCCAGGCCGGAGGTCAGCAGTAAGGCGATTACGACGATTAGACGATGCATGACAGCGCTCCTTGTGGTTCAGTGCGCCATGGTGTCGCGTAGGGGGCGAGCGTCAAGCTGGCGTCTGTTGCGTCCTGTTACGGAAAGGTCAAAAAAAGCAAGTGCTTGGGTGGCCAGTGGGTAGGCCCGTCTTTATAATCAAGCGGATTTTTTACCCGCGTCCAACAGCGTCATCCACTCCGACAAGGCTGTCGAGGTGGTCGCGTTCATTCGCTCGATGATGTTTGGCGTATTCTAAAAAAAGCTTTTAAATCAGTGGTTAGGCAAACCTATGATCAAAATAAAACATGGGCTTGATTTGCCCATAACCGGCGCGCCGGTGCAGCGTATCGAGGCCGCCAGGCCAGTGCGCAGCGTCGCCGTCATAGGCTTCGATTATCACGGTATGAAGCCGACGATGGAGGTTCAGGTTGGCGATCGCGTCAAGCTGGGTCAGGTGCTGTTTTCCGACAAGAAAACCCCGGGCGTGGTGTTTACCGCACCGGGTGCCGGTGTAGTCAGCGCGGTTCACCGCGGCGAGAAGCGCGTCCTGCAGTCGGTGGTGATTGACCTTGAGGGCGACGAACAGGTTGCTTTCGCCCAGTACGGCGCTGCGGATCTCGCGGGTCTGAGCGACGCCCAGGTGCGCGAGAATCTCCAGCAGTCCGGCTTGTGGGCCGCTCTGCGTACTCGTCCGCTGAGCAAGGTGCCGGCCATCGACGCCGTGCCCAGTTCGATTTTCGTCACCGCGATCGATACCCACCCGCTGGCAGCTGATCCGGCGGTGGTCATCGCTGAGCATGCTGCTGATTTCGACCATGGTCTGCAGGTACTTGCGCGCCTGGCCAAGGTATTCCTGTGCAAAGCCGAGGGCGTCAGCCTGCCGGGCGAGCAGGGCGCCAACGTCACCACCGAGTCGTTCGCCGGGCCGCATCCGGCCGGCCTCGCCGGTACCCATATCCACTTCCTCGATCCGGTCAGCGTGGCCAAGAGCGTGTGGACCATCGGTTATCAGGATGTGATCGCCATCGGCAAACTGTTCACCACGGGCCAGCTGTGGGTCGAGCGCGTGGTGTCGCTGGCCGGCCCTGTGGTCGAGCAGCCACGTCTGGTGCGTACGCGCCTGGGGGCAAACCTGCAGGAGTTGACGGCGGGTGAGTTGCAGCCAGGTAACAACCGCATCGTCTCGGGTTCCGTGCTCGGCGGTCGTACCGCTCAGGGCGCGCTGGCGTTCCTCGGGCGTTATCACCAGCAGGTCTCCTGCCTGGCTGAGGGTAACCATCGCGAAATGATGCATTACCTGCGTGCTGGGGTTAACAAGCACTCGGTGCTGAATATTTTCGTCTCCAAGCTGAACGCGGCGAAGAAGTTTGCCTTTTCCACCACCACCAACGGCAGCCCGCGCGCCATGGTGCCGGTGGGTAATTACGAAGCAGTGATGCCACTGGATATCCTGCCGACCCAACTCTTGCGCTACCTGATCGTTGGGGACACCGAGATGGCTCAGAAACTGGGCTGCCTGGAACTCGATGAAGAAGACCTGGCGCTGTGCACCTATGTGTGTGCCGGCAAATATGAATATGGCCCGATCCTGCGGGATAACCTCGCCCGCATCGAGAAGGAGGGTTAAGTCATGGGTATTCGTGGATTCCTCGACAAGGTCGAGCACAATTTCGAGAAGGGCGGCAAGTACGAGAAGTGGTATGCCTTGTACGAAGCCATCGACACCTTCTTCTATCGTCCCGGCAGTGTCACCAAAACCACCGCTCACGTGCGCGACGGCATCGACCTCAAGCGCATGATGATCACTGTGTGGCTGTGCACCTTTCCGGCCATGTTCTTCGGCATGTGGAACACCGGTTACCAGGCCAACCTGATCTTCGCCAGCAGCCCCGAGTTGCTCGCAGCTCAGGAAGGCTGGCGTTTCGCCCTGATTGGCTCGCTGGCCGGGTTCGACCCCAATAGCCTGTGGGACAATTTCATTCAGGGTGCGGCTTACTTCCTGCCGGTGTATGCGGTGACCTTCATCGTCGGCGGGTTCTGGGAAGTGCTGTTCGCTTCGATCCGCAAGCATGAAGTCAACGAAGGCTTCTTCGTCACCTCCGTGCTGTTTGCCCTGATTCTGCCGCCAAGCATTCCGCTGTGGCAGGTTGCGCTGGGTATCAGCTTTGGTGTGGTGATCGGTAAGGAAGTGTTCGGCGGTACTGGCAAGAACTTCCTCAACCCGGCCCTGACCGGCCGCGCGTTCCTGTTCTTCGCCTACCCGGCGCAGATGTCCGGCGATGCAGTCTGGACAGCGGTTGACGGTTTTGCCGGGGCCACCTCGCTGAGCCTGGCGGCTGCCGGCGGCATCGAGAATGTGGTGAACAATGGCATCACCTGGAGCAGTGCGTTCTTCGGCACCATCCACGGCTCGATGGGCGAGACCAGCACCCTGGCGATCCTCATCGGTGGCGGCATCCTGCTGCTGACCCGCATTGCCTCCTGGCGCATCGTGTCGGGCGTAATGCTCGGCATGATCGGCCTGAGCCTGCTGCTCAACAGCATCGGCTCGACCACCAACCCGATGTTCGCCATGCCGTGGTACTGGCATCTGGTGGTCGGCGGTTTTGCCTTTGGCATGTTCTTTATGGCCACCGACCCGGTCTCGTCCTCGATGACCAATACCGGCAAGTGGATTTTCGGTGCGTTGATTGGCGTCATGGTGGTGTTGATCCGTGTGGTCAACCCGGCTTTCCCGGAAGGCATGATGCTGGCGATCCTGTTCGCCAACCTGTTCGCGCCGCTGATCGACCACTTCGTCGTTCAAGCCAATATCAAGCGGAGGCTGGCACGCAATGTCTAGTCAAAAAGAATCCACCACCCGTACGCTGGTGGTGGCCCTGCTGGTCTGTCTGGTGTGCTCGGTGTTCGTCGCCGGTGCAGCCGTGGCGCTGAAGCCGACCCAGGTGGACAACCGCCTGCTGGACAAGCAGCGCAGCATCCTGGCCATTGCTGGCCTGGGCGATCCGAGCATGTCCAGTGCTCAGGTCAAAGAGATGTTCAACGGCACCATCAGCGCCAAGCTCGTGGACCTGCAGACGGGCAAGTTCTCTGATGCTAAGGACCCGGTCACTTTCGATCCGTTGAAAGCGTCCAAGGACCCGCAAACGTCCAGCGCGCTTCCGGGTAGCCAGGACATTGCCTCGATCAAGCGTCTGGAGCACTACTCGACCGTGTATGTGGTGGAGAAGGATGGCGAGCTGGATACGCTGATCCTGCCGGTACGTGGCTATGGCCTGTGGTCGACCTTGTATGGCTTTATTGCCGTCAAGGGTGACCTCAATACCGTGGTCGGCATGGGCTTCTACCAGCACGGCGAAACCCCGGGCCTGGGCGGCGAAGTCGACAACCCGAAATGGAAAGGCCAGTGGCCAGGCAAGACGCTGTTCGATGACAGCGGCAAGCTGGCCGTGCAGGTCGTCAAGGGTGGCGTCGATCCGCAGAGCCCGCGCGCCGAACACCAGGTCGATGGCCTGGCCGGTGCAACCCTGACCAGTAACGGTGTCGATCACCTGCTCAAGTTCTGGCTGGGCCAGAACGGCTTCGGTCCGTTTATCGCTAACCTGCGCGCAGGGGAGGCTTGATCATGTCGCAGCCGACTATTAAAGAAGTCCTGCTCAACCCGATTTTCAACAACAACCCCATCGGCCTGCAGATCCTCGGGATCTGTTCCGCCCTGGCGGTCACCTCGAACCTCAAGACCGCGCTGGTGATGTCGGCCGCGCTGACTCTGGTGACCGGGTTCTCCAACCTGTTCATCTCGATGATCCGCAGCCAGATCCCCGGTTCGATCCGCATGATCGTGCAGATGGTGATCATCGCGTCCCTGGTAATCGTGGTCGATCAGTTACTCAAGGCCTATGCCTTCAGCCTCTCCAAGCAGTTGTCGGTATTCGTCGGCCTGATCATCACCAACTGCATCGTGATGGGCCGTGCCGAAGCCTTCGCCATGCAGAACCCGCCCGTGCTGTCGTTCTTCGACGGTATCGGTAACGGCTTGGGCTACAGCGCCATGCTGATCGCCCTGGGCATCATTCGTGAGCTGTTCGGTGCCGGCAAGCTGATGGGTTACGAGATCATTCCGGTGGTCAACGATGGCGGCTGGTACCAGCCCAACGGCATGCTGCTGCTGCCACCGTCGGCGTTCTTCCTGATCGGGCTGTTCATCTGGGGCATCCGCGTGTGGAAGAAGGACCAGCTTGAGAAGCCGAGCTTCAAGATGGCGCCTCAGGTGTCCAGCAAGGAGGCCTACTAATGGAGCACTACATCAGCCTGTTCGTCCGTGCGGTGTTCGTCGAGAACATGGCCCTGGCGTTCTTCCTCGGCATGTGTACCTTCATCGCCATTTCCAAGAAGGTCGAGACCGCCATTGGTCTGGGCGTCGCGGTCATCGTGGTGCTGGGTATCACCATGCCGGTGAACAACCTGATCTACACCCTGTTGCTCAAGGACGGCGCGCTGGCTTGGGCCGGCTATCCCGAGGTTGACCTGAGCTTCCTGGGGCTGCTGACGTTCATCGGTGTCATCGCGGCACTGGTGCAGATCCTCGAGATGACCCTCGATAAGTATGTGCCGTCGCTGTACAACGCCCTGGGCGTGTTCCTGCCGCTGATTACTGTGAACTGCGCCATCATGGGTGGCTCGCTGTTTATGGTCGAGCGCGACTACAACCTGGCCGAGAGCACCGTCTACGGTGTGGGCGCTGGTGTCTCCTGGGCGCTGGCGATCGCCGCCCTGGCCGGTATCCGCGAGAAGCTCAAGTACAGCGATGTGCCCGACGGTCTGCAGGGTCTGGGCATCACCTTCATCACCATCGGTCTGATGTCGTTGGGCTTCATGTCCTTCTCCGGCGTGCAGTTGTAAGGAAGGGATGACGATATGATCAGTTACGAGATTTTCATCGCGATCGGCATGTTCACCGGCATTGTGCTGGGGTTGGTGCTGATCATTCTCGCGGCACGCGCCAAGCTGGTTTCCAGCGGTGACGTGAGCATCGAAATCAATGGCGAGAAGACCATCGTGGTGCCGGCCGGCGGCAAACTGCTGCAGACCCTGGCTGCCAACAACATCTTCCTGTCGTCGGCCTGTGGTGGCGGCGGTACCTGCGCCCAGTGCAAGTGCATCATCGAGTCGGGCGGCGGCGAAATGCTCTCGACCGAAGAGTCGCACTTCACCCGTCGTGAAGCGAAGGAAGGCTGGCGCCTGTCCTGCCAGGCCTCGGTCAAGCAGGACATGAAGATCGAGGTGCCGGAAGAAGTCTTCGGCGTGAAGAAGTGGGAATGCACGGTGTTGTCCAACCCGAACGTCGCCACCTTCATCAAGGAGCTGACGCTCAAGTTGCCGGAAGGCGAGAACGTCGACTTCCGCGCCGGTGGTTACGTGCAGCTGGAATGCCCTCCGCACACCGTCAACTACAAGGACTTCGACATCCAGGAGGAGTACCGCGGCGACTGGGACAAGTTCAACCAGTGGAAGTACGTGTCGAAGGTCGAAGAGACCACCATTCGCGCCTACTCCATGGCCAACTACCCGGAAGAAGTGGGGCTGGTGAAGTTCAACATCCGCATTGCCTCGCCACCGCCGGGCAAGGATGACCTGCCGCCGGGCAAGATGAGCTCCTGGGTGTTCAGCCTCAAGCCGGGCGACAAGGTCACTGTGTACGGTCCGTTCGGTGAGTTCTTCGCCAAGGACACCGATGCCGAGATGGTCTTCGTCGGTGGTGGTGCCGGTATGGCGCCGATGCGCTCGCACATCTTCGACCAGCTCAAGCGCCTCAAGTCGACGCGCAAGATCAGCTTCTGGTACGGCGCACGCTCCATGCGTGAGGCGTTCTACGTCGAAGAGTACGACCAGCTGCAGGCCGAGAACCCGAACTTCAAGTGGCATCTGGCACTGTCCGATCCGCTGCCGGAAGACAACTGGACGGGCCTCAAGGGCTTTATCCACAACGTGCTCTTCGAGAACTACCTCAAGGACCACCCGGCCCCGGAAGACTGCGAGTTCTACATGTGTGGTCCACCCATGATGAACGCCGCGGTGATCAAGCTGCTCACCGACCTGGGTGTGGAGCCGGAAAATATCCTGCTCGACGACTTCGGCGGTTGATAATGAAGTCAGCTGTAGCTCAGCCCGTTATCGCTGTCGCTCTCGCGGCAGCCCTAACGGGCTGTTTCAATTCTGAGAAGATCGAATCCTTCGGTGGGCCCACCATGGGCAGCACCTATTCGGTCAAGTACGTGCGCACCGCCGAGGTGGCGCCGGCAGCCGAGCTCAAGGTGGCGACCGAGGCGATCCTGGCCGAGATCGACCAGCAGATGTCGACCTACCGTGCAGACTCGCTGATCGAGCAGTTCAACCAGGCACCGGCCGGCACCTGCCAGGTCATGCCCGAGGGTGTGCTGACCTTGCTCGCTGCGGGTGAGCAACTGCATGCCGACAGCCAAGGGGCGTTCGACCTGACCCTGGAGCCGCTGCTCGATCTCTGGGGGTTCGGCCCCAAGGGGCAGAGCGAGGCGGTGCCCAGTGAGGCGCAGCTGGCCGAGGTGCGCCAGCGCATGGGCCAGCAACACCTGCGTGTCGAAGGCGAGCAACTGTGCAAAGACGCCGACGTTCAGGTCGATTTCAACAGCATTGCCGCGGGCTATGCCGTTGATCGCATCGTCGCGCGTCTCGGCGAGTTGGGTGTGCGCAGCTACCTGGTGGAGGCGACTGGCGAGCTCAAGGCGGCCGGGCTCAAGCCGGATGGCAGTCACTGGCGTATTGGCCTGGAGGCGCCGCATGATGATGAGCAGGTCGCGCAGCGTATCCTGCAACTCGATGGCTACGGCATTTCCACCTCGGGTGACTACCGCAATTATTTCGAGGAGCAGGGGCGGCGTTACTCCCATACGCTCGATCCCTTGACCGGCAAACCTGTTACGCACCGCCTGGCCTCTGTTACCGTGGCTGATCCTTCGACGTTGCGTGCCGATGGTTTGTCTACGCTGTTGATGGTGCTTGGCCCGCAAGCGGGTCTGGAGTATGCGCAGCGCAATGGTATCGCGGCCTTTTTCGTGACGCGTGAAGACGATGGCTTCGTCACACGCAGCACGCCGACATTCGAGCAGCTTTTCGCTGCAGGAGAGGAACCATGACGTTTCTAGTGGTATTTGTGGCCATGCTGGCTGTCGTCGGCATGATGGCCGTGGGTGTGATCATGGGGCGCAAGCCCATCGCCGGGTCCTGTGGTGGCATCGCCAACCTGGGCATCGAGAAAGAGTGTTCGATCTGCGGTGGCAGTCGCGAGAAGTGCGAAGAGGTCAACCGCGAGCCGAGCGGGGCGTCGACCGACCTGGCCTACGACGCGTCCAAGCGCTGATTGCGTTTTATAGATTGATAGCCGGCGCGCGCAGCGCACACCGGCCCTGCCGCGACGTGCCACAAGCGCGCCGGCCTGACCCGAAGGAGTAAACATGGCGGTCTACAACTACGATGTGGTGGTACTGGGTTCCGGCCCGGCGGGCGAAGGCGCGGCAATGAACGCGGCCAAGGCCGGCAAGAAGGTGGCCGTAGTCGACAGTCGCCGCGAAGTCGGCGGCAACTGCACCCACCTGGGCACCATCCCGTCCAAGGCGCTGCGCCATTCGGTGCGCCAGATCATGCAGTTCAACACCAACCCGATGTTCCGCCAGATCGGCGAGCCGCGCTGGTTCTCCTTCCCGGACGTGCTGAAAAGCGCCGAGCGGGTGATCGCCAAACAGGTCACCTCGCGTACCGGCTATTACGCCCGTAACCGTATCGACGTGTTCTTCGGCACTGGCAGCTTCGCCGACGAGCAGACCATCGAAGTGGTCTGCGCCAACGGTGTGGTCGAGAAGCTGGTGGCCAAGCAGATCATCATCGCCACTGGCTCGCGGCCTTATCGGCCTGCTGGCGTGGACTTCAATCATGCCCGCGTGTATGACAGCGACACCATCCTGACCCTCAGCCACACGCCGCGCCGACTGATCATCTACGGCGCCGGGGTTATCGGTTGTGAGTACGCGTCGATTTTCAGCGGCCTGGGCGTACTGGTCGACCTGATCGACAACCGCGATCAACTGCTGAGCTTCCTCGATGCCGAGATTTCCGATGCGCTGAGCTATCACCTGCGCAACACCAACGTGCTGATTCGCCATAACGAAGAGTACGAAAGCATCGAAGGCCTGGATAACGGCGTCATCCTGCACCTCAAGTCCGGCAAGAAGATCAAGGCCGATGCTTTGCTCTGGTGTAATGGCCGTACCGGCAACACTGACAGCCTAGGCCTGGAAAATATCGGCATCAAGGTCAACGGCCGTGGGCAGATCGAAGTCGACGAGCATTACCGCACCGAAGTGCCGAACATCTTCGCCGCGGGCGATGTGATCGGTTGGCCGAGCCTGGCCAGTGCAGCTTATGATCAGGGCCGCTCGGCCGCTGGCAATATCATCGATAACGGCAGCTGGCGCTTCGTCGACGACGTGCCGACCGGTATTTACACGATTCCGGAGATCAGCTCGATCGGCAAGAACGAGCGTGAGCTGACCCAGGCCAAGGTGCCGTACGAAGTGGGCAAGGCGTTCTTCAAGAGCATGGCACGGGCGCAGATTTCCCATGAGCCGGTGGGCATGCTGAAGATTCTCTTCCATCGTGAAACCCTGGAAGTGCTGGGTGTGCACTGCTTCGGCTACCAGGCCTCGGAGATCGTGCATATCGGCCAGGCGATCATGAACCAGAAGGGCGAAGCCAATAGCCTCAAGTACTTTATCAACACCACCTTTAACTACCCGACCATGGCCGAAGCCTATCGGGTGGCGGCGTTTGATGGCCTGAACCGGCTTTTTTGAGCGGCTCCGGCCGGCGGCCTGAGCCGGTCGGGGAGGACCCCTTCAGCGATTCCCGAGCTTGGCGCTGGCCAAACCGGGAAAGCTTCTGACCAGGCAGCTGCACAAAAAGGTTTATCGCATTTCTTTGGGTTAACACCGGGCTGGTAAATTTATGTGTTTTGGCTAGCAGCGTTCTTTGTTTCTGGAGCGGATTCATTAACGTGTTGATTCAGGCTTCTGGTTTCTCCCCTGACGGGCGAGTTACTTGATTCGCTGCGCTCAGGCGTCAGGTGCTGGCTACCACTTCTTAATACTGCTCGCCATCGGCGGCGAGGATGGCAACGAGATTTTGCAGCGGGTCAGCGCGGGAACTGTTCGCAGCCAGTTCGGTGGTGGACTTGCGTGGCATTCTGTGCACGCTGCGTTTGAAGTAGCGCAGCAGTCGTGACAGCAGGGCCAGGTCAGGCGCTTTGTCGGGTTGGTCGCTATGGCGCGTTGTCGATGCCTTGCATCGGATTTCAAGCCTCTGAGCCCAGCGTCGTCGGCCGAGCTGAGCGAGGAAGAGATGGAAGCTTACGTGGGGAGAGGCGCCGCAGGTGGCTCGATATGCTGCATTAGCGCGCGAACGGCAAAGTTTCTTGGTCGGGGTACTCTTGAGACGTTACGGTTGTGTGCTTACGAGACGTAACAATGCCACAGGATCTGTTGAGCGCTCGCTGTTTTGGCGTGCGACACAGTGAGAGAGTATTACTACGACTTCAACAGGTGCCAAGCTTGCATCATCGCTCCTGCGACACCACACATTTCTATGTGCTTTCATCATATAATTCTGTGCAATTAGCCCGTACAGGCCCAGACTGATGACCTATGACGACTTTTTGGCTGAATTGAGCAAGGCCGGGCTAAGTGTCCGAGCGTTTGCGGGGCTGATCGGCATGAACCCGAACTCCGTGTCGAACTACGCTAGCGCTGGTGGGGTGCCTCGCCATCTGGCTCTTATCGCTGCACTGCTCGCAGAGATGAATATACATGGCATTGACTTTCAACATGCCATAGGAAGAATTTGCGCCAACCGGAAGAAACCTCGTGGTGGAGGCAAGCCAGGCCGATTCGGCGGAGATAAACAAGCTCAACTGGAACTCGGGCCTGAGGCTTGAAGCTTCAACAGCACGACGGACAAAAAATTGGATATAGAAGGCGAAACCATGGGAAAGACTACTAGCGTGCAGCCGGGCACCACCAACGATGCAATGCGAGTGAATTCTTTCTTTGCAGGAATTGGGGGCTTCGATCTTGCGTTTGAAAAACATGGCTTTAAGACAAGTTTCTATTGCGAAAAGGATGATTTTTGCCGAAGTGTCTTGAAGCGAAACTGGCCAACAGTTGCCAATGCACGCGACATTCAACAGCTTGATGCGAAAGAAATTCCCGTAGCGGACGTTTGGACCGCCGGATTTCCGTGTCAGGATCTATCCTTGGCTCGTACGCCGCATGGCAAGCGAAATGGTTTGAAGGGATCTCAGTCCGGCCTTTTCTACACATTCCTTGATCTTCTGTCTGTTCACAAACCCTCAGTCGTGCTGCTGGAAAATGTCGCGGGCTTGCTGAACTCCCACAATGGGGCAGACTTCAATGCGCTTATCTCATCACTAACCAAGCTTGGGTATGGGGTAGCGTGGCGGGTGCTCAATGCGCGCTATTTCGGAGCCCCACAATCTCGGCCTAGAGTCTTCATATGCGCATGGCTTGGCTCCCCCGCAAATGCTGTTAAAGCGCTGTTCGAAGATGAAATTTCAGTAAAGCCGAGGAACGAGCGGCGAGGCTTTATGGTTGAGTCCAAATGCCCGGAGTCTGGAATCTCTGTGCCGCAGGTTTCGTTTTGCATTTCCGCCACCTCGGGCCGACATACTGGACTGGACTGGGCGAGATCGTATGTGACCTACCCAGATGCGGTACGGAGGTTGACACCACTGGAATGTGAGCGTTTGCAGGGGCTACCAGAGAATTGGACCTTGCCTGATAAGGATTATGTTATTCCTATCCGAGGTATTGAAACCAGCAGGTATCACGCGATTGGCAATGCAGTTTGTGTCCCCGTCGTACAATGGATTGCCGGGCGAGTTTCGGAAGTTTTTGAAGTGCCTGTGGATAAAGCCGAAGGCCTCAATGGGCCGGCAGTCAAAAGACGACTTCATGATTTAGCCAAAACTTATCTTTCGTCTAAATGCGAGCTGAAACCGCGGCCCGCTGACTCTAATGAAGTGAAATGGCAATCAGGTGGGGTCGCGTACAAGAATTGGGTAGCGACTACGTCTGTTTCTTCCAGCCCCGTTACACCAGTGTCTTCGCAGTTGATCAACGTGATTGAGAAAAAGAAAGTGCATCAGCGCTATTTTCTGAGTGCAAACGCTGCCCAAGGAATCGTACGCAGGGTGGACAGGCTTGGGCGCCATCTCTTTCCACCGCTTGATGCTGTGCTGAGAAGAGTTTCCATTTCTGCGCCAAGGCTGGGTGAGGTCTCTTTAGATGTGCAGGAAGATGTTAGAGTCAACGAGCTCGTAGCTTTATGAACTCATCAGTCATGACCAGCTATTTCATCATTCGTCTCGGTGCTGATAGCGAAAGCGAAATCAAGAGGATCAATGCATTTAGTGCTTATTCCTCAGGTGCTTTCAATATCGATGTTAAATGCAAGCAGGTTCCTAAAGTTTTGGCGGATGGCGATGTTGCCATTATCTGGCTTGGAACCAACAATAACAAAGGCGGTAAGACGCCTTGGGTTCAAGGAATTCGTGCGCTCGGACGGATTAAGGGTGTCAGCGGGGAAGGCGGTTACGGTGCTACTAAGACCGTCCGCGTTTCTATAGGTGTTGTGCTTCCACAGTCCGTGACGAAGATGGATATCGTGACCAAGCAAAGCGCTCTTTATCCAGAAATTGCCGCTATGCCAGTCCTTGGAGTTAATAACTATAGTAGCCAAGTCGTACAGCGTATCGAGGCGTCCGAGCCGGGACAGAGTCTATATGCCTTGTTCAGCGCCTTGGAGAGTATAGCTCCGGGGCTGCAGCTCGCGACTCTGTCAGCATACGCCGATCTGGAGCACTTGTTCGACAAAAGCAACTCTCAGGAGTCTTTAGTAGGGCTTCGGGGCACTTTAGCAAGTAGTGACTCTGATGATTTAGGAAAAGTTGAGTCCATTGATGCGAGCAATAATAGTCTGAGCGAAGAAGACGAAGATGGTCTCGAACCAGATGAAAGTCGTGATCCTGCTACGAATATCGAAGTTCCATTCGATCCAACAAAGATTGACATCATCGCGAAGCCAATGACGATCAGCTCTCTCGAAGATCGACTGGACAATGACGAGCTCGATCTTACTCCCGACTTTCAGCGGCAGGCAAACGTTTGGGACACTAAGCGGAAGGCCAGACTGATCGAGTCAATTCTTCTAAGAATCCCGTTGCCGTCATTCTATTTTAGTGAGGATTTACAAGGCAGTTATGCCGTTGTGGATGGTCTTCAGCGGTTATGTGCAGTATTCCATTTTAAGAATGCTGCGCTGCTCAACTCGTCCACTGGGGCTAGCCTGACACCACTACGGCTTAAAGGATTGCAGTATTTAAAGGATCTTGAGGGAAAATCTTATTCTGATTTGGACCGAAAATTCCAGCGGCGCATATCAGAGCTCGAAATCACTGCAAATATCATTCGGGCGAATACACCATCTGCCGTCAAGTTCAATGTCTTCGCTCGCCTTAATCAGGGTGGCATGCCGCTAAACGCACAAGAAATTCGCAATGCAATTTTTCCTGGAGAGTGGCGCAATGAGTTGCGGCGGCTGGCGGAGAGCGAGGAGTTCATAAAGGCCACGGACAGCAAGGTGCAGACATCCCGACAACAAGACATGGAACTTGTTCTTCGGTTCATTGCTCTATGGCAACTCGGCGAACCCTATCGCAGGCCTGGCAATCAGACGCTCGACGAGTTCTTAAATTTTACGGTCGAGCATACCCTTAGCCGCTGGAGTGCGGACAAGTGGAAGCAGGCAGGTGAAGCGTTCCACCACGCCATTGCTGCCACATGCCAAGTTCGCGGGAAGCATGCCTTTCGGAAAAGCGCAGGCGCGCAGCAAAGAAAACCGATCAACCGCGGCCTATTCGAAGCAGAACTGATTGCCTTTGGTGCTCTGGATTCCAAGACCCTTCCGCTTGCGATCGCGCACAAGCTCAAAATAGAAGAGCTGCTTATCGCAGCGCTGGCCAAGAACAAAGACCTGATTCAGTCCCTGCTTTATGGGACGGGGTCTGCTGAGTCCTCTAACGCACGCATCGCAGCGCTTAACAGCATCGTTATGGAGGCAATTTATGCTTGAGCGTATTGAACTCCACAATTTCAAGTCTGCTCGTAATCTTCCCATTCGGCTTGCAAGCCTCACCGTTCTCACAGGTCTGAACGGCTCGGGAAAAAGCAGTGTTTTACAGGCCCTTGCACTTCTGAAGCAAAGCCTGCGTCTTGATGAGGAACTCCAGGAGCTCTCTCTACGTGGGACGCTTGTCAATCTTGGGCGTAGTGAGGACATACGGTTCGAGAACGCTACAGACGACGAGATTGGCTTCACCATTGAGACCTCTCAAAGTTGGGCGAAATTGGTTGCATCAGCTACCTCTGGGGCCGACACGCTTAAGCTTCATCATGATGGAAATCTCAAAGATATAATCAATGCACTGAACACCAGCTTTCAGTTCATTCAGGCAGATCGGATCACGCCGGCAGTCCAATATCAGCAGGCCAGCACCCCAGAGCGAGCTGCCGGTTGGTTGGGATGCGGTGGTGAGTATACGGTCGACTTCTTGCTGCAGAACGAAAGCATGAAGGTTTCGTCCGGCCGACTTTTCCCGCGCGACCAGCCCACTCTATCGGCCGAATTATTGAATCAGGTCGCGCCGACCGAGGGTCTGCTTGATCAGGTTTCGGGGTGGTTACAGCTTCTCAGTCCAGGAGTCAGGCCTCGTGCCGTTGCCGTCGAGCTTGCAGATGCAGCTTCGCTGAGATTTTCATACACCGGTACGTCAGTTGATTCGGGTAGTCGCGAACACCGTCCTTCCAATGTTGGCTTCGGGCTGACCTATTGCTTGCCGATCATCGTCGCTTGTCTGGCTGCACCAAAGGATGCATTGCTGCTATTGGAAAATCCAGAGGCACACCTTCATCCGCGTGGCCAGTCGGCGCTCGGACAGCTTTTAGCACGCTGTGCTGCAGACGGCGTACAAATCGTTGTCGAGACTCACAGTGACCATTTACTTAATGGCATACGAGTGGCTACGAAACGCGCCGAGATTTCAAACGAAAACGTTGCTGTGCATTTCTTCTCTCGTGATGTGGAAAGCGGCGAGTCTTCGATTAGTTCACCGATTTTGCATGCCAACGGACGCTTCAGCGATTGGCCTGATGGCTTCTTTGATGAATGGAGCAAGGCGCTAGATGAACTGCTGGATACTTGAGTAATGACAACGCCAGTTTTGTTTTTAGACGACGCATCGCGTCATCTAGGCCATATTGATCGGGCAAGAGCGGAGCAGACCGCCATAACGCTGATTACTACGCTAAGGCGCCTTCGAAGGATCAATAGAAGAATCGCGTTGAATACATCTCAGCCGATTGCCCAGCACCAAATCACGGATGATTGGACGATGCAGGCAGTACTGGGTGGTAACTCGTTCAAGGAGGAATGGGATTTCGTCCGAGCGCTTAGCGACCGCTCACCTTTTTCCGCAGAGCTGCAAGAAGGGATTTCGCAAGAAATCGACGATATGGAGTTTCGCACGCGGCTCGGACAGATACCCTCCAGAGCGCTTGCTTGGGCGACACTACTGGATTCAGCCACCGTCAGTTTCAACGCTCATCCGGATTGGTCTAAAGCGTGGGTTGAAACGGCTTATTATACGCTTGAAGACGATGGTAGCGTGGCGGAAGGAGAAGGTTGCATCAAAAATGCCAGCCTAGCTTCGCATGCGGATGAGCATATAGAGTGGCTGAAACAGCTCGGTTTCGCTGAAGTACCAACTGCTGCGCAAGTCTGGGGGGAGAAAAGTGAGCGTTTCCCGAATCTGCGGTTTTTGGCTCGAACAGAAAAGGACCTCTCGGCGTTAGAAGGCAGCGGTGCTCCGTTCTTACAGGCAATGGCATCGCTTGAGTCTTTGGAGAAAGATGCCGGTGGATGGAAGAAGGACAGTCCATGGCCGGAGTTCTCAACAAAGACCACCGGCGAGTCAGAGCAACGCCAAAAGCTGTGCTGGGTATATGACGACGCAACTGGCAAAGAAGAGCTCTTTGACTGGCACACTCGATTCACGGGTGGATTGGCTGGGCGCGTTCATTTTCGCGTAGATACAGTGAACAGAGTGATCGTCGTTGCCTATGTCGGTAGCAAATTGACGCGAAAGATATCGGGTTAGAGAGAAGCTTGCTTCCAGCCCTCGCTGGAAGGATTCGGTTTCGCGGATGATGGCGGTTGCCTAGATATCGCCCAGTTGAGCCGTCGTCGCAGCTGAAGGCGTGATAGACGCCTTTATTTTGGTCATACTTTGCTTCCGCTGTACTCCTCATCCCAGTAATCGGCTACTGCCGGTCTGACACCTGTTTGGCCGCATCCTGTACTAGCTCGTCTTCAGTGTGGATTCCCCCTTGCTAATCCAGTGTTTCCCAGTTCCGCTCGCTGTTCCGTCGTCAGGGTCATGAATATTTCTAGATTCAGACAAGCTTAAGGCGAACGCTTTGTTGTGGGCGGTGCAAGGGAGTCATGTTGAAACAAAGAAACGGTGCTTGCCGGCGTGACACTTAGCCCCGCAACGTCGAAACAGCCAGGCCGGGGAAGTCGGTGATCAGGCTGTCCACGCCAAAATCGGCGAGGCGGCGCATCAGCGCGGCGTCATTGACGGTCCATACCGAGACATGCAGGCCGGCTTTCTGCGCCTTGAGTTGGCGTTCGGGGGTGCACAGTGTCCAGTTCAGGGCCAGCAGGTTGCAGCCGTAGTGGCGGGCCACCTTCAGTGGGTCCAGCCAGGCGTATTCGGCCACCAGACCGCGAGCCAGGTGCGGCGCATGTTGCTGCAGGGCGCGCAGCACTTCCCGCGAGCTTGAGGTGACGGTAACCCGTTCACTCAGACCGTGGCGTTCGGCCAGAGTGGCGATGGCTTGTACAGTTCTCGCCGCACGCACCCGCGAGGCGCTTTTGACCTCGAGTTGCCAGTGCTCGAAGGGGCATTGCTCGAATAGCGTTTCCAGGCGCGGAATAGGGCAGGGGCTGATCCAGCCCGGCCCGCCCAGGCGGGCATCGTATCTTTGCAGCTCCGCCGCATCATGCTGCTGGACCTTGCCGCGTAGACCCGTCGTACGCTTCAGGGTCGGGTCGTGGATCACCATCAACTCACCATCGCGCGACAGGTGCAAGTCCAGTTCACAACGGTTGACGCCATGCTCCAGGCAGCGCTGGAAGCTGGCGAGGGTGTTCTCGGGCGCTTCGCCCTTGGCGCCGCGGTGGCCGTAAATAAAGGTCACGGTTATTCCTTGTCCGTACGGGGTTGGTGGTGGCGCACGCTGTTGACGACGTGGTCGTATTCAAAATACACGCTGAAGGTGCGGTAATCCCAACGGGTGATCGGCGGCTGGCCGACGCTGGGGTGCTCCTCATCCGCCAGGCCAAAACGCTCCAGCACCGCACGGCGTGACTCGCCACGGTGCGGCAGATCATCTGCAGACTCGGCGCCTTGGACGCCGAGTGGAATCTGCAGGGTCTCGGCATGGCTGCACAGGGGCAGGAGCAAACTCAGTAACAGGGCGAGGCGGGGCATGGCGGCTCTCGTCAGGAAGGGTCGGTCTGTTCGCGCGCCTGGCGGCGTTCAAGGGCTTGGCGCTGCAGAATGTGGCGTGCGAGCAACTGGCGCTGGGCTTCGGTGAGGGCTTCAAACTCGGTGCCGATCTCGAACTGCTGATCCGCCAGCGCGCGGCAATGGATGACCTGGGCACGCAGCAGCAGCCCTAGAGCCTGGGGCATCAGCACCATCTTGATCGCCAGATGTTCACCGACCGCGACGGCTTGAGCGCTGGTGAAACTCACCCCGCCTTCCGACAGGCTGACCTGTTTGGGTGTGCCGATGTCACGCAGCAGACCCTGGGCGACGGCTTGGCCGAGCAGGTCGATGCGCTTGTTCATCACCTTGAGGTAGTTGGCCAGGGTGCGGTCGCGCTCACCGATATGGCGCAGCAGGTGCTGGGACTCGAAGTCCATCAGGTGCAGGTCGCTGAGCAGGTTGAACAGCGGCGAGCTGTCGTGCAGCACATCGCTGGCCAGGGCCTCGGCGCCGCGCAGGGGGGTGAAATCCAGTGCGATCGTGTCATCGATACGATAGTATTCGCGGCGATCATCTGCATCTTGAGTCGACATGGCGAACCCATGGTAGCGGTGGTGGTCTGAGTGTAAAGCTGCTCGCCAGGCCCCGCCACAAGGACGTTCCTCTTTTTCCTCGAACCAGCCTCCCACATGTTCAGACCTCTGTTCGTATTTATCGGCACGCGTTACACGCGGGCCAAGCGCCGCAACCATTTTGTTTCGTTTATTTCCCTCACGTCGATGATTGGCCTGGCCCTCGGGGTGCTGGTGATGATCCTCGTGCTGTCGGTGATGAACGGCTTCGACCACGAGATGCGCACCCGCGTGCTCGGCATGGTGCCCCATGCCACGCTCGAATCGGCGACGCCGATCGACGACTGGCGCAGCCTTGGCGAGCGTGCCCTGGAAAATCCGCAGGTCCTCGCCGTGGCGCCATTCAGCCAGATGCAGGGTTTGTTGACCCACGAAGGCACGGTGCAGAAAGTGCTGATCAATGCCGTCGACCCGCTGGAGGAGCCGAAGGTGTCGATCATCGGCGATTTCTTCCAGCAAGGCAGCCTGCAGGCGCTCAAACCGGGTGACTTCGGCATTGTGATTGGCGACAAGGCGGCGACCAAGCTGGGCGTGGGCATTGGTGATCGCATCACCTTCGTTGCGCCGGAAGTCACGGTGACCCCGGCAGGCATGTTCCCGCGGCTCAAGCGTTTTACCGTGGTGGGTATCTTCCACGTTGGCGCCGGTGAGATCGACGGCTTTATGGCCATGACCCATGTGCAGGACCTGGCGCGTCTGCAACGTCGCCAGGCCGATCAGGTGCAGGGCATTCGCCTGAAGTTCGCCGACCTGTTCCAGGCACCGCGTACCGCCTGGGAGCTGGCGCAGAGCCTGGGCGACGACACCTATTACGCCCGCGACTGGACCCGTACCCACGGCAACCTGTACCAGGCCATCCGCATGGAAAAAGCGATGATCGGCCTGTTGCTGTTGCTGATCGTTGCGGTGGCAGCATTCAATATCATTTCCACCCTGGTCATGGTGGTCACCGACAAGAAGGGCGATATCGCCATTCTGCGCACCCTGGGTGCCACGCCCCGGCAGATCATGGCGATCTTTATGGTCCAGGGCACGGTGATCGGCGTGGTGGGCACGCTGATCGGCGCGGTGCTCGGCTGCCTCGCTGCGCTCAATATCAGCGCTGGGATCGCCGCCCTGGAGCGCGCCCTGGGGATTCACTTTCTCAATGCCGATGTTTATTTCATCGATTACCTGCCCTCGCAGTTGCTGCTCGCCGATGTGTTGATGGTCTGCGCGGCGGCACTGCTTCTGAGTTTTCTCGCCACCCTTTATCCGGCCTGGCGCGCGGCGCGCACCCAGCCCGCGGAGGCCCTGCGTTATGAGTAACCCGGTGATGCACGATCGCGCCGTTCTGAGTTGTCGCAACCTGAGCAAGTCCTATGAAGAAGGCCCGCAGTCTGTGCGCGTGCTCGACGACCTGCAGCTGGAGTTGCTGCCGGGTGAGCGAGTGGCCATCGTCGGCAGCTCGGGCTCGGGCAAGAGCACCCTGCTGAACATGCTCGGCGGGCTCGACACACCCAGCAGTGGCAGCGTCTGGCTGGCCGGCGAAGAACTGTCAGCGCTTAATGAAAAACAGCGCGGTCTGCTGCGCAACCGTGCGTTGGGCTTCGTCTATCAGTTCCACCACCTGCTGCCGGAGTTCACCGCCCTGGAGAACGTCTGCATGCCGTTGCTGATTGGCCGTACAAGCATCGCCGAGGCCCGTCAGCGCGCCACTGCGCTGCTGGAGCGGGTGGGTCTGGGGCATCGCCTGTCGCACAAGCCAGCCGAACTCTCGGGTGGCGAGCGTCAGCGCGTCGCGATTGCCCGTGCCCTGGTCAACCAGCCAGGTCTGGTACTGCTCGATGAGCCGACCGGTAACCTCGACCAGCACACGGCGCAGGACATTCAGGACCTGATGCGCGAGCTGAGCAGCGCCTCGCAGACGGCGTTTCTGGTGGTCACCCACGACCTCTCTCTGGCGCGTCAGATGGACCGCATTCTGCGCCTGGAAGACGGCAAGCTGGTGGCCGGCTGATGTTCCGTCCTCTGAGTGTCTACATCGGCTTGCGCTACACGCGGGCCAAGCGGCGCAATCACTTCATTTCGTTTATTTCCCTGACCTCGATGATTGGCCTCGCCCTGGGCGTGCTGGCGATGATCGTGGTGCTCTCGGTGATGAACGGCTTTCAGCGCGAGATGAGCACCCGCATTCTCGGCATGGTCCCGCACGCCAGCATCTCCTCGACTGGCAAGGCGCTGGACAACTGGCAGGCGGTGGCTCAGGCCGCCGCGAAGAATCCGGCAGTGCAGGGCACGGCGCCCTTTGCCGAACTGGAGGGCATGCTCTCGTACCGCGGCGCCATGCAGCCGATCCAGCTGCAGGGCATCGACCCGGCGCAGGAACGTAATGTATCGATCATCGGCGAGCACATGGTGCAGGGCCGTTTGAGCGACCTGGTGCCAGGCGAGTTCGGTGTGGTGATCGGTGAGATTACCGCGCGGCGCTTTCAGCTCAAGGTCGGCGACAAGCTGGCGCTGATCGTGCCGGAAGCCAGCTCCGTGCCGGGCGGTATCACGCCGCGCATGCAGCGCCTGAATGTGGTCGGGGTGTTCAAGGTCGGCGCCGAGCTGGACAGCTCCCTGGCGCTGATCAGTGTCGCCGACGCGGCACAGATTCTGCGCCTGGAGCCGGGCCAGGTACCCAGCGTACGGCTCAAGCTGGCCGACCTGTATCAGGCCCCTCAGGTAGCCGCTGCAGTGGTGGCTGACCTGGGCGGGGGCTATCGCGCCAGCGACTGGACCCTGACCCAGGGCAGCCTGTTCAGCGCCATGAAGATGGAAAAGACCATGATTGGTCTGTTGCTGTTGCTGATCGTCGCGGTGGCAGCGTTCAACATCATCGCCACGCTGATCATGGTGGTGGCCGACAAGGGCGGTGATATCGCCATCCTGCGTACCCTGGGCGCGACGCCGCGACAGATCATGGGCGTGTTTATCGTCCAGGGCTCGGTGATTGGCGTGGTGGGCACGCTGATTGGTGCTGTGCTGGGGATTGCGGCGGCGCTGAATGTCAGCCAGTTGGTCGGCTGGATCGAACGCATCAGTGGCCAGCAGGTGCTCAGCTCCGATGTCTATTTCATCAGCAACCTGCCCTCGGAATTGCAGGCCACTGATGTGCTGCTGATTTGCAGTGCGGCACTGGCCCTGAGCTTTCTGGCCACGCTCTACCCGTCATGGCGCGCCGCGCAGATCCAGCCGGCTGAGGCATTGCGTTACGAGTAGTGACTGCCGGCCAGTAAAAAGCCGCTATCAGGTAGCGGCTTTTTATTGGCTGTCATTCAGCGCTGCCAGGCGCTGCTGCGCGACGTTGCTGGCGTTTGCGCCAGTTATGGCGCACCCACCAGTGCCAGTAAACATTGGTGCCGACGTAGCCGAGTACGGCGATGATCAGGCCAAGCACCAGTGAGCCCAGGTAGAGCGCCTGCCAATGGGTCTGCAATACGTGGCCGATCCAGCCCAGGGACATGTGTTCGGGCATTTGCAGGGCGGGTGTACCGGTCATCCAGGCACCTGCCTTGTAGTTGCAATAGAACACGGCCGGCATGGTAATGGGGTTGGTCAGCCAGACCAGGCTCACGGATATGGGCAGGTTGGCGCGGGCGGGAATGGCCACCGCAGCGGCGGCAAGCATCTGCATGGGCATTGGGATCATCGCCCAGAACAGGCCGATGGCCATGGCGCGTGATACGGAATGGCGGTTGAGGTGCCAGAGGTTGGGGTCATGAATCAGCACGCCGAGAAAGCGCAGGGATTTGCTTTCCTTGATCCGTTCCGGGCTGGGCATGTAGCGTTTGAATAGGCGACGCGGCATGAAAAATCTCTGGCAGGCTAGGGTCTGTTCCCGTTTCGTTCGCGGCCGCGCCGGAGCCTGTTTTAGCGCGAGGCAAGGCACGAAATGCGAAGTTTAGCGGGCTAAATGAGGCATCGAGAAACGCCGCATCGCGCTAAAACGGGCCCGGCCCTTCGGGTTGTGCGAAAAATCTCGCCATACAGTGTTGGAGGACTTGGCAAGGGAATAACCATTACCTGCGTCCTCCGCCTAGCCTGGCGAGATTTTTCGCGGCAACGCGGCTCGCGACGAAATGGGAACAGACCCTAAGCGCGCGAATAGTATGCCTGCATTGACAGGGCATTGCGGTGCGTCTTTGTTTCAGTAAGTCTGCAGGATGGCAGGTGTTTACGACAGGGAGTCGAGCGATGCGCACAGCAATACTGGCGCTGGTTATAGGGATGTTGCTGATCCGCTGGTTGCCCGCGCTGCCCACCAGTCCATGGCTGTGGGGATTGGGGCTGGGTGGCCTGGTTCTGCTGCCGTTGCGCCTGTATCCGCTGGGCTGCTTGCTGCTGGGGTTTACCTGGGCATGTCTGTCCGCGCAGATGGCGCTGGATGATCGCCTGAGTGCGGACCTGGACGGGCGCACCCTCTGGCTGCAAGGGCGGGTGGTCGGGCTGCCCGATGCCCGTGAAGGCGTGGTGCGCTTTGAGGTGGCGGATGCCGAGTCGCGTCGTGCCATGCTGCCCAGCCTGATCCGCGTGGCCTGGTACGACGCTCCGCTGGTGCGTGCCGGCGAGACCTGGCGCCTGGCCGTACGCCTGCGCCAACCCCAGGGCGGGGTCAATCCGCAATCCTTCGATTACGAAGCCTGGCTGCTGGCGCAGCGCATTGGCGCCACCGGCACGGTCAAGAGTGGCCAGCGCCTGGCCGCAGCCGACGGGGCGAGTACCTGGCGTGATCAGTTGCGTGCCCGGCTGCTGGCCGTGGACGCTTTCGGCCGCGAAGGTGCGCTGGCGGCTTTGGTGCTGGGCGACGGCTCGGGTCTTTCAACGGCCGATTGGCGCGTGCTGCAGGACACCGGCACCGTGCATCTGCTGGTCATCTCTGGGCAACACATTGGTTTGCTGGCAGGGCTGCTGTACGGCTTGGTCGCCGGGCTTGCGCGTTGGGGGCTCTGGCCCCGCGCGTTGCCCTGGTTGCCCTGCGCCTGTCTGCTGGCACTGACTGGGGCGCTGACCTACGGCGCGTTGGCCGGTTTCGAGGTGCCGGTGCAGCGCGCTTGCGTGATGGTCGCTTTGGCGCTGTTGTGGCGCTGGCGCTTTCGCCATCTGGGCGTCACCTTGCCTTTGCTGCTGGCTTTACTGGTGGTGCTCTCGCTCGAACCGCTGGCGGTGTTGCAGCCCGGGTTCTGGCTGTCGTTTGGCGCGGTGGCCTTGCTGGTACTGATTTTTTCCGGGCGCCTGGGCGTCTGGCGCTGGTGGCAGAGCCTGGGACGTGCACAATGGGCGATGACCCTGGGGCTGTTGCCGCTGATGGTGGCGCTGGGCTTGCCGGTCAGCTTCAGCGGGCCGCTGGCCAATCTGTTGGCCGTGCCCTGGGTCGGATTGCTGGTTGTGCCGCTGGCGTTGCTTGGCACCCTGTTGCTGCCGATACCAGGCGTCGGCGAGAGCATCTTGTGGCTGGCGGGAGGATTGCTCGCGCTACTGTTTCATGGCCTCACGTTACTGGCCGCTGCCGTGCCTGCCTGGCTCTCGGTCGACCTGCCTGTGATGGCTTGGCTGGCGCTGGCTCTTGGCGTCTTCATGCTATTGCTGCCGGGCGGGGTGCCACTGCGCGGGCTTGGCCTGGCGCTGATCTTGCCTTTGGCATTCTGGCCAGTGTCCAGGCCTCCGGTGGGCCAGGCCGAGGTATGGGTGCTGGATGTGGGGCAGGGCCTCGCGGTGCTGGTGCGCACCCGTGAACACGCGCTGCTGTATGACGCCGGCCCGCGATTTGGCGAGTTCGATACCGGTGAGCGCATCGTGCTGCCGTCGTTGCGCCAATTGGGCGTGCGTCATCTTGATCGGCTGGTGATCAGCCATGCCGACAATGACCATGCCGGCGGCGCGGTAGCCGTGGCCCATGGCTTGCGCGTGGGGGATGTGGTCAGCGGTGAGCCGCAGAAGCTGTCCGCCGAGCTGGCGGCACAGCCCTGCGAAGCTAATGCCTGGAGCTGGGACCAGGTAGTTTTTCGCACCTGGCGCTGGGATGGCGCCCGCGACGGCAACCAGGCCTCCTGCGTCGTACTGGTGGAGGCGGGCGGTGAGCGCATCTGGCTGACTGGCGATATCGACGTGGTAGCCGAGCAGGCCTTGCTCGACAGCGGCTTGCCGCTGGCGGCGCGCTGGCTGCTGGCGCCGCACCATGGCAGCCGCACCTCGTCGTCGGCAGCGCTGCTCGATGCCGTGCAACCCCAGGCGGTGCTCGTTTCGCGCGGGCGGCACAACGCCTTTGGCCATCCGCACCCGGAGGTGCTCGAGCGTTTTCGCGTGCGCGACATCAGCGTGCAGGATACGGCGCTGCAAGGTGCCATTCGCGTCGACCTCGGCACCTTCGGCGCTGCACAGGGCTGGCGTGAACAACGACGCTTCTGGCGGGAAAAATGAGAACCGCGACGGTCGGCGAGGCCTCGACCCTATGCTAGAGTGGCGCCACTTTCGCAGAGGGGATGTGCCACCGTGTGGGAACTGGTCAAAGCTGGCGGCTGGATGATGCTGCCGATCATGTTGTGCTCCATCGCCGCTCTCGGCATCGTCGCCGAGCGCCTGTGGACCCTGCGTCCTGCCCGGGTCACGCCCGCCAACCTGCTGGGGCAGGTCTGGCGTCAGGTCAAGGATAAGAAGCTCACTAACCAGACGCTCAAGGAACTGCGCGCCGGCTCGCCGCTGGGGCAGATCCTCGCCGCCGGCCTGGCCAACTCCAAGCATGGTCGCGAGATCATGAAGGAGTGCATTCAAGAGGCGGCCGCGCGGGTGATTCACGACCTGGAGCGCTACCTCAATGCCCTCGGCACCATTGCTGGCATCGCCCCCTTGCTCGGCCTGCTCGGTACAGTGCTGGGCATGATCGAGATTTTCAGCTCGTTCATGGGCGCCGGTATGGCCAATGCCCCGGTGCTTGCCGGCGGTATCTCCAAGGCGCTGATCACCACTGCCGCGGGCTTGATGGTTGCCATCCCTGCGCTGTTCTTCCACCGCTACCTGCAGCGTCGCATCGATGAGCTGGTAGTGGGCATGGAGCAGGAAGCGATCAAACTGGTCGAGGTGGTGCAGGGCGATCGTGACGTCGAACTGGGTGAGGACAAGGCGTGAAATTCCGGCGCAAACCGCGGGAGAACGTCGAGATCAACCTGGCCTCGCTGATCGACGTGGTGTTTATCCTGCTGCTGTTCTTTGTGGTCACCACCACCTTCACCCGCGAGACCCAGCTCAAGGTCGACCTGCCGGAAGCGGCCAGCGGCACGCCGCCCGAGCAGACCGAACTCAAGCAGCTGGAAATCCTGATCGCCGCCGACGGCAGTTTTTCCCTGAATGCCAAGGCCTTGCTCAAGAGCGACCTGGACACCCTGATGGCCGCCCTGCAGAAGGAGTCTGAGGGTGATAACAGCCTGCCGCTGACCATCAGCGCCGACGCCATGACGCCGCACCAGGCGGTGATTACTGCTATGGATGCCGCCGGCAAGCTCGGCTTCGCCCATCTGCGCATCACCACCGTCGAGGCGCAGCCTACGCCGTGAGCCGTTTGACTGAGCGCCTGGTCGCAGCCTGGTACCGCGGCCATCCTGCCCTTGCGCTGTTGCGCCCGCTTGAGGCGCTCTACCGGCGCGTGGTGCAGCGCAAGCGCGCGCGCTTTCTTGCCGGCCTGTCGCCGAGTTACCGCGCGCCGGTACCTGTGGTGGTGGTGGGGAATATTACCGTGGGTGGCACCGGCAAAACCCCGATGATTCTCTGGCTGATCGAGCACTGTCGTGCCCGTGGCTTGCGCGTGGGCGTGGTCAGCCGAGGCTACGGCGCTACGCCGCCGAGCCTGCCCTGGCGGGTGCAGGCCGAGCAGAGTGCGGCCCAGGCAGGGGATGAGCCATTGCTGATCGTCCAGCGCAGTGCTGTACCGCTGATGATCGACCCTGATCGTGGCCGTGCGGCCCGCGCCTTGCTGGCCAGTGAACCGCTGGACCTGATCCTCAGCGACGACGGCCTGCAGCATTATCGACTGGCCCGCGACCTCGAACTGGTGCTGATCGACGCCTCTCGCGGCCTGGGTAATCATCGTTGTTTGCCGGCCGGACCGCTGCGCGAGCCTGTCGAGCGCCTGCAGTCGGTCGATGCCGTGCTGTATAACGGCGCCGCCGCGGGGGCGCCGGGCGCGTTTCAATTCACCCTGCAGCCCAGCGCGCTGGTCAACCTGCGCACGGGCGAGCGCCAGCCTCTGACGTATTTTCCAGCCGGCCAGGCCCTGCATGCCGTGGCCGGTATCGGCAATCCGCAGCGTTTCTTCACCACGCTCGAGGCGCTACACTGGCGCCCTGTGGCCCACGCGTTCGCCGACCATGCTGCCTACAGCGCCGAGCTGTTGCAGTTCAGCCCGGCACTGCCGTTGGTGATGACGGAAAAAGATGCGGTCAAGTGCCGTGCCTTTGCCGCAGCCGACTGGTGGTATCTAACTGTCGATGCTCAGCCTGGTGCCGCCTTCGCGGCCTGGTTCGATACCCAGCTCGACAGGCTGCTGCCCAGCGCCTGAACCTTTGCCCGCGATGCCCCGTATCGCGCTTTTTTCTCAAGGATTGCCCATGGACCCGAAATTACTCGACATCCTTGCCTGCCCGCTGTGTAAGGGGCCGTTGAAGTTGGCTGCCGACAAGTCCGAGCTGACCTGCAGGGCCGATGCGCTGGCCTTTCCCGTGCGCGATGGAATCCCGGTGATGCTGGAAAGCGAAGCCCGTACCCTGACCGTCGACGAGCGCCTGGACAAGTAAATGAGCCCTGCCTTCACCGTTGTGATTCCCGCCCGTTTTGCCTCCACCCGGCTGCCCGGTAAGCCGCTGCAGATGATTGCCGGCAAGCCGATGATCCAGCATGTCTGGGAGCAGGCGCGTAAAAGCAGTGCCCAGCAGGTCGTAGTGGCCACGGACGATGCGCGCATCGTCGAGGCCTGCCAGGCCTTCGGTGCCGAGGTGCTGTTGACCCGCGCCGAGCATAACTCCGGTACCGATCGCCTGGCCGAAGTCGCCGCGGCCCTGGGCCTTGCGCCTGATGCCATCGTGGTCAACGTGCAGGGCGACGAGCCGTTGATTCCGCCCGCGATCATCGACCAGGTGGCGGCCAATCTGGCGAGCAATCCCCAGGCGGGCATCGCTACCCTGGCCGAACCGATCGACGATGTGGCTGCGCTGTTCAATCCCAATGTGGTCAAGGTGGTGGCGGATAAAAGCGGTCTGGCCCTGACCTTTAGCCGTGCGCCGCTGGCCTGGGCACGCGATGCCTTTGCGGTCAGCCGTGATGTGCTGCCGGCCGGCGTGCCGTACCGCCGACATATCGGCATCTATGCCTACCGCGCCGGCTTCCTGGCGGATTTCGTCGCCTGGGGCCCGTGCTGGCTGGAAGACACCGAGTGCCTGGAGCAGCTGCGCGCGCTCTGGCACGGCGTGCGTATTCATGTCGCCGATGCCCTGCAAGCGCCGCCGGCCGGTGTGGACACCGTCGAGGACCTGGAGCGGGTACGCCGCTTGCTGGGGGCCTGATGCGCGTTCTGTTCGTCTGCCTGGGCAATATCTGCCGCTCGCCGACCGCCGAAGGGGTGTTGCGGCACAAGTTGCGCCTGGCCGGGCTCGATAATCTGGTGGAGGTCGACTCTGTGGGGACCGGCGATTGGCATGTCGGCAAAGGCGTCGATCCACGCACCGCAGAGGCGGCGCTGCAGCGCGGCTATGACCTGTCGGCGCTGCGCGGGCGCCAGGTCGCACTTGCTGATTTCGCCCGTTTCGACCTGATTCTGGCGATGGACAAGCAAAACCTGCAGCACCTGCAACGCATGCGCCCGGCGGCCTCAACCGCCGAGGTGGACCTGTTCCTGCGCCGCTACCAGAGCGCGCGCGACGAGGTGCCCGACCCTTACTACGGCGGCCCGGCCGGGTTCGATGAGGTGCTTGACCTGGTCGAGCACGCCTGTGATGCGCTGGTGCATGAGCTGCGGAGGCGCCTGTGAGCCTGCAGATACGCGAGCATGTCTCGCTCCAGGCCTACAACAGCTTCGGTTTTGCGGTGGCAGCGCGCTGGTACGCCGAGGCCGAGGACGAGCAGGATGTATGCGAGGCGCTGGCCTTCGCCGCGGCGCATGCGCTGCCCGTGCTGCTGCTGGGCGGCGGCAGCAACCTGCTGCTGACCGGTGATGTTGAAGCGCTGGTGCTGCGCATGGCCGCTCGTGGCGTGCGTATTCTCGAAGACGATGGCCAGACCCTGCTGATAGAGGCCGAGGCCGGCGAGCCCTGGCACCCATTCGTTCAGCAGACCCTGACCCTGGGCGCCAGCGGGCTGGAAAACCTCAGCTTGATCCCCGGCACCGTGGGCGCCGCGCCAGTGCAGAATATTGGCGCCTATGGCGTCGAGCTCAAGGATGTGTTCGCCGGGCTGACCGCCCTCGATCGCACCACGGGCGAGCGGTGTGACTTTAGCCTGGCTGACTGTGCCTTCGCTTACCGTGACAGCCTGTTCAAGCGTGAGCCTGGGCGTTGGGTGATCCTACGCGTGCGCTTTGCCCTGCGCCGCGCCGCGCCCCTGCGCTTGGATTACGGGCCGGTGCGTCAGCGCCTGGAGCAGATGGGCATTAGCGAGCCGACGGCACAGGCGGTCAGTCAGGCGGTCTGTGCGATTCGTCAGGAAAAACTGCCCGATCCGGCGCAGCTCGGTAATGCCGGCAGCTTTTTCAAAAACCCGGTGGTGCCTGCGGAACTCGCTGCAGAGCTGCGTGCGGTGCACCCTGATCTGGTGGGTTACCCGCAAGCCGATGGCCAGGTCAAATTGGCTGCCGGTTGGCTGATCGAGCGGGCCGGCTGGAAGGGTTACCGCGAGGGTGACGCCGGGGTCCATGGTCTGCAGGCGCTGGTGCTGGTCAACTATGGCCAGGCCAGCGGCGCGCAGATTCTCGACCTGGCAACGCGTATCCAGGCCGATATCCAGGCGCGCTTTGGCGTCAGCCTGGAGATCGAGCCGAACGTGCTCTAGGTTTCTCTGTTTATTCCTGAGAGCGTCGGTCGGTAGCCTGGGTTGAGCATCGCGATACCCGGGAAGGTACTCCCGGGTGTCGCTGCGCTCGACCCAGGCTACGTGCTGGCAACGCGTATCCAGGCGCGCTTTGGTGTCAGCCTGGAGATCGAGCCGAACGTGCTCTAGGTTTCTCTGTTTATTCCTGAGAGCGCCGGTCGGTAGCCTGGGTTGAGCATCGCGATACCCGGGAAGGTGCTCCCGGGTGTCGCTGCGCTCGACCCAGACTACGTGCTGGTGTATCGGGGCGAGCGGATGGGTCATAACGGCTGAGCGCTTGGGTCATTGAGGTGCGGCACGGCTGCGCCTACTGTGGCTGCTCGCAAGCCTCGGTGTATCGCCGCACTGCGCCTTGATCCCGCTGTTGCCTGGAGGCCCCATGTCCGCTCCGTTGTCCACGTTAAAGGTGCTGGATTTTTCCACCTTGCTGCCAGGCCCGTTCGCCTCCTTGTTGTTGGCCGATATGGGCGCTGAGGTGCTGCGGGTCGAGTCGCCGAGTCGCATGGACCTGGTGCGTTTGCTGCCGCCCCATGATGCGGGCGTGTCTGCCAGCCACGCCTACCTGAACCGCAACAAGCGCAGCATTGCCCTTGACCTGAAAAAGCCCGAGGCGGTGGAGGTGGTCAAGCAGCTGGTGGCTGAGTACGACATTGTGCTGGAGCAGTTTCGCCCTGGCGTGATGGATAAACTCGGCGTCGGCTACGCGGCGCTCAAGGCGATCAACCCCAAGTTGATTTACGTGTCCATCACCGGCTATGGGCAAACCGGTCCCTACTGTGACCGCGCCGGGCATGACATCAATTACCTGGCCCTGGCCGGCATCGCCAGTTACACCGGTCGGCGCGACAGCGGCCCGCTGCCCCTGGGCATTCAGGTGGCGGATATCGCCGGCGGTTCACTGCATGGGGTGATTGGCTTGCTGGCCGCGGTGATTCAGCGCCAGGCGACAGGGCAGGGCCAGCAGGTGGATATCAGCATGACTGACTGCGCCTTCAGCCTGCACGGCATGGCCGGTGCCGCTTACCTGGCGGCCGGGGTGGAGCCGGCGATGGAGAGCCAGGCGCTCAACGGTGGCAGCTTCTACGACTATTACCGCACCCGCGATGGTCGCTGGTTTGCCGTCGGCAGCCTGGAACCGCAGTTTATGCAGGCGTTCTGCGCCGCTCTCGGCCGTCCAGACTTGGCGGCGAATGGCCTTTCCCAGAAACCTGAGGTCCAGCAGGCGCTCAAGCGCGAGATTGCAATCGCGTTCGAGACGCGCGATTTCGCCGAGTGGAGCCAGGTGTTCGCTGGTCTGGATGCCTGCGTGGAGCCGATGCTCAGCCTCAGCGAGGCGGTCGAGCACCCGCAGATCAAGGCGCGTGGGCTGGTCACCGAGGTGCCGCGGGCAGGTGCTGCTCCCCAGGCGCAGATCGGCTGTCCGATCAAGTTCTCCGAGGGCTTGCCCGAGCCGCGACACATAGGCACGGCTCTGGGGGCCGATACCGAGGCAGTGTTGGCCGAGCTGGGTTACTCGGCTGAGCAGATCGCTATGCTCAGGGCGCAGAACGTGGTGGTTTAGCTGGCGCTCAGGGTCATCAGAATGTCGGCGTACCAGGTGCAGTTCAGGCCAAGGGCCTCGTCGATATCCAGGTCGCGGTTACCCACATCGAGCCGCGCCGAATGCACGCCCAAGAGCACCCAAGGCAGGTCGCCGGTCACCCGGTTGCGGGTCCCAGGGGCGCGCATCACCACTGGCGCGCCGCTGGTGCCGCGGTGGGTGCGGGCGTCGCTGAGAAAGTATCCCTCACCCTGGAAGCGCAGGCCGAACGAGGAGGCAATCGCCGCCTGACGAACCACTGGCATGTGATGCAGGCTGTCGTGAAAGCCCAATGGAAAGCCGACTATCAGCAGCGAGGTGCCGACTTCTACTTCCTCCAGGCTGTGTTGCAGGTGCGCCGGGGTAAAGGCGCGGTAGACCATGCTGGGCGGCAGCGCCTCGCGTTTCAGCTCGATCAGGGCGACATCGATTTCGCCGCTACCATCGATCCCCTGGCGCCACTGGGACTTGCCACCCTGGTACAGCGGGATGGAAAAGCCGATGGAGCGGGTGAGGTTGTCGGCATCGATGTGCAATTCGATTTCCAGGCGATTGGGGCAGTGGTCGCTGGGTTCGTCGATCATCACATGGCGGCTGGTGACCAGGAACAGGCGCTGATCACGCTCGAAGAAGAAGCCGCTGGCATTGGTCAGCAGGCGCGTGCCATCGAAGGTCGAGACGCGCGCGGCGCTGAGCAGAAGGGGTTCGATCATCAGATGTCCTTGTCGAGGCAACGCCGGGAGCGGTCATGATGGCGTATGTCGCAGGTTGGCAGGGATTTATAACGGGCTGGGCTATTCGCTGCGCTGCTCGCCGCTGAATGTCAGGGTCGCTTTGCAGCGCCGACACAGGTAACGCCGGCCTTTGCCGACCAGGGCATGACGCTGGGCGGAAAACGGGAATTCGCCGTCGGCGCACGTGCAGCGGTAGATAAAACGGCTGACCTGGCGACGTTTGACCGCATAGGTGTGGCAGCGGCTGGGCGGCAGCTCATAGACGCCGCGCATGATCAGTTGCCATTCCTCGCCATGGGGCTGGATGCGCAGGCCGAACAACTGGTGGGCCACCAGGTGGGCGACTTCATGGGGTACGGTCTGGCGCAGGAAGTCTTCGCGGTTTTCCTGATACAGCTGGGCATTGAAGCGCAGCAGGTTCTCGGTCAGGTGCGCCACGCCGGCTTTCTGCCCTCGCAGTCGGAAGCTCACGGTAGGCCGGGCGAAAGTGCGTTTGAAGAAGGCCTCAGCCTGTTGATAGCAGGCTTCGACGCGGGCATGAAGCGTTTCGGGCATGGCGGCAGGCAGCTGGTGGGGAGGCCGCGATTATGCCGCAAGCAGCGCCGGCGTACAGTCACCGCTCGCCAGGTTCATCCTGTGGGCGTTCTTCCTGAGTGCTGTAGCTTTGGTCCTGCTGCACGCTGCGCAGGTAGTTTGGCTCCAGCCCCTGGGTCCACAGCAGGATCATGCCGACCTTGATATTGACCAGTACAAGCAGGGCCACAGCCCAGGTCGAGGCGGCGTAGAGAAAACTCTGGTGATGGTCGATGCGCATAAAGCGCGGCAGGCCGATAACCAACAGGTAACTGGCGTAAATCCCGGCGATCAGCAGCACGCTGATGGCCATCCAGCGAGTCGGGTACAGCGCCCCCAGCCCGGCGATAAAGAACGGTGTGCAGGTATAGGCAATGAAGCCCACGCATTGGTTGAACGTGGGCCGTGCCTCGAAGGTGCGCGACATCCAGCGCATGAAAAAGCCCATGATCACTGTGCCGAGCAGGATCGTCAGGTAAAGCAGTACGCTCAGTTGCAGGGCGCTGAGGGTATCCAGGCGAATACGCTCCTGGTCGACCAGGCTCCAGCCGACCCAGCGGGTGCCGATAAACATGCACATGGCCGGCAGCAGGGCAAACAGCAGCAGGTGCATCAGGTAATTGGCGCTGTTGCGTTCCTCGTCGTCGCGGATGGCTGTCCAGGCGCGATCAGGGCGGGTGAGCAGGGTATAGAAGTGCGCATGCATCGCGAGCGCTCCGTCGGCCAGTGGCACGCGGTTTTTCCGCGGGCATCGTGACAGTTTGGAACGGTGCTCTTGGCCGGGGGTTCAACCTGTTTGCGGGAGTAGCAGAAACAACAAGGCCGCCCGAGTAGGCGGCCCGAGTAAGTATTCAACTCGGTTAGCTGGTGTACACCGGGCCGACCCCGATGCCCCACATAATGACCGAGCTGGCGATCATTGCCACCAGCACCACCAGGCCAACGGCGAGCACCGAGCTGGAAAACATAAAGCCTTCGTCCTCCGGGATGTTCATAAATGCCGGAATGCCGACATACAGCAGATAGACCGTGTAACAGATGGCCACAGTGCCAATGATCATCGCCAGCCACAGGTGTGGGTAGAGCGCCGCTAGCCCGCCGATAAACAGTGGCGTAGCGGTGTAGGCCGCGAAGACCACGCATTGGGTGAGGTTGGGGCTGGCGTCGTAGGTGCGCGCCATCCAGTGAATGAAAGCGCCCATGACCGCCACCCCGGCAATCATCGCCAGGTAGGCCATCAGGGTGAGTTGCAAGGCACTGCTTTCGGTGAGCATCACCGGCGCTCGTGAGCCGATGGCCCAGCCAACCTGGGTGGTGCCGATATAAGCCGAGACCGCTGGTACCGCCGCCAGCACTAGGACATGGGTCAGGTACATGTGGCTGATGGTTTCTTCCTCGCCACGAATCTCTTGCCATTCTTGGTCGGGATGGGTGAAGAGCCCCCAAACGTGGTGGATCATATCAAGCACCTCCTCGTTATTATGATGAGCCGCCCCCCGTCCCTGCGTCTGCTGCGCGTGTGCTGCACAAGCAGGTGGCAGGTCGAACCTCTGCGACCCTATGTCGCAGTATAGGTGGGGCTTTATCGTCCGGCGGGCGCTGCTTAGAGCAAATGGCTCTCTGGAGCTCAACGGTAATAGCGTTCCAGTATGTCCATGGCCTGATTGATCGCTTGCAACCTGCTGGTGCTACCGCCGCGGTCCGGGTGGTGCTGGCTGACCAGTTGCCGGTAACGGTGCTTGATGCGCTGGGCGGTGAGGGGCTCCGCTGCGTCCGCCAGTTCGAACAGGGCCAGGGCCGCCTGGCGTTCTTCGCCGCCCTGCAGGCCTCGCCAGAAACTCTGCAGCAGCGCATCGACCTCAGCCGTACCGGTTGCCTGCAACTGACCCATATCCAGGTAATAAGCGCGCAACGGGTCGTGCGCGCACAGTGCGACTGTGCCGGCCTGGTAGGGCAGCAGGCGAATGTTCAAGGTGTGGATCTCGAGCCAGCCGGCGCGCTGCTCGCACAAGCGCTCGCGCAGTCGATAGAGGGCGTTGAACAGCAAGAAATGGCAGCGGAACAGGTTCAGGGTGTCGCTCAACGGCGCGCTGGGCAGGGCGCTGCAGCCTTGCTGGCGCAGGTGTTGGAGCAGGGCATACTCGCCGATACCGGCAGGGTGCGCATGCAGCGCGGCCATTATGGGGTCAAGCAGATCGTCAGTTGCTTCAGTCATGGTTGCTTAACCGGCTGTCGTGCGCGGCATTTTCCTTGATGACAGGGTGGGGTGCGGCCTGGTTTCTGCGTAAAATGCCGCACTTTCGTCAGTATCCGGATTCCTGCGCATCATGGGCACCCTCTCGGTCAATCAGAACAAACTGCAAAAGCGTCTGCGTCGCCAGGCCGGCGAAGCCGTTGCCGACTTCAATATGATCGAGGACGGCGACAAGGTCATGGTCTGCCTGTCCGGCGGCAAGGACAGCTACACCATGCTCGACGTGTTGCTGCACCTGCAGAAGGTCGCGCCGATCCAGTTCGAGATCGTTGCCGTGAATATGGACCAGAAGCAGCCCGGCTTCCCCGAGCATGTGCTGCCGGCTTATCTGGAGTCCATCGGTGTGCCGTACCACATCGTCGAGAAGGACACCTATTCGGTGGTCAAGGAGAAGATCCCGGAGGGCAAGACCACCTGCTCGCTGTGTTCACGCCTGCGCCGGGGCACGCTCTACACTTTCGCCGATGAAATCGGCGCGACCAAGATGGCCCTGGGGCATCACCGCGACGACATTCTGGAAACCTTCTTCCTCAATATGTTCTACGGCGGCACGCTCAAGGCCATGCCGCCCAAGCTGCGCGCCGACGACGGGCGTAACGTGGTGATCCGCCCGCTGGCCTATTGCAGCGAGAGCGACATCGAGGCCTACAGTGTGCTCAAGGAATTCCCGATCATCCCTTGCAACCTTTGCGGTTCCCAGGAAAACCTGCAGCGTCAGGTGGTCAAGGAGATGCTGCAGGAGTGGGAGCGCAAGACCCCGGGGCGCACCGAGATCATGTTCCGCGCGCTGCAGAACGTGGTGCCGTCGCAACTGGCCGACCGCAACCTGTTTGACTTCAAGAGCCTGAAGATCGACGACAGCGCCACGCCGCGCTTCCTCGACGTGATGAACCTGTAAGCGAGCGAACATGCGCGATTACCAATGGCTTAATGAGTTCTGCCTGAACCGCTTCGGCTCGGCTGCCGCGCTTGAGGCGCAATTACCGCAGCCGCTTACGTCGGCGCAGTTGCGGGCGATCAGTGACGACCGTTACTTGTCGATCATGAGCCTGCGGATCTTCCGCGCGGGGCTCAAGCACAGCCTGGTGGACGCCAAATGGCCGGCCTTCGAGCAGGCGTTCTTTGGCTTTGACCCGGAGAAAGTCGTGCTGATGGGCGCCGAGCACCTGGAGCGCCTGATGCAGGATGCCCGTCTGATCCGTCATCTGGGCAAGCTCAAAAGCGTACCGCGCAATGCTCAGTTCATTCTTGATGTCGGCCAGGAGAAGGGCAGCTTCGGGGCAATGATTGCCGACTGGCCGGTGAGCGATATCGTCGGTTTGTGGAAATACCTGGCCAAGCACGGCAACCAGCTTGGCGGATTGTCAGCGCCGCGGTTCTTGCGCATGGTTGGCAAGGACACCTTCGTGCCCAGCGACGATATGGTCGCGGCCCTCAAGGCTCAGGGCATTGTCGATAAACTGCCCACCAGCCAGCGGGACCGGGCGGCAGTGCAAGCCGCCTTCAACCAGTGGCAGGCGCAAAGCGGCCGGCCGCTGTGCCAACTGTCGGTGATGCTGGCCCATACGGTGAACCACTGAATTTGCAAAAAGGCGGCTTAGATGGCGCGGTAGAACCACTGGGTCACATTAAGTGCCATAGAATTTGCAAATGGACGCTATAGCGGGCATAGTCGCGTCCTTATTCAGTTTCTCGACACGGTCGTGCCCATGCCCAAACGCTTAGCACCCCTCGTGCCCCTCGTGCCCCTCGCACTTACGCTGATGCTTGCCGCCTGTGCCAGCACCGCGCCACAACCGCCGTCCGCGGTTGAGCTTCCTGGTCGTCCGGTTTCGATGGTCATGCCATCGGTGGATGAGCAGGACGAAGAAAGCACCGAGATCGGCGCTTTCAGTGACGACAAAAGCTACGCACTGCCACAACTGGCCGACAGTATTCTCAACCATGGGCTGTCCCTGGTCGGTACGCGCTACCGTTTTGGCGGTAGCTCGGTGAAGTCCGGCTTCGATTGCAGTGGTTTCATTGGCTATCTGTTCCGTGAAGAGCTCGGCATGCAACTGCCACGCTCCACCCGCGACATGATCAATATCGATGCGCCGCTGGTTGATCGCGCCGAGCTGGAGCCGGGTGATCTGGTGTTCTTCAGCACCGCCGGCCGTGGCCGGGTGAGCCACGCAGGCATCTACCTGGGTGATGATCAGTTCATCCATTCCAGCAGCAGCCGTAGCGGCGGCGTGCGCGTCGACAGCCTGGATGATCGCTACTGGAAACGTACCTTTATCGAAGCCAAGCGCGTCCTGGCTCTCGCACCGAGCGAGACCCTGGCCCGGCACCCTTGAGGGTGAAACAGGCGGCCTGCAATGCGCGGGTCGCCTGTCATTTCTGACCGTTCTGGTCGTTTCTCATATATTTCAACAGGCTGCTAGCCAAAGCTAATGCTTGCACTGAATAGTGCGAGCCGGCAGAGTAGGCGCGTTCCGGCTCAGGATATCGCTGCTGATGAATGCTCTCGCCCGCCTGTCCTTGCTGTTTGTGCTTGCCTTGCTCGGTGCCTGTGCCAGCCATGCGCCTGCGCCTGCAACCGCTCCGGTAGCCGAGCGGCCGGTGATCGCCAGCCCGCTCAGCGGTTCCCCCGAAGATGTGCTGTTCAGAGCCCTTGGTCTGGTTGGTACGCCTTATCGATACGGCGGAAATACCCCGGCCGGTGGCTTCGATTGCAGCGGTCTGATCGGTTATGTCTACCGCGATGCCGCCGGTATCAGCCTGCCGCGCTCGACCCGCGAACTGATCAGCATGCGCGCGCCGAATGTGGGGCGTGATCGCCTGCAGAGCGGTGACCTGGTGTTCTTCGCCACCAATGGTGGTCGCCAGGTCAGCCATGCCGGCATTTATGTCGGTGAGGGGCGTTTCGTTCATGCACCCTCCAGCGGCGGCACTGTGCGCCTGGACAGCCTGAGCAACAGCTATTGGCAGCGTACCTACCTGGATGCCAAGCGAGTGTTTACCCCGGAACTGGCACGCAACCCCTGAGCGTCGGCGGTTGCCTGAGCAATGCCCGCGTCGATTCGCCTTCCGCCGCAGCCGAGTGCTTGTGAGTTGTGCGCGCGCGCCGCACCGCTGACGCGTCACCATCTGATTCCCAAGACCCTGCACGACAAACCCTATGTGCAGAAACACTATTCCCGCGAGCAGCGCATTACCGCGACTTTGTGGGTCTGCCGCGCCTGTCATAACCAGATCCACCGGCTGTTCAGCGAAAAAGACTTAGGGTCTGTTCCCGTTTCGTTCGCGGCCGCGCCGGAGCCAGTTTTAGCGCGAGGCAAGGCACGAGATGCGAAGTTTAGCCGGCTAAATGAGCTATCGAGAAACGCAGCATCGCGCTAAAACTGGCCCGGCCCTACGGGTTGCGCGCAAAATCTCGCCATGCGGTGTTGGAGGACTTGGCAAGGGAGTAACCATTCCCTGCGTCCTCCGCCTAGCGGAACGCCGCCCGGCCTGGCGAGATTTTTCGCAGCAACGCGGTTTGCGACGAAACGGGAGCAGACCCTAGCCCTGGCCTACAACAGCCGCGATGCCCTGTTGGCTGATGAGCGTCTGCGTACCTTTGTCGAGTGGTTGGCCAGTAAGCCGCCTGGCTTCACCCCGCGTCATTGACGCCTGCGGCGCTGCGCACTACTCTGCGCGGCTTGCAACAGGTGCCCCCAGCGCTATGCGCGTGCGGGGTGAAACAGGGAAGTCGGTGCGTTGTGCGTGTGTACGCCAACCATTCCGACGCTGCCCCCGCAACGGTAAGTGAGTCAAACGCCGCAACTGCCACTGTGCTGTATGCATGGGAAGGCGCGGCTTGGAACCTGTTCACGATCTGCTGCGCGTCGGCGCTACTGCGTTAAAAACAAGCTCGGAATGCTCATTTACAGCTCGTAAACTCCGCTTCCTCGCTTATTTTTGCCTTGTATCGCTCTAGCTCGCGAGATCGTGGACAGGCTCTAAGAACCTATTGCTAGGTTCGCTCACAAGCCCGGAGACCGGCCTGTCGCAGTCCACAGCATCGCGGAGGGCGTTGTCTGGCGTGTGGGTCGTGCTGTGCGCGAGTTCCGCGTTCTTTCTATCTCCGCATTTTTTCAGGCAGATCGCCCCGAGGCGATGGAGCAGTGCGGATGACCGAATCGATTGAGCGCGACGCCCGTCACAAGGCGCGTATGGCCCGCAAGAAGGCGCTGATCGACGAAAAAATCGCCCAGGCCCAGGACGAGTACGGTTTGCTGCTGGTGCACAGCGGTAACGGCAAGGGCAAGAGCAGCGCCGCTTTCGGCATGCTTGCCCGGGCGCTGGGGCACGGCATCAAGGCCGGCGTGGTGCAATTTATCAAGGGCGCTGCGACCACGGGTGAGGAGGCGTTCTTCCGGCGCTTTCCCGATGAGGTCAGCTACCACGTGATGGGCGAGGGCTTTACCTGGGAAACCCAGGATCGTCAGCGTGATATCGACAAGGCGCAGCAAGCCTGGGAGGTGGCACGCGGGCTGCTGAACGATCCGGCGATTGGTCTGGTGGTGCTCGACGAGCTGAATATCGCGCTGAAGTACGGCTACCTGGAACTCGACGCGGTACTCGCCGACATCGAAGCCCGACCGTTGCTGCAGCATGTGGTGGTGACCGGGCGCGGTGCGCTGCCGGGGATGCTCGAAGCTGCCGACACCGTCACCGAAATGGGCCTGGTCAAGCATGCCTTCAAGGCCGGGGTGAAGGCGCAAAAAGGGGTGGAGTACTGATGCCAGCGCGCCACTGCCCCGCGCTGTTGATCGCGGCCCCGGCGTCTGGCCAGGGCAAGACCACGGTGACTGCTGCTCTGGCGCGCCTGCATGTGCGCCAGGGCAAGCGCGTGCGCGTGTTCAAGTGTGGGCCTGACTTTCTCGATCCGATGATCCTGGCGCGCGCCAGTGGCGCACCGGTCTATCAGCTCGACCTGTGGATGGTCGGCGAGGCCGAGAGCCGTCGTCTGCTGTGGGAGGCCGCCGCTGAGGCCGATCTGATTCTGATCGAAGGGGTGATGGGACTGTTCGATGGCACGCCTTCGGCAGCTGACCTGGCGCGGCGTTTCAATGTACCGGTACTGGCGGTCATCGACGGCTCGGCCATGGCGCAGACTTTCGGCGCCGTGGCCCATGGCCTGGCGACCTTCCAGGCGGATCTACCGTTCTCCGGGGTGTTGGGTAACCGCGTCGGTAGCGCCCGGCATGGCGAGATTCTGCGAGACGCGCTGCCGTCTGGGATTCGCTGGTACGGCGCGCTGCCACGCAGCGCTGAAGTCGGCCTGCCGAGCCGCCATCTGGGCCTGGTGCAGGCCGGCGAACTGGTTGATCTGGACGCGCGCCTGGATGCGGCCGCCGATGCCTTGGCGGCCAGCGCCGACACCACCTTGCCGCCGCGGGTCAGCTTTGCCGCCCCCGAGCAGCCGGTGCCTGTGCCCTTGCTCAAAGGTGTACGCATTGGCGTGGCCCGCGACAGCGCCTTTGCCTTTCTCTACCAGGCCAACCTGGACCTGCTGCGGGCGTTAGGCGCCGAGTTGGTGTTCTTCTCGCCCCTGACCGATGCCCAGTTGCCGCCGGTTGACAGCCTCTACCTGCCGGGCGGCTACCCCGAGTTGCATTTGCCGCAACTGGAGGCGAATCAAGCCATGGCCCACGCGATTCGTGCCCACCACGCCGCCGGTAAACCCATCCATGCCGAATGCGGCGGCATGTTGTACCTGCTCGACCGGCTGACGGACAAACAGGGTGTCAGCGGGCGAATGCTCGGACTGCTGTCAGGTGAAGCCACCTTGCAGCCGCGCATGACCGCCATGGCCTTGCAAAAGGCCGAGTTGCCGGAAGGCCAGCTGCGTGGGCACAGTTTTCACTACTCGGCGCTGACCAGCGACCTGCAGCCACTGACCCGCGGCGAGTGCCCGAACTACAAACGCACGGCTGAGGCGGTCTACCGCCAGGGCCGGCTGACGGCCTCCTATATCCACTTTTACTTCCCGTCGGCGCCAGAGGCGGCGGCGGCGCTGTTTCACCCGGAGGGTTCAGGATGAACGAACAGGCATTCAGCACGGCCGAACGCGCCGCAGTCTATCGGGCCATCGCCGAGCGACGCGATATGCGCCATTTCAGCGGCGGTACGGTCGCCCCCGAGGTGCTCGCGCGGCTGCTCGAGGCGGCGCACCAGGCGCCCAGTGTCGGTCTGATGCAGCCCTGGCGCTTCGTGCGCATCACCCGGCCGGCGTTGCGTACGGCGATCCACGGCTTGGTTGAGGCCGAGCGGGTGCGCACGGCGCAGGCCCTGGGTGAGCGTGAAGATGAGTTTATGCGCCTGAAGGTCGAGGGCGTTCTGGATTGTGCCGAATTACTGGTCGTGGCCTTGATGGACGGACGCGAGCCACACCTGTTCGGACGTCGTACACTCCCGCACATGGACCTGGCCTCGGCCTCCTGCGCGATCCAGAATCTTTGGCTCGCCGCCCGCGCCGAGGGACTGGGGATGGGCTGGGTGTCATTGTTCGAGCCTGCGGCGCTGGCCGAGCTGTTGGCCATGCCGAGCGGCAGCGAGCCTATTGCGGTGCTGTGCCTGGGGCCGGTGAATGAGTTTTACCCGCAGCCGATGCTGCAGGCCGAGGGCTGGGCGACGCCGCGCCCGCTGGCCGAGCTGCTGTTCCAGGACGAGTGGGGCAGCCGCTGAACGTTTCGCACTGTTGGTTTTTTCTGATAACTGGATCGCCCATGCGCAAAGGCCCGTTTTTGCTTGCCTGTTGTCCCGCCCGTGCTCGTGAGGTCGCGCCTTGAGCCTGGTCCTCAGCACCCTGGCAGGTGTCACCCTGGATGCCTTGATCGGTGAGCCGCGCGGCTGGCACCCCTTGGTAGCATTCGGTCGCTTGGCTGAGCGCCTTGAACAGCGCTTCAATCCGGGCGGCGCTGGTTGGCGCAGCCATGGCGTGAGTGCCTGGTGCCTGGCGGTATTGCCGCTGACTGTGCTGGTCGCGCTGCTGGCGCAGGTGGAGGCATTCGGCTGGGCTGTCGAGGTGCTGGCGTTGTATTTCGCCTTGGGCCTGAACAGCCTCGGCCAGCATGCACGACCGGTGGCCGAGGCCCTGCGTCTGGGCGACCTGGCCCTGGCCCGCGAGCGTGTCGGCTATATGGTCAGCCGCAATACCGCAGGGCTCGATGCTTCTGGCGTGGCGCGGGCCGGCACCGAGTCGGTCCTGGAAAACGGCTCCGACGCAGTCTTCGCGGCGCTGTTCTGGTTCATCATCGGCGGCGCGCCGGCGGTGGTGCTGTATCGCCTGAGCAACACCCTGGACGCCATGTGGGGCTACCGCACCGAGCGTTTCGAGCGCTTTGGCTGGGCCGCGGCGAAAATCGACGATGGACTCAATTACCTGCCGGCGCGCCTGGTTGCGTTGACCTACGCGCTGCTCGGCAAGACCGCCCTGGCGCTGCGTTGCTGGCGGCAGCAGGCGCCCTTGTGGGACAGCCCCAATGCCGGCCCGGTGATGGCCGCAGGTGCTGGTGCCTTGGGCGTGTCACTGGGCGGTAGCGCCGATTATCACGGCGAGCGCCACGAGCGCCCTGACCTGGGAGAGGGGCCGCAGCCGCGGGCGCGGGATATCGAGCGGGCGCTGAACCTGGTCAACGGCGGCGTGCTGCTGTGGTTGGCGATTCTGATCATCTGGGGGCTTGTCAGTGCTTGAACATGGAGGCCGTTTACGCGCGGCCGCGCTGGAATATGGTATTGCCCTGACTGACTGGCTGGACTTGTCCACCGGCATCGCCCCCTACGGCTGGGCGATACCCGAGGTGCCGGCCGCTGCCTGGACACGTCTGCCTGAGTTGCACGATGGTCTGGAAATCGCCGCCCGCGATTATTACGGCGTGGCCACACTGCTGCCTGTGGCCGGCTCCCAGGCGGCGATCCAGGCCCTGCCTCGCCTGCGGCGCAATGCCAGTGTCGGCATTGTGTCACCGGCCTATGCCGAGCACGCCGCAGCCTGGCAGCGCGAGGGACATCGGGTGCTGGAGATCAGTGAGTCGAGTGTTAACCGCGCTCTGGAACGCCTCGATGTGCTGCTGTTGATCAATCCCAACAACCCCACTGGGCGACACTTCTCGCCGGCCCAGTTGTTGGCCTGGCATGCGCGCCTGGCTGAGCGCGGCGGCTGGCTGATCGTCGACGAGGCTTTTATCGACACCACCCCGGCGCAGAGCCTGGCCGCGCACAGCGGCGAGCCTGGGCTGATCGTGTTGCGCTCGTTCGGCAAATTCTTCGGCATGGCCGGCATACGCCTGGGCTTCGTGTTGGCGGAGCAGGCACTGCTCGACCGGCTCGATGGCCTGCTGGGTCCCTGGACGATCAGCGGGCCGGCGCGCTTCGTTGCCAGCCGATTGTTGCAGGACCAACCAGCACAGGTACGTCAGCGCGAGCGTTTGCGGGTCGATGGCGAGCGTCTGGCAGCCCTGCTGCGTGGCCACGGCTTACCACCTACCGGCGGCTGCGCGCTGTTCCAGTGGATCGCCAGTGAACGGGCGAAGCTGCTGCATGAATTTCTGGCCTGCAACGGCATATTGACCCGATTGTTTGCTCAACCGCCCAGCCTGCGTTTTGGTCTGCCCGCGGATGAGTCCGGCTGGCAGCGGCTGGATCAGGCTTTGGCTGTGTTCGCCAGGGAGTGCCCATGAGTACGCTGATGGTCCAGGGCACCACCTCCGATGCCGGCAAAAGCACCCTGGTGACGGCTCTGTGCCGCTGGCTGGTGCGCCAGGGCGTTGCCGTGGTGCCGTTCAAACCGCAGAACATGGCGCTCAACAGCGCGGTGACCGCCGACGGCGGTGAGATCGGCCGTGCCCAGGCGGTGCAGGCTCAGGCATCACGGTTGGCGCCGCACACCGACATGAACCCGGTGCTGCTCAAGCCCAACAGTGATATCGGCGCCCAGGTGATCATCCACGGGCGTGCCCTGCGCAGCATGGATGCGTTGGCCTACCACGACTACAAGCGGGTGGCGATGCAGGCGGTGCTGGAATCCCACCAACGCCTGAGCGCCGCCTATGCGGTGGTGATGGTCGAAGGCGCTGGCTCGCCGGCAGAGATCAACCTGCGTGCCGGCGACATCGCCAATATGGGCTTTGCCGAGGCGGTGGATTGCCCGGTGATTCTGATCGCCGATATCGACAAGGGCGGGGTCTTTGCGCATCTGGTCGGCACCCTGGCGCTGCTCAGCCCCAGTGAGCAGGCGCGGGTCAAAGGTTTTGTGATCAACCGTTTTCGTGGCGATATCGCGCTGCTGCAGCCAGGCCTGGACTGGCTCGAACAGCACACTGGCAAGCCGGTGTTGGGCGTGTTGCCGTACCTGATGGATTTTCACCTTGAGGCCGAAGACGCCATCGACAGGCGCCAGGCCGTCAAACTCGATACGCCGCTGCGGGTGGTGGTGCCGGTGTTGCCGCGTATCAGCAACCACACCGATTTCGACCCGTTGCGCCTGCACCCGCAGGTACAGCTGACATTCGTCGGCCCCGGTCAGGCGATTCCGTCGGCAGACCTGATCATCCTGCCCGGTTCGAAAAGCGTGCGCGCCGACCTGGCTTACCTGCGTAGCCAGGGCTGGGAGGCGGCCATCAGCCGTCACCTGCGCTATGGCGGCAAGCTGCTGGGCATTTGTGGCGGCCTGCAGATGCTCGGTGAACGTATCGCCGACCCCCATGGCCTGGAAGGTGCGCCGGGCGAGAGTCAGGGCCTGGGGCTATTGGCCTTCGACACCGTGCTGGAACACGACAAGCAACTGCGTACCGTGCAGGGCCGGCTGTGTCTGGAAGACGCCGTTGTCAGCGGCTATGAAATTCACGCCGGGGTCAGTCAGGGGCCGGCCCTGGCTCAGGCCGCGGTGCAACTGGATGATGGCCGCTGTGACGGCGCGCTGAGCGCCGATGGCCAAGTACTGGGCACCTACCTGCACGGGTTATTCGAGTCGGCTGAGGCCTGCTCTGCGCTGCTGCGCTGGGCCGGACTGCAGGCGGTGCAGGTGGTGGACTACCATGGATTGCGTGAGCGTGATATCGAGCGTCTGGCCGATCTGGTCGAACAGCACCTCGATACTCAGGTCCTTGAGGCTCTTTGCGGTTTGCCCCCGCGCAGTAACGGAGCGAGTGAACATGATGCATGAACTGATTCTGGGAGGCGCCCGCTCCGGCAAGAGCCGGCTGGCCGAGCGGCTGGCGAGCGAGTCCGGTCTGGCGGTGACTTATCTGGCTACCAGCCAGGCGTTGGACGGCGAGATGAGCGCGCGTATTCGCCAGCACCGCGAGCGCCGACCCTCGGCCTGGGCGTTGGTCGAGGAGCCGCTGGCCCTGGCCCGCGTGTTGCGCGAGCAGGCATCTGCCGAGCGCTGCCTGTTGGTCGATTGCCTGACGCTGTGGCTGACCAACCTGCTGATGCTCGACGACCCGGCCCGGCTGCAGGCCGAGTGCGATGCGCTGCTCGATAGCCTGGCAGAGCTGCCTGGACGAGTCATTCTGGTCAGCAATGAAACCGGTTTGGGCGTGGTGCCACTGGGTGAGTTGAGCCGCCGTTATGTCGACGCGGCCGGCGAGCTGCACCAGGCCGTGGCAGCGCGCTGTGCACGGGTGGTGTTCTGCGTGGCCGGGTTGCCGATGGTGCTCAAGGGAGCCGCGCTATGAACCTGGCCTGGTGGCAGGGACCACGCCAGCCGCTCGATCATGTGGCGCGGCACAAGGCGCTGGCGCGTCAGCGTGAACTGACCAAACCGGCCGGCGCCCTGGGCCAGTTGGAGACGCTGGCCGTGCAACTGGCGGCTTTGCTGGGGTGTGAACGGCCGAGCCTGGATAAGCTGTGGATCAGCTTGTTTGCTGCTGACCATGGCGTGGTGGCCGAAGGTGTTTCAGCCTACCCCCAGGCCGTTACCGGGCAGATGCTCAGCAATTTCCTCAATGGTGGCGCGGCGATCAGTGTGCTGGCACGGCAGTTGGGCGCCGAGCTGGAAGTCATCGATCTTGGCCTTGCCGTGCCGCAGGCGCCGCATCCCGGTGTCCGCCATCAGCCCCTTGGCCCTGGTACCGCCAACCTGATGCGCACGGCGGCGATGACCCCGGCGCAGCTCGCCGCAGCGCTGCAGGTCGGTCGCGAGGCCGTGCTGCGCGCGCAGCAGAGCGGGGCGGCGCTATTCATCGGCGGGGAAATGGGCATCGGCAACACCACCGCCGCCACCGCCCTGGCCTGTTGGGCGCTGCGTGAACCGTCCCATGAACTGGTCGGCCCCGGCACGGGACTGGACGATGCCGGGGTGGCGCACAAGGCAGCGGTGATCGACGTGGCTCTGCAACTGCATACACCGCTGATAGACGGCCCGCTGGATGCACTGCAGCGGCTGGGCGGGTTCGAGATCGCTGCCCTGGCCGGTGCCTATATCGCCTGCGCACAACAGGGTGTGATTGCCCTGGTCGACGGTTTTATCTGCAGCGTCGCCGCCCTGTTTGCGGTGTGCCTCAATCCCGACTGCCGCGACTGGCTGCTGTTCGCTCACCGTGGTGCCGAGCCAGGTCATGACCATGTGCTGCGAGCATTGCAGGCTGAACCCTTGCTCAAGCTCGGCATGCGTCTGGGCGAGGGCAGTGGCGCCGCGCTGGCCGTACCCTTGCTGCGCCTGGCCTGCAGCCTGCACAACGACATGGCCACGTTTGCCGAAGCTGCCGTTGCCGAGCGCCGTTCGTGAGCCTGTACCTGGAGTTGCTGCGCCACGGCGAAACCGAATCGGGTGGCGGCCTGCGCGGCAGCCTGGACGATGCCCTCACGGCGACCGGCTGGGCGCAATTGCGCGGCGCGATGCAGGGCGCCGGACCTTGGGATCGGATCATCAGCTCGCCCTTGCAGCGCTGCGCCCGCTTTGCCGAAGAGTTGGCCGCTGCCCACGCCTTGCCGCTTACTTTGGAAGCTGATCTACAGGAGTTGCACTTCGGCGCCTGGGAGGGGCGCAGCGCCGCTGAGCTGATGGAAACTGACGCCGACGCCCTGGGCCGCTTCTGGGCTGACCCGTACAGCTTTACCCCACCCGAGGGCGAGCCGCTGTTGCAGTTCGAAGCACGCATCCATGCCGCACTGCAGCGCCTGCAGCGTGATTATCCCGGCGAGCGCCTGCTGATCGTCACCCACGGTGGGGTGATGCGCCTGCTGCTGGCCCAGGCTCGCGGCTTGCCGCGCCAGGACCTGCTGCAGGTCAGCGTGGCCCATGCCGAGCGGGTGCGCCTGCAGCGGACAGCAGAGGGGACCTTGGCGGTGCTGCCGTGATGCCCTTGCCGCTGCTGATCGCCGTGCAGTTTCTTACCCGTTTGCCGGTGCGCCTGCCCGGCATGCCAGCGGCAGAGCAGGTGGGTCGCTCATTGCTCTGGTACCCGCTGGTGGGCGCGCTGATCGGCCTGCTGCTGGTGGCCGCGCACCTGCTGCTGGCGGGTACGCCGGCGTTGTTGCAGGCGGCGCTGTTGCTGGCCCTGTGGGTGGCCCTCAGTGGCGGCTTGCACCTGGATGGCCTGGCAGACAGCGCCGATGCCTGGGTGGGCGGCTTTGGCGACAAAGAGCGCACCCTGATGATCATGAAGGATCCACGCAGCGGGCCGATCGCCGTGGTGGTGTTGGTGGTGGTGCTGCTGCTCAAGTTCGCCGCCCTCGTTGCCTTATTGCAGACGGGCGAGGGTGGATTACTGCTGCTTGTGCCCTGGCTGGCTCGTGGTCTGCTGCCGCTGCTGTTTCTCTGCACGCCCTATGTGCGCGCCGGCGGCCTGGGCCAGGCATTGGCCGAGCACCTGCCGCGCCGGCAGCTGCCCTGGGTGCTGGCGCTGCATGGCGGGCTACTGCTGTTGATTGGCGGCGCCGCCGCTGTATTGGCCTTGCCGGTTGCGGCTTTGGTATTCCTCTGGCTCCGGCATCTGATGCGCCAGCGCCTGGGGGGTACCACCGGCGACACGGCGGGGGCGTTGCTGGAAATAGCCGAGTGCGCGGTGCTGGTGGTGCTGGCTATCGTCTAGCCTGCGTTGCCATCGCGGCGCGACACCAGTATGCCCGCTCTGACGGCCCTCTTATCATGGAATACCCGTCAAGAGGGCCTCGTATTCTGTTGCACAGCGCCGAATATCAAGCGGCCAGGCCAATTGCCTCACACGCCTCGACACAACGCTGGCAGGCCTGAGCGCACTGCTGGCAATGGTCGTGGGCATGCTTGGCGCATTCCTCGGCGCAGGCTTGGCAGGCGAGGGCGCAGAGCCGGCATATTTCATCCACCAGGGCGCTTTCGCGCAGCATCAGGCGTTCGGCCAGACGGCACAGGTCGACGCAGTCGAGGTCGAGCTGGATGCAGGTGCGCATCTGCTCGACATGGGGTTCGCGCAGGCATGCGGCCGCGCAGCTTTCACAGGCGATGGCGCAGGCGCTGCAGGCTTGGATGCAGTCGGTATAGGCAGTGGTGCTCATGCTGATGTCCTCTTGCGGTGGCTGTCCGTGGTGGACCTGCAGGGGGGCAGTAGTGTTCAGAGAAATTGCTCGGCGGTACGGCATTGTGTGGATGGCGCGTGAAGGTGTACTGCCGTTATTGTGTGGAGCGCGGCCCAGGCCGTGACGATTTTATTTGGCTGAACGGGCGCTGGCGCCCCTAAGGACCGGTAATGCATTCGGTGTGGCGCAAGAGCATATGGATTCTGCTGGGGGCATCGCTGATCCTGGCCCTGTCGCTGGGTATCCGGCACGGCTTCGGCCTGTTTTTGGCGCCGATGAGCGCCGACTTTGGCTGGGGGCGTGAGGTATTCGCCTTTGCCATCGCCCTGCAAAATCTGATCTGGGGTTTGGCACAGCCCTTTGCCGGCGCCGTTGCCGACCGCTTCGGCGCGCGCCGCACGGTGATCGTCGGCGGTGTGCTCTATGCCCTCGGCCTGCTGTGCATGGCCCTGGCTGACTCGCCCTGGTCGTTGTCGCTGAGTGCGGGGCTGCTGATTGGCATCGGTTTGTCCGGCACCTCGTTCTCGGTGATTCTCGGCGTGGTAGGTCGCGCCGTCCCCGCGCAGAACCGCAGCATGGCCATGGGCATTGCCGCTGCTGCAGGCTCATTTGGCCAGTTCATCATGCTACCTGGGTCTCTTGGCCTGATTGCCTGGCTGGGTTGGTCGGCTGCGCTGTTGGCCCTGGGGCTTTTGGTGGCGCTGATCGTGCCGTTGGCAAGCATGATCAAAGATGTGCCGTTGCCGGTCCTGGCAGGCGAGCAGACCCTGGCTGAGGCGCTGCGCGAGGCCTGTGCGCATCGCGGTTTCTGGTTGCTGGCCCTGGGCTTTTTCGTCTGTGGCTTTCAGGTGGTGTTTATCGGTGTGCACCTGCCGGCCTACCTGGTCGACCAACACCTGCCGGCGCTGGTTGGGACCACGGTCTTGGCGCTGGTTGGGCTATTCAATATTTTCGGCACCTACATCGCCGGCTGGCTGGGCGGGCGCATGTCCAAGCCGCGCCTGCTCACAGCGCTGTACCTGGCACGGGCGGTGGTGATCACGGTGTTTATCATGGCGCCGCTAACGGTCTGGAGCGCCTATGCATTCGGCATCAGCATGGGGCTGCTATGGTTGTCGACGGTACCGCTGACCAATGGCACGGTGGCGACGCTGTTTGGCGTGCGCAACCTGTCGATGCTGGGCGGCATCGTCTTTCTGTTTCACCAGCTCGGGGCGTTTCTCGGTGGCTGGTTGGGTGGTTATGTTTATGACCACACCGGCAACTACGACCTGGTATGGCAGATCTCGATCCTGCTCAGCCTGCTGGCCGCGGCCCTTAACTGGCCGGTGCGCGAGCAGCCGGTCGCGCGTTTGCGCACGGCCGGCATATGAGTGTTCGGTTTGTTGGGGGATTGTTGTTGGGCGTCGCTGCCTGCGCACTCCTGGCGCTGGCCTGGTGGGGTTGGCGCCAGGGCGGTTTGGCTTTGCTGCAACTGGGGATGAGCCTGTGCTGACGCATCGGGTTACCGTTGCCGATTGCTGAGCCGTTGGCCTGGGCGTAGCGTATCTCTGTCTCTGTCTCTGTCTCTGTCTCTGTCTCTGTGAGCGAGGTTTCGATCATGTTTTCGCGTCTTCTGGCTGTCCCCCTGCTGCTTGGTGCGTTGAGCAGTACCACGCTGGCTGCCGAGTGCCCGGCGCTGCTTGAAGGCGAATTGCCCAAGCTGCGCGCGAAAACCTCTATCGACCTGTGCGAGCAGTTCGCCGGCAAGCCCATGGTGGTGGTCAATACGGCGAGCTTTTGCGGATTTACCCCGCAGTTCAAAGGGCTGGAGGCGCTGTACCAGCGCTACAAGGGCGAGGGGCTGGAAATTCTCGGGGTGCCCTCGGACGACTTCAAGCAGGAGTCCAATGATGCCGCCGAGACCGCTACGGTGTGCTACGTCAATTACGGCGTGACCTTCGCCATGACCGAGCCCCAGCACGTCACCGGGGCCAACGCCATTGCGTTGTTCAAAGGCCTGGCCGTGCAGAGCGAGGCGCCGGGCTGGAACTTCTCCAAGTATGTGGTGGACCGCAAAGGTCAGGTGGTCGCGGCGTTCTCCAGCCGTACCGCACCGGATGATCCCAAGCTGCTGGCTGCGGTGGAGCAGGCCATCGCCAGCCAACCCTGATGCCGTCGCGACCTTCACCCATCTGGGCGATGGGAGGGTCGCCAGGCCTCCTTTAGAGTGGTGCTACGCCGGACGCAGTCTCCCGGCGTGCCCACAATAAAAACAAGGAGGCACCCATGCGTCGCGTCATTACCACTGCCCTGGCTGCAGCAGCCCTGCTTGGTGCCGTCGAGGCCCACGCCAACTACACCCAGACCCGCTATCCGATTGTGCTGGTGCACGGTGTGACTGGTTTCAACACCATCGGCGGGTTGATCAACTACTTCCACACCATCCCCTGGAACCTCGAGCGCGATGGCGCCAAGGTCTTCGTTGCCAGTGTCGCGGCATTTAACGACAGCGAGCAGCGCGGTGCAGAACTGGCGCGGCAGATCGTGCCTTGGGCCGGCGCCAACGGCGGCAAGGTCAACCTTATTGGTCATAGTCAGGGTTCGCCGACTTCGCGGGTCGCCGCATCTTTACGGCCCGACCTGGTGGCCTCGGTGACCTCGATCAACGGCGTCAACAAAGGCTCCAAGGTGGCCGATGTGCTACGTGGGGCGATCCCGGCCAACGGCGCCATCGAAGGCGGTGCCAATGCGCTGGCCAATGCCTTGGGTTCGGTGATCAATCTGCTGTCGGGCAGCAACAATCCGCAAAACGGCCTGGCAGCGCTGCAGACCCTGACCAGCTCCGGTACTGCCGCGCTCAATAGCCGCCACCCCTGGGGCGTCAACAGCAGCAGCTACTGCGCCAAGTCCACGGAGGTGCACAACGTTCGCGGCCACAGCATTCGCTACTTCTCCTGGACCGGCAATGTGGCTTACACCAACGTCTTCGATGCAGTCGATCCGTTCCTGGCGATCACCGGCCTGGCATTCGGCAGCGAGAAAAACGATGGCCTGGTCGGGGTCTGCTCGACCTACCTGGGGCAGGTGCTCGGCGACGGTTACAACATGAACCACGTCGATGCGATCAACCACCTGTTTGGCATGCGTGGCTGGACCGAGCCAGTGTCGTTGTACCGCCAGCATGCCAACCGCCTGAAAAACAAAGGTGTCTGAGGGATGCCTCGACTGCTGATCGTCACCCTGGCACTGCTGGCCGCCGGGGGCACGCTGCTGCTTAACTGGCCAAGCCCTGCGGCTGTGGTTTCGCCTCCCGTGGCGCAGGCGCGCCCGGTTGTGCAATCTGCGCCTGCAGTCGTGCCAGGCGCAGCGCCACACGTGGTGGCGCCGTCCTCTGCAGCCGCAGCGCTGGCGCCGCTGGTAGGCACCGAGGTGGATGGTCGGTTGAGCACCAATGCGGCGGGTAACCTGCTAGTCGACCTGGGTGTACGCGACTATTTCGATTACTTCCTCAGTGCCGTCGATCAGGCGGGGCTCGATGCCAGCCTGGGCGCCTTGCTAGCGGATGTTCGCGGCCGCCTGGCCGAGCCAGCACGCAGCCAATTGGTCGACCTGTTGGGTGACTACCTGGAGTACAAGCGCGCTAGCCTGGCTCTGATGCAGCAACCCTTGGCGCCTTCGCAGCAACAGCCGCAAGGGCAGCTGGCGGCGCTGCAGGACGCTTTCGAGCGCCTGGCGCAGCTGCGTCGCAGTCACTTTTCCGCTGCAGCCGTGGAGGGTTTGTTTGGCGCTGAAGAGGCCTATGCACGCTACACCCTCGAGACCCTTGGCCTGAATGCGCGCACCGACCTGAGCGAGGCTGACAAGGCACTCGCCCTGGCGCAGGCCCGCGAGCAACTACCCGCGGCCCTGCAGGCCAGTGAGTTGCGTCAGCAGCAGGCTCTGGTACAGCAGGCCGAACAGGCGCGTCTGTGGCGTGAGGGTGCGGATGAACAGCAGGTGCGTGCGTTCCTCGCCTTGACCTATGATCCGCCGACGGTCGAACGCCTGCTCGCCGAGCAGCGTCGCGAACGCCTCTGGCAGCAGCGTTACAGCGCCTACCGCGAGGCGCTGGCGGAGCAGCGCAGTGCGGGGCTGAGTGCGCTCGACCAGCAGCGCGAGCAGGTGCGTTTGCGCCAGCGTCTGTTTGCCGCCGAGGATTACCACCGGGTCGAGACTTACGATGCCATTGCCAGCCATCTGCAACAGCCAAACCCCTGACCGCCAGCAGGTGAACGGGTGACCCGCGCCAGCCTGACCCTGGAGCAGGAGGAGCAGCAACTGCTGACTCAACAGCGCCGTGGCTACGCGTGGCTGCGCTTTGCCGGGGAACTCGAAGAGGGCTTTGTCGAGCATCGCCGCCAGCGTATCCAGCGGCGCCTGCTGCTGATCGGCGGCACGGCGATCCTGTTCCAACTGATCTATGTCGGCCTCGACCTGATGCTGCTGCCCCTGGCTGTCAGCCTGATGAGCCTGCCGCTGCGCAGCCTGGCGATCCTCGGGGTGATTCTGGCGGTGCTCTACTGCAGACTGCCGGATCGCCCACCACGCGCCGTGTTGCGCGTGTACAGCGGTGCTTTCGCATTGAATGGCATCTGTGTGGTGCTGATTATTCACCTGTCCTGGGCCCAGGGCCTGGCCATGCCCTACGACGGGCTGTTTCTGATTTTGCTGTTTGGCTATGTGCTGCTTGGTATCTCCTTTCGCGCGGTGAGCCTGGTGTGTTGGGGCTTTTGCGCGCTGTTTCTCGGCATCGGGGTGTGGTTCGGCGATGCCCGCGCGATTCTCTCGTACCAGGGGCTGTTCCTGCTGTGCGCCAACCTGATCGGCAGCGGTGGCGCCTACCTGCAGGAGCACGGTCAGCGTGGTGCCTGGCTCAACTTGCGCTTGCTCGACCTGGCGCGCCAGCGTGCCGAGCGCGATGACGCACGCAAGCTGCAGTTGCTGGCGGCGGCCAGCCACGACCTGCGGCAGCCGCTCAATGCCATGGGCCTGTACGCCCAGCACCTGGTTGAGCGCAGTGAGACACCCGAGGTTAGGCAAGTCAGCAGCCGCTTGGCGGTATCGGTGGAGCAGCTCAGCCGGTTACTGCAGTCATTGCTCGACTACACCCGTCTGACATTGCCGGGCGGTGTGCCGGTCAAGCCTCAGGCCTTCGCCTTGCGACCGCTGCTCGAGCGCCTGGTCGCTGAAACACACGGCGAGGTGCAGGCTGAGGGGCCGCTTATTAGCCTGCACAGTGACGCAGATGTCTGGGTCTGCAGCGATCCGCTGTTGCTTGAGCGCATGGTGCGCAACCTGCTGAGCAACGCCCTGCGTCACGCCGACGCGCAAGCGATACGGGTCAGCGTGCGGCGCCAGGACGACCAGGTGCTGTTAGCTGTCGAAGATGACGGCCGGGGCCTGGACGCCGCCGAACAGGCGCAGGTGTTCGAGGAGTTTCGTCAGTTGCACAACCCCGGGCGCAATGCCGAGCGCGGCCTGGGCTTGGGGCTGGCCATCGTGCGGCAACTGGCAGCGCGTCTGGCACATCCGCTGCAGCTCAGGTCGCAGCGCGGGCAGGGCGCCTGTTTCAGCCTGCTGTTGCCGGCGGCTGTGGCCGAGGTGGCATCCAGCCCGACCATTGCTGCTCGGATGCACGGGCGCCTTCTGCTGCTCGAAGACGATGCAGCCAGCCGTGAGGCACTGCGCGGCCTGCTCGAGCGTTGGGGCTGTGACGTGGCGGCCTGTGCAACCCTCGGCGAGGCGCTGCTGGCTGTAGCTGAGGCGCCGCCCCACTTGCTGATCAGCGATTATCGCCTGGGCACCGAAGAAGATGGCCTGCGCGCCCTGGAGCGCCTGCGTGAGGAGGCCGGGCGCATGCTGCCGGCTTTGTTGATCACGGCCGAGGTAACGCCGGAACTGCAGGAGCGCTGTATGCCGGCCCACGTCACCCTGCTGGGTAAACCGCTGCTGCCGGCACGCCTGCGCCAGGCCCTGGCAGTGATGCTGCCGGCAGGCTAAAGCCAGCCGCGTTGGCGGGCGACTTGCACACAGGCCGTGCGGGTATGCACGTCAAGTTCCTGATAAAGCGTTTTGAGATGGGTCTTGATGGTGTCTTCGGACAGGCTCAGCTCGCGGCTGATCAACTTGTTTGGCAGCCCTTCGGCCAGCAGGCGGAGGATCTGTTGCTGGCGCGGGGTCAGAGGCAGACGTGCGGCTGCTGGCCCAGGCAGCACTTCGCCAAGTAGAACGCGGGTCACCGCCGCGCGCAGAGCATCGCCATCAGCACTCTTGGGAATAAACCCCAGGGCGCCGGCGTGCAGTGCGGCCTGGGCGTCGAGCGGCGAGTCGCTGGCGCTAAGGATGGCCACAGGTGTCAGGTGGCCCTGCTGTTGCCAGCGTTGCAGCAGGTCAAGGCCTGGCATGTCGGGCAGGTTCAGGTCCAGAAGAATCAGGTCGAAGGCGGTTTGACGCAGACAGGCTTCAGCCGTAGCGGCGTTGTGCGCGGTGCTGATGTGCAGGTCGGGGCAGAGCGGGGCGAGGGCCAGGCTGAGGCCATCGAGGAAGATGCGGTGGTCATCTACCAGTAACAGACGCAGCTGTTCGGGTAAGGCAGTGCAGAGTGCGTTCATGGCGGTCTCACGCGGCTATTTCTTATTGTTGTGCCGCGCGAGTGTAGCGCAAAGCTTAGAAGCGGTAGGTCACTTGCGCACCCAGGCCATGGGCCGAGTTTTTGTAGGTCGAGCTGTAGGCGTCTTTAGTGATCTCGGTGTCTTCTTCCATCAGGTAGGAGTAAGCGAGGTCGATGGTCATGTCGTCATCCGGGCTCCAGGCCGCGCCGAAGCTGACGATGGTGCGGTCGCCGGTGGGGATGCGCGGCGAGCGGTCGACGTTGTTGGTCGGTGACTGATCCACCGCCAGACCGGCGCGCAGCACCCACTGTTTGTTCAACTGGTAGGCCGCACCCACGGCATGGGCCCAGGTGTCGTGCCAGTTCTGCTCTTCGACGATAGCGCCCAGGCTCGGGGCCAGTGGGCCAGGTACGCCGCTGTTGTCGACGCGGATTTCTTCCAGGCGGCTCCAGCGGGTCCAGGTGCTGCCGGCGTATACCGTCCAGTCTTCGTTCAGCGCGTGGGTGACGGAGAAGTCCACCGACTCAGGGGTCTTCAACGCCAGCGAAGCATCGTAAGAGCTGCCCGAGAACGGGCCGAAACCGGCGCCTTCGATCTTGGTGTCGCCCTCAAGCTTGTAGTCGACCATGGAGTGATAGGTCAGGCCGAAGCGGGTTTGCGGAGTGAGCTCGAAGAGCACACCTACGTTGTAACCCAGGGCCATATCATCGCCCTTGATCTTCACCTTGCCATCGTTGCTGCCAAGGGAGCCAGCATTCAGGGTGGACGAGGTGAGTTCGCCATCGATACGGTTGATGGTCGGCCCGAAACCAATCGACCACTGGTCGTTGAAGCGGTAACTGATGGTCGGCTGCAGGGTGATCACCCGTACTTCGCTGCGGTCGCCGTAGTAACGCCCGGCAAAACCGTTCTCGTAGTCGGTAACCAGACCGAAGGGCACGTACATGCCAAAGCCGACGGCCCAGTTGTCGTCCAGCGGTTTGACGTAGTAGCCCATGGGCGCGGCGATGAACGGCACCATGTCGCCGTCGTTGCTGCCGCCGAAGGTGCTGCTGGCATCGTCGATATCGGTGCGCGCGTAAATGGCTGCTGCGCCGAGGCTGACTTGTTCGCGCTTGAGGCGTGCCATGCCGGCCGGGTTGCCGAATACGGTGGTGGCATCGTCGGCAGACGATGAGCGACCGGCGAAGGCGGTGCCCATGTTGCTGACGCTTTGTTCGTTGATGGCGAAGCCGCTGGCCATTAGCTGGCTGGAGGCAGTGGCAATGGCGATGGCGAGGCTGGTCTTGAGGACTCTTGTGCTCACGATGAACTCCTGGGGAGTGGACGGGGGGCGGAAACTAGCAAGTTTCCTGACGCCTGCCAAACACTTAAAGTTCACGAAAAATTATGGATTGTCCTACAAAAGATGGCTTTATGCTGGCAAAGCCGCTGATCGTGCTCTGGTTTCAAGCTGCTTTTTCGAGATGGCCAATACAGCGCTGCCAGGCCTCGATGAACTCGTCGGGCCGACCTTTGGGGGAGAACACTCGACACCAGAGCGTGGCCAGTGAGCCGAGATCATAGGTTTTTCAAGGTAGGTGCTGGGGCTTAACGCTAGAGCCGGGTACGCCGTGCGCACCGGCGCAGCCTACTCGGCGACTCGTACCTATGTGGGACATAGCCTTTTTCAGGGCTATGTCCCAATTGGCTGTTACAGCCGTATGCAGGCCATAACGCAACTCCCGTAGGAGCGCCGCCCCGGCGCGAAGCTTTTGGACCATCTGATATACCGCTCAAAGGCCGCTATTCGCCGCGAGGCGCGGCTCCTACGAGAAGCAGTGACGCCGTGCAACACTCAATTGGGACATGGCCTTGTTCAATGGCCTGTTAGTCGCCTGTGGCAACCGGCCGCTCAGGGTCGGTGATCCACTCGCTCCAGGAACCGGCATACAGCGGCGACAAAGGATAGCCGGCGAGGCTCAAGGCAAACAGGTTGTGGCAGGCGGTCACTCCTGAGCCGCAGTAGGCGACCAGGGCATTGGCGGGGCGAGCGCCGCGGAGGGCGTCGAAGCGTTCGCGCAATTGAGCGGCGGGCAGGAAGCAGCCGTCAGCGTCCAGGTTGTCGGTGAACACCGCGCACTGTGCGCCGGGGATATGCCCGGCTATCGGATCGAGAGGCTCGACCTCGCCACGAAAACGCGGCAATGCGCGGGCATCGAGCAGGGTCAGCTGTGGGTCCTGCAGGCGTTGCTGCAGCTGTTCTGCACTGAGCAGCAGCTGTGCGTCCGGTTGGCCGTTGAAGGTGCCGGGTGCCGGTTGCGTGGGTTGCCCATCCAGGGAAAGCCCTGCGGCCTGCCAGGCGCGTAGACCGCCGTCGAGCAGGTAAACCCCTTCGCGCTTGCCAAGCCAGGCCAGCAACCACCAGGCACGGGCGGCGAAGGCACCGGGGCCGTCGTCATACAGCACCACCTGGCTGTCAGCATTGATGCCCCAATGGCGCAGGCGCTGATTCAGCGCGGCTGGGTCGGGCAGCGGGTGGCGCCCGGTGATGCCGCTGTGAATGGGGCCGGAGAGGTCCTGCTCAAGATCGGCAAAGCAGGCGCCGGGGATATGGCCTGCGCTGTAGACCCGCTGGCCGTAGGCGGGGTCGTCGAGGGCGAAGCGGCAATCGAGCAGCACCAGATCGGCGCTGCCCAGGCGTGCGTGCAGTTCCGGGGCGGTCATCAGCTGGGCGAGAGGCATGTGGGCATCCTGTTGGGCGTGATGACGCATCATAGCGCGGCCTACAGTGGCGCCAACATGCAGGCTTTGCATTCGGCGCGGCTTGCGCCACCATGCGCCGCCCGCCGTTGATGGCCATTGCCCGAGGTCCTGATGAAACGCTTCGTTCTGCTCGATACCGCCCCCATTCCCGGTACGGACAGCGCTTTGTGCCTGTTCGAGTACGGCGAGGATTTTGTCATCAAGATCGCTGGGGGCGACGGTGGCCAGTTGATGAACACGCGCATGCACGGCTCTGAGGACGCCCTGGCGGCGCTGCCTTGCCAGAAGGTTGCCGGGCGCCGCGAAGCACGGGTGCTGATCGGCGGCCTGGGCATGGGCTTCACCCTGGCGGCAGCGCTGCAGCATCTGGGGCGAGATGCCGAGGTCACAGTGGCTGAGCTGGTGCCTGGGGTGATCGCCTGGAACCAGGGCGCGCTGGGTGCCAAGGCTGGCAACCCGCTGAGCGACCCGCGCACGCGCATCGTTCAGGATGATGTGGCCAACCTGTTAAAGGCCGCGCGGGGTGACTATGACGCCATCATGCTGGATGTGGATAACGGCCCCGAGGGCCTGACCCAGCGGGGTAACAATTGGCTGTATAGCGCGGGTGGTTTGCAGAACTGCCGCCGCGCGTTGCGCCCCAAGGGATTACTGGCTGTGTGGTCGGCGAGCGCCGATGCACGCTTTGCCGAGCGCATGGGCAAGGCTGGTTTCAGCGTCGAGCAGCACCAGGTTTATGCCCATGGCAACCGGGGTACGCGGCATACCATCTGGGTGGGTGCCGCGAAACCCTGAGGCGCCTGAGGTCTAGTCGAGAAGCGCGGCGAAGGCTTTGTCCGCCTCCAGATTGGTGAGCAGTTCATCCTGCAATGCACCCACATCCAGGCCATCGAACAGCGGCCCTTGCAGGCTATCGAACGCGGCGGCATTCGCTCCGCCGTGCAGGCGCAAGGCCTCGGCGATCAACACCGCCTGGGCGAGCAGGCGTGGCAGCGGCAAATCGGCCGGAGCCTGCAGGGGGCGGGCCTGGTAGGCAATGGCCTGTTGAATCAGCTCGGGCAGTTGCCAGCGTTTGGCCAATTCGGCACCTACTTCCGGGAAGCCGAAGCCTAACTGCAGGGTTTCCAGGGCTGTACGCTGCGCCGCATTGCCCTGGTTGCAGGCGTTCAGGCGCTCGGCCAGTTCCGGCGCGCCGGTCTGGATCAGCAGTTCGCCGATGTTGTGCATCATGCCGCAGGTAAAGGCGGTCTCCATCGCCACGCCACGCTGTTTGGCCAGCACACGGCTGATGCTGGCGACCTGAAAGCTGTGGGTCCAGAACCCCTTGAGGTCGAAACCGGCTGGTGCCTTGAACGCGCCTGTGACCGCCGAAGCCAGCACCAGGGTACGCAGCGTGTTGAAGCCCAGGCGCATGGCCGCGTCTTCCACGCTGGCTGACTCGCGATTACCGCGAAAGCGCGCCGAGTTGGCCAGGCGCAGGACTTTGGCGGCAATCACTGGGTCCATGGCGATGTTGCGTGCCACGGCGTCGAGGCTGGTGTGCGGATTGTCGAACTGGCGAATCAGGTCCTGGGCGATCTTGGGGATGCTGGGCAGGCTGTGGACCTGGTTGAACAGGGTGCTGATATCCATCGAGTGGTCCTTGAAGGTAAGCCGGTATGGGTGCGTCAGCGACCGCAAAATGCCAAGACACTTAAGCAAACATAGCAGCTATTTCTGACCTTCAAGGTTTCGCTCATGGCATTCGCCTGGACACCGCCAGGCGCCTGTGCAGAGGCGCCGGCCCATCTCCATGAACACCTTAGGGCTGTGGCAGGCGACCGATGCGATCGTTGTCCAGGCTGCCGAAATACAGCATGTCGCCGACGGGTTTGACCGAGGTGATCATGCGCAGGTGGGTGCCGCTGGTGTCATGCAGGCTGCGTACGATCTGCCCCTGCTCGTTGAGGGCGATGGCAAAGCCGTAGGGCACGGCTTTCGGCCAGAGTGCACGCGGCAGCTTGGCCAGTTGAGTCTTGAGCCAGGGGTGGCGATGGAGGAAGTCGGCATCAGCCTTGCGCGGGGTCGGCAACGCGACCCAGAAGGTACCTTTGCCATCGCCCTGCAGGTTGTCCGGCAGGCCCGGCAGGTTGTCGATAAACACGTCATGGCTGCCGGCCTTGTCGCCCGTGAGCCAGTAGCGGGTGATGCGGTAGCGGTAGGTTTCGTTGACCAGCACGAAATCCTGCTTGGCCGACAGGGCCACGCCGTTGGCGAAGTACAGGTCCTTGAGCAGTACGCGGGTCTGCCCAGTGGCTGGGTCGTAGGCCAGCAAGCGGCCGTGGGGGCGGGCTTCGAGCAGGTCGAGCAGGTAGTCGGGCTGCTGGAAGCGCGAGGAGGCGTCGCTGAAATAGATGGTGCCGTCGCGGGCGATGTCCAGGTCATCGGTGAAGGCAAACGGCAAACCGTCGGCCTCAGTAGTCAGCACCTTGATCGCGCCCTGCGGGTCCAGGCTCAACAGGCCCTTGTAGGCGTCGGCGACGATCAGGTTGCCGCTGGCGTCGAAGTCCATGCCCAGCGGTCGGCCGCCGGTGTTGGCGAAGGTGTCGACTGCGCCATCGGCACTGATGCGCACGATGCGCCCGTCATGCAGGCCTGCGTAGACCCGGCCCTGGGCATCGACGGCGGTGTCTTCGGGGCCATGCACCTGGCCACGGCCCAACAGCTCGGCCTTCATCAGGGTGTCGTTGGGTTCCAGCACGCCGGTCATGGCTGGAGCCTTGGGCGCCTCCCAGGCCAGTGGGTCGATTGGGCTGGGCGTGATGACCAGATACAGCGCCAATACAGCGAGGAGGGCGGCGAACAGGCCGAAGACGATTTTCATTATGCTGAGTCCTAATGGCAGTGCGAACGAGCGGCGCCAGATTACACAGGCCTGTTCGGCAAGGCGAGGATGCCCGGCGCATCGGTATATACTGCGCGGCAGTGTTCAAGGGAGAGCCGTGTGGCTATCGATATTCAGTTGATCGTAGATGACGCCGACCTGGCCGAGCAGTGCGCGCAATGGCGCAGCCGGCCGTTCGTGGCGTTGGATACCGAGTTTATGCGGGTCGACACCTTTTACCCGATTGCCGGGTTGTTGCAGGTCAGCGAGGGCGAGCGTGCCTACCTGATCGACCCGTTGCAGATTGGCGATTGGCAACCCTTCGCCGCGCTGTTGCAGGACAGCGCCGTGGTCAAGGTGGTGCACGCCTGTAGCGAGGACCTGGAAGTGCTGCTGCGCCTGACCGGCAGCCTGCCGGCGCCGTTGTTCGACACGCAACTGGCTGCCGGCTACCTCAACCTGGGTTTCTCCATGGGTTATTCGCGCCTGGTGCAGGCCGTGCTGGGGATTGAGCTGCCCAAGGGCGAAACGCGCTCGGACTGGCTGCAGCGGCCCTTGTCGCCCACCCAGGTCAGCTACGCTGCCGAAGATGTGGTGCATCTGGCAGCCGTCTACCGGGCTTTGCAGGCACGCCTGAGCGAAGAGAAAACCGCCTGGATTCTGGAGGACGGTGCCGAGCTGGTCGCCGGGCTGGGCCGTGAAGTGGCGCCGGAAGACGCCTACCGCGATGCCAAGCTGGCCTGGAAACTCTCCCGCGCCCAGCTCGCCGTGCTGCGTGCGCTCTGTGCCTGGCGCGAGCGCGAGGCCCGCGCGCGTAACCAGCCGCGCAACCGCATTCTGCGTGAGCACTCGTTATGGCCCCTGGCGCGTACTCAGCCAGATAATCTGGTGAGCCTGGCGCGGATCGAGGACATGCACCCCAAGACGGTGCGTCAGGATGGTGAGTTCCTGCTTGAACTGATCCGCCAGGCTGCTGCTACGCCGCCAGCTGAATGGCCCGAGGCTCTGCCCGAGCCGCTGCCGCTGGAGGCCGCCAGCCTGTTGAAGAAGCTGCGCGCCGTGGGCCAGCAAGAAGGGCAGAAGCTGGAAATCGCGCCCGAACTAATGCTGCGCAAGAAGACTCTTGAGGCGCTGCTCAAGAGTGGCTATCCCGATGGTCCTTACCAACTGCCCGACTCGCTGCGCGGCTGGCGCCGTGAGCGCATGGGCCAGGCGCTGCTGGACTGCCTGGCCACCGATGGAGACACGGCGTGAAACGCATCTGTTCGATCTACAATAGCCCGCGCAAGAACGAGATGTACCTCTACGTGCTCAAGGGCGAGGAACTCAGCCGCGTGCCTGAACAATTGCTGGCGGCCTTCGGCCCACCGGCTCTGGCCTTTAGCATGGTCCTGACGCCCGAGCGCAGCCTGGCCCGCGAAGACATTCACAAAGTCTTGGCCAATCTCGACAGCCAGGGCTACCACCTGCAGATGCCGCCGCCGGAAGACGACTACATCGAGCACCTGCCCGAAGAACTGCTACGGCGTAACGATCCGGTATGACGGCGCAGGCGGCCGCACCGTTGCAGGTGCTGGTGATTGACGCCGACCACGCGCGTTACCAGGCCCTGCTCGCCGAGCAGGCACCCGACTTGCGTGTGTTGCCTGGCAACTGTGCCGACACCTTGGCTGCCGACGCCGTAGCCTGCCCGGTGTGGCTGGGCCAGCCTGATCATGTCGCCACGCTGCTGCGCCGTGGCATCGCGCCACGCTGGCTGCAATCGACCTGGGCCGGCATCACGCCCTTGCTGGCGGCTGACTTGCCGCGCGATTACCGGCTTAGTCGGGCGGTCGGCATCTTCGGTCCGGTGATGAGTGAATTCGTGCTCTGCCACCTGTTGGCCCACACCCAGCAGTTGCAGGCGCGCCAGTTGGCCCATCAGCGCGGCCATTGGCAAGGCCCAGCGGTTACCAGCCTGAATGGCCAGTGCGCCTTGATCGTCGGCACCGGCGATATCGGCCAGCACCTGGCAGCTGTGCTCAATAGCCTGGGCATGCGGGTGCTCGGCGTGGCCAGTTCAGCGCGCAGCCAGGCGCCGTTCGTTGAGGTCGGTGGCCTGGATGCGCTGCCACAGTTGGCTAGTAAGGCTGACTACCTGATCAATCTGTTGCCTGATACACCGGCCACCCGCGATCTTTACGATGCCCAGCTGTTCGCTTGCTGCAAGCCTGGCGCGCTGTTTATCAACGCCGGGCGGGGCAGTGCGGTGGTCGATGCCGACCTGGTGCAGGCGCTTGAGGCCGGTCGGCTTGGCGGCGCGGTCATCGATGTCTGCCGCGAGGAACCGCCAGCGCCTGATCATCCCTTCTGGCAGGCGCCGCGTTTATTGCTGACCGGGCACACCGCCGCGCCGACGGATCCGCGGCGGTTGGTGGCGGTGTTTCTGGAAAACCTGGCGGCGTGGCAAGCAGACAAACCACTGCGTGGTGAGGTCGATTTCGCCCGTGGTTACTAGGGTCTGTTCCCGTTTCGTTCGCAACGCGGCTCACGACGAAACGGGAACAGACCCTAGTGTCGCAACACGAATCATCTGTTGCTTTCTGTAGGCGCGAAGGGGGCGCCTAGCCTTTATTCGCGATGCCTCCAGCGCATTCAAAACTTATCGCGAATAAATTCGCTCCTACACCCAGCGTTAACGCCTGCGCGATGTCTGTCGCGGTTGCAAGGCATCGAGCGCCGGGGCGTTCAGGCGGGCCCAGTCGTAGATCAGCTCGATGGGCTCCACCAGCCGCTGTCCCAGTTCGGTCAGCGAGTAATCGACAGCCGGTGGCACGCTGTCGTACACCTGCCGTTTCACCAGCCCGCTGGTCTCCAGCTCACGCAGGGTCTGCACCAGCATTTTCTTCGAGATGCCCGGCAGGCTGCGGTGCAGCACACCTGCGCGGGCGCAACCGCCGTGGCGTGCGTGCAAGGTGTGCAGGATCATGCTGGTCCACTTGGTGGCAAACAGCTCCAGCACACGTCGCGGCGCGCAGTCTTCGCGCCATTGTTCCTCGGATGTTCCGGTTTGCATCGGGGTGGTTACCTTTTGGTGCCGTCTTGGTTTGAGGTCGCGGCATCGCTATGGTGCCAACGCTCTATCTCTGAAGGAATATCTAATGACACATCACGCACTGGTCGTTGGCGCGAGCGGTATCGTCGGCAGCGCGACTTCCCGTCTGCTGGCTGATCAGGGTTGGCAGGTCACAGGCCTAGCCCGTAACCCCAAGGCCGGCGAAAATATTACGCCGCTGGCCGCCGATCTGCTCGACCCTGCCTCCTTGGCAAGCGCCCTCGAAGGGCTGAAGCCCAGCCATGTCTACCTGACCACCTGGGCACGCCAGGCCACTGAAACGGAAAATATTCGCGTCAACGCGGCGATGATCCGTAACCTGCTCGACGCCCTGCGCGCCGCCGGCAGCGTCAAGCATGTCGCCCTGGTCACCGGGCTCAAGCACTACCTTGGCCCGTTCGAGGCCTACGGTAAAGGCAGCCTGCCGCAGACTCCGTTCCGTGAGGAACAGGGCCGTCTGGACGTGGAAAACTTCTACTACGCCCAGGAAGACGAAGTGTTTGCCGCCGCCAAGCGCGATGGCTTTACCTGGAGCGTACACCGCCCGCACACCATTACCGGTGTTGCCGTCGGCAATGCCATGAACATGGCGACCACGCTCGCCGTCTACGCCTCGGTCTGTCGCGAAACCGGTCGTCCGTTCCGCTTCCCCGGCTCGGCCGTGCAGTGGAACAGCCTCACCGACATGACCGACGCCTGTCAGTTGGCCAAGCAACTGCTCTGGGCCTCGACCACGCCGGCTGCTGCCAATCAGGCCTTTAACGTGGTCAACGGCGATGTATTCCGCTGGAGCTGGATGTGGCAGCGCATCGCCAACTGGTTTGGCCTCGAAGCCGCTGATTTCGACGGCCAGCCTGCACCGCTGGAACAGCAGATGGCCGATGACGCCGAGGTCTGGCTCAAGCTGGCCGCCGAGCATGGCCTTGCCGAAGCGGATATCACGCGCCTGATCTCGCCCTGGCACACCGACGCCGACCTGGGGCGCCCCATCGAGGTGGTCACCGACATGTCGAAAAGCCGCAAGCTGGGTTTCCTCGACTACCAGGCCAGCGACGACGCCTTCTTCGCCGTGTTTGAACACCTGCGCGCTGCGAGGCTGATTCCCTGAAGCCAGTAGGGTGCGCTGTGCGCACCGGCGTCTTATGCCGATGCCCGGTGCGCACGGCGCGCCCTACGGTTCAATATTGGCCGTCAATAAGACGTCCGGGCCTTGGCCGTCACCCGGCCAGCCGCTAGACTGCCGGCCTTTACGCACCTGATCCGTACCCCGCCATGGCCGCCAAAGTCGAACCCTTCTGGAAACGCAAAACCCTCGCTCAGCTTGATCAGGAGGAGTGGGAGTCGTTGTGTGACGGCTGCGGCCTGTGCTGCCTGCAAAAACTTGAAGACGAGGACGACGGCGCGGTCTATTACACGCGCATCGCCTGCAAGTTGCTGGACCTGAAGAGCTGCCAGTGCAGCGATTACAGTAACCGCGTGCAGCATGTGCCCGACTGCATCCAGCTCACCCCGGATCAAGCTGACCAGTTTCGCTGGCTGCCGCCCACCTGCGGCTATCGTCTGGTCAGTGAAGGCAAGGACCTGCCGCTGTGGCACCACCTGGTCTGTGGTGACCCACAGGCGGTGCATATCGAACGTATTTCCCAGTCCGGGCGCATGCTCAGCGAGAACAGCGTGGCCGAAGACGATTGGGAAGAACACCTGATTTTTCGTGCCGGCTAAGGCTGCACACCCGCCCCGGCGCTGTGCCGGCCAGCGCTGAACTTGAGCTGTTTTGCCAAGGAGTTGCCGCATGTCGATTCGCCATACCCTGCTATCCGCCGTGCTGATGTCGTTGGCTGCCCCCGCCTGGTCGGCCACTCGGGTCGACCTGGACTACCACGTGACCTTCCTGCCCGAGAGCGACCAGGCCGAGGTGCGTGTCACGGTGGCCAAGGGCGAGCGGATCAACAGCCTGGATTTCAACCTGGGTGACGAGGGCGCCTACAGTGATTTCAAGGCCGATGGCCAATGGCGCCAGGAGGGCGCAAGCCGCGGTATCTGGCAGCCTGGCAAGGGCGCCTCGACGCTCAGCTATCGGGTCAAGGTCAGCCACCCCCGGGGCGAGCGTTACGATGCGCGGATGACGCCGGATTGGGCGCTGATGCGCGGCGATGACCTGATCCCCAGCGCACGGCTCGATCAACAGGACAAGACCGAACTGGTCGCCCGCCTGCAGTTCGAGCTGCCCAAGGGCTGGGGCGGGGTGGAGACCGGTTGGCCGCGCATTGGCAAGAACACGTTCCGCATCGACAACCCGCAGCGTAAGTTCGATCGCCCGACCGGCTGGATTCTCGCCGGCAAGATCGGCACCCGCCGTGCCACGCTGGGTGAGACCGACGTGACCATCGCCGCGCCTATTGGCGAAGGTATGCGCCGCATGGACGTGCTGACGCTGCTGACTTTCATCTGGCCGGAGGCGCAGGCGGTGTTTCCGCGTGATCCGGCCAAGCTGTTGATCGTCGGCGCGGGCGATCCTATGTGGCGCGGTGGCCTGTCGGCACCCAACTCCTATTACATGCACAGTGATCGGCCGTTGGTCAGTGAAAACGGCACCAGCTCACTGGTCCACGAACTGGTACACGTATTCACCCGCATCAGCGCCAGCGATGACAGCGACTGGATCACCGAGGGTCTGGCCGAGTATTACGCTATTGAGCTGATGCGCCGCGCCGGCGGCCTCAGTGAGGACCGCTACCAGAAGATCCGCGAGCATCTGGTGCGTTGGAGCAAGCCGGTCAAGTCGCTGCGCACCAAACGCTCCAGCGGCCCGGTGACTGCCCGTGCGGTACTGCTGTTGCAGGAACTGGACCGCGAGATACGCCAAACCACCAAAGGCGAGCATCAACGTTCGCTGGATGACGTCACCCGCGGCCTGATGCGCCTGGATAAAGTCACCACGCGCGACTTCGTCGAGATCGTCGAAAACGTGATGGGCGGGCGCTCGCCCAAGGCATTGGACACTGACCTGCTCAAGCGCTGAAGGCTATTTGAACAGCGGCCCGGATTTGGTGTTGATGCCTTTGGCCATGCGGTCATAAAGCACCACATTGACCGTGGCCGCGAGGTTCATGCAACCCTCGGTGGGGATGTACACCACATCCTCGCACCAGGCGCGAATCTCGGCGTTGAGTGAGCCGTCTTCGGGGCCGAAGATATAGATTGCCCGGTCCGGGTGGGTGTATTCAGGCAGGGGGCGGGCGCCTTCGACCAGCTCCACGGCCACCGGCGTACAGCCCAGGGGGATGATCTGGCGCAGGTCTTCCACGCCAATCAGCGGGATGCTCTGGTGGATCTTCTTGGTGTCGGTGACGAACTCGCGGGCGTATTCGTAGCGCTTGCCGGTGTAGAACACTGAGTTGACCCCATAACAGCCGGCGGCGCGCATCACCGCGCCGACATTCTCCGGTGACTTGGGGTTGAACAAACCTATGCAACTGAAGCGTCTATTGGCCACGACTCACTGCGCCCTCGGCAAAAGCGCGAGTATACGGCGATTGGCCGCAGCTCGCTTAGCTGCGCAGTAGGGCGCTGATCAGGCGTCATCGCCCTTTTTCATCAAGCCGGCGAGGGCGGCGAAGGGGTTGTGGGTGGCCTGGGTGGTTTTCGGTGTGCTCAGCGAACCTTCGCTGAAGTACTGCTGGTCGGTGTAACGCGAATGCTCGTTATCGTGGCAGTACAGGCACAGCAGCTCCCAGTTGGAACCGTCCTGGGGGTTGTTGTCGTGGTTGTGGTCGCGGTGGTGCACGGTCAGCTCGCTCAGGCGTTTGCCGGAAAACTCCCTGGCGCAGCGGCCGCAGACGTGCGGGTACATTTTCAGCGCCTTGGCGCGGTAGCCTTCTTCACGCGAGCGCTGGGCCTCGGCGAGGATGCGGTCGAGTTTGGCGGTGGGCGTGGTGTCCGTGCTCATGGCGGCGTTCTCATAGGTCAGCAGGGTGCTAGGGTCTGTTCCCGTTTCGTCGCGAGCCGCGTTGCCGCGAAAAATCTCGCCAGGCCGGGCGGCGTTCCGCTAGGCGGAGGACGCAGGGAATGGTTGTTCCCTTGCCAAGTCCTCCAACAACGCATGGCGAGATTTTGCGCGCAACCTAGGCGGCCCCACCCGAAGGGCCGGGCCCGTTTTAGCGCGATGCTGCGTTTCTCGATGGCTCATTTAGCCCGCTAAACTTCGCATCTCGTGCCTTGCCTCGCGCTAAAACGGGCTCCGGCGCGGCCGCGAACGAAACGGGAACAGACCCTAGTGTAGCGGCGCCGGCGGTCGGCGAGAACTGCCGTTGGTGGCACTCTCGGCAGCGCCTGGGGCCAAACCTGTAGGTTCACCCACCGCCGAGGCACTGACAATGAACAGACTCACGCTGGTCCTGACTGGTCTACTGCTGGCCGTAGGCGCGCACGCCACTGCACACGCCACTGCGCACGCCACTGATGTGCGGCCCGGCACACCCACCCCGCAACCCTTCGAGGTACCGCAACCGCAAAGCCTGCCCAAGCCCGCACCTGGCAGCCCGCCGTTGCTTGATCATGGCCGCGACAACGCCCCCGGCAGTACACGCAACCCGCGTCCACTGACCCAGCCAAAGCCTGACTCGGACCTGCCTTTGCTCGAGCAGCAGCGCGAACGCAACTACCAGCCGCTGGAACGTCGGCAAGATCAGCCATAAGCAGGGCGGCTTTCGCAGGTTATTTTCGGTTGTGGGCATCGCGGGCTTGTTCTGCACGCATTATTCAATCGGTATCTGCTTCGTCCTTCGAACGCACAACGCCTGCGCTTGGCAGATGGCGCATCTGTATTGAAAAGATACCTGCGCTCTGTATATGCAATACCCGTCGCTGTCTTGGGATCATGCCCAAGAGGCGCCCGTGGGCGTGACAGGGATGAGAGCGTTCTATGTTTGAATTTTCGAGTTTCGCTGCAGCACTGGGGGTTTACGTGATCGGCACCGCCACCCCAGGGCCCGGTAACCTGGCGATTGCCAACACCTCCCTGAACTACGGACGTACACCGGGCCTGGCCTTGGCCGCAGGGGTCATTTCCGGGTCGTTGTGCTGGGGGGCGATGACGGCTGCCGGGGTGTCGGCATTGCTGATGTCCAACACCCAGGTACTGGTGTGGCTGAAGGTATTTGGCGCCTGCTACCTGTTCTTCCTGGCCTGGAAGTCGATTCGTGGGGCGCTGGCCAACAACGCCACTATGGTGGCGCGGGCAAGTGAGCGGCAGAGCCGCACCCTGGGGTTCTATTTGCAAGGGTTGGGCATTCACCTGACCAATCCCAAGGCAGCTTTGACCTGGTTCACCGTGACCACGGTCGGGCTCAGTGCCAATGCCCCGGTCTGGACCAGTTTTGTGCTGGTGGCGGGCTGCGCGTTATTGGGTTTGCTGATTTTCTGTAGCTATGCGCTGGCTTTTTCCGCCCATTCGGCGGAGCCGTTTTTCGCACGAACGCGTAAGTCCTTCGGCCTGATTTGCGGGGCGTTCTATGCGATCGTCGCCCTAGGCTTTCTCCGCTCGCTGTTTTGATGCGCGGACCAATTCGCGGCCTGTTGGCAGGCCGCGAGCAGGTTGACGGGGCTGTTGATCAGCTGGCCGGCGTCAGCACCTTGAGCAGAAAGGCATATTCCAGGGCAACATCGCGCAGGGCCTGGTAGCGGCCGCTCATGCCCCCGTGGCCGGCGCCCAGTTCGGTTTTCAGCAGCAGCAGGTTGGCGTCGGTCTTGTCGCGGCGCAGCTTGGCGACCCATTTCGCGGCTTCCCAGTACTGCACGCGGCTGTCGTTGTAGCCGGCCACCACCAGCATGGCCGGGTAGGCCTGGGCGCTGACATTCTCGTAGGGCGCGTAGGCCTTGATGCGTTCGAACACCTCGGCCTGGTTCGGATCACCCCATTCGTCGTATTCGGTGACGGTGAGCGGCAGGTCGGGGTTGAGCATGGTGTTGAGCACGTCGACGAAGGGCACTTCCGCCACGGCGGCGGCGAACAGCTCGGGACGCTGGTTGAGTACCGCGCCGATCAGCAGGCCGCCGGCGCTGCCGCCACTGATCGCCAGTTGCTTCGGCTGGGTATAACCCTCGGCGATCAGGTGCTCGGCGCAGGCGATAAAGTCGGCGAAGCTATTGCGCTTGTGCTCCAGCTTGCCGCCGCGGTACCAGGCTTCGCCCAGTTCGCCGCCGCCGCGCACATGGGCGATGGCGAAGACGAAACCGCGATCGAGCAGGCTCAACCGGGCGTGGGAGAACCAGGGGTCGAGGCTTTCGCCGTAGGCGCCATAACCATACAGGTACAGCGGAGCTGGCTGGCCAAGCACTTCGCGGCGGGCGACCAGGCTGATCGGCACCTGGGTGCCATCGGCCGACGTTGCCCAGCAGCGCTGGCTGACGTAGGCATCGGCATCGAACGGACCTTCCACTGGGGTTTGCTTGAGCACTTGTTGCTGGCCATCGAGCAGGCGCAACTGGCGAATCTGCGCCGGTCGGTTGAGTGCCTCGTAGCGCAGGCGCACGCTGTCGCTGGTGAATTCCAGGCTGTCTTGCACATAGAGGCTGTAAGCCGCGTCGGGCAGCTCTACGCGGTAGCTGGGCGCGCCGGCGGGCTGCACTTCGATGATCGGCAAGCCACCTTCGCGCAGCCCCAGCAGCAGAGCGTGCTGGTTGAGGGTGACGCTTTCGAGCATGCACGCGGCATCGTGGGGGCGACGCAGTTGCCAGTCGCTGCGGCCGGGCAGGGCACAGCTGGGGCTGCGCTGCGGCGCGCTGTAGAGCGCGAAGTTGATGCCGGCCTGGTTGCTGCGAATGACCCAGCTCCACTGGCCATCGAGCCAGCCGTGGTCAACCTCGTACTCGTGATCCTCTTCGCGCGGGGCCAGGCATTGGAACGGGTCTGAAGGGCTCTCGGCGTCCAGTACCCAAACTTCGCTGGTGGTTTTGCTGCCCAGTTGCAGGATCAACTGGCGCTCCGAGCTGCTGCGGTAGCAATGCAGGAAGAAACGCCCGTCGCTTTCCTCGAATACCTGTTCGGCGCCGAGCTGGCCCAGGCGATGGCGGTACAGGCGGTGCGGGCGGTGGGTCTCGTCGAGGGTGGCGAAGAACAGCGTCTGGCTGTCATTGGCCCAGGTCAGGCTGCCGTCGCAGTCGTCGAAGGGCAGGGCATCGACGGCGCCTGTGCCATCCAGGTGTTTGACGAACAACTCATAGATCTCGTCGCCGCGGGTATCCAGGCTGTAGGCCAGGCGCTGGTGGTCCGGGCTGATGCTCATTGCTCCTAGGGAGAGGAAGCCGCCCGCCGCCAGTTCGTTGGGGTCGAGCAGCAGTTGTTCGCCCTCGGGGTTGAGGCTAAGGCTGCCATCGGCCGGGCGCGGGCAGCGGTAGTGGCGTGGGTATTCGTCGCCGGCGGTGGTGCGTTGGTAATACAGGTAAGGCCCCCAGGGTGACGGCAGCGACAGATCGGTCTCGCGAATGCGCCCCCTGATCTCCTGGAACAGGGTTTCGCGCAGGTCGGTCTGGTCGGCCAGGCTGGCCTCGAGGTAGGCATTTTCCGCCTCCAGGTAGGCCATTACGTCAGGTTGATCGCGCTGCTCCAGCCAGTGGTAGGGATCGGCACCTGCGTCGGCGCGGGCGATGGGGGCGTGAGGCATGGTGAAACTCCAGTTGGCAGGGCGGCAGTTGGCAGTGCAACGGACCGGGAAGCCGGGCCGGGCAAAAGCCGTTATCATAAGCCGCCTATTGCCGGTGGCGGAAACGCCCAATGCCGGCCCGTTGCTCCGGGTTCGTATACCAGGGCCCGTTTGCTGGTTTTGTCAGAGATTGCGCGTTATGACCGAGAACGACTACCTCCTCGCCTGGGGCGCCTACGCCGTCGCGGCCCTCGGCTGCCTGTTGGTGTGGTGGCGCATGACCCGTTGGACCTGGCGCTACCTGCGGGAGCCGCTGGGAGTGATCGTTGCGGTGTTGCTGTTCAGCCCGACCATCGTCGATCCGAACAAGGAGCTGTTCGCCCCGGCGATTGCGGTGACGGCTCTGGACCTGTTGTTCAAGGTCGGCAACAACGCCTGGCGGGCGGTGGCCGATCTGGCGCTTTACGGGTTGATCGCCCTGGGCCTGTACCTGATATTCGTGGCCATTCGCTGGCCCATCGAGCGCGCCTGGCGTGAGCGCCGCGTGGAGCGTGAGTCTGTCAGCGACAGCCGGACGCTGCGCGAGCGCATGGCTGAGGACAGCGAAGACTTTCCCGACGAGGCCTTCGATTCTGTTCGTCCGTCGTCGATGCGCAGTGGCCGCGAGCGTCTGGAACCGCGGCTCTGAACTCGGCCTTGCGCTCGCTCGCGCCTCTGGAGTTTTCCCATGTGTGAATTGCTAGGCATGAGCGCCAATGTGCCGACGGATATCGTCTTCAGCTTTACTGGCCTGATGCAGCGTGGCGGCCGCACCGGCCCGCACCGCGACGGCTGGGGGATCGGCTTTTACGAAGGGCGTGGCTTGCGCCTGTTCCAGGACCCCCGGGCGAGCAGTGAGTCGGAGGTGGCGCAGCTGGTGCAGCGCTACCCGATCAAGAGCGAAGTGGTGATTGGGCATATTCGCCAGGCCAACGTCGGTCGCGTGTGCCTGGCCAATACCCATCCTTTCGTACGTGAGCTTTGGGGGCGCAACTGGTGCTTCGCGCACAACGGCCAGTTGGCCGACTTCAACCCGGCGCCAGGGTTTTACTGCCCGGTCGGCGATACCGACAGCGAGGCGGCGTTCTGCGATCTGCTCAACCGGGTCCGCACGGCCTTCGACACGCCACAGATGATCGAAACCCTGTTGCCTGTCCTGGTTGACGCCTGTACGGCCTATCGCAAACAGGGCGTGTTCAATGCGCTGCTCAGCGATGGTGACTGGCTATTCAGCTTCTGTTCCACCAAGCTGGCGCATATCACCCGGCGTGCACCCTTTGGCCCGGCGCAGCTCAAGGACGCCGATCTCAAGGTAGACTTCCAGGCCGAGACCACCCCTAATGATGTGGTCACCGTGCTGGCCACTGAACCGCTGACCGACAATGAATGTTGGGCGCTCTACCAACCAGGCGAATGGCGCCTGTGGCGCGCCGGTGAGTGCGTGGCTCACGGCCAACTCGACTGACACAGCAACCCGGCACAAGCCGGACCATGGAGGAAGGATGTTCAGGAGTTATGCGCGTTTGGCCCTGTTTGCTCTGGGCCTGCTGGTCGGGGTGCAGGTCCCAGGGTTTATCGAGGATTACAGCCAGCGCGTCGACGCGCACCGCAGCGAGTCCGAGCAGGGCTTGCAGGGCTTTCGAGAAACGGCCAAGCGCTTCTTCTCGGGCGATCTGGATGCTCTGGTCAGTCATTACCGCGCCAGCAACGATGCGGTGATGCAGAGCGATGCGCAGAGTGTCGCTTTTCTCGTTGACCGCGCCGCGCTGCTCGATGACGAATACCGCGCCATGCAGGGGCCCTGGTACCGTCAGGTCTGGCACCTGACGACCGCCGCCGACCCGGCCCTGCTCGAAGAAACCTACGCGGCCTATCGCTACCAGGTGCTGCTGGCCCCCGACGCCATCGCCTGGGGCATTGCCTGTGCGCTGCTGCTGGCCTGGCTGCTGGAGGCTCTGGTGCTGGGCATCGCCTGGTTGCTCGGCGGTGCCAGCGCTACCCGTACCCGCGCCGCCGAGCGCCGCCATTGGCGTTAGCAAATACCGCAGACCACAAGAAGCGGCGAGCGTTTGTGGCGCTTGTCGCGGCTAAAGCCCCTCCCACCCCTGCAGTAGTCCAAGCTTTGTAGCCTGGGTCGAGCGCAGCGACACACGGGGTATCGGCCCCGGATCGCTGCGCGAACTGCGGCCACAAGAACCGTTCACATTTCCTGAAAATTCCTGCAGGGGTCGCTGCAGGCCTGCTGCTGCGCGCCAACCACTCTGTTTCGGCATTTAACCGTGGAGCCATCCGCGTCACATTCCGCGGCTACTATAACCACCATATTCAAATGCTATTTGCTGGACCCACCGTGAAACGCCAAGCTGATTGCACAGCATTTCAGTGCCCTCAGTTAATTAGAAACAACCGTAGGAGATAACAATGACGACCGAAGCCAAATGCCCATTTTCGGGTGGTGAGCGTAAACATACCGTTGCCGGCGCACCCTCCAACGCTGATTGGTGGCCCAACCAGCTGAACCTGAAAATCCTCAACCAGAATTCTCCGCTGCCCAATCCTATGGGCCGCGACTTCGATTACGCCGAAGCTTTCAAAAGCCTTGATCTGGATGTCGTGGTCAAGGATCTGCACGCCCTGATGACCGATTCCCAGGACTGGTGGCCCGCCGACTGGGGCCACTACGGTGGCCTGTTTATCCGCATGGCCTGGCACAGCGCCGGCACCTACCGCATCGCCGATGGCCGTGGTGGCGCCGGCTCTGGCACCCAGCGTTTCGCGCCGCTCAACAGCTGGCCGGATAACGGCAACCTGGACAAGGCGCGCCGCCTGCTGTGGCCGATCAAACAGAAGTACGGCAACAAGCTGTCCTGGGCCGACCTGATGGTTCTGGCCGGTAATGTGGCCCTCGACTCCATGGGTTTGAAGACCTTCGGCTTTGCCGGTGGCCGCGTCGATGTGTGGGAGCCGGAAGAAGACATCTACTGGGGTTCGGAAAAAGAATGGCTGGCCACCAGCGACAAGCCCGGCAGCCGTTACTCGGGCGATCGCGACCTGGCCAACCCCCTGGCCGCCGTGCAGATGGGTCTGATCTACGTGAACCCTGAAGGCCCGGACGGCAACCCTGATCCGGTCGCCTCGGGCCGCGATGTGCGCGAAACCTTTGCCCGCATGGCCATGAACGACGAAGAGACCGTGGCCCTGGTGGCCGGTGGTCACACCTTCGGCAAAGCCCACGGCGCTGGTGATCCGACGCTGGTTGGTGCAGAGCCTGAGGGCGCTGGTATTGAAGAACAGGGCTTTGGTTGGATCAACTCGTTCGGCAGCGGTAAGGGCGTGCACACTACGACCAGCGGGATTGAAGGCGCCTGGAAACCCAACCCCACCACCTGGGACATGGGCTATTTCGACATGCTCTTCGGTTACGAGTGGCAACTGACCAAGAGCCCGGCCGGTGCCCACCAGTGGACGCCGATAAACTGCAAGCCGGAGCACATGATCCCCGACGCTCATGATCCGTCGCTCAGCCACCCGCCGATGATGACCACCGCGGACATGTCGCTGCGTATGGACCCGGCCTACGAGAAGATCTCGCGTTTCTACCACCAGAATCCGCAGGTGTTCGCCGATGCCTTCGCCCGTGCCTGGTACAAGCTGACTCACCGTGACATGGGCCCGCTGTCGCGCTACCTCGGCCCGCTGGTGCCCCAGGAAGAGCTGATTTGGCAAGACCCGGTGCCGGCAGTCGATCACGCCCTGGTCGATGCAGCAGATATCGCCGCACTCAAGGCCAAGGTCCTGGCTTCCGGGCTGTCCATCAGCCAGCTGGTCAATACTGCCTGGGCGTCGGCCTCGACCTTCCGCGGCAGTGACAAGCGTGGCGGTGCCAACGGTGCGCGAATTCGTTTGGCTCCGCAGAAAGACTGGGACGCCAATCAGCCGGCTGAATTGGCAAAGGTGCTGCAGGTACTCGAAGGCATTCAGCGTGAGTTCAATGCGGCCCAGTCGGGCAAGCAGATCTCCCTGGCTGACCTGATCGTCCTGGCTGGCTCGGCAGCGGTCGAAGCTGCTGCGCACAAAGCTGGTCACAGTGTCAGCGTGCCGTTCGCACCGGGCCGTACCGATGCGTCGCAGGAGCAGACCGATGTTGACTCCTTCGCGCCACTGGAGCCGGCAGCCGATGGCTTCCGCAACTACCTGCGCAAAGGGCTGGAAGGTTCAGCGGCGGAATTGCTGGTCGACCGCTCCAACCTGCTGACCCTGACCGCACCGGAAATGACCGTGCTGGTCGGTGGCCTGCGCGCCCTGAACGCCAACGTCGGTCAGGCTGCCCACGGCGTGTTCACCACACGTCCGGGCACCCTGAGCAACGACTTCTTCGTCAATCTGCTGGACATGAGCACCAAATGGCAGAAGTCCGCGACCGATGCGGGCGTACTGGAAGGCCGCGACCGCAGCAGCGGTGCCGTGAAGTGGACTGCCACCGTGGTTGACCTGGTGTTCGGCTCCAACTCCCAGCTGCGTGCCCTGGCTGAGGTCTATGCCAGCAGCGATGCCGAAGCCGTGTTCGTCAACGACTTCGTCGCGGCCTGGACCAAGGTGATGAACCTGGACCGCTTCGACCTGACATAAGCTTTCAGGCTTTACCCACACCGCGACCTGGCGAGGAGAGATTTTCGACAGGTCGCGGTTTTTTATGCCCGGTATAAAAGCGCCCTGCACCCGTTGTGGCGAGCGTGGGTGGCAACTGTATCGAGTGATAGTTGGGGTGGGTGGTGTGACAGCATTCGTGCGCTGGCCGGCAGTGAACAGCACGTCACGGCGGCGGTCTGATTGAGCCCGCGATAGAGCGAGTGTGCCCTGATAAGACGATGTGCCAGATGATGTTCTTGAGCGTTCGCGGGCATTGGCAGGTAAAGTCATCGGCGCCGCGAACGTTGTTGAAGATGGGCTGTAGAAGGCGTCGGCTATTTTGTAAAGCTTTCAAGACAGGGGTTGCAGGGTGCTGTCAGTAGCGCTGCCCGGAGCGCTCACAGCGGCTGCCCCTATGCGCTTAAATAAGCGCTAATCGTATGATATTTATAGATAACTTTCTTACGTTGATGACATTGGTTATGAGGGTATTCCTGATATTCAGCGGAAGTGTTTATCATCGCAAAGGGATTGGATGGATGAGGGGTCTATGAATAATGACTGTTCGCAGATGGAGCATGAGGTCCTCGATATTTTTGGCACACTGCAGTCTTTTATCCGCAAGGCGGCTCCACTCAACGTTGACATGGTGCTGGAGGGGGAGACAGGCACTGGCAAAGATACACTGGCGCGGCGTATTCATCAGTTATCGGGCCGCGAAGGGCCGCTGGTTGCACTCAACTGTGCTGCCGTGCCGGAGCAACTGGCCGAGAGTGAGCTTTTTGGGGTGATGGCGGGCGCCTATACCGGCGCATCCAAATCGCGGGCCGGTTATATCGAGGCATCCCATAACGGGACTTTATACCTGGATGAAATTGACAGCATGCCGCTCCTGCTGCAGGCCAAGCTGTTGCGTGTGCTGGAAATGCGCGGAATAGAGCGCTTGGGGTCGACGCGCTTCGTTGCGCTGAACCTGCGTGTGATAGTCGCCACACAAACGCCGCTGGAAAAACTGGTAGAAGAAGGGAAGTTTCGCCGCGACCTTTTTTTTCGCCTGAATGTTATCAAGATCCAGTTGCCTACCCTGCGCTCACGCTTGGATCATCTGCCCTTGCTGTTCGAGCGTTTCGTCATGGAGGCGGCGGGCAAGCACCATCAGCCGTTGCCTCAGCGAGATCCTGCACTGCTCAACCGCCTGCTCAGCCACCGTTGGCCCGGCAACATCCGCGAACTCAAGTGTGCGGCGGAGCGCTTCGTACTAGGCATGCCGCCGCTGGGTGGCGACGAGCCCCCGCACCTGGAGCGCAGTATTCACCTCAAGGGTTATTTGCGTCAGTTTGAAAAGGCGCTTATCCAGGATTGCCTGTCGCGTCACCCCAAGAGCATCGAGTCGGTGATCAGCGAACTGGGGATTCCCCGGCGCACTCTTTATCACCGCATGAAAAGCCTCAGCATCAACTCGCCGGAGCTGTAATTTTTTACTGACTCCCTTATTCCTGCGCGCGCATGGAACCGCTTCTGAAAATCGACCACTCATTGTTCGAACACCAATACGGTGTCCAAACCCTTTCGATGATCAGGAGTAATAACTATGGCTGGTACTGCTTCCCTCGGCGCTTCGATGTCTGCAATGACCATGATGGACAGCACTGCTGCTGCAACCACCATGATGAACGCCGAAGCCCAATCGAACAAAATGCAAGCCGATACCATTAACGGTATTGCCAGCGCCTACCAGGACTCTGCTACCAAGGCGCAGAACGCTGCTCAGCAAACCGGTAAGGCGATCAACTACTAAGTGGTTGTCGCGCCCTCTTGGTTCACGCCAAGAGGGCTTCAACCTGTTCGGTTTTCAAGGAGTAAACGTATGCTTTCTTCTTCGATAAGCGCCCCCCCAAGTAGTACGTTCCAAAGTACTTTCGCCACTACGCAGATGACTGCCATGCAGTCCGATGCCAACGGAAGTGCTGGCAAGATCGCCTCATTGCTCAGTGACTCGATGTTTGAAAAGTCCGGCAGCGGCGCCAACATCCGTAATACCGATAATCCATTGCTCGGCATGGTGGCCGATTATATGGATCGTAACCCCGACCAGTTCGGCAAGCCGCACGACGCGAATGGCAAAGTGAAGGGCTGGCGCGACGAGCTGTCGGAAGACAAGTATCTGAACAGCAAAGAAAAAGACTCTTTTACCAAGGGGCTTGAAGGGCTGATCAACGAGTTCCTGAGCGGCGGCTCGACTGGCCAGAATACCTCGGGTACTTCGGGTACTTCGGGTCTCGGTGCGGGCAACACCCGCGCGAGCCACTCCACGGCCAACTGTGGCGGTGCGCCTGCGGCCAGCGGTGGCACGTCTTCCGGGGGCGGTGCTCTTCAGGAGTTGCTGGCTGCACTACTGGGCAGCCTGGGTGAGGAAAAGCTCGATAATTTGTTGACGCCCAATACTGCTGCGAACGCCAAGAGCGGGCAGATGAGCTTCAACTTTGAGGACAAGGATGTGCTCAAAGAGGTGTCGCGCTTCATGGATATGCACCCGGAAGAGTTCGGTAAACCGGACGGCAAATCCAAGGACTGGATGGGTGAGCTTTCCGAGGGCGATAACGTGATGTCCAAGGCTGAAGGCGAGCAATTCCAGAAGGCCATCAACATGATCAAGGGCGAAATTAAGGACAGCGCTCAAGGCAACTCGCTGGGTGGGCTGTTTCCCAATGCGGAGCAGAACTTCCAGAGCGGTGGTGCCGGCAATACCTTGAAGACCGATGCCAGTATCGCAGCAGGCAACGTTCTGTCGGTTCTTGTTCAGCAAAGCGTCTCCGACGCTCGCGGTTGATCTGTAAACCTTCGTCTCGGCAGGAGCAAGCAAACATGGCTGTTACTCGTGTATCCACTCATCACGCTGGGCTATTTGAGACAGAGGTGACGGCGCCAGGTCCTACTCCTGTCGAGGCGGACATTGCCTGGTTCAATGCCGCGATGCGCTCGGCAGAACCGAAGACTGCCAGCGATTCATCAATGCTGGTGTCGCCCATCTCCAAGGCTTCGAGCGCGTACCAGAAAGAGTCCGAGAAGGTTGACCGCGATCTGCAGCGGGCAGCCCAGTCGAGTGACCCGAAAATGGCACTGGATGCCAACCGTTCGTTGTCTTCTTTTTATTTGCAAAGCCTGCTCAGTGCCAAGTTGGTAAGCAAGGCGGCGCAGAGCGTGGAAAAACTGACCAGTCTGCAATAAGGCCTAACTATGCACCCCAAGGCAATCAGGCTGGCCATCCTTATGCTTTTGGCGTTACTGATGGCCGGTTGCGGCGACCGGATGGAGCTGCATCGCGATCTGACCGAGCAGGATGCCAACGAAGTAGTGGCGGAACTTGTAGGTAAAAACATTGATGCGCAAAAGCGCCTGGACAAGGGTGGCGTCGCCGTTCTGGTGTCCAGCTATGATATTTCCCGTGCCGTGCGCGTGCTGGAAGCGGTAGGCCTGCCTCGCCGCTCCCGCTCCACGCTGGGCGAGGTTTTTCGCAAAGAAGGCGTCATTTCCTCTCCAATGGAGGAGCGGGCGCGCTACATCTACGCCTTGTCTCAAGAGCTGGAGCAGACCCTGTCGCAGATTGATGGGGTAGTGGTGGCCAGGGTACATGTTGTCCTGCCGGAACGCATTGCGCCGGGGGAGCCGGTTCAACCCGCCTCGGCGGCGGTGTTCATCAAGTACCGCGCGGACCTTGACCCCGATAGCGTATTACCGCGCATACGGCGCATGGTTGCCAGCAGTATTCCGGGCATGGCCAATGCGGACGAGAAAAAACTGGCTGTGGTCTTCGTGCCGTCCCAGGGTTACCAGGAGTCGGTGTCGATGGTCAATGTCGGGCCGTTTACCCTGACGCGTGAGCGCCTGGCTTTATGGCAGTGGATGGCGCTGCTCTGCACATTCGCGCTGGCCCTGCTGCTGGCGGGCCTGTGGGTACTCAACCCCCACTGGCGCCAGCGCTTCAAGGCGCAGCCGGCGCCGGTTGTGCCGGCGTCATCGCCGAAATGAACGTAAGTGAGCCGCAGGCGCTGGCCTGGGTCTGTTGGTGGACCCGAGGCTGGCGGCAGGCCCACGCCAGTTGGCAATTGCGCGAGAGGGCAGGCATGAGCGAATCAGCCCTGGGGCTGGTGGGGCAGCTCGATGATGCGCTGCTCGACCGGCGTCTTGGCATGACCTCGACACTGCCGCCGGCCCCCGATGCGCTGTTGCTGCCCCTGCTGGCGTTGTCTGCGGCGCAGTGGGCACTGGCGCTCGACCTGTGTGTGAGTGTCTGTGCCGGGAGTCGTATGCCTCGTCCGCCTCATCTGGATGAGCCCACCTGGCTCTGGTGCCGGCGCCTGGGCCGGGCCTTGCAGCCCGGTCACTGGTTGCCCGAGAGCTGGGATGCCCGGCAGTCACAGGTGGCCGGTCTGGTGTTACTGAGAGCCTGGGTCGGTGAGCGGCTTTGGCAACGGCTGCGGATTACATTCGCGCGCGATGCCGTGGGTCAGGCCGAGCGTCTGCCATTGGATGAAATACCCAAAGCCAGATTGTGCGCCTTGTGGCAGGCCGTGGGCGGGTACGTTTTGAACACACGCATGGAGGAACACCCGCATGTTGGCCAGTCGCAGCCTGACGCTTACCCCTAACCGCTCCACGGTCAACGAGCCGCTTCTGCGCCGCGAAGTGCTTGCACAGAGCCTGTTGGCAGAAGAGCTGCTGGACGATGCCCGCGCCCAGGCGCAGGCGATATTCGACACCGCGCAGGCCGAAGTCCAGGCCCTGCGTCAGCGCTGTGAAGCCGAAGCCCGCGCAGAGGTGTGGAAGCAGGCCCAGGGCTTGCTCGACGACTTGCGGCAGCAGCGCGAAGTGACCCTGGCCAGCATCGTCGAGGCTGCGCAGGAACTGGTGCAGCAGGCCTTGGAGATAGTGTTGGACGAATTGCCGGATGACAAAAAAGTCAGCGCAGTCCTGCGGCAACTGACCTTGGCCATTTCCAATGAGGAGTCGGCCTTGATCTATTGCCACCCAGACCAGCTCACCCAGCTTGCCCACAGCCTGCAAGAGCAGGGGCAGCGGGGCTGGACTCTGCGCGGTGAGCCGAGCCTGGCACCCGATGCCCTCAGCCTGCGCACCGAACAGGGCGATTTCAGCCTGAGCTGGAGCGCCTTGCAACAGCATATCTGGCCGTAAGCAAAGGCCTGTGGAACCAAACTTCTGCGTTTGCCACTCAGTCATGAGTTCCCGAACCAGGAGTCACCACCATGCTTTCTTCCGATGCACTCAGACGCCGTCTCGACAGCAACTTTGAAAACGCCCAACAGGATCTGGACTCGGCTGCCCTGAATCTGGATGCCTTTTCCCCGGATGATTGGCACGCCTTCAACTCGGCTATCCGGCAGTCTTCGACGGCGAGCTGGGCGGTGAACCAGGAAATTGTGGTCAAGCACAACCTGGCCAAGGCCATCATCAATGAAATCCGTTGACCTGCCCCTTGCTGTCGAACGCTGGCTCGACAGCAACACCCCAGTGTTGCTGCTGCACATTGATCAGCAGCCGTTAAGCCTGAAACGCAGTCATGCCGGGCTGATCTATCTCGCACCCTTGAGTGCACAGTGGCGCGGTGGTGATGCGGGCCTTGAGGCCGCGTTGCGTCTTTCCGGCCCCAGCATTGGGCGGTTTCGCGGCGCCCTGGCACTCGACCCCGAGACGTGCCACCTGTGCCTGGTGCAGTACCAACCGTTTCAGAATACGGCAGCGGTCATCCATGATATCGAAGCCTTGGTTAACCAGCGTGATGTCTGGGAAGCGATGCTCGAACCCAAGAAGGTGACGCCACCCAAGCCCTTCGTGCGTCCCTTGGCACTGAGAGGCTCTTATGTTTAAGCACTGCATGAAACGACTGCTCTGCCTGGCGCTGCTGGGCATGCAGGCCGAGGCAAGCGTGGCGGCGCTACCTGAAGAGTGGCGCCAATTTGCGTATGCCTACGAGGCATCCCAGGCTCCGCTGACCACTGTGTTGAAGGATTTTGCCAGTGCCTACGGGGTGGGCCTGGAGATGCAGGGGGTCAGTGGGGTCGTCGATGCAAAGATTCGTGCCGGCAATGCCCAGGAGTTTCTCGACCGCATGGCCCTGGAGCATCAATTTCAGTGGTTCCTGTACAACGGCAAGTTGTACGTCAGTCCCCAGTCGGGGCAAGTAGCGCAACGCATGGAAGTTTCCTCCGATGCCGCTCCAGACCTGAAGCAGGCGCTGACTGATATCGGCCTGCTGGATAAGCGCTTCGGCTGGGGTGAACTACCGGACGAAGGCGTGGTGCTGGTCAGTGGTCCGGCGCGCTATGTCGAGTTGATACGCGGTTTCAGCAAGGAGAAGGTCAAGCCGCAAGAGAAGCAGCAGGTCATGATGTTCTCGTTGCGCTACGCCGCCGTGGCCGACCGCGATATCCACTATCGGGAGCAGAGCATAACCATTCCAGGGGTGGCGACCCTCCTCGATGGCTTGCTGCAGAGCAAGCAGGCGGCAGCCCCTTCGCCCCAGGACCCGGCGGCCAATATCCAGGCCTTGCAGGGAATTGCGGAGATGGGCCGCAACAAGATCATCAACCTGGCCACCGATCGCAGCGCCTCGCGTGAGCCGACAAAAGCCGTTAAAACAGCGAGCAACCGTAAGGTGGTCGCCGATGTGCGCAACAATGCGGTGCTGATCTATGACACCCCGGAAAAGCGCGACATGTACCAGCAGTTGATTGAGCAACTGGATCAACCCAGCAATCTGGTGGAAATCGACGCAATCATTCTGGATATCGACCGCACCCAGGTGAGCGCCCTGGAGTCGCGCTGGTCGGCGCGTGCCGGTTCGGTCTCTGTTGGCAGCTCACTGCTGACCGGCGGTTCGGCCACGCTTTCGATCACTGACTTCGACCGTTTCTTTGCCGATATCCAAGCGCTGGAAGGCCAGGGTGTGGCATCGGTGATCGCCAGACCGTCGGTATTGACCTTGGAAAACCAGCCAGCGGTGATCGACTTCAGTCGCACCGCCTATATCACCGCCACCGGTGAGCGGGTCGCCAACGTGCAGTCGGTCACGGCGGGGACCAGCCTGCAGGTGATCCCGCGCACCATTGGTGGTGCGCAGCCCAACCGCTTCCAGTTGATCATCGACATTGAGGACGGCCAACTCGACCGCTCTCGCAACGGCGAAACACCGGATGTGAAGCGCGGTACGGTCAGCACCCAGGCGGTGATCGGCGAAAATCGTTCGCTGGTCATTGGCGGGTTTCATGTTGATGAGACCGGTCAGCATCATGACAAGGTTCCGCTGCTCGGTGATCTGCCTATATTGGGGCCGCTGTTCACCGCCAAGCGCCAGGAGGTTTCGCGTCGTGAACGCCTGTTTATCCTGACGCCAAGGCTGATTGGGGATCAGATAGATCCCGCCCGTTACATCGCCAATGAAAACCGCCCGCAGTTGGATAAGGCATTGGCATTAGGTGGCTCACCCAGCAGCCGCGAACGTAAGAAAATAGCCATCTCCAACGCGTTTTCTGATCTGGTCAAAGGCAGTATTCCGGCTGATCTCAAAGAGGCATCGTCTGGTGTGCGTCTGGAGGAGCTGTGTAAGGCGCCGAGCGAGTTTTTGATCGATCCTGCGAGAGGTCAATGGTTTGTCGGGGATGATTTCGATATTGTTGTCGGCGTTGTGCGTAACACCAGTGGTAAGGCTCAGGATTTCTCTCTGGCATCCTGTCCTGGGGATCGTACACTCGCTGTAACAATGTCGCCTGGTGCGCGTCTTCAGCCAGGTCAATCAACAGAAGTGTTTGTGGCAATACGGCCGGTTGCAAGCATCGCGACACCCGACAGCCCCGCCAGAGTATCAATGCTGTCGCCTTGAAACAGAAGCAGCAGGCAACATCTTAAGGCGCAGCGCCGCTATTTTTTTAATAGCCTTACAGTCTATTGCTACAGTACTTTTTCAGGGCCGAATTGAGTACAGTCCGTTTATAGGGAGAATCCAAAATGAAGTTGCTACATGCCGCCGCCTTGTTAATGGTCGCGCTTTTGTTGGGCGCGTGTACGACGATGCAAACGTCTTGTTTTACCCGTGCGTGCCAGACTGTTGACGCCAATGATTCAAGCCTTAGCGTGTGGTGGACGCCTGCGCTGCGTAACGACGTAACTGAATACACGACGGTATATCTGAATGAATGAAACGATTCAGCGTAGAACTGACCAGCGCGATTTTTTTGTCAGTATCGGCCAGCAGCAGCCCAGCACCTGGCAGTGGGCTCCCGGCATCGACTTCGAGTACCGTCGAGACAGCGTGGGCTGGAGGCTGGCGCTGATGATAGAGCGTCAGGCGCAGTGGCCTAACTTGTTCTGCGATACGTTAAAGCGGCGTTTCGAGAACATTGAGTCTTATGACGGTTACTATATTTGCTTGGATAACCAGCAGCGGTTTGTTGTTTGGCACGAGTTGGATCTTGATTATCGCCGAGCAGAAACCCTGCAAAGCCTGCTCAGTGAGTTTCTTACCTTGACTGGTTTTAAACACTAGCGGCAAATATTTATTCCCCGCGGAACCTCTCGCCATTAATTTTCCACTCAGTTGTCGCCATGGCTCTTTTTGAGCAATGACCCACAGGAGGAAAATCTAATGGCGAACTCTCAACGCGATGCCCAACGGTTTATTGCGCGTTTAAGTGAAATGCTCGGTACGGCGTTAACCCTTGAACAGGGCGTCTGTGCGTTGTATGACAACCAGCAACGTCAAGCCGCCGTTATTGAAGTGCCACCGCGCAGTGACTATGTGGTCATTCATTGCAGCCTAGGCTCGCTACGCAAGAGCCAGGAAAACATGCAGCGCCTGCTCACTATCAATTTTGATGTTGCCAATTTGTGTGGCTGTTGGCTGGCCCTGGACCAGAAAGAACTGCGTTTGTGTACTCAGCGTGAACTGGCCAGTCTGGATGAGGGAAAGTTCTGCGATCTGGTCAATGGGTTTATTACTCAAGTTCAGCGTACCCGTATTACCGTGCAGCCCTTGTTGAATTAAATCGTTGTTGCGGGAACTGCTTGTCGGTTGTTGCCACATAACGGTAGGTGCCACTACGAGGTGAACCTCGGTTGGCATTAACCCCGGTTAAGGCGGCACTGATTGCCGCACGCCGGACACTCTCAATGGCGTAGCGAGTTAGAAAATGTCTGATATCACGGGTATTTCGAGTATTTCCCAGGGCGGTCTTTCCGGTCTATCGGGCTTATCCAGTGGGCTGGGTGCCAGTGCTGTTGGTGCTGCCACCGGTCAGGGTGGGCAATCCGCTCTGGAGCAATTGGCTGGCATGCTGGCGGAGATGTTGCTCGGTTCCGGCTCTGGTAGTGGTTCTGGAACGGGTAGCGGTTTGGGTTCGGCGGCAGACCAGGCAGACAAGTCTGGGCAGAGCAGCATCGACTCCCTGCTGCAGTCCCTGCAAGGCGGTGGCCAGAACGATGGCAAGAGCAAAGAGGCGACGGGTAGCGGTGACGAAACGTCCAAGGAGCTGCTGACCCAGATTCTGATGGCGCTGTTTGAAAAAGTGCTGGGTGGCGCCAATGGCACTGGCGAAGGTGGCGGTAATGGCATGGGCTCCGGTTCGCCTGTTAGCGGGGCCGGGGGGGGCGGCACCAAGGGGCTGGAAGGTTTGGGGGGGGGGCAAGGCCTGGGCGCGAGCCAGGGCGCTGCGGGTGGTTCCGGTAGCGTTGAAGATCTGGTCAACGCCCTGATGAAAGGCCTGGGTGGTGGTTCCCTGGATAAGTCTATCCAGCCGGCATCCGATGGTGGCGGCCAGGTTTCTCCGGACAGCAAGCTCAAGGAGCTGCTGGAAATGATCGCCCAGTTCATGGACAGCCATCCCGAAACATTCAATCAGCCGTCTGACACCTCCGGCAAGGGAACCGGCGGTGGCGGCGGTGGTGCCCCGGCTGTTGGCGGTGGTGGTGGTGGTGGTGGTGGTGGTGGTGGTGGTGGTGGCGGTGCTCCGGCGGTGGGTGGCGGCGGTGGTGCTCCGGCTGTCGGCGGCGGTGGCGGTGCGGGCACGCCCTCTATCGGGGGGATGACACCGCCCACGACGCCTGGTGCAGGTGGTCCTGGCGCTACTGGCACTGCTGGCTCAGCGACTCCAGTGTCCTTCCCGACTGCGTCGGGCAGCCCCACCGTAGTCAATGAAACAATCAAGGTAGGTCCGGGCGAGGTGTTCGACGGCCAGGGCAAGACCTTCACTGCCGGCCCTAAATTGGGTGATGGCGGACAGGGCGAAGGACAAAAGCCAATTTTCGAGCTGGCTGAGGGTGCCACCTTGAAAAACGTGACCTTTGGTGAAAACGCCGCTGATGGGGTGCATGTGCGTGCCGGCAGCGACAAGCCCGTGAACGTGGATAACGTGCACTGGACCAACGTCGGTGAGGATGCGCTGACCGTGAAGGGCGAGGGCGGTGCCAAAGTCACCAACCTGAACATCACCAACAGCAGTGCCCAGGGCGCTGCGGACAAGATCTTCCAACTCAATGCTGACGCCAACGTGACAGTGGACAACTTCAAGGCCAAGGACTTCGGCACCTTCATGCGCACCAACGGTGGCCAGCAAGGCAACTGGAACCTGGACCTGAAGAACATCGACGCTGAAAACGGCAAGTTTTCCTTCGTCAAGAGCGACAGTGAAGGCCTCAACCTGACCACCAGCGGCATCAACCTGAAGAACGTCGAGCACCCTTACGACAAGCTGCCGGGCTCTACCAACCACAAGGAGGTCTGATATGACAGCCACGCCACACAAGCCTGAAGACTTCTCCTGGGCGGCGCTGGTGCGCAAGGGCGGTTACCTGACGCCTGAGCAGCGCCAGGCGTTTGAAAACGCCATCGCGCTGGTCAACGAACGTTTGCAGACCACTCTCGACAAGCCGGGTAACCGGGTCAATGGCCTGTTCAGCCTGAACAACTACATTGACAGCCTTGAGTCGCAGTTCAAGCGCGATGCCGGTGCCGACGAACTGCGTGGCGATGCGTCGCTGACAGCGTTCTGGATCGTGCGGTTGTTGGCCGATCGCCTGCTGGAAGCTGCGGGTGCCAGGCCTGTGATGCACTGACAGGCATAAGGCGAGAAACAAAACGGGCTCTTTTGAAGAGCCCGTTTTTTATGCGCGCTGTTGCTAGGGTCTGTTGGTATTTAGATCCAAGTACTTGATCTATGAAATAAAGATCGCATCGTTGTAGCTCTCACACAACACCAATACGAGCTTGCAGTGCCCCAGTGATGATCAGCGTCTAGCACTGGTCGAAGCTACGAGAAATTCTGCTTCACATGGCCATCTACAACAAGCGTGATCTACGAATGACCGTCGAAGGCATGCTTTATCGCATGCGCACGGGATGCCCCTGGAGAGATCTGCCCGCAGCGTTTGGGGACTGGAGCAGGGTCTACAAACGCTTTAATGCCTGGTCTGCTTGCGGCAAGTGGCACAGGATCTTCAAGGCGCTTGTTGCTGGCCCCGACATGGAGTGGGCTTTCATTGATGGCAGTTATACCAAGGCTCACCAGCACAGTGCCGGCGCAGCCTGCGCAGATGATGAAGCCATAGGGGAAAGTCGGGCCGAAGCGAAACGCGACATCACTGAATACATCGTTGGGTTTTACAATAACGAGCGACTGCATTCGAAACTGGGATATCTGTCACCGACGGTTGTATGAACGGACGATGGCGTCGGAACGATCTATCGAGGTGTCCGGAATTAGTTGACCACTACAAACAGACCCTAGTCATTAAGGTGGCTGCGCTCAACCTTGCCGGTCGCGCAGCAAGCCGTGTGGGCGCCAGCGTGTTGCGGTTGGGTATGCAGGTGTTGTGTGGATCTGCGGGGATCGCCCGCAAGCGGGTGCCTACAACGGCGGTAGCTGCCACGCCTGTAGGCGTCACCCATCCCGTAGCCGGCTTGGTAATGGATAGAGCCGCGTCATCAGCAACGCACACTTATTTGCCAGTCCAGTGTCAAGAGCAGCATCTCCACAGTAATGCGACGATCCTAAAAAAATCCCACAGGCGTTATTGGCGCGCTGTGGGAGAGGGTGCAGCCGTTGCCTCACTTACTGTTTGATGAACGACTCTTTCTCGAACTCCATGTAGATGATGGTGCGCGCGACCGCTGTGGCGTTGACCGCGAAATGGTCAAGCGAGCCGTCGAATATCGCGCCGGTGCCGGGTTTTTGCTGATAGAACTCGCCCGCTACGTTCAGGTAGGCGTAGTTGGCCTCACTCGCGGCGCTGAGGGTGATATGCATCTGCAGCAGCCCTTCGGCCGTCAGCTCCGGGTGGCGATGCACGCTTAAGAAGCTGTGCGGCGCCAGGCGGGCCAGGGCCACGACTTTTAGGCCCTTGAGCGGTTGCAGCAGTGCCAGGGTGCGGGGCATGGTGAGCTGGGCCGGGCCGAGCGGCGTGTCTCTGAACAGCAGCGCATATTGCGTCCAGTCATGGTTGCCCCCTTCGGCGCCCCAGCCCTTGAGCCAGCCGTAATCGCCGCCTTGTTGCAGGTGTTCGGTGAGTTCTGCGTGGACGTGCTGATGCGGCTTGTTGGTACGATCGATATCGAGCACGGGAGCATCCAGAGCCGCTAGCTCTTGCTGCATCACCGAGCAGTTGGCGACCAGGTTGGCCAGTGCGGGAAAATCTTCGAGCGGATAAAAAGCGGTGGTCATTTTCAAGGTTCCTTACCAGGGTTAAGGCACACAACCCAGGCTCGCGCGCCATCATTGCAGCGCCGCGAGCCTGCTTTACGTCAGGCAACAGCGGGTCGGTGCTGGCTCAACTCTTGAGTTCCAGGCCGTTCTTTTTCAGCTCCTGGACGATGGTTTTATGGGTGTCCGAGGGTCGGGAAATCTCCCCGTTGACGTAGTAAGCCTTGGGTGTGTCCTGATCCTGGCCATAACTGAAGTTGACCTTGGCCAGGGTCTTGTTCACGGCCATGGAGGCTGAGCTGTTGCCGCTGATCAGCGGAGTGGGGGTGGTAAAACCGTCGTTTTGGGAGGCGCTCTTGAAGATCGAGATCGCCAAGATCCGCATGTTGTCGCGGTTACTGAGCAGCTCGAACATCTCTTTCTGGGTGAGTGTGCCATCCCGGCTGCCGGCATCGAACCTGTCGAAGACGTGGTCCTTTGGCTCTAGGCGAACCCGTGCCAGCGTGCCGTCGGTGGCCTGGAACTGTTTGATCAGCGACTTGAGTGCGGGGTCCTGGTCGATCAGCTTGGCGATGTTTTCCGCGTTGCTGGTCTGATGGTTGCCGTAGACCACGCTCATGATCTTGGAGGAGACATTCTGTGAGTCCAGGCGCGCCAGGTTGGTGTAGCTACTTTCAAAGCGGCCATTGTCCAGCATGCTGTGTTTGTTGGCCGAGGCCTCCTGCTGGACCATGGCGCGCTTGAGCGCCCGCAATGCGGTGTATTGGTCATCGTTTTCTGGCGTTTTGCTGGCAAAGAAATCATTTAGCCCCTTGAGGTGAAGCTGGATCTTCTCCTTGGCGCTGGCGTCCTTGTATTCGGGTTGCGTGGCGTCGGCCAGGCGGGTCAGCTCGTCTTTGGACACCTTGTCCTTGAAGGCATCGCCCAGCGAGGTGGCAAGCTTGGTCACGTTGGCCGTGGTCAGCGGGGTGGCCTCCTTGAACTGGAACTTGATCCGCTTGGTGGTTTTGTCGTCCAGAGAGGCGTTTACCGTGACCCCGTTGCTGCTGGTAATCGCCTGGGAGCCTGGCTCCGTGCTGGGGCTTGGGTTGGTATGGCCGCCCACGACTTGGGCGCGGGCAAACGCACCGACGCCGACATTGTTGAGCAGGCGCACGCGGTTCTGGCTGGCCTCATCCATGCGGCTGGTATCGTTTTCCTGACTGAGTTTTTGCCAGGTGAAGTTGGCCAGGTTGACGTTGGCGGTGAAACCGGCTCCGAATCGGGCAGAGGCGGTCAATGGCTTGCTGTCATGATCCGACATGCCCAGTTGCACACGAAACTCAGTGTTGAAACCAGCCGTCAAGTCGACGTTGACCCGCTTCATTTCGTGGGCCTTGTGGCTTGCGCCTTCCTTGAGAACATCCAGGGCGGTCATCTTGCCGGTGAACAAGTTATCGACGAATTTGTCGATCTTTTCATCCGGCACGGTGAATGCCACCCCGGTCCGTTCGGTGTAGGTGCCGGCGGCCGTTACATCGCCACCCACACGAAAGGCCAGCGCGCCATGTTTCTCATTGCCCAGGTCCAGAGTGGTGAGTTTTGTGTAGTCGCCCGCCGTGGTGATATCCGGCAGGACATCCTTGCCTGCGCCCACGGTGCCGCTGAGCAAGTTGGCGTGCTCACGCAGCAGATAGACCTCCACACCTTTTTCGCCGCGCTCGGCGGCAAAGGCGTAATTGCGCGTGTTGTTGTACTGCGCACTGGGCCATGGGCCGGTGACATTTTTGGCGAGGCCGATAAAGGGCGTACTGAGGGTCATGCCGTAGCTGCGTGACAGACTGATTTCGTCGTCGGGAAACTCCAACTGTTTAAGGGCGTTCTTGAACTTGTCAGCCAGCTCCGTCTGGTCCTTGCTGTGGGTGGCGGCGCGCATGTTGACGCTGGTGGCGTGGCCGGGCTTGTGGAAGCCATTGAGGAACGATTTGAGCCCGTCGTAGGCTTTTTCCAGTTGGTAGTGCTCGGTAAAGCCCATGTCCGACACCTGCTTGATCGGGTGTTCGCCATAGGTCTTGTCGCGCAACTGGGTTAGCTCATGTTTGAGCGCCTTTATCTGGGCGTTTCTTTCGGGGCCATCGGGGAGCTTTTCCGCTTTATCCAGCAGCTTGCCGACCTCGTTGAGGGTGCTGATATCCAGCGCCAGGCGGGCCTTGGTCAGGGCGTGTTCATCGGCACCATTGCGCCTCGTATCGGCGGGGGTGTCGGCATCCAGATGTTTGAGTTTCAGGCCCATGCCCTGCAGGGATTTGAGCAATGCACCGGTGGGGTTGTCGGGCGAGGGCGAGACCTTGTCCAGCGCGCCCTGGCTCAGGGCCAGCAGGTCGTTCTTGGATTCTTTGCGCTCGGTGGGCGCTTGCGTGTGCGATTTGCCGGCTTTGTCTTTGGCCTTGTCTGTTGGCTCGCCATGCAGGTTGAGCAGGCCGCTTTTCTCGCCCAGCGTCATGACGGCCTTGCGGCTGTGGTTTTCCAACTCTTCGCGAAACGACTCCAGGCTGTCAGTCAGCGCCTTGCCGTCGTCGCCCAGGTCCAACTTGGCGATGCGCGTCTTCAGGTCGTTGCCGGGTTCGGGGGCCTTGCCTGGCGCTTGGCGAATCTCTTTAAGGTCCTGGAACAAGGGCGCCTGCGCGCGGTAGACGTCTGCCAGGCCATCGCGGCCATTGATCTTGTGGTCGATGTAGTTGACCAGGTTCTTGGCCGGTCGCACTTCCAGGCCCGGTTGGAACACGTGCGCCCCGATGAACTCCGCTGTGCTGGATTTATGGCCTTGCTCGATGCCGCTGCGCCCCAGCAGGTTGGAGGTCACCCGTAAGGTGCCGACCCCTGGGATGCTTTTGCTGATCATGCCGCTGTCGAGCCGCTCGAACATGCTGTTCAGTTCGTTCTGGTCGGCAGGGCGATGCTCGATGGTTTGCCACTGCTTCCCTTTCAACTGGTAGGCGCCGTGACCGTTGGGGTCGTTTTTCAAGGTGATGCACAGCGTATTGTCCACCTCGGTGCGAAGGCTGGTGATCTCACCCGCAGGGCGAAAAGGGATCTTTTGCCAGGTAGGCTCGCTGTCGGTTTTGGCGGTCGAGGGTTTCGCGCTGGCAGGGCTGTCTTGCGCCGCCGCAGAGGTGGAGGGCTTGGCTGAAGCCGCCGGGGTGTCTGCGGCGCTGGCGGCTTGCGCCGGTGCTGGCGCTGGCTCGCTCTCGGCAGGTTTGCTCTGCCAGTCTTCCTTGAGCATGAAGAACAGCTCGCCATTGCTGGTTGCCGCATGCACGCCGTTGGCATCGAGGGTCAGGTAGGCCACCGTGCCCTCCAGGCCATGGCGGGTCATTTCGCTGGGGTCACCTTCCTTGTGGTGGGCGGTCATGCGGCCCTGGTCGTCAAGGGCGACAAACTGTTTGTCGTTGTATATGGCAAAGTCTTTGATCACGCGGTCCTCCAGGCCCGCGATGGCATCGCCCAGCTCGACCTTGGTGGCGCGGGGTGACTCTTTCAGGGTGTGGGTGTCGTTGAAGGCGGCTTTGCCGTAATCGGGGGTGACCTTCAGCTCGTAAACCTGTCCGTCCTTGAGCACATAGGCATTGCCGTCGATGCCGCGCTTTAAGGCGTCGATGTCTTTGACGCCGCTGTCCTTCCAGTCCTGGGTGGCGGAACTCCAGACCTGAATGCTGCCGTCGACCAGCCCGACGCGCCCGTTGCGGTGCAGGTCGAGGGTGTTTTCCGGGGTTGGCGCGCTCTTGCTGGGCAGGCCCTTGGTGTTTTCGAGGGCCAGCACATCCGTGAGGTTCCAGCCGCTCTGCAGGCTGGCGCTTTGCTCGTCCAGGCCGTGGGAATGCACATGCCCGGCGCTGTCCTTGATCAAGGCATGCAGTTGCCCGCCCTCGCCACTCATAAAGCCGGTGACCTGCTGGTGGGTGCCCAGCGTGCCCGTGTCGGGCTGGTAGTTTTTCTCCGGCATGAGCCGCAAAACGCCGTCATCGCTGTGCAGTGCATGGCGCGCGGCGCTGTACAGTTTGCCTTCGGCATCGGCAACGAACAGGCGGTCTTTGCTCAGGCCAATGCTCTTGGCTTCGGATTTGCCCTCGTTGAGTTCGAGGCTAAGGTGCAGCTCGGGGGCGCTGCCCATCTTGGCCAACTGCAGGGTCTGGGTGTCCTTGCCCGCCAGCAGGGCCACAGTGCCGTCGGGGGCGACCGAATGCGCGCTCAGGTCTTTTAGGGTGATCTGTGGTTTTTTCTCGCTGGATAGGTTGATCAGCGTGTCGCCGGTGCGCGCGTAAAGCTTGCCGTCACCTTCGCTCGCCAGGCTGCTGAAGGTCTTGTCGGCCGTACCGGCCAGGGGCGTCCACTTGAGTGTGGCGGGGTGGAAGTGATAGAGCTTTTCGTCGTGCAGGCGCAGGTTGAGGCCATCGGCATCCTGATGAGCGCCGCTCAAATGGGCGATATGCGCCTTGTCTGGCAACGGCTGAGTGACCGTGGACAGCAGGCCCGCGACGTTCATCGAGTTGCCCTGGCGTTGCAGTTCGAGCTTGCCCGGCACGCTGTCTGGGGGCACATCCAGCGATTTACTGCTGCGCAGCAAGACGATGGCGGTGTCGGTTTGCTTGATGTTCAGCAGGTGGCCTTTGGGTTCGAGCAGGACCTGCTCGTCACCGTGCGGCGTGCTCTGGTGGGCCAGGTACGTCTTGTCGGCTTTGCCCACGGTGTTTTGCAGCAGGCTGTTCAAGGCCGGCGGGGTGAAGTTCTCGAAGCTGGCTTGGCCGTTGTGGTCCAGGCGGACGGTGTTGGGGGTGATGGTGGGCCGCACGGGGCGCTCGATTTTGCCGTCCATGCCGACAAAGCGTCCGCCGGCTAACGGCTGGGCGTCGCCTAAGGCAGGCGCTTGGGGCTTGGCTTGCTCCTTGATGGAAGCCCCTTTGCCATCCGCGCCGCTGAAGCGGCCGTTGGCGTCGCGGCTGCTTTGCGCGGCGTGTTGCAGGGCCTGCGCGTCCTTCATGGCGGTCTTCGCGCTGCCGGTCTGGCTGGCTGGCGCTGGGTTGGCGGGGGCAGGCTCAGCGGCAGGGCTTTGCGCCTTTTTCGAGGTGTTGGCGGCGTCCGGCGTCCCGCCCATCAAGGCGCGCTCCAGCTTGCTGGTGCGCAGCGGCCCGCTCAGCCCCTGGGCGTTAGCCGCCACAGGTTCCTGGTGCGGGGGCTGGGGCGTGGCCTCGGCCGTGGCGCTCGGTTTGCTGTCGGCGTTTTTTGTGGTTTTACCCGCGTCTGCCTTGGGCTCTTCGAGCAGTGAGCGGCCGCGTTTATCGGCCCCGCGTAGGCGCCCGCCCGCCCCGCGCAGGTGCTGGGCGGCGTGTTGCGCGATCTGATCGGGGTCTTGCGCCGTTATGGCCGGCTGCTCGTTGCCCGGCAGGCCGATTTTGCCGGCTGTTTGCAGGTCTTGCGTCACCGGGCCGACCTTGCTGGGTGCCTGTTGGCCGAGTTTGTCCAGCGAGACGGTGGTGCGTTGTGTCGGTGTGTGAGGGCGTTGCTCAAGGCCTTGCGGGTTGTGACCTGAGGTACTCGCTCCCTGAACCTGGCTGACGCCAGGCGTGTTGTTAAGCGCAATCATCGGCATTCTCCGTGTCATGGACTGATCAGGCGCAACCTCGCAATGGATGCCCTGGCCTTAAAGGAAAAATTCCTTTGCCCTGAGTGGGAATGCCCTGTGACTTGGTTCCTAGTAATGTGGCATCTCGATCACGTCGGCCTGGCTCTGCTCGTCCATCTCGCGCAGCAGGCGGTAGACCTGGGCCACGGCTTGCAGCGTGGCGCGGGGTATGAACTGGCCGACGTTTTCGCGGTACAGCGTGCGGGCCAGCCACACGAAGCGCACCACCGGCACGCCGGCGTTGCGGGCGCGCTCGATCAGTTCGCGGGCCTCGGCGTCACGGCCCTTGCAAATGATGCGCGGCAGCGGGGTGTGCTCCGGGCGGTAGAAGAGCGCCACGGCAAAGTGGGTCGGGTTGACCAGCAGCATGTCGGCGTCTTCGACCGGGGCCTTAGCGGGGGCTGCGGAACCGGGTTGCTGAGAAATTTCCCGCGCCAGGGATTTGCGGTGCGACTTCATGTGTGGGTCGCCTTCGGACTCCTTGTACTCCCTGCGGATGTCTTCATGGCTCATGCGCTGGCCCTTGATGAAGAAGTACTTCTGCAGGGCGAAGTCGATGGCCGCAAGCACCAGCAACAGCCCGAGGCAGATGCGCGACAAGCGTTTGAACAACTCCACCAAGGCTTTCCAGTAACTGTCAAGGTCCGTCTGGGCCAGACTGATCAGGTCGCCCAGTGCGGGAGGCAGTACCCAATACAGCACCAGGGTGATCATCACCGCTTTGCACAGGCTGTTGAACAGGTTGAACAACTGGCGCGAAGAGAACATCTGCTTGAACTGGTTGATCGGGTTCAGGCGCTCAAAGTCTAGCTTCAGGGCTTCGCTGGCGAACAGCGGGCCGAACTGAATCCAGCCGCCCGCCATGCGCATGGCCACCGCAATGCCTAGTACCGGGAGCATAAACAGCAGCAGCTCTATGCCGGCTTTGCTCATCACCTCGCCCAGGACGGCGGAGAAGGGCCGGTCCAGCTTCGTCATGGGCAGCATGATCAACGCCTTAAGGCGTTCCATACCGGAGTCGACCAGGCCCAGGATCATCTCGATCAAGGCGGCGAAAATAAATAGTTTGGGCACATCCTGGCTTTGCCCGACCTGGCCTTTCTGGCGGGCGTCATCGAGCTTTTTCTGCGTGGGTTCTTCGGTTTTTTCGCTCATGGTCCGGCTTCCGGCAGCGGGCGCTCAGGGGGTCTGCAACAGTAGCGGCAGCAGGTGGGTCAAGTCGCTCAACGCATTCAGCCGGCCTTCGCCCAGCCAGGTGAGCATGGGCATGTACAGCACCAGAAAGCCCAGGCCAACCAGGCTTTTGGCCGGCATGGCTAGTGTCGAAACCTGCAGTTGTGGGCTGTAAAGGCTGAGGATCGCCATGCCGAACTCGATCAGCAGCAACAGGCCCACCAGCGGTGCGGCGTACAGCACCATAAAGCGAAATGTACTGGCGACCAATTGCAGATAGACCTCAAAACCTTCCGGGCCGGTGACAGGCGCCCATTGGCTGGCGGGCCAGACCAGGTAGCTGTCCCAGATGATCTGGGTCAGACTGGCGTAACCGCCGCCCAGAATCATCAGCAAGATCATCACCTGTTTGAGCATGTGCCCCAGCTCCGAGGTGTTGTCGCCCAGTGCCGGGTTGATCTGGCCGCCCACCAGCGCGCCACGCTGGTTATCGAATAGGCAGCCAATGGACTCGAACAGCCAGAAGGGCATGGCCAGCAGCAGCCCCAGCAGCAGGCCGATAAGGCTCTCTTTGAGCAGCAGCGCTGTCAGGTCCAGCCAGCCGAGGGTCTGCTCGGCGAGGGCGTTGCGGATGCTCGGCATGGGGAACAGGGCCAGGCCCAGCACGATCGTGTGGCGCAACATGCCCTTGAGTTCGGTGAACGCAAACGCCGGAATCAGGAACAGGCACGGGTACAGCCGAGCCATGCCCACGGTCAGGGCAATGATCGACTCGCTGATCTCCTTGAATGGCAGCTCGAACATCTCAAAACCTCGTCTGGCCGATCATGTTGAACGCCAGGTAGGTCAGTTGCATCAGTTCGATGCCAATCCAGCGCCCGGTCAGTGCCAGCGCCACGCCTACGGCCACCAGCTTGATGGCGAACGGCAGGGTCTGGTCCTGTAACTGCATCACCGCCTGCAGCAGCGAGGTGATGACGCCGACAATCACCGCCACAATCAACGCCGGTGCCGAGAGCACGACCACCAGCAACATGGCCTGTTTGAACAGCGTCAGGGTTTCCATAAGGCCTCGGTGGATCACAGGTAGCTGTAGAAAAGCCCATCGAGCAGGCGGGTCCAGCCATCGACCAGCACGAACAGAAGGATTTTCAGCGGCAGCGAAATGGTCATTGGCGCCACCATCTGCATGCCCAGGGCAAGCAGAATGTTCGAGACAATCAGGTCGATAACGATGAACGGGATGTAGATCAAAAAGCCGATCTGAAAACCGGCCTGCAACTCCGACAGCACAAAGGCCGGCACCACCAGCAGCAAGTCCTCGCGGCTGGCGGCAGCGGACATTTCCTTGGGCCAGATGCGCTGGGTGTTTTCCAGCAGGTGGGTTTGGATATCCGGGTCTAGGTTGCGGGTCATGAACAGGCGCAAGGGTTCGATCACATGCTCCCCGGCGCTTTGCATAGCCGCGAAGTCATCCAGACGCTCGGGGAGTTTCTTGACCCGCTGGCCCATCTCGTTGAACACCGGCGCCATGATGAACAGCGTCGCCGCCAGGGCAATGCCATACAGCGCCATGTTCGGCGGGGCCTGCTGCACACCGATGGCGTTGCGGGTAATCAGCAGCACCATGGCGATCTTCAGGAAGGCCGTGCAGATGATCATCAGCAATGGCACCAGTGACAGCGCCCCGAGAAACAAGGCCAGCGTCAACGGGTTGGCATCCTGCAGATTCATCGCAACGCGTCCATGCGCGTGATCTGCAGGCCCAGACGGCCTTCGACATCCACCAGTTCACCATGGGCCAGCGGGCGCTCGCCATGGAACAGCATGGCATGGCCCGGTGCGCAGCCATTGAAGGTCAGTACGGAGCCGACCGACAGCGAACGCAACTGGCCCAGGCTCAGGGATAAATTGCCCGCGCGCAGCGACAGTGCCAGGGCCAGGTCGTTGAAGCGCTCCAGATCCTCGCCGCTGTCGGCGTTGTCCTCGGGCATCTGAAGGTCGTCGAGCAGCAGCGGGCTGTCACTGTCACGGGGCGTAAAGTGGTCGAGGGTGGCATTCATGGTGTCTTGCTCCAGATCGGTTAGGGTGAAGCACAGTGCATTGGCGGACTCCTGTACCAGGCTCAGCCGGTTGGCGCCCAGGTGCAGTGTGCCGTGGCCATTGGGGGTGAACAGGGGCTGGTCTGGCAGCAGCACATCGCCGGGCCGCAGCCCCTTCAACTGCTTCAAACTTAGCGCCAGGCGGCCCAGCAGCAGCGGGGTGTTGATCGGCCACGGCCAGGCGTTGGCCGGCGTGGGCTGCCAGCGGCCGCGATCGAGCAGATCAAGCAGCGTGGCGGGCGGCGCGCTCAACCGGGCGCAGACCCGCAAGCCGTTGATGCGCGCTTCCAATAGGCAATCCAGCCCGCCTTTCAGGGGCTGGGCCAGCGGCTGCAAGGTGCCAAACAGGTGCTGCAGTTCGGGGCTCAGATAATGGTTATAAAGCTCCCAGTACCAATGGTGGTCTTCGCGGCTGTCCGGTTGCTGCGACAGGGCCGGGCAACTGGACAACAGGCCCAGCAGGGCTTCGCTGTTGGTCAGGCGCATCGGCCCCGAGGCGCATTCCAGATGGCCGACATCAATGCTCTGGCCGGTGGTGGGGGCCAGGCGCATGGCCAGTTGACCGGTTTGTCGATTGAGCCGAAACAACAGGCTCAAGCCACTGCCGATGCGCTCGCGGATCGACGCCTCGGTGCTGCTGACGGGCCTGATGGCCAGTACCTGTGCGTTCATCTCAATCACCTGCCTGCGTGAGGGTTAGCCTGACGCGACGCCCCAGCCGTTGGCTGAGCCAGTCACGGCTGGCTTCACGGGTTTCCTGGCAGCGCTGCAAGGCGGCGTCGCGGGCAAAGCGCAGGGCGATATCCAGGCCGTCGCTGCGCGGTGTCACCTGCACCGTCACCTTGCCGAGCTGTGGCAGCTCGAAGACGGCTTCCATGGCCTGCATGGCGTGGCTGGTCAGGTGCTCTCCGATTGGGTTGAGCAGCGCGTCCCACAAGATCTTGACCGGGGCCGGGGGCAGGTAGGCATTACCGCCCTGCTTTGCGCCATCGCGCCAGCCATCGGCCAGCCCGTGCGGCGGCTCGCTAGCCAGCCAGAAGACGTTGTCGTTGGCGGCGCTCATCATCTGCTCGAAGAGTTCGCCTTCTTCCAGGGTCTCGTGGGGCAGCGCCTCGCCACGTTCGTGCTTGAGTGCCGGGAGACTGCTTTCGCTGCTCGCGCTGCGGGGCTTGGGCAGCTCCTGCGGGCGAGGCGGGGTGGGCTTGTGCGGCGCCGGTGTGCTGTTCATGACGCCTCCTGTACGAGATCCAGCAGGTAGTCGAGCTTTTCAACATCACGCTGGCGTTGGCGCAGCTCCTGGTGGCTGTCTTGGGTCCAGATGTGCTGCTGGCGGTATTCATGCTGCAGGGTGCTCAGGTGCTTTTCGCTGCGCTCGATATGCCGGATGGCCTGCCGCTCCTGGGCCAGCCAGGCATTCATTTCGCTCAGGGGCAAGGGTCGGTTGGCATGTCGCTGGCGCTGCTCAATGCGTGACTGGCGATAGGCGTGGTGCAGTGATGCGATGTCCTGGGTCATTTGTTGCAGGCGGCTGTGCAGGGCCTTGAGCACCTGGTTCTGGCGGCGCCAGGCCTGTTCGGCGAGGGTCAAGCGGTGGCGCCGGATCGGCGCCAGGACATCGAGGGTCTGGCCAAGGGTTTCCATCTGCGGGTCATTGGCCGAATCCAGCAGATCAAGGTCATCGTGGGACATCAGCAGTTACCTGTATGAGGTGGTCCAGGGTGTCGTCCAGCGACACCGGGTCTCGTAGCGATTGCTGCAGAAAATCCATGACCTGCTCACGGCTGTGTACGGCGAAGTCGGTCAGTGGATCGTTCCCCTGTTGGTACTCCCCCAGCTTGATCAACATTTCCACCTGCTGATAAGCCGCCAACAGTCTGCGTATCTGTGTGGCCGCTTTGAGCTGTTCGGTTCCCACCACATTGCTCATCGTGCGGCTCAGGCTGGTCAGAATGTCCACGGCCGGGTAATGGCCGCGCTCGGCCAGGCGCCGCGAAAGCACGATATGGCCGTCCAGCAGCGAGCGCACTTCATCGGCCACCGGGTCGTTCATCGAGTCCTGTTCGATCAGCACCGAATACAAGGCGGTGATGGCCCCGGTGCGGGTCCGCCCGGCGCGCTCGACCAGGCGCGGCAGCAAGCTGTAGACCGACGGCGGCAGCCCGCCGCGACCGGCCGGCTCGCCGCTGGCCAGGCCAATCTCGCGCTGGGCGCGGGCGAAACGGGTGAGCGAGTCGATGATCAGCAGGGTCGATTTGCCCTGCTGGCGAAAACCTTCGGCAATGGTGGTGGCGGTAAAGGCCGCACGGGCGCGCTCCATGCTGCTGCGGTCCGAGGTGGCGCAGACCAGCACGGTGCGCGCGCGCAGTTGCTCGTCCAGCTCGTGGTCGAGAAACTCGCGCAGCTCTCGGCCGCGTTCACCAATCAGGCCAAACACAATCGTCTCGCAGGGGGTGTTGCGCGCCATCTCCGCCAGCAGAGTGGTCTTGCCGCAGCCGGCCCCGGCGAACAGGCCCACCCGCTGGCCTTCGCCGAGGGTCAGCAGCCCGTCGATGGCGCGCAGCCCGGTGCTCAGGGCCGTTTCGATGCGCGGCCGTTCGGTGGCTGGCGGCGCATCGCGGATCACCGGCTGGGCGCCGACCGCACCGGCCAGGGCAAAGGCCGAAGGCCCGTCCGCGCTGAGCGCGCGGCCGAAACCATCGAGCACCGCGCCCAGCAGGTGGTCGCCCACCACCAGGCTGTGGGGCTGGAACAGCGGCCGAACCGGCGCACCGATGGCTATCCCGTCCAGCGCGCCGAGGGCGGCGAGCAAGGTGTGCTGGCGATCGAAGCCGACGATTTCGGCCATCACCTCGCTGCCATCGGCGCGGCGGATTTCGCACAAATCGCCGATGCGCGCCTGGGGCATGTGGCTGTGTAGGAGGATACCGTTGACCCCGGCAATACGGCCCATGATCTGCACGGGCGCACAGCGTTGCAGGCGCTCGCGGTGTGCCTGGCGCCAGGCGTCCAGGCGCGCGGTGGGCGATGCGCTCACCAGCTCACCTCCACACGCCGCTCACCCTCGAACACCACGCTATGTTCGTTGATATCGACAAAGCGCACGCCATCGACCTCATCGCCCAGGAACAGGCGTCGGCCATCGCTGGTGAGCACGCTGGCCAGGTGCGTGTTGTTGATTTGGATGAGGGTGAAGGGTAGGGCCGGCGTGGCCACTGGCAGTGTGTTTAGCACAGGCAGCGGGGTGCTGTACTGGCGGTCGAAGTGCAGCAGCATGCGCGAGGTGGACTGCAGCAGGTCGTCCTCCTCGAACGGCCCGTGCAGGAGGATCTTGCCGTCTTCCTCCTCCAGGCTGACGCGTGTGTGCAGCTCGCGCTCGGCCAGCATTTTGCTCAGGACCTGCTTGACCTCGGCTGCATCCTTGAGAACCACCTTGGGCGGTTGCAGTGGTGCGGGCGGGGCGGGTTCTTCGCGGTTGACCAGCCAGGACAGCGCGCCGAGAAACACCACCAGCGAGCCGGCCAGCAGCCCAAGCCCCAGCAGCGAGCGCGGCGCCGGTTTGGCGGCCGGGGCGTCGCGTTCTGCCACCAGATGCGTGGGCGCTTGCTCATCGGCGGCGTATTGCGGCTCGGCGTCTTCTGTAAAGGGGCTGGCCAGGGCGTGGGCAGATGCGGGCGCTTGCTCGTCTTCGGGCGGCCATTCGGTGTTGGCGCTGAGCACCGACAGCCACACGCCATTGAGGGCAAAGGGGGTGCCTGGCTCCAGCTCGGTGGTGCCCTCGATCTTGTGGCCTTCGCTGTCGGTGACGGGCCCTTCGCTGCTGGCCAGCGACCAGGTGCTGTCCACCAGGCGCAGCATGCAGTGGCTGTCCTTGATACCGGGGTCGTAGAGTGCAAGGTCGGCCTCGCTGGATGAGCCGATGCACCATTGATCGCCATTCAAGGGCAATGCCGCGCCCCGGTGCAGGCCGGTCAGAACCCGTAGTTCGTAGTGTTTTTGCGCTTCCATAGGGACTCCATCAGGCCATCAGGGCGTGTGCTTCATCCAGGTCGATGCGACCAAGAACCTTGACTTGCACCGTGGACAACAACTCGGCGAAAGACAGCACGGGTACGTGGTTGAACTCGTCTGCCAAGAGGCTGTGCAAGGGGCTGCGCAGGTCTTGGGCGACCAGCAGAACGACTTTGGGGCTGGACGGCGGGTTGGCGTGCAGGGAGAAGGCTTCGCGTAGTTGTTCGAGCAGCGCACTGCCAAGCTCGGGTTCCAGGGCAAAGTAGGATTCGTTCTGCGTCTGGCGCAGGGCATCGCGCAGCAACACTTCGGTTTCCGGGGTCACCAGCCAGGTGTTGAGGGTGTTGGCTTCGCTGTGTTGATGGCAGATCTGTGCCTTGAGGGCGATGCGTACATGGTCGGTCAGGGCATTCAGGTCGCGTTCATGCTGGCCTTGCTCGATCAGGGTTTCGGCAATCGGCCTGACCGAGCGCAGTGATACCAGTTCGGCGGAGAGGCGTTGCAGCACGGCGGCAAAGCGCGCCAATGGCAAGGTGCGTTGCAGCTCCTGCGCCAGTTCGGGTTGTTCGGACTCCAGCCAACTGAGGATCGCCTTGCTTTCCTGCAGGCCGATAAATTGTGGGCCGGTGGCCTGAAAGGCGCGGCCCATGCGCTCCAGAATCAGGTCGTAGGGCTTGATGCCGACGATGTCCTCGTCGGTAAACAGCGGGTCGTTGGCATCAACCCAGATCCACTGGGCTTCGTCGCGCTCAACCCGGCCGCGTTCGCCGGGCTGATCTGCCTCTACATCACGCACATCGACCGCCAGGTGGGTCAGCGACAGGGTGGCGCGAATAAACGGCACTTCATATACGCAGAAACGAAACTCGTCGATCTCACAGTGCTCGACGAACTCCATGTCAAACGACGGCAGGGTCAGGCCAAAGTTATGCACCAGGGTGTTGCGGCACTGGCGAATGCCTTGAATCAGTGTGTCGAGTTCTAGTGCCCCCTTGTGGCTGGGATGGAACTGCAACAGGTAGGCCCGTGCCGGGTTGAAGCGCCGGATATCTTCGCGGCCATTGAGTTCGGGCGCGCCATTGCGGGCAGCACCGATCTGGTTTTGATACAGCTCTTTCTGGCGTATGCGCCATAACTGGATCAGCCCGCTGAACAGGCACAGCAGGCTGATGCTGGCAAACACCAGGGTCGGCATGCCCGGTATCAGGCCGAAGCCCATCATGCCGATGGAGGAGAACACCCAGGCTTTGGGCTGGCTGGTGAGCTGCTCGGCGATTTCGTGGCCGATGTTGGCATCGGCCGTTTGGCTGTCCGGGGCTACACGGGTGATGATCATGCCGGCGGTCAGGGAGATCAGCAGCGCGGGGATCTGCGCGATCAAGCCGTCACCGATGGTCAGCACCGAATACAGGTGCATGGCGTCGCCAGCTTCCATGCCGTGCTGCAGCACGCCAATGGAAAACCCGCCGATCAGGTTGATGAACACGATCACCAGGCCGGCGATGGCATCACCTTTAACGAACTTCATCGCGCCGTCCATGGCACCAAACAACTGACTTTCCTTGGACAGTTGCTCACGCCGATGGCGCGCCTCGCGAACGTTGATCAGGTTGGCGCGCAGGTCGCTGTCGATGGACATCTGCTTGCCGGGCATGGCGTCCAGGGTGAAGCGTGCCGCTACTTCAGCCACCCGCTCCGAGCCCTTGGTGATGACCAGAAAGTTGACGATGGTCAGGATCAGGAAGATCACCAGGCCCACCGCCAGGTTGCCACCCACCACGAAGCTGCCGAATGCCTCAACGATATGCCCGGCATCCTGTTGCAGCAGAATCAGGCGGGTGGTGGCAATCGACAGGGCCAGGCGAAACATGGTGGTTAGCAGCAGCACGGCCGGGAAGGTGGAGAACGCCAGCGGGCGCGGCAGGTACATCGCCAGCACGATCAGCAAGGAAGATATACAGATGTTCAGCGCGATCAGCACGTCCACCAGGGCGGTGGGCAAGGGCAGAATCATCATGAATACGATGGCCATGACCATGATTGCGCCGACGATTTCCGTGCGCCGCATAACGGCCAGCGCCAGGTTATTGAGGGCATGGATGAGGCGGATCATTGGATGACCCTCCCGCCATCATCCAGGCCCATGGCCTTGCGCTCCTGGTGAGCCAGCTCATCCATCAAACCCTGCAGCAGGCGCAGGCCGTTCTGCCGGGTTTTCAGGTCTTTCCACAGCGCCAGGGGCAGGTTTTGCAGCAGCGGGTACAGGCTGTTGAAGAACAGCGGTTGGAGGTTGGGCGTGCGGCCCATGGTTTCTTCGGCAAGCAACGTCAGGTCGCGGGCGAAGAAGCCATTACCGCAGAAACGCAATATCCGTTTGCTCATACCCAGTGCAGTCATGCTGCTGTCGGGGGACTTCTTGGCCAGGCGTTCGAGCAAGGCCAGGCAGGCTTTCAGCAGGTTATTCAATTGGCCGCTGGCGCCCAGGCTGCGCAGCATCGAGCGCAGCACCCCGCCTGGGAGTGACGGGGCGAGGGCGGCGATGTCGTCGGCCAATGCCCGTTGCAAGGTGCGCAGGCCACGGCTGAGCTGATCCTCGTTGAAGCGTTCGAGCAAGGCTTCGAGCAGGCTGGCCAAGGGTTGCTGGCCGATAATTGCCTTGTAATAGAGTTGACGCATCAGGCTGCGCTGTTGCGGGTCGCTGCTGAACAGGGCGATGGCGCTGGCGGTATTAAAGCCGGCGCGAATCTTGTCGCCATGGGTCAGGCGCAGTTCATCAAGCAGTGTTTGGGCGTGCTCATGATCGGCTTCGCTGCCTCCGGAGGCGGACATGCGCACAACCTGTTGCAACAGGATGTCGGCGCGCGCCGGGTCGTTATCGGCCATTTTCAGCAGATCAGGCAGCGAGCTGCCTTGCTGCATCATCTGGATCTGCATGCGCCGGGCTTGCTGCTCAAGGCTGGGTTGCTCGCCGTTATCGAGCAGGCTGTACATCTCGGTCAGCTTCTCGATGCGCTCGACGCGTTGCGCGCTACTGGATTCACGCACTTGCCGCTGCTCCAGCCCCTTGCTGTGGCGCTCCACGCTTTCGCTGAACTTCATCGCCACTTCTTCCATGGAGTCGAGTAGCGGGTTCTTGGGGGCAAACGACTTGGCTGTTTCCTGAACGGGTGGGCGAGGGAGCGGCTCCAGGTCGGCTGGCCGCATGTCGGGAAGAGAATTGATTTTCATGGGCTGCGCTATCGCCTCGGATCATGTGTGCCCTGAGTGGCATTTGCGCGCTCGCGGTTCCTCCCTGTGAGTGTTTTGCCGGCTGTGCCTGATCTGGCACAGGTTTTTTTGCAGGCGTGCCAAAACTGGCACAAAACCCCCTTTTTGCTGTTTATAAAGCCTTATAAAACAACGACTTGTTTTTTATAAATGGTTGGTACATTCGCTGCTCTCCCTCCCTGGCCACTTCGGCAAATATTATGTGTGGATAGGGAGATACAACCGTGGGAAGCAAAAGCCTGCAGTGCGAAGGTAAAGTCATTGGTGTGATTGCGCTGGACTTGGGTGGCCTGGCCAAAAGCAGCGAGGAAAAGCTCAGGTGCTTCATCAGTAAGCGGGTATTCAACCAGGCTGATGTCGATGACCTGATGCAGATGACGTACCTGGAAGCCTGGCGTAACCAGCACAAATACCAAGGCACCTCCAAGCCGGAAACCTGGTTGTTCGGCATTGCCGCCAACCTGGTGCGCAACTTTTTCAAGACGTTCTACAACCAGCCCCGCTGTATGGAACTGACCGACGCCGAGTTGGAAAACCTGGAGCATGGCCATGACCCCAGCCATGTCAGCGATTACCAGCGCACCCTGGGGCGCACCCTTGATGCCATCGAAGAACTCTCGGTAGACATGCGCGCCGTCATCCAGTTGGTGGTCGATTCGGACATCAGCTACCAGGACGCCGCGCGGCACTTGGATGTCCCGATTGGCACCATCCGCTCACGCTTGGCGCGGGCGCGCGGGCAGCTCAAAAACAGCGTGTACTCCAAGGAGGTGCATTGATGAACGGCTTTGTCCTTAAGCCCGAGCTGCCACGTCTGCCCAAAGGTGTTCGCGAGTTCACGGAAAACGATCTCGAAGCAATGATGAACATCTTCAATGAGACGGCGGGCAGTGGCGCCAACTCGCCGGTGACCCGGCCGATGACGTATGAAGAGGTGAAGTTTTACGTCAACCTCTACAAGCGCGATGGCTTGCCGGTCTACGTGTATGAGCGGCGGGGCGAGGTCCTTGGCTGGTTGTCGATCAACCGTTTCAGTTGGGGCACGCAGGCCTGTTACCGCACCGGGGAAACGGCCATCTACGTGCGCGCGGACCATTTCGGTAGCGGTATTGGCGTGTTGCTCTGTAAGGCCACGGTCATCCTCGGGCAGCAAGCGGGGCTGGAGAACCTGGTGGCGTGGATCATGGCGGCCAACACCCCGAGCCAGAAGATCGTCACGGCGATTGGCGCCCAACTGTGGGCGCGCTTGCCCAACATCGCCCGTTTTGGTGAGCAACGCGCCGACGTGCTGCTGTTTGGCCTGCCCTTGGGGCCGTCGCTGAACGTACCGGTTCGGCAGCATGCCTCGGAGGCAGTCTGACTCGCCCACGTTGAGCAACGAGTGTTCGCGTATGCGTGGGCACGCGCGCGTTGACAGACCGGGCCACGGCGATTGCGCAGTGGGGCCGTCGCCCCACACGGCCCTTAGCTGTGCCTGCTGTTAGCGCGCTTCTTCAGCACGCTGATTTTTGGCCAGGCTACGGCGACGTAGCCTGTCGCTATTCACTCAAACCTACCCCCTTAGGGCACACCTTTTAAGGAAACTCTGAAGAAGGCTTCCTAGTTTTGGCAAAATACCCGGACTCCACCCACCGAGACTCCCGATGAAGCAGATGACTTTTGCCGACGCTGAGTACGCCGGCAAGCGCAAGCAGACCCGCAAGGAGTAGATGGATCAGTTTGTGCCGTGGAAGGGCTTGATTGCCCTGATCGAGCCGCACTACCCCAAAGGTGAAGGTGGCCGCCCGGCGTATCCGTTGATTGCGATGCTGCGGGTCCATCTGATGCAAAACTGGTTCGGCTACAGCGATCCGGCGATGGAAGAGGCGTTGTACGAGACGACCATTCTGCGCAAGTTCTCGGGGTTGAGCCTGGAGCGTATCCCAGACGAAACCACCATCCTCAACTTCCGCCGGCTGCTGGAGAAACACGAACTGGCTGCTGGCGTCCTCGCCGTCATCAATGGCTATCTGGGCGACCGTGGTCTGTCCTTGCGGCAAGGCACCGTCGTCGATGCCACGCTGATCAATGCGCCGAGCTCGACCAAGAACAAGGACGGCAAGCGCGACCCGGAGATGCGCCAGACCAAGAAGGGCCAGTAGTACTACTTCGGAATGAAGGCTCACATCGGCGTGGCCGCTGAGTCCGGTCTGGTACACAGCGTGGTGGGCACTGCGGCCAACGTGGCGGACATCACCCAGGTCGGCAAGCTGCTGCACGGCGATGAAAGCATGGTCGGCGGTGACGCGGGCTTCACCGGCGTCGATAAACGTCCTGAGCATGAAGGCCGTAAGGTCATCTGCTAGATCGTCGCCCGCCGCAGCACTAACAAGAAACCTGGTAAGCGCAGCGCGCTGTACAAAGCCACGCTCAAGATCGAGAAGGCCAAGGCCCAGGTGCGCGCCAAGGTCGAACACCCATTCAGAGTGATCAAGCGCCAGTGCGGTTATGTGAAGACGCGCTTCCGTGGTCTGGCAAAGAACACGGCGCAACTGATGACATTGTTCGCGGTGTCGAACCTGTGGATGGCGCGCAGACATTTACTGACTAATGTAGGAGAGGTGCGCCTGTAGTGTGGGAAATAGCCGCGGCGAGGTTATCGCTGAGGCCAGAAATACACAAATGAGCGGGCGATCTGATCGTTTTTGATCGGTTAGCCCCTTTCAAAATCAGCAGAGGCTGAAGTCAGTAAGAAACACATGACTACTTCAGACCTTCCCTAAGAATTAAAATCCAGATTTGGTTGAGTTTTAATCTTTATCTTAATGGTTATGGTTCTTTTTAGTTTTGCGTAAATTTTGGTGTTGTGACTTTGCGTCAATATTTAATAGGCCGGCGGTGTAGTGGTTGTGTGAGGTCGGTTTAGGCTTGAAAGCTATAGGTTTCTCTTGTTTCTCTGATGGTATTGTTGTTGTGAGTGCTACTAAAGTAGTAGTTGCGATTGCGCTAAAGTATTAACTGTCATGGGCCGTTTTCTAATTTAATCTAGCCCCAGCCTGATCTGCGTCAGTATTGAGCTTTATTTAGCGTGTTTAACTTTTTGAAGGCTTTCGGTTTGCAGATCAGGGCCGTATTTTTTATTTGTGCTGGTTTTAATTTTTTTTGGGCTGAAAATAATAGGCGCATGGTACTGGTGCTGTTGATCTGAATGCATTCGTGCCGTGTCCCTCTCTGTCGTCCACCCAGGGGAGCTTCCTGAACGGTGCTTGCCAGGTGAGGAGCTGCTGTCCTGCTCTGGGATAAGCGGTTTTGACATCCAGATAAATCACCACGCTCATGTTGAGGGGAGTTGCCCTTAGCGATGAATGATGGCGGGTGAACGCTTTTCGTCGTTTGGAAGTTTTGTGCAAGGGAATTGGATGCTGCCATCTTTTACGCAAAATTAGAAAGACCGAGGGCGTTATGAAGTTCAAGTCGCTGCAGATGCGCATATGTGTGACAGCGGGCATATGCCTGTTTTTCTCGTCCGCCAGTCTGGTGGGATATGGGCTTTTTAGTGCCCGGGCGAATGAGGCATATGTTGCCGAGGAGGTTTCTGGTCTGATTGAAAAAGCGACCTTCCGGGAAGTTGAAAACCTGGCCGAGTCTCGTGCCAATGCCATTCAAACCAAGTTGCAGGGCGCTTTGGATGCGGCGCGCACCATGGCCAATACCTTTGCTGCCAGCAAGGCTGCGCAAAGCCCGCTGGACATTGGTCGTGAGCAAATCAATACGGTATTGCTCAGCGTTCTGAAGAGTAATCCCGACTTCAACGGTACTTATTCCTGCTGGGAGCCGGATGCCCTGGACGGGCAGGATTCTGCGTTTCGCAACGATCAGGATGGCAATAATCCCCAGACCGGGCGCTTTACACCGTACTGGACGCGCAGTGCCGACGGCACTATCGCGGTACAGCCGCTGGTGGAGTATGACTCGGCGGATCGCCACCCCAACGGGGTATTGAAAGGCGGCTGGTACAGCGGCCCGCGCGACACCTTGACAGAAAGCGTGCTGGACCCGCTGCCCTACGTGGTGCAGGGCAAGAATGTCTGGTTAACCACCTTGTCAGTGCCGATCGTGGCCAATGGCAAATTTTATGGGGTGGTGGGGGCTGACTTTGATATTTCTTTTATTCAGAAGCTCAGCGAGCAAATGTCCACTGAGCTGTATGACGGCAAAGGTTCCGTATCCATTCTGAGCAACCAGGGATTAATAGTTGCCGACAGCCAGCGCAGTGATTTGATCGGGCAGGCGCTCAAGACCTTACTGCCGACGTCCTGGGAAAAGGTCCTGGGGGACATCCAGGCGGGGCGTGCCCAGAGCTTGCTCGACCCGAGTACCGGGAACTTCGAGGTGCTGATGCCGATTGAGTTAGGCCGCACCGGCAAACCCTGGGCGCTGTTGATTCGCCTGCCTAAAGCCGTAGTCATGAGCCAGGCGATTGCCCTGGAGCAGGAACTGCAGGCGCGCAGTATCAGCAACAGCTTCTGGCAGGTGTCCGCGGGCTTGGTGATTTCCCTGCTGGCCCTGGTCGCCCTGTGGCTGACCGCGGCAAAGATTGTTGGGCCGATTCGCGAGGCTGCGGTACTGGCGGGCAATATCAGCCTGGGTGATTTCTCCCAGCGTCTGGTGCAGAAAACCGAGGACGAGGTCGGGCAACTGTCTTTTGCCCTCAACGATATGTCGCAAAGCCTGCAACGCCAGGTGCGGGTCGCCGAGCGTATCTCCGAGGGCGATCTGGACCTGCAGGTGCAGCTGTCGTCACCTCAGGACACCCTGGGTATTTCCCTGGAGAAGATGGTTGGCAACCTCAATGGTCTGATCTCCGAAGTGCAACGCAGCGCGACCCAGATCACCGGCAGTTCGGCACAGGTCACCGAGCTGAGTCAGTCCTTGTCGGACGGGGCGTCCAACTCGGCTTCGTCGATCACCGAGATCAGTGCGGTGATGACACAAATGGCGGCGCAAACCAGCGACAACGCCGCCAATGCGAAAAAGGCCGACTTGCAATCGCAAACCTCACGCGCCGATGCCGGCGAAAGCGACAAATTGATGAGCGAGCTGATTGCCGCCATGGCTGAAATCGACAACTCGGGCAAAGACATCACCGCGATTATCACCACCATCGACAATATTGCCGCCCAGACCAACCTGCTGGCGTTGAACGCGGCGATTGAAGCCGCACGGGCTGGCGAGCTGGGGCGCGGGTTTGCCGTGGTCGCTGATGAAGTCCGCAGCCTGGCCGCACGCAGCGCCGAGGCGGCGCAGCAAACCTCGGCGCTGATTGCCGACTCGTCGATCAAGACCCAGCGCGGCATGATTATCGCCGGGCGCACCGCCGAGTCGCTGAAGAGCATCGTCACCGGCACCACCGCGGTCTCCAACCTGGTGTCACAGATCTACCAGGCCTCCAGCGAACAGGCTTCCGGCTTGCAGCAGGCAAGTATCGGCCTTGAGCAAATTGACGAAGTGACGCAGAAGAATCAGTCCAATTCACAAGCCTGTGCGGTGGCAGCCAAGGAACTGTCGGACCGCGCTTCGTTGATGCAGCGGGAGCTGAGCCGCTTCAAGATCAAGAAGGCCTAGGCCAACCGGCTTTACACAGCAGGCCCTAACGGGCCTGTTTGCGTTACTTGGACAGAAAGCGCATGCCGTCTTCCAGCCCCTGCAGCGTCAGCGGGTACATCTGCTCGTTGAGCAGCTCGCGCATGATGCTGGTCGAGGCGGTGTAGCTCCAGGTGTCCTTGGGGTAGGGGTTGATCCAGATAAGCTTCTTGTACTTCTCCATAAATCGCTTGATCCAGACGTAACCTGGCTCCTCGTTCCAATGCTCGACGCTGCCGCCGGCCTGGGTGATCTCATAGGGCGCCATGGCTGCGTCGCCGACGAACACCACCTTGTAGTCGGCGCCATACTTGTGCAGCAGGTCCTGGGTGGAGAAGCGCTCGCTGGTGCGACGCAGGTTGTTCTTCCACACCGACTCGTACACGCAGTTATGGAAGTAGAAATACTCCATGTGCTTGAACTCGGTCTTGCAGGCGCTGAATAGTTCTTCGCAGACCTTGACGTGGGCATCCATCGAGCCGCCGATATCGAACAGGATCAGCAGTTTCACTGCGTTACGCCGTTCCGGGCGCATCTGGATATTCAGCAGGCCGCCGTCTTTCGCGGTGTGGTCGATGGTGCCGTCCAGGTCCAGTTCGTCCTGGGCGCCCTGGCGGGCGAACTTGCGCAGGCGGCGCAGGGCTACCTTGATATTGCGCGTGCCCAGCTCGACCTGGTCGTCGAGGTTCTTGTACTCGCGCTGGTCCCACACTTTGACCGCTTTGCCCTGGCGCTTGCCGGCGTCGCCCACGCGAATGCCTTCCGGGTTGAAGCCGCCAGAGCCGAACGGGCTGGTGCCGCCGGTGCCGATCCACTTATTGCCACCAGCGTGGCGTTCCTTCTGTTCTTCGAGGCGTTTCTTGAACTCCTCGATCAGCTTGTCCAGGCCGCCGAGGGACTCGATCTTGGCACGCTCCTCGTCAGTCAGCGAACGCTCGAACTCCTTGCGCAGCCACTCATCGGGGATCAACGCCTCGATATGCTGGTTGAGGTTCTGCAGGCCGTTGAAGTAGGCGCCGAACGCGCGGTCGAACTTGTCGAAATGCCGCTCGTCCTTGACCAGGATGGTGCGCGCGAGGAAGTAGAACTCGTCCATATCGGCGAACACGACGTTGTGCTTCAACGCGTTGATCAGGTCGAGCAGCTCGCGCACCGACACCGGCACCTTGGCGGCGCGCATTTCGTTGAATAGGTTGAGCAGCATGGCTGCGTCCTCGTGAATTCGGTTGATTGCGGCGCTTTTAGGAGCGCTGCTCCACTGGCAGCCCATCATTGATGGTGTACCAGTCGGCTTTCGATTCCGGGTAAATATGCGTCTGAGCGATCTCGCCCACTGCTGTATCCAGCGTGCCCAATGCTACTGAAAGCCAGTTCGGATGGGGCTGTTCGCTGTACCACTGCAAGGTCGAGCCACAATTTTTGCAAAAGGTCCGCGTCACGCCCGGTGAGGAGTGATAGAGGCCCAGTGATTCCTCGCCCTGTGTGAAGTGAAAGTGCTTGCGCCGCACATTGACGTAAGTGGCAAATGCCGCGCCATGGGCTTTGCGACACATCACGCAATGGCAATGATTCGCCGAGTCGATAGGTGCGTCGATGCGGTATTTCACTGCAGCGCAAAGGCAACTGCCGCTGTGCATGGCTTGTTCCCTATTCTTAACGACTGGCACGACGGCTCATAAACGCCAGGCGTTCGAGCAACTGCACATCCTGCTCGTTCTTCACCAGCGCGCCGGCCAGGGGCGGGATAGCTTTGGTCGGGTCGCGTTCGCGCAGCACGGCTTCGCCGATGTTGTCGGCCATCAGCAGCTTGAGCCAGTCGACCAGTTCGCTGGTGGAGGGCTTTTTCTTCAGGCCCGGCACTTTGCGCACGTCGAAGAACACGTCCAGCGCTTCGGCGACCAGGTCCTTCTTGATATTGGGGTAGTGCACATCGACGATCTTCTCCAGGGTCACGCGGTCCGGGAAGGCGATGTAGTGGAAGAAGCAGCGGCGCAGGAAGGCGTCGGGCAGTTCCTTCTCGTTGTTCGAGGTGATGATGATGATCGGGCGCTGCTTGGCCTTGATCGTCTCGTTGGTTTCGTAAACGTAGAACTCCATCTTGTCGAGTTCTTGCAGCAGGTCGTTGGGGAACTCGATGTCGGCCTTGTCGATCTCGTCGATCAGCAGGATCACCCGCTCATCGCTCTCGAAGGCCTCCCACAGCTTGCCCTTCTTGATGTAGTTGCGCACGTCGTGAACTTTGTCCGAATCCAGCTGCGAGTCGCGTAGGCGGCTGACCGCGTCATACTCGTAGAGGCCCTGGTGGGCCTTGGTGGTGGACTTGATGTGCCAGGTGATCAGGCGCGCGCCGAAAGATTCGGCCAGTTGCTCGGCGAGCATGGTCTTGCCGGTGCCTGGCTCGCCCTTGACCAGCAGCGGGCGTTGCAGGGTGATGGCGGCATTGACCGCCAGCTTGAGGTCGTCGGTGGCGACGTAGGACTGGGTGCCTTCAAACTTCATCGGAAAATCCTCGAACGGGGCGCGCCCGGACAGTTGAACAGTGGGCGAGACTATACCGCGCCGGCTTCACGACTGTGAACGCAGACGGGTCATTCAGTCACTGAATGGGCAGTCACGGTGGCTCAGTCTTGCGCGGGTGGGCCTTCAAAGCGCGGGTCGAAAGCTTCGATAAAGGCATTGCGCAGGATGCCGATAAACGCCTGGAAGGTACTGACATTCTGTTGGTGCACGCTGCCGCTGAGTTCTACGCGGGTGGCGAACTGGTCGCGGCGCTGGTTCTTCAGCAGGGCTTCGCCGCCGCCAACCAGGGCTTCCCAGAGGCCACGGAAGAAACCTTTGTCGTCGCGCTCGACATCCTGTTGCCAGTTGAAGATTTCCACATTGTGCAGCAGCGGTTTGATATAGCCGCTGAGCTGGCCTTGCTCGGCGCTGGCCTCGACCACCAGATCGCCGGTGCCGGCGGCGAAGTCGAAGTTGCCATAGGCGCTGGCGAAGTCGTTGAGGCGCGGCAGTTCGACGTCGGTGGCGCGTACGCGAAACTCGAAATCCTCGAAGTTGTGGTACGGGTCGAACACCGCCGTGGCTTCCAGGGGCGCATGGTCGAGCAGTTGGGCGTTGCCCTCGAAACGGGCCACGCGCTTGCCCTGGGCGTCGGCCACGTTGGTCAGGTTATACAGGCTGGCGTTGACCGCAGTGGCCTTGATGTCCACCGGTGGTGTCGAGGCGAAATTATGGAAGCCCACGGTGCCGTTGTTCACCCGTACTTCATTGAGGGTGATGGGCAGCAGCTTGTTCAATTGTTCAGCCCAGTCGACGCCTTCACCGGTCTGCGAGTCGTCTGCGCCTTCACCATCGACGAAGTTCAGTTCGGGGTTCTCGAACACCACGCGGGCGACCACCTCGCGTTTGCGCCAGAGCTCATTCCAGCTCACCGCAATATCGATCTGTGGCGCATCGACGAACGGCACGGGCGCTTCGCGCTCGGCTTTGACGATGCGCAAGCCGTTGATCCGGTAGCCGCCGCGCCAGAGCGCCAGGTCGATGTCGTCAATCTGCCCGCGGTAATCCCCCATCTCGGCCAGCTTGCCATTCAGGTAGTCGCGCGCCAGGTAGGGTAGGGTGACGTGCAGCGCGAGCAGCAGGGCGCCCAGGCCGAGCAGGATAAGCGGGAGGCGTTTACGGAGCAGCATAAGCAGGGCCGGTGGTAATCAGACACAGTGATTGACCCTGAGGGTGCATGGTGAGTTCGAGCGTTTTTGCGGCTGGACGCCTGCCAGCAGCGGGCATAGGCTGTGTGCCTCGCGCATCAAGGAGAGGCAGCATGAGCCGTATTTACGCAGATAACGCCCAGGCCATCGGCAACACGCCGCTGGTGATGATCAACCGTCTCGGGCCCAAGGGGGTCACCATCCTGGCGAAGATCGAGGGGCGTAACCCAGCCTATTCGGTCAAGTGCCGCATCGGTGCCAGCATGGTCTGGGATGCCGAGGAACGCGGCGTACTCAAGCCGGGCATGACCCTGGTCGAGCCGACCTCGGGCAATACCGGCATTGGCCTGGCCTTTGTCGCGGCGGCGCGGGGTTACAAGCTGCTGCTGACCATGCCGGCCTCCATGAGCCTGGAGCGGCGCAAGGTGCTCAAGGCTCTCGGTGCCGAACTGGTGTTGACCGAGGCGGCCAAGGGCATGAAGGGCGCTATCGACAAAGCCGCCGAACTGGCCGCCGCCAACCCCCAGGATTACCTGCTGCTGCAGCAGTTCGACAACCCGGCCAACCCGGCAATCCACGAGAAGACCACCGGCCCGGAAATCTGGAACGACACCGAAGGCTCGGTCGACGTGCTGGTCTGTGGCGTGGGTACTGGTGGCACCATTACCGGTGTGTCGCGCTATATCAAGCAGACCCAGGGCAAGCCGATCCTCTCGGTGGCGGTGGAGCCGATCAGCTCGCCGGTCATTACTCAGACCCTGGCCGGCGACGAGGTCAAACCCAGCCCGCATAAAATCCAGGGCATCGGCGCCGGTTTTGTGCCGAAGAACCTCGACCTGAGCATGGTCGACCGGGTCGAGCAGGTGACCGACGAAGACGCCAAAGCTATGGCCCTGCGACTGATGCGTGAAGAAGGCATTCTCTGTGGGATTTCCTGCGGCGCAGCCATGGCCGTGGCCGTACGCATGGCCGAGCGCCCGGAGATGCAGGGCAAGACGATGGTCGTGGTGCTGCCGGACTCCGGTGAGCGTTACCTGTCGAGCATGCTGTTCAGCGATATGTTCACCGAGCAGGAACTGCAGCAGTAGCCCTCGCGAGGGCATAGGTCTGCCCTGTTGCACGGGGACGATGCTTTTCATGGCAGCCGCGCCCCGCGGCGAATGCCAGGGGCAACGCCGAAGTCACTGAATGGCTGCAATCGCTTCGCCCCGAGGCGGGGCTCCTACGCGTCTTCGGTGGTTATGGTCTGCACGGGTTACAACAGCCAACCGGGATATCCCCATCGCTTTCAGGTGGCGCAGGCCGATGACCTGAACATCACGCAGCGCTAATCGGCAGAGCGCTGGTCAGGCTTGCCCGGGCAGGGTTATAGTCCGGCAACTTCTGATCGCTTTGTCGAGACGTCTCATGTCCTTCTTCGCCGCGTCGCCTATCCAGTCCTCTGTTCTGCACGCGTTGCAGCAGTCGATGGCGCCTGCGGCGATTACCTCCCTGGCACCACCACCTGTCAGCCCGCCAGCGGGCTACGCGCCTCCGCCGCCAGCAGCGGCCTGAGGCCTGGCCGCAGCAGGTTGCTTGCGCAGCCTGCCGCCCGGCCTTCCCCTGACCTGCGTCCTTCCGTCCTCGTGACGTGACGCTATCGTTTTGCCTGTACAGGTGGCATTTTCATGATTGTCTTGAGCCGCAATACCCTGGTTGCCTATGGCACCACAGCCTTGTTCGTGCTGCTGTGGAGCAGTGGTGCGATCGTTTCCAAACTGGGCCTGGCCCATGCTTCACCGTTCGCCTTTCTGCTGGTGCGCTTTGTGCTGGCGTGCTGTGCGTTTGTGTTGCTGGCGCGCCTGTTGCCCTTGCATGGTCCGGCGTCGCCTGCCGCGCGTTGGGCGGCCTGGCGCACGGGGTTGGTGCTGGTCGGTGCCTATCAGGTGTTCTACTTGCTAGCCCTTGAGCAGGAGGTCACTCCCGGCTTGATGGCCACGCTGCTCGGTACCCAACCCATACTCACCGCTGTTTACCTGGAGCGACGTTTGTCGCCGGCCCGACTGCTCGGCCTGGCCCTTGGTCTGCTGGGGCTGGTGTTGGTGGTGTTCCAGGGCATTGGGCTGTCCGGTCTGTCGTGGAGTGGCATGCTCTGCGCCCTGGCGGCGTTACTCGCCATGACGGTGGGGACCATCATGCAGAAGGGTATTCGTGACAACCCACTGGGCACCTTGCCGACGCAGTACCTGGCCGGCTTGCTGCTGTGTGCACTGGTGGTGCCGTTCCAACCATTCGAGCTGGAGATGTCGGCCAGCTTCTGGTTACCGGCCCTGTGGATGGGCTTGGTGATTTCGGTAGCCGCCAGCCTGTTGCTGTACCGCCTGATCGCGCGGGGCAATCTGGTCAACGTCACCAGCCTGTTCTACCTGGTGCCGGCGGTCACCGCCGTGCTGGATTACCTGGTATTCGGCAATCGCCTGGCGCCCCTGAGCTTGCTGGGTATGGGCTTGATCGTGCTGGGGCTGGTGTTGGTGTTCCGTCAGCGCTAGCTAACATGCCTGGGTGCCTGGGTTTCTGCGCGCATGCAGGCTCAGCAACCCAGGTCCTCGCTGATCAGCGTGCAGTGGCACTCGGGCGTACCACCAGCCAGAGGGCGATGGCGATCAGTACACCGCCATACAGGTAGGCCCAGGACAGCGGCTCGTCGAGCAGCAGCGCGCCCCAGAGCACGCCAAACGGCGGGATCAGAAAGGTGGTGGTCGAGGCCTTGACCGGGCCGACGTCGCTCAGCAGGCGAAAGTACAGCACGTAGGCGAGGGCGGTGCACAGCAGCCCCAGCCCGGCCATGGACGCCCACACCGCCGGCCCACCCCAACTGGCTGGCGGCTGCAGCGCCAGGGAGCCGAGAAACAGCGGCAGCAGAAACAGGCTGGCACCGCACAGGCTGCTGAACGCGGTCAGGCGGTTGTCCAGCCCGCCTTGCTGGCCGATCCAGCGGCGCGCGAGAAAGCCGGCAAAGCCATAGCAGACAGTCGCCACCAGGCAGGCCAGAGCACCCAGCAACAGTTGCAGGTCCAGCTCTACCGGGCCGGTGCGGGTCAGCACAGCCACGCCGAACAGGCCCAGGGCGACGCCAGCGGCCTTGCTCAGGGTCAACGCCTCGGCGAAGAACAGCATGCCGATCAGCACGCCCATCATCGGTGTGGTGGCATTGAAAATCGCTGAATAACCGGCCGGCAATACCAGTGCGGCCAGGCAGTACATGGCCGACGGCAGCCCCGCATTGATCACCCCGAGTACCAGACACTGCTTGAGTTTGCCGCGAAAATCCCAGCCCACGCGCATCACCAGCAACACCGCAAGCAAGCCCACAGCACCCAGGCTGGCGCGGAAGAAGGCCGTCGGCATGCTGCCCAGCACCGGGGCGATGACGCGCATAAACAAAAAGCTCGCGCCCCAGATGGCGGCAAGCAGCAGCAAACGCAAAAGGTCAGCGAGGCGCACGATAAGCTCCCAGGCATCAATGAGGGCGAGCAGTGTTGCCGTGCGCGCGCCTCAAGACAATCCGAATTCGACTTTTAAACAGCAGCGGCGCTACATTTCATAAGGCGATACACGCGTAGATGGTTCCCACGCTCGGGACGCTCCGCGTCCGCTGTAGTGAGACGCGGAGCGTCTCTGGCTGCATGCCCACGCGGACGGTTCGACGTCTCGACGTGGGAACGAGGGCCCTCGATAACGACAAAAGGTAGCTTTTGTAGGAGCGAATTTATTCGCGATTGATCTTACAGGCGCTGAAACCGTCGCGGCTAAAGCCCCTCCCACCGACGATCAACGCTCACCCCATCGAAAAATTTTGATAACGATGAAAGTGGGTCGCCGTGCTGCGCTGCTGTTACTCGTTGCCATCACTGGCTAAGCTCGGCGCTCGCTGTTTAGGCTTTCTGCAGGAGTTTGCCCGTGGCGCAACCATGGCCGGATACGCAAATCGCACGGCAGATACTCGACGGGTTCGACGCCTACCGCGAACTGTTCCGCCGCCTTACCGACGGTGCCCAGGCGCGCTTCGAGCAGGCCCAATGGCAGGCGGCGCAGCAGGCGTCGGTAGCGCGCATCAACCTCTATGAAGAACAGGTCGCCGCCCTGGCCGAGCATCTGCGTAAGCAGCATGGCGAGGCGTTGCTGGCGGTCGAGCACTGGCCACGGGTGAAGCGGGCCTACATTGAGTTGATCGACCGACGTCTGGATGACGAGTTGGCCGAAACCTGGTTCAACTCCAGCTTCTGCAGCCTGTTCAGCCATGACCAGATCAACGACGGCTGCATGTTTATCCATACCACCCGGCCGGCGCTGCAAGGCCGTCAGCGGGCGGCGCAAACGCGCCGTTATGCGTTGGGCGATGGCCTGGGTGCGCTGCTGCAAGCGATCTTTGCCGACTACCCGTTTGCGATGCCCTATGAGGATTTGCCGGGTGATCTGCTACGCCTGGAAGCGCAACTGCGTGCCGATCTGCCGGACTGGGTGTGCAAGGACCCAGCCCTTAGCGTTGAGCTCTTTGTACCGGTGCTGTACCGCAACAAGGGCGCCTATCTGGTTGGCCGCTTGTTCACCCTGGATGAGCAGTGGCCGCTGGTGATTCCGCTGTTGCACCGCGAAGGGCGGGGCATCCAGATCGATGCCCTGATCACCGACGAGGCCGAGGTGTCGATCATCTTTTCCTTCACCCGCTCGTATTTCATGGTCGATGTGCCGGTACCGGCGGAGTTCGTCGGTTTTCTCAAACGCATCCTGCCGGGCAAGCACATTGCCGAGCTGTACACCTCGATTGGCTTTTACAAACACGGCAAGTCTGAGTTCTACCGGGCGCTGATCGATCACCTGGCCAGTACCGATGACCGCTTTATCATGGCCCCCGGCGTGCGTGGCATGGTCATGAGCGTGTTCACTCTGCCGGGCTTCAACACGGTGTTCAAGGTCATCAAGGACCGCTTTTCGCCGTCCAAGACCGTTGACCGCAATACGGTGATCCAGAAGTACCGCCTGGTGAAGAGTATCGACCGGGTCGGACGCATGGCCGATACCCAGGAGTTCGCCGATTTTCGTTTCCCGCTGAGCAAGTTCGAGCCGGCTTGCCTGGCCGAGCTGCTGGAAGTGGCGCCTTCTACCGTGCTGCTTGAGGGCGACAGTGTGCGCGTGCGCCACTGCTGGACCGAGCGGCGCATGACCCCGCTCAATTTGTATGTCGAACAAGCCAGCGAAGCGCAGGTGCGCGAGGCCCTGGATGACTACGGCCTGGCGATCAAACAACTGGCGGCGGCCAATGTGTTTCCCGGCGATATGCTGCTGAAGAATTTCGGCGTCACCCGCCATGGCCGCGTGGTGTTCTATGACTACGACGAGATCAGTCTGCTCACCGAGGTCAACTTTCGCCGAATTCCGCCGCCGCGTTATCCCGAAGACGAGATGGCCGCGGAACCCTGGTATTCGATTGCACCGAACGACGTGTTTCCCGAGGAGTTTCCGCCGTTTCTGTTCGCCGATATCCGCCAGCGCCGGCTGTTCAGCACGCTGCACGGTGAGCTGTACGACGCGGCCTACTGGCAGGGGCTGCAAACGGCCATCCGCGACGGCGCGGTGATCGATGTATTTCCCTACCGGCGTAAACGCGAGCGAACCGAATGAGGCGCCGCGCCGTCACACCTCAAGACTTCTTTTCTGTAAATAAGGAATGCCCCCGGTGAAAACCCTGTTACGCGCCACGGCCGGCCTACTGGCGTGCACGGGCTCTGGCGTTAGCCTGGCCGAAACCTCGCCCACCGAGCCGGCCGCCGAGCTGGCGCCGCTGGTCATCACCTCACCACGTACCAGCAGCCGTTGGCTGACCAGCCCGGCGGCCGTCAGCGCGGTGCAAGCCGACCAATCCCAGGGCGAGCAGAACCTGGCACTCGACCGCCTGCTGGCACCGGTGCCTGGGGTGTTCAGCCAGAACCGCTATAACCTGGCCCAGGGCCTGCGCCCGTCGATCCGCGGTTTTGGTGCGCGCGGCAGTTTTGGTGTGCGCGGTGTGCGCGTGCTGGTCGATGGCGTGCCCTTGACCATGCCGGACGGGCAGACCGAACTCGACGGCCTGGACCTGGGCCTGGTCGAGCGTATGGAGGTGATTCGCGGGCCGGCCTCGGTGCTCTATGGCAACGCTGCTGGCGGCGTGCTGGCCATCGAAACCCGCGAGCCACCGGCTACGCCTTATTCGTTTTTCGACCTGAGTACCGGTGGGCTGGGTTATCGCCGGGCGCGGGTCGAGACCGGCGGCATGGCCGGCAACCTGGGCGGCGTGCTGGCCTTCAACAGCACGGTGCTGGATGCCTACCGCGAGCACAGCCGCGCCGAAACCAATACGCTCAGCGGCAAACTGCGTTGGTACAGCGACGCCGGGCGGCTCGGGCTGACCTTTAACGCCATCGACAACCGCGCCGAAGACCCCGGCGGGCTCACCGCCGCTGAAGTGCGTGGGGATCGCCGCCAGGCGGCGCCCAATAATCTGGCGTATGACGCTGACGAACATATTCGTCAGCAGCGCCTGGGCCTGGTGTGGGAGGGCTTCGGGCCGGGTGCCGACACCTACCAGCTGCGCAGCTATATCGGCCAGCGCCAGTTCGGCAATCGTCTGGCGTTTCCCAACGGTGGGCAGACCACTTTCGACCGCACCTTCGCTGGCGTTGGCGCCCAGTACAGCCATAAACGCGAGCTGTTTGGCCTGGCCCACACCATTACCAGCGGGGTAGACCTGGAAGCCCAGCGTGATGACCGTCGCCGCTACAACAGCCTGCTCGGCACCCGTGGTGATGAAACTCTGCGCCAGGATGAAAAGGCCGCGAGCAGCGGACTGTTTATTCAAGATGAAATCGCCTTGAGCGAGGCCTGGCAGGCGACCCTGGGGTTGCGTTACGACCGCGTGCGCCTGGCGGTGGACGACCACTTCATCCGCCCTACGAATGGCGATGATTCCGGTTCACGGACCCTGCGCGACTGGAACTACAGCGCCGGCCTGAGCTATCGCCTGGATGAGCACCAGTCACTCTATGGGCGGCTTTCAACCTCGTTTGAAGCCCCAGCGGTCAACGAACTGGCCAACCCGGCTGGTGGCGGTTTCAATCCGTCGCTGGAACCCTCCCGTGCGTTAAACCGCGAGGTGGGCTTTAAGGGCGAATGGCCAGGGCTGCGCTACGACCTGGCGCTGTTCAGCATGACTCTTGAGGACGAGCTGATCGGTTTTAGACTCAATGACCGTAACTACTTCCGCAATGCCGGCGCCTCTCGGCGCGAGGGCTTTGAGGCCAGCCTGGACTGGCAGTTCGCCGACGCCTGGCGCTTGTCGAGCGCCTACAGCTACAGCCGCTTTCGTTTCGAGGATTACCGCACGGCGGGTGGGGATTTTGCCGGCAACGATATTCCTGGCATTCCCCGGCATAACCTGTTCACTGAACTGGGCTTCGAGCGGGCGAGCTACTATGCGCGGCTGAATATGCAGGCTGTGGGCGGCATGTATGCCGAAGACGCCAATCAGGTGTCGGTGGCCGGCTATACGCTGTGGAACGCCAGAGTCGGCAAGCGCTTCGAGGCCGGTGGGCAGGTATGGGAACCTTACTTGGGGCTCGATAACCTGTTTGATCGCCGTTATTTCGACAATGTAAGGATCAACGACAACAATCGACGCTACTTTGAACCGGGGCCCGGACGTACCCTGTACGTGGGCATGCGCGCGACCTTTTAGCCATAACCAGCGCGCTTGAAACAGCCTGATGCAGGAATAGGCGCGCAGTTTTCCACGGTTTCATCTAGGCTTGTAAAGCGTGCTCGAAGCACGCTTTCGCCACCCTTGGCAGGAGGTACCTCATGATCGCCAAGTTATACAACGCCCTGCACGACCTGCTGGTCGCTCTGGGGTTGCTGGACAAGCCAGTGTTGCAGCCCATCCCCGTGCGCCAGAACGATCCGCGCCGACCGCAACAGGCGCCGCGTCGCCGCTAACGCGCTGCGGTACTTCGGGTTTCCATAAGCAGGCCGTTCGGCCTGCTCTAAATGCTTTTATGCCAAATCCGGGTGCTCGACAAACCAGTTGTCGATCAGCGCCCGCATCTGTGTGCCCGAAAAGCTCGCAAAGTGCCCGCCATGCACGGTACGCACCGGCATTTCGTGCAAGCGACGCAGGCTTTGCGCGTAGGCGTGCAGGTCGGAGTGGTAGGCGTCTTCGATCAGCGGGCCGTCATAGAGGATATCGCCGGAAAACAGCGTCTGCGTCTGCGCTTCCCACAGGCTGATACCGCCTGGTGAATGGCCGGGTGTGTGCAGCACCTGCAGCACGCGATCACCGAGGTCGAGCACATCGCCTTCGTCGATCAGCCGGGTGGCAGGTGCGGCCCTGACCCGGTACTCGGCATAGCACAGCGGGCAATCCGGGTGGGCCTCGAACATCTCGTCGCCGACAAAGGCGGTGGCCAGGGTATTGGCCCCGTCGGGCGCCGCCAGAATGTCCGCTTCGGCCGGGTGCACCAGGCGTTCGCTGAACTCATGGTGGCCCGCGATATGGTCGAAATGACAATGGCTGGCCACCGCCAGCAACGGTTTCTCCGTCAGCCAGGGCAGTTGCTCACGCAGGCTGACCAGGCCGGAACCGGAGTCGACCAGCGCATCGCGCTCACGCCCCTGGATATGCCACATGTTGCAGCGGTAGAACGGCCGCACGTAAGGCTCGTGGATCAGGCTGATGCCGTCGTAACGGTGCTCGACCTCGAACCAGCGGTCGCGACTGACAATTTTCATAGCGGCCCTCGCTCTTTACCGGTGGATGCCCTGCGGGCGGCGCGCAACCCAGGTTACAAAAACGACGGCGCCACATAGCGGTAGCCTGGGTTGAGCGCAGCGATACCCGGGAATGCTTTCGTTGCCCATCAACCTTGCTGCGTCAGCCTAGGTGCTTGCGGCACCAGCACCCAGCGGCGCAGGATGACATAGCCCACGGCGGTGATCACGAACACCGGCAGCGAGGCGCCCACTGGCAGCGGGGAGACCCAGCCCCAGTAGTAGGCCAGCGCCGCCCCCAGCGCATAGGCGGCGAACGCTGCCGGGTTGATGCCCGCCAGGTAGCGATAGCGCCCGCCGTTTTCATCCAACAGGTCGGCGACCTCGTACTGACCGCGATGGATCACGAAGTAGTCGGCGATCAGCACGGCGAAGGCCGGGATAAACACGCTGCCGATGACCAGCAGAAAGCTCTGGAAGTTGTCGAGGATGCCGGGGATCTGCGAGCCGAGGATCGACAGCACACCGATGCACAGCGCCGGTTTCCAGAAGCGGGTTTTCGGGCTGATGTTCAGGTACGACAGCGAGGCGCTGTAGACGCACATGACGTTGGTGGTCATTACCGAGAGAAACACCACAATGGCCGCCGGCAGACCAAAGCCGAAGCCCGCCAGCAGCACGGCCGGGTCATAGGTTTGCTCCATGCCGCCGAGCACCGAGAACCCCGAGACCGTGGCACCGAGGCCCATAGCCAGGAGTGTGGCCGCGACATAGCCAACCCAGGTGCCCGTGGCGGCGATGCCTTGGCTGCGGCAGTTGCGGTTGTAATCAGCCGCCAGCGGAATCCAGGAAAACGCCGTGGCGATGACGATATCGAAGGCGATACCGGGGGTGATTTCGTTGCGCGGCTCCTGGGGCATGCTCAGCAGCGCGCTGAACTCGAAGTTGCGGCCCATGGCATAGAACACTGCCGCCGTGAGCAGCAGCATACCAATCGCCGCCCAGCGTTCGACCCGCTCAATGCCCAGGTGGCCGCGCAGGGCGATGGCCAGCACCAGGGTTTCGCAGAGGATGGTGAACAGCGGCAGGTTGGAGTAGCCGGTCAGGTGCTCGACCGCGTAGTTCAGGCTCATGCCGGCCAGCAGGGCTTGAATCCAGCTCCAGGCCAGCAGGGTCAGCAAATTCACCAGCGAGGGCAGCTTGGCCCCCAGCGGCCCGTAGCTGCCGCGCGCCAGCACCATGGTGGTCAGGCCGGTGCGCTGGCCCATCAGGCCAACCAGTACCAGCGGCAGAATGCCGATGCCCGAGCCGACCAACACGATCAGCAGCGCCTGCAAAAAGGGCAGATCCGGCACCAATAGCATGCCGGTGAGAATGGTGGTGACCACCACGTTGGCGCCTAGCCACAGCGCGGTGGTGCCGCCAAAGCCCAGGCTGCGGTGCGCCGCCGATGTTGGCGCCAGGCTGTCCTGGCCAAAGTACTGGCTGAGATTCTTGAACATGAAACGACTCCCCGATGTTTGATTGTAGGTATGGGTAACGCGGCAGTCAGTGATTACGGTGGTTCTTGTTGTGTGGGTGTCGCGGCTAAAGCCCCTCCCACAGCAAGCGAGGTGGGCCTTTTGTAGGAGGGGCTGGGCGGCACTCCGCTTTAGCCGCGACCGATACCGGTTTTTCAGGTTCGTAGCCTGGGTCGAGCGCAGCGACACCCGGGAGCGACGCCGTGCTATTGCGGGTGAAAGGGCGGGGCCTCCAGCACTTCAATAATCAACGGGCGGTCTGTCGGCGCACTGCGCAGCAGCTCGCGCAGGTGCTGGTGATCACGTGCTCGCTCGGCGGCGCAGCCGTAGCCCCGGGCGATGGCCAGCAGGTCTGGGGTATAGATGTCGACGCCCAGCGGCTCGATATCACGGCGCTGCATATAGCGCTTGATCTCGCCGTAACCGGCGTTGTTCCACAGCAGCACGATGATGCCGACCTGGGCTTCCACCGCGCTGGCCAGCTCAGGCAGGGTGAACTGCAGGCCGCCGTCGCCCATCAGGCTGATCACCGGGCGCTGCGGCTCGGCCAGCTTGGCGCCGATGGCCGCCGGCAGGCCGTAGCCCAGAGTGCCGTAGCCGGTGGAGGCGTTGAACCAGCGCCGCGCGCCGTCCAGCTCGACCAGGTGGTTGCCGCTGTAGACGGTCTGGGTCGAGTCGCCGACAAAACGCGCATCGGGCAGCACCTCCAGCAGCGTATCGAACAGCTGACGGTAGTGCGCCCAGCCAGCGAAGTCGTCGGCCAGTTGCGCCTGCACGGCGGCGGTGCGCTGGGCGCCGGGGCTGTTGGAGCTGGCCTCGGCAGGGTTGAGTTCGGCCATCAGCATGCGCATGGCCAGGCGTGCATCGCCCTGGATGGCCAGGGCCGGGGTGAAGTTGCGCTGCAGCTGGTGCGCGTCGATGTCGATGCGGATCAGCTCGCCGCCGAGCCTGAACTGGCCGTCGAACACCACGTCGTAATCGGTCTCGCCCAGCTCGGTGCCGATGGCCAGCACCACGTCGGCGTCCAGGGCCAGTTGCCGCACCGGTGGCAACGACTGGTTGCTGCCCAGCAACAGCGGATGGCCTGGCGGCAGCAAGCCTTTGGCGTTGATGGTCAGCGCGGTGGGCGCATCCAGCGCAGCGGCCAGGGCGCGGGCTTCGGCTTGGGCGGTGACGCAGCCGCCACCCAGCAATAACAGCGGGCGGCGAGCGTTTTTCAGGCGCGCGGCGGCGTCGCGGATCAGGCTGCGGTTGGGCGCCGGGCGTTTGATCAGCGGCCGTGGCGCCAGCGCCATGTGCGTGGCGTCGGCGCTGATGATGTCCAGCGGCAGTTCGATATGCACCGGTCGCGGCCGCTCGCCCTCGAACACGGTAAAGGCGCGGGCCAGCACGCCGGGCAGTTCCTCGACGCTCATCAGGGTATGGCTGAAGGCGGTGACGCCTGCGCTCATCGCGCGCTGGTTCGGCAACTCGTGCAGGTAGCCCTTGCCCAGGCCCAGGCGGTTGCGCTCGTTGACGCTGGAGATCACCAGCATCGGGATCGAGTCCGCGTAGGCCTGGCCCATGGCGGTAAGGATATTGGTCATGCCTGGCCCGGTGATGATAAAGCACACCCCAGGTTTTCCACTGACGCGGGCATAGCCGTCGGCCATAAAGCCGGCACCCTGCTCGTGGCGCGGGGTGATATGGCGGATGCCGCTGCCTGGCAGGCCGCGGTACAGCTCGACGCTGTGCACGCCGGGGATGCCGAATACGGTGTCGACGCCCCAGGCCTGGAGCTGTTTGACGAGAAATTCACCGCAGGTGGTCATGGCCGGCGTCCTGGTATTTCTAGAGGTTATGGGTGGCATTCAGCGGCGCTGCACGCCGGGCAGTACGCAGAGCATTTCGTAGAGCAGGTTGGCGCCGAGCAGCGAGGTGTTGCCGGTGGTGTCGTAGGGTGGGGAGACTTCCACCAGGTCGCCGCCGATCAGCTCCAGGCCCTGGCAGCCGCGGATGATTTCCATGGCCTGGATGGTGGTCAGGCCACCGATTTCCGGGGTGCCGGTGCCGGGTGCCCAGGCTGGGTCGATGCCGTCGATGTCAAACGACAGGTACACCGGTCCGCCACCGACCTTGGCGCGCACTTCTTCCATCAGCGGGGTCAGGGACTTGTGCCAGCATTCTTCGGCCTGGACCACGCGGAAGCCCTGTTTGCGGCTCCAGTTGAAGTCTTCGGCGGTGTAGCCCTGGGCGCGCAGGCCGATCTGCACCACGCGGTCACAATCAAGCAGGTCTTCTTCGACCGCGCGGCGGAAGGTGGTGCCGTGGGCGATTTTCTCGCCGAACATATGGTCATTCACATCCGCGTGGGCATCGATATGCACCAAGCCGACCTTGCCGTGCTTCTTCTTGATCGCGCGCAGAATCGGCAGGGTGATGGTGTGGTCGCCGCCCAGGGTCAGCGGCAGGATGCCGAGGTCGAGGATCTCGTCGTAGGCCTCCTCGATGATGCGGATGGCCTCGGCCATATTGAAGGTGTTGATCGGTACATCGCCGATATCGGCAATGTTCAGGGAATCAAAGGGCGCAGCGCCGGTGGCCATGTTGTAGGGGCGGATCATCACCGATTGGGCGCGGATCTCGCGGGGGCCGAAGCGGGTACCGGAGCGCAGCGAGGTGCCGATGTCCAGCGGCACGCCGACGAAGCCGACGTCCAGCTCGCGTTTCTCTTCGGTTTTCTGGATGTGCGGCAGGCGCATCATGGTGGCGATGCCGCCAAAGCGGGGCATTTCGTTGCCGCCCAGGGGCTGGTGGAGAATCTTGTCCATGGCGGGGCCTCAGGCTCGTTGTGGTTGTGGCCGGATTCTTGGCCACAGGGTGAATGGGAAAAATCGGCAGGGACAAAAACTTAGTTCAGGATTGTTTGAAGTTATGTTGAAACCCCTGGCGCTGGGGGGCGTGGTGCGCGCGGCGCACCCTACGGTTGGTCATTGCCGTAGTCGGTGGTGATGTCGTTCATGGGTTCTCCAGGCCGATAAAGCGGCGCACGCGTTCGTGGGCGCCGTCGCGGATCGCCTGGGGCGAGGCATCGAGCTGAATCTGGCCGTCTTCCATAAACAGCACACGGTCGGAGATGGACAGGGCGAAGTCCATCTCGTGGGTGACGATCAGCATGGTCATGCCCTCGCGGGCCAGGTCGCGGATCACCGCCAGCACGTCGCCGACCAGCTCGGGATCAAGGGCTGAGGTGGGTTCGTCGAACAGCATGATGTCCGGTTTCATCGCCAGGGCGCGGGCAATCGCCACGCGTTGCTGCTGGCCGCCGGAGAGCTGGTGCGGGTACTTGTCGGCATGGGCCAGCAGGCCGACCTTGTCGAGCAGGGCCAGGGCCTGGTTGCGCAACGCGGTGGCGCTGTCCAGGCGGTGGTAGCGCGGGGCGAGCTGCACGTTATCGACAATGGTGCGGTGCGGGAACAGGTTGAAACTCTGGAACACCATGCCAATGCGGCGTACGCCCTCGCGCTGACGGCGGTTGTCGGGGTGGTCGCCGGTTTGGATAAAGCTTTCGCCAAACAGCACGATCTCGCCCTGGTCGATCCGCTCCAGGCCATTGACGGTGCGGATCAGCGAGGTCTTGCCGGAGCCGGACGGGCCAATGATGGAAATCACCTCGCCGGGGCGCACGGCCAGGTCGACGCCCTTGAGCACCTGATGGCTGCCATAGCTTTTGTGGATGCGGCTCAGGCGCAGGGCGTCCGGCGTACCGGGGCGGCTGGTGTAGTTGGGGGCGGTCTCACTGTGGGGTAACTGGCTGCGCAGTTCGCTGAGCAGGCCATCGTCCAGGGCATTGGGCGTGCGCCGGCTAAGGTCGAGGTAGCGTTCGAGGTACTGCAGGCCCCAGCCGAACAGGCTGACGATCAGCACGTAGTACACCGCCACGGCGCCGAGGGTTTCCAGGACCAGAAAGTTTTGCGCATACAGGCGCTGACCGACCAGCAGCAGCTCGCTGAGCGAAATCACCGAGACCAGCGAGGTCAGCTTGACGATGGTCACGTACTCATTGGTCAGGGTCGGCAGGGCGATGCGAAACGCCTGCGGCACCACGATCAGGCGTTGCCTGCCCAGCGCGCTGATGCCCAGGGCGCGCGCGGCTTCGCGTTGCCCCTTGGCCACCGAGAGCAGACCACCGCGATGAATCTCCGCCATATAGGCCGCCTCCGTCAGTACCAGGGCCAGCAGGCCAGCGTAAAATGGGTTGGACAGCAGCGCGCCGCTGGCGGGCAGCAGTTGCGGCAGGTTGTAGACGAAAATCAGCAGCACCAGCAGCGGCACGCTGCGAAAGAACCAGATGTACAGCGAGGCAGGCGTGCTCACCCAGCGGCTCGCGGCCTGCTTGGCGCTGGCCAGGGCAAAGCCGAGCACCAGGCCGATCAGCCAGGCCAGGGTGCTGAGCTTGATCACTGTCCAGCTGGCCGACCAGAAGGCCGGCAGCGAAAACAGCGAGAAGAAGTAGCTCCATTCAAATTGCATAGGTGACCTCAAGGGCAGCCGCAAGCTTCAAGCGACAAGCCGAACATTGAACGGCTGTTGCTTGAGGCTTGTAGCTTGCAGCTGTTTTCTCAGGCTTCTTCCAGGTTGTATTTCTTCAGCAGTTCGGCGTATTCGCCGCTGGCCTTGAAGTCGTCCAGCGCGGCTTTCAGGGCATCGAGCAACTGGGCGTTGCCCTTTTTCACGTAGATGCCCAGCACCTGCGGGTAGATCGAACTCTTGGTGCTGATGGCGATACGGCCCCGGGCTTTTTCGACGATCAGCAGCGAGGCGGCGTCGATTTCCAGGTGCGCCTGGATATGGCCGGAGAGCAGGGCCTGGGAGGTTTCAGCGGTGGTCGGGTACTGGTTGATGGTGATCGCGCCCGCGCCGTTTTCTGCGCAGTAGCCGGCAGAGACTTTCTCCAGTGCCGGAATCCACGAGGTGCCTTGCTGCAGGCCAACCGTCAGGCCGCACAGTTCTTCAGGGGTGGTGGGTTTCTTCGCGGCGTCACTGCGCACCATGATCGCTGCGCCGGTTTTCGCGTAGGGAATGGCGTCGGCCTTCTCCAGGCGTTCGGGCAGGATGTACATGCCGGAGATGATGGTGTCGAAGCGGTTGGCATCCAGGCCGAGGATCAGGTTGGGAAAGGTGATATCGCTAAAGCTCGCGGTCAGGCCCAGGCGTTTGGCCAGGGCGGCGGATACCTCGGGGTCGAAACCTTTTACCTGGTCGCCCTCGTAATACTCGAACGGCGGGTAGGTAATCTCCATGCCGACTTTCAGCTCTCCCTCGGCGAGGGTCTTGGCTGTTTCAGCGGCCTGGGCGGCGAACGGGAACAAGCCAGCCAGGGTGCAGGCGATGGCCAGGGCGGTGCGGCGCAGCGGGGTGCGAATTGCCATTGTGGTTATCTCCGGGTCAGTTTTTGTGTTGGCAGTCGAAGGTCAAAGTGAGTTGGGCTGGTGTTTCAGGTGGCCAAAACTCGAGGGCCGGCGCGCGCGTTCGGGCAGTTGCAACTGGCCGTCCTCGACGCGCTTTTTCAGGTACTGGTAGGTCTGCAGGGCCTGGCTCCACATGTGCTCACCGATGCTGATGGTTTCGTACGACTGGCCGGCGGCCTCGAACTGCGCCAGCGGGCGGATCTGTGTGTGGTAGTCGCAGGCATAGAAGAACGGGAAGGAGTAGCGCTCCTGGCTGACCTTGCGCACGCGGTGCGAGGTGGCAACGAACGTGCCGGCGCTCATCACTTCGAGCATGTCGCCGATGTTGACGACGAAGCTGCCGTCACGAGGTGGCGCGTCGATCCACTGGCCGAGGTCGTTCATCACCTCCAGGCCCGGGCGGTCGGCGAGCAGGATGGTGAAGCACTCGTAGTCGGTGTGGGCGCCAATGCCGGGGGCATCCTGGGCGTCACCATCGAACGGATAGTGGATCAGGCGCAGCTTGGAGGGCGGGAAGTTGGCCATCTCGTCGAAGGTGTTTTCCGGCACGCCGAGGGCCAGGGCGAAGCCGCGAAACAGCGTGCGACCGAGCTGGAATATGCGTGCGTAGTAGGCCTGTATGGCTTCCTTGAAACTGGGCAGCGTGGGCCAGTGATTCGGCCCCAGCAGCGGCGTGCCGGCCCGCACCAGCGGGTTGTCGGCAGGCACCTCGAAGCCGATGTCGAAGGCTTCCTTGTGGTCCGGTTTGCCGGCGCTGTAGCGCTCCTCGCCTTCGGGAACGAAGCCCTTGTGGCTCTCGGACGCACCAATGTAGTGGCGCATCTTGGCGTCCAGGGGTTGGGCAAAGTAGGCCTCGGCGGCCTGGTGCAAGCCGTCGATCAGCGCCTGTTCGATGCCATGGCCGCTGATATACAGAAAGCCGACGTCACGGGCGGCACGGCCCAGTTCGTCGGCCACGGCCTGGCGCGCAGCCTGGTCGGCGCTGAACAATCCAGCGATGTCGACCACGGGGATTTCGGTGAAGTGTTTGGTGGTGCTGTTCATCGGCGTTCTCAACGGCTGGTGAAGCGATGGAAATGCTGGCGTTCGCACGTGGCCATCCACTGGTTCAACTGCCACAGATCGGCCACCGGCATATCGGTGAAGGGCAGGTGGTGCAGGTAGCCGTCGGGGCCAAACTCGGGGGTCATGCTGGTGCTGCTATGGCCCCGGCGCTCCTGGCTGTGCCAGATGCTTTCCCAGTGGCGCTGATGGAAGGCCAGGCTGTCGGCGTATTCCGGCGCGCCGGGGTGCGGCACTTGCGGGCCCTGGTCATAACCGACCCGCGCCTGGATATGCTCGACCCGTTCGACAAAGGCGCTGAGGTCGTCCGCCGGGTCATCGAGCAGGCGTTCGCAGGTCACCAGCCAGTGGCTGATATCACTGGTAAAGCGCAGCTCGGGCAGGTGGCGGATCAACTCCAGGGTTACCCAGGGGCTGTACAGCGAGCGGCCGCGGTGGATCTCGAAGCAGCAGTGCAGGCCGCTGGCCTTGCCCAGTTCGATAGCACGGCCGAAGAACTCGACCTGCTCGGCCATCGGCCAGCGGTCGTTGCCGGCGAGAATATTGACCTTGTTCGGCGATAGCTCTGCCGCCCAGTCGAGCTTGTGGGCCAAATCCTGCAGGTGCTCCTCGACGCCGTCGCTCTGGCGTGGCAACACCGGGGTGGAGGTGAAGAGGGTGGCGATATAGGGCACACGCTGGTCGCGCAGCAGGCGGGCGTTGCTGGTGCGTTGCGCTGCGGTTTCCGGGACGCGGGCTTCGAGGCCGTCGAAGCCGGCGCTGAGCAGCTCGTCGATAGCCTGTTGCCAGGTGCCGCGATAGCCCCAGAGGGTACGAAAGAGTTCCAGTCGCATGGCCGTTTCCGTTGAGGAGTGGTCTGCGGCAGTTTGGCAAGGGAACGGTACGTGCCGTTCGGTGACAGCCGGCAAGGCCGGTGTCTCGTTGTTCTGGAGTCGATTGTTCGCTGCTGCGGCGCTACGGATCAATCGGTGTAGGCCAAATACTTAGTTCAGGTTTTTCTGAACATTTAGCGGGTGCATCGCATCTTGCGGGTCGCTAGACTTCGCCGGTGTCCACGCCCATCGCCTGACCGGAGCCTTGATGAGCCTGTCCCTGCCTGATCTGAAATTGCTGCGCATCTTTGTCTCGGTGGTGCGCCACCAGGGTTTTGCCGCAGCGCAGCAGGACCTCAACCTGTCCACCTCGGCCATCAGCACCTACATGAGCCAGCTTGAAACGCAACTGGGTCTGAGCCTGTGCCACCGTGGGCGCGGCGGCTTCAGCCTGACCAGCAAGGGTGACCTGTTCTACCAGGAAACCCTGCGTCTGTTGGGTGAGCTCGAAGGCTTCGAGCGTTATTCGGCGGCGCTCAAGGGCGAGCTGCGCGGCACCCTCAACCTGGGTGTGCTTGACTCCACCGTCGGTGATCCGGCGCTGCCCCTGGCTGAGGTGATTGGCGCGTACAGCCAGGAACATCCAGCGGTGCACCTGCACCTGTCGGTGATGAGCCCCTATGAGTTGCAGTTGGGTGTGCTCGACAACCGCCTCGATCTGGCCATCGGCGCCTTCTCCACGCGCATGAACGGCCTGGTTTACCAGCCGCTGTACCGCGAGCAGCACTGGCTGTATTGCAGTGAGCGGCACGCGTTGTTCAGCGAGCGGCGCATCCCGGCGGAAGTGATCACCCAGCAGCGCATGGTCGGGCGTGGCTACTGGAGCCAGGCAGAGCTGGCACGCCATGGCTTCAAGCACAGCGCGGCTACCGTGGAGTCGATGGAGGCGCAGCTGATTCTGGTGCTCTCCGGCGCTTATGTCGGCTACCTGCCCGAACACTATGCCCAGCCGTGGGTCGATCAAGGCCGCCTGCGCGTGCTGCTGCCGGCGACTTTTGGCTACCAGGCACCGTTCTCGCAAATTCTGCGCCGCGGCCGTTCGCGCGAGCCGTTGCTGCAGACTTTCCGCGACCTGCTCAAGGCCCAACTCAGCGGCGCTTGAATGGGCGCAAAGCCAGGTTTCTCGCTTTATTCGCCCAAGATTCTATTCAGAAATAATTTATATGGCCGAATCATTGCGCATGTCAGGTGTGCTCTACACTCGTTGTAGGACAAAATTTCCAGGGAATCACCATGCGTCAAAATCTACCAGTTACCCAGCGCGAGTGGACCTTCAATGAGCATGAGCGTCTGATCTCCACCACGGACATGAACAGCAATATCACCTATTGCAATGATGCGTTTGTCGCCATCAGTGGTTTTACTCGCGAGGAGTTGATTGGCCAGCCGCATAACCTGGTGCGTCACCCCGATATGCCGGAGCCGGTCTTTGGCCATATGTGGGACACCATCAAACAGGGCAAACCCTGGATGGGCCTGGTCAAGAACCGCTCAAAGAATGGCGACTTCTATTGGGTCAGCGCCTATGTCACGCCGATTTATGAGGGTGGGCGCATGGTCGGCTACGAGTCGGTGCGCTCGCGGCCCAGCGACGCGCAGAAGCGTCGCGCTGAGGCGCTTTATGCCCGGCTGCGAGCCGGCAAGCCAGCTGTGTCGCGTTTAGGTGCGCTGTCTCAGCAACTGCTTATTGCCTGGCCAATGTTGCTGTTCGGGGCATTGATTCTGGCGGTGCATGCATTGCTTGATGGGCCCTGGCTAATGGCTGCGATTGCTGTGCTGCTGGTCGTCATGGGGGTTTATCAGCAACGCAGTGCACGGCAGTGGGTCTACACGATTCTGGCGGCACACCCCAAGGCGTATACCAGCCCGCTGGTCGCCCTGACCTACAGTGACAACCCGGGCGCGCGAGGCTTGCTTGATATGGCGATGGTCAGCGAGGAAGCACGCCTGCAAACCGCTCTGACGCGCATGGAAGATGCTGCCACCAATGTGCGCAAGCACGCCGCGCAGTCGGCGCACCTGTCCAACGCCACTGCTGAACTGCTTGATGAGCAGCGCGCTGAAACTGATCAGTCGGCCACCGCGATCAACGAAATGGCGGCGACCATTCAGGAGGTCGCGCACAACGTACAGAACACCTCCCTTGCCGCCCAGGACGCCGACAACCTGTCCCGGCAGGGACGTGAGTTGGCTGTCGGTAGCCTTGATGCCATGAAGCACATGGCCACCGCGGTGTCCGACATCGGCCAGGCGGTCAATGACCTGGCCAACTCGACCCAATCGATTGGCAGCGTGGCCGATGTGATTACCTCGATTGCCGAACAGACCAACCTGCTCGCGCTCAACGCGGCCATCGAAGCTGCCCGCGCAGGCGAGCAGGGCCGTGGCTTTGCCGTAGTGGCTGATGAGGTGCGTTCACTGGCCTCGCGCACCCGTGAGTCGACCGAGCAGATCCACCAGATCATCGCTTCGCTGCGCGCGGGTGCCGAGCGCGCGGTGGTTACGGCCCAGCGCGGTGATGAAATCTCGCGGCAGAGCGTGCAGAGCGTTGAGTCGGTACGCACCGCGCTGGACGGCATCAGTGAGTCGGTCAGCCGCATCACCGGCATGAGTCAGCAAATGGCTTCAGCTGCAGAGGAACAGAGTCACGTCGCTGAAGACATCAGTCGACAGATCACGCGGATCGCGCAGCTCTCCGACAGCAGCGCCGGGCAGGCTCACCAGGGCGCAACGGTTGGCCGTGAACTTGAAGAAATGGCGGACTATCTGCATAGCCTGGCCGAGCGGTTCAACCGCTGACAGCAGCTGAAGCGGCTTTTAGGCCGCTCGATGGTCGGTAGCGGCGCCGACTACCTGAGTGCGTGCCTGCAGCCAGTTCAATGCGCGCCCTTCCAGTAAAGGCGAAAGGCGCTTGCGGACCAGGCGATGGTAGTCATCAAGCCAGTCCCGCTCCTCTTGGTTGAGCAAAGAGAGGTCCAGGCAGCGGGTATCGATCGGGCATAGAGTCAGTGTCTCGAAACGTAGGAACGCTGAATCTTCACTCCCATCGGTGGGGACGTTGAGGACCAGGTTCTCAAAGCGTACGCCCCATTGCCCGCGTCGATACAGACCCGGTTCGATCGAGGTGACCATGCCCGCGAGCATGGCGTCGTCGCCCGTCACCGGCGCGTGATAGGCAATCCGCTGAGGGCCTTCGTGTACGTTGAGAAAGTAGCCCACCCCATGCCCCGTGCCGTGGCCGTAATCCAGGCCCTCGGCCCAGAGAGGCGCGCGGGCGATGGCATCGAGCAGCGGGGCGCCTATGGCTTTGGGAAAGCTGGCCCGGGACAGGGCAATCATACCTTTGAGAACCAGGCTGCAATCGCGCCGTTGCGCTGCGCTTGGTGTGCCTATCGGCACCATGCGGGTGATATCGGTGGTGCCGCCGAAATAATGGCCACCGGAGTCGAGCAGCAACAGTCCATCGCCCTCCAGGCAGGCATGTTGTTCGGCCGTCGCCCGGTAGTGTGGCATTGCGCCGTTGGCATTGAAGGCCGCGATGGTGGCGAAGCTCGGCGATACGAAGCCAGGGCGACGGCTGCGGGCCTCGACCAGATGGGTGTCGATGTCCAGCTCGGTCAACCTGTGGCTAACCAGGTGCTGTTCCAGCCAGGCGAAGAATTCGCATAGCGCGGCACCGTCCTGCTCCATGGTTTCACGGATGCGCAACACCTCGAACGCCTCCTTGCAGGATTTCAGTAGCAGGCAAGGGCTGGTTGCTTCCAGCACCTTGATGCAGGGATCCAGGTCTGTAATGAGCCCGTGGGCGACGCGCCTGGGATCGAGCAGCAGGGTTTCTTCCGGCGCCAGTTCGCCCAGGGCAGTGCTGGCCTGTTCGTAGGGCTCCAGACGTATGCCTTGTAGGGTCAGTTGAGCGCGCAAGGTCGCCTCGATACGTCCTTCGGCGACAAACAGCCGGGCGCTGTGCTGGCTGATCAATGCGTGTGCCAGGAATACCGGGTTGTAGCTCAGGTCGCTGCCGCGCAGATTGAACAGCCAGGCGATGTCGTCGAGGCTCGAGATCATGTGATGGGTGGCGCCCTGGTCGGCCATGCAGCAGCGCAAGCGTTGCAGCTTGCTCTGGCGACTGCTGCCGATAAATGCCGCCGGCGGCTCGAAGATGGTTGCACTGGGTGCGGCTGGGCGATCCTGCCAGAGCAGCCCTGGCAGGTCTAAGCGAGTGTTGAGGCGTATCTGGCATGCTTGCAGGCCTTGACGCAATTTGCGCTCGGCAGCCACCGACAAGGTGCGGCCATCAACTGCAACACAGGTGCCGCTGGGTAGGTTGTGCTGCAGCCACTGCAGGGTATCCGCCTCAGCTCCCTGGCGCATAAGCTGGATTGGTCCGCCCGCCAGGGTTGTTTCGGCGGCGAGCCAATAGCGGCTGTCGAGCCACAGACCGGCAAAGTCGGCGGTGATCAGCAGGTCGCCCGCCGAACCGTCGAAGTTCGAGAGCCAGCGTCTTGCTTGCCAGTGGTCTGGCAGGTATTCCGACAGGTGAGGGTCCGACGACAGCACCAGGTAGGCGTCAACGGCATGTTGGCGCATAAGCGCGCGCATGTTTTGGATCAGAGATGAGGTCATGGTTTTCGCTTCACTTCAGGCCGTGGGGTTCGAGGCGACGCTGACCGTAAGGGTCGCCTCGGCAAGGTCGAGCGCACGATGCAGGTCGGCCTGTAGATCGCGGAGGTCTTCCAGGCCTGCATGCAGGCGCACCAGATAGCCCTGCCCCGACCAGGGGCGCGTACTGCGCAACGGCGTCCCCACGGGGAGTACCAGGCTTTCGTAGCCGCCCCAGGACAATCCGATGCCGAAATGCTGGAGGGCATCGAAGAAGCGTTGCAGGTAGTCATGGTCCGAGCGTTTCAGCTCGAACGAAAACAGCCCGCTGGCGCCGAGGAAGTCGCGTTGCCACAGCGCATAGCTGCGATGGCTGGGCAGCGCAGGGTGGTGGACCTGGGCAATGGCGGCGTGTTGCTGGAGATCTTCGGCGAGTGCCAGGCCGTTCTGCCAGTGCTGGCGAAGCCTTACGGCCATGCTGCGCAGGCCGCGTAGGGCCAGGTAGACATCGTCGGCACCGGCGGTCTCACCACAGGCATGGGTGGTGCTGCGCAGTTTGTCCCAGGCGCGGGCATTGGCGGTGGCGACACCGAGCAGTGCATCGGAATGGCCAACGATGTATTTGGTGGCTGAATGCACGGACACATCCACGGCATGCTCGAAGGGTTTGAAGTACAGCGGTGAGGCCCAGGTGTTGTCGAGCAGCAGGTAGGCGCCCATGGAGTGCGTGCGCGCGGCGATGGCCGAGATGTCGCCTATCTCGAAGGTGAGTGAACCGGGCGACTCGACGAACACGACTTGGGTCGTCGCACGCAGGTTTTTTTCCAGGTCCTGCAGGTCGCTGGGGTCGAAATAGCTCACCTGCACACCCAGGCGCGTCAGTACGTGGTCGGCAAAGTGCCGTGTTGGGCCGTAAATATTGTCACTGAGCAGCGCATGGCCGCCACTGGTGACAAAGGCCAGCAGGGCATGGGTACAAGCTGACAACCCGGAGGGATAGACCAGGCTGGCGTAGCCGCCTTCGAGTTCGGCCATGGCCGTTTCCAGAGACTGGGTAGTGGGTGTGCCGAAGCGGCAATACAACGAGTAAGGGTTATCGCTGGAGGTCGAGGTCTCCCAGCTTTCGAAGTCTTTGGCGAGGATGGTCGAGCCGCGAAAGACCGGCGTATTGACCATGCCGGCAAAGCGCTCTGGGGTTCTCCCGGTGGAGATTATCTGCGTGTCTGGATACGCCATGCCGAGCCGCTCAGTGGGGGGGTGTAGAAAAATTCTATTACTGATTGCAGCGGATAATTTTGCTTTATGAACCTGCTTTACGTAGCTTTATTAGAATATTTTTCTAATAAACGTGGGTTTGGCCATGGATAAGTTCGATCGGCAGATTCTCGATATCCTGCAGCGCGACTGCACCCAGGCGGTGAGCGAAATTGCCGAGCAGATAGCCCTGGGCACCACAGCCTGTTGGCGGCGCATCCAGAAGCTGGAGGAGGCGGGGGTTATTCGCGGACGGGTGGCGCTTCTGGAGCCGAAGCAGCTGAACGTGGGGGTGAATGTCTTTGTTTCGATCCGCACTAGCCAGCACAACAGTGCTTGGCTGGAACAGTTCCACCAGCAGGTGGCGGCGATTGCCGAGGTGGTCGAGTTCTATCGGATGGCGGGAGATACCGACTATCTGCTGCGGCTGACGGTGCCCGATATCGCAGCCTATGACGCGGTGTACAAGCGTCTGATCGAGATCCCGGGGCTGTCGGATATCAGTTCGAGTTTTGCCATGGAGCAGATTAAATGCACGACCCAGTTGCCGCTGGACTACTGCCGATAAGCTGCGCTCGCCACGGGACGCTTACAGCGTTTGGTTGCGTCTGAGCCAAACGATAGGGCCTAGCTGCGTCACCTTCAGTGGCAGCGTGGTTTGCAGCCCTTTAAGCCATTCGTCGATATTGTTCAGGTTGATGCTGGTACTGATCCTTAGGCTGTCAGCCAGCTCTTTGTCTATGATCCAGTAGCGCCGATCGTAACGCTGCAACTGTTGTAAAACCTCGCCAAGGGAGCCGTTTTCATACTGAATCTGGCCCGTGCGCCAGGCGAGAACCTGCTCGGTATCGACGTGATTGATGTGTGGGTCGCGATCGGTTTCGCTGAAGTGCAATTGCTGGTTGGCTGTCAGGTAGAGTGGCTTGTGCACCGCGTTGCTACTGACTTGCACTTTGCCCCGGGTAACCGTGACCCAGATGTTGTCAGCGTCTCGGCGAACCGAGAAAGCGGTTCCCAATACCCTGATCTGACCAAAGCCGGCATCCACGATAAACGGTCGTTGGGGGTTGTGCTGGACGTCAAAGTAGGCCTCGCCGCGGGCCAGACTTATATGCCGGTTGGCCACTGCGAAATTGATGTCCAGAGCCGTGTCGGTGTCCAGTTGGACATGGCTGCCATCGCTGAGGGTGATCAGTCGCTGTTGGCCGACTTCGGTGTTCTGGTCATGTCGCTGATAGCCGTAGAGCGTGCCCATGAGTACGGCGACTAATACGCTGGCAGCGAGCGAAAGCTGCAGGGAGCGTCGCTTGCTACGGCGCGCGTCAGGCTGGGCGAGACCGGGTGCCAGCGTGGGCGGGGCAGGGGGTTCTGCTGGGAGGCTAGGCAGGCTTTTACCCAAGCCGATCCATAGCGCCCGTGCGTTAGCCGCCGCTTGTGCATGTTCCGGGCTTCTGTCTGCCCAGGCTTGATACTGCGCGACTGTATCGGCAGAGGCTTCGCCGGAGGTCAGGCGTACCACCCACTCAATCGCTTCTTCGTCGATGCTGCTGACCAGCGGGTGGGCTTCTTCGGAAAGCATGGGGGCTCCTTGTCTAAGAGATACTACTGGCTATAACGAGCCAGCGGCGTCTCTTCGTCACTGTTTGGTCTCGGTGGCCGCGTCTTGGGATTGCAAGCAGTGACGGCAATGGATTATGGCGCGCACTGCATATTTCTCGACCATGCTGCGTGAAACGCCGAGGCGTTCGGCAATTTCCGCATGGGTCAGGCCTTCGACTCGGCTCAGGTAGAGCACGTCACGACATTTTTTCGGCAGCTCCAGCATGGCGTTGCTGACGAGTTTGATTTGCTCGTCAGTAAGCGCACTGTCCTGCGGGCAGCTCCCGTAGTTTTCGAACAAGCCGATATTGCCCATAAGCAGTTCTACCCTGCGATTTTCGACCCGGACGTGATCGTTGGCGGCGTTGATCGCCATGCGGATCAGATAGCGTCTGGCATCACTCTGGGAGGGTAATTCGTTGGCAATTCTCAGCACACGAAAATACAACTCCTGAGTCAGGTCCTGAGCGGTATGACGACAGTGCATTCGATGACTGATGATGCGTTCTAGATTTGGTCGCATCTCCAAGAAAGTGTTAACGATTTCAGTCATGTTAAGTGCGCTCAAGGTCGTTCCCCCTTTATACAACGTATGTTTAGGGCAGTAACCGAGTGGAGAAGGGCCGTTGGGCTGTGGTTGTTGTGTTTAATTATTATGTCTGTTGTATGGCCGTACATATTAAATACGCCGTACAACGAATTCGATGGGGACCATCAGTTCGATCCGTTCGCCAAGGATTTCCGCAGGCGGTGGAGGAAATGGGGTAGCCCGTTGTATCAAGGAACGGACCTCTGCGTCCAACAATTGATAACCCCGGCTGGCTTCAATGCGGTAGTCCAGCAACTGGCCCGAGCGGTCCAGGGCGAACTTCAGGTAGATGATGTCCTCCTGTTTCATGCGTTGGGCGTAACCCGGGTAGCGCTTGAGCTTTTCCAGCTTTGCGAGCAATTCGTTCTCCCAGGTTTGCGCCTGGCTGTTCGGTAGGTTGCTGGAGCGGCCAAGCTGTTCGGCTTTGGTCTCGGTCTTCGCGGGTGCGGGTAGGCTGGCCGGTGCTGAGGTGGTTTTCGCAGCTGTTTGCTGTTGGGCAACAGGTGCGCGTTTGTCTTGTTGCGTATCAGCGATTTCAGCCGGCGCCTTTTCCACCACCTTGGGGGGGGCTGCGATCTTGGGTTTTTCCACCTTGGGCTTTGGCTTTGGTTTCGGCTCAGGCTCTTCGACCGGGTCGGGCTCCGGTTGCGCGGCTGGGGGCGACTCGATCTGCACGGGGCCTTCTTCAACCTCGACCTGGGGTGTCGGTGGGGCACTGGCAATGGCGCTCAGCTCGATCATCATGGCCGCCGGTGGCGCCATCGCCGGGGTGATGACAGGCGGGGGCTGCCATTGCGTGCAAAACAACAGCAACAAGGCGCCATGCAGGGCAATAGACAGTGAAAGGTTACATGCCCAGAGGCGCGCTCGTTTGCCGAAACAGTCTCGTTCCATAACCATCTCCTGCTGTTCTAGGAGGCGGGTGAGTCGAGACTGATCAGCGCCACTTTCAAGTATCCGGCATCTCTGAGCATGTCCATCAGGGTTATCAGGTCTTGATAGGAAACGCTTTTGTCGGCGCGAATAAAGATACGTGAGTCCTTGTCGCCCTGGGTTTGCTGTTCAAGGGCCGGCGCAAGTTCTGCGCGGCTGATCAGATGATCACCCAAGGCCATGGACAAGTCGCTCTTGAGGCTGACGATCAGCGGGTCTTTCGGCGGTGGTGAGGTGGAACTGGCGGCGGTGGGCAGCTCCAGTGGCATGTTTACCGTCGACAAAGGCGCTGCGACCATGAAGATGATCAGCAAAACCAGCATGACGTCGATGAAGGGGGTGACGTTTATATCGCGCAACTCCGCGACATCGTCCTCCTGGTGATTGAGGTTGAATGCCATTGTCACACCGCCTTGCTGAGAGAGTGAACAGGTTGCAGGTAGTCCACTTCGCGACTGAGTAGGCACATCACCTGGGTCGACAGGTCGCCCAGTTGAACCCGGCAATTGCCGACCTGACGACTTAGAATGTTGTACAGCACCACCGCAGGGATCGCGGCAAACAGCCCCATAGCTGTGGCCAGCAGGGCTTCGGCGATGCCTGGCGCGACCACGGCGAGATTGGTGGTTTGCATCTGCGCGATGCTGGTGAAGCTGTTCATGATGCCCCAGACCGTGCCCAGCAGACCGACAAAGGGTGCTACGGCGGCGATGGAGGCGAGAATGCCGGTATTCGACGCGAGCTTTTTGCTTGCTTGCATCTCGACCCGACCGATGCGCGCTGCCACGCGCTCGTTGAGGGTCTCGGCAATCAGGTAACCCTCTCTGCGCACAGAGGCTACTTCAAGGGTGGCGATGTCGAGCATTTTCGCGGCAATGGGGTCGGCAACGATTTTCGTTTCTTGCAGTCGACGCATGTCCCCGAGTGTTTTCAAGCTGGTGCGTAAGCGCTGGTGCAGTCGGCTAAGCTCCATGGCTTTGCCGAGCCAGATGGTCCAGCTCAGTACGGAGCAGCCCATCAGCACAATCATGATGGTCCGCACCACACTATCGGCCTGTTGGTACATGTCCTGCGGTGACAGCTTGGCCGAGATGTGCGCGGCTTCGGGAGGCTGCACAGGTATCTCGGGGAGCGCTTCAGGGGGCATCTCAGGCGTTTCAGTCACTGCGGGAGCAACGGCAGTGGGAGCGATGTCCGTTATGGGCGGCGACTCGCTAGCCGACCCGGCTGTCGCAATGAGAGGGGCTGCCAGGGTGGTGAGCAGCACCAGCAGCACGGGCAATTGGCTGCGCTTGCTGGGTGGCTTGCCAGCGGACGAGTGGTGAGGTTTTTTTTGAGGCATCGTTCGGGCCACGCATACGGTTGTCATCTAGGCCTGCTTTGCAGCAGGGTCAATGAGTAAACGAGCCGCGGTTGTATTTCCCTCAGTGGGTTTGCACATTTTCTGGGATTTTCTGCGCTGGCGTTTACCACGAGCTCATAGTTGAGCCTCGTTGGCGGTGAGCTGGACCGAGGTGGCGGGCAGGAGTTGCCACTTGCCCTCATCGAGCAGGCGTAGTGCTTCGGTGTGGTAGCGCAACAGGCTGGGACGGTGGCCGATACTGATGTAACTGAAGCCTTCGTCTTCCAGCATTTGGTAGAGCTTGGCTTCAGTGCTGGGGTCGAGGGCGCTGCTGGCCTCGTCGAGAAACACGTAGCGTGGGCGCAGTAACAAAATGCGCGCAAAGGCGATGCGTTGCTGTTCGCCGAGGGAAAGAACGCGGGCCCAGTCCTTGACTGTATCCAGGCTACCGTGTTTTTCCAGCAAACTGTCCAGGGCGACCTTATTCAATAGCGCCTGCAGCTCCTGGTCGCTGACCTGGGCGTCAAGATTGGGGTAAAGCAATTGGCTGCGCAGATCGCTCTTGAAGGTATAGGGCCGTTGCGGCAGGAACAGGCAGTCGCGCTCACCGTCGGGCAGCACGATGCGGCCTTCGCCGCGTCTCCAGAGCCCAGCCATGGCACGCAATAGCGAGCTTTTGCCGATGCCGGTGCGGCCGATTATGACCAGGCGCGCATCGATCTTCAGGTCCAGGTTGAGGTCGCGCACCAAGGCTTGTTCGCCACCAGGCGTCTGCAGACTGACGTGCTCCAGGCGGATCGTGTCGCCTGCCTGCAGGTCAATACGCTTTTCGCCCTCGCCGCTGGGGCTGTTGTGTTGCAGCGCGATAAATTTTTCATGGATCTCGGCCAGGCGAATGGCGCGTGGGACGGCCTGGCTGAGCAAGGGAATGAAGTTCATCAGCAGCGATAGGCTGGACAGCAACATGCCGGCCGAGAGGGTGGCTTGGCCGATGGTGCCGTAGTCGATATCGCCGGCGAAATACAGCGGCACGAGAATCACCAGGGGCAGGGCTGTCCAGATCAGGCTGGTGCCTTCGCCGATCATGCCCATGTAGAGGCTGTAGATGGCCAGGCGCATCTGTTTGGTGATGGCGTTGCGTAAACGCAGCAGCAGGTGTTGGCGTTCGACGGCTTCGCCCTGATAGAAGGCGATATTTTCCGCGTTATCACGCACATGGGTCAGGCCATAACGCAGGTCGGCTTCGGCCACGGTGATGTCGAAGTTCTGTTTGATGGTGGGCTTGTAGATGTACAGGGTGACCACCGTCTGGAAGACCGCAAAAATCAGCACGCTGATGAACATCACGGGGGAGATGCTCATCAGGATGAAGCCCTGCACGCTCATGTCGAGGATCGACCCGAAAAACTGATACGGCACCATCGCGGCGGTGCTGCACAGCGGGCCGACTTCCTCTTGAATGCGCTGGTCGGGGTTGTCGATTTTCTCGTCCAGAGTGATCTCGTAATAGGTGCGTTTCCCCAGGTAGTTGTCCATCAGGTAGCCGGTCAGCCATTTCCACCAATGCTGATCCAGATAGGCGCCGACGAATTGCTGCAGCAAGCCTGCCGCGAAGCGCATGAGGCCCAGCAGGGTCAGCCAGATGATCAGGCCCCAGTACAGTTCCGGCTTTTTGTCGACCAGGGCGTTGGTCACGTCGGCGCCGACCTGCGAGATATAGGCACCAGAAACACTGAACGCGCTCATCATCGCCAGCATGCCGGCCACGGTCAGCCAGGATTTCCAGGCATCCGCGCGGGTCCAGTAGGGTAGGCAGAGCTGGTAGACACGGCGAAAGAACAGCCCGTCGATGCGGTACTTGCGCGGGTCGTTCTGCAGTTCCGAAAGCAGGATGGCCATGAATATCTCCGATGTTCGGCAGGCTGTATAAGAAGGCGCCTGGGCGGCTCAGGCCAGTGCCGGGCTAGGTAACGCCCGCTCGCTCTGTTGCGTGACATGCCAATGACCTTCAGCGAGCAGCTGCAGGGTCTGACGATGGAAGGGCAGGATGCTTTCGCGGTGGCCGACACTGATAAAGGTGATGCCCAGCTCGCTCAGGCACTGATAAACCCGTTGTTCGCTTTGGATGTCGAGGGCGCTCGTGGCTTCGTCGAGGAACAGGTAGCGCGGTTGGCGCAGCACAATGCGCGCGAACGCCACCAGTTGTTGTTCGCCGAGGGATAAGGTGCGGCGCCAGTCCTTGATGCTATCGAGACCATCGTGTTGATCGATGAAGTCGGCCTGGCCCAGGCTGGCGAACGCTCGGTACAGGCGGTCATCGTCGACCTGGTCATCAATGCGCGGGTACAGCAGTTGTGAGCGCAGATCGGAGAGGATCATGTACGGGCGCTGGGGAATGAACATCAGGTGCTCGATCGACGGCATCTCGATCTGTCCATGGCCGCGCGTCCAGAGCCCTGCAAGGGCGCGTAGAAGAGAGCTTTTGCCGACCCCGGTTTGGCCAATGATGACGGTGTGCTGGCCCGGCTCGATGCCGATCGACAGGTCTTTGACCAGAAGCTGTTCGCCTTGTGGCGTGTAAATATCGACCTGGTTCAGGCGAATTGTCTGAGCCTCGCCCAGGCTGATCCGCGAGGTGCTGTCTTTCTTTGCGGCAGCGATCACCTCCTGGAGTTTTTCCTGTATCTCGGCCAGGCGTACGGTGGTGGGCACCACTTGCGTCAGCGTTGGGATAAAGGTGTTGATGGTGGATAAGCCGCTCAGCATCATGGCGGCGGCCGCAGTGGCCTGGTCGATGGTGCCAAATTGGAACTCGCCCTGAAAATACAGCGGCACGATGAAAATCAGCGGCAGCAAGTTGAAAATTTTCCCCATCACCTCCGTCACGCTGCTGATGCGCAGGTTGTAGAGGATGATCCTCATCTGTGCCGTTGCCAGATCGTTCAGGCGCGATTGCAGGGTACTGCGCTCGTTTTTTTCGCCCCGGTAGAAGGCAATGTTCTCCGCGTTATTGCGCAGGTGCATCAGGCTGGAGCGCAGCTCGGCGTTGGCCATGGTGCTGTTCCAGTATTGCTTGATCAGTGGGTGATACAGCCAGAGGGTGATCAGGGTATTGACCACGGAATAGATGATCACCGCCCAGAACATCGACATAGAGATGCTCATGAGAACACCGGCCTGCACCCCCAGCATGGTCAGTGAACTGAAGATGTATTGCGGAATGCCCATCATGGTCTGGCAGAACGGCGCCACTTCCTCCTGAATGCGCTGGTCCGGGTTGTCGAGCAGGTCGTTCTTCTGAATTTCGTAATAGGTGCGCTTGTCCAGGTAGTCGTCCATCAGTTTGGCGGTCATCCACTCGCGCCAATGCAGCAGCAGTTTGGTGCTGATCAGGCTGGTAGTCAGGGTTGCGCCTGAAATCAGCAGGCCCACGAAACTCATCCAGATCATCAGCCGCCAATAGACCTGATCCTTGTCCACCAGGGCATTGGTGGTGTCTGCCGTAAGCTGGGAGAGATAACCGCCGAGCACGGCGAAACCGCTCGCTGAGCCCAGCAGCAGCGCCAGTGCCAGCCAGGATTTCCAAGCGTCCTTGCGCGTCCAATAGGGCAGGCACAAGCGGTACAACCGGCGAAAGAACAGACCGTTTAATTTGGCGTTGCGCGGGTCGTTGTAGATGAGCGGTGCGGTAGGCATGAACACTGATCCGGACGAGGGAATGTTCAAAGAACGAGTGACAAGCGCTTTACCCGCACTGACAACCTGAAGTGTGGTGATTGGGTGAGGTACTCGTTCTCCCTGCATCCAGGCTCGCGCACCGCGAGCCGTCTTTGGCAGGTTGCTCATGAGTTTCTCGACCGATTCCGCTTCTTCGACTGCTTCCCCCCGGCCGGCGATTATTGATGAGCTGGCGCAATTGCCGGTGTTGGCCTATCAGCGTTTCGTGCTACCCAACGGCCTGGTGCTGATCGTGCACGAGCGTCCTGAGGTGCCGCAGGTCGCCGTGCATCTGTTCTATGGCGTGGGGGCCAAGGATGAGCCGCCTGGTCTGCATGGTTTTGCGCACCTGTTCGAGCACTTGATGTTTTCCGGCAGCGATAACCTGCCCGGCAATTACATTGCGCATTTGCAGGGTGCGGGTGCCAGCGAGCTGAATGCCGTCACCGATGCCGATCTCACCCACTACTTTCAGTGTGTATCGCAGGGCGCGCTGGATTTTGTCCTGTTTGCCGAATCCGACCGCATGGGCTGCTTCGCCAACAGCCTGAATCAGGCGGCTATGGATGTGCAGCGCGAGGTGGTCATCAACGAAATGCGCGAAGCCGAGCTGCAGCCCCTCGGCAAGGTGCCGGCGATGGTGTTGCGGGGGCTGTTTCCCGCTGACCATCCTTATGCACACAGCGTATTTGGCAGTGAGCGCGATCTGCGTCAGGCGACACTCGCCGATGCCAAGGCCTGGTTTGCGCGCTATTACCGCCCGAACAATGCGGTGATTTGCCTGGCGGGGGCGATCACCGCTGACGAAGCACTGGCGAAGGTGACGCACTGGTTCGGTGACATTGCTCCCGGCGAGCCATTGGAGCGAACCCTGGCATGTCCCGTACCTTGCGTGGGTGCACAACGCCGGGCTCAGCAGTTTTGGGGGGCTCCGGCATTGTTGCGGATGGCCTGGCCCCTGCCGCGCAACGGTCATCCAGTGACCTTGGGGATGCAGTTGCTAGCCGAACTCCTGACCGGTCACTGGCGTGCGCGGCTGAGTTGGCGCCTGGAACATGAGTTGCAGCTCGCGAGTCAGGTTTCCGCTTATGTCGAGACCGGGATGCTTGCCTGTTACTTCAATATTTCGGTAATGCTCTTGCCCGGCCAGACCCATGCTCACGTGGAACGGGTCGTGCGCGAAGTGCTGGCCGAACTAGCCGCCGAAGGACCGGGTTGGGAAGAGTTGGAGCTGTGCAAGCGCGGCCATTTGACCGGGGCGCTGCAGGCATCCGGGAGCAACCATACGGTGGCGCACATGCTGGGCTTCAGCGAGCTGTTGTATGGCTACCCCGGGGCTCACCGTGAGGTGCTGGAGCGCCTGCTGCGGCTTGAGGCAGCAGAGCTTAGAGCCATGTTGCGCGAATGGCTGGGAGACGATGGCTTGGTGCTGCAGGTGTCGCCGCCCGCACTGACGTGGGCGCCTGGCAGCGGCCCATTACGCACTACGCCGCCGACCATCGCCCTGTCGCCGCCGTTGCGTTTGCCGGCCATGCAGCAGCTGCGTCTGGGCAATGGGCTGGACGTCACCTTTGTACCGCGGGCGGGGCAAGCGCTGATGTCGGTCAGCCTGCTGCTGGCTGCGGCCCCCTTGCAGGAGCCGATGGCCCAGGCCGGGTTGGCGCAACTCACCTTCGGTCTGCTCGGGGGCGGGGCGGGTGAGCTGGACCCGGGGGCATTCAATGAGGCGTTGCGCGGTATAGGGGCGACTTTCGAGCTGGGCACAAGCGTTGAGCGGATGACCCTGCGCCTGCAGTTTTCGCGGGCGGTGCTGGAGCCGGGACTGGCCTTGCTGGCTGCGGCGATTCAGGCGCCTTGGCTGGATGAGCAGGCGTTCGAGGCACTGCGTCAGGAGAGCCTGGAGGCGAGCGTGCAACGCTCCGGGATTCTGGTGGTGATGCCCGCGCTGATTTTTCCAGCTGGGCATGGCTATGCCAAACCGCTGTTCCGGGAGGGAACCCTGGCATCACTGCAGCAACTGCGGGTGGCGGATGCCCAGGCTTTCCATCAGGCCTATTACCGCCCCGAGAATGCCCGCCTGCTCGTCGTTGGTGACATTGACCAGGACGCCCTGGAGCCGATGCTGCAGCGCCATTTTGGCGTCTGGCAGACCGGCGTTGCCGGTGTTGCCGATGCATACCCGCAAGCCGGCTGCGCGAGCATGGGGCAGGTGGCCCTGGCCGATTATCCGGGCATGCCACTGACGACCATCAGCGTGTTGTTCGATGTTCCGGCGCAGGGGCGGGACGCGGTGTTGACCGCGCTCTACAAATTGCTTGGTGAGAGTTTCGATTCGCGGATCAACCAGCGCCTGCGTGAGCATCGCCAGCTGACCTATGGCGTTAGTGGCTTGATGAGCGAACTACCCGGTTACCGTTTTATGGGCTTTGAGCTCACGGTGGCCGCTGGGAATGTCGGCGCAGCGGTCGCAGAGATCGTTACTGAACTGCGCAGCATGCTGGACACGCGGCCCTTCACGGCAGTCGAGCTTGAGGCGGCGCGCCGCAGCGAGTTGCTGCAACTGACCATGCTGGGTGATTCGCCAGCGTCGATGGCGGCGATTCTGGAGCATGCCCTGTACGTCGAACAGGGCGCCGACCATTGGCGTCAGGCGGCAGACAAGCTGCAGGCGCTAGAACTCAGTGAGCTCAATCACTGTGTCCGTGAATATATTCGGCTGGATAATAGTTTCTGGTATATCGCCGGCGATCTTGAGGGTTTTGAAAATGAGTTGAATAGCTTGCTGGGCTTGCCCATGCGCTATCTACCGAGTAATCAGATTGAATTATATGCGGCCACGCAAATTAATGGTTGAGTCATTGTGGTGAGGGAGGCACTCAGTCGTTTAATTCATAGGAACTCATATGGGGAGACGATGTAATGGCAGCCAAAAAAGAATGGCCTTTTATTTCATGCTTATTGGCGCTTGCTGTTGCGCAGGCTGCAAGCTTTAGCAGTCTGGCAACTGCGGAAGTTGCGCCGGCCAGTGTAAATGCCAAGCGTGTTGCGGATGAGGCGCGTGATTACACGATTACCTCTGGCAGTTTAGGCAGTGCGCTGCTGCAGTTCGGTCGGCAAAGTGGTTTGCAACTATTGGTTCCCGGGGAATTGGTGCTGGGGCTGTCCAGCAGTGGCCTGAAGGGCAGTTACACCAGTGATACGGCTTTGACGGCGCTGTTGCAGGGGACTCCCCTGAGCTTCCGCTTCGTTGGCACTGACACGGTGCAAGTCTTTGCGGCAGGGCCGAAGCCCGATTCTGCTGAGCGCGTATTGGGCCCGGTACGAGTCGAGGGGCTCAGTGGCGCTGCGGGTACGCAGTTCAGGGGTGGTGGAAATGGAAGCCGCGATGTGACCGCAACCGAGGGCTCGGGCAGCTTGAATGGGCCGCGGCTCAGTGTTGGTTCAAAGGGGCCGAGCAGCATCAAGGACACCCCGCAGTCGGTTAGCGTAATTACCGAGGAGCGGATGAAGCAGCAGAACATCAAGACCCTGGGCGAGGCCATGGAGCAGGCGACGGGTATTACCGTGTTGCAGGGTACGGGCTCCCTGGATCAGATGTTCTATTCGCGCGGTTATGAGATCAAGAATATCCAGATCGATGGCGGCTCACCGTTTATTGTGGGAGCGATCAGCTCGTATCGGCTAAGGCCCAACTTCGATATGTCGATGTATGACCATATGGAGCTGCTGCGTGGTTCCGATGGGCTGTTCAACGGCAACGGCGATGCCATCGGCGGCTCGGTCAACTTGGTGCGCAAGAAGCCGCTCGATCATGCCCAGACCGCAATCACCATGCAGGCGGGCTCCTGGGACAACTACCGGACCTCGTTCGATGTCTCCGGGCCATTGGGTTTCGATGGGCGGTTGCGTGGCCGGGGGGTGGTGACCTGGCAGGACCGAAAATATTTTTATGACATCGCCAACGATGACACCAAGCTGATCTATGGCACCTTGGAGGCCGATCTCACTGACAACACATTGTTCGAGCTCGGCGGCAGTTACTCGCGGATGCATGCCACGCCCTGGGAGGGCGGTCTATCGATGTACGGCAATGGCGACGACCCCGAGCTACCCCGCAGTACCGCCTGGACCTATCCCTGGACGCACTTAAATACCGAGACCAAGGAAGTGTTTGCCTCTCTCAGGCAACAGTTGGGCGATAACGCGGACTTAAGCATAAAGTTCACCCGTCTGGATCAGGACAACGACACATTGAGCGCCTTCCCCGATGGGAGCATTTCACGCGATGGCAGTGGCGTGTATCTGACTACTTACGCCAGTAAGACAAACAGCACCCAGGACTCATTGGATATCAACCTGAATGGCCATTTCGAGGTGTTTGGCCTGACCCAAAAAGTGTTGCTGGGTGGTAACTACCAGAAGATCAAGTCGTACTACACCGCACCCGGCAATGGCCGCACTAGCGATATCTACCCGAACGGCGCACCCATTGTCAGCGTTCTGCCGTTCGACTCCAGCGTGCCCAAACCGCCGATCCCTGCCGATCAGTATGACGATCTGCAATACAACGACTTGAAGCAGTGGGGGCTCTATGCTCGCGTTGAGATTACTCCGTGGGAGCCGCTGCACTTGATTACCGGTTGGCGTTTGAACCGCTACTTGGACCGCGCGACGCTAAATGCTTATGACTTTTCTGGCCCCGAGATGGTTATCACCAAAGAGGCCATTATCAGTTCAGCTCGCGAATTTGAACGGCCCTATTACGCCGCTGTTTTCGACCTCGCGCCCGAGTGGTCGTTGTACGCCAGTTATACCGATGTTTACACGCCGCAGTTGGGCAGCATTACCCTCAGTGGTGCCCCGGTTGCGCCACTGACCGGGACCAGCATTGAGGGCGGTTTGAAGTTTGCCAGTGCTGACGGCCTGCTGAATGCGTCATTGTCGGTATACCGCAACGAACGCATTGGCACAGCCGTACCGGTGTTATACATCGATGAGCAAACCGGGCAGTTGACCGATGCGACAATCGATCTCGGTGGAGGCCGCCAAGGTTACTTCACCAATGCAACTTCCCCGGATTTAAGTCGTGGTATTGACTTTGAAGTAACCGGGCAAATTACTCCTTATTGGCAGGCAAGTCTCGGTTACAGCTTTAATATGAACCAGCAAGCGGGTGTTACTGATCCGCTCCAGAGAGGCAAGCCGTTGCACACGCAGTCGCCCAAGCACAATTTGAAAGTTTGGAATAGTTTTAACCTGAGCGGCAATGAAATACTCGATCGCACGCAGCTTGGTATCGGCGTGAAGGCACAGTCTGCTACCTATGTGGCGGGTGGGGTTTTCGATGATAATTTTAACTACAGTGAATTTAACTTTGAGGGTAAGCCTTATGCGGTAGTCTCTGCCCGCGCCGCATACCAAATTGATGACAATTGGAATGTTGCATTGAATGTCGAAAATTTATTCGACAAAACCTACTACCAAACCGTAGGTCAGTTTTCTGGTGGTTTTTGGTATGGCGAACCACGTAACTTTATGTTGTCGCTAACCGGTAGCTTTGACTAACTAATTCCACTTGTTTTAATTATTTCTCAGTGATGGGAAACGGCGCTCTATTCTCCGAATTTGGATATCTAACGATGACTGCAATTATCAAGGCTTCAGAAAATACCTTACTGCCTGCCTTGGCCCCCAGCCAGGCCAAGGTTTATCAGCAACTGTTGGACCTGTTGGCGATTATGCCGGCTATCGTGCTGATGGGTTCCACCGGCAGTGGCAAGACCCTGGTTTTGCAGCACTTGGCCGATGCCATGGGCGGCACCTTGATCAGTGCTGAAACAGTCGTTGATGCCTGCCGCAGTGTGTCTGCGCAAAACTGGGACGAAGCGGTGCGCCTGCGCATCGAGCAAGCGCTTGAGCAATATCCAGTGGTGGTCATTGATGACTATCACTACATCGCCAGCGTGAGCGGCCGTTCGGATACCCGTGGTGGTTATTTCCCGATGTTGGCCATGCGCCAATTGATCGCCAAAGCTGGCCGCGATAACAAGCGCCTGGTGCTCGCCGGCTCACCGCCGCAGGCCTGGGAAAGCGTGGGCGATGTGTACGGCGATTTTATGGCGGCATTGAGCCTGCCGGCGTTTTCGCCTGCTGATTATCAGGCGATTGCGCGCAACCTGCTGGGCGAGGCGCGCGTGGCTGCGACCGACTTCCAACTGGTCTATCGCTACGCCGCGTTGCTCAACGGCCATCAACTGCGGACCCTGTTCAACCTGCATACGCTCGATAACCTGGAGCTGACCGGCGAGCAGTTGATCGATACCTTGAGCCGTTATGTGTTGAGCAGCAACACGCGGGTTTCGGAAGTTGAGGCGCTGACCTTCGACCGCCTGCCGGGCGCCGAGCATATCGTCGAGGCCCTGGAAACCCATATTGTGTTGCCGCTGGAAAATCGCCAGTTGGCAATGCAGTTGGGGCTTAAGCCCAAGCGTGGCGTCCTGCTTTACGGCCCGCCCGGCACTGGGAAAACCAGCATCGGCAGGGCCTTGGCCCACCGAATGAAAGGCAAGTTCTTTCTCATTGATGGCTCCTTTGTCAGTGAGCCTCCCGGCAATTTCTTCGGCAAGCTGCAAAGTGTGGTCAACGAGGCCAAGGAGAATGCGCCTTCGGTGTTGTTTATTGATGACGCCGACTTGCTGTTCAAAATCGACCATATCGCCGGCCTGGAGCGCTACCTGTTGACCTTGCTGGACGGCTTGGAAAGCGAATCGGCCAGTGGTGTGTGCGTGATGATGACGGCGATGAACGCCGCGCTGGTGCCCGAGGCCTTGCTGCGCTCCGGGCGTGTCGAACTATGGCTGCAGACCCATGTACCGGCTGCGCCGATACGGGCCCGCATCCTCGAGCGCTGGGTAGAGGGCTGCGGTTTGCCGACGAGCGCGCCGGTGATGTTCCAAGACCTCGCCGAAACCACAGAGGGCTTCACACCGGCGGACCTGCGGCGAGTCGTCAGCGATGCCAAGGCGCTGTATGCAATGGACATCGTCAAACAGCGCCGCGAACTCCAGGCAGGTACTTATCTGCAGAATGCGATTGACGAAGTTATCCGTCTGCGCGGCCTGATGGCCGATAGCTTGGGGGATGACAGCCTGCGTGTCGGCGGTACGGGCAGCTATCCGGTGACGGATGCTGGCGCCTGCGGCAGTGATGCCTGCGGTTGGTAATGTCACTTAACTCGCCTCTGCGTGAGGTGACGCTGTTTCCGCCAGGAGTGTTTGAATGATGGTTACGACGCAGGCCCAGGGCTTCGAGGAGGCGTTCAGCACGACCTTTGATACCTGTGTGCTAGACAATGGGCTGACGCTTATCGTGCATGAGAACCGGACATCCCCACAGGTTGCGCTCAACCTGTGGTATCGCGTCGGTTCCAAGGACGAGGGGCCGGGTCAGACCGGTTTTGCGCACTTGTTCGAGCATTTGATGTTTGGCGGTAGTCGCAACCTTCCCGGTTCCTTCCTCAATCACTTGATTGAGGCCGGCGCGACGGACCTCAATGGCACCACCAGTCACGACCGCACCAATTATTACGCGACCGTGCCCACTGCAGCCCTGGATTTTGTGTTGTTCGCCGAGTCCGATCGAATGGGATGCTTTATCGACACGGTGAGCCAGGCCACGTTGGACCTGCAGCGCAATGTCGTGCTCAACGAGAAGCGCCAGACCGAGAGCGTCCCCTACGGCGGCATTCATGAGCGGCAGTTGCGCGCCACCTATCCCCAGGGCCACCCTTATGCCCATACGGTGCTGGGCGCAGAGGAGGATCTGCTGAACGCGCGCCTGGAGGATGTGCATGCCTGGTTTCGGCGCTATTACACCCCGTCTAATGCAGTCCTGACTCTGGCGGGCGACATTGATATGGCCACCGCAAAAGCCAAGGTCGAGCTGTACTTCGGCTGGATTGCATCCGGGCCACCCTTGAGTCGTCCTGCCATCCAGGTGCCGCCCATCGTGCCCGGTACGCGAGAGGTGCTGGAGGATCGTGTGGCGCATGGCTGTGTGCGACTGATCTGGAACATCCCGCCCTATGGCAATGCCCATCACACGCGCTTGGGCCTGCTGGCTGACCTGCTGGCCAACGGCTTGTCCAGTCGTTTGCACCAGCGTCTGGTTGTGCAGCGCCCCCTGGCTGTGGAGACGAGTGCAGATATTTCCAGCGGTATGCTGGCCAGTCAGTTCATCGTTACTGCCATCGCCCGACCAGAGGTTTCCCTGGCTGATCTCGAGCAGGCAATACAAGATGAAATAGGTTTGCTGGTCACCCAGGGTATCGCGGTCGATGATCTGCAGCGGGTCAAGATGGCCCAATGGGCGGGGTTCCTCAACCAGCATGAAACCATGGCTGCCATCGCCGAATTGTTCAGCTCGAGTCAGGTGTTGTTGGGGCGCCCGGATGGTTTCCATCAGGTACTGGCGCAGCGGGGCAGTGCTACTGCCGAATCGATTCGAGCCACTGCGCTGCAGTGGTTGAATGAGCAGTGCTACACCCTTTGGGTCGTGCCGTTCACATGTAATGTCGCTGAACGCCAGGGCATGGCGTTACGCCCGGTACCGGCGATCAGGCGGGATGCGTGGTCTGCGCCTTCGCTCGAAGTGCACAGAAAGCGGCTGAACAATGGCTTGCAGGTACTGTTGAACCCCCGCGCGGGACTGCCGGTGGTGAATCTGCTGTTGCGTGTAGATGCGGGAGCGGCAGTCGAACCGGCAGCGCGCGCCGGGCTGGCACGTCTGACCCGGCGGCTGATGCTGGAAGGCGGCGCGGGCGCGCGTGACGGCGAGGCGCTCACTGCAGCCTTCCAGCAGATCGGGGCGAGTATTTCCTTGGGTGGCAACCAGGATTGTAGCTGGATCAGGTTGCGCACATTACGCAGCAACCTTGCCGAGGCGGTCGATCTGTTGGGCGACCTGCTGCTGCATCCGCGACTCCCTGAGGCCGTTTTTGAACGCATCCGTGCCAGCATGCTCGATGAACTGGCCCAGGAAGCGACCTCCGCGCCGGCCCTGGTGCAACGCCTGGCACCTGGGCTGCTTTATCCCGAAGGGCATCCCTATGCCCGGCCAGCGTTCAACCAATGTACCCAGGCCAGCCTGCAAGCTGTGAGGGTTGCCGAGGTGCAGGATTTTTATCAACGTTACATCGGTCCCGAGCGGACCAGCCTGGTGGTGACCGGGGATGTCTCGCTGGCCGAGGTGCTGGACTGTATCCAACCTCGATTTGCGCAGTGGCATCCTTGTCGATCACCACAACGGCCTATCCCGTGCGAGTTCAGTCCACGCCCAGGGCTGTTCGTCGTGGACCGGCCTGGCGCGGTGCAAGCGACGCTGTTCGCCGGTTCTCTGATTCAAATAGCACTTGCCGAATTCGCCCCCTTCGCAGTGCTCAACGAAATCCTCGGCAACGGTTTCGGTTCGCGCTTAAACATGCGCTTGCGTGAGGAAAACGCCTGGACCTATGGGGTAGGCAGCCTGCTTAGTGACGGTATCGGTCCCAAACTCTGGGGGGTGCAAGCCACAGTGGATGATGCGCGAACGAGCGATGCGATGCTGGAGATCCGGCAGATCTATCGGGATGTTCTAGCGCAGCGTCCGTTCACCGCGCAGGAGGTCGAAAAGAGTCGAGAGAGTATGCTGCTCGGTTTGGCAGGGATGACCGATTGCCTGGACCGGCTTAGTGGCAGCATTGAACACCTCTTGAAGTACCGTTTGCCGGATGACTACTGGCAGGGTTACTGCCAGCAACTGGCCGACCTGCATGTCGACGAGGTGCAGCACCTGGCTCGGCAGATCGTGCAGCCTGAGCAGTTGACCTGGATCGTGGTGGGCGATTTGCAACGCATCGGCGCGGCGCTGAACGCGCTTGACTGGGGGCCTATGGGGCGGATTACCGATCTTGGTGAAAGCCTCTATCCGTCCCATTATTGAGCCGTGTGTTTGGTCGATAGTGCTAGGGTCTGTTGCCGTTTCGTTCGCGGCAACGCGGCTTGCGACGAAACGGGAGTAGACCCCTAGTGTCACTGCACATAGTTGGTCGCTATCTGTAGGCGCGAAGGGGGCGCCTAGCTTTTATTCGCGATAATCCTTGAACGCCGCCCGGCCCCTCCCGCGCGCCCTGGCATTGACCGACGTTTGATTTGTGTCACGACACCAGGGCACCGCGGCGAGCTGTCTTATGTTCTGCTTCATGGCAAACTGCGCAGCATGTCCCGACCCTTATGCCCCCGCTGCCAACGTCCGCTCACGCATTGCCTGTGCGCGTTGATCCCAGATATCGATAGCCGCACGCGGGTGCTGATTCTGCAACACCCGAGCGAAACCACCCATGCCCTGAATACCGCACGCCTGGCGGCCCTGGGGTTGCGTAATGCGCAACTCTGTGTGGGTGAAGTATTCGATGATCTCGCGCAGTGGCTGGAGCAGCCGGGCTATCGGCCTTGCCTGCTATTTCCGGGAGACGAAGCGCAGGTGCTGACAGTACCGGCGAAGACCGATACGCCGCTGTTGCTGGTGGTGCCCGACGGCACCTGGCGCAAGGCGCGCAAGCTGTTGCACCTGAATCCCATTCTGGCGGCCTTGCCGCGGGTTCGCCTGAGCGCTGTGGGCGCCTCGCGCTATCGCCTGCGCAAGGCGCCTGAGGCGGGTGCGCTCTCGACCATCGAGGCGATAGTCGAGGCATTGCAGGTGTTGGAGGCGCCGTCCACATTCGAGGCCCTGCTACGTCCCTTCGATGCCTTGATCGAGGGGCAGATTGCGGCGATGGGCGAGGAAACCTTTCTGCGCAACCATGGGCACAGGCAGGCGTAAGACTCAGCGCTCGCGCAATGCTTCGGAGCGGGCCTTGAGCACGGGCTTTAGCAGGTAGTCGAGCACGCTCTTGTTGCCGGTGATGATGTCGACCGTGGCGACCATCCCTGGGATGATCAGCAGTGGTTGCTCGTCGCTGCCTAAATGGCTGCGGTCGGTGCGTACCTGAATCAGGTAGAAACTGTTGCCTTCCTCATCGGTGATGGTGTCGGCGCTGATCAGCTCCAACTGCGCCTTGAGCCCACCGTAGAGGGTGTAGTCATAGGCACTGAACTTGACCATGGCTTTCTGCCCAGGGTGCAAAAAGGCCACATCTTGCGGGCGGACCTTGGCCTCGATCAGCAGGCTGTCGTCCAGCGGTACGATCTCCAACATGTCACTGCCGGGCTGCACCACACCACCGATGGTGTTGACCTTGAGCTGCTTGATGATGCCGCGCACTGGAGAGGTGACGGTAGTGCGGCTGACCCGGTCTTCGATGGCCGAGCGGGTGGCGGTGATCTTCTTCAGTTCGGTGCGCAGCTCGTTGAGTTCGCGGAAGGCTTCGGAACGAAAGGCCAGTTCCGATTCTTCGACCTTGCTACGGATTTCACTGATCGCCGATTCCGCCCGCGGGATCGCCAGGGTCGTGGCGTTCAAGGCGCCGCGTGCTTCCACGGCGCTGCGTTGCAGGCGCAGAATTTCCACTTGGGAAATCGCTCCAGTGGCGACCAGCGGTTGTGACATATTCAGTTCCTGCTGCAGCAGTTCCAGGCTGGAGCGGTATTGCTGGGCTTTGGAGCGGTATTCGGCCAACTCCTGGCTCTTCTGCCGCAACTGCTCGCCCAGGGTACGTTGCTCGCTTTGCAGGCGTTGTTGGCGCGAGCGGTACAGGGCCAGCTCATCTTCGGCCAGTTGCGGCGCTTCGCGGCTGATTTCCTCGGGCATCACCAGTTCGCGGCCCTCGGCTTCGGCACTCAGGCGCTCGATGCGCGCGGTCAGCGACAGGCGATCGGCTTCGGTTTCCCCCTGGTTGGAGAGAAACCGGGTGTCGTCCAGGCGCAGCAGCACGGCGTCTTTCTCCACCACCTGGCCGTCGCGCACGAAGATTTCGCTGACGATGCCGCCTTCCAGGTTCTGGATCACCTGGATCTTGCTTGACGGGATCGCCTTGCCCTCGGCGGTGGTGACTTCATCGAGCACTGCGAAATTTGCCCAGACCAGTGCCGACAGCAGGCAGGCACTGACCGCCCAGACGGTAACACGGCTGAACCAGGGGCTGTTCTCCAGGATGGCGCCTTCCACTTCGGGCATGTAGGCGAGGTCTTCGCGCTGTCGGCGCCAGCCGCTGAAGTAGCCAGGTGTTGAGGAGGGTTTGGACATGGCAAGACTTCCTTAGGCGGCTGCGGGGCCGACACGGCCCTTGCGCAGGGCATCGATGACCGCGTCCTTAGGCCCGTCGGCGACGATATGACCTTGGTCCAGCACCACCAGGCGGTCGACCAGGCTGAGCATGCTGGTACGGTGGGTGATCAGCAGCAGTGTCTTGCCTTGGGCCAGGCTTTGCAGGCGTTGGCGCAGGGTTTCCTCGCTGGTGTTGTCCATGGCGCTGGTGGGTTCGTCGAGCAGCAGGATCGGCGGGTCGAGCAGCAGTGCGCGGGCCAGCAGCACGGCCTGGCGCTGGCCGCCGGAGAGCAGTTGGCCGCGTTCGCCCACGGGGCGGTCGTAGCCTTGCGGGTGTTGCCGCGCCAGTTCGCTGACACCGGTCATCTCGGCGACTTCGAGCATGCGCGCGTCGTTGACGTAGCGCGCGCCCAACGTCAGGTTGTCGCGCAGGCTGCCGGCCAGCAGGGGCAGGTCGTGGGCGACGTAGCCGATCTGGTGGCGCAGGTCGGAGACATCCAGCTGACGCAGGTCGAGGTTGTCGAGCAGCACCTGGCCTTCACTCGGGGTGTAGAAGGCCATCAGCAAGCGGGCCAGGGTGCTTTTGCCCGAGCCGCTGCGGCCAATGATGCCGACCCGCTCGCCAGCGGCGATTTTCAGATTGATCCCGGCCAAGGCCGGCTGGCCCTGACCGGCGTAGTTGAAGCCGACCTGGCGTAGTTCGATGGCGCCCTGTAATTGGGTCCGCTCGAGTGGCCGCTGGCTGGCCTGGCGTTCTTGCGGCAGGGCCATGAGCGCATCGGTGCTGGTCATGGTCAGGCGCGCCTGCTGGTAGCGGGTGATCAGCCCGGCGATTTGCCCTAGCGGCGCCAGCACCCGGCTGCCGAGCATGTAGCAGGCGACCAGCGCACCGACGCTGAGCTGGCCGGCGATGATCATGTAGACACCGGCGACTATGGTCGCCATGCCGGCGAGTTGCTGGAAGAACAGCGTGCCGTTGGTGGCCAGTGAGGCCAGGTAGCGGGCGTGGCTGTCCAGGCGGGTGAGGGCGCCGTGGGTCTTTTCCCACTGGTGTTGGCGTTCGCTCTCGGCGCCGCAGCTCTTGAGCATTTCCAGGCCGCCAAGGGTTTCGATCAGCAGCGCCTGGCGCTGGGCGCCCAGGGCCAGGCTCTTTTGCACGGTGTCGCGCAGACGCATCTGGATCAGCAGGGCAAAGCCCATGGTCAGCGGAAAGGCCAGCAGTGGGATGAGTACCAGCCAGCCGCCAAGCAGGCCGATGACCAGGATCATCAGCAGGGCAAAGGGCAGGTCAATCAGGCTGGTCAGGGTCACTGCCGTGAGAAATTCACGCAGGCCCTGGAAGTCATGGATGCTTTGGGCGAAGCCGCCGATGGTGGCCGGGCGGGCGCTCATCGACATGCCGGTGATGCGCTCGAACAGGGTGGCCGAGAGCACCACGTCGGTCTTCTTGCCGGCGCTGTCGAGCAGGTTCGCGCGCAGCACCCGCAGCAGCAACTCGAAGCCCGAGCCGATAAGCAAACCAATGGCCAGCACCCACAGGGTCGAGAGTGCCTGGTTGGGCACTACGCGGTCGTAGGTCTGCATGACGAACAGCGGCACCATCAGCCCCAGCAGGTTGATGATCAGGCTGGCCAGTACGGCGTCGGTGTACAGCCAGCGCGACAGTTTCAGGGTGTCGCGAAACCAGGCCTCGACCCTGGGCAGCAGCGGGCTACGGGCATCTTCAAGGGTATGTCGGGGGCGGGCAAAAAACGCCTGGCCGGCATATACCGTAGCCAGCTCGTCGCGGCTGACCCACTGCTCGCCGCCATCGGCTTCGCACGGCAGAATCAACGCACGGTCGCCATCCCACTGACGCAACACGGCGCAGCGGCCATCGTTAAATAACAACAGTACCGGCAGATTGAGGGCGTCGATGGCGCTCAGCTCACGGCGCAGCACGCGGCCCTGCAATGCAGCGCGGGCGGCGGCGCGCGGCAGCAGTTCGGCACTCAGGCGTTGTTGCGCCAGCGGCAGGCCGGCACTCAGACTGCCACGGCTGACGCTGCAGCCGTGCAGGCGGCAGAGGATCAACAATCCGTCGAGCAAGGGGTCATCGTGACCCAGGCGCGGGTCGACTGCGGGCCCGCTTCGTTCCATGCTGGTCATGCCAGGCTCCTGCTACTTCATCTCCGGCAGCCGGGCTTGACTCTTCACATCGGAGAGGGCGACGGCAGCGGCTGGTACGACGACCTGCTGCTGACGCAGCAGATCACCCATGGCAGCGATCACGCGGAACATCGAGTACTCCTCGGTGTAACGCACTTCGCTGTAGCGACGGTTGGCCGTGAACAGCTCGTTTTCGCTGTCGAGCAAGTCTAACAGGGTGCGCTGACCGAGGCCGAACTGTTGCTGATAAGCCTCGCGTACCCGTGCCGTGTTGTCGGCGTAGCTGCGCGCTCTGGGGGTCTGCAAACGGGCGTTTTCCATGGCGTTCCAGGCCAGGGCGAGGTTCTCGTTGAGCTGACGCAGGGCGTTGTTGCGAATGTCCATGGCCTCGTTGATCTGGTGCGAGGTCGAGCTCAGGCGCGCCTTGTCGCGCATGCCATTGAACAGGTTGTAGTTCATCACCACCGCGGCGCGCCAGCTGTTGTAGTGGCCTTCATCGCCCTGCACGTTGTCGTCGGCGCTGGTCGCCAGCTCCACGTCAAAACGTGGGTAGAACGGTGATTTTGCTACCTCGTACTGTTGTTCTGCGGCATTCACGTCGGCCTGGGCCGATTTCAGGAAGGGGTTATTTTCCAGTACGGCCTGGCGTGCACTGGCCAGGTCTGCGGGTAATGCGCTGCGGGCGGTCGATGGGGTGACAAGCTGATCCGGCAGATGGCCGACCACGCTGACAAAACTGGCTTCGGCGTCGGCCAGGTTGACCTGCTCGGTATAGAGGTTGTTTTCCGCCAGGGCCAGGCGCGCACTGGACTGATCGAAGTCGGCATTGCTGCCCACACCCTGGCGGCTGCGCAGGTCGATCTGGTCATTGATGCGTTGGTGGGCGAGCAGGTTGTTCTGCGCCAGGCTGACCATCTCGCGGCGCTTGAGCACCTCCAGGTACACCTCCACGGTGCGCAGCGCCAGGCTCTCGGAGGTGCCCAGCACTCGGTAGGCCCGTGAGTTGACCACCGCTTCGGTACGGTTCACTTCATTGGGTGTGGCGAAGCCGTCGAAGAGCATTTGCCGCAAGCGTACTTCGGCGTTACGGTTGTTCAGGGTTTCTGTGTTGTGATCGCCCAGAGCTCGTGTGCTGGGACTGTCGGTGTTCTCTCGGCCATAGCCAACCAGCAGGTCGACGGTCGGCAGGTAGCCACCTTTGGCGATCTTCACCTCGTCATCGGCAGACAGGCGACTGTTTATACCGGCGCTGATTTCCGGGTGGTTATCCAGAGTGCTCTGGATAGCTTCAGACAGGGTGATGGCATGAGCTTGGGCACAGGCCAGGGTCATGGCAACGCCTACCCATAACGAATGTAGTTCCCGCATGGAATGAAATCTCCTTTTTGTAGTGTTTCGTGTCGCCAATTAATTGACTTTTTCTTCTTTCGAAGCAGTCAGCCTTTCTAAAGGCGCAGCTTACGAATATTTCCTATAGAGCCTTGGAACAATTCTTCATATATCATATGCCAAAAAAATCTTATGCAAATTGTGAAAAACAACACAATGTTTTTCAATATATTCCCGTTTTCTTGGGTTTGATTTAAGACCGGGTCATAAAATTTAAAGGCTACAAAGGGCTTGACACGAGCTGGGACGGGGTTGGTTGTTGAGTTTGGACGGGGATAAATGTGCGACATTTTTATGACGCGTCATTTTTTCAAAGCATGCGCACCGTTGCTTCTCACTCAACTGCACTGGATTATGCCCGGCGTTGTGGAAGGTGCTTTTCGGTCTTTTCAGGCAGATGTCGGCAGCGTCGGCAGGGGCAGTGAGGGAAGGAATCATGGCTACTTTGATAGGTGTCGTCAGTCAGGTTGTCGGCGAAGTGTTCGCGGTAGCGAGCGATGGAACGCGGCGGGCCCTACTGGAAGGTGATCGAGTATTCGCAGGTGAGCAACTGGTCACAGGCGTATCGGGTGCCGTAGCCATCGCCCTGACCAATGGCCAGGAACTAACCCTGGGGCGCGATAGCAGCCTGCCTCTGAGCACACAACAATTAGCTGCGGGTAATGAGTCCGCTGTCACCCCCACCAGCGAGACACCTGCTCCCCCCAGCGAGGCGCAGCTGACCGATGTGCAGCGGCTGCAGGCGGCTATCGAAGCTGGCCTCGATCCGACTCTGGAAGGTGAAGCCACCGCTGCAGGCCCTGGGGCCGGAAGTAGTGTTGGTGGGGTCGGTGGCGGTAATAGCTTTGTTCTGCTCGATGCCGTAGGTGGAGCGCTCGAGCCTGAAATCGGTTTTCCGACAGAAGGGTTACTGGGTGCACCTGAGTTTCCTGATGGCGAGATCGCCGGTCTGGACGAGGACACCCCTGACCTGCCCCCGGTGGTCGATAATGGCGTTGGCCTGGTAATCACCGGTCTCGGCGTCGTGGATGAAGCCGCGCTCAATGGTGGGCCTGCAGGCGGTGGCCAGCCTGGTAGCAACCCTGAAAGCCTTGCAGAGTCGACCCAGGGTGCGCTGCTTATCGACGCGCCTGATGGGATTGGCCGCATCGAGGTGCTGGACGCCAGTGGTGTCTGGGTCAATGTGCTGGGCGGCGGCGTGGTTCAGGGGGTGTACGGCACCCTTACCTTCGACGCCGACGGTAATTGGACTTACACCCTGGGCGATAACAGCCTCGAACACAGCAACCCTAACGTGATTGGCGCCGATGATCAGGTGTTCGATCCGTTCAGCGTGCGAGTGTTTGATCTCGATAACGATGTCTCGGCCACCGTGCCGCTGAGCATCGCGATCAATGACGATGGTCCCAGCGCCTTGCTTTCTCTTGCTCAGCAAGGTGGCACACTGGTACTCGATGAAAGTGCCGGGCTGCAGGCGGATAGCGATGACGTCAGCGGGCCGCTAGCTGTTTTTGCCGGAGTTACTGCTGTCGCGTCCGATATGCTTGGTTATGCCACGAGCGCCGGGCCCGCAGTGGATGCCGATTTCCGCATTGGTGCCGATGAGCAGGGCGCTACGGCGCTGTTCAGCCTGGCGCTGGGCGAAGGGTCGAGCGACTTGGCAACGACGGACGGTGGTTCGATTTCGTTGAGCCTGGAGAGTGGCCTGGTCGTCGGCCGCGACGGTGAGGGACAAGCAGTTTTCGCCGTGGCCATCGATCCCAATACAGGGGTGGTGAGCGTGGTGCAGTATGCCTCGCTGCAGCACCCCGACGCCGCGAGCAATGATGAGGCGATTGACCTGTCCGGGCTGGTGGATGCCGTGCTGACGGTGACCGACGGTGATGGTGATAGCGCAGTAAGTCGTGTCGATATCGGTCAGGCGATTCGTTTCCAGGATGATGGCCCCACTGCGGTCATCCGTCTCAATGAGACCGGCCGTGTAGTGCATGACGAAAGTGCAGGCCTGCAGAGCGGTAGCGACGATACCAACAATCCGGCTGTGGCCGCTTTGTTCAGCGCTGTCGCCAATGTCGCCAGCGGTTTGGCTACTGCCGGCTACGCCCAAAGTGCAGGGGCGGTGGTGGATACTTCTGCCAGTACGGTAGGGCAGGATGATGAGGGCGCAACGAGCCTTGTCAGTCTCTCGGTGATCGGTGGCGATGGTACCGACTCGGGGCTGAAGACCAGTGATGGCGCTGAAATTGTGCTGAACCTGGAAGATGGTCTAGTGGTCGGGCGCATCGCTGATGGCGCTCAGGCTGGTAATGCGGCTTTTGCTATCAGCCTTGGTGCTGATGGAACGCTTAGCGTTGTGCAGTACGTTGCCCTGCAGCACCCCGGCGATGACGATGCAGTGAGTCTGGTGGGCAAGGTTCAGGCGGTGATTACGGTCACCGATGGCGATGGCGATGTAGCCGTCGATAGCGTCGATATCGGCGCGGCCATTGTCTTTAGAGATGATGGTCCTGTGGCGATCGACGATGCAGCCGCAACCTTGACGGAGGGTAGCGCTGTTAGCGTCGCCAGTGGCAATGTGTTGGACAACGACCAGGCGGGCGCCGACGGCGGCAAGGCGTTCGTCACCTGGAATACCTCGGTTAATGGCGCGGCGATGACCGAGCTTGCCAAGTATGGTGTCCTTGAGCTGGACCCGGTAACCGGCGAGTACAGCTTCACCTTGGACAGTGACGCCCCTGAGACCATTGGCCTGAGCGATGGGCAAACCGTCAGCCAGCGCCTGCAATATACGATGCGTGATGCAGACGGCGATACTTCCACAGCGTTCCTGACCTTCACCATTAACGGCAGCAACAACGGCGTCAGCCTGGGCAATCTGAATGTGGAGGGCGGTGAGGTGCTCGTCGACGAGCAGCACCTGGCCAATGGCTCTGCGCCGGACAGTGCTGCGTTGACGCAAACCGGAAGCTTCAGTATCGAGGCGGCCGATGGCATCCAGTCCATCAGCATCGGCGGCAGTCCGGCGTTCAGTTTCGCCCAGTTGCAAGCTGCCAGTGTCGACACCCCGCTGCTGATCGACAGCCCGGCTGGGGTGCTGGCGATCACCGGCTTCGTCGGTGACAGCAGCGGTGGCAGTGTGAGCTACAGTTACACCCTGCAAACCGACTCGCAGCACCCTACTGCTGATGGTGAAAACAGCCTGCCCGAGCAGTTCGCCATCATTGTTACCGACCGTGATGGCGACCGTGCAACCGGGCAGTTGGATGTGACCATCATTGATGACGTACCCACGGCCAAGGACAACCAGGCTCAGGTCAGTGAAGGGCGCCCGGCGCCAGTCAACCTGACCTTGGTGCTTGATTCCTCCGCCAGCATGAGCCAACTGGTCAGCACTGGCGGCACGCGGCTGGATGCCGCCAAGGCGGCGCTGGTCAACTTGATCAATAGTTACGTGGCCCTGGGTGTGCCGCTGAACTTCAAAGTGATCGACTTTGATTCGACCACCAAGCTGGCCTACGAGGGCTCTGACCCTGTTGCGGCGCAAGCGGCAATTAATGGCATGAGAGCGGGTGGCGATACCCATTACCTCGACGCCCTGAACCTGGCGCGCGACGAGCTGCAAGCTGATCTGCTCAACCCGGAGCTCGATGGCTATTCCAATCGCATGTACTTCCTCTCTGACGGTGAGCCCTATCCGTCAGGCAACGGAGCACCTGCTGGCTGGCAAGAGTTCGTTGATGCCAACGGTATCGATGTGATCGCGGTCGGCATCCAGATTCCGCCGGGCGGGAAAGCTGAGAATGAACTGGGGAAAGTGGGTAATACCGGCGACAGCGTGATCGTCGTACAGGATCCGAATGATCTTTCGGCAACTCTGGTCGAGACCGTGCCGCAGACCGTGACCGGCAATGTGATCGACGATGTCGGTGTTGACGGCGTCGACGTTGCTGGGGCCGATGGTCCGGTTAGTGTGATTACGATTAGCTACACCAATGCCGCAGGTGAGCTGGTAACCGTCACTATTCCTGAGGGCGGCAGCAGTGGCCCCTTGCTGACTCAGCTCGGCGGTACCCTGACGATTGCCAGTGATGGCAGCTACAGCTATCAGGGGCCGGCTAATGTGAGTAGCAACACCGAGGATGTCTTCACTTACACCATCATCGATACCGATGGTGATACATCGAGCGCCAAGCTGACCATCGGTATCGCGGACAGCGTGCCCGTGGCGCGCGACAACTACGCCAGCACCAGTGAAAGCGGACAACCGCCAGTCAGCCTGACCCTGGTGCTTGACTCCTCCGCCAGCATGAGCAAGTTGGTCGGCACTGACGCGGGCGGGACGCGTCTGGATGCGGCCAAGGCGTCGCTGGTCAACCTGATCAATAGCTACGTGGCCTTGGGTGTACCGCTGAACTTTAAAGTGATCGACTTTGATTCGGTGACTAAGCTGACCTATGAAGGCTCTGATCCCGTTGAGGCGCAAGCGGCGATCAATAGCATGAGAGCAGGTGGCAATACCCACTACCTCGATGCCCTGAGTCTGGCGCGCAGCGAACTGGAGGCTGACCTACTCAACAAGGAGCTCGATGGCTATGCCAACCGCGTGTACTTCCTTTCGGACGGTGAGCCCTATCCCGCAGGCTATGAAGCACCTGCTGGCTGGCAAGACTTTGTCGATGCCAATGGTATCGATGTAATCACCGTCGGCATCCAGATCCCACAGGGCGGAAAAGCCGAGAAGGAATTGACCAAAGTGGGCAATGCCGGCGATAGCGTCATCGTCGTGCAGGATCCCAACGAACTGGCCGAGACTCTGAGCGAAACTGTGCCCCGTCCCCTGACCGGCAACGTGATCCTTGACGATGGGCCGCAGGGTGCCGACGCGTCAGGTAATGACGGTCCGGTCAGTGTGACCAGCGTGAGTTACACCAACTCGCTGGGCGCACTGGTCACTGTGTCCATTGCTGCGGCGGGCAACAGTGGTCCCTTGATTACCGAGCTGGGCGGCACGCTGGTAATTGCCAGCGACGGTTCATACACCTACGTTGCTCCGCGCGATCTCAGCACGGATGCAGAAGACCGCTTCAGCTACACCATTACCGATACCGATGGTGACAGTTCGACGGCCGATCTGGTGATCAACGTCCAGGACATGGGGCCGGTTGCATTCGACAACAAGGCTTATGTCGAGCAGTCCAGCAGCGTGGCGGGTAACTTTGAGCTCGGTCTGGTGGGTTGGCAAGCTCTGGGACATGTACAAGGCCAGAGCGCCAACGGGAGTTTGGTTATTGACGGTCTGCACTCAGCGCTGCTGCGGACCGATGGCAGCGCTGCTAACGCCAGCTCGATCGAGAAGTTTTTGGGTATGGATGGCGGCAGCCTGACAGCGGCGTTGCGTGATTACGAGGACAGTGCCAGTAAAAATCTGGCCATTGAGGGTGGTGCCCTGAAAACCACGGCACTGCTCAGCCCCGAAGACAAGGTCAGCTTCCAATGGAACTTCGTCACCAATGAGGTGCAGAGTGAGGACCACGACGACATTGGAGCGTTCTATATCAGCAATGGGGTCGATTCACAGCTGTTCGTGCTGCGCAGTGCTAACGATGTGCTGGGTAATAGCGACGGCGCCGGGTTCAGTCGGCAAAGTGGGGTGAATACCTTTAGTTTTACCCTGCCCAGTAGCTGGGTGGCCGGCCTGTACACGATTGCTTTTGTGACCGTCGACGATTACGACGACAAGGCCACGAGCGGCCTAGTTATCGACAACGTTGAGGTTAATGATGCGACCCTCAGGGCAACCAATCAGGTCGCCGGCAACCTTCTGTTTGAGGCTAACAATGACGCTGCCAGCCTTGATCCGCTGGGCGCGCGGGACAACCTGCACGATAACGCCACGCTCTATTCGGTCAGTCATGATGGGAACGACCATTTGGTCGGGGATGTTGGTGTCGAGTTCACCACTGCCCTAGGCGGGGTTTTCAGCATCAACGCTGCGGGCGGCTATGTGTATACCGCTGCTGCAGGCGTTACGGGTGTTGAACAGGAGCGCTTTACCTACACCCTGCGTGATCAGGATGGCGATTTGGACAGTGCACAACTGACCATCAATGTCGCTGAAGGTGAGGCCACCGCGCCGCAGGTGCTCACCGGCACCAATAGTGCTAACACCTTGCTCGGTGGGGAAAACGACGATGTGCTTATCGGCCTGGGCGGCAACGATACCCTGCGCGGTCTGGCCGGTGATGACCTGTTGATCGGTGGTGCAGGCAATGACGACCTTTACGGTGGGGGCGGGGCGGATACCTTCCAGTGGCTGGCAGGACACGGTGGAACTGACAAGATATTCGATTTCAGCCTGGCGGAGGGTGACACTCTTGACTTGCGTGATCTGCTTTCGGGTGAACAGGCTGATGCAGGCTCGCTGGATGACTACCTGTCATTCCAAATCACTGGGGGCAATACCCTGATTAACGTGAGCCCAGGTGGTGTCGGAGCGCCTAGCCAGTCCATCGAGTTGGTAGGCGTGGACCTGTCGCAGCATTACCTGGGCGTGGCCGGCAATGGAATTGTCTCGGCTGGCCAGGATACGGCGGGCATCATCAACGGCATGCTGGGTGATGGCACGCTGCAGGTGGATACCGTTTAACCTCGGTAAGCCTGATCAGTCGTAGCGCGTGCTTTAAAACGCCTGCCCGTGTCAAACGGGCAGGCGTTTTACTGTGCGGGCAAATCAATCCGTTTGGTAGACGATTAGTCCGGACAAGGCGCTGGTGCACCCACCACCCGACCCATGGCTCCGTCGATATGCAGGGTCTTGAGCACGGCCAGTTCGCCGTCGGTTTCCACCATCTCGGCGATCAGCGGCAGATCGATGCTGTTGGTCGCACGGTAGATCGCCTCGATAAACAGGCGCTTGTCACTCTCCTGGTCAATGGCGCGAATATAGCTGCCGTCGATCTTCAGGTAAGCCAGGCCCAGGTGCGTGAGGTTGCCGATCAGGCTGAAGCGTCCACCGAAATGCTGCAGGCCCAGGTTCACGCCTACGCCGTGTATCGCCTGGCTCAGTGCCTGCAGTTCTGCTGCGGGCGGTAGGTAGCGTTCGTCGATCTCTAGGGTCAGCAAGGGCGCCACATCGTTGCGTTGGCGCAGTCGTTCAAGGAGCACGCCGAGCTGCGGTTGACGCAGGCTGGCGGCCGATAGGCTGAGCGCCAGTGGCTGCCCGTAGCGCGCTAGATGAGCGAGGCTGTGCTCGAGCATGGCCAGGTCGAAGCGTGCAGTCCAACCCAGGCGTTCGATCCAGGGTAGGAAGCGTCCTGCAGTCATGGGTTCGCCGCTCGGGTCGATCAGTCGTGCCAGCACCTTGTGGTGCAGCAGCCGGGCGCCGTCGGCGCAGGCTACCACTGGCTGCAAGTAGAGGCGTATCTTGTTTTGGATAAGGGCCTGGTCTATCCACTGACGCCAGTCGTGTAGGTCGGGTGGCGTGGCGGCGCGATCGGTAGCGTCCTGGCGCGCCCAGGGTCTACTGCTGCCCTGGGCTTGTGCCAGGGCCTGGTCGGCGCGGGCCAGCACTTGCTGGCTGGCATCTCCGGGTTGGAAGGCGGTCAGGCCTATGTGAGCGACCGGTTGGCAATCGCTGGCGCCGGTCTGGCGCAGGCTTTCCAGACCTTCGTGCAGTTCGCGGGCAAGGCCATCGGTGTCGTCCTGATCAAGGTCGGGGGCGAGCAGAGTGAATTCACCGCCACGGCTGCGTGCCGCGAGCCAGCCGCGGCGTTCCGGGCGGTCCAGGAGGCGAGTAAGCAGTTCGCCAATTGCGCTGATCAGTGCATCGGCATGGGGTCCACCCAGGCGCTGGTTGAGCCCGGCCAGATCGTTGACCCGCAGTAGCAAAAGGTAACCGCCAGCATGGTGTTCCGTCACGCTGAGCTGAGTGGCCAGCCGGCTGTCGAACAGGCGGCGGTTGGCTAAGCCAGTGAGGCTGTCCTGATAGGCCTGGGCACGCAACTGTTCGCTGCGCGCCGCTTCTTCGTTGAACAGGGTGCGTAACTTCTCGACCATCTGGTTCATGGCCGTGACGACGCGCTTGAGCTCCGGTGTGCGTGGCACGCGGGGTAGGCTCAGGAACTCGCGACGGCTGATTGCCTGGGCCTGCTCTACCATGCTGTCGAGGGGGCGCAACTGAGTGCGCAGCAGCCAGCCGCCGAGTACGGCGCTGACCAGGCCGCAGAGCAGCAGCCAGGCCAGGCTGCCGAGGGCGCTGTCCCATAGTTTGGCCAGGGCGAACTGCGGGTGGCTGATCACCTCGACCCGTGCTGCCTGCTCCCAGCCACGCATGATCAGTGCGTCGCCCGCCTGGGGCTGCAGGTCAACCAGCTTGGCGAACCATTGTGGTACCTGATCGCTATCGCGTTCGGCCTGGCGCTCGACGATCACCTCATCGCCCGGAATGCGCAGCACGCGAATACGGGCGAAGTAGCCGCTGTCGAAGATCGAGCTGACCATCAGTTCGACCATGGCTGGGTCGTCGACATGTGGCGTCATCGACAGCCCAAGCGCCGTGGCCGCGTCCTGCGCATGGGAGCGCAGCTGGCCGATCAACTGTCCGCGCGAGCTTTCCACGCCGACGATGAAACTGCCGGTGAAGGCCACCACAAGGAACAGACAGATGGCCAGAAACAATTGTTTGAGTAGTGACATGACGCTCTCCTAGCCCTCGCCGATGGCGAAGCCCTCTGCGCGCATTTTCTTCAGCAGATCCTGCCAGCGCGATAGTTTTTTGGTGTCGCCTTTCTTGCTGTTCGAGCCCGGCAGATAAAGGCCTTCGGCATTGAAGGAGTAGACCGGCAGCAAATCGTTGCGCTGATTGGCCGGGCGAATAGGGTTGATCAGGTTGTCCAGTACCAGAGGCATGGCAGTAGGCTCGGCGTAATAGGTCAACACCATGTGCGCCTGGTTCTGACGCAAGGCCTTGACGTAGGTGATGCGCAGTTTCTCGCTGGGGATGCCGAGGCGGCGCAGGGTGAAGTACTTGGCAATCGAATAATCCTCACAGTCGGCTGCGCCTTTGACCAGGGCTTCAATTGGCGTGGCCCAGTAATCGTTCTCTTGCCAGATGGCAAGGTCATCGGCGAAGACGAGCTGACGGTTGAAGAACAGGTTGACGTTCTCCAGTTGCACGGCCTGCGGCTCGCCAAGATTGGCCTGTATCAAGGCATCCCAGGCCTGGATGCGCGTCTTGGCTGAGCCCAGTGCGCCATAGCGGCTTTCGGCATTTTGCAGAATCAGCGAGAAGTCCCAGTTGGCCAATGTGCTGGCCAGTCCGATGCCGACCAGGACAAGGCTCAGCAAGGCAGTCTGCAGGCAGCGAGTAACGGGTGCCCTGCGCGCACTGTGCCGCATTGCCGAAGTCTCCATAGGCTATTGCGCGAATTCTAGGCGCAGTTTCGGCGATTCGTCGCGTCAATGCTGAAGTTTATATGCGCGGCGTTAGGGATTGGGCAGCGTTTTTAGGCGCAGGATATAGAGGCTGACCAGGACGGCGCTACAGAGCATGAACGCCCGTGCCCAGACCATGGGCACCAGGTAACAGGAGAGGGCGATGCTGGCCCACATCAGGCTCAAGGTATAGACCTTGGCTTTGCGTGGCATGCCGTTACCTTCCAGGTAGTCACGAATCCATGGGCCGAGCCGTGGGTGTTCGACCAACCACAGGTAGAAGCGCCGCGAGCTGCGCACGAAGCAGGCCGCAGCCAACAGCAGGAAAGGGGTGGTGGGTAGCACCGGTACGAATATACCGATGACGCCGAGCGCTACGCTCAGCCAGCCCACGGCCAGCAGTGCGTAGCGCACCGCCGGGTTGGCATGCTCGCGAACATCACGCGCCATGGCGCGTGGCTCAGTGCTGGCGGGGTTTGAGCAGGGCAGGCTTCTCGTCGGGCGCCTGGCACAGCAGGAACAGCGCGGTGAGAATTTCCGGAATCTGCTCGGCCATGCTGTCGACCAGGTCGCGGTCGGTGGCGATTTCGGCAAACTCCGGCTGTTCGTCGAACAGCCCGGACGCCACCATGATCGGCAGCAGCAGTTCGCTTATCTCGTCTTCGGCGTCATCGAACCACACCGCTTCACGCAGGAATACGCCTTCCATAAAACCGATGCACCAGCCGCGCAGGTCGGAGTCATCCGGCTCATCGCCCAGATCGAGCTCGCAGGGGATTTCCGGCTCGTCATCGCTGGCCAACTGGCGGGCAATATGCGACTGCAGTTGCACCAGGGTGGCTTCGATGTCGACGCGCTCCTCGTCGCTGCGGTAATGCGGCGGCTCGGAAAACAGGGCGTCGATCCACTCGCGCTCAGGTACCTGAGTCGGGCAGATCGAAAGGGCGGTCAGGTAGCCATGAGCGGCCACGTAGTCCAGGGCCTCTTCGTGCAGCTCGTCGGCGTCGAGGAAGGCTTGCAGGCGGGACAGTTGCTCGGCAAAGGACATCGGAGGCTACCTTGAAGAAGTAAACGAGGCTGGATTCTAGGGGCTGTTCCCGTTGCGTCGCAAGCCGCGTTGCCGCGTAAAATCTCGCCAGGCTAGGCGGAGGACGCAGGGAATGGTTATTCCCTTGCCAAGTCCTCCAACACCGCATGGCGAGATTTTACGCGCAACCCGCAGGGCCGGGCCCGTTTTAGCGCGATGCTGCGTTTCTCGATGGCTCATTTAGCTCACTAAACTTCGCATCTCGTGCCTTGCCTCGCGCTAAAACTGGCTCCGGCGCGGCCGCGAACGAAACGGGAGCAGCCCCTATAGCAGACCGGGCACAGCGGCCAGAGTTGCAGTGACGGTTAGGGGCGCGACACGAATAATAGGTCGCTTTCAGTGGGAGGGGCTTTAGCCGCGACTGATCTTGAAAGCGCTGAGCATATCGCGGCTAAAGCGGAGCGCCGGCCCCCGCAGTCTGGAGTTGGAGCGATGATTATGGTCGACGCGACACCCGCGCGAAAAGACAGGGCATAGGTCCTTGGGCTTTTGACCTGCGTCTGTTTGGCAGATCAGCGGCCTGTCGGCGAGTCACTTGCGTATAATGCGCCCCTCGTTTCGGAGACCTTCCATGCTCGACCAGGCTTCACGCATCCTCAAAGACGTATTCGGCTATGACAGCTTCCGTGGCCGTCAGGGCGCGATCATCGAGCGCGTGGCCGGCGGTGGTGATGCCCTGGTGCTGATGCCCACTGGCGGTGGCAAGTCGCTGTGTTTTCAGGTGCCGGCGTTGCTGCGAGAAGGCTTGGCCGTGGTGGTTTCGCCGCTTATCGCTTTGATGGACGATCAGGTGGCGACCCTCGACGAGCTCGGCGTGGCGGCCGTCGCCCTGAACTCCACCCTTGATACAGCCGCGCAGCGCGACATCGCCGAGCGCATTCGCCGGGGTGAGATCAAAATGCTCTACCTGGCCCCCGAGCGCCTGGTGCAGCCGCGCATGCTGGATTTTCTGCAGCGTCTGGACATCGCCCTGTTCGCCATCGACGAAGCCCACTGCGTATCGCAATGGGGGCATGATTTCCGCCCCGAATACTTGCAGCTGGGCCAACTTGCCGAGCTGTTCCCCACGGTGCCGCGCATTGCCCTGACCGCCACGGCGGACATGCGCACCCGCGAAGAGATCGTCACGCGCCTGCACCTGCAGAACGCCGAGCGCTTTCTCTCGAGCTTCGACCGCCCCAACATCTTCTACCGCATCGTGCCCAAGGATCAGCCGCGCAAGCAGTTGCTGGCGTTTCTCGCCGAGCGCAAGGGCGATGCCGGCATCGTCTACTGCCTGTCGCGCAAAAAGGTCGACGAGGTGGCGGTGTTTCTCTCCGAGCAGGGCTTCCCGGCGCTGCCGTATCACGCCGGTCTGCCTGCCGAGCTGCGCGCCTACCACCAGAAGCGTTTCCTCAACGAGGAAGGCCTGATCATGGTCGCGACCATTGCCTTTGGCATGGGCATCGACAAGCCCAACGTGCGCTATGTGGCCCACCTCGACCTGCCCAAGTCGCTGGAAGCCTATTACCAGGAGACCGGTCGCGCCGGGCGCGATGGCCTGCCCGCCGATGCCTGGATGGCCTACGGCCTGCAGGATGTGATCTTCCTCAAGCAGATGCTCAGCAATTCCGAGGGCGATGAGCGACACAAGCGCGTCGAGCAGCACAAGCTCGACGCCATGCTTGCACTCTGTGAAGAAACCCGCTGCCGACGCCAGGCCCTGCTGGCCTATTTTGATGAGGAGCTGGCGCAGCCCTGCGGGCACTGCGACAACTGCCTGGACGGCGTGCAGACCTGGGATGCCACCGAAGCCGCGCGCCAGGCGCTGTCGGCGATTTACCGCACTGGCCAGCGCTATGGCGTCGGTCATCTGGTCGATGTATTGCTTGGCCGCGATAACGAAAAAATGCGCAGCCTCGGGCATCAGCACCTGGCGGTGTTTGGTGTTGGCAAGAGCCTAAGTGACGGCGAGTGGCGCTCACTGTTCCGCCAACTGGTGGCCCGCGGTCTGGCCGATGTCGACCTGGAGGGGTACGGCGGCTTGCGCCTGTCCGACAGTTGCCGTCCGCTGCTGCGCGGTGAGGTCAGCCTGCAACTGCGCCGCGACCTCAAACCCCAGCACACCGCGAAGAGTTCGAGCAGTGCCGCCAGCCAACTGGTGCGTGGCGAGGAGCGAGTTGAGTGGGAAGCCTTGCGCAGCCTACGGCGCAAGCTGGCCGAGGAGCATGGCGTGCCGCCTTACGTGATCTTTCCCGATGCCACGCTGCTGGAAATGCTGCGCAGCAAACCCCGTACCCTCAGCGACATGGCGCGGGTCAGTGGCGTTGGCGCACGCAAGCTGGAGCGCTACGGTGAGGCGTTTCTCGCTGTGCTCGGTGGTGCGGGCGAGGCGCCCCAGGCGGTGGTCGACCTGCGCCACGAGCTGGTCAGCCTGGCCCGCGCCGGCATGACGCCGACGCAGATCGCTCGTCAGCTCAACTGCAGCGAGAAGAACGTCTACAGCCTGCTGGCCGAAGCGATCAGTGCCCAGCAACTGTCGTTGGAGCAGGCACTGGATCTGCCCGAAGCGCTGATGGGCGAGATTCAGGATGCGTTCCTCGATGGTGAAGGCGAGTTACCGGCTGTGGCCGAGATCAGCGCGCTGTTCGCCGGGCGGGTCGAGGACGGCGTGCTGCACTGCGTGCGGGCAGCCCTGGCGGCAGAGTTCGAGGGCTAGGGTCTGTTGACGTTTCGTTCGCGGCCGCGCCGGAGCCCGTTTTAGCGCGAGGCAAGGCACGAGATGCGAAGTTTAGCCGGCTAAATGAGCCATCGAGAAACGCAGCATCGCGTTAAAACGGGCCCGGCCCTTCGGGTTGCGCGCAAAATCTCGCCATGCGTTGTTGGAGGACTTGGCAAGGGAGCAACCATTCCCTGCGTCCTCCGCCTAGCGGAACGCCGCCCGGCCTGGCGAGATTTTTCGCGGCAACGCGGCTCGCGACGAAACGTCAACAGACCCTAATGTCGTTAGCTGCTGGCACTGCGACACTCTGAAACATCGGCAGGCTTGCTCAGGCTCTGGGGTTATGATTAGCTGACTAATAATTAGTTTTTCATACTTATAAGAGCCATTCCCATGACTCAATCCGATCAGCATCGTTTCGCGATGCAACTTGCGCAGCTTTCTCGATCCTGGCGGGCTGAACTGGACCGTCGTCTTGCCGGCCTCGGCTTGTCCCAGGCACGCTGGCTGGTGTTGCTGCATCTGGCGCGCTTCGAGGCGCCGCCCACCCAGCGTGAGCTGGCGCAGAGCGTCGGGGTCGAAGGTCCGACCCTGGCCCGGCTGCTCGACAGCCTTGAGGGGCAGGGTCTGGTCAGCCGCCATGCGGTGCCCGAAGACCGTCGAGCCAAGAAAATCGAACTCAGCCCCCAGGCTCAGCCGCTGATCGAGAAAATCGAAGCCATTTCCACCCAGCTGCGCCACGAACTGTTTGCCGGCATTGACGAGGAGGAGCTGCGTCGCTGCCAGCAAGTGCACGCGCGTATTCTGGGTAACCTGGAAAAACGCTGATGCAAGACCTCGAGGCGCTGCATGCCCGGGTTGGCGCGCGTTATCCGCAGTGGCTACTGGCGCTGTTGATGATCGGCAGCATGGCCATGGTGCTGGCCTCGACCAGCATCAACGTCGCCCTGCCGGCGATCATGCACGACTTCAGCATCGGGCGACCCCTGGCCCAGTGGCTGTCCACCGGCTTTCTCGCCGCGATGACCGCCGGCTTGCTGTTGTCTGCCTGGGCGCAGGCCAGGCTTGGCGCACGGCGCACCGCCCTGGTTGGCCTGGGTCTGTTCATCTTCGCTTCGTTGCTTGCCTTGGTGGCCACGGCGGCCTGGCAACTGATCGGCCTGCGCATTGTGCAAGGCGTCTGTGCGGGTATCGTCCAGCCCTTGGCCATGGTGTTGATCTTTCGGGTGTTCGCCGATGGCGGGCGAGGCATGGCCCTCGGCATATATGGCCTGGGCGTGATGCTTGCGCCAACCCTGGGGCCGAGTATCGGCGGTTACCTGGTTGACCACTTTGGTTGGGGCGCTGTGTTCTGGATGCCCTTACCCATGTGCGCGCTGGCCCTGCTCGGTGGGCAGTGGCTGCTGCCGGACCAGCGTGAGCGGCGTACGCCATTTCTCGATGTGTTGGGCTTTGTCCTGTTGTGCGTGGCGTTGTTCGCCGGGCTTGGGGCGCTCGCTGAGGCGCAGCGGTTTTCCGGCTCGTCGGCTTGGGTGTGGGCGCTGGGTTTGCTTGGGGCGCTGGCTTGTTTGGGCTTCTTGATGCGCAGTCGGCGTCAGGCCAAACCTTTACTGCCACTGCAGCTCTGGCGGCACCGCGGTTTTCGTAACGCCAGTTGGGTGGCCATGACCCTTGGCCTGGCGTTGTACGGGACCATCTACCTGATCCCACTCTATCTACAGACGGTGGAGGGCTACAGCGCTGGTCGCGCCGGGCTGTTATTGCTGCCCACCGGCATTCTGATGGGTGTGGCGTCCTTTGCCGGTGGCTGGTTGAGCGATCGTTACGCAGCCGCCGGGCTGCTGGTGGCGGGGCTGCTGCTATGCGCGCTGTCGGCTGCCGGGCTGGGCGCAATGGGCTCTGGTGCTTCGTTCTTGTGGCTGTGTATCTGGGCCTGTATTGGCCGCATGGGTCTGGGGCTTTTGTTGCCGGCACTGACCACCGGCTCGCTGGATATTCTCGCCCCTGATGAGCTGGCTCAAGGCGCTGCTGCGATTACCTTCGTTCGTCAGTTGGGCGGTGCCTTCGGGGTCAACCTGCTGACGTTTTTCCTGGAGTGGCGGCATGTTGCTGAGGGCCACGATGCGCGGGCCGACGCTCTGGCTTTTCAGCAGAGCTTCTGGTTGCTGGCGGGTATTTTCCTGCTAACCAGTATTGCGGCCTGGCAGGTTCGCGCGACACGGCACTGACCCGACATGTTGTCACGTCAAATGGTCGGTTTGCCGCCTGCGCTGGACGGATTTGCGTATGATGGCAGTGTGCTCTGCGTCACATATGCATTCGTGTCTTGGTAAATCGACGTCATACTTGTGAGCGAGTGCCTCGACACGGCCCATTTATTCTTTGCTGCCATAGCTTTATGTCGACCTCTCACTGCTAACTGTGCACGTGAGGGTGTTATCGATACGGTTTTTTTGGAGGTTTGCATGACCCGCGTTCGCCATCTGTTGTTGGGGCTGGCATCCGGCTCGGCGTTCTATTCGGGTCTGGTCCCTGCGCTTGGCTTGGGTGAGATCAGCCTCAACTCGGCGCTCAACCAGCCGCTGGATGCCGAAATCGAGTTGCTTGAAGTGGGTGACCTGTCCGCTGCCGACCTGGTAGTACGTCTGGCGCCTGCCGATGTCTTCGCCCGTTCTGGTGTCGACCGCCTGTATTTTCTCAATGACCTGCGCTTCACCCCCTTGTTGCGCGGGGGCAGCAGTGTCATCCGGGTGGTTTCCAACCAGCCGGTGCGTGAGCCTTACCTGAATTTTATCGTCGAGGTAGCACGCCCCAACGGGCAGTTACTGCGCGAATACACCGTGCTGCTGGATCCGCCCGGTGCGTCGGCGTACCAGAGCAGTGCGGCACTACCTGCTGCGGCTAGCCAAACGAATACCACCCGCGCGCCTGCGCCTGTACAGGCTTATGCTGCGCCCGCGCAGCTACCCGCGGCACAGCAGGGACAGCGCTATCAGGTGCTTAGCGGCGACAGCCTATGGAAGATCGCCGCCAAGCTGCGTGCCGCTGGCAGTGGTATGGAGCAAGAGGCGCTGATGCGTGCGCTTTACGCTCTTAATCCCCAGGCGTTCGCCGATGGTGACATCAACCGCATGCGTGCCGGTGCAGAGCTGTTACTGCCAGACGCTGCAACCGCGCCGGCAGCGGCGCCAGTCAGCAATGCGGCGGTAGCCGAATCTGCTGTCGCGGTGACGGATTCGGCTCCCGAGCAACCGCTAGACCCACAGGTGGAGAGCCTGGTGCAGGCTCAGCGTCGGGTTGAAGAAGACCTGGCGAGCCAGTCGGCAGAAAGCCTGCAACTGCAACAGAGCCTGGCTGAACTTCAGACCCAGTTGCAGGTGTTGCAGGCGCAGATGGCCGAAAAGGACGCCTTGTTAAGCGATTTGCAGACGCGTCTGAATGAGGCCCCTGCGGCCACGCCAGCGGTCCAGACACCTGCTGTTGCAACCCCTGAGGTGTCGGCTACTGCGCCAGCGGCGGGAGGCAATGCCTGGTGGCTTGGCCTGGGTGGGCTGCTGGTGCTGCTCGGTGCTTTGCTGGCCGTATGGCGTAACAAGCGTCAGCGGGTAACAGTCGTGGCGTCGCAGCCAGCAGCGCCAGTGGATGCGCTATCCCAGCCCGAACCTGTCTTACCGGTTGCCGCTGCCGTGAGCCCAGCGGTTGCTCCGCATGTGGCCGCCGCCGCGCCGCGTGAGACCGTGCCGGCCGACGCCCTCGAAGGCGCCAATATCTACATTGCATACGGCCGTTTCGGTGAGGCGGCCGGCGTGCTGCGCCAGGCCCTGGATGCCCAGCCTGGGCGCAGCGATATCCGCTTTCGCTTACTTGAAGTGCTGGCGCAGATGGGCAACACCGCTGCCTTCGCCCAGGAGGAAGCGACCCTGCGTGAAGCCGGCTTTACCCCGGCGCGTATCGATCAGCTCAAGGCGCGCCATCCCGAACTGGGCAATGCGGCACAAGCCGATGAGTTGGCGGATGTAGTGCTTGAACTCGACGAGCCGATGTTGGCGTCCAGCGCGCCTGGCGCCAGCGATGAAGACTTCCAGCTTAATCTCGATGATCTGTCGCTGGATGCGGACTGGGATTTGGTCAGCCCTTTCTCGCCCACGGCGAAGAAGCCCGCGCCCGCGGCACCGCTGGAAAGTAATCTGAGTGATCTGCCAGAGGTGTTCGAGCTCAACGACCCGCACCATGCGCAAAGCCCATTCGCGGCCAGCATGCTGGTCGAGGAAAGCGATGAGCATTGGCAGGCGGCGGATTTCGACGCGTTGCTCAATGACGTGACCACGAGCCCACGGGATGCCTTGCTTACGGATCTGGATGCCCTTGCCGGCGACCGCGACGACCTCGCCAAACTCAATCAGGCCTTGGCCTATATCGAGCAAGGCAGCCTGGAAAGTGCCTGCGACATCCTCAATGACGTGATCAACAATGGCGATGACGAGCACAAGCAGGAAGCTCGCGAGCTGCTCGCGCGCATCGCATGACCAACGTGAGCACGGCCCCGGCAAAAGCCGAGATCGCCATTACCTACTGCACCCAATGTCAGTGGTTGCTGCGTGCCGCCTGGCTGGCCCAGGAGTTACTCAGCACCTTTGCTGAAGACCTCGCACGGGTCAGCCTGGAGCCGGCCAGCGGTGGGGTGTTTCGCATTACCTGCAACGACGTGCAGATCTGGGAACGTAAAGCCGATGGTGGCTTTCCCGAAGCCAAAGAACTCAAGCAGCGTGTGCGTGATCTGATTGATCCGGATCGGGCGCTGGGGCACAACGACCGCCCCTGAGGTTCAGCGCGCCAGCCGCGCCGAGCCAATGATCGCCAGGATGATCAGTGCCCCACCGAGCAACATGCGCAAGGTAGGCTCCTCACTGAACAGCCACCAGGCAAACGCGATGCCGTAGACCGGCTCCAACGCGAAGATTACTGCCGCGTTGCGTGCCTTGATGACTCTCAGGCTCGCGACGAACAGGCTGTGTGCCAGACCGGTGCACAGTACGCCAAGCAGCGCCAACCACCCCCAGGCCCAGGCGTCGAGCTCAGCCAGTGTTGGCCAGGCGACTGGCAGCAGGCAGGTCATCACCACCAGGTTCTGGCACAGGGCGGCGCGCACGGGATCAATCTCTCGTGTAGTGGCGCGGTTGAGTAGCGATAACAGGGCAAACAGTAGCCCCGAGAGCACCGCCCAGAGCAGGCCCAAGGTTGCCTGACTGGCGAGATCGAATGCCGGCGTCACCAGAACCAGGCCCAGGGTTACCACTGCGACCATGGCAAATTCGCTGATGCGGGTGCGCTCGCGAAACAACAGGCCTTCGAGCAGCACGGTAAACGCGGGGAAGCTGGCAAAGCCCAGGGTCGCGATGGCCACGCCGGCGACATTTACCGCCTCGAAGAAGGCCAGCCAGTGCCCACCCAGGAGCAGGCCGCCGAAGCCCAGTTGCCACACCTGGCGAGCGGTGGGGCGGGCGCTCTGTGCGGTTCTGAACAACTGGGCGAACAGCGCCAGGGCGATCACTGCGAATAGCCCGCGTCCGGCGACGACCGCCAGCGGTGTGGTGTTCGCAAGTTTGCCGAAGATGCCGGAAAGGCCAAACAGCAGGGCGCCCAGGTGCAGCGCCAGCAGCGCGTTACCCGCCTTCATGCCAGGCGCGCGCCGTTAGGCAGAGGCTTGTCGAAGCCAGCCAGGACCACGCGATTTTCCGCGTCATACACGCCCGTCACTAGTACCTCGGAGCGCACGCCGGCGATGCGTTTGGCGGCGAAGTTGCACACGCAAAGCACCTGGCGGCCGAGCAATTCGTCGCAGCTGTAGTGGGCCGTGAGTTGCGCGCTGGAGGTTTTGAGGCCCAGTTCGCCGAGGTCCACTTCCAGCACATAAGCAGGCTTGATGGCTTTTACATTGGGGCGGGCAGAGTGAATGGTGCCGACGCGCAGTTCCACACGCTCGAAGTCGTGCCAGTCGATGGTGTTCATGGAAACTCCTAAGATAATGCCAGGCAGTGTAGGGGCGCCCACTCGCTGCTGTCTGTCGCCGTCCTCGCGGGTTTTGTCGCCAGGCTCTCGCACAGTGCTCGGTAGCCTGGGTCGAGCGCAGCGACACCCGGGAAGACTTTTGCAGCCCCTAGAGCCTTGGCTAAAGCCGCCCCTAAAAGGTTTCCCGTGTGCGCCGCAACTGGCGTGGCGTAATGCCCCGGTAACGTGACAGGGCGGCAGTAAAGGCACTCTGTGAGGCGTAGCCGACCCGTGCGGCGACTTCACCCACGGCGAGGTCGCTACTGTGCAGCAGGCGTTCGGCCAGGTGCAGGCGGGTGTCGCGGATATGCTCCATGGGCGTGCGCCCGGTTTCCGCGAGGAAACGCGCGTGAAAGCGTGCCACCGACAGCCCCGCCAAGTGCGCCAGGTCGGCAACCTGCAATGGGTGCGCCGCGTGTTGTTCGATATGCCGTTGCAGCATCGTCAGGGGTAGGCCACCCGCAGGCATCCGTGGTTGCGTACAAGCCAGGCTGCCAAGCAGCAGGGCAGCGCCCTGGCCGGCGATTACCGTATCGTTGATCGGGCAGTCGGCTAGCCAGCTGAGCAACTGGCCCTGGGCCGCATCAAGCTGCAGGGCTTGCGGTTTATCCAGTAGGCGCTGGATGTGCGAGGCGTGGTGGCCTAGTTGCTGTTCAAGCCAGCCATTGGCCGGCAGGTCGAGTACCAGGCATTGGCTGCCTCCGGGGCTTGCGCAGGTATGGCGAGCTTCGGGCGGTACCACCGCAAGGTGGTGGCGTGATACCCGGCTGCCCCGACCCTCTACTTCGAACTGCAGTTCGCCGGTCAAGCCGAACACCAGTTGAGCGTGGTCGTGGCTATGGCTCAACGCATCGTGACTGTAATGGCGTAGGGACAGGATCGGGTGCATGGCGGGCTCCTCGGCAGCTGGTGCAGTGTAGCGCGGGCGAGGTGCGTCATCGAACGGTCTTGTGTCTGTCATAAGGCCTTCACCCCGACAGCCCAAGCTCGACTAAACCAAGCCGGAGGTCGCCGATGACCAGTGCCCAGCTCGCTACGCCCAGCCGCAAACAACGCGTTCGCACCCTGTGGATCTCCGATGTGCATTTGGGCACGCGGGACTGCCAGGCCGAAGCCCTGGCGGGGTTTCTGAAACGCTACCAGACCGACCGCATTTACCTGGTGGGCGACATCATCGACGGCTGGAAGCTGCGCGGCGGCATCTACTGGCCGCAGGCGCACACCAACGTGATCCGCCGCCTGCTGACCATGAGCAAGCGCGGCACCGAGGTGATCTACGTCACCGGCAACCACGACGAGTTCCTGCGCCGCTACTCCAGCCTGATGCTGGGTAATATCCAACTGGTCGACGAGGCTGAGCACCTGACTGCCGATGGTCGCAGGCTATGGGTGATCCATGGCGATCAGTTCGATGTGATCACCCGTTACCACCGCTGGCTGGCCTTTCTCGGTGACTCGGCCTACGAGCTGACCCTGACCCTCAACCGTTGGCTGAACCACTGGCGCGCGCGTTACGGCTACGGCTATTGGTCGTTGTCGGCCTACCTCAAGCACAAGGTCAAACGGGCGGTGAACTTCATCAGCGACTTCGAGGAAGCCATAGCCCACGAGTGTGTGCGGCGGGGCTTCAACGGCGTAGTTTGCGGGCATATCCACCATGCTGAAATTCGCCCGATGGGTGAGGTCGAGTACCTCAACTGCGGCGACTGGGTGGAATCCTGCACGGCCCTGATCGAACACCTGGATGGGCGCATCGAGCTCTATCGCCTGGCCGACGATCACAGCCGCGAGGCCCCGCGCCAGACTACCCAGGTGGCGGCTGTCGAGCCGGTGGCATGAGGCTGCTGATTGTCACCGATGCCTGGTTACCGCAAGTCAACGGTGTGGTCACCAGCTTGCAGGCGTTGGTGGTTGAGTTGCAGGGCCTGGGGCATGAGGTGCGGGTGCTGTCACCAGGTGATTTTCACACGCTGCCTTGCCCAAGCTACCCGGAAATCCCCCTGGCCTGGAACCTCTGGCGCGTTGGCCCAACCATTCGTGCATTTGCCCCGGATGCCGTACACCTGGCCACCGAAGGGCCGTTGGGCTGGGCGGCGCGGCGCTGGCTGTGTGCCCGCGGGTTGGCGTTCTCCAGTGCGGTGCACACCCGTTTCCCCGAGTACCTGCATGCGCGTTGTCGCTGGATTCCGTTGCGCTGGGGCTACGCCTGCTTGCGGGCATTCCATCGGCCGAGTCAGGCGGTATTGGTGAGCACCGAACGCTTGCGCGACACCCTTGCTGGTTGGGGTTTGCAGCGCCTGGTGCTGTGGCGCAAGGGCGTAGATGGCCAGCTGTTCCGGCCGGCGACCAAGCCTGTGCACCAGGCGCAACCGGTATTTCTCTACGTCGGCAGACTCGCGCCGGAAAAGAACCTGGCGGCCTTTCTCGACCTGGTATTGCCCGGAGAAAAACAGGTTGTCGGCGACGGTCCCCAGCGCGCCGCGTTGCAGGCGGCTTATCCTGAGGTACGGTTTCTCGGGTATCGCCAGGGCCAGGCGCTGGCGGCGGCATACCAGCAGGCGAGTGTGCTGGTGTTTCCGTCACGCACCGATACCTATGGGTTGGTGATGCTCGAGGCATTGGCCTGCGGTACGCCGGTGGCGGCCTTTGCCGTGCCGGGGCCTTTGGATGTGCTGGAGCCGGGGGTCACAGGGGTGATGGCGGACGACTTGGGCCAGGCCTGTCTTGAGGCCCTGCAACTCGACCGCCAGGTGTGCGCTGAGAAGGCCGCGCAGCATAGTTGGCGCGCCTGTGCGCTGGAGTTTCTGGCGCGCCAGCCCTTGCTCAATGGTGCGTCTTGCAGTGTTGAGCGTTTGGCGGTGTCCTGACGCTACAAAATAATCTTGTCGCGCAGCTTCTCGGCGGCCTGGTTGAGCGCCATGATCACTCGCTCCTTGTCGAAGTTCTGGATGCCGTTGGTGTCCAGGTACATGGAGAAGCCCGGTAGTTCATGCTCCACGTAGCTGGAGGTGGCGCCCAGGTCACGGCGAAAGTCGACGACCTGATAAATCTGCACAGGCCGGGTAAAGCCCTTGACCGTTATCTGGCCCTTGTCACGGCACATGATCACGTCCTTGATCAGTGAATAAGTCTCGTGGGAGATCAGGATCTCGCCGGACTCGGCGGCGCTTTCCAGGCGGCTGGCGAGGTTCACGTCACGGCCGATGATGGTGTAGTCCATGCGCGTGTCCGCGCCGAAGTTGCCCACCGTGCAGTAACCGGTATTCAGGCCCATGCGGATTTCCAAGGGCTTGGTGATGCCTTGGGCGCGCCATTGCTGACGCAGTACCTTCATGTGTTTGCGCATGGCGATGGCCATGGATACGGCAGCCACGGCATCCTTCTTGGCGCCGTGGCTGGCGGGGTCACCAAAGAACACCATGACGCTGTCGCCGATGAACTTGTCGATGGTGCCGCCGTATTTCAGGCAGATCTTCGACATTTCATTGAGGTAGGTGTTGAGCAGGTCGGTCAGGGCCTCGGCTTCCAGCTCTTCGGACAGCTCGGTGAAGCCCTTGATGTCGGAGAAAAACACGGTCAGCTTCTTGCGCTGGGTCTCCAGGCGCACGCTTTTCTTGCCGCTGAAAATCGATTCCCAGACCTGCGGCGACAGGTACTTGGCCAGGTTGCGTGCCAGGCGTGCCGCCTTTTCCTGTTCGCGCTTGATCTCGCTGCGCACCTGATTCAGGCGCAGGCCCTGCTGGTGAACGAAGTAGGCGGTGATGCAGATGTACAGCGCGGTAAAACCAATACTCGCGATGGCCACCAGCGGCGGCGTGGCGATGTTGATGTGCAGACCGCTCAGCGCCGCAGTCAGGCTGGCACTGCTCAGTGCACTCAGCAGCGCCAGGCCAAGGTGACGCAGGCCGCCGATCACCAGAGCGCTGAAGGCCAGGGTGAGCAGGCACATCAGGCTGGGTACCACCGAAAAGCCCAGCAGGGCCGTAGCAGCGCCAGCATGCAGGGCGTCGACGAACAGCAAAGTCAGGGTGGTGCGCTGATTATGGGCCTGCTTGTAGCGCAGGCTCAGGTGGTGCGCCAGGTGCGGATAGAGCAGTGCATAGGGCACTACCCAGAGGATGTCGTAACTGAAGTGCTGGCTGTAGGTGCCCGCAGCGATGCTCGCAGCAATGGCGATATAGGCCAGCACCCTGGAGTAATACTCGCGCAGGGGCGGGGCCGGTATCGCATAGAGTCGGCTGGTGGTGGTTGCATTCATGCGTTGGTCAGTGTCCCTGCTGAAAGCCGACGCTTCTGGCGAGCATCTGGTTGGCCTGCGACAAAGCGGGGATCATAACCAAGCGCGGGCACGCCAGCCAAGCACCGCAGCCGAACGGCACGCCGCGCTAGGCAAGCGGTCAGCTAAAAGCGAATACGCCCGGTGAAGGCATCCTTGAGCATCACCCAATCGCCCATTAGCGAGTAGAGCGGGTACTGGAAGGTGGCGGGGCGGTTCTTCTCGAAGACGAAGTGGCCAATCCAGGCAAAGCCATAACCAACCAATGGCACACACAGCAGCCACAACCACTGTTGATTGAGCAGCGCATAAGCCAGGATCGCCAGCACCAGTAGACTGCCGACATAGTGCAAGCGGCGGCAGGTGGGGTTGCTGTGCTCTTGCAGGTAATAGGGGTAGAACTCGGCGAAACTCTGGTAGCGCTCGGTCGCTTGGCTGGGCATCGTGGCCTCCGATTATTGTTATGGGCTATGTCTATTTGGAGTCTAAGCCGAGTCCCTCGCACCTGCACGCCGACAGCTTGTGTTGAATCGTCTCAATGCCGCCAGAAGGCCGGCATCAGCAAGACCATAACCGTGAGAATCTCCAGACGGCCTAGCAGCATGCCGGCGGTCAGCAGCCACTTGGCGGTGTCCGGCAGGCTGGCGAAGTTGCCGGCCGGGCCGATGATCGGGCCCATGCCCGGGCCAACGCCCGATACCGTACTGGCTGCACCACTCAGTGCGGTGATCCAGTCCAGGCCGCACAGGGTCAGGCCGAGGGCGAGTGTGGCGATGGTGAAGGTGAAGAAGAACGAGAAAGTAAGGATCGAGCGGACGATGTCTTCATCCAGGCGGTGGCCGTTGTAACTCTGCTTGATCACCGCTCGCGGGTGCACCAGTTGCAGCAGACTGGCCTTGAGCAGGATGTAGGCGACCTGGAAGCGGAAGATCTTCAGGCCGCCGGCGGTCGAGCCGGAGCAGCCGCCGACGAAGCCCAGGTAGAAGAACAGCATGCCGGCAAAGCCGCCCCACAGGCTGTAGTCACCCAGGGCAAAACCGGTGGTGGTCATGATCGAGGTGGTATTGACCGCCACGTGGCGTACTGCTTCCAGCCAATGCAGTTCGGTGGTCAGGCAATACCAGGTGCCCAGCAGTAGCCAGCAGGCCAGCAGGATGCCGAGAAAGCCGCGCACCTGCTGGTCTCGCGCCAGGGCGCCAAAGTTGCCGCGCAGGGTCGAGACGTAAAGCACAAACGGCAGGCTGCCGAGAATCATCACCACCACCGCGACCCAGTGCACGGCCGGTTGCTGCCATTTCGCCAGGGACAGGTCCGAGGTCGAATAGCCGCCGGTGGCGATGGCTGACATGGTGTGGTTGATGGCATCGAACAGGTTCATGCCAGCCAGCCAGAATGCCAGGCAACCGGCCATGCTCAGGCCCAGGTAGGCCACGATCATGTACTTGGCGACCATGTGCGAGCGCGGCATGACCTTTTCCGAGCGATCCGAGGACTCGGTCTGGAACAGGCGCATACCACCGATGCGCAGCATGGGCAGAATGGCCACGGCCATGGCGATAAAGCCGATACCGCCGAGCCAGTGCAGCAGCGAACGCCACATCAGGATGCCCGGCGACATGCTGTCCAGGCCGCTTAGCACGGTGGCGCCGGTGGCGGTGATGCCGGACATGCTCTCGAATATGGCGTCGGTCAGATCCATGCGCTGGCTGAGCATGAACGGCAGCGCGGCGAACAGGCACACCAGCAGCCAGCTGGAGACCGTCAGCATGTACATGTCACGCGGGCGCAGCTGCACATCCTGCGGGCGGCCCTGGATGATCATCGCCAGGCCCGCGACAAAGGTGATCAGGCTCGACCAGAGAAAGCCGTTGAGCTCAGTGGCGCGATCAAAAAGCACCAGGGTGAGCATCGGCACCAGCATGCTGATCGCCAGGGTGATCAGGAAGATGCCGTTGACAAAGGCAATGATGCGAAGCGTCGGCACAGCCATGCGGGTCAGTGTTTCCAGAAGGCGCGGGTGAACAGCACCAGTACAGTGAGAATTTCCAGGCGCCCGAGCAGCATGCCAGCGGTGAGAATCCACTTGGCTGAGTCCGGCAGGCTGGCGAAGTTGCCGGCCGGGCCGATGATTGGGCCTAAGCCTGGGCCAACGTTACACACCGCGGTGGCCGCGCCGGTCAGGGCGGTGACCCAGTCCAGGCCGGTAAGGGTCAGGGCCAGGGCGATGATGCCGATGGTGATGGTGAAGAAGAACGAAAAGGTGATCAGCGAGCGGACGATATCCTCATCCAGGTTGTGGTGGTTGTACTGCTGCTTGATTACCGCGCGCGGGTGCACCAACTGCTGCAGGCTGGCCTTGAGCAGGACATAGGCGACCTGAAAACGAAAAATCTTCAAACCGCCGGCCGTAGAACCCGAGCAGCCGCCGACAAACGTCAGGTAGAAGAACATCAGTACCGCGAAACTGCCCCACTGAGTGTAGTCGCCCAAGGCAAAGCCGGTGGTGGTGACTACTGAGGTGACATTGACTGCAACGATGCGAAAGGCGTCCAGCCAGGCGTAATCGGAGTTCAGCCACAGCCAGCTGCCAAATATCAGCCAGGTCAGTACCAGCATACCGACGAAGCCGCGTACCTGATGATCGCGCAGCAGCGCTTGACGATTGCCGCGCAGGGTGGCCACGTACAGTGTGAAGGGCAGGGCGCCGATCATCATGAACACCACGGCAACCCAATGCACGGCGGGTTGAGTCCAATTGGCCAGAGATTGGTCGGAGGTGGAGAAGCCGCCGGTGGAAATCGATGCCATCGCATGGTTTAGGGCGTCGAAACCGCTCATGCCGGCCAGCCAGAATGCCAGGGTGCCGAGCAGGGTGAAGGCGATGTAGATGAACAGGATGAACTTGGCCGCCATGTGCGAGCGCGGCATGACCTTTTCACCCCAGTCGGAGGACTCGGTCTGGAACAGGCGCATACCACCTACGCGCAGCAACGGCAGGATGGCCACGGCCATGCCGATAAAACCGATACCGCCCAGCCAGTGCAGCATCGAGCGCCAGATCAGCAGGCCTGGTGACGCATGATCGAGACCGACCAAGACCGTCGAGCCGGTGGTGGTGATCCCCGACATGGTTTCGAAGAAGGCATCGGTATAGCTCATGTGCTGGATCTGCATCATCGGCAAGGCCGCAAAAATGCACACCACCAGCCAGCTGCCGGTGGTCAGCAGGTACATGTCGCGCGGGCGCAATTGGGCGTTCTGCGGGCGTCCGCTGGCGAGCAGGACGAGGCCGGTCACCGCTGTGATCAGGCTCGACCAGAGGAAGGCGCCGATGTCGTCGGTGCGCTCATAGACCATAAGCGTGAACATGGGGATCAGCATGCTCACAGCCAGCGTGATGAGAAAGATGCCGAGGATGAAACCGATAATGCGTAGCGTCGGCAAGGCCATGAGCAAAGCTCGCGAAGGGGCGATAAAGGGCGCCATTCTACCTGCGTCAATGGCGCTGTAAACCGCGAACATACGGGGCTTTACAACGCCATGGCGCTGCATAGAATAGCCGCCAGGTGCCGGCCCTATGGGTTGCGCAGCAACGCGGCGTGCAACGAAACGTCAACAGACCCTAATCATGTCCGAAAGCAATCCTTGTCTTACGTGCGGCGCCTGCTGCGCGCATTTTCGTGTGTCCTTCTTCTGGGGTGAGTGCCAATCGGCCGGTGGCTGCGTGCCGGATGAGCAGGTAGTACTGATCACCCCGCATCGGGTGGCCATGCGTGGCACCGAGCACAAGCCGGTACGCTGTACGGCCTTGCTTGGCGATGTTGGTCAGGGTGTGCGCTGCACCCTGTACGAACAGCGCTCCAGTACGTGCAGGGAGTTCGAGGCTTCCTGGGTCAACGGCGAGCACAATCCGCATTGCGATGAGGCGCGCAAGGCCCATGGACTGCCGCCTTTGCAGCCTCATGTAGCGCCTGAGCGCGTGGCCTGAGCGCGCGCGATGTACGGTTTTTCTCCCAAGCGCAGTGAGACAGGCTCTACACTGCGCTTTTGACCTGTCTGGAGTAGGCCGATGGATGCCCTCGATGCCCTGATCAACCGCGTTTCCGTTCCTCGCCTGTGCGAACCGGCGCCGGATGCCGCACAGCGCGAACAGCTGTTTCGTGCTGCGCTGCGCGCGCCTGATCATGGTCAACTGCGGCCCTGGCGTTTTCTGACTATCGAGGGTGAGGCGCGTGAGCAACTGGGCGAGCTCTTTGCCGAAGCGTTGTTGCGCAAGAATCCGCAGACTGCCGAGGAGGCGCTGAATAAAGCCCGCAACATGCCGCTGCGGGCCCCTCTACTGGTAGTGGTGATTGCCCGCACCCAGGCGCATGCCAAGGTGCCGACCCAGGAGCAGGTGCTGGCGGTGGGCTGTGCGGCCCATGGCATGCTGCTGGCGGCCCATGCACAAGGGCTCGGCGCGGTCTGGCGCACCGGCGACATGGCCTATGACGCCTGGGTCAATGCCGGGCTTGGATTGGGTGACGGCGAGCAGAACCTGGGCTTTCTCTATATCGGTACCCCGGAGCGTGAACCGCGCACAGCGCCCCAGGCGGTCATCGAGGACTTCGTCAGCGCCTGGCCGTCTGCGTAAAGCTTTTACTGCCCAAGTGCCGGAGTAAGCGGCAATACCAGGCTGGCGATAAAACCGCCATCGGGGTGATTGGCCAGTTCCAGACGACCGCCATGGCGCTCGGCGGCGCGGCGGCTGATGGCTAAACCTAAGCCGTGCCCCGGAGCCGTCTGGCCGGGCGCGCGGAAGAAGGGCTCGCCAAGGCGTTGCAGGTGTTCACTGGCTACACCAGGCCCATGATCGCGGACGCTCAGGCGTAACTGCCCGGCGTCGCGGCTGGCGCTGAGCACGACGGGTTGTTCGGCTGGGTTGAAGCGCAAGGCGTTGCGCAGCAGGTTGTCCAATGCACGTTCGAGCATATCCGGCCAGCCCGTCAGGTGCAGGCCGGGTTCGAGTTGCAGCTCGATGCGTTGGCCAGGAAATGCCTGGGGCATTTCGCTCTGCAGGCGCGCCAGCATGCCCGGCAGGTCCACTTGGCTGGATGCGCCACTGTCGGCATCCAGGCGGGCCAGGGCAAGAATTTCACTGATCAAGGCCTCCAGGCGGTCGCATTCGCGGCTTAGGCGCGGCCACAGCAGCGCGCGCTCGGCCGGCTCGGCACGTTCGGCCAGGGCCAGGGCGATGCGCAGACGTGCCAGGGGTGAGCGCAGTTCATGGGAGACATCGCGCAACAGTTGGCGCTGGCTGCTGATCAAATCCTGCAGGCGTGCGCCCATGCGGTTGAAATCGGTGGCCAGCACGCCCAGTTCGTCGCGTCGTCGTGACAGGCGCGCCAGACTGTTCTGCTGATAAGCCGTCTGCCCCAGGTCATGCACGGCGCCGCGCAGGCGATTGAGCGGGCGGGTGATCGACAGGGTCAGCAGCAGGCTGAACAGGGTCAGTACTACCAGGGCGATGCCCAGAGCGCTGAGGGGCCAGAACAGGCTGCCGCGGTGCCAGGCATCCAGCTCTGGCATGGGAATACGGTAGATGAACAGGTAGGTTTCGCCGCTCTCTGGGCTGGTGTAATCGGCGGTCAGGCGCCGCCAGGGCAGGCGGCGATTCTGCTGGCGTGCCTCGAAGGCTGCGGCACGGGGCGGGAAAGTCCCCTTGACCAGCGGCTGGCCGTTGTCGTCCAGCACCTGGATATCGATACGTGCCTCGCGCTTGCGCCGCTCCAGAATGGCTTGGCCAGCAGCCGGGCCTTGGGTCTCGTAGGCTTTCGTCCAGCGCTCGGCGAGGTTGTCCAGAGCCGGGTGGCGGCTGAGAATCCAGGCGTCCTGATTCATGGCGCGGCCCAACAGCATTGACAGGCCGGCGACTACGGCGATGGCCAGCCAGAAACTGGCCAGGATTCGCCAGAACAATGAACGCATGAAAACCTCTTCTTGGCTGAGGGTTTAACGAACAAAACCCGTCACACCGGGAGGCGGGACGGGTCGGGGGAGTGCTCAGCCCATTTACTGGGTTTTGCTGGCCTGCTGTTCTTTCCAGGCTTTGAACTCGGCACGTTCAGCGCGGCGTTCTGCCATTTTCTTCAGGTGCTCGTCGAAGGCTTTCTGCTGCTCGGGTTTGAGCAGGTCACGCATGGCGGCCTGTTGCTTGGCCTGAGAGGCCTTGAGCTCATCCTGCATAGCCTGCTTTTCGGCAGCCGGCAGCTTATCGAGGTAGCGTTTGCTGATCTCGTGGCGGCTCTTCATCTGCTCGCCCATGAGTTTGCGAAATTCGCGGTGCTGTTCCTTGCTCAGGTCCAGCTCTTTGAACATCCGCCCGCCATGGTCACCACCGTGGCGCGGGCCGGCATCGGGCATGGCCATTGCGAGGGTAGGCAGGGTCAGGGCCAGCAGAGCAGCGGTAAGAATCTTGCGCATGGTGTCTCTCCTTGTCTCGAAACCGGTCATTTACCGGATGTGCTCAGTCTAGGGCGGTCAAGGTCAAGGGCGGTCAGGCCTGGGTAAAGCTTGGGTAAAGGCTAGGTCTGTTACAGCCATCCTGTAGGAGCGAATTTATTCGCGAAATTCACGACATCTATCGCGAATAAATTCGCTCCTACAATAGCCAGATGGTCCGAGCCATCCCTCTCAGGCGCTGTAGTAATAGCCACGGCTGCGCAATGCGAGGATGCGCGGGCGACCATCGGGGTGGGGGCCAAGCTTCTTGCGCAGGTTGCTGACGTGCATGTCCAGGCTGCGGTCGTAGAGTGTCAGCTTACGGCCCAATGCCAGTTGCGCGAGGGCTTGTTTGTCCACCGGCTCACCGGGCTGGCGCAACAGGGCTTCGAGCACACGGCTTTCAGACAGTGTCAGCAGTACCTCGTGCTCGCCGATACTGACTACACCGCGCGCTGGGCTGAAGCATAAGTCGGCCAGTTCCAGTTGGCTGGAGACCGCAGGTGGCGCGCTGCGGCGCAGTACCGCGCGTAGGCGGGCGGTCAGCTCGCGGGGGTCGCAGGGCTTTGCCAGGTAGTCATCGGCGCCCAGCTCCAGGCCAAGAATACGGTCCAGCGGCTCCCCGCGAGCCGAGAGCATCAGCACGGGCAACTCCGGATGGTCGCTACGCAATTGCTTGAGCAGTTCCAGGCCGCTGCCGTCGGGCAGCATGACATCCAGCACCACGGCGTCAGGTGCCGGGCCGCCCAGTGCCTGGCGCGCACTCTGGCCGTCATGGCAAGCAGTGATGCTGAAGCCTTCCTGGGTCAGCCAGTGGCTAAGCAGCTCGCAGAGCTCGACATCATCGTCGATCAGTAGCAGGTTGTTACTCATGGCGACTCAGTTAATCCATTCGCGGCGGGAGCTGCGCTTGCCGCGCAGCAGGGCACCCAAGAGCACGCCTAGTAAGCTGGCGCCGCCGCCAATGGCGAACCAGGTCTGCTGTTCGCTGAGTAGACGGTCTGGTGCATTGGCCTGAGCCTGCTTGAGTTGCAGCTTGAGGCGTTGGGTTTCCTGGCGCAGGCGCGCGACTTGCGCGCTTTCGCGTTCGACCGCACCGGCTTCGAGTTCGGCGGCCAAGGCTTGGCGCTGCTGTTCGCTCAGTGCCAGACGCTGGCTCAATTCGTCCAGCTGGGCCTGCAGGGCTGTACTCGGATCTGCTGCGGGGGGAGGCGACTGCTCGGCGTGGGCCGGCAGGCACAAGGCAAAAAGGAGCAACGACAGCAGACCTGAACGCATGGGAACTCCAGATTTCCGAGTGGCCGAAGTTAGGGCAGAACGCGCTTGAAGGGTTTGACCAGCACCGAGGCGTAGACGCCGGCTGCGCGGTAGGGGTCGGCATCGGCCCAGCTTTGTGCGGCATTCAGCGACTCGAACTCGGCGACGATCAGGCTGCCGGAGAACCCAGCTGTGCCTGGGTCGTTGCTGTCCACAGCAGGGTGTGGACCGGCGAGCACCAGACGGCCTTCGCTTTTTAGCTGTTCCAGGCGGGCCAGATGGGCCGGGCGGGCGGCAAGACGGTTGTCCAGGGAGTTGGCGACATCGGTGGCGATAATGGCGTAGAGCATGTCAGTCCTTATGGGCCGCAAAAAGGGCGAAAGCACAAGCGGGCCGTAGCGCAGAAAACCAGCAAGTATCTGCAAAGTCGAGGAATTGTTGAGTGATGACAGCAAGAATGTGCGTCTGGAGGCATAATAACAAACATGAATCTTCGAGAAAGCGCCCCCTATGGAAGTTGACCTGCATTGCCACAGCACAGCCTCCGATGGCGCCTTGCCGCCGTCGATGGTCGTGGCCCGGGCACACGCCCGGGGCGTGCGGCTGCTTGCCCTGACCGACCACGACACCCTCGAGGGGCTGGATGAGGCCCGCGCTACTGCCGATGAGCTCGGCCTGCAGCTGGTCAACGGTATTGAACTGTCGTGCCTATGGGGCGGGGCGACCATCCATGTGTTGGGCTATGGCTTTGCCCAGGACGCGCCGGCCCTGTGTGCGGCCATCGCCCAGCTGCATGAAGGCCGCTGGCTGCGCGCCGTGGAGATTGGCAAGCGCCTGGAAAGCAAAGGCATGCCCGGTGCCCTGGATGGGGCTCGCGCCATTCAGCAGGCTCTGGGCGACAGCGGCAATGCGCCGGCGCGACCACATTTCGCGGATTTTCTGGTGCAGGCCGGCTACGTCAAGGACCGTGCCGAGGCGTTTCGCAAGTGGTTGGGCTCAGGCAAACTGGGTGATGTGAAGCAGCATTGGCCAAGCTTGGAACAGACCCTGGAGACCTTGCGCGCTTCGGGTGCCTGGATCAGCCTGGCGCACCCCTGGCAGTACGATTTCACCCGCACCAAGCGACGCAAGCTGGTCACCGCCTTCGCCGCAGGTGGCGGGCATGCGCTGGAGGTAGTCAACGGCCTGCAGCCGCCCGAGCAGATCGGCAGCCTGGCCATCCTGGTGCGCGAGTTCGGCTTGCAGGCGAGTGCCGGCAGCGACTTTCATGTGCCGGGAGACTGGTCGGAGTTGGGCCTCTACCGCCCGCTGCCGGATGATCTTTCGCCATTGTGGATGCGTTTCGAGCATGTCCAGCAGCCGGCCATTATCTGAACAGGGAGTCACTGTGAGCCAATTTTTTCAGGTCCATCCGGAAAACCCCCAGCTGCGTCTGATCAAACAAGCGGTGGAGCTGATTCGCGGCGGCGCCGTGGTGGTCTACCCGACGGATTCCTCCTATGCCCTGGGCTGCCACATTGGTGACAAGGGCGCCGTCGACCGCATTCGCCGCCTGCGCCAGCTCGACGACAAACACAACTTCACCCTGGTGTGTCGCGACCTCTCGCAACTGAGCACCTTCGCCAAGGTCGACACCGCTGCATTCCGCCTGTTGAAGACCCATACCCCCGGCCCCTACACCTTTATCCTCAATGCCACTCGTGAAGTGCCGCGCATGCTCCTGCACCCCAAGCGTCGTACCCTCGGTTTGCGTGTGCCGGAACACCCGATTGCCCAGGCATTGCTCGAAGAGCTGGGCGAACCGCTGATGAGCGTCAGCCTGATTTTGCCGGGTGAAACCCTGCCCATGAGCGACCCCTACGAGATGCGCCAACTGCTCGAACGTCAGGTCGACCTGATCATCGATGGCGGTTTCGGCGGGGTGGAGGCGTCCACCGTGGTCAGCTTGCTGGAGGACGAGCCGGAGGTGATCCGCATCGGCTGCGGCGACCCGGCTCCGTTCAGCGCCGGCTGATGGCTTGCCCTAGCGGGTGGCAGGCTCGCTATACTCGCGCTTCCTTTGTTCAGGCAGGTCATCCGGTTTGAGTCTGGTCGATTCCGAACGTCGCGTGCTATCCGGCATGCGCCCTACAGGCCCGTTACACCTCGGGCACTACCATGGCGTGCTGAAGAGCTGGACACAGCTGCAGCACAGCTACCAGTGTTTCTTTTGCATTGCTGACTTGCATGCGTTGAGCGTCGACCAGCAGGTCGGCGCCCGGCTCGGCGATGCTGTTCTGGATGTGGCCCTCGACTGGTTGGCGGCCGGAGTCAGCCCCAGCTCGGCGACTCTGTTCGTCCAGTCGCAGGTGCCGGAGCACGCCGAACTGCACCTGCTGCTGTCGATGGCCTGCCCGCTGGATTGGCTGCAGCGGTTGCCATCCTGCCCGCCGAACGACGCCCTGACCTACGGCCGCCTCGGCTACCCGCTGTTGCAGGCCGCCGATATTCTGCTTTATCGCGCCGGCCTGGTGCCGGTTGGTGGTGATCAACTGGCGCACGTGGCATTTGCCCGTGAGTTGGCCCAGCGTTTCAACCAGCACTACGGCTGTGAGCCAGACTTCGAGGCCAAGGCCGAGGCGGCGATTCTCAAGCTCGGCAAGAAGACCGGCGCGCTGTACCGCCGTCTGCGCAGTGCCTATCAGCTCGAAGGTGACGATGAGGCGCTGAACACTGCGCGGGCACTGCTCAAAGAGCAGCAAACCATTACCCTGGGTGACCGCGAGCGCTTGTTCGGCTATCTGGAGGGTGGCGCGCGGGTGCTGCTGCCCGAGCCCCAGGCGCTGATCGGTGACACACTGCGTCTGCCGGGGCTGGATGGCTTGCCGATGAGCCGCAGTGCCGACAATGCGATCTTCCTGTCCGACAGCCCGGCGGTCGTTGAAGAAAAAATTCAACGTATCGCTGTCGTCGCGGATGCAACGGGCGAGGCTGAGACATGCCGGGTCTGGCAACTGCGCCAGGCCTATGCCGGCGCCGTCAATGGCGAGCAGATCGAATCGGGTTGCCGCGCAGCTGGCGGCGACTGCCAAACCTGCAAGGCCGCGCTGATCGAGACCATCAATGCCGAGCTGGCGCCGTTGCAGGCGCGTGGTGCGGAGTACCGTGACAACCCGCTGCTGGTGCAGCGGATCCTCGCCGATGGTGCCGAACGCGCGCGCAGCGAGGCGCGCGATACCCTGGTCGATGTTCGTCAGGCCCTGGGCCTGAATTACCGCTGAACCATTACGAGACCGCCATGACCGCCTCCGCCACCCAGGATGCACCCGATAGCCAGGCCGGCGCCCAGCAGGAGTTGCCATTTGCCCTGGTTTACGGCCAGGCGGTCACCGAATTGCCGCTGGATCTGTACATTCCGCCCGATGCGCTGGAAGTGTTTCTCGAAGCCTTCGAGGGCCCGCTGGACCTGCTGCTGTACCTGATCCGCAAGCAGAATATCGATGTCCTCGATATCCCCGTGGCGGAAATCACCCGCCAGTACATGGGCTATGTCGAGTTGATGCAATCGGTGCGCCTGGAGCTGGCCGCTGAGTATCTGGTGATGGCCGCCATGCTCGCCGAGATCAAGTCGCGCATGTTGCTGCCGCGCTCCAGCGAGGCTGAGGCCGAAGAGGACGACCCGCGCGCCGAGCTGATCCGCCGGCTGCAGGAATACGAGCGCTACAAGGTCGCCGCCGAGGGCATCGACAGCTTGCCGCGAGTCGGTCGTGACCTGACCGTGCCGCGTCTGGATGCGCCCCAGGCCAAGGCGCGCAAGTTGCTGCCGGACGTCAGCCTGGAAGAATTGCTGTTGTCCATGGCCGAGGTGCTGCGCCGCGCCGATATGTTCGAGAGTCACCAGGTTACCCGCGAGGCCCTGTCGACCCGTGAGCGCATGAGCGAAGTGCTGGAGCGCCTCAAGGGCGGTGGATTTGTGCCCTTTGTCAGCCTGTTCCGCGCTGAAGAAGGCAAGCTCGGGGTGGTGGTGACCTTTATGGCGGTGCTCGAACTGATCAAGGAATCGCTGGTCGAGCTGGTGCAGAATGACGCCTTTGGTCCCATCCACGTGCGTGCACGAGCTGAATGACATGAACCTCAACGAACCTCGCGAACTGGCCAGCCTGCTCGAAGCCTTTCTGCTCGCCTCGGGCAAGCCGCAATCGCTGGAGCGCTTCTACGAGCTGTTCGAGGAAGCCGAACGGCCCGCCCCGGCAGTTTTCAAGAAGGCCATCGCCCACCTCGGCAAGTCTTGCGAGGGTCGCGCCTTCGAGCTGGTCGAGGTGGCCTCGGGTTACCGTCTGCAGGTGCGCGAGCGCTATGCGCCCTGGGTCGGCCGGCTGTGGGAGGAGCGCCCGCAGCGCTACTCACGGGCGATGCTGGAGACCCTGGCGCTGATCGCTTATCGCCAGCCGATCACCCGTGGCGAGATCGAAGACATTCGCGGTGTGGCGGTCAACAGCCAGATCGTCAAGACCCTGCTCGAGCGCGAGTGGATTCGCGTGGTGGGCCACCGCGATGTACCCGGGCGCCCGGCCATGTTCGCCACCACGCGGGCGTTTCTCGATCACTTCAACCTGAAGAACCTCGACGAGCTGCCGCCCCTGGCCGCCCTGCGCGAACTGGAGCCCGAGCCCGTACTGGACCTTGAAGACGCGCCCGTACCCGCTAGCTTGCAGGCCCTTGCCCACTTGGCATTGGCAGATGAACCCGGCGAGCCTGCCGCCGCGCAGCCCAGCTTCAGCAGCCTGCTGGCCGAGCTGGATGCCATGGAGCAGGGCCTCAAGACCGACTTCGATGACCTGCGCGAGGCCGATGAAGCGGCGGACGCCAACGCCGATCAGGAGCAGTCGCTTGATACACCGGGCGACCCCGCTCAAGCCTGAGCCCTTGCATTGGTGAGGTCGTTGCTGGTTGAAGAGGCGCCGAGTCAGCTTCGTGTAGGAGCGAACTTATTCGCGATTGTGCTGCGAATCTCGCGAATAAAGTGTGGCGCCCTATACGCTTCTCCAAGCTATTTACTAGCTGACCATGCATAGATTTGGCATAAGACCGATAGTCGCTTTTGATTGGTTCGCATTTACCTTGGGCGTTAGGGTGAGCGTCAATCCTGGCGAGTGAGGTGCCCCCGCCCATGGCTGACTTGAAGAACCCCTGTATCAAGGTGTGCGCGTTCAAACAGGATATCTGCGTCGGTTGCGGACTGCGCAAGGCCGAAATCAAAGCCTGGAAGAAACTCGACAAGCCGGAGCGTCGGGCGCTCTTGGCCGAAGCCGATATGCGACTTTTGGGGCTGGCCGCCACCGGTCGGCGAAAAAACTGAGGGCTGCGGGGCATCTGCTAGCCTGAGTGAGCAGGTGCGTAAACGCCGCGATTGGCGTATGCTCCGCGGCCCTTCGATGACCCCGCGTCATCCATCACCAGAGAAAACACCGGGAGGTGCCCAGATGAGTGAATCCGAAGAATACAGCCCCGCAGGCGAAAAACTGCAGAAGGTCATGGCACGTATGGGCCTGGCTTCGCGTCGCGAGATCGAATCGTGGATCAGCGCCGGCCGGGTCAAGGTCAACGGTAGCGTGGCCAGCCTCGGCCAGCGTGTCGACCTGCATGACGCCATCGCCATCGATGGTCGCCTGATCAAGCGTGAAGAAGCCGCCGAAACGGTGCGCCGCGTGATCATCTATAACAAGCCCGATGGCGAGATCTGTACCCGCGACGACCCGGAAAAGCGTCCGACCGTGTTCGACCGTCTGCCACGGCCGAAAGAAGGCCGCTGGATCAATATCGGTCGCCTCGACATCAACACCACTGGCCTGCTGATGTTCACCACCGACGGTGAGCTGGCCAACCGCCTGATGCACCCGTCCTACCAGATGGACCGCGAATACGCGGTGCGCGTGCGTGGCGAAGTCGACGAAGAGATGATCGAACGGCTGAAAGCCGGTGTGATGCTCGAAGACGGCCCGGCCAAGTTCACCGACATCAAGGAAGCACCGGGCGGCGAAGGCTTCAACCACTGGTACCACTGCGTGGTGATGGAAGGCCGTAACCGCGAAGTGCGCCGCCTGTGGGAGTCCCAGGGTTTGGTGGTCAGCCGTCTGAAGCGCGTGCGCTTTGGTCCGGTGTTCATGACTTCAGATCTGACCATGGGCCGCTGGCGTGAAATGAGCCAGCGCGAGGTGGACATCCTCAGCGAGGAAGTTGGCCTCAAGCCGGTTGCTCTGCCGGATATGAAGGAAAAGACCCGCGACAAGCTTGATCGCCTGCAGCGTAAATCGGCCAAGCCGGTTGGCCGCGGCGAGCGCCCGGCGCGCACCCTGCGCCCGGCCCATGGCGGCCCGGTGGAAGGCGATACGAGCCGTGGCCGCACCAGTCGTCCTGAGGGCGAACGGGCACCCCGTACGCCACGTCCGGCGCGTGACGATAGCGCCGCGCGTGGTTCCCGTGGGCAGGCTGGCAAGGGTACGCCTGTGGCTGAGCGGCCGAGTGATGTCAATCGCAATCGTCCAAGCAAGCCAGGACAAACCCGCTCGTCGCCGGAGCTAAGCGAGCGGCCAAGCCGCAAGCCGGCCGGTGCGCCCGTCAAGCGCCGCAGTCAGCCCACCGGCGAAGGTCAGCGCCCTGGCTTCGGCCGCGGCCCGCGCAAGCCTCAGTAAGTGTTGGTTTGACCGCGCCTATTGCAGGCGCGGCTCCTGGAAGATGTGCATCGCTGTGATACTGGCATAACTTAAAAACCCCTCGGCCGCGTTGCGTACGAGGGGTTTTCTTTAGGTTCTGTCCCATTGGCTGTTGCCCCTCTGTAGGAGCGAATTTATTCGTGATAATCACGACGCAATCGCCAATAAATTCGCTCCTACACACGCCTAATTAGCGTTGCAACAGCCAGTTTTATTTGAGGGCCGCAGACCTATCCGGCCATGGTCACACGGTTGCGGCCACTGCGTTTGGCGGCATAGAGCGCCTCGTCGGCGCGGCGTAACAGGCTCTCGACTGATTCGCTTGGTAGCAGGGTTGCGCAGCCCAGGCTGATCGACAGGTCGATGGTCTTGCCTTGGGCGACACATTGCAGCTCTTCAACAGCCTGGCGCAGGCGCTCGCCAACCATGTTTGCGGACTCGGCGGCGGTACCGGACAGCAGTACCAGGAATTCTTCGCCGCCATAGCGGAATACCATATCGACGTTGCGCAGCAGTTGCTTGAGCGTGCTGGCTACTGCCTTGAGCACCTCGTCACCGGCGCTGTGGCCATAGGTGTCGTTGACCTGTTTGAAGTGGTCCAGGTCAAGCATTAGCAGAGACAGCGGTTGCAGGTTGCGCCGCGCCAGATCAACCTCGCGCTTGAGAATCTGGTCCATGGCCACGCGGTTGCCGGTGTCGGTCAACGGGTCGCGCATGGCGCTCTGGATCGCGGCGCGGTAGAGCAGGGCGTTGCGCAGCGGAAAGATCAACGCGGCGAGCAGCGACTCCAGCTGTCCGAGTTCTTCATCGGAAAAGCGTATGCGGCGGCGGAAAACCAGCTCACCCAGTTGTTCGCCTTCGTGCGTCAGACGGTAAGTTGCCGAATGAGTGGCTCGCTCCCCGAGCTCCAGGCGCAGATCGCTGGTGCCGTGTTGGTAGCCCATGGCATCAAGGGCAACCAGGCGCTGTACCTCGGTGAAGAACAGTTTGAGCGTGCGTTCTGCATCCAGCGAGGTCTGCAGCTGTAAGCCGAGCTGTTGGCGCAGCTGTGCCAGCCCGATAGGGCGCAACGAGCGTGCGTTTGTGCTGGCAAAGCCCAGCCGCTGTAGCTTGGCAGCATCGAAATCGATGGTGTTGTTTTGGCTGGTGGTAACCATGAACGCTGACCTCTGGCGCAGTAGAGCGGCAATGCAGAGGTTAGAGCGAATTCCGTGCCAATCGTTTTGTTTATGATTTAAATCCTTTTAAATCATAAACTTATTGGTTTTATGTGGGGGCTGCCCAGGTAAGAGTGCCATTGTTTTGCCACGACTCCGGCAGGCTTTTGCCGGTCGGGTCGGGTGCGTGACAAATTCCTGTCGCAGGTCTCACTGGGCGTCGAAGGCCTGTCCATTCACACCTGTGCTGTCAGGCCCCATAAGGTACAGGTACACCGGCATGATCGACTCAGGCGTGGGGTTATTCGCCGGGTTTTCTCCGGGGTAGGCCTGGGCGCGCATGTCAGTGCGCGTGGCGCCTGGGTTGACGCTGTTGGCGCGCATCGGCGCGATACCCTCGACTTCGTCGGCCAGCACCTGCATCAAGCCTTCGTTGGCGAACTTGGACACCGCATAGGCGCCCCAGTACGCGCGGCCCTTGCGTCCGACGCTGCTGGAGGTAAACACCACCGAGGCATCCCTCGACAGCTTGAGCAGCGGCAGCAGCGTGCTGGTGAGCATGAACGCCGCGTTGACGTTGACCTGCATGACACGGGCGAAGTTGTCCCCGGACAGCTGTTCGAGCGGCGTGCGTGGGCCGATGATCGAGGCATTGTGCAGCAGGCCATCGAGGTGACCGAATTCGGCTTCAATCATTGCAGCCAGCTCGTCGTACTGGTGCGCCAGCGCAGTTTCCAGGTTGAACGGAATCACTGCCGGCTGCGGATGGCCAGCCGCTTCAATGGCGTCATACACGCGGGTCAGGTTTTCTTCGGTCTTGCCCAGTAGCAGGACGGTCGCACCGTGGGCAGCGAAACTCTGGGCGGCAGCGGCGCCTATCCCGCGCCCGGCACCGGTGACCAGGATAATGCGACCCTTGAGCAGGTCGGGGCGGGCGGTGTAATCGAACATGGGGGCTCCTTGGGGAGAGCTTCAAGCCTCAAGCTTCAAGCTTCAAATTTAATATGGCGCGGAATACGGCCAGGTATTCTGTATCAGCTTGCAGCTTGAGCTGCTTAGCAACTGCACAGCGCCTGATCCAGCACCGTGCGCAGTTCCAGTGGGTGATCGACGACTACGTCCGCCCCCCAGTGACGAGGGTTGTCGTCCGGGTGGATGTAGCCGTAGGTCACGGCGGCGGTACGGCAGCCCGCAGCGCGGCCGGCTTCGATATCGCGGGCGTCGTCACCGATAAACAGGATTTGCGCCGGTTGCAGCCCGAGCTGGCGGCAGGCCAGCAGGAGCATCTCAGGGTCTGGCTTGCTCTGGCTGACATGGTCGGGGCACACCAGCGTGGCGCAGCGCTCTGCCAGGCCCAGGCGCTGCATGATCGGTTCGGCAAAGCGCACCGGCTTGTTGGTGGCCACACCCCAGCGCAGGTGAGCGGCCTCTATGTCGGCAAGCAGCGCATCGATACCGTCGAAGGGGCGTGTAAGCACTGCGCAGTGCTCTTGATAGCGCTCGAGAAACTCCAGGCGCAGGGGCTCGAATGCGGCATCTTCAGGAGGCAGGGCGAACGCTGCGGCGATCATCGCCCGCGCGCCCCCGGACACCTGGTCACGTACCAGTTTGTCGGCAATGGCTGGCAGTCCGCGCTCGGCGCGCATGGCCTGGCAGATGGCGATGAAGTCCGGCGCGCTGTCGAGCAGCGTACCGTCCATGTCAAACAGCACGGCACGTAAGCGCATTAGCCCTCCCTGAGCGTCTGGATCATGTAGTTGACGTCAACGTCGTTGGCCAGCTTGTAGTGCTTGGTCAGCGGGTTGTAGGTCAGGCCGATGATGTCTTTGACTTCGAGGCCGGTGGCGCGGCTCCAGGCGCCCAGTTCGGAGGGGCGGATGAATTTCTTGAAGTCGTGGGTGCCGCGCGGCAGCAGGCGCAGGATGTATTCAGCACCGATCACTGCGAACAGGTAGGCCTTGGGGTTGCGGTTTATGGTCGAGAAAAACACCTGGCCGCCGGGCTTGACCAGGGTGTGGCAGGCGCGGATTACCGAGGACGGGTCAGGCACGTGCTCGAGCATTTCCAGGCAGGTGACCACATCGAACTGGCCCGGCATTTCTTCGGCCAAGCCCTCGGCGGTGATCTGCCGGTAATCCACCTGTACGCCGGATTCGAGCTGATGCAGCTGGGCCACTGCCAGTGGCGCTTCACCCATGTCGATGCCGGTCACAGTCGCGCCGCGCAAGGCCATGGCCTCGCTCAGAATGCCGCCGCCACAGCCCACATCCAGTACACGCTTGCCGGCCAGGCCGACGCGCTCGTCGATCCAGTTGACCCGCAGCGGGTTGATGTCATGCAGGGGTTTGAACTCGCTTTCGCGGTCCCACCAGCGGTGGGCGAGGGCTTCGAATTTGGCGATTTCAGCGTGGTCGACGTTGCTCATGATGATCCCTGAGTAGACGGTGGCAGAAGGCCTGGCATGCATGGTGCCAGTTTCCTGGTGTGCAGTGGGCACGGCGATGCGAGCCAGTGTATGTCAGTTTGTCGCAGCCAGCCGGTGCAGTCAGCGCGCGGCGATTTGCTGGCCCCAGGCTTGAGCGGTTTCGATCAGTGCGGCTTCGTCGAGGCGCGTCAGGCGGCCGGCGTCAAGCAGCTGCTTGCCACCGACCCAGACGTGTTCCACGCAATGGCGGCTGCTGGCATAGATCAGCTGCGAAACGGGGTCGTAGATAGGTTGCTGAGCCAGGCCGCGCAGGTCGAATGCCACCAGGTCAGCAGCCTTGCCGAGTTCCAGGGAGCCGATTTGCTGTTCCAGGCCCAGGGCGCGGGCGCCGTTTAGCGTGGCCATGCGCAGGGCGCGATGGGCGTCCAGGGCGGTAGCCGAGCCGGCGACCGCTTTGGCCAGCAGGGCCGCCGTGCGGGTTTCGCCGAGCAGGTCCAGGTCGTTATTGCTGGCCGCGCCATCGGTGCCTACCGCGACATTGACGCCGGCTTGCCAGAGGCGCTCGACCGGGCAGAAACCGCTGGCCAGCTTGAGGTTGGACTCTGGGCAGTGGATGACGCTGGTGTTGCTGGTCATCAGCATGGCCAGGTCGTCATCGTCGATCTGGGTCATGTGCACAGCCTGAAAGCGCGGCCCCAGAAGACCCAGGCGCTGCAGTCGGGCCAGGGGGCGCAGGCCATGCAGCTCCAGGCTCTGTTGAACCTCGAAGGCGGTTTCGTGGACATGCATGTGGATGCCAGCTTCCAGCTCTTCGGCGAGCACGCGGATGCTTTCGAGCTTGTCGTCGCTCACCGTGTAGGGCGCATGGGGGCCAAAGGCGACCTTGATGCGTGGGTGATGCTTGAGGTCGCCGAACAGCTCCAGGCCTTTGCGCAGCGCTTCCTGGGAGTCACGGGCGCCGGGGATCGGAAAGTCCAGTACGGGGATGGTGATCTGCGCACGCAAGCCGCTGGCATGCACGCGTTCGCTGGCAACGTTGGGGAAGAAGTACATGTCCGAGAAGCAGGTGATACCGCCCTTGATCTGCTCGGCGATAGCCAGGTCGGTGCCATCGCGGACGAAGCTTTCGTTGACCCACTTGGCTTCGGCCGGCCAGATGTGCTGCTCCAGCCATGTCATTAGCGGCAGATCGTCCGCCAGGCCGCGAAACAGGGTCATGGCGGCATGCCCGTGGGCATTGACCAGGCCTGGCGCCAGTAGGCGGCCAGGCAGTTCGTGAACCTCGCGGGCCGGGTGGCGCAGGGCCTGATCACGCGGTGCGATCAGCACAATTTGCCCATCGCGCACACCCAGGCCATGCTCATGCAGCACCACGCCAGCGGGTTCGACAGGGACCAGCCAGGTCGGCAGCAGAAGCAGGTCGAGCGGTGCATCGGTCATGGGGAAGGCCTTGCTTAAAAGGTGTGAGTTTATAGTGGAACGCCTTGGCCTTGAAGCCACAAACCGTCGGCTGGCCACCGCGCAGGACGCCAGGCAGGCTCGGCCTGCGTATACTGCGTGGCTTTTTCCGAGATGAGGTGAAGGATGCGCGAGCAATTGCTGGCCGCAGGGCGGGTCAAGGGCATCGAGTGGCGTCAGGATGCTCTGTATCTGCTCGACCAGCGCCGGCTGCCGTTCGAGGAGTATTGGCATGCCTGTACCTCGGCGGCGGAAGTGGCGCTGGCGATTCAGGCCATGGTCGTGCGCGGCGCTTCCGCCATTGGTATTGCGGCAGCCTATGGCGTAGTGCTCGGTGCGCGAGCACGTCTGGCGCAAGGCAATGACTGGCGTCAGACGCTGGAGGTGGATCTGCTGCTGCTGGCGGCGGCCCGGCCCACGTCGGTCAATCTGGAGTGGGCGTTGGCGCGTATGCGCGAGCGCCTGGCGCGCTTGGTCGATGCCGCTGAGCCTTTGGCAGCGCTCGAAGAGGCTGCCCGGGGCATCGAGCTGAGTGACCGTGAGGCCAATCTGACCATGGCTCAGTTGGGGTTGGAGTTGATTCGCAAGCACCAGGGCAATTTGCAGAACTTGTTCACCCACGGCAGTACGGGTGCGTTGGCTACGGCTGGGGTGGGTACGGCCCAGGGGGTGATCCAGGCGGCCTTTCTGGATGGCCTGGTCGAACGTGTTTATGTCGGTGAAACCCGTCCCTGGCTACAGGGTGCGCGCCTGGCCGCATGGGAGTTGGCGAGTAATGGCGTGCCGGTGACCGTGAGTGTCGATTCGGCGGTGGCGCATCTGCTGAAAACCCGTGGCATCACCTGGATTATCGTCGGTGCTGATCGCATTGCGGCCAATGGCGACGTGGCGGCGAAGATCGGCACCTACCAGTTGGCCGTCAACGCCATGCATCACGGCGTGCGCTTTATGGTGGTCGCTCCGAGTTCGTCCATCGACATGGCAACCGAGTGTGGCGATGACATCGTGCTGGAAACCCGCGATGACAGTGAACTGCTGGAGATCGATGGGCGGCGCCTGGATATCGGCATCGAGGCGCTGAATCCGGTTTTTGATGTGACGCCAGCGGACCTGATCGATTTCCTGGTGACCGAGAAGGGCGTGATTGATCGCCCTGATGCGGACAAGCTGGCACAACTGATGTGCCGCAAGCGCCTTCACTAAGCAGTCGATGTACAGCGCGAGCCGCGCTCGGGGATAGGTGCGAAGCCGTGTTTGTGGTAATCTCCGGCGGTTTACAGGGGCGTCCAGATGAGGCGCCCAAACTGCGCAGTTACATGGCATAACTCATTGATTTGTCGTGAGTCGTTACTGGCATAGAGCCATGGCGGCGCGCTTCGAGCGGTTCAGCATGAATCGCGCGGGGCATCACCAGAAAAAGGAACCAGGCTACTCATGGGCGAACTGGCCAAAGAAATCCTCCCGGTCAATATCGAAGACGAACTCAAACAGTCCTATCTCGACTACGCGATGAGCGTGATCGTCGGGCGCGCCTTGCCGGATGCCCGTGACGGCCTCAAGCCTGTGCACCGCCGCGTGCTGTTCGCGATGAGCGAGTTGGGTAACGACTGGAACAAGGCGTACAAGAAGTCCGCCCGTGTGGTCGGTGACGTCATCGGTAAGTACCACCCGCACGGCGATACGGCGGTGTACGACACCATCGTGCGGATGGCGCAGCCATTCTCCCTGCGCTACCTGCTGGTCGACGGTCAGGGTAACTTCGGTTCGGTCGACGGCGACAACGCCGCGGCCATGCGTTACACCGAAGTGCGCATGACCAAGCTGGCCCATGAGCTGCTGGCCGACCTGCATAAAGAAACCGTGGACTGGGTGCCGAACTACGACGGCACCGAAATGATCCCGGCGGTCATGCCAACCAAAGTGCCCAACCTGCTGGTCAATGGTTCCAGCGGTATCGCCGTGGGCATGGCGACCAACATTCCGCCGCACAACCTGAGTGAAGTGATCGACGGCTGCCTGGCGCTGATTGACAACCCTGAACTCAGCATCGACGACCTGATGCAGTACATTCCGGGCCCCGATTTCCCGACTGCGGCGATCATCAACGGCCGTGCCGGCATCGTCGAGGCTTACCGTACCGGTCGCGGGCGCATCTATATCCGTGCCCGGGCGATCATCGAAGACATCGACAAGGTCGGCGGTCGTCAGCAGATCATCGTCAGCGAGCTGCCGTACCAGCTGAACAAGGCCCGGCTGATCGAGAAGATCGCCGAGCTGGTGAAAGAGAAGAAGCTCGAAGGCATCACCGAGCTGCGCGACGAGTCCGACAAAGACGGCATGCGCATCGTGATCGAACTGCGCCGTGGTGAAGTGCCAGAAGTGGTGCTCAACAACCTCTACGCCCAGACGCAGATGCAGAGCGTGTTCGGCATCAACGTAGTGGCGCTGATAGACGGTCAGCCGAAGGTCCTTAACCTCAAGGACATGCTCGAAGCCTTTATCCTGCACCGCCGTGAAGTCGTCACCCGGCGTACCGTGTTCGAGCTGCGCAAAGCGCGTGAGCGCGGGCATATCCTTGAAGGCCAGGCGGTCGCCCTGTCCAACATCGACCCGGTGATCGCGCTGATCAAGGCCTCGCCGACCCCGGCCGAAGCCAAGGAAGCGCTGATCACCACGCCCTGGGAGTCCACCGCGGTGGAAGCCATGGTCGAGCGCGCCGGTGCCGATTCCTGCCGCCCGGAAAACCTCGATCCGCAGTACGGCCTGCGTGACGGCAAGTACTACCTGTCGCCGGAGCAGGCCCAGGCGATCCTTGAGCTGCGTCTGCACCGCCTGACCGGCCTGGAACACGAGAAGCTGCTGGCCGAGTACCAGGAGATTCTTACCCAGATCGGCGAGTTGATCCGCATCCTGACCAGCGCCGTGCGCCTGATGGAAGTCATCCGCGAAGAGCTGGAGAGCGTCAAGGCCGAGTTCGGCGATGCCCGTCGTACCGAAATCGTCGCCTCGCGCATGGACCTCTCGCTGGCTGACCTGATCACCGAAGAAGACCGTGTGGTGACCATTTCCCACACCGGCTACGCCAAGAGTCAGCCGCTGACCGCCTACCAGGCCCAGCGTCGCGGTGGCCGTGGCAAGTCTGCCAGCGGGATCAAGGATGAGGACTACATCGAGCACCTGCTGGTCGCCAACAGCCACTCGACGCTGTTGCTGTTCTCCAGCAAGGGCAAGGTGTACTGGCTGAAGACCTACGAAATCCCCGAAGCGTCCCGTGCCTCCCGTGGCCGGCCGATGGTCAACCTGCTGCCGTTGAGCGAGGGTGAACGCATCACCGCCATGCTGCAGGTCGACCTTGAGGCGCTGCGTGAGCAGGCCGGTGATGAGGTTGAGGACATCGAAGGCGTGCTCGTCGAGCAGGAAGAAATCGAAGACCTGGCCGAAGGTGATGACGCCGAAGATGGCGAAGGTGAAGACGAGCCGACCGGCGCCTACATCTTTATGAGCACCGCCAAAGGCACCGTGAAGAAGACTCCGCTGGTGCAGTTCAGCCGTCCGCGCAGCTCGGGCCTGATTGCCCTCAAGCTGGACGAGGATGACACCCTGATCGCCGCGGCCGTGACCGATGGCGCGCGCGACGTGATGATGTTCTCCGACGGTGGCAAGGTCATCCGCTTCAAAGAAAGCAAAGTGCGCACCATGGGTCGTACGGCGCGCGGTGTGCGGGGTATGCGCCTGCCTGAAGGTCAGCGCATCATTTCCATGCTGATCCCTGAAGCCGAGGCGCAAATCCTCACCGCTTCCGAGCGTGGCTTCGGCAAGCGTACCGAAATGGCTGAGTTCCCCCGTCGCGGTCGTGGCGGCCAGGGCGTGATCGCCATGGTCAGCAACGAGCGTAACGGTAAGCTGGTGGGCGCCGTACAGGTGCTCGACGGTGAGGAAATCATGCTGATCTCCGACCAGGGCACACTGGTGCGTACCCGCGTCAGCGAAATCTCCAGCCTGGGCCGCAATACCCAGGGCGTGACCCTGATCAAGCTGGCCAAGGACGAGAAGTTGGTGGGCATCGAGCGCGTACAGGAGCCTTCCGAGGACGAAGACGCCGAGGAACTGTTGCTGGACGAAGAGGGCAACCCGATTGCCCCAGTCGAGGCCGATGAGGCGCTTGGCGATGAGCCGGTCGCAGACGCTGGCGAGCAGGCCGAGGAAGAGCGCGACGCCTAAGGGTGTCACCTGCCACGGCTGTGAGGCCGTGGCAGGCAGGTCGTTTGGGCCGTATGTGTCAACTGTTGGCAAGGCAGTGCATGTGCCCTCGTCGGGAGGGTGGTGTTCGGTGAATCTGAGAGAGAGTGGATGTGAGCAAGCGAGCCTTTAACTTCTGCGCCGGCCCTGCCGCGCTCCCCGAAGCTGTTCTGCAGCGCGCCCAGGCTGAGCTTCTCGATTGGCAGGGCAAAGGCCTGTCGGTCATGGAAATGAGCCATCGCAGTGACGAATACACCGCCATTGCGCACAAGGCCGAGCAGGACCTGCGTGATCTGATGGAGATTCCGTCCGACTACAAGGTGCTGTTCCTGCAAGGCGGCGCCAGCCAACAGTTCGCTGAAATCCCGCTCAACCTGCTGCCTGAAGACGGTGTCGCCGACTACATCGACACCGGTATCTGGTCGAAGAAAAGCATCGAAGAGGCCAGCCGCTACGGCAACATCAATGTGGCTGCCAGTGCCAAGGCCTATGACTACTTCGCTATCCCCGGGCAGAACGAGTGGCAGCTGTCGAAAGACGCCGCCTACTTGCACTACGCCAGCAACGAAACCATCGGTGGCCTGCAGTTCGACTGGGTCCCCGAAGTCGGTGACGTACCGCTGGTGGCGGATATGTCTTCCGACATCCTTTCGCGTCCAATCGATGTGTCGAAGTTCGGTCTGATCTACGCTGGCGCACAGAAGAACATCGGCCCCAGCGGCCTTGTGGTGACCATTGTCCGTGAAGACCTGCTCGGCCGTGCCCGCAGCGTCTGCCCAACCATGCTCAACTACAAGATCGCCGCCGATAACGGCTCGATGTACAACACCCCGGCGACCTTCTCCTGGTACTTGTCCGGCCTCGTATTCGAATGGCTGAAGGAGCAGGGTGGGGTGGCCGCCATGGAGCGGATCAACCGCGCCAAGAAAGGCCTGCTGTACAAGGCTATCGATACCAGCGATTTCTACAGCAACCCCATCGCCCACAACGCCCGCTCCTGGATGAACGTGCCGTTCCGCCTGGCTGACGAGAAGCTGGACAAGGCGTTCCTTGCCGGTGCCGATGCACGCGGCCTGCTCAACCTCAAGGGGCACCGCTCGGTGGGTGGCATGCGTGCCTCCATCTATAACGCGGTGGGCCTGGATGCGGTTGAGGCCCTGGTCGCTTATATGGGCGAGTTCGAGAAGGAGCACGGTTGATGACGGATGCAATCTCCGAGCAGGAGCTGCAAGCGCTGCGCCTGCGCATCGATGGCCTCGACGAGAAGATTCTCGAGCTGATCAGCGACCGTGCGCGCTGCGCCGAAGAAGTCGCGCGGGTCAAAATGAAATCCCTGCCCGTCGGTGAAAAGCCGGTGTTCTACCGGCCCGAGCGCGAAGCGCAGGTGCTCAAGCGCGTGATGGAGCGCAATCAAGGCCCTCTTGGCAATGAGGAAATGGCGCGGTTGTTCCGCGAGATCATGTCCTCCTGCCTGGCGCTGGAAAACCCGCTGAAGGTCGCTTACCTCGGCCCTGAGGGTACGTTCTCCCAGGCCGCGGCGATGAAGCATTTCGGTCACGCCGTGATCAGTGTGCCCATGGCCGCGATTGATGAGGTGTTCCGCGAGGTCGCTGCCGGAGCGGTGAATTTTGGCGTGGTGCCGGTGGAAAACTCCACCGAGGGCGCGATCAACCACACCCTCGACAGCTTCCTCGAGCACGACATGGTTATCTGTGGTGAGGTGGAGCTGCGCATCCACCATCACCTGCTGGTCGGGGAAACCACCCAGACCGACAAGATTACCCGCATCTACTCCCACGCCCAGTCCCTGGCCCAGTGCCGCAAGTGGCTGGATGCGCACTACCCGAATGTCGAGCGCGTGGCCGTGTCGAGCAATGCCGATGCCGCCAAGCGGGTGAAAAGCGAGTGGAATAGCGCGGCTATCGCCGGTGACATGGCGGCCAGCCTGTATGGCCTGACCAAGCTGGCGGAAAAGATCGAGGATCGCCCGGACAACTCCACGCGCTTCCTGATCATCGGCAGCCAGGAAGTCCCGCCCACCGGCGACGACAAGACCTCGGTCATCGTTTCCATGCGCAACAAGCCTGGCGCGCTGCATGAACTGCTGGTGCCGTTCCACAACAACGGCATCGACCTCACGCGTATCGAGACGCGTCCGTCGCGTAGTGGCAAGTGGACCTACGTGTTCTTTATCGACTTCGTCGGCCACCACCGTGACCCGCTGATCAAGGATGTGCTGGAAAAGCTGAACCAGGAAGCCGTGGCGCTCAAGGTGCTGGGCTCCTATCCCAAGGCGGTACTTTGAGTGGTGCCTGGCCAGCCTATGCAAGCGGATGCCGCGCGGGTGGATGGGTCGCAGCGCGCCAAGCTCAAGCAGCAGGAGCCTTGCGTGATCTGGTTTACCGGCCTCAGTGGGGCGGGTAAATCGACCCTGGCCGAAGCGCTGGACTGCCAGCTGCATGCCGCCGGCCATCACACCTACCTGCTGGATGGCGATAACCTGCGTCAGGGGCTTAACCGGGATCTGGACTTTTCGGCAGCCGATCGTCAGGAAAACATCCGCCGAGTGGGTGAGGTAGCCGCGTTGATGGTCGATGCCGGGCTAATCGTGATAGCCGCGTTCATCTCACCTTTTCGCGCCGATCGCGACGCCGTTCGCGACCTAGTGGCAGGGCGCTTTGTCGAAGTGTTCGTCGATACGCCCCTGGCCGTCTGTGAGCAACGTGACCCCAAAGGGCTCTACCGTCGTGCTCGTGCCGGCTTGATCAAGGACTTCACCGGGCTGGACTCGCCGTTCGAGCCGCCTCTGGCTGCCGAGTTGCGCTTCGATACCAGCGAGCTGGGTGTCGATGAAGCCGTCCAACAGATCCACGGCTACCTGCGGAGTCGTCATGCCCGCTAAAGTGGCGCCGATACGGCGGGCCGTTTCCGATGTTTCCGTTAACAGAATTGCGTTAGAGAAGAGCACCAGTCGATGACCTGTGATTTCCTTGCCCTGGCTCAGCCGGGCGTGCAAAAGCTGTCCCCTTATGTGCCTGGCAAGCCGGTCGATGAGCTGGCCCGTGAGTTGGGTCTCGACCCGGCTGGCATCGTCAAGCTGGCGAGCAACGAAAACCCGCTCGGCCCCAGCCCCAAGGCGCTGCAGGCGATTGCCGCCGAGTTCAGCGAGCTGACGCGTTACCCCGACGGTAACGGTTTCGCCCTCAAGAGCCTGTTGGCCGAACGCTGTGGTGTGCAGGTCAGCCAGGTCACTCTGGGCAATGGCTCCAACGACATTCTTGAGCTGGTGGCGCGCGCCTACCTGGCGCCAGGCCTCAATGCGGTGTTCAGCGAGCACGCGTTTGCGGTTTACCCCATCGCGACTCAGGCGGTGGGCGCTGCGGCCAAGGTCGTGCCCGCCAAAGAATACGGGCATGACCTGGAAGCCATGCTGGCGGCCATCGATGCGCAGACCCGCGTGGTGTTTATCGCCAATCCGAACAACCCGACCGGCACCTGGTTCGGCCCCCAGACTCTGGCGAACTTCCTCGCACGCGTACCGGAGCAGGTCCTGGTGGTGTTGGATGAGGCTTATATCGAGTATGCCGAAGGCGAAGAATTGCCCGATGGTCTCGATTACCTGGCTGCCCATGCCAACCTGCTGGTGTCGCGCACCTTCTCCAAGGCTTACGGTTTGGCGGCGCTGCGGGTCGGCTATGGCATCAGCTCGGCGCAAATCGCCGATGTGCTCAACCGTGTACGGCAACCGTTCAACGTCAACAGCCTGGCGCTGGCCGCAGCCTGCGCTGCGTTCGACGATGCCGACTACCTGGCTGAAAGCCGGCGCGTCAACGCGGCCGGTATGGCGCAGCTGGAAGCCGGCTTCCGCCAGTTGGGCCTGAGCTGGATCGCCTCCAAGGCCAACTTTATCGCGGTCGATCTGGGTCAACCCGGCCTGCCGATCTACCAGGCCCTGCTGGGCGAAGGGGTGATCGTGCGTCCCGTGACCAACTACGGCATGCCCAATTACCTACGTGTGTCCATCGGCCTGCCCGAGGAGAACGCCCGCTTCCTCGCTGCCCTGGGCAAGGTGCTGGCGGCGTGAGCGAGCTGAATTCGGCAGTCGTCACAGCACTGCAACCCGGTGCGGCTAGTGTGGGCCGCCTGGTGGTGATCGGGCTTGGCCTGATTGGCGGCTCCTTCGCCAAAGGCCTGCGCGCGCGGGGGGTATGCCGCGAAGTGGTGGGCGTTGACCTGGACCCCGAGTCCTGCCGCCTTGCGGTCGAGCTGGGGGTGGTCGACCGCTGCGAGGGTAATCTGGCCGTGGCTTGCCGCGGCGCGGATGTGATCCAGCTAGCGGTACCCATTCTGGCCATGGAAAAGCTTCTCGGTGAGCTGGCCCGCCTGGATCTGGGCAATGCCGTGCTGACCGATGTTGGCAGCGCCAAGGGTAATGTGGTGCGGGCCGCGCGGCGTGCCTTCGGCGGCCTGCCGTCGCGCTTTGTGCCGGGCCACCCGATCGCTGGCTCGGAACAGAGCGGTGTCGAGGCGGCCAATGGTGAGTTGTTCCGCCGGCACAAAGTGATCCTGACGCCGCAGGAGGGCACCGATCCGGCGGCCGTGGCGCTGATCGATGGCCTGTGGCGCGCCCTGGAGGCCGATGTCGAGCATATGCAGGTCGAGCATCATGACCAGGTGCTCGCGGCCACCAGCCACCTCCCGCATTTGTTGGCATTCGGGCTGGTCGACTCGCTGGCCAAACGCAGCGAAAACCTTGAGATTTTCCGCTATGCCGCAGGCGGTTTCCGTGATTTCACGCGGATCGCCGGCAGCGATCCGGTGATGTGGCACGACATCTTTCTCGCCAACCGCGAGGCCGTGCTGCACACCCTGGATCTGTTTCGTGATGACCTCGACGCCCTGCGCGACGCGGTCGACGCTGGGGACGGGCACCAATTGCTGGGCGTATTCACGCGCGCTCGGGTGGCCCGCGAACATTTCAGTAAAATTTTGGCCCGCAGGGCTTATGTGGACGCTATGCACTCGAACGATGATCTGATTTTCCTGGCCAACCCGGGCGGCACCTTGTCGGGGCGTATTCGCGTACCGGGCGACAAATCCATCTCGCACCGCTCGATCATGCTCGGCTCGCTGGCTACTGGTACCACCGAGGTCGAAGGCTTCCTTGAAGGCGAAGATGCCCTGGCGACCCTGCAGGCGTTCCGCGATATGGGCGTGGTCATCGAAGGCCCGCACCATGGCCGCGTGACCATTCATGGCGTCGGCCTGCATGGACTCAAGGCGCCGGCCGGCCCGCTGTATATGGGTAACTCGGGTACCTCGATGCGTCTGTTGTCGGGCCTGCTCGCCGGCCAGCCGTTCGACGTCACCCTGACTGGCGACGCCTCGCTGTCCAAGCGGCCGATGAACCGTGTGGCCAAGCCGTTGCGCGAAATGGGCGCGGTGATCGAGACCGGCCCGGAAGGCCGTCCGCCGCTGAGCATCAAAGGCGGGCAGCGCCTGACCGGCATGCATTACGACATGCCGATGGCCAGCGCCCAGGTCAAATCCTGCCTGCTGCTGGCGGGCCTGTACGCAGCCGGGGAAACCTCGGTGACCGAGCCGGCACCCACCCGCGACCACACCGAGCGCATGCTGCGCGGCTTTGGTTATTCGGTGCAGACCGAAGGTGCCACGGCGAGTCTGAGCAGCGGCGGGGCGCTCAGCGCTACGCGCATTGAAGTGCCGGCGGATATTTCTTCGGCGGCCTTCTTTCTGGTGGCGGGCAGCATTGCCCGTGATTCCGAACTGGTGCTTGAGCACGTGGGCATCAACCCAACCCGCACCGGGGTGATCGACATCCTGCGCCTGATGGGCGGCGACATCACCCTGGAAAACCAGCGCGAAGTCGGCGGCGAACCGGTGGCTGACCTGCGCGTACGTTCGGCCTCGCTCAAGGGCATCGATATCCCCGAAGACCTGGTGCCGCTGGCTATCGACGAATTCCCGGTGCTGTTCGTGGCCGCTGCCTGTGCAAGTGGCCGCACCGTGCTGCGCGGCGCCGAAGAGCTGCGGGTCAAAGAGTCCGATCGCATTCAGGTCATGGCGGACGGCCTGCTGGCGCTGGGCATCCAGTGTGAGCCGACCCCGGACGGCATCATCATCGAGGGTGGCCAGCTGGGCGGCGGCGAAGTCGTCAGCCATGGCGACCATCGCATCGCCATGTCCTTTAGTGTCGCCTCGCTGCGCGCTTCGGCGCCGATCCGCATCCATGACTGCGCCAACGTCGCCACCTCCTTCCCCAACTTCCTCGCCCTGGCGGCGCAGGTCGGTATTCGCGTGAGCGAGGAGGGCAAATCATGATGATTCAGGCGCCGGTCATCACCATCGACGGACCCAGCGGTTCGGGCAAGGGCACTATCGCCGGCTTGCTGGCGCGTCAGCTCGGCTGGAACCTGCTCGACTCAGGCGCCCTGTATCGTCTGCTGGCCTTTGCTGCCAGCAACCATGGCGTTGACCTGACCAATGAAGAAGCCATGAAGGTCCTGGCCGCGCACCTCGACGTGCAGTTTATTGCCGCGGCCGATGGCAAGGGCCAGAGCATCATCCTCGAAGGCGAAGAAGTCACCGACGTGATCCGCAATGAGCAGGTTGGTGCCGGTGCTTCCCAGGTAGCCTCGCTGCCGGCCGTGCGCGAAGCCCTGCTGCAGCGTCAGCAGGCTTTTCAGGAAATGCCCGGCCTGGTCGCCGATGGCCGCGACATGGGCACCGTGGTATTTCCCGAAGCACCGTTGAAGGTGTTTCTCACCGCCAGCGCCGAGGAACGTGCGCGCAGACGTTACTTGCAGTTGAAGGGCAAGGGCCATGATGTTAATCTCGCGAGTCTTCTTGACGAGATTCGGGCGCGCGATGAGCGCGATACCCAGCGCGCAGTGGCACCGCTCAAGCCGGCGGCCGATGCGATACTGCTGGATTCCACCGAATTGTCGATTGAAGACGTGCTGGAACGCATTCTGAGCGAAGTCGCCAACCGCGACCTCGCCGGGTGACCAGAGCCACGGCTGCTTAAGTCGAACGGCTCGCAAGGAGGCATGTGGGAAACCAGTCCTAGTCCCGCAGGCCTCTTTTTATATGAACGTACCCACATTGTCTGGAATGTGGTTTGGGCGGAATTCCCCGCCCTGAATCAACAGGAATCAACATGAGCGAAAGCTTTGCAGAACTTTTTGAAGAAAGCCTAAAGACCCTCAACCTTCAGGCTGGCGCGATCATCACTGCGATCATCGTCGATATCGATTACCAAGCTGGCTGGGTAACCGTTCACGCAGGTCTGAAGTCTGAAGGTCTCATCCCGCTGGAGCAGTTCTACAACGATGCTGGCGAACTGGCCATCAACGTCGGGGATGAAGTTCACGTTGCGCTGGACGCGGTTGAAGATGGCTTCGGTGAAACCAAGCTGTCCCGCGAAAAAGCCAAGCGTGCCGAGTGCTGGATCGTTCTGGAAGCAGCTTTCGCCGCTGAGGAAGTGGTCAAGGGCGTTATCAACGGTAAGGTTAAAGGCGGCTTCACAGTCGACGTTAGCGGCATCCGTGCGTTCCTCCCAGGTTCCTTGGTCGATGTCCGTCCGGTGCGTGATACCACTCACCTGGAAGGCAAAGAGCTCGAATTCAAAGTCATCAAGCTGGACCAGAAGCGCAACAACGTTGTCGTTTCCCGTCGCAGCGTGCTGGAAGCCGAGAACTCCGCAGAGCGCGAAGCCCTGCTGGAATCCCTGCAGGAAGGCCAACAGGTCAAAGGTATCGTCAAGAACCTCACCGACTACGGCGCGTTCGTGGATCTGGGTGGCGTCGATGGTCTGCTGCACATCACCGACATGGCCTGGAAGCGTATCAAGCACCCGTCCGAGATCGTCAACGTTGGCGACGAGATCGATGTCAAGGTACTGAAGTACGATCGCGAGCGTAACCGCGTTTCCCTGGGCCTGAAGCAACTGGGCGAAGACCCATGGGTTGCTATCAAGGCACGTTACCCGCAAGACACCCGCGTCATGGCGCGCGTTACCAACCTGACCGACTACGGCTGCTTCGCAGAGCTGGAAGAAGGCGTGGAAGGCCTGGTACACGTTTCCGAAATGGACTGGACCAACAAGAACATCCACCCGTCGAAAGTCGTTCAGGTTGGCGACGAAGTGGAAGTCATGGTTCTGGACATCGACGAAGAGCGTCGTCGTATCTCCCTGGGTATCAAGCAGTGCAAAACCAACCCATGGGAAGATTTCTCCGGCCAGTTCAACAAGGGTGACAAGATCTCCGGCACCATCAAGTCGATCACCGATTTCGGTATCTTCATTGGTCTGGACGGCGGCATCGACGGCCTGGTTCACCTGTCCGACATCTCCTGGAACGAAGTGGGCGAAGAAGCCGTACGTCGTTTCAAGAAGGGCGACGAGCTGGAAACCGTCATCCTGTCGGTCGACCCAGAGCGCGAGCGCATCTCCCTGGGCATCAAGCAACTGGAAGAAGATCCGTTCTCCGACTACGTTGCAGTCAACGACAAAGGCACTATCGTTCGCGGTACTGTGAAAGAAGTTGACGCCAAGGGCGCTGTAATCACCCTGGCCGACGGCATCGAAGCCACTCTGAAAGCCTCCGAAATCAGCCGTGACCGCGTTGAAGACGCGCGCAACGTTCTGAAAGAAGGCGAAGAAGTCGAAGCCAAGATCATCAGCGTTGACCGCAAGAGCCGCGTAATCAGCCTGTCGATCAAGTCGAAAGACGTCGAAGACGAGAAAGAAGCTATCCAGACCCTGCGCAGCAAGGCTGATAGCACTGAAAGCACCGGCCCGACCACCATTGGTGATCTGATCCGTGCTCAGATGGAAAACCAGAACTAAGTTCGGGTAATCCAGAAAAAGGGCGACTTCGGTCGCCCTTTTTTGTGCCTGCGATTTGTCATGCTGGGCACACATTACCCCAGGCGCCGCGCCCCGCGGCGAATGGCGGCCTTACCCTGTCTCGCAGGCCGCCCACAAAGCTTCGCGCCGGGGCGGCGCTCCTACGGGATCGCGGTGTATTCGCGCTTTTTGTAGGAGCCGCGCCCCGCGGCGAATGGTGGCCGTATCTCGGTCTTGCAGGCCGCCCACAAGCCTTCGCGCCGGGGCGACGCTCCTACGGGATCGCGGTGTCTTCGCGCTTTTTGTAGGAGTCGCGCCCCGCGGCGAATGGTGGCCGTATCTCGGTCTTGCAGGCCGCCCACAAGCCTTCGCGCCGGGGCGACGCTCCTACGGGGTCGCGGGCTCTTCGCGCTTTTGTAGGAGCCGCGCCCCGCGGCGAATGGTGGCCGTATCCCGGTCTCGCAGGCCGCCCACAAAGCTTCGCGCCGGGGCGACGCTCCTACGGGATCGCGGTGTTTTCGCGCTTTTTGTAGGAGCCGCGCCCCGCGGCGAATGGTGGCCGTACCGCGGTCTCATAGGTTGTCATGGTGTGTCCTCATAACCACACAGCATCCCAGTGCGGATAATCGCCTATACGACTTACCAGGCCGGCTCGTAACGGGTTCGCCACGATATAACGCGCTAAGTCTTGTATATCTTCTTCTTGACGCAGGGCGTGGTCATAAAAGCCTCTTTGCCATAAAGGTCGTCCCAAGCGTTTGGCTGACAGAGATTTGATCCTGCCAACCAGTCGCGACAGCGATTCATCCTGGAGCTGCAGAAGCCAGTGCAGGTGGTCGGGCATCACCACATAGCACAAGGTGCTGTGAGAGCCTATCAACTCGTCCCGACGCATAGTCTGAATCAGCATTCTGGCGGTCGCAAAATCGGCGAAGACGGGCTGACGACCCTTGGTGACGGTGGTCACCATGTAGATTTGCCCTGCATTTGACCAGCGACCCTTGCGAAGCCTGTGTGCTGCATATTGCTTATCTGTCATCGGAGTCCGTTCCTTGCAGGATGTTGCCAATCCAGCGTAGTGGTGACACGTGTAAAGATAGAGCTTCGCGACGAGAGCGTCGCTCCTACCTTGAAGCGCACACACTACCCTGTAGGAGCCGCGCCTCGCGGCGAATGGCGGCCATGCAGCGGTATTGCAGGCCGTCCAAAAAGCTTCGCGCCGAGGGCTTCGCTCCTACCTTGCAGCGCACACACACTACCCTGTAGGAGCCGCGCCCCGCGGCGAATGGCGGCCATGCAGCGGTATTGCAGACCGCCCCAAAAGCTTCGCGCCGAGGGCGTCGCTCCTACCTTGCAGCGCACACACTACCCTGTAGGAGCCGCGCCCCGCGGCGAATGGTGGCCATGCAGCGGTATTGCAGGCCGTCCAAAAAGCTTCGCGCCGAGGGCGTCGCTCCTACTCTGCGGCGCACACACTACCCTGTAGGAGGCGCGCCCCGCGGCGAATGGCGGCCATGCCGCAGTATTGTAGGTACGACCAAAAGCTTCGTGCCGAAGCGTTACTCCTTCTGGTGTATCACCTCAGGCTTCCTTGAGTCCGGCTCTGCCATTTCCAGCGGGTACTCGCTTAAACAACTATTTCAGACAATGGCTTACGCGAAGAAAACCACGCCCATGCCATCTGTGCCACAAATTGCAAGCGTGATGTTTTTTAGGCTGTTCAAAAGCTGATCAGCATGCTAAAACCGTTCTATCGAGTGATCTAGCCGCTTGAAATAGAAGGGAAAACCATGACCAAGTCGGAGTTGATCGAGAGGATCGTTACCCATCAAGGGCAGCTTTCCAACAAGGATGTCGAGTTGGCCATCAAAACCATGCTCGAGCAGATGTCGCAGGCGCTAGCCACCGGTGACCGCATCGAAATCCGTGGCTTTGGTAGCTTCTCCCTGCACTACCGCGCCCCTCGCGTCGGTCGGAACCCGAAAACCGGCCAATCCGTTACCCTCGACGGCAAATTTGTGCCGCACTTCAAGCCGGGCAAGGAACTTCGTGACCGGGTTAATGAAGACGAATAAAGCCCAAGTAAAGCGGCTTGATATGCCAAGGATCATCACTTGAACTGCCCGGCTTCTTCAGGGTCAATGTTAACCACGATTGCCGTCGAGTAGTGCGGGAGCTTATATATCCCGCAGTGGTTTGGCGTTGCCGTCCCCTTGTTTGTTCTTGATAGTGGAAGCCTCCCCGCAAATGCCCTCCGGTACCTCCTCTGCTGTATCCGACGAAATTGATCTAGGCGAGCTGCTCCGCACGCTTTACCGCCAAAAGGTAATAATTCTTCTCGTCACTTTTCTGGTGACTGTCGTTGCGGCGGGCTATGCATTTCTGGCGACGCCTTACTATCAGGTTCAAAGCCTGATAAGGCCAGTTAGCCAGGGTACGCTTGATGCCTTGAATAGCACCGGTGTGTATGAGCTCACGCCTGCTGATGCGCTAGGGCGGGTCGCGGGCTCGCTGTCTTCCTATGAGCGCAGGTTGGCTTTCTTTCGTGACAATCAGCCTCTGTTTGCAGGTCTGGTACCAGAGGGGCAGGCATTTGAGCAGGCGTTTGAGCGGTTCAATCAAGATGCGTTCAGCATGTTGCAACCCGACCCTAAGAAGACCAACAACCTGAGCCAGTATGTAGGCATCTCTCTGACTTACGCGGATGGGATGGATGGCGCTGCGGTGGTTAACGGTTTTGTTGAGTACGTTATCGAACATGAGCGGGCACGAATCAAGGATGACCTTGATGTACTTGTGCGCAACCGCTTGGCTAATCTCGACAGCCGAATGGCGGCTGCACGTGCGAGCTATCAAGCCAGTAAGGAGGCCGAGATTGCAGCGTTGATGGAGGCCAACTCACTTAAACGAGCGCAAGTGGCTGATGAGCTCGCGGCGCTGCGCCGAGAGGTTAAGAGTCGTCGCGAAAACCGGATTGAAATGCTGGATGAAGCCATACAGATTGCAGAGTCGCTAGGCATAAGTGGCCCAACTACACCGTCCGCAATGGCGGATCAGCGAGGCTCTGATCAAGTCATCCGCACGGAGATTAATAGCCGAGATATACCGTTGTATTTTATGGGGGCTGCCGCTTTGCGCGCTGAGCGTGAAGTCCTGAGTGAGCGTAAAAACGACGATTTTACCGAGCCACGCATAGCTGAGCTCGAAGCGCAGCTCACGCTGCTTGAGAACAACCGGCAAGTTGATGTGTTACGTCAACGCGCTGATAGTGATGAAGATATCTACCTCAGTACTCTTGCTTCGCTGCGCGAGGAGCGCAGTGCGTTGGAGAGCATCGCCTTTAACCCTGATGGCATGCAGATCGTGCGGGTAGACCGTCTGGCTCAGACGCCTGATGATCCTATAAAGCCCAAGCGAACGTTGATTATTGCAATAGGGTTGGTATTGGGTGGCATGCTGGGCCTAATGACTGCGTTGTTTAGACATGTCCTCCGTGGGCGTGTGGGTTAGTGGCTGTTGCTATTTCGTTTGCGGCGTGAGTATTAAGAGCGCTATGTACCAGTGCTGTGTCGCATGGCTACGATGATTTTTGTAGGAGCCGCGCCCCGCGGCGAATGCCATAGGCAACGCCGAAATAGCTAAATAGCCGCAACCGCCTCGCCCCGAGGCGGGGTAGGGCATGTGCTGCGACTGCTTCGCTCGCGGCTCACAACGCAGTCTCCAGGTTTGGGGTATGGCATTGATGCTTTTCGTGGGAGTCACGCCCTGCGGCGAATACTAAGTGCGCCACTGATGTTGCGTAATGGCTGCAATCTCTGCGTCCCGAGGCGAAGCTTTTTGGCCTTACCGCGGTTTGTAGACCAATAGCTCCTGCAGCATCTCTTCGTGCCCGCCACTCATTGTGCGATGTCTATCGCAAAGATTTTTCCGCCCAATGGCTGGCGTCATTGTCATGTCAAGGCTTGTAATGCTTTTTCTTGGTGGCAGAATGCCCAATTGCCAGCTATCTACATCGCTTTGTGGATGATTATTTCCTATTTTTTCATCTACTTAGCTATGCAGTAATGCCTATTACAGACCTTCACTAAGACGGATCTTGGTCTTGAACGCTATAACGCATACCTTGCAACCACTCCACGATGAAATTGATCTTGTTGAGATCGTCCGTGGGCTGTGGGCTGCCAAATTTCAAATCATTGGCGCAACGCTGTTATGTGGTGGACTGGCATTAGCCTATGCCTTCACCGTGACGCCACAGTACGAGGTAAAGAGCGTCCTGCGTCCAGCCTCTCTCAAAGACCTCGATACGCTGAACAGCACGGGGTTGTATTCGCTTGATCCTGAGACTGCGTTGCGCCGTGTGGGTGCCTCACTTGATTCCTATGACCAGCGTTTAGCCTACTTCCGAGAGAATGCTGAGCTGTTTGAGCCGTTGCGCGCACCAGGCCAAAGCCTGGAGCAGAATTTTGAGCGCTTCAACCAAAACGCGTTCAAGATTCTTCAACCTGACCTGAACAAAACCGATGGACTCAGTGGCTATGTGGGTCTCCAGCTCACGTATCCCGCAGATATTGACGGGGTTGCCATCCTCAATGGCTTTGTTGCGTCTGCCATTAAGGCGGAGCATGACCGGGTTACCAGTGACCTGCAGAGCATCATCCAGAACCGTCTGAGCAAGCTCGACTCGCAGATTGCAGCTTCCCGTGCCAGCTACGAGGCGCAGAAAGAAGCCAAGATCGCCACTTTGCTGGAAGCTGACGCGCTGAAAAAGGCGCAACTCAACGATGAACTGCGTGCATTGCGCCAACAACTCAAGGCACGTAGGGACAATCGCATTGCCCAACTCAGCGAGGCGATCCGTATCGCTGGGGCACTGAATATCCTCAAGCCCACCACGCCGTCTGCATTGGGGGAGGGCGCCCGCGCTGCATCCGGCAGCGTAATTCGCACCGAAGTCAATAACCAGCAGATACCGCTGTACTTCATGGGTACTGAAGCCCTTGAGGCTGAGCGTGAAGCACTTCAGCGCCGCCGTTCTGATGACTTCACCGAGCCACGCATCGCACAAATTGCCAAAGAGTTGCAGTTGCTGGCCCATAACCGCGAAGTCGATGTGTTGAAGCAGCGTGAAAACGAAGACCTGTTCCTCAAAAAGCTCGCGGTATGGCGAGAAGAGGCTGCTCGCTTGCAAGGCCTGCAACTTCAGGTGCTTGACACCAAACTGGTGACTATCGACCAAGTTGCGATCGAACCCTTTGCTCCCGTCAAGCCGCGTAAGGCTTTATTGCTGGTCATCGGTTTGGTTCTTGGCGGTATGCTCGGGGTACTCTTCGTATTGCTGCGTAACCTATTGAAACCGCAGCCTCGTCCGGTTTGAGACATTACCGCACAGCCCTGAAGTGCGTTGTAAGAGGCAGGAGGCGCTTCTTAAACCGCTATGTTCCAGTGCAGCGTTGTACGGTGGCGGTGCTTTCGTGGGAGCCGCGCCCCGCGGCGAATGCTATGTGCTACACCGAGGTATCTGAATGGCAGCAATCGCCCCGCACCGAGGCACGGTTCTCAAGGGAATTCAACGTTCATATATGGTCTGCACAAGGGTGGCAGCAGCCCAGTGGGACATGGTTTGAAACGCTCGAGACTGCGACGTTAATGGACTAATGGAGTGCGACCTATGAGCTACCCCACTATTGTGCATCACGGTGCAGCGGATGGCGTGACGGGTTCCTGCCATCAGCTTGTGATGCAAGCTAGCAACAGTCTGCTGGTGGATTGCGGTTTGTTTCAGGGGGCGGAAACCTCGGCAAGCGGCAAGGCTGGGGCAGAACGGCTGACGATCGATTTTTCCATCGAAGGCATCAAAGCACTGATTGCCACCCATGTGCATATCGACCACGTGGGGCGCATCCCTTACCTCCTTGCGGCAGGCTTCAAAGGTCCGATCCTATGCAGCGAGCCCTCTGCCAAGCTGCTGCCAATCGTCTTGGAAGATGCCTTCAAGCTAGGCTTCAGTCGCGACCAAAAGCAGGTTGAACGCTACTTAAAGCTGATTGAGCAACGCATCATCGCGCTGCCTTACAAAATCTGGTTCACCCTGCAGGACGACGAGCAGTTGTGTTGTCGCATTCGCTTGCAACGCGCTGGGCACATCCTCGGTTCAGCCTATGTCGAGATAGATCTCAACTACCGCCAGACGGGCGAGCAAAAACGCATTGTCTTTTCCGGCGACCTGGGTGCTCCTCATGCGCCGCTGTTACCCGCACCCAAGCCGCCTCAGCGTGCTGACATCCTGGTGCTCGAAAGCACCTACGGCGACCGCCTACATGAAGACCGTCGCACCCGCCGCCAGCGCCTGGAGCAGGTGCTAGAGCATGCCCTGTCAGATCAAGGCACGGTGCTGATTCCCGCTTTTAGTATTGGCCGTACCCAAGAGCTGCTCTACGAGCTTGAGGATATTCTTCATCGCAAACAGCAAGCGCCGGACAAGTCGAAAGCTAAAGGGCAGGGCAGTGCGCTTGACTGGACCAAGCTACCGATCATCCTCGATTCCCCCCTGGCCAGCAGATTTACCCAGGTGTACCGCGAACTAAAACCGTTTTGGGATGACGAAGCCCTACAGCGCGTCAGGCAAGGACGCAAACCTCTGGGCTTTGAGCAATTACTTACCGTCGACAGCCATCGCGCCCATCTGGCCATGGTCAAGCGCCTGACGCAAACCTCTCAGCCCGCCATCGTGATCGCTGGGAACGGTATGTGCTCCAGCGGTCGGATCGTCAATTACCTCAAAGCCATGCTGGGCAATATTCGGCACAATGTATTGTTTGTCGGTTACCAGGCCCAAGGCACGCCCGGCAACGCAATTCAGCTACACGGTCCACGGGGCGGTTATGTGGATTTAGACCACGAGCGTTATAAAATTGCCGCGAAAATCGACACCATAGGTGGCTATTCAGCCCATGCGGATCAGCAAGGCCTGCTGAGCTTTGTAACAGGCATGCGCCGCTGGCCCGAACAAATACGGATCGTTCATGGTGATGCCAGTGCCAAGCGAGAGCTTGGTGAGCGACTCAAGGTGCTTTACAAGATGGCTAAACGTGGCTTGGATCTACGAATACCTAGCGCCCACCAGTGAGGCTATTAAATTTTTCTCAATTTAAACCTGCACACCACGACCAAACATAATTTTGTAATAAATAAAACTAACTTTTTGGATACTTCCGATGCTTAATTTGCAAGACATCAAACTCGCCATCATAGGTCTTGGCTATGTCGGCCTGCCTCTTGCTGCGGAATTCGGTAAGCATCGCTCCGTGGTTGGGTTCGACATCAACCTGCAGCGTATCGCTGCCCTCAAGGCCGGCCATGACGCCACCCTTGAAGTCAGCGATGAAGAGTTGACGCATTCCGTCCACCTCTGTTATAGCGCCGACATTGACGACCTGAAAACTTGCAATACATACATCGTCACCGTGCCGACTCCCATTGATGCGCACAAGAAGCCCGATCTGACCCCCCTGATCAAAGCCTCTCAAACCATTGGCAAAGTCCTAAAGAGAGGCGACATCGTCATTTACGAGTCGACTGTCTATCCCGGTGCCACGGAGGAAGACTGTGTGCCAGTGCTGGAGCAGGTTTCTGGCCTCAAGTTCAATGTGGATTTTTTTGCCGGCTACAGCCCCGAGCGTATCAACCCGGGGGACAAAGAGCACCGCGTTACTACCATCAAGAAAGTCACCTCCGGCTCTACACCGGAAGTCGCCGAACTGGTTGATGCCCTTTACCGGCAGATCATCACGGCAGGGACGCACAAGGCCAGCAGCATCAAAGTCGCGGAAGCGGCCAAGGTCATCGAGAATACCCAGCGTGACCTGAATATCGCCCTGATCAACGAATTGGCCCTGATCTTCAACAAGATGGGCATCGACACCGAAGCGGTACTTAAGGCAGCGGGCACCAAGTGGAACTTCCTGCCATTCCGTCCAGGGCTGGTAGGCGGTCACTGCATTGGCGTCGATCCATACTACTTGACTCACAAGGCGGAAAGCATCGGCTACCACCCGGAAATCATCCTGGCAGGCCGCCGCCTCAACGACAGCATGGGTGCCTATGTGGTGTCGCAACTGATCAAGGGCATGCTTAAGCGCCGCATCCATGTCGATGGCGCACGGGTGCTGGTGATGGGCCTGGCCTTCAAGGAAAACTGTCCGGACCTGCGCAACACCAAGGTGGTGGATATTGTCCGTGAGTTGGCGGATTACAACATCGAGGTCGATGTCTACGATCCGTGGGTCAGCGTCGAAGAAGCGCAGCACGAGTACGCTATTACCCCTATTACCGAACCAGCGGTCAATACTTACGACGGTATTATCCTGGCTGTAGCCCACAACGAATTCCGCGCCTTGGGCGCAGAAAATATTCGTAAGCACGGCAAGGCCGAACATGTGCTGTATGACCTCAAGTACCTGCTGAGCGCTGCAGAGTCCGACCTCCGCCTGTAAAAAAACGTGGCAAGCGTGACCCGCAACGACATGCTTATAAAACCCGGCACAGGGCGGTGATCGACTTACTTGACGAAAGCAGCGATCACACTGGCCCCCCTCACACATAGAATTGAGCACATGACGCCCTACGACTCTTTGTTGGCAGAACTACCCATCACCCCGAAAACCTGGCTCATTACCGGCGTAGCCGGCTTCATCGGCTCCAACCTGTTGGAGGCCCTGCTTAAGCTCGGTCAGCGTGTAGTTGGGTTGGATAACTTCGCCACTGGTCATCAGCGTAATCTCGACGAAGTTCAAACCCTCGTCACTGCCGAACAATGGCAGCGCTTCCAATTTATCGAAGGCGACATCCGCAACCTGCAAGCCTGCCAAAAAGCCTGCGAGGGCGTTGATTACGTCCTCCATCAGGCGGCCCTGGGCTCCGTCCCTCGCTCTATCGCTGATCCGATCACCACCAACGACACCAATATCAGCGGCTTTCTCAACATGCTTGTCGCCGCCCGCGATGCAGAGGTGAAAAGCTTCACTTACGCCGCTTCAAGCTCCACCTACGGTGATCACCCCGGCCTACCCAAAGTAGAAGACGTCATCGGCAAACCGCTATCGCCGTATGCCGTCACCAAGTACGTCAACGAACTCTATGCAGATGTCTTCGCCAAAACCTACGGTTTCAAAACCATCGGCTTGCGCTACTTCAACGTATTCGGTAAACGTCAGGATCCAGATGGTGCCTATGCCGCGGTCATCCCCAAGTGGACCGCTGCCATGATCAACGGCGAGGACGTGTTCATTAATGGCGACGGCGAAACCAGCCGCGATTTCTGCTTTATCGAAAACACCGTGCAGGCCAATTTATTGGCAGCGACCAGCGGCAGCCAGGCGGCGCGCAATCAGGTGTACAACGTGGCAGTAGGTGGGCGCACCGATCTCAATCAACTGTTTGCTGCGATCAAACAAAGCCTGGCCAATAACGGTGTGAGTTACGCCAAGCCCCCGGTATATCGCGAGTTCCGCGCCGGCGATGTGCGCCACTCACAGGCTGATGTCGGCAAGGCCGAGCGCTTGCTAGGCTATGCCTCGAAGTTCGATATACAGGCTGGCATCGAAAGGGCAATGCCTTGGTACATCAGCTTCTTGAAATAGGCTTGTAATCATTCATGAAAATCCTCATCACCGGCGGTGCCGGATTTATCGGCTCTGCAGTCGTGCGCCACATCATTGCTAACACCGGCGATCAGGTCGTTAACCTCGACAAGCTAACCTACGCTGGCAATCTTGAGTCGCTGGAGGTGGTCAGCGACTGCCCGCGCTACGCGTTCGAACAGGTCGATATATGCGACCGTGCCGAATTAGACCGCGTGTTCCGTGAGCACCAGCCGGATGCCATCATGCACCTGGCCGCAGAGTCCCATGTCGATCGCTCCATTGACGGTCCAGCCGAGTTCATAACCACCAATATCGTCGGTACCTACACCCTGCTTGAGGCCGCTCGCCAGTACTGGCATGGACTGGATGAGCAAGGCAAGGCAGCCTTCCGTTTCCACCACATCTCCACCGACGAGGTGTATGGCGACCTGGAAGGGCCGCAAGATATCTTCACCGAAACCACATCCTATGCGCCCAGCTCGCCTTATTCGGCGAGCAAGGCCAGCTCCGACCACTTGGTGCGTGCTTGGCACCGCACTTACGGGCTGCCGACGCTGATTACCAACTGTTCGAACAATTACGGCCCGTACCACTTCCCGGAAAAACTCATCCCGTTAGTCATCCTCAACGCACTGGATGGCAAATCGCTACCGATCTACGGCAAAGGTGATCAGATACGCGACTGGCTATACGTCGAAGACCACGCCCGCGCGCTTTACAAAGTCGTCACCGCAGGCCAAATCGGCGAGACCTACAATATTGGTGGTCATAACGAAAAACAAAATATCGACGTAGTGCGCAGCATCTGCGAGCTTCTCGACGAACTCCGACCTATGCGATCACCTGTAGGAGCGGGCTTGCTCGCGATCAATCCTACAATTAGCCGCGGGCCTCAACAGGTAACTCATTCCTACAAGAACCTCATCACCCACGTCCAAGACCGCCCCGGCCACGATCTGCGCTACGCCATCGACGCCAGCAAGATTCAAAAGGAACTCGGTTGGACCCCAGCAGAAACCTTTGAGTCCGGCCTTCGCAAAACCGTCGTTTGGTATCTAGAAAACCTCGAATGGTGCAGCCATGTACAAGACGGTAGCTATCAGCGCGAACGTCTTGGCACCGCAGAACAAGGACGTACCCGCATATGAAAGGCATTCTCCTCGCCGGCGGTTCCGGCACTCGGCTATACCCGATCACCAAAGGCGTATCCAAGCAACTGCTGCCCATTTACGACAAGCCGATGATCTACTATCCCTTGTCCGTACTTATGTTGGCCGGTATCCGCGACATACTGCTGATCAGTACCCCGGAAGACATAAGCGGTTATAAGCGCCTGCTGGGTGATGGCTCTGATTTCGGGATAACCCTCAGTTATGCCGAACAGCCCAGCCCAGACGGCCTGGCTCAGGCCTTTATTATTGGCGAAGATTTTATTGGCACTGACTCGGTTTGTTTAGTGTTGGGCGATAACATCTTTTACGGTCAAGGCTTCAGCCCTATGCTCAAGGCGGCCGTTAACCGTGGCAAAGGCGCTACCATATTCGGCTACCAGGTCAAAGATCCGGAGCGCTTCGGTGTGGTTGAGTTTGATGAGAACAAGCGGGCTATATCCATTGAAGAAAAGCCGCTAAAGCCTAAATCCCACTATGCCGTTACGGGCCTGTATTTTTACGACAACGACGTGGTGCAGATCGCCAGACAAGTCAAGCCCTCCCGCCGAGGCGAGTTGGAAATTACCTGCATCAACCAGGCCTATATGGAGCGCGGCGACCTCAACGTCGAGTTGCTCGGCCGCGGCTTTGCTTGGCTGGATACAGGCACTCATGAAAGCCTGCTGGAAGCCGGGCACTTCGTCGAGACTATAGAGAAGCGCCAAGGTTATAAGATCGCTTGCCTTGAAGAGATTGCTTTTAACAATGGCTGGCTAAACCGCGAGGATCTCCAACGCATAGGCCAATCCTTAAGCAAGAACAGCTATGGTCAATATTTGCTTCATTTGGCAGAGGGTAAATTATGAATCTTGTGCAATGGGTCAGTTTTCCTGCACTGGGCGATGAACGTGGTTCGTTAGTAGCGCTAGAAGGTAATAAATCCATACCTTTCGACATCAAGCGGGTCTACTACCTTTTCGGCACTCAGCCCCGTGTAGCGCGTGGTTTTCATGCTCACAAGGCTCTAAGGCAGGTGGCGGTATGCGTCACCGGTAAATGTAAAATGCTGTTGGATAATGGCACTGAAAAAGCAGAAGTCTGGTTGGATTCACCCACTCAAGGATTGATCATTGAGGGGATGGTTTGGCGGGAGATGCGCGACTTTAGTCCGGATTGTGTGCTGCTTGTTTTGGCGAGTGAGCATTATGATGAGTCGGATTATATTCGCGATTATGAAAGTTTCATCAAGGCAGCGGCAGAATGAGCACTATCCATGAGCTGGCTGATGTCGCACCTTGTCAAATAGGTGAAGGTACACGAGTATGGCAGTTTGTCGTAATTCTTGAAGGGGCGAGTATAGGAAAAAACAGCAACATTTGCGCCCACACTTTGATAGAAGGCGATGTTGTCATCGGTGATGACGTCACCATAAAATCTGGTGTTCAAGTATGGAATGGTACGCGTATTGAGAGTAACGTTTTTATTGGCCCGAATGCAACGTTCACTAATGACCCTTATCCTCGCTCAAAAGAATACCCGCAGGAGTTTTCCGGCATTACTATCAAACATCATGCGAGTATTGGTGCCAATGCCACGCTACTGCCCGGTATAACTATCGGCGAATACGCAATGATCGGTGCAGGCGCTGTTGTGACTGAAAATGTTCCAGCGAAAGCTGTTGTGGTAGGTAACCCAGCCAAAATTATCAGGTATATAGATCAATGATTCCTTTTCTCGATCTAAAATCAATCAACGCTCAATACCGAGAAGAGTTGATCAGCGCCGCCGCCCGTGTCATCGATTCCGGATGGTATATCCAGGGGCAGGAACTCAAAGCCTTTGAGCAGGAGTTTGCAGATTACTGTGGGGCTAAGCACTGCATTGGCGTTGCCAATGGTTTGGATGCCCTCACGCTGACGCTACGGGCCTGGAAAGAGCTGGGCAAGCTGCACGAAGGCGACGAGGTAATAGTTCCGGCTAACACTTATATTGCCAGCATACTGGCTATTACCGAAAATCGCTTTAAGCCGGTGCTAGTAGAACCAGACTCAGCAACTTACAATCTCTGCCCCGTAAAAACTGCCGCCGCCATTACGAGCAAAACTAAAGCCATTGTGGCGGTGCATCTTTATGGCCAGTTGGCGCCGATGGACGAAATTATGGCGTTGGCCGATCAGCACCAATTGCTGGTATTGGAAGACTCGGCTCAGGCACACGGTGCTGAAAGCAACGGTAAAAAAGCGGGCAACTGGGGCCATGCATCTGGTTTCAGTTTTTATCCAGGTAAGAATCTAGGCGCGCTGGGCGATGCTGGTGCTGTCACTACAAATGATGACGAACTGGCACAAACCATCCGCGCATTGGGCAACTACGGCAGCCATAAAAAATACGAGAATCTGTACCAGGGAGTGAACAGCCGCCTCGATGAAATGCAGGCTGCCATGCTGCGGATAAAACTTAAGCATCTGGACTCCGAAACTCAGCGCCGCAGAGAAATAGCAAAGGCTTACGCTCAGGGCATAAGCAATCCTAAACTCATGCAGCCCATTAGTTTTAACTCTGTGTCGCAATCCCTTTCGCAGCATGTATTTCATCTGTATGTAGTCCGCTCAACTGCACGGGCAGCGCTGCAAGCGCATCTTACAGCTGCGGGTGTGCAAACATTGATTCACTACCCAATTCCTCCGCATCTGCAACAAGCATACGCAAGCTGGAACCCACATGTTCTCCCTTTAACGGAGTCGATGCATCAAGAGGTGCTCAGTCTTCCAATTAGCCCCTTGATGAGTAGGGATGATGTGCAGCAAGTGATTGCTGGTTGTAATTCTTTTCAGGTTGGTTAAGCAATGACGCTTATTAAAACTAGCTTGCTAAACGGAATTGCAGTATTTATTAAGATGTTGACTTTGCTTGGGATTAATAAAGTACTTGCGGTATATGTTGGTCCTATAGGCTATGCGGCATTAGGTCAGTTCCAAAGTTCTGTGCAAATGATAACGAGTTTTGCAAGTGGGGCTATAAATACAGGTGTAACAAAATATACTGCTGAATACCATAAAGATGAAGCTAAACAGCATGCAGTTTGGCGAACTGCGGGCACAATTGCTCTTATAGGTTCGCTGTCGACAGCTATGCTGGTAATTATCCTTAATCGTACTCTTGCTGATTGGTTCTTAAAAGATGAGAAGTTGGGAAGTGTGTTTGTCTGGTTTGCTAGTACGCTAGTTTTTTTTGTATTTAATACATTGTTGTTGGCGATTCTCAACGGAAAAAAAGAGATCCGTAAATATGTAACAGCCAATATTTCCGGAAGCATCTTTGCTTTGATTGTTACTAGCTTTATGGCTGGTAATTTTGGGTTGTATGGGGCTTTAGTTGCTTTGGCAATTTATCAGTCGCTTACCTTTATTATTACGTCTTTCTTAATTTATAAAACGCCTTGGTTTAAATTTAAGTACCTAGTAGGAAGAATTGAAAAAAAAGAGGCGAAGAATTTAGCTAAGTTCACTGCTATGGCTTTGACGTCCGCTATTTGTATACCGGTAAGTCATATTTTTATTAGAAATCATTTGGGGCAGACACTAGGTTGGGAAGTTGCTGGATACTGGGAGGCTGTTTGGAGACTGAGCCTGGCTTATTTAATGGTAGTGACTACCACGCTGAGTGTTTACTATTTACCTCGTCTTTCTGAATTAAAGCGTGAAGAAGTTTGGCCCGAAATGATATATGGGTATAAGATAATACTTCCATTTGCAGTTATAAGTTCATTGGCTGTATATTTTTTAAGGGACTATCTGATAGAATTTTTATTCTCGGATCATTTCTATGCCGCGAGAGATCTATTCGCCTGGCAAATGGTAGGGAATTGTTTGAAGGTTGGGAGTTTGATTATGTCTTATTATATTTTAAGTCGAGCCTCAGCTACCATTTTTATTATTCTAGAAGTCCTGTATTCATCATTTTTCGTTATCTTTACTTTTTTATTTGTAGAGTATTGGGGGTTTGAAGGTGTCGCAGTAGCCTATGCCGCAAGCTATGCTTTGTACTGGTTGTTTGTGACTGTATGTATTAGTAAGTTATAAGATTATAAATTCTGTGAGGTGACATGAAGATTTTGTTTTTGGGAGACTTTAGTTCGTTATATCAGAACTTGAAAGAGGGGCTTCAGGAGTTAGGCCATGACCCTGTTATTGCATCGTATGGGGATGGCTGGAAAAAAATTCCCACGGATATATATCTCGGTGGCGGTGGGAGTGGGTGGATTGAAAAAATAAAAAGAAAAACTGGCCCATACGTTCACTACAAGAAGCTTACAGGTTTCGATGTTGTGCAATATATTAATGCATTCTATTTTTATCATCCACTAATGCCGAATAAACTATTATTAGACAGGCTAATCAAGAATAATCGTAAGTTTTACTTGTCTGCTGCGGGGAGCGATGCTTTCTACTGGCGTTATGGTCCAGAGTACTTAGCCTATTCTCCTCTTGACGATTATTTAAAATATGACTTGAAAAAGAAAAGCACTTATTTGTCTAGCAGAAGTAGTTTGGATTTTAATTCCTGGCTTGTTAGTCGAGTTGATGGAGTGGTCCCTATCATGTATGACTACGAGATTTCGTATAAAGGTGTAAAGAGCTTAAAAAAGGTAATACCTATACCAATGAATTTAAAAAAAATAAGGTATAAGGAAAATGTTGTAGGCAACAAGCTGGTCGTTTTCCATGGTCTGAGTCGTTATGGTTTTAAAGGTACTCGGCATGTTGAGGAAGCTTTCAGCTACTTAAAGCATAAATATCCAAATGACTTGGAATTAATTATTGCAGGTGGTATGCCGATTAACCAATATCTATCGCTTATGGAAAGGGTTAATGTCGTTATTGATCAGGTTAATAGTTACTCATTAGGCGTTAATGGGATTTATGCTTTAGCAATGGGGAAAGTGGTTCTGGGCGGAGCTGAGCCTGAGAGTTTATCTTCTTTAAATGTAGTTTCGTCGCCTGTAATTAATTTAAAACCAGACTCAAGTAGCATAATTGCTTCCATTGAATATTTGCTTGAAAATCGCAATCTGGTAAGCGAGATTTCATATTCAAGTAGATTGTTTGCAGAGACTCACCATGACTATATTAAGGTCGCACAGAAATATCTTGAGTGCTGGAGGTGATTTTTGAGTATTGTGTCCGATTTTTCTTGGCATTCTAAAGCTACATATTTTACTTTAGCTTGTTTGTGCTTGTTGTCACTTAATCCATTTATCATATGGAGCTTTAGTGTTGAAATAAGGGCGGCGGTGTTGCTTTCCTTGCTAGTAATGTTGGTGTTAAAGTGCAAGTTTTCAGTTGTAAATATTATGATAGGCAGTCTACTGGGCTCTTGTACATTCCTATACTTTTATTTGTTCGGCAATAGTTTTCTCGGGTGTATGTATTCTGCAGCTTTTATCTTTCTTCTATTACAATATGATGCTCATTTGCTGAGCAAGACATTTACTCTTTTCAAATATTTTTTTGTTTTTTCTTTAATTCCAGGAGGATTGCTTTGGGTCTATCACCATATCACTGGTGATTATCAAGCCTTTTCTGTGGGTAGCATAGAGCCGTTAATGAGTGAAGTGAAGAGCGAGAAAAATCAGTTATATACAGTTTATCCGCTTTCTATTGTACTCGATCATATGTTGGTAGGCTCTGGCTATAGACTTTTTGGCGTATATGATGAGCCCGGCGTAGTGGGTACGTTCTCAGCTCTTTTCCTAGCTGCAGATAAGTTTAATTTCAAAAAAATAGAAAATCTTCTAATTTTTGTTTTTGGAGTCATAAGCTTTTCACTTGCTTTTTATGTTCTGGTTGCAATCTCTTGCCTAATGTATTCGTTCAAAAAACCCTTTTTCTTTCTATGCGCTCTAATATCTTTGATCAGTATTCCTTTTTTTGCTCAATTTGAAATTTTTGAACAGCGAGTGTTGAGTCGTTTTGAAGTAACTGCGAATGGTATCTCTGGAGATAATCGCTCCTCCGTTAACCTAGATAATGAATTTGATAAATGGATGAGTTCCAGCGCTCGCCCTTTAATTCTTGGAGAGGCAGATTATGAGAAAACAGGCGACTCTAGTTGGAAGCAAATCCCTTTGCGTGTCGGGCTTCTTGGAACTTTGTTTTTCTTTATAATTTTAGGTGCTGTCTTCTTTTTTCATGTAAGGAAAATCGATTATTACGGATTGGTCTTCTTGTTGATTTTTTTCGCTTCTATATATCAAAGACCAAATGTTATTACGCCGGCTTATCTTATAATTTTTTTGTTTCCTTTTTTGAATTATATTAGATGTACGACTTTCTCGGAGAAAGAAACATGAAGGGTAGATATTTGTTCAGAGTTGCATATCCCGTCTTATTTTTATTTTCTCGTTTTTTGTATTTGCTGCCGCGCCAGCTTGTACGCTTTTTTTGGTGTTCGATTGATCTTATTCCTGGTTTTCTTGGTGTTGGTCTTAGGTATGCTTTCGCTTTAAGACTATCTAAAAAAATTGGACATAATGTCTTTTTGGGTCGAGGGATTGAGGTGCTTTGTTGGGAGCGTCTTTCAATTGGAGATAATGTCAGTATCCACAAAGACTGTTATATTGATGCTACAGGTAGTCTTATAATAGGAGATAACGTCTCGATTGCACATAGTTCGTCTATTCTGACTTTTGAGCATAGTTGGTCGGATTCTAGTAAGCCAATAAAATATAATCAAAGTATATATTCTCCAGTCTCTATTGGGGATGATGTTTGGATAGGTTGTGGTTGTCGTATTCTGTCGGGAATATGTATCGGCTCGAGAGTTGTTGTGGCAGCAGGTGCTGTTGTTACAAAAAATATACCGGCTGGAGTTTTAATTGGTGGTGTTCCAGCCAAAGTCATAAAGAGCATTGTTAAATGAAAGCTTTATTTGTGCATGATCATATATTTCTATCAAATGGAGTTGGCTTCTTCTCGGACAAATTAAGTTATATGGTTTGGGGGCGATATCTTTTGCATTGCGCTTCTCTTACTGTTTTTGCAAGATCTAAGAGTGTAGATGAAATTCCTAATGGTTTTCCTTCGTCAGATGGAGACTTGGTTTCGTTTGTTATAGGCGAAAATGTATCATCTTTTAAATCTTTTTTTAAGAAAAGATCTCTCGTAAAAAACAAGCTCCGCTTGCAAGTTCAGGGGCATGATTTTTTAATAATAAGATTACCAAGTGAGTTCGGCCTGCTTGCAGTTTCTTTGGCTTTGGAAGAGAAAAAGCCATTCATTATTGAGTTGGTGGGATGTGCAAAGGATGCTTATTGGTTTTATGGTGGGGTTAAGGCTAAGATCTACTCACATATTGCATTCCTTAGAACTCGTTGGGCGGTGAAAAGCTCATCTCATGTAATCTATGTTTCACAATCATATTTACAGGCCAGATATCCTGTATCGAAAAATGCTTTTTCCATAGGCATATCCAATGTATGTATTAATACTTTTGATGATGCAATTATTGACTTTCGAGAGCAGAAGATAAAGTCACCCAAAAGTAATACTGTGATTGGCGTGATTGGGTCCTTGAAAACCAAATATAAAGGTGTGCAAACTGCTATTGAAGCACTTTCATTATTGAGAGAGCGCGGTGAGCGGTACACTCTTCGCGTTCTAGGCTCTGGTGATACTACATTTTATCGTCTGCTTGCAGAGAAATTAAATATAAGTGATTTTGTTTTTTTTGACGGTGTTATTGCTCCAGGAGAATCTGTTTTAAACTGGCTTGATGAGTTAGATTTATATGTTCAGCCATCATTTACTGAGGGCGTCCCAAGAGCTTTAATTGAGGCGATGAGTCGCGCGTGTCCCGCTGTTGCAAGCTCAGCAGGAGGTATACCCGAGTTGCTAGATAAAAACTTAATTTTTCAAGCTGGCGATGAAAGAAGGCTTGCATCCTTAATTCATCAGCTAAGTGATGTTGAGTTTGCAATTTCGCAAGCAAAAAGAAATTTCTCAACGTCAAAGCTCTATGGCTATCATCGTTTGGAAAAATTAAGAAGCTCTTTTATTTGTTCTTTCAAGTTGTTTAATGGGCTGCCTGGTAAGTGAGATTTTTTATTGGCGTTACAGCTTTTATGAGTTTTCGCTGCTAAATTTTATTGATTGTTAATTTGTTCTTTTAAGCGTCATGAATTTGAGGCTGCTCCAATTTCTACAGCCATAAGTTTTGGGTTTTTACAGGTGGTTTTTGATTTATGTCTATCTTATTAATTATTGTCAATGACCCTGTTTACTTTATATCGCATCGATTGCCAATTGCGGAGGCGGCACGAGATAGTGGATATTCTGTACATGTGGCAAGCATAGCAAGTCCTGTAGCTATAAAAGTTATTGAGCTTGGTTTCACTTACCATGAGCTACATATGCGCCGAGGTGGGGTAAATCCTTTAGAAGAAATTTACTCTGTCTTTTCTTTCTGGCGTTTATTAGTAAAAATAAGGCCTGATATTCTACACTTGGTAACTACTAAGCCGGTTCTTTATGGTGGATTAGCTGCAAGATTTTCTTCTGTTAAAGGGGTGGTTGCAGCAATTGCTGGCCTCGGTTCAATATTTCTTTCACAGAGCATCAAGTTTAAAATTCTTCGGATGCTTGTATGTCAAATGTATAGCTTCGCTCTGGGTAAAAAAAATCTCCGAGCAATTTTCCAAAATCCAGACGACCGTAATACCATGATCAAAATCGGTGCTCTAGACTCTAGTAAGACAGTTTTGATACGTGGTTCAGGTGTCAGGTTGAATGCATATGATTTTCGTGAGGAGCCTGCAGGCAAGGTGGTGGTTACTTTTGCTGGTAGGCTCTTGCATGATAAGGGGGTAATTGAGTTTATTGAGGCTGCCGATCTCCTTTTAAGTAAAAATGTTAGTGCAATTTTCCAATTAGTTGGCGATGTAGATGACGGCAATCCAAGCAGTCTTTCTGTTGGCGAAGTTTCTGCTTTAAGTTTAAAGAAAAATGTTTTTTTTATGGGGCATAGGCACGATATTGCTGAGATCTTTTATAATTCTAATTTAGTTGTTTTGCCCTCCTACAGGGAAGGTTTGCCTAAAGTTTTGTTAGAGGCAGCTGCTTGCGGGCGCGCTGTCGTAACTACTGATGTTGCTGGATGCCGTGACGCTATTGAGCCTGATGTTACCGGCTTATTAGTGCCTGTTCGTGATCATGTTGCTCTGGCCAACGCAATAGAATTGTTGATAAAAAATCCGGATCTGCGTAGGCGTATGGGGGCGAAGGGGCGTGATCTTGCTGAGCGTGAATTCACTATTGAAAACGTTATCCAGGCGCATTTGAATATCTACAAAGAATTGGAGGATAACGTTTGATTTCGCCTACAGAAATTTTAGTGACAGGAGCCTCTGGCTTTCTTGGTCATGGCTTAATCAAGCACTTGAGTCGTAATTCAAGTTTTAACATCTTGGCTCTAGCTAGGACTAGTAATGTAAATTTTCCTGATAACGTGACACTGTCATTAGTACCTGGGGATGATATATTTACAGGCGAGCTTCCATTGCGTAAAGGGCAGGTAGTGGTGCATCTTGCCGCTCGTGCACACGTAACCAGCGAGACGTGTTCTGTTCCACTTGACCTGTTCCGATCTGTTAATGTTGATGGTGCTTTAAATGTTGCGCGGCAGGCTCTCAGTGTCGGGGTGAAAAGATTTATATTTATTAGCTCTATCGGTGTGAATGGTTCTAATACCCATGGGACCGCTTTTACTGAACAATCTCCTCCCTTGCCCCACGCAGACTATGCTCTATCTAAATTAGAGGCAGAGCAAGGCTTGTGGGATTTGTTTAAAGGTAGCGATGTAGAGTTAGTGGTTATTCGGCCTCCGTTAGTTTATGCAGGCCACGCCCCAGGAAATTTTGCGCGCCTACTCCGTCTTGTTGCAAGCAAAGCGCCGTTGCCGTTTGCTGCAATTGAGAATAAGCGTAGTATGGTTGCTTTAGAGAATTTAGTAGACTTTATATCTTTATGTATTGATCATCCTGCTGCTGCTGATGAGTTATTTTTAATCTCAGATGGTGCCGATGTATCTACTGCGGATATTATTCGCCATCTCCGCGCAGGTATGAATTTGAAAAACTATTTGTTTCCATTCCCCGAATTACTAATGCGCTACGGCGCATCAGTATTTGGTAAGCAGACTGCATACATGCAGCTTTGTGGTTCTTTGTGTATTGATTCAAGTAAGGCACGTAATTTGTTGGGATGGTTTCCGAAATTAACCCCGGAAGAAGCATTACGTAAAGCTGGTCAAAATTATCAGAAGAGTGCGGCGCTACGTCCTTGATTTCTCAGAGACTTCTATGAATTTTTTTTGGTTGCTGTTTCCGATAGTCACTGGTTTCTCTCTTGGAATGACCTGCGTATTGCGTCGTTATGCCCTGACTCGCAGCATCATAGATATCCCCAATGCTCGCAGCTCGCACTCTGTGCCTACACCTCGCGGTGGTGGGGTGGCTATTGTCCTGGTGTTTCTAGCAGCTTTATTTTGGCTTGCTGTGCAAGGGCTGACTGAGCCTGCTGTTGCGTATGCGTTGGGCGGAGCGGGTGCTTCTGTTGCAGTGCTGGGCTTTTTGGATGACCACGGCCACATTGCTGCGCGCTGGCGGTTGCTGGGGCATTTTGCGGCTGCGGCTTGGTCGCTGTTCTGGTTGGGCGGTTTGCCGGCGTTGCAGGTTTGGGGTTTGCAACTGGATCTTGGTTGGGCCGGGTATGTGTTGGCGGCTTTTTATCTTGTCTGGTTGCTTAACCTGTACAACTTTATGGACGGCATCGACGGTATTGCCAGTGTTGAGGCGATCTGTGTTTGTGTTGGCGCCGCTGTGCTGGTTTGGGTGAGTAATGGGAGTGTCGCTGCTTGGTTGCTGCCTCTGGTCTTGGCGGCTGCCGTAGCGGGTTTTCTGTTCTGGAACTTTCCACCAGCGCGCATTTTTATGGGGGATGCCGGCAGTGGTTTCCTGGGGATTACCTTGGGTGTGCTGTCGCTTCACGCCGCTTGGCTAAACCCGCAATGGTTGTGGTGCTGGTTGATTCTGCTTGGTGTATTTATTGTTGATGCGACCTTTACCCTGCTGCGCCGGCTTGCTCGTGGCGACAAGGTGTACGAAGCGCATCGCAGCCATGCCTATCAATACGCTTCCCGTGCCGCTGGGCGTCATTTGCCGGTCACCCTGGCGGTGCTGGCGATCAATCTTCTATGGCTGTTGCCGCTTGCGCTTTGCGTGGCCGCAGGGCTGATGGCGGGCATGACGGGGGTGCTGGTGGCTTATGCGCCGCTGATTGGGCTTGCAGCTTACTTCAAGGCTGGGGCGTTAGAGCGATGAGCCAGGGGCGGTTATTGATTCTTGGGGCCGGTGGGCACGGCAAGGCTGTCGCTGAAGCCGCGCAGCTGTCCGCTGCATGGGATGAAATTGTTTTTGTGGATGATCGCTGGCCGGCTTTGACTCATGTTGCAGGTTTTACAGTGGTGGCCAGTTTGCAGACGCTTGAGCAGGTCTGCCGGCCTGGCGACTCGGCTATCGCAGCTGTTGGTAATAATGCTTTGCGTGAGCGTTGGTTGGCTCAGGTGCGCCGCCTCGGTATTGTGGTGGCGACGGTTGTGCATCCTCACGCGAGTGTGAGCAGTACCGCGGAAATTGGCGAGGGCTGTGCGGTGATGGCGTTGGCAATGGTGGGGGTGGATGCTCTTTTAGGTGAGGGAGTGATCATCAATGCCCATGCCACGGTCGACCATGATGCCTGTGTCGAGGCCTACGGGCATTTGGGTGTGGGTGTACACCTGGCCGGTGGTGTCACGGTCGGCGCGCGTGCCTGGCTGCAGGCCGGATGTGTAGCCGGTTATGGGGTGCGGGTTGCTGCTGGCGTCGTCATGGAACCAGGCCGCGCGCTCATGCATGAGCCGGGGGTTTAACGCTAATAACGTTGAACCCTATGGGAGTAGAGCCTTGTCTATATCGTAATTTTCCGGCATGGGTATTTGCCGTGCCGGCAGAGTAGTTGGATAGTTGATGAAACTTCAGGGAAGCGAGGTGCGGGTGTGTTGAGGTTTGCAGAGTACATGCGGGGCCAATTGCTGGCATTGCCACGGCGGCAAAAGCGCATGCTGCAGGTCGCTGTGGATGTGCTGCTGGTGTGGGCATCACTGTGGCTGGCGTTTGTCGTGCGCCTTGGTGATACCAAGAATATTGATCCGTTTGGCGGGCATGCCTGGTTGTTTCTCGCGGCGCCTGTGGTGGCTATTCCGCTGTTTATCCGCTTTGGTATGTACCGCGCGGTGATGCGCTATTTCGGCAACGACGCCTTGGTAGCGATTATCAAGGCAGTGTCGCTGTCGACGCTGTTGTTGGCTCTGTTGGTGTACTGGTATCAGCAGCACGCCCAGGCGGTGGTGCCGCGCTCCATGGTGTTCAACTACTGGTGGTTGAGCATCATGTTGATTGGCGGCCTACGTTTGTTTATGCGCCAGTACTTTTTGGGTGATTGGTTCTCCCCCAAGCATTCGATGGGTTTTGCGCCGCGGGATAATGGCCTGCCCAAGGTGGCCATTTATGGCGCGGGTGCCGCAGGCAATCAGCTGGTTACGGCGTTGCGCATGGGGCGGGGTATGCGCCCTGTCGCTTTTATCGATGATCAGCCGGAACTTGCCAACAGCGTGATTGCCGGCCTGCGTGTCTACAAACCGCGCCACATTGAGCGAATGATTGAGGAAACCGGCGCCCAGGAAATCCTGTTGGCGATCCCTTCGGCAACCCGAGCGCGCCGGCGTGAGGTGCTGGAATTGTTGGAGGCCTACCCGCTGCATGTACGCAGTGTGCCCGGCTTTATGGACTTGGCCAGTGGCCGGGTGAAGGTCGAAGATGTGCAGGAGGTTGATATCGCCGACCTGCTGGGTCGGGATGCGGTGCCGCCGGTGCCGGTGTTGTTCGAGCGTTGCATTCGCGATCAGGTCGTACTGGTTACTGGGGCGGGTGGTTCCATCGGCTCCGAGTTGTGCCGGCAGATCTTAGGCACCGGGCCGTCGATTTTGGTGTTGTTCGACCACAGTGAGTTCAACCTATACAGCATCCATACAGAGCTTGAGCAGCGTATCCGTCGCGAATCGCTGCCTGTGACGTTGATCCCTATCCTGGGCTCTATTCGCAATGCATCACGGCTGCTGGATGTGATGCGCACCTGGCAGGTGAACACGGTCTACCACGCGGCAGCGTATAAGCATGTGCCGATGGTGGAGCACAACATTGCCGAGGGTGTGTTGAACAATGTCTTGGGTACAACCTATACCGCGCAAGCAGCGTTGCGTGCGGGGGTCGAACATTTTGTACTGATTTCGACCGACAAGGCCGTGCGGCCTACAAACGTCATGGGCAGCACCAAGCGTCTTGCAGAGATGGTTCTGCAGGCCCTGAGCGCGGAGCCGGCGCCGGTGTTATTGCATGACCGTAGCGGGGTCCCCCACGTCAACAAGACCCGGTTCACCATGGTGCGCTTCGGCAATGTGTTGGGCTCGTCTGGTTCGGTGATACCGCTCTTCTATCAGCAGATCCGCAAAGGTGGGCCGGTGACGGTGACGCACCCGAACATCACGCGTTTCTTTATGACTATTCCTGAGGCGGCCCAGTTGGTTATTCAGGCGGGCGCCATGGGGCAGGGCGGGGATGTGTTTGTGTTGGATATGGGGCAGCCCGTACGCATTGCCGACTTGGCGGAAAAGATGATTCACCTGTCCGGGATGAGTGTTCGCTCTCACAAGAATCCCCATGGTGATATAGCTATCGAATTCACCGGTTTACGTCCAGGGGAGAAGCTCTACGAGGAGCTGCTCATTGGCGATGACGTCAGCAAGACCGAGCACCCGATGATCATGCGGGCCAATGAGGAGTGTCTGGGCTGGGAACCCTTCAAGCAGGCGCTGGAGAATCTGCTGGATGCTGTTGGCCGCGATGACTATGACCGTGTTCGTCAGTTGCTGCGCGAGACGGTTAACGGTTACAAACCCGAAGGTGAGATTGTCGACTGGATGCATCTGCAGCGGCGGACTTGAGTGGCGCCGCGGCGGTTGATGCCGAGCGGAGTCAGGAGGAGAGATGCTTGTTTACGGCTTGCTCTATGCCGTTGTCCTGATTCACTTGCTGTTTATCGCCTTTGTATTGCTCGGCGGTGTGTTGGCTTTGCGCTGGCGCCGGGTGGTGTGGGTGCACCTACCCGCAGTGGCTTGGGGTGTGATCGTCGAGGTGATGCACCTGCAGTGCCCGCTGACACCTCTGGAAAACAGCCTGCGCCGCGCAGCCGGTGAGGCCGGTTATAGCGGCGGCTTTATCGAGCAGTATCTCCTGACACTGCTTTATCCAGCAGGGCTGACGCCACAGGTTCAGTTGTGGCTAGGGGCTGTCGTGGTGGTCGTCAATGCGCTGGTGTACGGCATGGTTATCTGGCGGGTTTTGCGCCGAACAGGCTAGCTGGGTTGTTTGATCTCCAGTTTCCCGGGTATCGCTGCGCTCAACCCAGGCTACCGGTATGGGTGTGCCGCGCTGTGCTGAGTGCTGAGTGTTTCATTAGGTGTCTCGCCTTCGGCCTCGTTATTCAGAAGCCTGATGGTAGGTGGGGGCGAATATTTCCTTCGCTACACTGCGAGCATCTACCTCACACAACAAGGCGACCTTAGGTATGCAAAATCGCATGATGATCACCGGCGCTGGCTCGGGTTTGGGTCGTGAAATCGCCCTGCGCTGGGCCCGTGAGGGCTGGCAGTTGGCGCTGTCGGATGTCAACGAGCCGGGGCTGGCGGAAACTCTGCAACTGGTGCGTGTGGCTGGCGGCGATGGTTTTACCCAGCGCTGCGATGTGCGTGATTACAGCCAGCTGACTGCGTTGGCCCAGGCGTGCGACGAGAAGTTTGGCGGCATTGATGTGATCGTCAATAACGCGGGTGTCGCGTCGGGCGGGTTCTTTGGCGAGTTGTCGCTGGAGGATTGGGACTGGCAGATTGCGATCAACCTGATGGGCGTGGTCAAGGGCTGCAAGGCGTTCCTGCCGCTGCTCGAACGCAGCAAAGGTCGGATCATCAACGTGGCCTCCATGGCCGCGCTGATGCAGGGCCCGGCCATGAGCAATTACAACGTGGCCAAGGCCGGTGTGGTGGCGTTGTCGGAGAGCCTGCTGATCGAGCTCAAGGGTCATGAGGTCGGCGTGCATGTGGTCTGCCCGTCGTTCTTCCAGACCAACCTGCTGGATTCTTTCCGGGGCCCGACTCCGGCCATGAAGGCCGCCGTGGGCAAGCTGCTGGAAAGCTCGCCGATCACCGCTGAAGACATTGCCGATTACATCTATGAGGCGGTCGCCCGTGGCGAGTTTATGATCCTGCCGCACGAGCAGGGCCGCATGGCCTGGGCGTTGAAGCAGAAGAATCCGCAGTTGCTGTATGACGAAATGATCAATATGACCGAGAAAATGCGCAGCAAGGCCCGCCAAGGCTGAGGCGCGCATAGTCATCTTGTGCCTACTCAGTCGGTAGCCTGGGTCGAGCGTAGCGACACCCGGGGGCTCTTGCGAGGAAGTCGGGCGCTACTTGCCCCCTGCCGTCTGCGCGGGTAGGGTAGCCACCCGGTTTTGACCCTCGTTGTATTTGGATTGCCTGTGAAACCCCTTTCTCGGACTGTATTGCTGGGCGCGCTGGTACTGGCGGCAGTCAATCTGCGCCCTGGCATTACCTCTCTGGCGCCGCTAATCGAGCGGATTGCCGATGAGCTTTCCCTAAGCCGCATGTTTATTAGCCTGACCACGGCGCTGCCAGTGCTGTGCATGGGGCTGTTGGCGCCGCTTGCCCCGCGTTTGGCATTACGCCTGGGATTGGAACGGACCATCACCTTGTGCTTGATGGGCGTGGTGCTGGCGCTGGCTCTGCGTTTGGCCGGCCATAACAGTACGCTGCTGGTCGGCAGTGCCGTGTTGATGGGCACGGCGATTGCCTTGGCCGGCCCGTTGTTGTCCGGTTTTATCAAGCGTCATTTCACTGGCCAGATGGGGCAGGTGGTGGGCTGGTATTCGTTGAGCATGGCGGTGGGGGGCGCCGCCGGTGTAGTGCTGACGGTGCCGGTGACTACGCTGTTCGCCGGTGACTGGTCCATGGGCCTGGCCTTTTGGGCGCTGCCGGCGGCCGCGGCAGTGCTGGTCTGGTGGCGCTTGCCGACGCAACCTGAGACGGTCGCATCACATGAGGGCCGCGGCTTGCCATGGCGCGAGCCACGGGCCTGGTTGATCAGCACCTTGTTCGCGACCCAGGCGGGATTGTTCTATGCCCTGGCGACCTGGTGCGTGGCGCGTTATCACGAGGCGGGATTGACGCTGATGCACGCCAATACCCTGTTCAGCCTGTCGATGCTGATGGGCTTGCCGAGCGCCTTTCTGTTGCCCTGGCTGGTGCAGCGTTTCGGCAATCGCTATCGCTTGCTGACCGCCTGTGCAGCGTTGACCTGCATTAGCCTGGTGATGATTACTGGCTGGCCGACGGTTTGGCCGCAGCTGTGGGCATTGACGCTGGGGTTTGGTTTGAGCGGGTCGTTTTCCCTGTCGCTGGTGTTGCCGCTGTACGAGGCCGACTCGCCCCTGGCTGTCAGCCGCTGGACCGCGATGATGCTGTTCATGGGCTACAGTTTCGGCTCGCTAACACCTGTGCTCAGTGGCCTGGCCCGGGATATGGCCGGCAATTACCAGGTGCCGTTTATGGTGCTGACTGGTTTGGCGCTGCTGCTCTGTGTGCTGGCTTGGTGGCTGGGGCGTACTGCTCGGCGCGCCTAGGGTCGCGTCTACGATGAAATGTCGGTCTGTGGGAGGGGCTTTAGCCGCGACGCTTTCAGCGTTTTCACGATCTATCGCGAATAAATTCGCTCCTACAAGGGCGGTTTGCTGATTTTCATCTTTGCCGACCTGGCTGTGGGGCGAGGTCGTCTGTTTCTGGAGTGCCGGTGTGGAATCCGAATCCCTCGTTTATGGTTGCATCCGCGATTGGCCAGGGGACGACACCGAGCAGAGCCGGCAGCGTCGTGCCAGCAATCGTGCGGTGCTGGCGCAGTTGCCTGAGGATGAGTTGGGACCATTGCTGGGGCGCGAGATGTTCAGTGTGCCGGCCGCTGCACGCGACGTGCAGGCGCAGAGCCAGGTGATCCACTTCGGCGCCAGTTATCAGGCCGTGGAGTATGAGTGGAGCCTGTGGATCCAGCAGTTCGAGGCCTTGCTCAAGCGTCTGTACTGGGTCAGTGCCGTGGTGCACTTGGAGACCGAGCTCAATGGCACGCACACCTTTCGCTGGGAATCCGACAATGGCCTGCACAGCCCTGATGAGGGCGAGTTACGGGTGCGTTGTGCCTGGGAGCGGGAGGGTGGTGTACGGGGTTGATGGGTGATTCACCTGAGCGCCGACGATATACCCAGGCTAGTGTCGCAACCCAGGTCATCTGGCGCACTCTGTAGGAGCGAAGGGGCGGCTAGCCTTTATTCGCGATCTATCTTGAAAGCGCTACAGAAGTCGCGGCTAAAGCGGAGCGCCGCCCGGCCCCTCCCACATTCCAAGCCTTCACAGGCAGTGCTGCAGATTTGTAGGAGCCCCGCCTCGGGGCGAAGCACCTGAGCACCGCGCAATTAAGTAACAAATTATCACTGCCAGCCCTCTGGCGGCGTTTGTGCCGATGGATACACTGGCGCATCTTTTTTGGGAGCTGTTGCAAATGACCTTGATGACCCTGGTGTACTTGATCGCAGGCCTGGTTCTGTTGGTGGCCGGTGCCGAAGTTCTGGTGCGCGGTGCCGCCAAGCTGGCCGCGCAGTTTGGCATTCCGCCGCTGGTGGTTGGTTTGACCGTGGTGGCGTTCGGCACCAGTGCCCCGGAGACGGCCGTCAGTGTGCAGGCCGCCCTGAACGGCAGCGGTGACCTGGCGATTGGCAACGTGGTCGGCAGTAATATCGCCAACGTGTTGCTGATCCTCGGCATGACCGCCCTGGTCGCACCACTGATCGTGTCGCGCCAACTGATACGTCTGGATGTGCCAATCATGATTGGCGCCAGCCTGCTGACCCTCGCGCTGGCCTGGGATGGCAGCCTGAGCCGTATAGACGGCGCCATTCTGTTCTCCGGTGTACTGGCCTACACCGCCTTTTTGATTATCAGCAGCCGCAAGGAGCAGGCAGCCGGGCCGGATGACGAGTTCGCCCGCGAGTTCGGCCTGAATGAGCCTGCCAAACCCTATGCCGGTTTGATCAATGCCGGGCTGATCGTTGTTGGCTTGGTGCTGTTGGTAGTGGGTTCCAACTTTCTGGTGGAAGGGGCGGTCAGCCTGGCACGGGCGCTGGGCCTGTCGGAGCTGGTGATCGGCCTGACCGTGGTCGCCATCGGTACCTCGCTGCCAGAGCTGGCCACCTCGATCATGGCGGCGATCCGTGGTGAGCGCGACATCGCGGTCGGCAATATCGTCGGCAGCAACATTTTCAACCTGCTCTGCGTACTCGGCCTGGCCTCGTTGGTCTCGCCGGCGGCCATCGTGGTGTCGGCCAACGCCCTGGCGTTCGACTTCCCGGTGATGATCGCCGTCGCTGTAGCCTGCCTGCCGATCTTCTTTTCCGGGTACCGCATCAACCGTTGGGAAGGTCTGCTGTTTATCGGCTACTACGCGGCCTACACCCTGTACCTGGTGATGTCCGCCTCGGGTCGGCCGTTCGCCCAGGTGTTTGGTGATGCCATGATCGGTTATGTGCTGCCGCTGACGGTGGTGACTCTGGTGGTGATTGCCGGGCGTGCCTGGCGGGCGCAGCGCGCGCACTAATCATCGCAAGCACGGGCAAAAGCTTCGCGCCGGGGCGGCGCTCATGATGTGGTGTATCCATTTCCAGGCGTCACCGCGCGGCTTGTGTAGGAGCCGCGCCCCGCGGCGAATAGTGGCCATGCAGCGGTATCGCAGATAGGCCCAAAAGTTTCGCGCCGGGGTGGCACTCCTACGGGACGGCGGTGTACACACCATCTCCATAACGTCACCGCTTGGCTTTTCGTAGGCGCTGCGCCTCGCAGCGAATAGTCGCCATCCAGTGCTATTTGGAGTTGCCATCGGTATTACGCTGGCGTGCATCTCCTGCAAAAGTACCGTTGCGCAGGCCCTGCTGCTGCGGGATGCTGAGCGTCCCTTGTCCAGCCTATGTCTGTTATGTCCGAGGTCATTCCCGCTGCTGTCCAGCCCTGGCGCCTGCGTCAGGCTGATGGTGCGCGTCTGTGTCTGCTTAGCCAGGCCGGGCCTTATGCTGCCCTGTGCGTGCGCGTGGCAGCCGGCAGCCATGACGAGCCACGCGCTTACCCGGGGCTGGCGCATTTTCTCGAGCACCTGCTGTTTCTTGGTGGTCAGCGTTTTGCCGGCGAGCAACGCCTGATGCCGTTCGTGCAGGCCTGCGGCGGTCAGCTCAACGCCTCGACCCAGGCGCGCTTTACCGACTATTTTTTTGAGGTGCCGGTCGAGCATTTCGCGGCGGCGCTCGAACGGCTGGCCGATATGCTCGCCACGCCGTTGCTGGACATCGACGCGCAGCGGCGTGAGCGTGAAGTGCTGCATGCCGAGTTCATCGCTCGCAGCCAGGACCTCGATACCCTGATCGACACTGCGCTCGGCCAATTGCTGGCGGGTGATCATCCAGCGGCGGCTTTTCTGGCGGGCAACCGCGACACCTTGCCGGTCGAGCAAGCGCGCTTTCAACAGGCGCTGCGCGGTTTTTATCGGCGCCATTATCGGCGCAGCCAACTGACGCTGACCCTGGTCGGGCCACAACCGCTTGCGCACCTGCAGCAACTGGCCGAAGGCCTGCTCGCGGCGTTACCGGGCGGGCGGGTTCGGCCGCCTCGTGCTGTTGCGGCCATGGTGCCGCTGCGCGGCCAGTACCTGCGCATGCAGGTAGCCAGTGGCGCACCGCAGCAACTGTTCGCCTGGGCGCTGACATGGCCCGAGGCGCTGCTCCCGGCAGCGTGTGAACAGGCCTTAGAGGCCTTGCGCCTGGCGTTGGCCGATCCGTCACCTGGTGGCTTGCTGGCCTGTCTGCGGGAGGTTGGGCTAGCGCAGCGGTTGCAGCTGCAGGTGGTTTATCGCTACCGCCAGCAAACCCTGCTGCGCCTGGTGGTGGACCTGGTTCAGGACTCGTCTGCCAAGCGAGCTCAGGTACGCGGCGTGGTGCACAGCTGGCTGAGTTTTTTTGCCGGTGCCGATTGGGCTCCGTTGCTGGCGCGCGTGCAGCAGCGCCAGCAGTATGCGGAGTTGGCTGGTGGAGCCTTGCAGCGGGCGCGGCAGTGGCAGACCTGGCAGGCGCTAAATCTGCACCCGGCCGCGCCGCTTGAGGCCCAGGCCGCAGAGGCGCTGCAACTGCTCTGCGCGCAAGTGCAAAGCGAGTCACGGCTGATTGAGGGTGAAATTGGCTCTGAGCCTGTCGCGGCATGGCCCACTGGCGGCTTCCCGCTGCAGATGGTTCTGCAGACGCCTGGCCCCCGTCTGATGTTCGAGCATGCCTGGCAATTGCCCGGCGATAATCCGCTGATGGCGGTAACGGTCGCTCTGCCCGCGCTCGCCCGACCAGTCGCGCTGCACTGGCAGCCAGCACCGAGCGCCGATGGCTTGGCAGTGCTTTATGCCCGTCGCCAGGACCTGGACGCGCCAGGTCGCGCCGCCGCGCGGGATCTGTTGCACAGCCTGCAGGACGCCTGCGCCGAGGTGGGCGTGCAACTGCGGGTAAGCGACGAGGAGGGCGCGCAGACCTTGTGTCTGCGCGGCCCGGCAGAACCTCTGGGGCAGTTGGCGGTGCACGTCTGGGCGCGCTGGTTGCAGGTGCCGCAGTCGATAGTTGGCCCCGCAGCGGTTGCCAGTGCGGCACTGCCGATCCGCCAGTTACTGGCGCGGCTCGATGAGCTGATCGTACCGGCACCAGGACGTACTCACCGGATCGAGGGGCTAGGCGTCGGTCTGACGCAGCAGCATCAGGCCCGCTTGCAGGCGCTGTTCGGCCCACCAGACGATATGCCTGAGCCGCCAGCCCAGGTGCCACGGCAGGCGCTCTGGCGGGAGGCACATCTGCCGCCCGGTGAGCATGCGCTGGTGTTGTTTTGCCCGCAGCCGGAGCCCACTGCTACCAGTGAAGCGGCTTGGCGCCTATTGGCTCAGCGCTTGCAACCGGGCTACTACCAGCGCATGCGCAGTGACCTGCAATTGGGCTATGCGGTGTTTTGCGCTTACCGTCAGGTCGCCGGAGTGCGTGGGCTGCTATTCGCCGTGCAGTCACCCGAGGTGCCGCCGCTACAGTTGATCGCGCATATCGAGACCTTTATGCGCGAGGCCACGGCAGTACCGCTTGATGCACTGGCATTGGCGGCACAGAGCAGCGCCCTGCAGGCTCAGCGCCGCGCTCAGGTGCAAACGCTTGACGGTTTTGCCGAGCAGCACTGGCTGGATTTGTTGGCAGGGCTGCAGCCGTCCCACGCCGACGCTGTTGACCAAGCCCTGCTGGCACTTACCCCGGACAACCTGCTCGCCGCCCAGCAGGCCCTGCGTACCGGCCCCTGGCGAGTCCTGGCCAGCGCGCCCGGCCCCGTGCACTGGCGGCAGTCGAGCTAATATCGCTGCCGCCGCTTTTTGGCGATCTGGGAATTCCCGGTATAGCCGCCATTCGCCGCGAGGCGCGGCGACGACGCGTTTGTGGGAGCCGAGTCCAGCAGCGAATACCATGCCCGACGCTGAGGTAGCTGAAGGGCTGCAATCGTTTCGCCCCGAGGCGGGGCTCCTAC
>NZ_FOFP01000005.1:0-6260 GCF_900110925.1 Pseudomonas cuatrocienegasensis | reverse complement strand
GCAATCGTTTCGCCCCGAGGCGGGGCTCCTACACGTGTTCGGCAGCTCATCTACACGCTAATCCGGTAGGAGCGTCGCCCCGGCGCGAAGCTTGTGGGCTATCTGATAGCCTGCTGAATGGCTGCTATTCGCCGCGAGGCGCGGCTCCTGCGAGAAGCCGCGACACCGTGCAACTCTGAGTAGGGCATAGCAAACGAAAACGGCCCCGAACAGGGTGCATGGGCACCGGCCGTTCGGGGCCATTATTCAGGCGTTGAGATCCTAGTCGAGTTGCTCGCGAGTCACTGCCCCGGTCTTGCCGTCAATGCGGAACTCGTAGACCTTGCCATCCTGCTTGACGCCTTCGCCGTCCCAGTAGCCATCGTCATCGGCTTCGATCTTGTGCACCTGGGTATAGCCCCCAGATTTGGCGGCGCTCAGCGCCTGCTCAATGCTTACGGTCCAGTCAGCGCCCGGACGGTCGGCCAGGGCCGCGCCGGTGGCAAGGGCAGTGGTGGCGAGCAGGGCAGTCAATGTCTTCTTCAGCATCGGTAAACTCCTTTAACCGTTGAGGTTATTGGGCTCGAGAAATCGAGCACTCGGCAAATTCGAGAGACCGACCAACGGTAAGGTTCCTCCTGTCAGGGGCGGTGCGCTGTAACTTTATGCGTCAGCGGGCTACACCGGGCCCATGCTGAGAGCCAGCAGAGGCGTTGCGATCATCAGGTAGACGGCGATGCCGGCAAAAGCCCCGTTGCGCAGGTGGCGGGCGGTCAAGTGGTGCATCTTTGGCTACTCCGTAAGGACGCTGCACAGCGCTTCGCTGATGGCTTGGCGTTCGCTGATCGGGGTTGGCATGGCCAGGCGCGTCAGGCCGCCATCAGGGCGTTGAATCGCCAGCTCGCTTTCAAAGTGCAGGCCATAGGGTCCCAGGCTCGCATAGGTCACGCCTACACGTTCTGATCGCTCAGGGCCGTCAGCGCGCTCATGGCCGGGCTCCTGTCTGCGTGGCTGCGGTCGGTTTGGCAACTGGGGTATGGGTATAAGCATGGGCCGCCAGCAAGCTGGCCAGGGCAGCGAAACCACTCATGGGAAGATCCTCGACAGGAAGGGTGACAGCTACTGTCACCCGATGAGCCGATCATGCGCCGCACCCCAAAACGGCTGAAGTGAATGCCCGTCATGGTGATTATCGAGGTGGCTGATGGTACGTGCCTGGCCCTTGCCTTGATCGGCAGCGCCAGGCAGGCTTGTAGCTGTCCCATCACCGCCGTGTTCAGGTAAACCCTCCATGCCGTTGCAAATCTGCATTCTGGAAACAGACAACCTTCGCCCCGAACTCATCGACCAGTACCAGAGCTATGGCCGTATGTTCGAGCGGCTGTTCGCCCAGCAGCCGCTGGCTGCCGAGTTCACCCTGTATAACGTCGTCGAGGGTCATTATCCCGCGGCTGACGCGCGCTATGACGCCTACCTGGTCACCGGCAGCAAGGCCGACTCCTTTGGCAGCGATCCCTGGATCCAGACGCTCAAGACCTATCTGCTGGAGCGCTACCAGGCGGGCGACAAGCTGCTGGGTATCTGCTTTGGCCATCAGTTATTGGCGCTGCTGCTCGGCGGCAATGCCGAACGCGCCACGCAAGGTTGGGGTGTGGGTATCCATCGCTATGAGTTGGCGCACAAGGCCGAGTGGATGAGCCCGCGAGTGGATGAGCTGACCTTGCTGATCAGCCACCAGGACCAGGTAACCCGCCTGCCGGAAAACGCTACCTTGCTGGCGTCCAGCCCATTCTGCCCGATCGCCGCCTACTGCATTGAAGACCAGGTGCTGTGCTTCCAGGGGCACCCGGAGTTTATCCATGACTACTCCCGTGCCTTGCTCGACATTCGTCAGCAGCATATCGGCGAGCCGGTCTATCAGCGGGCGGTCGAGAGCTTGCAGCATGACCACCAGGGATCAACCGTGGCGGAGTGGATGATGCGCTTCGTCGCCCAGGGCCGGCGTAACGCCGAGGCCTGAGCCGTGGCCTGGCAGCTCAGCTGCCAGGCCCGCTACAGCCAGCCGTAATGACGGAAGCTGGTATACAGGCCGATACAGCCCGCGCCAATCACCCCGAGCACCCCGAAATAACCGTAGTGCCAGCTCAGCTCCGGCATGTTTTGGAAGTTCATCCCGTAAATCCCCGCGACAGCCGTGGGGAACGCCAGAATCGCCGCCCAGGCCGCGAACTTGCGCTGCGTATTGCTTTGCCGTGAGGCTTCCAGCAACAGGCCGATCTCGATGGCGTGGTCGGCCATCTCGCGCTGCGCCGTGAGGTCTTCGAGCAGGCGATTGACGTGGATTGCCACGTCGCGAAAGTACGGACGCATGTTGCGGTCGATAAACGGAAAGTCCAGGTGTTGCAGTTCCTGGCAGATCTCCGTGAGGGGAGCGATATAGCGGCGCAGGCGTAACAGGTCACGGCGCAGCCCCTGGATGCGCTCGACATCGGCCTGGCTGAGCGGGCGGCGCAGGACGTTCTGCTCCACCTCTTCCAGCTCGCTGTGATAGCTGTCCATCAGCGGTCGGTAGTTCTCGATGACAAAGGCGAGCAGCGCATAGAGCACGAAATCCTCGCCGTGTTCGAGCAGCAGCGGGCGCGCCTCGCAACGCTGGCGCACCTGGGAGTAGGGCGCGGACTCGCCATAGCGCGCGCTGATCACATAACCGCTGCCGGCGAACAGTTGGGTTTCGACGAACGTCAGTTGGCCACTCTCGCTGCGTATGGGCGAGTAGAGCACCAGAAACAGCGCATCGCCGAAGGTTTCCAGCTTGGGTCGGGTATGGCGCTGCAGGGCGTCTTCCAGCGCCAGTTCATGCAGGGTGAACTGTGCTTGCAAGTGGACCAGCTCTTCGGCGCCGGGGTCATGCAGGCCGATCCAGACAAAGTGCCCTTCGCGCGAGGCCCATATATGGCCCTCGTCCAGGGTGATATCGGTGACTTTACGGCCTGCGCAGTACGCGGCTGCAGCAACAACGTGACCCATACAAAGTGTCCTCTATCGGCAGATATGCCAGCTTAGCGACCCTCGCCACGCGCGTCTGCCCGCGCGTGCTGCAACTGCTGGTCCATCTGGTCGATGCAGTGCTGCATCTGCTGGCGACACTGGGCCATAAGGGCGGGCAAGTCGTCCAGGCTCAACCCCGTGGTGGGCAACGCTGGCAACGAGCGGATCAGCACCTCGCCGGCATGCCTGCGGTTGAGCCGCAGGCGCCCGGCATAGCTGCTCACGCACACGGGGATGATCGGCACGCCAGCGGCGATGGCCATCTGGAAGGCGCCTTTCTTGAACGGTAGCAAGGCGCCGCCGCCATTGCGCGTGCCCTCGGGGAAGACCCAGATCGAGGTATCGCGGTGCTGCAAGGTCTCGGTAGTGGTCAGCATGGCTTGCTTGGCGCGCACGGCATTGCCGCGGTCCAGCAGCACGTTACCGGCCAGCCAGTACAACTGGCCGAAAAACGGCAACCACTTCAGGCTCTTCTTGCCAATGCTCACCGTGCGCCGCGGCACCACACGGCCCAGCACATAAAGGTCGTAGTTGGATTGGTGATTGGCGACGATCACGCACGCCTGTTCACGGGCCAGCAAGGGCGCGACATCGGTTTTCAAACTAATGCCGAGAATGGGCAAGGCCGGCAGCGAATACAGCCGCGCACAGAGGCGGCTGTTATCGGGGTTGAACGGACGACACAGGCCGAGCAGCAAACCGGCAATCCCCGCGAGGATAAAGTGCACGCCCATCGCCAGCATGCGCAGAGTAAACAGCATCGCAATTCGCCCCTCGTGAGAAAGGCGCGCAGTGTACGGATGTGCACTCTTGCCGGCAATTGCCGGCCTGTTAACAGCTGTAACTCCACCAATTCCCGTACCCGTTCCGCTTTTACACCGGGCACGGTATGGCGTCGTGTATTACAACGGCAGTTGGCGATCGGCCTCGATGGCCGCGTCGAGGGTTTCCAGCAGCGCCTTACGTACCTTGAGCTTGGTGTTGCGGTGGGCGGTCATATTGATCTTCTTGAGCTGTGCGGCTGCGGCCAGCGCTGTGGCCATCAACTGCTCGGCCGGCACCACCTTATCGAGGAAGCCTGCATCCACAGCTGACTGTGGGTCGAACATCTCGCCATTGATCACCGAGCGGTGGAATGCCGACTTGCGCAAGCGATCCCGCGCCAGCTCGATGCCGACATGGTGCATGGTCATGCCGATCTGTACCTCGTTCAGGCCAATGCTGAACGTGCCTTCGACCCCGATGCGGTAGTCGGACGAGAGCAGAATAAAGGCACCCTTGGCCACGGCGTGGCCGGAGCAGGCCACGATGATCGGAAACGGATGGGCGAGCATGCGCCGCGCCAGGGTCGAGCCGGCCGCCACCAGATTCACCGCGTTCTGCGGGCTGGAAGTCATCACCTTGAGGTCATAACCGCCCGACAAGATGCCCGGCTGACCGGTGATGATCACCACCGCCCGGTCCTGCTCGGCACGGTCCAGCGCGGCATTGAAGGCGACGATGACATCGGGGGAGATGGCATTCACCTTGCCGTTGTTCAGGGTCAGGGTGGCGATGCCGTCGTCGAGTTGGTAGTGGATCAGGTCGCTCATGGCGGTATTCCTTGGGCTGAAGTGCCGCTGACGTTACCCACCCGCTTCGCCCAGGTAAAGCGCGGTGACTGACTGGTGAGTCAGCCGAAACACGGCTATCGACCCGATTACTCAGGCCAATTGGCCGGGCGCCTGGCTGGCCATTAGCGTAGCGGCAGATTTGACTGGAGCTGCGCCATGTATCGCCCATCCCTTCATCTGCTCAATGCACGCGCACTAATAGCGGCGACCTGCCTGATTGGCCTGCTATGGCTGGCCAATCGCAGCCACAGCCCAGCGGAAGTCCTGGGCCTGTTCGCCTTCAGCGCCTTCGTTTCCCTGGGCTTTCTGCTGTTTGGCCAGCAACGCTTCGCCCAGCCAGGCGGCAACACCGCCGAGGAAGACGAGACCCTGGCCTAAACACATGAATCTTTTGAAAAAAACTTTTGCCTTTGGGGGACGCTTCGGCTAGATTAGCGCGCCTCGACAGACAGCAGTGTCCATCGAGATCCGGTGAAGTGTCCGAGCGGTTGAAGGAGCACGCCTGGAAAGTGTGTATACGAGAAATCGTATCGTGGGTTCGAATCCCACCTTCACCGCCACTTTCGCAATACCAAAGCCCCGAGCTCTGAAAAGAGCTCGGGGCTTTTTGCTTTCTGGTGTTCGCAAGTGTCGAGAAGCGGCGTCAGTCGTAATGCGACCAGAGTCGTAGAACCTTCACCACCTGCTCATCCGGCAACACCATATAGACCAGCCGATGCTGAATGTTGATGCGGCGTGAGTAGGCTCCGGCGAGATTCCCGACCAGCGTTTCATAGGGAGGAGGGTTCTGGAACGGGTTGTCCTGGATGATCGCCAACAGGGCTTTAGCTTTTTCCTTTAAGCCAGCCACTGTCAATTTCTGCGCATCTTTCTGAGCTTGCTTTGTGTAGACGAGCTGCCAATTCACCAATCCAGTTCCTTGGCGCATTCCTCGACCTGCTCGGCCATGCCTTCTTTGATCGATTCGCGCATGCCAGGAACTGACAGCAGATACAGCGTCTCTTGAATCGCTTCCCAGTCTTCGGCCGACACCAGAACGGAGTTGGTGCGCTTGCCTGAAATCAGGATGGGTTGATGCGATTCGGCGGATTGATCCATCAGCCGGTACAGGTTTGTGCGTGCTTCGCTAGCGGTTAGGGTTCGCATGGGGCTCGGCCTCCTCTGTCGCCAGGCTTAGCGTACGGCAAAACGTACGTTTGTTCGCGTCATTTATCGGCAAGCGGGTTAAGCGTCAAAGTTTTCTGCGGGTGACCGGACGACGAGAGCACATTGAAAATGACCTTGCCCCTGAAAAACGTATCCCTTGCCAGGCGTCCTATTAGCCGCAAGGATACGTAATGACTAAGCCTAAAACAGACCGCGTTAAGTACACCCTAGAGTTCAAGCAGGAGGCCGTGCGCCTGGTCGAAACCGGCCTGACTCTGGCTGCGGCAGCCCGTTCTCTGGGCATGTCCGATCAGACCCTATTCAACTGGGTCAAAGCCCATCGGCAAGGCAAGCTCACGGGGGTCGACAGCAAGCCTGTGAGTGCCGAGCAGATGGAAATAAGCCGTCTGCGTGCCGAGCTGGCACGGGTCAAGATGGAGCGAGATATCCTGGGAAAAGCGACGGCGTACTTCG
>NZ_FOFP01000016.1 GCF_900110925.1 Pseudomonas cuatrocienegasensis | reverse complement strand
CGAGGTGATGAAGAAGATCAAGGTGATCAAACGCGGCAACCCGCTGGACACCGAAACCATGGTCGGCGCCCAGGCCTCCGAGCAGCAGTACGACAAGATCCTCAGCTACCTGGAAATCGCCCAGCAGGAAGGCGCCGAGCTGCTCACCGGCGGCGCGGCCGAGCGCCTGCAAGGCGACCTGGCCAGCGGCTATTACATCCAGCCGACCCTGCTCAAGGGCAACAACAAGATGCGCGTGTTCCAGGAAGAGATCTTCGGCCCGGTGGTCGGCATCACCACCTTCAAGGACGAAGCCGAAGCCCTGGCGATCGCCAACGACACCGAGTTCGGCCTCGGCGCCGGCTTGTGGACCCGCGACATCAACCGCGCCTACCGCATGGGCCGGGCGATCAAAGCCGGGCGCGTATGGACCAACTGCTACCACCTGTACCCGGCACACTCAGCTTTCGGGGGCTACAAGAAGTCCGGCTTTGGCCGTGAGAACCACAAGATGATGCTTGACCACTACCAGCAGACGAAAAACCTCTTGGTCAGCTACGACATCAACCCCCAGGGGTTCTTCTAAGCCAGACATCCACCAGCACGCAGCCATAACCACAAAAAACTAGCGGGAGAACTCTTATGGAAACCGTCGGCACCGCCTATCGCAAAGCCGTAGGCATTTCGGGCGAATTTGACGCCATCATCATCGGCTCCGGCATGGGCGGCCTCAGCGCGGCCTCCCTCCTGGCCCAGGAAAACAAGCGCGTGCTGCTGCTCGAACAGCACAACGTGATTGGCGGCATGACCCAGGCTTACACGCGCAAAGGCTACCGCTGGACCGTCGGCATGCACTACATCGGCGAAGTAGCTTCGACCCAGTCCGCGGGCTGGAAACTGTTCAACTACGTCACCGGCGGCGGTCTTGAGTGGAAACCCATGCCGCAGATCTATAACCGCATGGTCATTGGTGGCAAACAATACGACATCCCGGCCGGCGCCGAAGCCTATAGCAATCTGCTCAAAGAACACTTCCCCCACGAAGCGCACGGCATTGATCAATACATGGCCCTGATTGGCAAAGTGGCCAAGAGTTCGGTCGGCTATTTTGCCCAGAAAACCATGTCACCCGAGGCCGCCGAGGTCGCTTATGACAGCATGTGCAGCACCTTCCACAGCTACTCCGACCGCCTGACCCTCGACGTGCTGTCCGAGCTGATCAGCGACCCGCAACTGATCGCCGTGATCTGCGCCAACTGGGGCGACTATAGCCTGGAGCCAACGCGCAGCTCCTTTGCCATGCACTGCATGCTCGCCAAGCATTACATGAACGGCGCCCATTACCCGGTGGGCGGCGGCATGGCGTTCTCCAAACTGATGGCGCCGATCATCGAGCAGGCCGGCGGCGTACTGCTGCACAGCGCCGAAGTCAGCGAGATTGTGGTTGAGGGCGGGGTGGCCACGGGTGTGCGCCTAAGCTCGGGCGAAGAAATCCGCTGCCCGGTGATCATCAGTAACGCCGGCATCCAGAACACCTTTGCGCGCCTGTTGCCGGCGCCGGTCAGCCGCCAGGCCGGCCTCGATAACCTGCTGGAAACCGTCACCGACACCTACGCCGTGGTCGGCATCAACATCGGTTTCAACCAATCGGCAGAAGCCTTGGGCTTCACCCCGGCGAATATCTGGTCCCACCCAAGCAATGACCTGCAGGCCAACCTGGACGCGCACCGCAAGGACTTCAACGCGCCCTTCCCCTGGACCTTTATCACCTTCCCGTCCACCAAAGATGCTTCCTGGGATCGAGAATTCCCCAATAAAGCCACCGTCGAAATGTACGCCTACACTGACTACGCCCATTATGCTCAATGGGCCGGCAGTCGCTGGATGAAGCGTGGCGATGACTACCTGGTGCGTAAAGAAATCATCCGCGAGCGCCTCCTGGAAGAGCTCTTCAAACACGTGCCACAAGCCCGCGCGGCGCTGGACTACGTCGAAGTGTCCACGCCCCTGAGCTATGAGACCTTTGCCAAACGCGAACGCGGCGGCTTTATGGGCATCGAGTCGACGCCGCAGCGCTTCCAGCAGAAATGGCTGCGGGCACGAACCCCTATCAAAGGCCTATACCTCACCGGCCAGGACCTGGCCACCGATGGCGTAATAGGCGCCTTGGTCGGCGGTGTGCTCTGCGCCTCGGCGGTAGTCGGCAAAGACCTGATGACGCATATCAGGATGTCATGAGCATAGCGCTGGCGGGTTAGCCGATCCGTCCTCAAGGCACCTGCGGACAAGTCACTGCGCTTAGCGCGTAACGGTTTGCCGCTGTTGCTCACTATTCGCCAGCAGCTCGACGAAGGCACGGACCTTCGCCGGGCGAAAGCGCGCCGCCGGGAACACCGCATGGATACCGCCGCTGGGCAGGCGCCACTGCGGCAGTACCTGGATCAGACGGCCATTGGCCAGGTCGTCGGCAATCACGTAGTCCGGCAACACCGACAAGCCCGCCCCTTGGCACACGGCCTCACGTACAGCGAGCGTGGCATCGAGAAAGATCGAGGCCTGCAGGGTGACGGTCTGCCGCTCGTGTTCGCCACGCGAAAAAGTCCAGCGCAGGTGCTCGCGCAACGCCGTATTAGCCACGAACGGCAGTTTGCCAATTTCCTGTGGCTGCGCGAAGCCTGCCACCTGGGCTACCAGGCTCGGCGCGGCCACCAGCAGTTGCTGGAAGGCGCCGATCTTGCGCGCCTGCTGGCCGGTCTCCGCCAGCCACCCCACGCGAATGGCGAGCTCGATATTGCCCGACATCATATCCAGCGTCTGATCGCTGAACACCGCATCGACCTTGCACCCCGGGTAACGCTGGGTGAAGGCGGCAATCGCCGGGACCACGACGCCGACACCATAATCGAACGGCGCGGTGAGGCGTAAAGTGCCCGTCGGCTCCTGAGACGCATCGCCCAGCTCATCGAACGCCTCCTCCGCCTCACGCAAGATCCGCGCGCAACGCAGATAAAACGCCTGGCCCACCTCAGTGGTGCGCACGCTGCGTGTGGTGCGCACCAAAAGAGAGGTTTTGAACTCCCGCTCCAGCCGCGCCACCTGCTGGCTGACCACGGCTTTGGTAATGCCCAGGCGCTCGGCTGCCGCCGTAAAGGAGCCGGTTTCCACCACGGTGGCGAAGTAGGTGAGGCGCCGCAGGTTGCTGAAAGTGCCCAGGCCCGTTTCGTTCTGATTGTATGTCTTTAACATACTCTGCATATATCGCGTGTGTATTTAATAGTCAATAAGCAGCGCCTAATCTAAGCCTCAAGAAACGGAGGCATCCCGATGAGCAAGACCCTGCAATATTTGTACGACCCACTGTGTGGCTGGTGCTACGGCGCCATGCCTGCGCTTGCCAAGTTGCAAGGCGTGGCCGGCCTGACCCTCGAACTGCTGCCGACAGGCTTGTTTGCCGGCCAGGGTGCCCGCGCGATGGACGCTGATTTCGCCAACTTCGCCTGGTCCAACGACCAGCGTATCGCCACCCAGACGGGGCAGGATTTCAGTGAGGCTTACCGCCGCTTGGTGCTGGCTGATCGTCAGCAACGCTTCGACAGCGGCCCGGCCACCCTGGCGCTTAGCGCTGTGGCAGCGACGGCCCCGGCGCGGGAATACGACGCGCTCAAGGCGATCCAGTTGGCGCGCTACGTGGAGGGCCGCGATGTCACCTCAGCCGCCTCACTCGTTGCCATTCTGCACGCGCTCGGCTTGAGCGACGCCGCCGCATTGTTGGCCCATCCAGAGCCTGCGCTTGTCAGCCTCAACAAGGCGCGCACAAGGCAAGCGCAGGAGTTGCTTCAGGCCTTTGCTGCCCGCGGCGTGCCCACACTGCTTCTCGAATCCGCCGGGCAACGCTCCGTGCTCAATAGCAGCGCCTTGTTTGCCAACCCAGCGGCGCTTATCGAGCAGCTCGCAGCCGCCTAAAGTTACCCATACCCACTGTTAATTGCGCTGTCAGCGCAGCAGGAGAACTTCCATGACCACACGTCGCACTGTCATCAAGGCTGCCGCCACGCTCGGTGCCGCAGCCGCCGTTCTGAGCAAAGGCGCTTGGGCGGCCGGTAGCGGGCTGAGCTGGCGGCATTTCCCCGCCGGCGAGAACGGTTTCTTCCGCGCGCCGGTACTGCTCTCGGGGGCCCGTGAAGCCGTGCTGATCGATGCCGGCTTTACCCTGTCCGACGGCCAGGCCATTGCCGAAGCCATCAAGGGCAGCGGTAAACAGCTGACCACCATCTACATCAGCCAGAGCGACCCTGACTACTACTTCGGCCTGGGCCCGATCAAGGCCGCATTCCCCGACGCGCGGGTGATCGCCGCGACCGCTACCTTGACCGCCATCCAGGGCAACGTGGCAAAGAAACTGGCAACCTGGGGCCCGCAACTGAAAGAGAACGGCCCACAGACCCTGGCAGACATCGTCATGCCCGAGGCATTCGACGGCCCGACGCTCTCGCTGGAAGAGCATGCCATCGAGATCGTCAACGCCACAGACCTGGCCAACCGTCGCTACCTGTGGGTGCCGTCGCTGAAGGCCATTGTCGGCGGCGTCCTGGTGTTCGCCGATGTGCACGTCTGGACCGCCGACACCGCCGGCGCGGAAGGTCGCGCAGCCTGGGTCCGTAACCTGGAGGCCATGCTCAGCCGTAACGCGTCCGTGGTCGTACCCGGCCACATGAAGCCTGCCACGGTGACCGACGCCTCAGCCATCCGCTACACCCGCGACTACCTCCTGGCGTTCGAGGAGGAGCTGGGCAAAGCAGCGGACAGCGCCGCGCTGATCGCCGCGATGACTGCGCGCTACCCGGATGCCGGCATGGGCGTTGCCCTGCAAATCGGTGCCAAAGTGGCCAAAGGCGAAATGGAGTGGGGGTAACCCGATGAAAACTAATCTAGACATCATCCGCGCGACCTATGAAGGCGCCTCCGCGGACAACGGCAAGCACCTGCTTGCGGCTCTGGCGCCTACAGCCACCTGGACCGAAGCGGCGGGCTTTCCGTATGCGGGCACCTACACCGGGCCGGACGAAATTGTCGCCAAGGTGTTTAGCCGATTGGCAAGCGAATGGCTGGACTACCGCGCCACGGTCCACACCTACCTCGCCGATGGTGACCGGGTCGCGGCCTTTGGTGTGTATTCCGGTACCTACCGGGCCACCGGCAAAGCCATGAGCGCCACCTTCGCGCACCTGTACCGCCTTGAGGGCGGCAAGATCGTCAGCATGGAACAGTATGTCGACAGCGCGATCGTGCGACAGGCGATGCAGGCCTGAAGAATAAACCTGTCGCCTCAACCTCCAACGTGTGTTGAGGCGCGGTATTCGGGGCCAGACTCCGCGCAGCTTTTGCGACCAGAAATCAAAAAGCCCCTGAAATGGTTAAACATTTCAGGGGCTTAATATTTCTCGATATGGCGAGAGGATAACGATCTTGAACGCTAGTAGTAAACTTTGTATACCGCTGCCGGCCGCAGAGATCCTAGGAGAAGGAATTCCTTAACGGTCTAGAAAGGCCCAAGGCGGCCTCACTTTTGCCCAAATTTTGCCCAAGAAATCCTACAGATATTGTGCGCATAAATTAAAGGTCGACTAGAAACATAATGGCTCGATCGCCCTAAGCGCTGCGATTTTGGGTTAAAAATTCGTTCACGCGACCGCGCAAAATGAATTCTTCTTCCTGAAAATCAAGGCCGCCTTCTCCGGAAAAATGCGATGGGCCTAAAAATTCAGCTCGCGAATGAAGGTCGCGGCGACGACTTCATACAGACGCCCTGCCAGGCTCACTGGCGGCGCGTCGATTGCCAGCGTGCCACGCAGCAGCATGGTGATGGGAGCGTTGCCTTGAGCCTCTAGCGGGGGGTTAGTCGGCGGCGCAACAACACCCGCAACCCGAAAAACCGCGTCCATCGGCAGCATATCGCCTTGTTCATTGAGGCGGGCGGCAAGAGGTCCGCCATGGGCTGCCGCAAGCGATGGCGCTTCAATGACCGGCGCACTAAAGGCGTCAAGGCTTTGCAGATCGACCGCCATCTCCGGCAAGGTGATTTGCTCGGGGTAAAAGCGCGCACGCGCCGAGGGCTCCAGGCGGGCGATATCGCGCTGGGAGACGTAGCCAAGAATACGCCGCGGCGCCTGCTCTTCGACCACCCGCAGCAGCGCGGTTTTTTCCGCCAGCCAACTGCCGGCGCGGACACTGTAAGCCACATCGCGCACCGTCCCGGCCAGGGGTGCGCGCAGCACCAATTGCGCCTGGCGGATGCGCAACAACTCAAGACCGGCCTCAAGGCGTAAGACTTCCTGCAGGCGCGTGGCTATCTCATGTTGCTGCAAGGCATCGTGACTGCCTTGCGCCTGGACCAACAGAATGCGCGCCTCTGCCAGTTCCAGTGTCTGCACGGCAATGCGCGCACTCAGCTCCGGCGCGTACAGGGTCAAGAGCACCTGCCCCGCCGTCACCTGATCGCCCTCCTTGACCTGAATATCGACAACCTGACCTTCGGCCGGGCTGATGATTTCAGCCTCGGCACTGGCCTGCATCACGGCGGCGGCTTCAACCGACGCCCGCCAGGGCACGAATAGCAGCACCACCAACCCGCCCGCCAGCAGCAATGCCGTCACGCCCAAAGGCGTTACACGGGCCTGTTGGCGGACCTGCCACCAGACTTTCAGTTCTTTGGTTACCGGCAGCACGATGAACCAGAGGATTTCCACAACAAACAAGATAATGCCCAGCACCTTGAAAAACAGGTGGTAGACCAACAGGGCAATGCCCAAGAAAAGAAAAAACCGGTAAATCCACACCGCAATGGCAAAGGTCACCAGAAGGCGTCTGCGCGGTAACGCCATGGGTTCGGGCGCAGTCTCACCAAGCCCGAATAGTTTTTCCCGCAACCACCAGCGCGCCATCGCAAAGGAGCGATCTTGCAGGTTGGGCACGCGCAGGTAATCGGACAGCAAGTAGTAGCCGTCAAAGCGCAAAAACGGACTGAGGTTTATCAGCAGCGTGGTGATCCAAGTTGCACTTGCCAAGAGGAACAAGGTGCTTTGCAACGGCCCAGGCGGCGCCAGGTGCCAGAAAAAGGTCGCCAGCAATGCCAGGGCCAACTCGACCCGAATACCTGCCGCAGCAATCCGCAACTTCTGATCGCGGCGGGTCAGACGCCACGCATCCGAGGTATCGGTATAGAGCACCGGATACATGACCAGAAAAGCCACTCCCATGGTCGGCACCCGGCCGCCATAGCGGGCGACTGTGTAGGCGTGCCCCAGCTCGTGGAGAATTTTCGTGGCGATCAGGGTGAGGCCGATCCACAGCATGCCTTGCCAATTGGCGAAGCCCATGAACGTGGCGAGAAACCTGTCCCATTGCCTGAGCGTCATTAAAATCCCGGTAAGCCCCAGCAGCAGGATCAGCAGCTGCACGGGGCGCGAGGCAATAAAGTCTGCAATCCCCTGGGTGGCTCGCAAAAAGCGGTCCGGGCGGACCAGCGGCACACGGACAAACAGATAGTTGTGCACCAACCATTTCAGAAAAGGCGGTTTGCCGGCTTGGGCGATTCGGGAAAACTCGGCAATCGCCTCATCGCCTTGGCGTCGCAATAAACCGTTGGAATGCAGAAACTTGATCAGCCCCTGTACCTGTTCCCGATCCGGCTCCAGTATGGTTTCCGCGCGGGTTTGCGCAAGTAAGGTGGAGGCCTTGCGCAGCGACCAGCGGCGCAACAGCTCAAAGGCGGCAAACCCGATGCGGTAATAGCGGTTGCGCACCGGGTCATGAATGGTCCAGCACGGCGATCCATATTCGTCGTGTTCCGCCGGCAGCAGCCGCAAATCCTCGCGCAGTGGCGGCAACTCCAGGTCATCCGCTGCATGCTCGGCTGTTGCCGATCCAGACATAGCCTAAACCCCGATCATTTGGCGCAGTGCCGACAGCGGGCGCCGGAACAAAAACAGCACCAGCGGCACCGAGTCCCCGGAGACCCGCGCCGACCCCTTCAAGCCGATACGCGGCGGACCTTGCGGATCAGTAAATTGCGCCACAGCCCGGTAAGCCATAATGCCTTCGGCGCTCTCCATCGGTTGATAGGAGGCCAACTCCAGGGTTGCCGAAAAGGAGCGCAACGGATCGACGTCGAGAAACAGTTGCACATCGGCCCCAGGACGCAGGTTGATGGCATCAGACACCGGAATGAAAATGGCAATTTCCGCATCTTGCGGCCGCGCCACCAGCATCACCTGCTCGCCCACCGAAACCGGGCGGCCGCGCCAGCGATTGGCGTCGCTGAAGATCGCGATCCCGTCTTGCGGCGCGACGACCTGCACTTGCGACAGTTGATAACTGCTGTAAGCCGCCTGCTCTTGGCGCAGCGCCAATCGGGCTTGCATCAAGGCCACTTCGGCGCGGCCTTTGGTATCACCAAACGCCTGCTGGGACACACGGCGCAGCTCAGCGCTAGCCTCATCCACGGCGCGCAAGGCAACCTCATGATTGGCGCGCAGTTCGGCATCCTCAAAGGTGAACAGTACATCACCCTGGCGTACTTCAGCGTTGGGCCGCACAAGGATATCGTCGATCACCCCACGAATCGGCGCCGACACTGGGAATGCCTCGCGCGGGATTACATCAGCCGGAGCAATCACACTTTGCGGGACCGGAATGAACAGTGCTGCCACTATCACCAGCACGCCACCAATAACCAAGCCGCGACGGGAAACCGGTTTAACTGCAGAGGCTGACTTTTGCCGCGTGGTGCGTAATGCCTGCCACGCGTGGCCCATTGCATCGGCCAGTTGATCGAGCAATACCGCTTCCGCCTCCAACCACTCGCTGGCGCGGACTAACAGCAAGCCGCCCAGAGGTGTGCCATCCGTGGTGAAAAGCGGCTGCCAGAACAGGTGCGCCGGCAGGAACTCCGGCCATTCCGTGGTGAAATTAGCCGGCATATCGCCCCGTGTAAGAGGCCTCGCCTTGGTTAGGCCATCGGCCTTGTCGAGGGCCGATAGCATGCGCTCGACATACAGAAGATAGGGCGAATTGCGGTCAATCGACGCCACATTCGACACCGCAGCTGTACGCAAGGCGTGGCGACCCGAACGCTCAAACAAAATAGCCTGCTTATGCGCAATCAGTCGCCGGGGCTCGGATACGGCAGCAAAGCGAAATGAGGTTAAATCGGGCGCATGACGCAGGGTGCGCTCGATCCCCAAAAGCAGGGTGCTGGCAGAAGGACGAGGAAGTGTAGCCATTACAGGTTCGATGCGTTTTGGATCAGGGCCGTACCGCTCATGCCAGGCAAAAGCTGTTGTTGGCCGTCAAGGATCACGGCATACACCCTGACGGATTGACTGACTGGATCAATCCGCGCACCGATACGGTCAATCCGTGCGCTGATATCCAATCCGGTTTCATCAATCCGGGCGCGTACCGCAGTGCCGGGCTTCAGCCACGCCAAGGAAGGCGACGGCACAATCAGCTCCAGCTCCAGGCCGCCCATTCCGACCAGTTCAATCACCTTATCGCCGGGGTTGGCCGTTTGATGGGGCTGGCCGATCCACTCCACCACAACCCCGTCGTAAGGGGCATTGATCTTACAGCGGCTGAGATGGAAGTCCTGCAGCTGCAACTCGGCACGGGCCTTATCAAATACTGCCTGGGCGATAGTCACATCAAGTTCGCCAACCGTGCGTAATTCCGCCAAGCGTTTTTGCGCCTCATACTGCGCGCCAGCCTGCCGGACATCAGCGGCCGCCGAAGCGCGCTGCGCCCGGTAGGCCGCACAGTCAAAGACCGCCAGCGTGTCACCTTTGGCGAATTTCTCACCGGGACGCCTGGGCATTTCAGCGATACGGGCGGTCACTTCACTCGACAGAATGGCGTAGTCGCGGGTGGTGACCAGCGCACGGGCTTGCAGCTCGCTGCCTTCAGCATTCTGCGAAAGGGCGTAATCTGAACCCGTCCCCCCTAACAGCAGCGCAACTACCCAAGACCCGAACCCCCACTTACTGCATTGTTGTTTAGCACCCGGCATCAGGTTTCATCGCTCCGGTGCAGATCAAGGGGTCACGGGTTGGCTAAGGTCGGCCACCAGGGCTGGGGCATCGTATTCCCCCTTATCCCAACGCACCAACACACCGCCAATTGCCGCAGACAGACTTGCAAGGCTGTCATCGGCGACATCGCCAGGCAGCGGATCCGCGCCTATGCTGGCAAACAACCGTCCGTAGGACGCCTGCAGGTCGGCATAGGCCATATCGTGCTGCAGATTGGACAGCAGTGCGCGAACCTCGGCACGGATGGCCTGGGCTTCGCCCACTGTATTGGCGGCGTTGCTGGCCGAAACACGCTCAAAAATCTGATCCTGTACCTCGGCAATCTGCCCAGACAGCTCATAGTCGGAACGGGCATGGGCAAACCGCAGCCGGGCAATATTGACCTGGCTGATCACCGCCATTGACAAGGCCAGACGCCGTATTTCAGACAATTCAATCTGGCTGTCGGCCAGTTTCATAGTGGCCGGAGCGCGCATGACCTGCATCAGGTTCCAGGACAGATTCATCGAGCCGTCATACCATTTGGAATTGACTTTGTAGCTGTCAGACGTGTGATTGATCCCGGCTGTAAAGTTCAGACCTGGCACCATTTGCAGAATGGCAATTTTGGAGTCACGCTGATTGATGCGTAATTGATACGCCTCGGAACGCAACTCCGAACGGTTGCGCAAGGCTTCCAGCTCCAGCGCTTCGCCATCCATCGCCAATTCCGGAAGCGTGCGGCCCGTATCCAGCGCCGCCTGAACGGTGAACTCGCTGTCAGGATGAATATTCATCAATACCGCAAGTTCAGTGCGCGCTTCGACAAGTTGGCGACGGCGGGTTTCAAGCTCGCGCAGGGTCAACAACAAGTCCTGCTGATAGGAAAGCGCATCAAGCGGTGTACCGACGCGCTCCTCCACTTGGGTTTCGGCGCGGGCCAGCGCACCGCGCACCCGACCCAACACAGGCTCAAATTGCTTCAGCGCACGTTCGGCCGCCGCCGCGCGCCAGTAGGCGCTGCGGGTGTCATTGACAACATTGTGAATCACCTGGCGACGACGCTCAGCCACAATAAGCGCTAGATCAGCCTGCTGGTTGGCGCGCATGTAACCGATGGCGAAATCCAGAACGTTCCAGCTCACTGACAGGTCATTGTCGCGCACCCTGCGATCCGAGCTGGTTGAGGTCGCGGTTTGGTCTTCGTTGTAGGTGGTGTCTGCATTGTTGCGGGTTGACCAACCGGCCTGCGCCACCACATTGGGCAAAAGGCTGACATTGGCAACATCCAACTGCCCCATGGCCACCGCCTCTTCCATTATTTTGAGGCGATGATCGAGGTTGTATTTCAAGGCACGCGCTATCGCTTCTTCGAGGGTAAGCGGGCCATTGATCACTTCCTGCTTGGCAAAAAGTCGATTCAGGTCAACGCTGACCCGATCATTATTTTCCTTTTGCGTGAGCTGCTCGGGCGTGACTGCGCAAGCGGACAAGACCAATGTCCCCGCAATGACTGCCAGCCCTGCACTGAAGCGCCCCGTTTTTTTCATTAAACTTTCCGTAGTGTATGGCAAACCGTCTTCCCCCCATTGATACCTAATTTGCGCAGGTTGCCCATGCGCAACAATCTCCATCCGCACAGCAATAACTAGAGTCTGTTCCCGTTGCGTCGCGAGCCGTGAACGAAAGGTCAACAGCCCTAGGTCGTGGGTGGATAGTAAGTTTCCAACGCCTTGCCCAACGCCTCGACCTGCCGGTCAAAGCTATTAGCGGCTAATTCAAGTTCATGGCTAAAACCGAAGACCCGCTCATCAGTAGCTTCTTCGCCATCACGCACGGCGCCCTGTTCTCCCTCCGACGCGGCGCCTTCAACCGGGCGGCTGTCTTCCTGGGAATCAGGTTGCCCTTGCGGTAATTCTCGCTCGTCAGTAGCAGAACGGTCAGGCGCAGAGGCACCACGAGGCGCTTCAAAATCGGAAGTTGCCTCGCCGCCTAACCCGCCTCCAGCCCCCGTCCCGAAGAAGCCGCCGGTTGCTCCGCCAAAGCCGCCGCCAGCACCACTGTCGATGAAACCGTCGTTGGCAACGAGATCTGCCCCCATGCTGAAGCCTAGGCTGCCACCCACCGAGCCAAGCCCGATTTGTGCCGCCGCCAGCCCGGCAGAAATGGGCGTGCCAGAATTACCAATCACGCTGGTATTGCCAAGCTGGCCGGTCACGGTGCTTTTAATAATTGATCCTGCAATCTGATTCCCAAGACCTGCGTTGCTCGCGGTTATGGAGGCAATCGAGTTGCTCACAGGGGTACCGCTATCGCCCAAATTGCTGCTGCCCGTAGCTCCCAGCAAGGGGGGTACGGTCACAATGACTGGAGTCGGGTCACTAACAGTGACGGGGGGCGGCACAACAACGGGAGCGGCAATTACCACGCTGACAGTATTGGCACCGCTCGTATTGCCGCTGCCATCCGTCAGGGTAATATCGATGGTCCGGGTGCCAACGCCCGGCGTTGCGGCATCATTGCGGTAGGCCAATGCCCGAACAAGTTCTTGAACACGCTCCGCCGTCGCATTGCCATTAAAACTGATCACCAGGTCATTGCCGGCAGCAATGGTGGTGCTCAATGTGCCGATCACAATGCCGCCTACGCTCACGGCTGATCCCGCAGTTAAACCGCCCGGCAGGCTGACAGTAGTTCCGGCCGCCACCAGGGTCAGGACATCCTGGCCAACCACAGCGCCCCCACTCAGGCTGACGGTCAGATTGCCGCCGTTGAAGTCGCCTTCAGCGTCACTAACCGTGGCATTCAGCCCGCTATCAAGCACGACTGTCTGCCCTGCGCTGTAAGTGATGCTATCACCACCCAAACCGGCAACCGTTGGCCGGTCAGAAACACTGACGAGGATCGTATCGGTGTCAGTATTCGCGCCATCCGTTGTGACCACGGTGATGGTCTGAGCGCCTGACGCATTGACTGTCGGGGTATAGAGCAGATTGGCCAACGTGGCATTGACGTCGGCGAGGCTGCCGGAAATTTGAATCGAATTGCTGCCTGCCCCGGTAATGGTTGCGCCACCTGTGGTGGAAAACGTGCCTAAGCCGGCGCCTACCGATACCGTGGTCGTGACAGTCGCACTGTCGCTGTCTGCGACCGAAATCCCGCCCAGGGCATGGGGAGTACCATCAATCACGTTCTGTGCGCCGGGAATGGTATTAACCGGAATAGCCTGCACCGTCACCGCAAAGGTCGCCGCCGTCGAGGTAGCCGAACCACCCCCACTGGCATCGGAAACAGTCAGGCTAAAGCTATGCTCGCCAGCCTGACTACTTTGAAACTGCAGGGCACGAACCAGGGTTTGTACATGCTCCGCTGTCGCGGCGCTGTTGAATGTGATCACCAGGTTGCTGCCGCCCTGGCCATCTGCCGTCACCATGCCGATCGCCACACCACCCACCGACAGGGTTTCTCCAACGGCGATGGTGCCATCGCCAGCAGAAGTCGCTAACCCCGCGTTGAGCAAGAAATTGCCGCTAAGCCCGCCGGCGCTTGTAACGTTGATCGTCAGATTACCGCCATTGAAATTGCCAGAGTCGGCATCGATCACGGTCACATTCGCGCCTTGGTCAATGCTTACCGCCACATTATTGCCGGTCGAGACACTGTCCCCCGACAAATTACCAATCACCGGCGGATTGGGGTTGATGCTGAGGGTAAATGCCCCGGATGAGCTTGCCACACCGCCATTGGCCACACCGTCGCCGTCATTCAGGGCCAGGGTAAAGCTGCGATCACCGAGGCCGGACGGCGCCGAATAGGTTAGCGAGCGCAACAAGGTCTGCACCCGCTCCGAGGTTGCATTGGCATTCAGGGTAATTTCGAGGGTATTGCCGCCCTGGCCGTCATTGCTAGCGTGAACAGTACCGATGTTGACACCACCGACCATGATGCTTTCGTTTGCAGCAATGCGGGTATCCGCCCCCGAACTCGCAAGGATGCCATCAACCGCCCAAATACCATTGGCCGTGCCTGATGCCTGAGTAATGCTCAGCGAGCCGCCAGCGTAATCAGAAGAGTCAGGGTTGGTGACAGTCGCATCGTCAAAGCCCGTAATATTTTGCGCGCCAGCCCCGGCGGTGACGGCGCTGGTATCGCCAAACACGCCACCGACAAGCGGCGCATCATTGACCGGCGTGACTGCCACTGTGGCCGCAATCAACACAGCCGTGGTCGCGACCCCGCCATTGGCGGTGCCGCCACTGTCGGTAATGCCGGTCAAGGTGACCACACGGTTGCCAGTGCCGGGATCGTCGCTGAGCGAGGCATAGGTCATGCCGTCGATCAGGCTTTGCGCTGCGCCCGTCGTCATGCTGCCACCCGTGAGGGTGACGGTAGCAACGCCACCCGTCACTGCTATGGCATAGGACAAGCCATTAGCGCCTGCAGTGGTCCCCGAAGTACCGGCGGTCAGGGCGATTGCCGTGCCGTCCAGCGTAATGCGGTCGCCGGCTAGGGTGTTGGTGACGGTAAAACTAAAACCCGAAATCGTCTGGCCGCTTTCAACCGTACCTATAGTCACGCCCGAGAACAGATCAACTGCCGCTCCGTTCTCGGTAAAGGTCGGCGCATTGCCCGTCGCGCTCAGGGTGGGCGCGTCATTCAGCGCAACTACAGTGACGGTTACATCAGCCGGGTTAGAGATAAAGCCGCCCGCAGCATCGGTGAGCGTGACGCGCACTGTCCGGTTGCCAGCGGTGGGATCGTCGGCATTGTTATTGTTGTACTGCAGGGCATGTAACAGCGTGGCCACCCTAGCCAGGGTGGCCTCGTTATTGAAAGAGATCGATAGATCGTTGCCTGCGCCAATATTATTGGCCAGCGTGCCGATAACGGTGCCGCCAACGCTGACGGTTGAGCCAGCAGTCAATCCCGACAGCGTAACGCCGCCTGCCTGATCAAGGGTCAGAATGTCCTCACTGGCCTCGGCGCCTGCGGTGATGCTGACAGTCAGATTGCCGCCATCGAAGTCGGTATTGTCATTGTCGGAAACCGTCGCGTTGCTTCCAGCATCAATCAATACAGCACCGCCGCCTTCGGTAAAGGTAACGCTGTCGCCATTAAGATTGCTAATTGTGGGGGCAAAGACGATATTCACACTGCTGGTGACGGTATTACTGTTGTCAGTGCCATCATTGATGGTAAAGCTAATGGTGCGGGGGGTAATACTCGGCGATGCCTCAGTGCTACTGAAGGTCACGGAGCGCAGTGCGGCCTGCCACTCAGCCAGCGTAGCCGTCCCACCTGCGGATGTCAGGGTCAAGGTTCCGGCAGTGTAAGAGCCGGTGATATTGCCAAATGCCCCATTAGGGGTAAAAGACAAAACATCCCCGGTTGCCAAGCCGCTGGTAATAGCGACATTTGCAGAAGCCAGCGTGGTGTTATCGACGTCGGAAACTGTCAGGCTGTTATCGATAACTACCCCAGTAACGCCACCCGCAGAGAAATTCACGCTACTGCCGCTATTGGCCAGAACCGCTGCGTCGTTGACTTGCGTTATCGCAACGCTGGCGATGCTTGAAACAGTACCGGTATCGCTGCCGCCATTGGCAACGCCGCCACTGTCACGAATGCTGGTCAGCGTGACAATACGGTTGCCGGCGCCAGGGTTGTCGCTGACCGAGGAATAGCTCATGCCATCAATCACGCTTTGCGCCGCACCGGTCGTCATGCTGCCGCCGCTGATGGTGACGGTGGCAACGCCGCCCGTCACCGATACAGCATAGGACAGGCCGTTGCCGCCTACCGTGGTTCCCGAGGCGCCTGCGGCCAGGGCGATTGCCGTACCGTCCAGCGTGATGCGGTCACTCGCCTCGGCATTACTGACGGTAAAAGTGAAGCCCAAAATGGTTTGAGCACTTTCCACCGTGTCAATCGTTACGCCAGAAAACAGGTCAACAGGCGAACCGTTTTCGCTAAAGATCGGCATACCGCCAGTGGCGATTATGGTCGGAGCGTCATTTACGGGGGTGACGGATAGGGTTTTAGTGGCAGTGGTGGAGTTGTTCGTTCCGTCATTGACCGTGATCGACACCGTGCGATTGGTGGTCGAAGGGTCATCGGACGTCGTATTAAACGTAATCGAACGGATAGCCGCCTGGTACTGGGCCACAGTAGCCGTACCACTGAGGGTCAGAACTCCGGTACCGGCGTTGTAGCTGCCCGTTATATTGTTCTGATTGGTAAAGCTCAGAACATCCGATGCACTTTGCAAACCACCCGTAATCGCGATACTCGCGCCAGCCATGCTGCTGTTATCGATATCCGCCAGGGTAAAGGCGCTGTCGACCACCACCGCCGTGCCCTCGCTATAAGCGGTGGTGCCGCCTGAAGTCGTTGCTATGGGGATATCATTGACCGGGTTCACCAGTACGGTCACAGAAAGCCCCAACGCGGTGGTCGCCACCCCACCATTGCTGGTGCCGCCGCTGTCAGTAATACCCGTCAGGGTCACCACGCGCGCGGCGTTACTGGGATTGTCGCTGAGCGAGTTATAGGTCATGCCGTCGATCACGCTTTGCGCGGAGGCCGTCGTCATGCTGCCGCCGGTAATGGTGACAGTGGCAACACTGCCCGACATCGAGACGTTATAGGACAGGCCGTTGGTGGCGGTAAGCCCTCCGCCGCTCACCAGCGGGATCGCCGTGCCGGCTAGGGTAATACGGTCGCTGCTGTCGGCGTTGGTGACGGTAAAGCTAAAACCCGTGATGGTCTGGCCAGACTCGACCGTGCTGATGGATACCCCGGAAAACAGGTCAACTGCCGAGCCGTTTTCGGTAAAGTCAGCCTCATTAAAAATAGGGTCGCCACCGGTCCCGTTCAGCGTTGGCGCATCGTTAACCGCATTGATCGCGACCACCGCCTGGTTGGTGCCGGTGGAGTTGGTTGTGCCGTCGTTGAATGCGTAGTTAAGCGTTACCGGAGTGGAAGGATCGTTAGAGTTGTTGCTGTAGGTAATGCTTTGCAAAACACCATTCACCACAGCCGTGGTCGCGCTGCTGTTGAATGACAGCAGCAAAGACCCGCCGCTATTGGCGGTAACAGTGCCGACCGTGGTGCCGTTCCAGGTAAAACTCTGACCCTGAGTGAGCGTGCCCAGTTGACCGGAACTGCCGAACACGTCTGCAGCGTTTGCACCGCCGTTGCGGGTGATGCTGAGCGATGAACCAGTGTAATTATTGGCCGCGTCAAGCTCGCTATCGAATGCCGTAGCATTGGAGTCAATGACCACCGAACTCCCGCCTTCGGTGAAGGTGCTACCACCATTCAGGTTGGAAAAACTCGGCGCAGTATTAATGGGCGCCGCTACTACATCTTCAAAAATGACGTGATCAAAAAATATAAGCGGATTAGCAACACCAGCCCCAAAGGTAGGGGCATTTGCATTCAGTATTTTAAATGACGATATGGCAATATCCTGAACAAACTGCCCAGAATACACCACATTATCTGTACTTACTCTACCGTAGCCACCTGCATAAAATGGATTAAGTGCTGCGTTGAAAGAAAACACCCGAATGCCCGATGAATTATAACCCCTGACAGTCACCGCATCCGAACGCTGGGTATAAATGTAAAACTCTTTAAGGCTGAAAGAGACCTGGCTATTTGAGAAACCAAACCCTATAGACTGCTCATCACCCGTAACCCCTATGACTTTTCCCGGAGATGATGGGTGATCAAAAAGCGTTAAATCATTAATACCACCACTTACGACAACAGCGTAGCCACCAGAACTGTCATGAATATTGCCATTGTTGACCGTGGCCGCGTCAAACTCAAAGGTCAACGTCGTCGCCAACACCCCGGTAAAATCATTCATCGCAACCGATGAAAGCGGCACGCTCGCCTCAATATCGCCGGTCGTTATTTCAAGGTCCCAATCGCCGCCAAGGCTTTCGGCTCCGGTCAGATCGTTGGATACGGCAATATCTGCGCCGGTCAGGGTGGCCAGAGCACTGACAAAGGACTGACCCTCGCCTCCGTCACCAATAAGGCAACCGTAGAGCAGAAGATCACCCTGCTCACTGAGGGATTGCCCAATGGCCCTGAGGGACTCGCTGTGGAGCGCCAGTGTGTCGCTGGCCAGCGTGTCGGTACCCAGCTTGACCATACCGGTATCGCCGTGGGACAGGATATGGATGGCGTCAATGCCAGTGCGCCCATTCAGCGCCTGGGCGAGTTGGGCAATACCGTCTTTTGTACCATCGAGCAGGATGGTTTCCGTACCGGGCGCCAGACCGAATATAAGATCCTGCCAGCCCGCCACGGAGGTGTCGACGACGACAATCTCCTTGCGCTCACCGGGGGCAGGTGCAGCGGCCGCGTCGCCGGAATAAACATCGCTATCGCTGGCGTTATCGGCGGTATGCTGCGCTTCTGCATCAGCCTGGGCGTCCTGCGCCGCATCGGCCCCTGTCGCCACCCCGGCGGCGTCGAACATGTAGCGTGGCTCCAGCGCCAGCGGCCCCACCGACGACAGCGAGTCATGCGCCGTTGCGCCCTGAACCTTCCCTGCGACTGCCATTCTCTATCTCCCGCCCGTTGGGCTGCGATCTTTAGATTCTTCTCGCACAATCAAGACCAGTTTAGTCCGGATCTACAAAAACGCAGACCAACGAGGAGACCTGCGTTAAGCCAACACTTTTCCTATCACTTGAGACTGAAAGCCCCAGGCATCAGTACGTTTCCGAGCTACCAGCTTTCCCCGCCAAGCGGCCTACCAAGGAAGCTGCATTAACAGCGGTATTTTTCGCAGTAATGACGTTGGCGGCACTGCCACTGGTATCTTTCCAGAAGTCCATGTTTTCAAACTTATGGAACAGGTCAGGCGGCAGGATGCTTTTACGGGGTTCAAACGATACATGGGGGCGGACGCGATGCAGGCCCGCAATACCCAGGGCCTCATCAAATTTTGGAGCGTCATACTCGACATTGTCGAAGTCATGCTCCCCGTACCATGGCTCATTGATAAACTGGTAGACAAGTCGCAAGGTTTTTTCGGGGGCCTTGGCCAGAATTTCATAATCGACTAACAGTAGATTTGCGGCCTGCTCGCTATAAAAGGCTTCTTTCAGGGCCGTCCATGGATACCCCACAAGGCGGTTGTGCCGCGCCAGACTTTCCATTCGGCTATAGACAGTGGCGCGCTCCCCGTCATTGCCAAACAGCCGGGTATTTTCATAAGGATCGCGGCGAAACAGACGCTCCAGGCTGTCAAGCACCCAGGGCACATCGCGGACACAGGCAATAACTTTGGCACCGGGAAAAAGATCGGCGATTAACGGCATCTTCGCGCTCCAGGACCGGCTAGTGTCGAAAAACACCTCACGGTCGCTGGTGGTACGGCAAAAAGCTTCAGCAACACTGCGCAAAATTTCCGGGCGCTGCTCAGCCGCCAGTAACAACGACACTTCATGGCCAGAGCTCATGATGTCTAGATTGGCACTGATCAAGGGGGCAAGTGCGCTGGACATCGCAGCATGAAAACGCGGATTTTGCCGCAACAGTGCAGCTAACAGGGTAGATCCAGAGCGCGGGAGCCCGGAAATGAAGTGTATTTTTTGTTGTGCCATAAGCCCTCCATGCCTCCGATTAAGGTACAGGCTTTTTACACATTCAAACAGCGCGGTGGCGTTAAAAACTGCGAGCTACAACAAGGCGTGCCGTACCGTTATTGCGCAGCACCAACACGGCTAAACGCTTGCGCTGAAGTAACGACACCCACTAAATCGATGGGGCGCAAACCTTCAGCTTGTGCCGGCTTACAGGCGTGGTGACCAACCCCGCGCCATCCTTAACAAGACAACGCATAGGCAGTACTCGGGTGCAGGCCTCCCTACAAACACATCTGTAATCAGCGTGAGTCTGAAGCCTTGAGTGCGCTTATCATCCAGCCTCAACCGCGCGGGCATCTGAACTGCACCCACTGGCACTGGAAATAAGACTGCACAACGCATTCCTCAGTTAGGTCTTACTGGATAAACACCCTCTATTGCAATGCACGCCAGCAAAGGCTGCTGGGCTGGACGCAGGGGGATTGGGTGGGGCTCGGCACTACCCGCAGGATCCGTGCGGTTAGTTGCAGTATTACCGGCCAAGGTAATCACATTGCTTTTCAGGCTGGCGTTGGCTGACTTCCCGTAGGTCGCCACGGAGGAAGCTCCCGGCCCACTGGGCGGCCGGCTTGCCGGGAAACGATTTTGCGGTGAGGTTGAATCACCCAGCGTATCAGCGCCATACAATGTACCCGTCAGCTTTGCACTGGCAAAGAGCCATTTATGGGTATGGGCGGCCATGTTGCTGACATCTAGGCTGGCGTATTCACGCCCATAACGCGCCCCGAGTAAAACCAAGGGCAAACTGGGGTCCTGATTGGTGCCTGCAATGGTTCGCCCCCGCAGATCGGGCAAAGCAAAATTGTTTATGCCATCACCACCGAAGCGATTGACGATCAGAGAAAAAAGCGGCTCATTGTCCGTGACCTTTAGCAACTGGCCGTTGGCTGGCAGGTATCGCTCCGGACAATAACTCGCCGCAGTCCAGCAGACAGATGCGATATACCCATTTTCCGCACACTCCGAGGCGGCTACGAGTGGCGGGTGGCCTAACCCCACCAACGCGACCAGTACAGCCAGTGAGCCTTTGCGCCGACCAGGTATCAAGAGTGCTTTCATACTTGGATTCCTTTCTGAAGATGACGCGAACATCCATCATTAGGGCCGCGGCGGATAATAACCCTTGATTGCAATGCAGGCGGTCAGGCCAAGGCGCGGCGCATTAATGTCAATAGAAGCGCCATTGCCTGCACTGCTGGTCTCCCCTGTCATACCGGACAGATCACCAGCTATGATGCCGCCCGCCATAGCCACAGGCTTAATGCCTACGCCATAGGACTGCATCGCAGATACTGAAGAAATTGCCGGATAGCGGCCTACAGGGCTGTTGCTGGTTGGGGCAGTTTTGTTGGCGCTTAATGTACCCGTAAGGACGAAAGTGGCCGGATCAATCCGGTGATAATGCTGTGGCAGATTGTCATAAGTCATGCGGGTAGTCGCCGCCCCGCGGCGCTGCCCACTTAGGACTAAGCCATTATAATAGCTCCCCAGCCCCACGACACTACGGCCTCGCAGGTCGGGGACCTTAAAGTCTTTGCTATCCCCTCCATAGGTAGTGGAGAGTAAGGAATAAAGTGCCTCATTAGCCTGGACCGCAAGAGCAGTGCCGTTCGCCTGAATATACCCAGTTGGACAGAAATCCGTCGCCATCCAGCATATACCGCCAAGCATCGGCTCACTACTGCATACCGCCTGAGCCGAGGGAGACAACAAGGTAGCGAGCGCTATTGGCATCGCCACCGCCAGCAGTTTTTTGTTTAAACGGGCCATGGGTATCTCTCCGGGCAAAAAGCAACGAGTGAAGTAGGCCATTGCCTCCGGTTAATTCGGGTTGATCGGATACAGTCCAGACCAATTTACGCAAGCACGCATCGCCAATTGCGGACCAAGAACTGCTATCGGTTGTGGCAACGTGGGTGGGGCGACGCTACTTTCGACGGCCGGACCAGCAATACTCGCCGACACCACGCCTTGGGCCATTAACGCATCTGCTGTATCCGCATATAACTGAAGGCTAGAAACAGAGGGTGCAGCCAGGAAATTACCGGCCGGCGTTTTTTCGGTTCCAGCGCCCGATTGAGCGGCCACCCTAACGCTGGAGATATCCGATATAACAACAGGGTGAACATGCACAGGTAAGTTGGCGCCATCCAACACCACTTTTTCCAGGCCATTGACCGGAGTTTTTGCACTCATCGGCGTCAGACCGGGACCTTCGCCAGTACCGACCGGCTCTCGGCCATTTAGATTTGGCAGGCTGAAAGAGGTAGAACCATCCCCGCCGTAGGTCCTACCATAAAGCGCCGCAAGCGCCGGATATAAGCGGATTGGTAGACTTTGACCATTAGCGAGCACATAGCCGTCGGGGCAATACGGAATAGCGGTCCAGCAAATGCTGCCAATATAGCCATCGTAATTGCAGGCCGCGGCCGGCGGCGACTGCAATGTCAGTGCGGCGATGACCGTTACTCCGGCAAAAAAGTAGACAGATTGACGACTCTTCATTTCTCACCCTCCCTGGCTCAACTGAACGGGACATCTACTCTGCAATGCTGACTGGACTATATTTAGGGTAGGCAATTTCTGAGATTTTACGACCCAATCAAAATATATTTTCTACTAGTGGATTGCCGGCGGCCGCAAAAACTGAGTGCAACACCTGACCTCTCCGGTACGGTGCTGCCCCTATGCCTTATTCCGAACCCAACGTTGAAGAGGCACCATTCAAATCGGTCAAGCCCGCGACGGGCTGGGGCGCTAAGTTTTGGCCTTAAACACTGCCCCCAGAAACAGGAAACCCCTGATTTGTGCTTTTAAATCAGGGGTTTCGTGCAATTCATGTATGGCGGAAAGACAGGGATGTTGAACCCGTTCTTAAGCGTGTCGGTTCGTCGCAATCCCGCTCAATACGGGGCTTGCGCTCGTCCAAGCGTGTCGCTTTGGCTAAATTCGTCGCAGTGTTTTCGACACCATCAGCCAAACCCGCGGTATTATCCTTGGCAAAATTTGGCAAGAGGCACGCCCAATGAGCACCATGAACATCTCCCTGCCAGAGGCCCTCAAAAGCTTCGTCGATGAACAAGTGAACCACCGCGGTTACGGCACCAGTAGCGAATACGTGCGTGAGTTGATTCGCAAGGATCAGGATCGCCAGCACCTTCGCGGCCTGCTGCTTGCCGGTGCTGCATCCGCTCCCGCTGCCCCTGCCGATGCTGACTACTTCGAATCGCTCCGTGCCCGCATGCGGAACGCTCAAGGATGAAGCAAAAGCCGGTCATCCCGCGTGACCTAGCAAACCGTGATGTAGACAACGCCATTGCCTACTACCTCGAAGAACAGGCCGAGAAAGCCGCATTAGGCTTCATTGACGCCCTGGAGCGGGCCTATAAGCAGGTCAGCCGGCACCCTGCCTCCGGCTCTGCACGCTACGCTCACGAACTAGACCTGCCCGGTCTACACTCCTGGCCACTCCAGCGCTACCCTTGTCTTGTTTTCTATGTTGAGCAAGAGGGTCATATTGATGTTTGGCGCGTGCTGCACCAAATGCAAGACCTTCCCAAGTGGCTGAGCACCTCAGCAGAGGGCTAGTCGGCACAGTAGACTCAACAGCGCCATTGCCCACTGCTAGGTTTTGCACGAAAAGTACTGTCGCAGGCATCAATACACACAGGCCAGCGTGACCATCGCATTGAAGCTCCTGGCAAGCTTGTCGTAGCGGGTACCGATTCTTCGGTTCTCTTTCAGCCAGCCAAACATCTTCTTGATGATGTTCCTCTGCCGATATTTCGGGCGATCAAACAGCCGGTGTAGTCCTGGCTTTGGTTTGCGCGTCATGGTGCGTTGCGGAATCACTGGCTGCATGCGGTAGCGACCACAGTACTTGCGTAGAAACGGTTTAGAGCGGACTGAGACGAAATGTTTTGCCCAAACACCAAAACCAGAAAACAAAAAGCCCCTGAAATCTTTGCGATTTCAGGGGCTTAAAGTATTTCAATATGGCGGGAAGATAGGGATTTGAACCCGTTTTTAAGCGTGTCGGTTCGTCGCAATCCCGCTCAATACGGGGCTTCAGCTCGTCCAAGCGTGTCGATTTGGCTCAATTCGTCGCAGTATTTTCGACACTTTTTCGACACAATACCCCAAGGCAGGCAGCCTAGGAATCTGACCGGGCATGGGTCAAACCTGAATCGAATGTTAAGGAAAACGATGACTAGGTTACGCGATTTAAGCTATATCCAATTGAGCCAATAATATGACCAACCCGTTCCAGTCCTCTGCAGCAGTCGGTGTGAATTCGCAGCCTACCTCTCTCGCTGTCACTGTCCTATTGGTATTGCTTGCAACCATTACGACTTACCTATTTTGGAGCGACATAAATTATTTTCTTGCCGCTCAGAAAGGAACACTCACTAAAGCTGGAAGCATCTCTTTTTTGCATCACATATACCTAACAATGTTCCCGCTTGAAGTAGCCTTTTTCAGACTTGCCACCAGCGCCTCTGTTTTTATCTTTATAGTTTTTTCAATACGAAACAAGCAGACATTTGCAAATCATGTCGCACCTCTATACCTGTACGGAATCACACAACTTGCTTTTTATATCTTATCCATGAGCGCGATACTTGGAATTTTAAACCAAGTCTCAGGCAACAAACTGCTTGAGATTTCTTATTGGTCTGGCCCCACCGCTAAGACTTTGGTTACATCCATACTTTTGATTATCTCAATGCACCTGCTTCCGCCAGCAGCCTTTCTGTTCACTTGCTATGCAGCCAGATCAAGAATCAACAAACAGCTAAAGCCATCCTCAAGCACTAACCCATCGGACTAAAACTATTCGCAGCCGAGCAATAGCGCTGCCTCATTCGCTCACTATTGTCTTTCCTGTCATGCTGGTACTTTGCACGCCATGACCTGCACTCTTCATGATAGTACTGCTTTGCAGCTTTTCGGCATTCACGATATTCAATTGATCCGCGCCGGTGATTCGCACAAACACTGCTTCCGTCGATCTGGTTATTAATCGATATCCATTCGGCTAGATAGTTGGACCCACCATCCCAGCCCTTTATCCACTTTGAAGTGCGTTCCCTTCTTGTGCTCCGCTGGGGCGCAGGCGCAGTTTCGACCTGGCGTGTTGCCGGTGCGCTATAGGTATTGGCCGGCTGCTTGGGCGTGTAGTTTTCATCGCTGAAATGATTTTGGGCACGTGCGATGGCCAGGGCCTCGTTCTTTTCTGCCCATTCAATATCGGCTCGGCTTGGCTGCTGTAAGCGTTGTGGTGGTTGGTCTAAAGGAACGGACGGCAGCCTGATAGGTTGTTGCGGCTCGCTGTATGTCTGTGGTGCCTGTTGCTGGCTGAACAGCGGTTTGCCGTCTACGTGAATCGCCTGCTTAAGCTGGTCTACGTTGATCACAATTGGCTTGGCAAACAGCGCAACCACGCCCCAGGTAAACGCGGAACCCACTACCATGATTACGATCACCCGCCACGGGTAACGCTTCTTCTCATTTCGTATATAGTCTGGTGCATCGTCCCAATCACTTTTCATAGTGCCTCCTTGCATCACCTAAAACTTCCCGCGCCCTTACTAAGGCTAACTTAAAAGCTTATTCAGAATTGCATTTGCACTACTATCCATACTCCCCTGTGCTGCTTCATAAATACTTTTTAGCGCATCCTTCAACTCAGGCCTCTCTCTTGAAGACAAGGACATAACCGTATTGTTCTCGTCTTTTTTTACCACCTGAAAAAGATATTGCTCGTCACTTTGCGACTTCAACGAATCTGTAAATCCAGCGCTCATTATTGCAGCGCTTACAATACCTGCACTCAGAACTTTTGCATTCGACCCAGCCGCCTTCTGTATAGAAGCTACTAATCCATTACCCTGATCCCACTGAAAAATTGTTGGGCTAGACTGAACCCATACTATTAAGCCAATATTTGATCTACTAGCTATTTGCGCCAGATTACTGAAAAGCTGGTTTGTTACCGCACTCATATTATACCGCCTCAATAGAACTTCTTTCGAAAACCCCTGTAACCTCTGCCGTCAGGTTACTTATATTAGAGAAATGCAACTGCATTGCAAAATAGACCACATTTGGCGACAACACTGCTCCACCTTCCGGCCTTATATTTTCTAGCGCCGTCATGGCATTAAGGACTACGATACCAAGCTCTTGCTTTAACTTTGCTAACTGCTCTCTATCTTGAAAAGGCGCAAGAATTCTAATCAACCTTCTTGAGGATTCGTTTAATAAGTCTCGAGCCTCATGAAAATCTATATGGTAATCTAACTTATCTAGTTTTTGAGCTATCTCAGTAAGTTCAATTGTCAATGACTGCATCTTAATTGTTACAGCTGCACCTACAGCCGCTTCTTTAGCTTTTTTCGCCTCCACAAAAGCTAATACCGAAAAAAACACACCAACAATTCCAACCGCCAAGCCTATCCAGAACTCCCACTGACTATAAAAAGGACTCAGCGCTATGCTTAGTAAACTCTCTATCTTTTCATCCAATTCCATAAAACTATCCTAGTTCTTATTTACTTATCCATTCCGGGCATACCAGCGCCTAGCTACTTCCTTGGTAATCGCTATCCCGCGTTTTGATTGGGCAAGCTTGAATCAGCCTCACTGTACTCTGGGCTTATTTGCCCTGCTTCTGGTGCTATCTCCCCACTAACCACCCACAACGCGTATTGAGGAAAGAGCTTAACGATAGCTTCAATTTCCTCCGCCTTGATCTCACGTTTTCTTGCAGTGTTCTTGAGGTTGTTCCACGTGTAGCGACTGATTCCAGTGCGCTCCTCTAGCTCAGGCAGTCGAATACCTGAGCTTTTTAAAATAGTTATAACACGCTCTTTTATCATAGCCACTTGATCTATAGTTGATATATCCAATATGGATCAACAATGGCATTATCCACCTTAACAACATCCAATTCGGATAACGCAATGCTGAATAACTGGCATTGACACGAATAGTGACGGAACGAGCATGGAACTGGAAGAGCTGGAACCTTCAAAGCTGATAGGCCCGCAACAGGACGTTGAAACCGTCGAATCCTGGGCTGATCGCAACGGCCTTACCTACGGCACCGCACGTGCCTGGGCGATGAAAGGCGTTCTCCCCACCGTAAAGCTCGGCAAACGCCGCATGGTCAACAGCGCCATGCTCCGCGCCTGGCTGCTGCAACAGGAGTGGACGGCATGAGCAACCGCTACTTTGTGCGCTTCGCGACCTACACCACCCGCGCCGGTCGCATGACTGAACGCGCGTCCTGGGTGATCTGCTACTGGGGTTCCAGCAAAGCCGATTGCGAACGCTGGATGGCTGAAACCGTGCGCCGTGGTGTTAACCCTGCCTACTTAAAGGTTGGCTACAAGCGCTCTCCTGCTGCGAGGGCTGCCGCATGACTAACTCTCTTTCCAAACCCGCCCGCGAGCTGCTGCGCTTGCTGACTGTCCTGCGCGTCTCTCGCGCGCTTGATAGCACCTCGACTTATGGCCTGTCCGTTGGCCGCTGCTGGGGCTTTATCGCCGCCCTGCGTGAGTCCGGCCTTATCTGCCATGACGTCGCCTCTCGCCTGGACCGCCTCGTCAGCTCAGCCATGGAGCACGCCGGCCAACCATTCCCGCACGCCACCAACGCCGGCCCGGTGATGCCGCTCAGCGTCGCACTTGAACGCCGCGTCCCCCAGGGAAAGCCTCAAGCGCAGGTCAGCAGCCATGAACCTAAACCGCTACCTCCACCAACCGCACCGACAGGACTGCGACTGCTCTGTCTGCGAGTCGAAACGGTATCTGGCCAAACCAGACTCCTCCCTGTTCACACACTGCACCCAATGCCGCCGCGCAACCGTCACCACGGTAAATGGGGCTCTGATCGTTACGCCTGCTTCGTACTGCGCGAGACACAAGCCAGGCCAGCGACCGCCGAAGTATTGGTACGTTGTGCAAGACATCGGCAAACCCACGCCCTACGTCCCGCGTTGGGATCTGTTCGAGTTGGAGGGCTGAGCCATGTATAGCCCTCAAATGACCTTCTTCGCGTTCTTGCTTGCTATGAACTTCATGGCCGGCTTCATCTTTGGTTGCCTTGTCGGTGAGTATCAGTGCCCGGCACTCGACTACTTGAAGCCATCGGCGGCGGTGTCCGTGACTGGCCCCCGCGATCTGCCAGACCACCCACCAACCCCGCCGCCAGTCGCGGGCGCAGACGGCGAAACGGGATGACAAGGGCGAGGCCCTTGGTGTGACAGTTCTTCAATTAGCAAAACTTATTAGGAGAAAGTTTAAAAGTGGCATTGCGTTGCTATTCGTCTCATTGGTTTAGCGCTCCATGACATTTAACTATTTATGTTTTATCGCTGTACTTATCGCGTATAAATAACACAAGGCAATCCTTGCAGACCTAGTAAATACGAGGCAGACGAAGAACTTTAATAGTTCCTCTGCTTGGAATCGCTCGGCCTGCTGAAAGCAAACCGCGCACTAACGCGCAACTAAGCGAGGCAATACAAATGGCACGTTCAACTATGGAAGTTGCATTTCTCGGCACTCAAATGACCCAGGTGGAAGACACCAAATACGCCAAGGTCTTTTACGGCGATGAACCGGACGGCAAGACCGAACACGGCCTGTCCATCATCGGCATGGCCATCGCAGAAGACGCCGCCGACGAGGTATTCAACGCCGGCTCCAAGTTCGAGCCCCTGCAACTGGTGCGCATCACCTTTGACGTTGCTCGCGGTGGCCAGAACAAGGGCAAAAATCTCGCCCTGCACATTGAGGCGGTAGACACCAAGCCAGCCCGCCCGCAAACCCAAGCCCCTAACCCCGCCCAGCGCCAGGCCACCCCTGCGCCGGACGCGGCTAAGTCCTGATCGGAGGGCGCCGCCATGCTGATCGTTGATCGTGTGTCGTGTGACTGCTGCGGGCAACCCATGGGCCAGCTCTACCAGCAACCCGCCCCACAGCCCGACCTGCTTAACGATCTGCGCCAGGCGCCCCACACAACGCTGTGCCCTGACTGCCTCGACATGGCTGAGGTCGCCCGCGATCCCAGCTTGGCCGAGTAACAGGGGGCGTTATGAATTTCATTGTGTGCGATGGCGTATGGGAAAGCGCAGGCCAAACCCCGGTTTGTGTCGGCACGCTCTCGACCATGGCGCTCAGTGAGATAAGCCCATCCGGGCTAACTGCTGAGGATCACGCCCAGCTCAGGGACAACGCCCTGATCCTGTTCGCGATTGTCTTTGGCGCTCTTGTGCTGAAAAAGGCACTCAAACTGTAGGAGACACACCCATGCAACACATCAAAACCCTGCGCCGCTCGCTCGGTGCCGTCGCTGCAACTGGCCTGATGGTCGCTCAACAGGCTCAAGCTGCTATCCCCACCGAAGCGCAAGCCGCGCTTGATGCTGCCAAGGAAGACGGCCCTGCCATTGCCGCCATCGTCCTGGGCATCATCATCGCCATTGCTGCTTTCAAGTACATCCGCCGCGCGCTGTAAGGCGCCCCCCAATAAAAGCCCGATAACTGGTTATCGGGCTTTTTCACATAAGGGCCTTATCCATGGACGCCAACATGCTGACAACCGTAATCATCTTGGCGGCGTTTTGGGCGCTGTTTTTTGGGCGGATTTAATGATGAACAGCCCGCGCATTTTTATTCGGTTGGTTTTGGCTTTCGCCCTGATGGGCTGGGGGCAATTTGTTTTTGCTGAGGATTATTATTGGAAATTTTCTAATGCTGTATGGGGGGTTTACCCTAGTCCTACCGCTGCATGTCAATCGTATGTTTCTCAGCAAAAACCTGAAAATCTTGCTCAATATATCCGTACTGAAATAAACTCGCCCACTAGCGCTGTTTGTCATTACTCTTATCAGGTCCGCACTAATTATCGTCAGGATACTACAGCGGCTATTTCTCGTTCCGGCACTTCTTGCCCGCCTGACACGGTTTTAAATGATCAAACTGCAGGATGTGAGCCTCCTCCACCCGAATGCGCTGTAGGCGACCCTGGCATATTCAAAGGCTCTGATGGCTCAGTCATTACCTCGGGCGGCCGGCGTTATGTCATTTCTGAGCCGCCCTCTAGCGTCTGCTACAACCAGTGCTCTTTTTCGGTAAGTGATCGCGCTTCTAGCTGCTTCCTCACTCCCGGCTCTACCACCTCCGGCTTTTGTAATTACCTGGGCACTGGCACGGGTGAGAACTGTTCGGCAACCGATGCCGCGCTTGGCCAAACCGGCGACGCGCTCAACTCTCCCGACACCCCTGATGTGCCCCCGTCTGATCCCAATGACCCCGGCTGCCCAACGGGCTATAGCTGGTCCGGCACAACGTGCGTCAAAAGCCCTACCGACGGTGAAGGCGATGGCACTGGTGACGGTGATAGCGATGGTGATAACGGCGGCGGTGGGGGCGGTGGTGGTTCTGGCGACGGCGGTGGTGATGGCGGCTCAGACGGTGGCGGCGACGGATCCGGTGACGGCGATGGTGACGGCAACGGTGATGGCACCGGCAATGGTGACGGGGCCGGCGAAGGAGAAGGTGAAGGTGAAGGTGATTGCGACCCCGCAACCGACCCCAACAAATGCGGCCAGTCCAGTGTCGGCGGTGAGTCGTGCGAAGCCCCTTTGGTATGCGAAGGCGATGCCGTCCAGTGCGCCATTTTGCGCAAGAACAAAGAGCAGCTGTGCCAGTGGAAGTATGACGCCCCCGTAAAGGCAGAAATCGAAAGCGCCCTGAGCGGTCCTGAGTATGAGCTTGAAGAAAAGTCCACCGCCGTTGGCTCCCTGTTCACCGAAGCCGTGAATAAGGGGCGCTGGCTGCCCAGCAATTGCCCATCACCTGAAACCTTCACCGTCATGGGGCGCAGCTACTCGATTAGCTGGGAACCTGTTTGTCGCTTCGCCACAGCCATTGGGCCGCTGGTGGTTATGCTCGCTTCGATCTTCTTCGCCGTATCCATCAGCCGCGCACTCAAGGGGTCTTGATATGCCGTTACTTCCTGTTATCGCAATGTTCCTGGCCTCCATCGTTTCGGGGCTGGTCTTTCGGGCGCTCGCATCGCTGGGCTTTGCCTACATGTCCTATGTCGGCATTGGCCAGCTGATCGACTCCGTGGATGGCTACATCAAAGGTCTTTTCAGTGCTATCCCGCCATCAGTTGCCGCGGTGCTGGGCATGGCTAAGATTGATGTCGCCATCAACATCGTCATTGCCGCTGTCATCGCGCGCCTGCTGCTTGCGGGTATGGATAAAGTCACCGGGACCATCACCGGTCTTGCCCTGCTCAACAAGGCGGGTGGCTGATGTTTGTCCTGCGCACGGGCTTGCAGGGAAACGGCAAGACCCTCAACACCATCAAGGAAGTGGACGCCAAAGCCGCGAAGGAAGGGCGCGAAGTCTTCTATCACAACATCCGTGGCTTCAATCCCCAGCACGAAGCCCTGCAAGCGGTATGGACTGAATTCGACAAACCCCAGGAATGGTTCAAGCTGCCGAACAACGCCATTATCGTGATCGATGAGGCGCAGACGTTCTTCCGCATCCGCAATCAAGCCTCAGCTGTACCGGCTTACGCCAGCGCCCTGGAAACCATGCGCCACAGCGGCCATGAGCTGCACTGCATCACGCAGAACCCCGGCCTGATCGATCACCACTTCCGCAAGCTGTGTAACTCCCATATCCACTACGTGCGTGGTCACAAAGGCAAGGTGATCAAGCGGTGGGAGTTTGAGCGCGTGAACATGGACGTCGAAAAGAAGAACGTCTTCACCGATGGCCAAGCTACGCGCATCTTGATTGATAAGAAGTACTTCGGTGTCTATCAGTCCGTGGCCGAAGGCTCGGAACATCACATGAAATTCAAACCGCCTCGGGCGTTGTTTGTTTTCATCATCCTGGTCGCGCTGATCGGCTATTTCAGCTACGGCATATACAAGAGCCGTTTCGCCCCGCACCAACCAAAGTCAGTCGAGCCAGTGGCGAGCCAAGGCGTTCAGTCCGTGGCAACGGTCCCCAGCGTCCAGGGCGAGGCTCAGCCTTTAACGCCTGAAGACTACATCGCCTTGCGTGTGCCACGCCTGCCCGATGTGCCCAGCTCCGCGCCCATCTATGACGACATAACCCGGCCTGTTACCTATCCCAAGCTGTCGTGCATGTCGACGTCTGACCCGGACATGGTCTCCAAAAACCATCAGCGGTTAACCGTGGGCTACCGCGACGGCAAGGTCTACGGGTGCCGCTGCAACACCCAGCAGGGCACTCGCGCGGTTGTGTCGTTCTCGGCCTGCATGGCCTATGTCGATGAAGGCGCCTTCGACCCCGCCAAGCCTGATCGGCTGCCCCCTCCGGCCATAGGCCAGGAACAACAAGCCCCGCCCAGTGCGTTGCCCCCATCCTACGCATCAGCCCCAGTCCAACCCGCTGTACCCAGTGATGCCACCTCACGCGTTGTTGTGGTGGGCGACAACAGCCGCATGCCCAGGACGATCAAGTGATGCACGCCATGCGCGGCGGTGAGAGTGCGCGTGAGGCACGAGCGCGCGGATGCGCCGCCGCGCATGCGCTGACGTCCCTGTAACACGTCAGATAAACAGAGTTAAACAGTGTCGATTCGTCACAATTTGGAGCGTTAGAAATGACTGCAAAAGATCAAATCCGGGTAGACCGTCTGTTTGCCGAGTCTAAAACCGGTCGCCTTTTCTTCGACCAGAAAACCGCAGTGATCACCGACCTGTCAGGCGTTCGCCTGCTGCGCTGTGGCGTCGATACGGTCCGCCAGCTTTACCGGGGGCTGATCCGCCCGGAAATCATGGCGCTGTTTGAGAAACCGGGCACCCTGGTTGAGTTTGCCGGCCAGCGCTGGCACTCCGGCCGTGTAGGCCGTGACTCGGGCTACCAGTACAAGCTGCAAAACGCTGACCTGGGTTTCATCCTGTTGGTGAAGAACTTCAACGCCAAGCTCGAAAGCATCGGCCCACACCTGAAAATTGAGGTCTCGCCCCACGCAATCGACGCCCTGTCGCCTGAGCGTCTGCAAGCGCGCATGGATTTCTACGCCCAGGCACTCATGACCAATGTGGACGTCAACCAGTGCGCGGTACACCTTGCGCTAGACCTGCAAGGCTGGACGCCCCCAGCTGATCTGGTTGCCCGGATGCACTGCAAGGCACGCATGCACCGCGACATCAGCGGCATTAACGAGATTAACTGGTCCACCAAGTCGAGCACCTATGGCCGTGGCGAAACCTCGATGTTCGGTTCGGCAAACGGCGTCCAGCTCTGTATCTACAACAAGACCGAACAGGCCCGCGCGACCGATAAGCTCGACTACTGGGAAAGCGTGTGGCGCCGCCGTGACAGCTTCGACGAAGGCGACCCGGACAACTACAACCCGGCCCAGGACGTGTGGCGCGTCGAACTGCGCTACCACCACTCGATCATCCAACAGTTCGCCAGTGGCTCCCTGGACCTCCAGTCTTCGGCCCCCATTGAAACCCGCACCTTTGAGGCCTTCTCAGCGCATCTGGACGGCCTTTGGTGCTATGGCCTGGGGCAATTCAAGCTGCTGTCACGCCCTGGCTACTTCGAGCCTATCTGGACCCTGATTCGCGATGACGTGCGCGTCGATCTGCCGGTGGAATCCCTGCTCGATCAGACCGAGTACAAGCGCTATTACAAGACGTCGCGCGGCTTCTCCGGCAAGAACGTGGAGCTATTCCTGGGAAACTTCGTCAGCCTGCTGGCAAGGGAGCGGGTGGGCGCAAAAAAGGCTTTCAAGACTCTCCAGCAATGGGACTGCTGGCCAGTCATCCGCGACCACTATGCCGCCAAGGACATGGACCAGTTAGCCATTTACCGTCATATCCGCGACTTACTCGAAGAAAGACACGTTCGATGGGGTAGGGCCGTCTGATGTTTGTTTGCCAAATACACAAACAACACAAACACGCTGACGTTCTAGCTCCCGGCCAAGGCGGTGATCATGGCGATTGAACAGCTAGCGGATGGCCGATGGAAGGTCGACGTCGAACCCATCAAAGGTAAGCGCTTCCGCAAGACGTTCAAGACAAAGGCCGAAGCCAGCCGGTTTGAAGCGACCTGCAAGGCCAAAGTCATTGAAACACCTGACTGGTCGCCCAAGCCGAAAGACCGGCGCAAGCTGTCAGAACTGGTTGATCGCTGGGCGATTCTTCATGCGCATACGCTAAGCGACGGACCTGCACGCCGTAGGCTGCTCGATGCCATGGCCAAAGACCTTCGAGACCCTGTAGCCATCAAGATGACCGGCAACGAATATGCCGAATATCGCGCCCTGGCGCTCAAGAGTGGTGCCAACCCTAAAACGCTGAATAACCGCCTTGGCTATCTGCGCTCGGTGTTCAACGTGCTGCATCAGCTCGGCGAGATCGACTATGAAAACCCGCTTACTCGTGTCCGCCCTCTCCGCTTACAGGAAAAGGAACTGTCCTACCTGACCGACCAGCAAATCGAAAAGCTGTTCACCACCATTCATGGCTACTGCAAGACGCCTCATGTCGCCATGGTCGCGGCAATCTGCCTGGCTACAGGTTCTCGCTGGGGTGAGGCTCAGGCGCTGACACCCGAAAGAGTACGCAACCAGCTGGTTACCTTCGTCAACACCAAGGGCAAGCGTGTGCGATCAATCCCTATTGCCCAGGATCTCGAAACGCAGATTCACCGACACTTCAAAGAGCACGGCCTGTTTAGCAACTGCTTGAACAGCTTTGACAAGGCCCTGGCTCATTCGCGCTTACCTGTTCCCGCTGGCCAGTCATCGCATGTGCTGCGACATACCTTCGCCAGTCGGTTCGTGATGAACGGCGGGAACATCCTCACGCTGCAAAAGATCCTGGGGCATACCAGCCTGGCAATGACCATGAGATATACACACCTGGCGCCGGATCACCTGCAGGACGCGGTGAGGCTTGGGCCACAATCATGGAAGAACGCTTTTTTATCTGAGGCAGAACGCTAACTAAGCCGTCTGCCCCTTCCCACAAGCTCGTTACTTCTTCCTTGGCTTTCCTGCATCACTACGTTTATCGCGAACTTGCCCGTCATTATTTCTGGATCGCGGCTGCTCTCCACCGCCAGGCTTAGGAACGGTTACGTGGGGGTTCAGAGGTCTTCGGTCAGTCATGTCTTCATCCTTAAATAACTGTTAAGTCTTCTTGCAGCTTGTGCAATCGCTTGCGCTAATCATGCCTACATAAGCCCATGCACCAGTTGAAGCTAGCAAAGCGCCATCCCTTACGCCAACTCTAGCTTTCGACACTTCTTCGACACTTACCCGCTCTGAAACGAAAAAGCCCCCGAAACTCTATGAATTTCAGGGGCTTATTCTTGCAATATGGCGGGAAGATAGGGATTTGAACCCTAGGTACCATCGCTGATACAACGGATTTCGAATCCGTCCCGTTCGGCCACTCCGGCATCTTCCCAAGCGGCGCGCATCATAACAGTAGATGCGCGTTTAGCGAAGCCTGTTTTTGGATTTTTCGCATGCTTTCAGATGCTTGCGATAAAAACAGGCCCCTGTGGTGCTTAGGAGGTGAGTTTGGTCAACGCCTCGCGGTACTTGTCGGCGGTCTTTTGCGCCACCTCGGCCGGGACGGCCGGTGCTGGGGCTTGCTTGTTCCAGCCGGTGGACTCGAGCCAGTCACGCACAAACTGCTTATCGAAGCTCGGCGGGTTGCTGCCTTCGGCGTAGCTTTCGGCAGGCCAGAAGCGGCTGGAGTCTGGGGTGAGCACCTCGTCCATCAGGGTCAGGGTGCCGTGCTCATCCAGACCGAATTCAAACTTGGTGTCGGCAATGATGATGCCGCGCGTAGCGGCGTATTCGACGGCAGCGCTGTACAGGGCGATAGCGGTATCGCGCACCTGAGCGGCGATTTCGGCGCCGATAATGGCTTCGCACTGGGCGAAGCTGATGTTCTCGTCATGGTCGCCGACAGCGGCCTTGGTCGACGGGGTGAAGATCGGCTCGGGCAGCTTGGCGGCTTCTTTCAGGCCAGCCGGCAGGGGGATGCCGCAGACGGTGCCGCTCTTCTGGTACTCCTTCCAGCCGGAGCCGACGATATAGCCACGCACAATGGCTTCGACGGCGATCGGTTTGAGGCGCTTGGCGACTACAGCACGACCTTCGACCAGGGGTAGCTCAGCCGCTGGGACCACGTCCTCGACCTTGTCCCCGGTGAAGTGGTTGGGGACCAGGTGGGCGAGCTTGTCGAACCAGAAGTTGGAAATCGAGGTGAGAATCTTGCCTTTGTCCGGAATGGGTTCGGCGAGGATGACGTCGAATGCGGACAGGCGATCGGTGGCGACCATCAGCATGCGGGCGTCGTCGATTTCATAGAGGTCACGGACTTTGCCCGAGTAGATCTTTTTCAGGCTGAGGGTCGAAGGTGTGGTCATGGAATTGGCCCTTAGGAAACGAAACAGGCGAAACCCGGAAGGTTTCGCCTATTGGTGATGCAGCACCGAGACGTCTGGGCGTTAGCCGAGATTATCCTGGATCAGGCCCAACACGCGGCGAGCAACATCCGAGGGTGCGACTGTGTTGAGGTCTTTTTCGACGGTGACCTGCACGCTGTCACCTACGGCGGTCAGGCGTACCTGGTAGCGCTCGGCTCGGGCGTCGATCTCTTCCTTGCTCGATTCGCTGCCAAACAGGCGGCCGAAGAAGCCAGGAGTTTCGTCCTTGCGCTCAGCACCTTCTGCCAGGTTGACGTAGTACACGCCCAGACTGCGGTTAATGTCGTCGACCCGCACGTCAGCCATTTCCAGCGAGCGGCCCACACCGGACCAGGCGCGGTCAAAGTCGGCGCCCAGGTTCAGCACCGGATTGCCGTTGCCATCCTCGGACAGGCTCACGCGGCTTGGCGCGTCGTAATCACGGGCTGCCAGCAACGAGACGGAACCGCCCTGCTCTGCGCCACGCGCCATACTGGCAACCAGCTCGTCGAGCAAGGCGCCATCGAGTGCGGCATTGCTGCTGCGGGTGGTGAAGGGCACATCGGCAGTGCTGCCAGCAGCCCGTTCGGCGCTGACCACAAAAATCTCGCTGGTGTTGCGCTGCACACCCGGCTCGATGCGCACACGCACACGGGTTTCAGCCGAATCGACGTTGGCAACACGGGCACCGAGGCGGCGAGCCATGACAGTGGAAAGCTCATCGATGCGCTGCCAGGCCGTGCTGAACTCACCCGTTTGCGGGCGTTCATCGACGATGCGGAAGCCGCTGTCCTCGAAGAACTGACGCGCCATTGGCCAGACTTCTGCCGGCACACGCTGGGCAACCAGCCAGCTGGAGTCGCCACTCTTCTGCAGGCTGAACTCGCTGGCATCGGCGCGAATGGCCATGGCCTGGGGCCGCGGCACTTCAAATTCACCTTCGACCGCGGTGCTGTTGGCAACCTGTTGCGGCACCGGCAGCAGCGGGTCAAGACGTTTGCTTTGCACGCCCTCGGGCAGTTGCATCGGAGCGGTCTGGCGCGCCCCCAGGTAGTCGCCGCCGCGGTCGCGGAAATAGCCATCGTCACCCCAGAGCCAGCCGCAACCGCTGGTGCTGGTGATGATCAGAGCAAGTGCAGAGAATCCGGCCAGTCGCTTCATGCGCAGTAATTCCTCAATTAAACCAATACGCCGGACTGGCGCAGGGCCTGACGCAGCGGTTCATGACAACGCGGGCTGAGCCAGGTCAGCGGCAGGCGAATACCATCGGGCATCATGCCCATTTCATGCAGCGCCCACTTCACCGGAATCGGGTTGGATTCGATGAACAGCGCCTTGTGCAGCGGCATCAGGCGATCGTTGATAGCGCGGGCGATGGCCGCTTCACCACGCATGGCCGCAGCGCACAGGTCGCTCATGGCGCGCGGGGCGACGTTGGCGGTCACCGAAATATTGCCTTTGCCGCCCAGCAGCATCAGCTCGACAGCGGTGGCATCGTCACCGGAGTAGACGAGAAACTCTTTGCTCACCCGGTCGAGTACATCCTGGGCACGTTGCAGGTCGCCAGTGGCTTCCTTGATGCCGATGATGTTGTCGATCTTGGCCAGGCGCTCGACCGTCTCCGGCAGCATGTCGCATACGGTGCGGCCGGGTACGTTGTAGAGAATCTGTGGGATGGCAACTGACTCGGCGATGTGCCGGAAGTGCAGGTACAGGCCTTCCTGAGTCGGCTTGTTGTAGTAAGGGGTCACCAGCAGACAGGCGTCGGCGCCGACATCCTTGGCTGCGCGGGTCAGCTCGACCGACTCGCGCGTGGAGTTGCCGCCGGTACCGGCAATCACCGGGATACGCCCGGCGACCTGATCGACCACGCGGCGGATCACTTCGATGTGCTCGGGGACTTCCAGAGTTGCCGACTCGCCGGTGGTGCCGACTGCGACAATGGCGTTGGTGCCCTCTTGCAGGTGGAAATCCACCAGTTTGCTCAGGCTGTCCCAATCGAGACCACCTTGTGCATCCATGGGCGTGACCAGTGCCACCATACTGCCCGCAATCATGCAACCGCTCCTGCCGGAAAAAGAGAGCGGTAATGGTACTGGCGCCACCTGCCTTGTACAAGCGACGGACGCGGCCTCTCGGCAATGCGTGCGATGCGATGTGTGGCGGCAACATTCGGTGCCTGGAATGCCCGCGAGCATTCCCCTGAGCAGCGCTTTTCGCTACCCTTCCGGCTTTGATCGGCACTGTGAACAGCGGGCCGACCGCTCATCGCTTTAGGAAGGCTGCATGTCCACCCCCTCAGTACGCGAACAATTCCTCGTCATCAGCGCACTCGGCCCCAATGCCATGGAGCTGACCAACGTGCTTTGCCGTGCCAGCCACGAGAACCGTTGCGCCGTGATCAGCACGCGCCTGAGCCGTCACGGCGAATTAAGCGCTCTGGTCCTGCAGATTTCCGGTAGCTGGGATGCCCTGGCGCGCCTGGAATCGAGCCTGCCGGTGCTGGCCAAGAAGCACCAGTTCTCGGTCAATGTGACGCGCTGCGGTGCGGCGGAGAATCGTCCCCAGGCCCTGCCCTACGTGGCCTACGTCAGCTCGGTGTATCGCCCGGACATTCTCAATGAGCTGTGCCAGTTCTTCCTCGACCATCAGGTCGAGCTGGAAAACCTTACCTGCGACACCTACCTGGCTCCGCAGACCGGCGGCACCATGCTCAACGCGACCCTGACCGTGACCCTGCCCGCCGGCACCCAGATCAGCTGGCTGCGCGACCAGTTCCTCGATTTTGCCGACGCCCTGAACCTGGACGCCCTGATCGAACCCTGGCGTCCGCAAACCCCAGCCTGAAGGAGCCTTTAATGGCCGTGACACTCGACAAGCCGGTTGATGATTTCCAGGCCCTGGCCACCAGCGGCCTGACCGTACAACTGTCAGCCCTCAAGGGTCAGAACCTGGTGATCTACTTCTACCCCAAGGACAGCACACCAGGCTGCACCACCGAAGGCCAGGGGTTTCGCGATCACTACCCTGCCTTCCAGGCGGCCAACACCCTGGTCTTCGGCGTGTCGAGAGACGGCCTGAAGTCGCACGAGAACTTCAAGTGCAAGCAGGCTTTTCCCTTCGAGCTGATCTCGGACAAAGACGAAGCCCTGTGCCAGCTGTTCGACGTGATCAAGCTGAAGAAGCTCTACGGCAAGGAATACCTGGGCGTAGACCGCAGCACCTTTCTGCTTGACCGCGATGGCGTGCTGCGCCAGGAATGGCGTGGCGTTAAAGTGCCCGGGCATGTCGAGGCGGTACTGGCGGCAGCACAGGCCCTCAACGGCGCCTGAACCAGGCAGTGTGGCACCGCACGCTCAGCGCGGTGCCACACCACTCTATTAGCCGCTAAGCGGCTCACTGCGCGGCCAGGCATCAAGCAACGCCTTGAACAGAGTCGCCAGTGGTATCGAGAAGAAAATCCCCCAGAAGCCCCAGAGGCCGCCGAACAACAGGGCAGCGCAGATGATCGCGACCGGGTGCAGGTTCACCGCCTCGGAGAACAGCAAGGGCACCAGTACGTTACCGTCCAGCGTCTGGATCACCGCATAGGCCAGCATCAGGTACATGAACTGGTCGCTCCAGCCCCACTGAAACAAGGCGATCAGCGCCACCGGAATGGTCACCACCACCGCGCCGATGTAAGGCACCACCACCGACAGGCCGACCAGCATCGCCAGCAAGGCGGCGTAGTTGAGCCCCAGCGCCGCGAACACGATGTAAGTGACCACGCCGCAGATGATGATCTCGATGACCTTGCCGCGGATGTAGTTGGCGATCTGCTGGTTCATCTCCTGCGCCACCTGTGATAGCAGGCTTCGCTCACGAGGCAGATAACTGCGAAACCACTGGCCAATCAGCTCGCGGTCCTTGAGAAAGAAGAACACCAGAATCGGCACCAGCACCAGATAGACCATCATGCCGATCACAAACGGCAGGCTCGACAGCGAGAACGTCAGCGCCCACTGACCAAACTTGCCCAGCTCGCCGCGCACGGTATCGATCAGTTGCACCACCTGCTGATCGGTGATCAGCGCCGGGTAGCGATCCGGTAGCAAGAGGAACAGCGCCTGCCACTCGCCGAGCATGCGTGGCAGTTCGTTGAACAGGGTGGTCAGCTGTTGCCAGAGCAGCGGCATCAACACCAGCAGACACAACGCCAGCGCACCGATAAACAACATGAACACCAGCCACACCGCCGCAATATGCGGCATGCGCAGGCGCTCAAGCGCATTGACCAGCCCCTGCATCAGAAACGCCAGCACCAGGCCAGTCAGCACCGGAGCGAGCATGCCGCCGAAAATCAGTACAACCGCAAAGCCCGCGATAACCAGCACTGCCAGCACCACGGCCTGCTCGTCGGAAAAATAGCGGTGCAGCCAGCTGCGTAATACCTTGATCATTGAGCATCCTTGAGTGAAATCTGCCGCCACCCGAGCGGCATCACGCCTTACGCAACCAGTAACGAAATACCCCGGCGTCCTCTTCCTCGCGCACCAGGGTGTGCCCGGCAAGACGAGCGAACGCGCGAAAATCGCGCTGCGATCCCGCATCGGTGGCCGTCACCTTGAGCACAGCGCCGCTGACCAGTTGATTGAGCGCCAGCTTGGCCTTGAGCAAGGGCATGGGGCAATTGAGGCCAGTGGCATCGACTTCGGCGTCTGCGCCTAAGTCAGGGGTGTACGCATCGTTCATGCCATTCTCCTCGAGTCGGCACAAAGGATACCTAAAGCCGAGCAACCCTGGCCAGGCAAGCGTCTAGGCGGCTACAGTAGGCCTTTGTCTGCCCATGAGCCCTGTGCATGAATGTTCTGCGCCCTACCCTGCTGACGCTCGCCTGCCTGTTTGCCCAACCGGGCCTGGCCAACGACCTCCCGTCACTCGGCGACGCCAGCTCCGCCCTCGTCTCCCCGCAACAGGAATACCAACTCGGTCGTGCCTGGCTAAGCCTGGTGCGCGGCCAGGTCAGCCAACTGGATGACCCGCAACTCAAGGACTTCGTCGAAACCAGCGTTTACCGCCTGGGCGAGACCAGCCAGGTACAGGACCGACGCCTGGAGTTCGTTCTGCTCAACAGCCCACAGATCAACGCCTTCGCAGCGCCCGGCGGAATCATCGGGGTCAACGGTGGGCTGTTCCTCTACGCCCAGACCGAAGCCGAATACGCCTCGGTCATGGCTCACGAACTGGCTCACCTGTCGCAACGCCATTTTGCCCGCGGCCTGGAAGCCCAACAGCGCATGCAGATCCCGGTCATGGCGGCCATGCTCGCCGGCATCGTGGCGGCGGCGGCTGGCGCTGGTGATGTCGGTATCGCCGCCATCGCCTCGACCCAGGCTGCGGCGATTCAGGAGCAGCGCCGCTTCTCTCGGCAGAACGAGCAGGAAGCCGACCGCATTGGCCTGGTCAACCTGGAAAAAGCCGGTTACGACCCCCGCGCCATGCCCAGCATGTTCGAACGCCTGATGCGTCAGTACCGCTACGACCGCATGCCACCGGAGTTCCTGCTGACCCACCCGGTATCCGAATCGCGCATCGCTGACACCCGCAACCGCGCCGAGCAGTATCCAGCCCAGGGTATCGAAGACACACTGCGCTACCAGTTGCTGCGCGCACGGGTCCAGCTGATCTACGAAGAAACTCCAGGGCTGGCCGCCAAACGCTTTCGCGCCATGCTCGATGAAAACCCCAAGCTCGATGCCGCGCGCTACGGCCTGGCGCTCGCCCAGATCAAGGGCGCCCAGTACGACGAAGCCCGCAACACACTAAAAACGCTGCTGCAGGGCGCACCGGACGACATTACCTATAACCTGGCGCAGGTCGAACTCGACATGGCCACCCGCGGCCTGGACGACGCACAGCGCCGCCTGGATAGAATGCTCAAGCTTTACCCGAGCAACTACCCACTCAAGCAGGCGCGCATCGACCTGCTGATCAAACAGGGCCGCACCCAGGACGCCGAACGCGCCCTCGATGAACTGCTCAAGAACCGCGGCAAGGACCCTGACGTGTGGTATCAGGTCGCCGAAATTCGTGGCCTGACCGGCAACACCATTGGCTTGCACCAGGCACGTGCCGAATACTTCGCCCTGGTCGGCGACTACAAGCAGGCCATCGAGCAGTTGGACTTCGCCAAACGCCGCGCCAGCAATAACTTCCAGCTCGCCTCACGCATCGACGCCCGCCAGCGCGAGCTGATTGACGAACAGCGAATGGTCGAACAGATGCTGCGCTAGCGCCTTCGCGAACCGCTGCACGCCCTGTAGGAACGAATTTATTCGCGATGCAGTTGCGAACAACTTCGCTCTCGCGTCATCCGCCGCGGTGCTGTCACAACCGATCGGGGCACCACACAAAAATGCCGCTCATCAAGTCAGCATGAGCGGCATCAGGCAACATTGGCATTTATGCCTCAGGCGTTACCACTGAGCTTCATCCGCGCCGCCTGGGTGAAATCGAGCATGCGCTTGAGTGGCCGGATGGCCTTGGGAATCAGCGCTGCATCGACAAATATTTCGTTACTGCCCTCGCGCAAACAAGCCAATGTACGCTCCAACGTATTCATCGCCATCCACGGGCAATGCGCACAACTACGGCAGGCCGCGCCGTTACCGGCGGTGGGCGCCTCGACGAACACCTTGTCCGGGCACAGCTGCTGCATCTTGTAGAAGATGCCGCGGTCGGTAGCGACGATAAAGGTACGATTGGGCATGCGCTGCGCGGCGGCGATCAGTTGGCTGGTAGAGCCAACGGCATCGGCCAGCTCAATCACCGCGGTCGGCGACTCAGGGTGCACCAGCACAGCCGCGTCCGGGTACAGCGCCTTCATGTCCTCGAGCTGCTTGGCCTTGAACTCCTCGTGCACGATGCAAGCGCCATCCCACAGCAGCATGTCGGCGCCGGTCTTGTTCTGGATATAACGGCCCAGGTGCTGATCAGGCGCCCAGATGATGCTTTCGCCGTTATCCATCAGGTGCTCGACAATCTCCACCGCACAGCTGGAAGTAACCACCCAATCGGCACGGGCCTTAACCGCAGCCGAGGTATTGGCATACACCACCACGGTACGCTGCGGATGCTGGTCGCAGAAGGCGGCAAACTCGGTTACCGGGCAGCCCAGGTCGAGCGAACAGGTCGCCTCCAGGGTCGGCATCAGCACGCGCTTTTCCGGGTTGAGGATTTTCGCCGTCTCGCCCATGAACTTGACCCCTGCGACCAGCACGGTCTGCGCCGGATGGGCATTACCGAAGCGGGCCATCTCCAGGGAGTCGGAGACGCAGCCGCCAGTTTCCTCGGCCAGGGCCTGCAATACCGGGTCACAGTAGTAGTGGGCGACAAGCACAGCGTTCTGCTTTTTCAGTTCGGTGGCAATTTCAGCCCGGTAGAACGCCTCCTGCTCCGGCGTCAACGGCACAGGGCGCTTGGCATCCAGATGGGCTTGCACCAGAAGGCGTTCGGAAATCTGCGTCATGTCATCAGGCTCTACGGCGTTCAAGGCTGCGATTATACCCAGCAACGGCTCGTGACAGGGCTACACCTGGCGCCACGCCAGCAAAAGCAGACCAATCGCCAGCCATTATGCGAGGCACACAAAAAAGCCTGAGACCGCAGCAGCGATTTCAGGCTTTTCAGACTTCCTAAGGAAGTGTATCTGGTGGGTCGTGTAGGATTCGAACCTACGACCAATTGGTTAAAAGCCAACTGCTCTACCAACTGAGCTAACGACCCGAGGTGGTGCGCATGATACTGATTTAATTCAGAAAATCAACACACTCCAGGAAAAAATATTTCAGCAATAACGGGTCGGGTCCGCTACGCCAGCGGCGGCAAAGCCTGCGGCACGCAAGCGGCAGCTATCACAACGACCGCACCCGCGCCCTTGCGCATCCGCCTGGTAGCAGGAAACGGTCAGGCCGTAATCGACGCCCAGACGGACTCCGGCCTGCACGATATCGGCCTTGCTCATGTGCTGCAGCGGCGCCTGAATCCGGAAGCCCTCACCCTCCACACCCGCCTTGGTCGCCAAATTGGCCAAGCGCTCGAACGCCTCGATAAATTCCGGCCGACAATCCGGATAACCGGAATAATCCACCGCGTTGACACCAATAAAGATGTCGCGCGCACCCAGCACCTCAGCCCAACCCAACGCCAGCGACAGGAACACCGTATTGCGGGCTGGCACATAGGTTACCGGTATGCCTTCGCCGGGCGTTTCCGGAACGGCAATGGCGTTATCGGTCAACGCCGAGCCACCCATGCCATCGAGGTCCAGGCCGATCACCTTGTGCGCGACCACCCCCAACTGCCGGGCCACCTGCTCAGCCGCCTGCAATTCCGCACGATGGCGCTGGCCATAGTCGAAGCTCATGCTGTAACAGGCGTAGCCCTCGGCCTTGGCCATGGCCACCACCGTCGCCGAGTCCAGGCCACCGGAGAGAAGAATTACCGCTTTCTTGTCATTCATCATCAGTGTCCCGGCTCGTCGTTCCAGAGAAGTTTGTGCAATTGCAGCTGCAGCCGCACCGGCAAGTTGTCGGCCACGATCCAGTCGGCCAGGGCACGGGCGCTGACTTGCTGGTGGCTGGGCGAGAACAACACTTCACCTGCGCGCTCCGCGAGGCGGTACTCGATCAGCTTGCTGACAGCCCAGTCGTAGTCCTCACGCGAACAGATGACGAACTTGACCTGGTCGTTGAGCGTCAGCAGCGCGATATTGTCGTAGCGGTTGCGCCCGACCTCGGCCGAACCCGGCGTCTTCAGGTCGAGCACTTTGCTGACCCGGGGATCGACTGCTGACACATCCAGCGCGCCACTGGTCTCCAGCGACACCTCATAGCCGGCATCGCACAGCCGCGTCAGCAAAGCAATGCAACCAGGCTGAGCCAGCGGCTCACCACCGGTGACGCAGACGTAACGCGGCCGATAACCGGCGACGCGCTCGACAATAGTGTCCAGCGGCATAAGCTCGCCGCCACTGAAAGCGTATGCCGTATCGCAATACTGACAACGCAAGGGACAGCCGGTAAGGCGAACAAACACTGTCGGCAAGCCGGCGGTGCGAGTCTCGCCCTGCAGCGAATAAAAAATCTCGGTAATGCGCAGGGTATCAAGCATATGGGCCACGGGCGTGACGGCGAAACAGGCCATCCGCCTCCGTTGCGGGAAAAGGGGCGCGATTGTATACGAAAAATTTTCCGGGAGAAATTTTTAACGTTGCGCAGCCACGTCCCGAAGGGTGGCCGACAAGTATGGCGGGATATAAAAAGCCCGCGACAGGCGCGGGTTTTTATCAACTACAACGTGCTTAAGGCAGACGCTGCAAATCTCGCTGCGCCAATTGCGCGGCCGATGTGCCGGGATACTGGGCAATGACCTGCTGCAGGATACCCTTGGCCTTGTCGGCATTTCCAAGACGCTGCTCGACATCTGCCAGTTTGAACAACGAATCAGGCACTTTGGCATGCTGCGGGTAAGTCTGGCTAACCCGTGCAAAGGCCTGACCCGCGCCCTGCAGATCACCTTTGGCCAGGTTCACTTCACCCAACCAGTACTGGGCATTACCCGCGTAGACACTGTTGGGGTATTTACGCAGAAACGCGCTGAACGCCTGGCTGGCCTTGTCGAAATCCTTTGCCTTGATCAGATCAAAGGCGGCCTCATAGAACAGCTTTTCTTTTGCGGGGTCGGCAGGTTCGCTGCCACCACTCGCCACCTCGCCACTCGGCGATGGTGTACCGCTGGCATCAATCGCGCCCGCGGTGGAATTTTGTGTGGCTGCAGCACCGGCCGCTCCACTGCTCAGACGCTTGTCGAGGTCCTGATAACGCTCCAGGCCTTCCTGCTTCATGCGCTGAATTTCATTCTGCTGCTCTTCGAGCAGACCGCGCAGTTGCGCGATTTCCTGCTGCATCTGCTGCAGCTGGCTGAACAGCATGCCCTGCGCAGAGGCAGGGGCTTGCGCCCCTCCCCCCGCATAGGCACCAGACGTGCCATAACCAGCAGGTGGATAACTACTGCTGCCGTTACCGGCATTGTTATCGACCACGGGAATCTCAGCCATTGCCACCAGGGGCAGGCTGAGCGCCAGAACGGTTATGACACGACGGCACGTTCGCATATCGAATTACTTACGCAGTTCGACGCGACGGTTCTGAGCCCAGGACTGCTCGTCGTTGCCAGTGGCAACCGGACGCTCTTCGCCGTAGGAAACCAGTTCCAGCTGAGCCGGGGAAACGCCCTGCAGTACCAGGTAGCGCTGAACGGCTTTCGCACGACGCTCGCCCAGAGCCATGTTGTACTCACGGGTACCGCGCTCGTCAGCGTGGCCTTCCAGAACGACGCGAGCGCCATTGCCTTTCAGGTCTTTGGCGTGAACGTCCAGAGCGCGCATGGCTTCCGGCTTCAGGTCCGAGCTGTCGTATTCGAAGTAGAAAGTGGTGATAGCGCGCAGAGCAGCTTCTTCGCTCAGGCTGCCATCAACGGCGCCGGTGTTAGCACCGTAGCCAGCGTTCGGATCAACAGCGCCTTCGCCAGCGGTGTCACCGCCTTTGGAGGAACAACCTACAGCCACGGCGAGAGCCAGGCTCAGTGCAGCAAATTTGCCAAATTTCAGCATTTCCATCGTGTAACTCCTAATGAACCCCAGTGTATTAAGTGGTGTAGCGCCGCATCAGTTCAGGAAGGGGGACCAGGAAGGCTCTCGAACTTCGCCTTGAGCGGTAGGAAGAGGGAGCCTTACGCGACCATTTACGGACGCTAACATCAAGACTCCCCGCCCCTGCTGGCGGGTGGCGTAGATTAGCATGGTGCCGTTGGGCGCAACAGTAGGGGACTCATCCAAACTTGTATCGGACAAAATCCGCAAATTGCCGCGCTGCAGGTCCTGGGCCGCAACCTTGAACACGGTGTAGCCATCCTGGCGATGAATCATTACCAGGGTCTTTTCATCGGCAGACAGCTTAGGGTTGGCGTTGTAGTTGCCGACAAAAGTCACTCGCTCAGCCGCACCGCTATTGATGTTCGTCTTGTAGATCTGCGGTTTGCCAGAGCGGTCCGAGGTGAAGTAGATGGTTTGACCATCCTTACCCCAGAACGGTTCGGTATCGATGGAGCCTTGATTGGTCACACGCCGGATCTGACGCGTACCCATGTCCATCACGTAAATTTCCGGGTTGCCATCGCGCGACAGCACGAAAGCCAGGCGATTGCCATCGGGCGACCAGGCTGGCGCGCCGTTCAGGCCTTCGAAGTTGGTGATCTGCTCACGACGACCGGTGTCGATGTGCTGAACAAAGATGCGTGGACGACCTTGCTCGAACGAAACGTAGGCAATCCGACGGCCATCCGGTGCAAACGATGGCGACAGGATCGGCTCGCGCGACTGCAACAAGGTCACCGCACGCGCACCGTCGTAGTCGGAACGCTGCAGGGTGTAGCGCGTGTTGTTGGCCGAGAAACGCTCTGCCGTCACATAAAGCAGACGGGTGGAGAAAGCGCCCTTGACGCCAGTGAGCTTTTCGAACGACTGGTCAGCGATATGGTGCGCCATGTCACGCAGCTGATCGACGCCGCCGCCGACACTGCCGGTCATGACCTGCTGCTCGGTGGCCACGTTGAACAGACCGAACTGCACCTGCAAACGACCGCCGGCCGGCACGATATTGCCCACCAGCACGTACTGCGCGCCCAGCGCTTTCCAGTCGCGGTAGATCACTTCGCTGCCCTGGGTCGGCAAACTGATCATGTTCTGGCGCGGGATCGGCTCGAACACGCCGGAATTGCGCAGGTCCTTGCCAATGATGTCGGACATGTCTTCGGGCAGCACATTGCCGCCCTGCCAGCCGAAGGGCACAACGGCAATTGGCGTGGCACGGTCGGTGCCACTGCTGATCACCAACGGATCAGCCGCCTGTACAGTGCCGACCAACATGGCCAGGCCCAACAGGGCGATACGCATCAGGGTATTCACAGACCTAAATCCTCCGGTTTAAAGACGGCACGACGCTGCCGGTAAAGTCGATCAAAGGTAGCGCGATCGAGTTGCTGCATTTCGGCCACTCGTCCGACGTTGCGCACCGCTTGCACGGCGGAATTGTCGAACGGTGCATCGCCGCTGGAACGGGTTACGCTGGCATTGGTAATGGTGCCATCGGGCAACATCTCGATCATGACCTCAACGCTCATGCCGTTGCGTGCCGAAGGTGGCCGCCGCCATTGTTGGCTAACCAGCATGACGATCAGATCATCCAGGCTGCCAGCGACCTGATCGCCCACTTCGTCGGCCAGGGCCTGCTGGCGGCCCACGTCCTCAGAGAGCAACTCGGCCAGCGCCGCTGCCTTCTTGTCCTCGACAGCCTTGCGCGCCGCATCGGCTGCGGCCTTCTTCTTGGCATCGTCAGCGGCTTTCTTCTTCGCCGCCTCGGCCGCTGCTTTTTTCTTCGCGTCTTCGGCTGCCTTTTTCTTGGCATCCTCAGCCGCTTTTTTCTTGGCCTCTTCCGCGGCTTTCTGCTTGGCGGCATCGTCCGCGGCTTTCTTCTTGGCCACGTCAGCCAGGCGTTTCTGCTCAGCTTCAGCCTTCTTCTGCTCTGCGGTCTCGGCAGCCTTGGCGGCCGCTTCGGCTTTTTGAGCGGCTTCAGCCTGCTTTTGTTCCGCCGCTTTCGCGGCAGCCGCCTGCTCCTGCTCGAGCTTCTTCTGCTCGAGCTGTTCGGTCTCGTAAATCGGCGCCGTGGTCTTCTTGGTTTCCCCGGCGATCTTCTGGTTGGTCTGGGTGGTGGCCTGGCTCTGCGACTTGAGCTGATACAGCGTCGCCTGAACGATTGGCCGCGAAGGCGGCAATTCGGGGGCGAAGGCGAAGCTGACGAACAGCATCGCGAACATCAGCACGTGCAGCGCCACGGCCCAGACGATGGGCCAGAACAGGCTTTCCGAAGGAGACGGTTCGCGCTGGTACTGCATCAGGGCGCCTCGGTGATCAGGCCGACATTACCCACGCCCGCCTGCTGCAATCCACCCATGGCCGACATCACGGTGCCGTAGTCGACCGTCTTATCACCACGCACGAATACCTGCACCTGCTTACCCTGGCTACGGCTCTGGTTGATGATCGCCGTCGCGGCGCGAGTCATTCCTTCGAGATCCATGGCCTGGTCCTGGACGGTATCGGTATCGACCTCGCTGCCCATGTTCCAGTAGTAGGTCTTGTCGGCCTTGATGGAAATGGTCAGGACCTGCGCATCGTTATCCTGCGGCAGGACCTCGCTGCTGACCTGCGGCAGGTCGACCTTGACGCCCTGATTGAGCATGGGCGCCGTCACCATGAAGATGACCAGCAGCACCAACATCACGTCGATGTAGGGCACCACGTTCATCTCGGCGACGGGTTTGCGTCTGTTACGAATTCTGGCCATTACTGGAGAAACCTGTAGTAAAGAATGCCGGAGGCTTATTCGTCGCTGGTGTGCACTTTACGGTGCAGGATCGCCTGGAACTCGTCAGCGAAGGTGTAGTAGCGACCAATCAGCATCTCGCCACGCGAGGCGAAGCGGTTATAGGCGATTACCGCAGGAATCGCGGCGAACAGGCCAATGGCGGTGGCGATCAACGCCTCGGCGATACCCGGCGCTACCGTTGCCAGGGTGGCTTGCTGCACCTGCGCCAGGCCACGGAAAGAGTTCATGATGCCCCACACGGTACCGAACAGGCCGATATAGGGGCTGGTCGAACCCACAGTGGCGAGAAACGGCAGGCTCTGCTCGAGCTTCTCTTCCTCACGGGAGATGGCCACGCGCATCGCACGCGCCACACCGTCCATGACCGCATCCGGATCGACGCCAGGCTGCTGGCGCAGACGCGAGAACTCCTTGAAGCCGGCGCGGAAGATCTGCTCCAGGCCCGAGTCCGGATCAGGATTGCTACCGGCCTGACGATACAGCTTGGACAGGTCGATACCCGACCAGAAGCGCTCCTCGAACGCATCCAGGGCACGCTTGGCCGCACGCAGCAGGCTGATGCGCTGGAAAATCATGACCCAGGACATGACCGACGCGGCCACCAGCGTCAACATCACCAATTGCACCACCAGGCTGGCGTTGCTGATCAAACTCCACATCGACATGTGGTCAACGGCGTTGGCTTCCACGCTTACTCTCCTGCTTTACCAGATGTACCCGCGCCGCCCAGGTCGGCGAAGGCCGAACGCAAGGTTTGGGGAATGGCCCGGGGTTTCAAATTGTCGGCGCCTACACAGGCGACCAAAAACTGCCCTTCACACAGCAGCACATCATCCGCTACCCGCCTGACTTGTTGACGGAAACGCAGGCTGACACGGTTCAACTCGATCACTTCGGCGCTTACCAACAACTCGTCATCCAACCGCGCCGGCGCGTGATAACGCGCTTCACTGGAGTGCACAACGAACAACAGGCCCTCACCGGCCAGCGTCGACTGGGCAAAGCCCAGATCGCGCAGACGCTCGGTGCGAGCCCGCTCCATGAATTTGAGGTAATTGACGTAGTAGACGATGCCGCCGGCATCGGTGTCCTCGTAGTACACACGACAACGATGGACGAACGGCTGAACTCCGTTTTGCGCGCGCATACTCTAGTGCCAGCTCCCGCACTTGCCAATCGGCAATGGTAAGTATTTTTTTCTATTCATCATCCACCGCGAACAGGTCAGCAGTTGGCAAATCGCCCATGCGTTTGGGCACATTCAGGCCGAAGTGCAAATAGGCATGCCGGGTGACCACGCGTCCGCGTGGCGTGCGCATGATGTAGCCCTGCTGAATCAGATAAGGCTCCAGCACATCCTCGATGGTATGGCGCTCCTCACTGATCGCCGCCGCCAGGCTGTCAACACCCACAGGGCCGCCGTCGAACTTCTCGATCATCGTCAGTAACAAGCGCCGGTCCTGGTGATCGAAACCGCGCTCATCGACATCCAGCAGGTTCAGCGCCAGATCGGCGATCTGCTGGGTAATGTGCCCCTTGCCACGCACTTCGGCGAAGTCCCGTACACGGCGCAGCAGCCGGTTGGCGATACGCGGCGTGCCACGGGCACGCCGGGCGATTTCAAAGGCGCCGCGGTCTTCGATGGGCAAGCCAAGAATGCCGGCCGAGCGCCCGACAATGGTGGCCAGGTCATCGATGTTGTAGAACTCCAGACGCTGCACGATACCGAAACGGTCCCGCAGCGGATTGGTCAGCATGCCAGCGCGGGTGGTGGCGCCAACCAGGGTAAAAGGCGGCAGGTCGAGTTTGATCGAACGCGCGGCAGGACCTTCGCCGATCATGATGTCGAGCTGAAAGTCCTCCATCGCCGGGTACAGCACTTCTTCAACAATGGGCGAAAGGCGGTGAATCTCGTCGATAAACAGCACATCGCCGGGTTCAAGATTGGTCAGCAGCGCCGCCAGATCACCTGGCCGTTCGAGCACCGGGCCGGAGGTGCTTTTGATCGACACGCCCATTTCCTGGGCGATGATATTGGCCAGGGTGGTCTTGCCAAGGCCGGGCGGGCCGAAAATCAGAGTGTGGTCCAGCGCTTCGGCACGGCCTTTGGCCGCCTGGATGAACAGCTCCATCTGCTCGCGCACACTGGGCTGACCAATGTACTCGGCCAGCTTCAACGGACGAATGGCGCGGTCGACCTGCTCGTCGCGGTCACGCGGCGCGGCGGTGATCAGGCGGTCGGCTTCGAGCATTTACACCATTCCCTTGAGGGCACGACGAATCATATCTTCACTGCTCAATCCATCTTCTTTGATCGCAGAAACGGCGCGACTGGCCTCCTGCGGCTTGTAGCCCAGGGAGATGAGTGCACTCACCGCATCATTCTCCGCGCTTGAGACTGTGCTCAGGCCGCGAGGTTCAACCACCAGGGTCGCCATCCCCGGCAAGGTTTCCCAGGCCTTGAAGCGATCCTTGAGCTCGACCAGCAGGCGCTCGGCGGTTTTCTTGCCAACACCCGGCACCCTGACCAGCGCCGAGGTGTCCTGGGCCTGCACGCAACGCACCAGCTCATCCACCTCCAACCCGGACATCAAGGCCAGGGCCAGCTTCGGTCCCACGCCATTGAGGCGGATCAGCTCACGGAACAGCTCGCGCTCGCGCTTTTCATAAAAGCCGTACAACAGGTGAGCATCCTCGCGCACCACCAAGTGGGTGTGCAGGGTCACCGGCTCGCCCACGGCAGGCAAACGGTACAGGGTGGTCATGGGCACTTCCAGCTCATAGCCCAGCCCATTCACATCCAGAATCAAATGTGGCGGCTGCTTGTCCGCCAGGGTCCCGCGTAAACGTCCAATCACTCTGCAATCCTTGGAGCCGGTTATAAACGAAGACGCCCGCCGCGCCGCTTGGCTGCGACCAGCCCGTGAGGAATAAGACTTTGCCGATGATGCGCGTGGCACAAGGCAATGGCCAGGGCATCGGATGCGTCGATCTGCGGCTTTTGCACCAGCTTGAGCAAGTGCATGACCATCATCTGCACCTGCTCCTTGCCCGCCCCGCCCGTCCCGGCAATCGCCTGCTTGACCTGGGTCGCGGTGTACTCGGAGATGTCCAGCCCTGCCTCTACACCCGCCACTATCGCCACGCCCCGGGCCTGGCCTAGCTTGAGCGCGGAATCGGGGTTGCGCGCCATAAACACCTGCTCGATGCCCATGGTCACCGGGCCGTAAGTCTGGATCACCTCGCGCACCCCGCGAAACACTGCCTGCAAGCGCTCCGGCATGCTACCGCTGCCGGTGCGAATGCAGCCCGATGCCACGTACTCGCATGTGCGCCCGGTATCACGCACCACGCCATAACCGGTGATGCGCGAGCCCGGGTCGATACCCAGAATCAAGGTCATGCCTGCTCCACTGACGCACTGCGAACTGTTTATTTATCCAGTCGCGGAGTATAGGGCCAGCGCCAGGCAGAGTCACCACACCCCATCAATGAAAAGGCCGGAGCCCCCGACAGCCCACAGACTGCCCAGAGATCCGGCCTCCTCTTGCTGGCAGGAATCAGCCAAGCTGCTCCATGATCGCGTCGGGAATTTCCGCGTTGTGGTAGACGTTCTGCACGTCGTCCAGGTCTTCGAGCATATCGATCAGCTTGATGACTTTCTGCGCGGTCTCCAGATCGTCGATTGGCGCGCTAATGGACGGGATCATGGCAATCTCGGCTTCCTCCGCCTTGAAGCCGGCAGCAACCAGCGCTTCGTTGACCGCATGAAAATCGACAAAACTGGTGGAAACCAGCGCGGCCCCCTCCTCGCCCATTTCCACGTCGTCAGCGCCAGCTTCCAGCGCCGCCTCCATCAGCGCATCCTCATCGGTACCCGCGGCAAAACCGAGCTGGCCCTTGCGGTCGAACATGTAGGCCACCGAGCCATCGGTCCCCAGGTTGCCGCCACACTTGGTAAAGGCATGGCGTACTTCGGCGGCGGTGCGGTTGCGGTTATCGGTCATGGCCTCGACGAAGATCGCCACGCCGCTTGGCGCGTACCCTTCATAGGTCAGCTCGATCATGTTGTCGGCTTCGTCGTTACCCACCCCCCGGGCGATGGCACGGTCGATAACATCACGCGACATATTGGCCGTCAGCGCCTTGTCCACCGCCAGGCGCAAGCGTGGATTGTCTGCCGGGATCGGGCCGCCGTGCTTGGCGGCGACGGTCAGCTCACGAATCAGCTTGGTGAAGATCTTGCCGCGCTTGGCGTCCTGACGCCCCTTGCGGTGCTTGATGTTGGCCCATTTGGAATGACCAGCCATAACTCACTCCGGTTGTTTCACGTTCAGTATCGGGGCGTGAGAGTTCGAGTCTCTCCGGCCGCTATTAAAGAAGAAGCCTGGAAAACCAGGCTTCTTGTGACGCTTTATTCCGCTTTCGGTTGCTCGCGCAGACGAATATGCAGTTCACGCAGCGACTTGTTATCCACCTCACCCGGTGCCTGAGTCATCACGCAGGCGGCGCTCTGGGTTTTCGGGAAGGCAATCACTTCGCGAATCGACTGCGCGCCGGTCATCAGCATCACCAGGCGATCCAGGCCGAAGGCCAAGCCGCCGTGGGGCGGCGCGCCGAACTTGAGAGCGTCGAGGAGGAAGCCGAACTTTTCCTGCTGCTCGTCTTCACTGATACCCAGCACGCGGAATACGGTCTGTTGCATGGCCTTGTCGTGGATACGGATCGAACCGCCACCCAGCTCGGTGCCGTTGAGCACCATGTCGTAGGCACGCGACAGCGCGGCAGACGGATTCGCCGCCAGCTCTTCAGGCGTGCACTTGGGCGCGGTGAACGGGTGGTGCATGGCGGTCAGGCTGCCGTCGTCGTTCTCCTCGAACATCGGGAAGTCGACAACCCACAGCGGTGCCCACTCGCAGGTCAGCAGGCTCAGGTCATGGCCCAGTTTGATGCGCAGTGCGCCCAGGGCTTCGCTGACGATCTTGGCCTTGTCGGCACCGAAGAACACGATGTCGCCATCCACGGCACCGACGCGATCAAGGATCACATTAATGTTATCCAGCGGGATGTTCTTGACGATCGGCGATTGCAGGCCTTCAACACCGGCAGCGCGCTCGTTGACCTTGATATAGGCCAGGCCCTTGGCACCGTAGATGCCGACGAACTTGGTGTAGTCGTCGATCTGCTTGCGCGGCATGCTCGCCCCGCCCGGTACGCGCAGCGCGGTAACACGGCACTTGGGATCGTTGGCCGGGCCGGCGAACACCTTGAAGTCGACGTCCTTGAGCTGGTCAGCCACATCCACCAGCTCCAGCGGGTTACGCAGGTCCGGCTTGTCGGAACCGAAACGACGCATGGCTTCGGCCAGGGTCATATGCGGCAGCTCGCCGAACTCGACGTCCAGAACCTCCTTGAACAGCTGACGGACCATCTTCTCGGTGATGGCCATAATGTCGGCCTCATCCATGAAGCTGGTTTCGATGTCGATCTGGGTGAATTCTGGCTGGCGGTCAGCGCGCAGGTCTTCATCACGGAAGCACTTGGCGATCTGGTAGTAGCGGTCGAAGCCCGCGACCATCAGCAGTTGCTTGAACAGCTGCGGCGATTGCGGCAGGGCGAAGAAGCTGCCGGCGTGGGTACGGCTCGGCACCAGGTAGTCACGTGCGCCTTCCGGGGTAGCGCGGGTGAGGATCGGCGTTTCCACATCAAGGAAGCCGTTGTCATCCAGGTAGCGACGAATGCTGCTGGTGATGCTCGAACGCAGCTTGAGCTTGGCTGCCATTTCCGGACGACGCAGGTCGATAAATCGATAGCGCAGACGGGTTTCTTCGCCGACGTCGGTGTATTCGTTGAGCGGGAACGGCGGGGTTTCCGCTTCGTTGAGCACTTCCAGTTCATAACCCAGCACTTCGATAGCGCCGGAGGCCATATTGGCATTGCCGGCACCGGCCGGACGCAGACGAACCTTGCCGGTGATCTTCACCACATATTCACTGCGCACTTTGTCGGCAGTGACGAAAGTCGCGGCACGGTCCGGGTCGAATACCACCTGCGCCAGACCTTCACGGTCACGAATGTCGAGGAAAATCACCCCGCCATGGTCGCGACGGCGGTGAACCCAACCGCAAAGGGTGACTTCCTGGCCGTCCAGGCTCTCGTTCAGTTGGCCGCAATAGTGGCTGCGCATCATGGTGGTGATCACTTCTCTTGAGTCTTAAACAGTGGGACAGGCGGCCAACACTCGCGAAGGCCTGCCTGGCGACACACGGCGGCGTAAGGCACCTGTCGGGCTTGACCGCTCGTAATGAGGCTAAGTCAGGCAGGCACCTCGACACATGACCGGGACGCGGCGGCAAAGCGGGGGATTATATAGGGTTAAGCCGCCACGTGCAGCCGCCAGCGCGATGATGCCGGGCTGCACCAGCGACCACCTGCCGCACCGACTGGCCCTGAACCTCCAAGCCGGGCGACCTTCTAAGCAAAGACTTTGAATAGGTACGCCACAGGATCGAAACGGCACAGCACTGTGCTAGCATCGGTCCATCAAGGGGCCACTGAAGCCCAGAACCTGACCGAGGAGAAAGGTATGGAAATCAACATCGGAATTGCCGAACAAGACCGCGCTGCGATTGCCGAGGGCCTGTCGCGCCTGCTCGCAGACACCTACACACTTTATTTAAAGACCCACAACTTCCACTGGAACGTGACAGGGCCAATGTTCAACACCCTGCACCTGATGTTCGAGGGTCAGTACACCGAGCTCGCCCTGGCCGTCGACCAGATCGCCGAACGCATCCGCGCCCTTGGCTTCCCGGCACCGGGTACCTACGCCGCCTATGCGCGCCTGTCTTCTATCAAAGAAGAAGAAGGCGTACCCGCTGCTGCCGACATGATCAAACAGCTGGTCCAGGGCCAGGAAGCGGTAACCCGCACCGCGCGTGGTATTTTCCCGCTGCTCGACAAGGTCAGCGATGAGCCAACAGCAGACCTGCTGACACAACGCATGCAGGTCCACGAAAAAACTGCCTGGATGCTGCGCAGCCTGCTCGAAGCCTGACAGTTTGTTTTGCACGAAGCCTCGCACAGGCTTCGTGCTGCTAGGCGCATGCACCAGGCTGATCTATGCTGCCTGATTAAAATCTGCGACAGCGACCCGCATGAGCCAGCCGAACAAAGCGCCTACCCTCCTACACCTCTACACGGAAGACACGCGCGAAGCGGCCAGCCTGCTAAAGAACGCTGTCCCCCTGATGGTGCAACACAATATCCCGCCCAACCCGGTGCACTATGCGCTCTGGTACACCTACAGCAAGGGCAAAGAACCCGACCTCAATAGGCGCCTGGATAGAATCGTTGCCGATTTCGACAGTTTCCCTTCAGAAGCCGCAATCAAGCTGTTTCGCGACTACATCATCCGTGGCGAACTGGAAGAAGCACGCGCAGGTCAACAGCAAGTCATCGAACTGGTCGATGATCTCGAAGGCGACCTCAGCCAGAGCCTGAGCGGCAGCCGTCACTACCAGAGCAGCCTGGATCAGGGCTTAGCCGCACTGCAGGAGCCGATCATCGACGACCTGCCTCATTTGCTCAACGATCTGCAACAAAGCACACAGCAGATGCAGGATCAGCAGGAAAAATTCCTTTATCGCCTGCAGGCAGCGCAAAGCGAGATCCAGCACCTGCGCGGCCAACTGGAACGCGCCCACCTCGCAGCCACACTCGACAGTCTCACCCACGTATTCAACCGCCACGCCTTCACACGCCTTTTGCAGCAAGCACTGAACAGTGATCGCGAAGGCCTGGCCCTGATCATGCTGGACATCGACCATTTCAAACACTTCAACGACCAATATGGCCACCCGCTGGGTGACCGCGTACTGCGGCATGTCGGACAACTACTGCGTGATTTGCTGCCACCCCGGGCCACAGCCGCACGCTATGGCGGTGAAGAATTCTGCGTGATCCTGCGCGATTGCCCCGAGGCAACACAAGCACGCGCCTTCGCCGAGCAGCTGCGGCAAAAGATCCAGGCGTTACGCGTCAAGGTTCGACGCACCGACGAGGTGCTCGACAGCATCACCGCATCCCTGGGCTTTGCCCTTGCCGAGCCGCATGACAGCCTCGAAAGCCTCATCACACGTGCCGATGATGCCCTTTACCAGGCCAAGCGCAATGGCCGCAACCGCACCCAACCCGAAATCTCCGAACCTGTGCTTAGCGCCTGATTTGAGTAGCCACCCGCTTTGCTGTTAAATACGCCGCGTGTCGCAGCTCCGCCCGGAGCCGCGCATAGGCTGTAACCGCACGTTTCTTCATTGCCCATAACCCTCCGGCACCTCTGCGCGGCCAGCTATTCCTCGCGACCCTTGATAACGAGCTCATTTACCATGTTGAAAATCGTCCACCTGTTGACGGGCCTCATCGCCCTTGTGCTGTCTGCTATTCCAACCCTTACTGCGGATCCATCCTCCTACCTGCAGCACCCTGATGCACTGTGTCTGGCGCTATTCGGCCTACTCAACCTGATTCTCGCACCACAACTGCCTATCTGGCACAACGGCCTGCGTCATCACCTGCAAAACCTGGTGTATGCCCTGCTGGTACTGGTGGTTCTGCTACAGGCCCTGATCCTGCTGGCACCTATGCCCACTATCGCCGACCAACCGGCCACGCTGTTCAGCCTGATAATCGCCATTGCGGCGGTACTGCTGCACCTGGGCACCAACCTGCGACTCACTGTACGCCGCAATACCGGCTCAGCCAGCGTGGCAAGCGGCGACCGCGAAACCGGCACCGTGAAGTGGTTCAATACCTCCAAAGGCTTCGGCTTTATCTCCCGCGACTCAGGCGATGACATCTTCGTACACTTTCGTGCCATCCGGGGCGAAGGGCACCGCGTGCTGGTTGAAGGGCAGCGAGTCGAATTCTCGGTCATGCAGCGCGATAAAGGCTTGCAAGCCGAAGACGTAATCGCCGCCCTGCCGTTACGCCGCTGATTCACTGATATAGCAAAGAGCCCGCGAATGCGGGCTCTTTGCTGTCTAGACGCGGTATCTCCAGGATCTGCGCATTGCGAACGAAACGGCGACAACCCTTAGTAATGAGGCGGCGGCGCTTCGTCATCGGCGATATCGAACTGCACGCTCATGGCCTGCAGACGCCTGGCAAGCGCCTCTACCTGCAATTGCAGGCGCTCGATCTGCCGCTGCTGCTGAACCACGATATCGTTCAAGGCCTGCAAGGTATCGTCCTGAAACGCTTGCCGGCTCTCCAGCTCGGTAAGGCGCGACTCGCTCATGCCATGTCCTCGACAAAACCGAAGCTGTCGTCCAGCAGCAGACGCAGACGCGCTCGCAATGCGTCGACCTGCCCGGCCTCGTAAGGCACGGCGGGCAGACGACCCCAGACCGGCGCTGGCCAGGCACTATCAGTCCGATGCCGCACCACGACATGCATATGCAACTGACTGACGACATTGCCAAGGGTCGCGATATTCATCTTGTCGCCACTGAACCCATCCTTGAGCACTTCTGCCAGGCGCGTCGTTTCTGCCCAAAGCGCAGCCTGATCGGCCGCATCAAGCTGAAACAGCTCACTAACAGCCTCCCGGCGCGGCACCAGGATAAACCAGGGGTAACTCGCATCATTCATCAACAGCAGGCGGCACAATGGCAAATCGCCCAACACCAGAGTGTCCTGCTGCAGGCGTGCATCCAACTCGAACATGTCTTTCCCTCAACACACGGCAATGGCCTACAGCATAACGCAGCCAGCCCCACCTCACGACGAAGCAGCAAACGCACCAACAAGAGGCGCACGCCGGATACGCCCCACAACGACGCACCACTTTGTTCCCTCTAGTAATACGACACCGTGCAAAAGCGTTACAGGCGTGCAAGACAGCCTTACCAGGCCCCATGAGTGCGCACGCACAGCACCCACGCCAGAGCCGACGCGACCTTCCTCCCGCGCTAAAATTCCCTTCAGGCGACAAAAAAGAGACAATTCAGGCCGCCAAGATTTTTTTTCGATAAAAACAGCCACTTGTGCACGGCTCTTGCTTTATAGCCTGCAATGCTCGGAAACAGCCGTGCAGTGGTGTGATCAGATCGGCTAAAACCAGCTACCCCCTGAGGTTGGCGCTGCAGGACGCAAGTAGATCTACAAAATTGCGACATGCTTCATCGGCTTTTGCGACACAGCCATGCAGAATGTCCGACGAATAGATTCCAACTATCGCCAACATTGGCTGCGTGCTATAAGTTAGCGCCGACACAAAAAGAAAGAGCTGTCCATATAACAATCAAGTGGATAGCGCAACTCTTCCAAACCCAAGGAGCAATCACGATGCAAGTGATGAAGTGGAGCGTAATCGCCCTGGCAGTAGCCGCGGGCAGTACCCAAATGGCCATGGCCTCGAGCCAGTCCGAGTCCAACGGCCTGATTGAAGATACAAGCTTCGACATCTTCAATCGCGTCCTTTACATGAACCGCGATTTCCGCAACGGTCCAAACTCCGCTAGCACTTCTACTAATCCAGCGGGTTATCGCGAAGAGACCGGCCTGGGCATCCGCTTGCTGCTCGAGTCTGGCTTCACGCAGGGCACAGTCGGCGTGGGTTTTGACGCACACAGCCTGAGCAGCATCAAAATTGACAGCGGCCGTGGCCGCTACGGTAACGGTCTGTTCGGCCAAACTGGCGACGGCCGCGGTGATGACACCCAAACAGAAGTGGGCGGTGCCATCAAATTCCGTGTCTCTGACACCGTATTGAAATATGGCAATCAGATGACTGCCAGCCCGGTATTTGCAACTGACGACAGCCGCATCCTGCCAGAGGTTACAACCGGCACCCTGCTAACCAGCAACGAAATTGAAGGCCTTGAGCTGTCGGCTGGTCGCTTCACCGCAATGAGCAGCCAAGTAGGCAGCTACCGTGACAGCATCAATGGTCGCGACAGTGATACCGGCCTGAAAAATCCTGGCCTGACCTCTGCCAATATCTTTGGTGCAAGCTACAGCTTCACTGATAACTTCAGCGCTGCGGTTCACCACTCTGACGTCGAAGACTACTTCAAGAAGATTTACGTCAACTTGAACTACAATCTGCCGATCACAGATGACCAAGCCCTGAACTTCGATCTGAACGGGTATAAAACTACCGGTGAAGGCGACGAACTCGCAGGCGAAGTCGATAACAAGATCTGGAGCTTGGCGGCCGCTTACAGCGTAGGCGCTCACACCTTCACTGTTGCACATCAGCGCTCAAGCGGCGATGCTGGTTACGTTTATGGCGTTGACGGTGGTGGCACTATCTTCCTGGCCAACTCCGTTCAGTTTTCCGACTTCAATGGTGAAAACGAAAACTCCTGGCAGGCTCGCTACGATATCGACATGGCCACCTTTGGTGTTCCTGGTCTTAGCTTCATGACCCGCTACATTGTTGGCGATAACATCACTACCCGTGATGATGATGGCTTCGTCACTGATGGTGATGCTCAAGAGCGCGAAATCAACCTGGAAGCCAAGTACGTCATCCAGGATGGCGCAGCCAAGGATCTGTCGTTCCGTATCCGTAACGCCTTCTACCGTGCTGACAACTCCTACAGCGGCGATGTTAATGACTTCCGTCTGATCGTCGAGTACCCGCTGAGCGTCCTGTAACTCGGACCCTTGCGGTAGCAATATGAAAAGCCCGGCCTCTGTGCCGGGCTTTTTCTTGCCCGTCTCAGGAGGTCAGCGGCAACGCGTAAGTGCCCGTTACATGGGCGACCAGCTCGTCAGGATTACCCGCTGAATAAAGACCGACCTCACATACGGCCTGGCGCCGACTAAGGCGCAGAATGCGCGCATCGGCCAATAGATCGACGGGCTGCGGTTTGACCAGAAAGTTGATATTCAGGTTGGACGTAACCGCCATCTCGACCCGCCCCAAACGCCCCAGCACCACGGCATACATGGCCGCATCGGCCAGTGCCATCAGCGTCGGCCCCGACAGCGTACCGCCTGGGCGCACCAGTCTGGCATGGAACGGCACACGGGCCAGCACGCCCTGCTCGTCCAGGCGATCAATGCATAAATCAAGGTCCTCAGCCATGGGCAGTCCCGCGCGAATCAGCGCCTGAACGTCCTGCGCGGTCAATGTCGACATCCTCACCTCTCACAGTCGATGATCTCGAAAGCGCTCTGTGCTTTACCATGCGCAGCCAGGGTAGGAGCGAATTTATTCGCGATCATGCCCGTCAGGGCAACCGCTGCAATCGCGAATAAATTCGCGCCTACCCCCATCCTGTACGCCACTGTATAGGCACCGTACAATGCCGGCCTATCAAATGCCCATGCAACGGACAGAACGGCCAAATATGCGTACCAGTCAGTTCCTGCTTTCGACCCTCAAAGAAACCCCCTCCGACGCCGTGGTCATCAGCCACCAGCTGATGCTGCGCGCGGGGATGATCCGCAAACTTGCCTCGGGCCTCTACACCTGGCTGCCACTGGGCCTGCGCGTGCTGCGCAATGTGGAAAAGGTAGTGCGTGAGGAAATGAACGCAGCCGGCGCCCTGGAAGTGCTGATGCCTGGCATCCAGCCCGCCGAACTCTGGCAGGAATCCGGCCGCTGGGAGCAGTACGGCCCGGAACTGCTGCGCATGAAAGACCGTCACGGTCGTGAATTTTGCGCGGGGCCAACCCACGAAGAAGTGATCACCGATCTGGCGCGCAATGAGCTCAACAGCTACAAGCAGCTGCCGATCAACCTGTACCAGATCCAGACCAAGTTCCGCGACGAAATTCGCCCACGCTTTGGCCTGATGCGCGGCCGCGAGTTCATCATGAAGGATGCGTACTCCTTCCATGTGGACCAGGCGTCGCTGCAGGAAACCTACGACCGTATGCACCAGGCCTACTGCAACGTATTTACCCGCCTGGGCCTGAACTTCCGCCCGGTGCAGGCCGATACCGGCTCCATCGGTGGCACCGGCTCCCACGAGTTCCATGTCCTGGCCGACTCGGGTGAAGACGACATCGCCTTCAGCGACACCTCCGACTACGCCGCCAATATCGAAAAGGCCGAAGCCGTACCGCGCGAAATCGAACGCGGTGCTGCCTCCGAAGCCTTGCGCCTGGTCGATACGCCGGATACCAAGACCATCGACGCACTGGTCCAGGCCTTCGGTGTGCCGATCGAGAAGACCATCAAGACCCTGATCGTCCACGGCGCCGAAGCCGGCACCCTGGTAGCACTGATCGTGCGCGGTGACCATGAGCTCAATGAAATCAAGGCCGCCAACCTGGAAGAGGTCGCCAGCCCGCTGGTCTTCGCCAGCGAAGCCGAACTGCGTGCAGCCATTGGTGCCGGTGCCGGTTCGCTCGGCCCGCTGAACCTGCCGCTGCCATGCATCGTCGACCGTTCCGTGGCTTTGATGAGCGACTTCGCCATCGGCGCCAATATCGACGACAAGCACTATTTTGGCGTGAACTGGGAGCGTGACCTGCCCCTGCCAAAAGTGGCGGACCTGCGCAACGTGGTTGCAGGCGACCCGAGCCCGGATGGCCAAGGGACTCTGGAGATCAAGCGCGGCATCGAAGTCGGGCATATCTTCCAGCTCGGCACCAAATACAGCGAAGCCCTCAACTGCCAGGTACTGGGCGAGAACGGCAAGCCGGTCACCCTGACCATGGGTTGCTATGGCATCGGCGTCTCACGCGTGGTTGCGGCCGCCATCGAGCAGAACTTCGATGAGCGCGGCATTCGCTGGAATGACACCCTGGCGCCCTTCCAGATCGCCCTGGTACCGCTGCGCTACGAAACCGAGGCGGTGCGCGAAGCCACCGACACCCTGTATGCGCAGCTCAAGGCAGCCGGTTACGAAGTGCTGCTCGATGACCGTGACAAAAAGACCAGTCCGGGCATCAAATTCGCAGACATGGAACTGATCGGCATCCCCCATCGCATCGTGGTCAGCGACCGCGGCTTGGCAGACGGTAATCTGGAATACAAGAGCCGTCTGGAAACCGAAGCGCAGGTGGTACCGGTAGCCGAGATCTTGTCGTTTATCCAAGCCCGTATCAGCCGCTGATCACTTTTTGCACACGAGCCATCATGTTCAAGCGAAACACCCTACAGCTCGGCGGCGCCTTGTGCGCCGCTCTCTTTCTTGCCGGTTGTGCCAATCACCTGCCACAACGCAGCGAACACGAAGAGCGCATTGAGCGCAAACTGCTCGACCATAGCCTGCAAATCGACGTCGGCGAGCCACGGGTGCTGGAATTGCCACAGCGGCGAGTACGCGTGCATGAGCAGAAGACCTTCGAGGTAACGGCATACGAAGTCACTCGCCGTTATGACCGCTACACGCCCTATCAGCCCTGGCGCGAGCTGTATGAAGTGCCGCTGGGCGCAGTGGCGATCGTCGGTGGTGTGGGTGCCAATGTGCTCAACGTGGTATTGCTCGGCAGCCTACCGGACAGCGTGACCAAAGACTGGATCAGCTACGGCTTCGCTGGCATCAACCCGTTTATGAACGTCGAGTCCAATGGCCGCTCCGAACAGAACCTGGCCACCCTCGATGAGCAACGCCAGGATGCCCGCATGGAATACTCCAGCCTCCCCTGGAGCGAGCGCCCGGTGCTGGTCAAAGCAGGCGAGCAAAGCCATGAACTGCTCACTGATCGTAATGGCATCCTGCGTCTCAACCTGCTCGATGGCCCTTTCTCAGAGCAGGACATCGGCCGTATCGGCACCTTACTGCTGAGCGTGGAAGACCCACAGAGCACGACCCGCGCCGATGCCACCCTGCTGGTCAGCCGCACTTTGCGTGGCAAACTGCAGGAAGCGCACCACCTGATCTACGACGATCTCGAAGACGACGAAGTGCAACAGTGGGTACACCGGGTCAAACGCCTCTCTGACCTGGGCCTGGAAGAAGAAGCCAGTGAACTGGAGCAGAGCCTGATCGAACTGACGCGCAATGACCCGGAGCTTCAGGAAGCTTTCCTCAAGGCTCTGATGCAGGATGCTGGACGCCTGGCCGCAGACCCCGACAAAGACTGAGGCACAACGCCGCCCTAAGTGAATGGCCATGCCCTGCGCCGCGGGTAAGGCATGACGCAACATCCGTAGGAGCGTCGCCCCGGCGCGAGCTTTTGGCTTGGATGGCCACTATCCGCCGCGAGGCGCGGCTCCTACGAGGCGCATCGACGCCGTGTAACACAGCATCGGGACATAGCCGAATGAATGGCGCTGACCTAGGGCCGTCAGCGCCGAATCAAAAATCCTGCAATTCCCTGCAGTGGCTGTACCTCAAGACTCAGCTGGTTGACCTTGGCCTGCTCAGGGCCATGCTCAAGCCAGCTCGCCAGGGCCTGCACAGCCTCATCCGTACCTTCAAACAGCACTTCGACACGGCCATCGCCAAGGTTGCGCACCCAGCCGTCCAGCCCTAACTTATCCGCCTCTCGCGCCGTGGCTTGGCGGAACCCCACGCCCTGCACCACACCTTCAACGAACCCATGCATGCAGCAGTTCATCTCACTGCTCCTCGCGCAGGGCAAGCAGCCGGGCCTTGAGCCCCTCAGCGGTTTGCTCCCCGAGCAGACGCTCACGAAGCTGTCCTTGGTCATCGATGATATAGGTCACCGGCAAGGCCTCATTACGCGGTAACTGATAACGCTCGGCCGGGTCCTGGGCGAGCACGGTGAAAGCGATGCCCATGTCCTGGGCGGCCTTTTCCAGGGTCTCGCCCTGCAGACCGTCGAAGTTCACGCCCAGCACGGTCACAGGGCGCCCATCCAACTCGCTGGCCAGGCTGTTCAATTCGGGAATTTCCACTCGACAGGGGGCACACCATTCGGCCCAGTAATTGATGATCAACCACTGGTCTTCGAGCTGTTCAGCCGTTACCTTTCGTCCATGCTGATCGGGCCCCAGGTCCTCGGCGCACCCGGCCAGCAGCAAGCCGGCACAGATGCCCATCAGGGCTCGAATGACCGTCTGGAGTTGCGTTCCCATGCCTTCGCTCCTCGTCCACCTAGGGTTGATATGACGCTCGATGCCTTGCGCCTGGAAGTCCCGGATATTCTTGACGGCGAGGCCGTGCCCTTGGCCGACCTCAATAATCGCCTGAGTGAGGCGCGCCTGCTGCTGCTCGATCAGGCGCTGCAGGAGGTGCTCGGCCTACTGTTTCGCCTCAACCGCAGCGCCATGACCTTACTCGAAAGGCAGCGGGCGCTGCAAAGCTTCAGCGATGCATACCGTTACCATGCGCGACAACAGCCTGTCAGCGACGCGCCCGCCCCACTCTTCCTGCGCCTGTGCAGCGAGCTGGCAATCGGTTTCAAGCGCCTGCTGCTGCAGATTCTGCAGGGCCGTCAACCATCACGCCCACACCTGGCCTGGTGCCTGTATATGGCTCAGCATTTTCTCGCCCAGTGCCTGCTACGCCATTATCAGCTGTACCAGGAACCGCCACCCAGCCTGTGGCGTGACAGCCACCTGCTGTACTGGCTTGCCGAGCGCCAGGAGTGCCTGGATGAGCCGGTTGCCGCGGCGTTCCAACCCGTACCGGCCAGCACCCAACGGGGGATCTATCAGCAGATGCTGCTGCTAGCCCTGAGCAACCCCTTCCATCTGGCCGATGGCGAATCCCCGATACTCTTTGCGGCCCTGGCACCATTGGCCGAGACAGGCCGCCTGCTGCCCTGGGACGATGACGATGAAAGCGAGGGGCCGCTGGTCGATCTGACCGATGCGCAGCCCTGCCTGGGCTACGGTCAACAGCCTACTGGGCATCCGGACTACCTGCGGCGCTTCGAACTTGGCGCGCTGCTGATCGCTCTGCTCGAGCCTGCCCCCTTGCGTACCGCAGAGGAACGTCAGGTTCTCGACAAGGTGCAGCAGCATTGGCAAGGCCGCCAGCAGCGGCGCCATCCACGCATCGACTACGACATCCCCTGCCACCTGATCAGCGGGCTATCCGCCATCCACGCCCAGTTACTCGAACAGCGCCCCGGCAGAGCTCCCGCGCACATGCTGGATGCCAGCCCCGGGGGCGCAGGCGTGTTATGCGCTGCAGATCAGGCGCCGAGTCTGGCAGTTGGGCAATTGGTGCTGCTGCTTAACGAGCAGTCAGCACCGACCCTGGCCCTGGTGCGCTGGCGACACCTCAATGCCCGCGGCCTGCACCTGGGCCTGCGCTACCTCAAGGGCCTGCCACGGCCAGTCTGGTTACGCCGCGCGCCCAGTGCGCAGACCCATGCGGGCGTGCTGCAGAGTACACCCGAGCCAGGTAATGGCTGGCACCATGGCCTATGGCTGCCCAGCGGCCAGTTTGGCGAAGGAGAAAACCTCTGGCTGCAACTGGCCGGCGTAAACAATCAGGCGACCTTTCCGCTGCCGGCCAGCAACCTGCACACCCCTGAAGTCAGCCGTTATCCATTGCGCCTCACCTGACAGGTCATCCCTGAGCCGGGCGTAGCCAATTATCCAGATCACCGGCAAAACCCTGCGCTTCGGCCTCCTGCACCTGCCCCAGGGCCTCAAGCAACGCCGGGTACCAGGGCTCGTCGAGCGTCGCCGGCAACTGCTCTACCCGCGGCAGTGACCACGGACAGCTGGCCAGCAACTGGCTCACCGAATAACGCTGCAGATCCCGGCACAACACCCAGCTGCCATTACCCGTCGGTGCGACCAGTTGCTGTTGCTCGAGAAACCCCAGCACGGCCTCCCACTCATATTCCGGGATCTGCCAGCCCTGGCGCTGTATGTCACGCAGCCGCACCTTGAGACCACTCTGGTGGCGCGTCTGGAACACCCGCAGGATGCCAAACATCACCAGCACCCGCGGCAGCTCACGCTGCCGCCACTGCCGGGATACGCCCAGGTTGCACACCAGCTCGGCACCGAGCAGGACGATCAACCAGGACAGGTAGATCCACAACAGGAACAGCGGAAAGGTCGCAAAGGCCCCGTAGATCAGCTGGTAGCCCGGAAACAGCCGCACATAGAGGCCAAACAAGGCCTTGGCCACCTCGAACAGCACAGCGGTGAATAACCCGCCCAGCAGCGCATGCTTGAAGCGCACACGGGTGTTGGGCACGGCGGCATAAAGCAAAGTAAAGGCCGCCACGCTGAAGGCCAGCGGCATAAAACCCAGCAGAGTTTTCGCCCCAGCCAGGGCATCGGGGCCGGAAATCAGCGACAGCGAGGCAATATAGGTACTGGTCGCAAAACCCGCGCCCAAAAGAATCGGCCCCAGGCTGAGAATCGCCCAGTACAGCAAAAAACTCGACACCCCACGCCGCGGCTGGCGCACCCGCCAGATGCCGTTAAAGGTCTTCTCGACGGTCACCAGCATCCAGAACGCCGTCACCGCCAGTACCGCGACGCCGATCCAGGTCAGCTGTCGTGCCTGGTTGGTGAAGTTACCCAGGTACTCCTGCACCAACTCACCCGCCGAAGGCACGAAGTTGCGGAAGATAAAGCTCTGGATCTGCTCGCCAGTGCCTTGAAACGCCGGAATCGCCGAGAGCATGGCGAACGTCACGGTCATCATCGGCACCACGGCGAACAGGGTGGTGTAAGTCAGTGCTGCGGCATTGTTCAAACCGTCATCGGCCCAGAACCGCTGTAACAGAAAGCGCCAGAACGCGCCCCACTCCTTTACCCGCTGCTGCATGCCCGCTCCTGTACGACGCGCCCGGACAGCCGAAGCGCGACCAATGGCCACGGCGGTACAGACTCGCCCGCCAGCGCAGGTAGAATACCGCCCACCCGAGGCAAGATGCGACCTGCACATGACCGACCTGACGCTCTACCACAACCCCCGCTGCTCGAAATCGCGCAGCGCCCTGGACCTGCTCGAAGCCCGCGGCCTGACGCCACAGGTAGTGCGCTATCTGGAAACGCCGCCCAGCGCCGCCACCCTGCGCGACCTGCTGGCAAAGCTCGGTATCGCCCCACGTGCGCTGCTGCGCAGTGGCGAAGAGGAATACCGCAGCCTGGGCCTGGCAGACCCGACCCTCGATGACGACGCCCTGATCGCCGCCATGGTCGCCCATCCACGCTTGATCGAGCGCCCGATTCTGGTCGCCGGCGAGCGCGCCGTGATCGGTCGCCCCCCCGAAGCCATTCTGGAGATCCTGCCATGAGCACGCCCTATATCCTGGTGCTGTACTACAGCCGCCATGGCGCCACAGCGGCAATGGCCAAGCAGATCGCTCGCGGGGTCGAGCGCGCCGGCCTGGAAGCGCGCCTGCGCACGGTGCCGCCGGTCTCCAGCGACTGTGAAGCCACTGCCCCTGCTATTCCTGACGAAGGCGCACCCTACGCCAGCCTGGATGACCTCAAGCAATGCGCAGGCCTAGCCCTGGGCAGCCCGACGCGCTTCGGCAATATGGCCGCGCCGCTCAAATACTTCCTCGACGGTACCAGCAACCTCTGGCTGACCGGCGCCCTGGTGGGTAAACCGGCAGGCGTGTTCACCTCCACCGCCAGCCTGCACGGCGGCCAGGAAAGCACTCTGTTGTCGATGATGCTGCCACTGCTGCATCACGGCATGTTGATCAGCGGTCTGCCCTATAGCGAATCGGCCCTGCTGGAAACCAGCGGCGGCGGCACACCCTATGGCCCTAGCCACCATGCTGGCGCAGATGGAAAACGTGCCCTCGACGCCCACGAAACGACCTTGTGCCGCGCCCTTGGCGAGCGCCTGGCCCGCGTGGCCCAGCAACTGGAGATGCCCCGTGGCTAAAGTCGCCAAACCGCTGCCATCGCTGGAATGGCTGCAACCGCGCCTGAAATTCAGCCGCATCGCCAGCCTGCTCAGCTTCTTCGCCCTCACGGCCTTGCTGCTGGCCTGGAACCTGTTGATCGCTGATATCCCGGACGAGCTGCGCTGGGTCATCGTGGCTCTGCAGTTGATCCCCATGCTGTTGCTGGCACCGGGGCTGATTCTCGGCCACGCGCGGGCCCACGCCTGGGCGTGTTTCGTGGTCAACCTGTACTTTATTCAGGGCGTGCTGGCTGCGTTCGATCCGTCCAAAGCCCTGTTCGGCTGGCTGGCAACGCTGCTCAGTGTCAGCCTGTTCTGCTCGGCGTTGCTGTACACGCGCTGGCGCTTCCAGTACGACCGCAAACAGGCTGGCGAGGTGTGACAACGAACGAGGCCGCGACACGAGTCGCGGCCTCGCTCAACCTCAAGTTAGGAAGTAGAAACAACCGGTGATCACCACACCGGAATACAACAGCATCATCAGGCAGTAGCCCATGATGTCCCGCGCGCCTAGCCCGGCGATCGCCAGCAGCGGCAGTGCCCAGAATGGCTGGATCATGTTGGTCCAGGCGTCCCCCCAGGCAATCGCCATCGCCGTGACTTCCGGCGCCACGCCCAGGGCCTGCCCGGCCGGCAGCATGATCGGCCCCTGAACCGCCCACTGGCCACCGCCCGACGGTACGAAGAAGTTCACCACCCCGGCGCTGAGGAACGCCAGCATCGGGAAGGTATCGGCGTTCGACCAGGCGACGAAAGCGTCGGTGATCTGCTTGCCCAAGGACATACCGTCGGCGTTGGCGCCAATCATCATGCCCATGATGCCGGCATAGAACGGAAACTGGATGACGATGCCACTGATGCCACCCACACTTTCCTGCACCGCACGCATGTAGCGCTCTGGGGTGCCGTGCAGAAATAGGCCAAGGAACAGGAACAGGCCGATGACAATGTTCAGACTCAGGGCAAAGCCGTTGTTGTAGAAGTAATAGCCGAAGTACACCGCCGCCAGGGCCACGATAATCAGGCCGAGAATACGGCTGTCATCGAGGCGCTGGGCCGGGGTTTCCCGCGGCATCGGTGCGGGTTCCGGATCACGCAGCAGCGCCGGGTCCGCGACGATTGGCGTGCTCGGCAACATGGCCCGGTTGAGGATCGGCAGACCGATCACCAGCAGTGCGATGATGCTCAGGTTGAGCACGGTGAACAGGGTGTTCTCCACCCCGACGCCGGCTTGCAGCACGCCACCGGACATGCGTTGCAGGTCCGCACCACCAGTGGCCAGTGACAGCGGGATCGAGCCGGACAAACCGCCGTGCCAGATCAGAAAGCCCGAATAGGCCGACGCCACCAGCAGCGGGTAATGCAGGTTCTTCACCTGACGCGCCAGGGCACGGGCGAACACCGCACCCACCACCAGACCAAAGCCCCAGTTGATCCAGGAGCCGGCCAAGGCGACCAGCGTGACCATGACAATGGCCTGACCAGGCGTATTGGGAATGCGCGCCAGGCGGTCAAGCCCGCGCGCGACCATAGGCGCATTGGCCAGCACATGGCCGGTCACCAGCACTAGGGCCATCTGCATGGCGAAGGTCAACAGGGTCCAGAACCCAGTGCCCCAATGCTGGGCCATCTGCGGCAGGCTCTGGCCCGTGCCGAGCATGCTGAAGATCAGCACGGCCAGAGTCAGGAACATGGCGAAGACGAAGGGTGACGGTAGATAACGTTGAACCAGGCTCACGCTCAGTGAGGTCATTTTGCTCAGCATGGTGTTTCCTCTTTTATCGTTATTGGTGAGGCCTTCCTACTTCCGGCAGATGCCACAATAGGGCACCTCTAAAAACTACCTGCATTGTCATCGCTGCGTTAAAAACAGGCTCGTGCGCGAGTCCGATCAAAATGCTCATTTACAGCTCGTAAACTCCGCTTTTTCGCCTGTTTTTGCCTTGCGCTGACTGCTTCGCCTACGTTTTTAGAGGCGCCCAAAGCAGGCAGGGAGCGCAGGCAGATCCGCTCCCGAACGAAAAAGGCAAGAGCCGCACAAGGCTCAAGCTGCTAAACAGCCTTTCTCGGTAACCGACCACTGGCCGGATTGATCGCCCCTGCTGGCAACCGCCGACAGGGGATGCAGCGGACTAACGTTCGATAGCCAGCGCCACCCCCTGACCGCCGCCGATGCACAGCGTCGCCAGGCCTTTCTTGGCATCGCGCTTGATCATCTCGTGCAGCAGGGTCACCAACACCCGGCAGCCCGACGCACCAATCGGATGGCCCAGGGCGATGGCACCGCCGTTGACATTGACCTTGCTCGCATCCCAGCCCAGCTCCTGGCCGACCGAGAGTGCCTGGGCTGCGAAAGCCTCGTTGGCTTCGATCAGATCAAGCTGCTCCAGGCTCCAGCCCGCCTTGTCCAGACAGCGCCGGGTCGCACCCACCGGGCCGATTCCCATCACCGCCGGATCCACACCGGCATTGGCATAGGCGGCGATGCGTGCCAGCACCGGCAAGCCCAGCGCTTCGGCCTTGGCTGCGCTCATCAGCAGCACAGCTGCAGCGCCATCGTTAAGGCTGGAGGCGTTGCCTGCGGTGACGCTGCCGTCTTTTTTGAAGGCTGGTTTGAGCTTGCCCAGGGACTCAGCGGTGGTCCCCGCACGCGGTTGTTCATCACGAGCGAAGGTGAGCGGATCACCCTTGCGCTGGGGGATCAGCACCGGGGTGATCTCGGCATCGAAGCGCCCGGCCTCGATGGCCGCGACCGCCTTCTGCTGGGAAGCCGCGGCGAAAGCATCCTGTGCCTCACGGCTGATGCCATAACGCTCGACCAGATTCTCTGCAGTGATGCCCATGTGGTAGTCGTTGAACGCATCCCACAGGCCATCGCTGATCATGCTGTCGACCAATTGCGCATGGCCCATGCGCAAGCCGGTGCGTGCACCCGGCATCACATAGGGCGCCAGGCTCATGTTCTCCATGCCACCGGCGATGATCACCTCGGCATCGCCGCAACGAATCGCCTGGGCACCCAGGTGCAGCGCCTTGAGGCCGGAACCGCAGACCTTGTTCAGGGTCATGGCCGGTACCGCATGGGGCAGCCCTGCCTGGATTGCCGCCTGGCGTGCCGGGTTCTGCCCCGAGCCTGCGGTCAGCACCTGGCCGAGAATCACCTCATCGACAGCGGCCGGGTCGAGCCCGGTCTGCTGCAGCAGCTGTTTGATCACCAAAGCGCCCAGCTCTGGCGCAGGAATAGCAGCCAACGCCCCTTGGAAACTGCCGATGGCGGTGCGGGTTGCGGCGACGATAACGACGTCTTGCATGGGATGCTCCTTGAATGTGTAGCGAACCCGGCTCAAGTAAAGCTCAGGCAATGATCAGGGCTCACTATAAATAGACAGGCGATGTCCTAGTTTCGTGTTGCGTTCAGGGCGCTTAACAGTAGAACCGTAGGGTGCGCCGTGCGCACCAAGAGCCTGCAGCCTGCGCCGCGGTGCGCGCGGCGCACCCTACTCGGCGACTCGTGCCGCTCGTCCCCATGCAACACTCAATTGGGATATAGCCAATAAAACGCCGCCCTGGCGTCGCCCGTCGTGGGGGCAGCGCCGGAGCAGCCGAACAGTTAGAAGCTCATTTCCGGCACATGCTCCGGCACGATAAGCCGACCGGCGGTTTTCGTGACGATCTCCTCGACACTGACACCCGGCGCACGCTCGCGCAGGATGAAGGCGCCGCCTTCGATTTCCAGATAGGCCAGGTCAGTCAGCACCTTGCGAATACATCCGGCACCGGTCAGTGGCAGCGTGCAGCTGTCGAGCAACTTGGATTCGCCGTCTTTCGAGGCGTGGGTCATGGTGACGATGATGTTATCGGCGCCAGCCACCAGGTCCATCGCCCCGCCCATGCCCTTGACCAACTTGCCGGGGATCATCCAGGAGGCGATGTTGCCCTGCACATCGACCTCGAATGCACCGAGGACCGTCAGGTCGACGTGCCCGCCACGGATCATCGCGAAGGACTCGGCAGAATCGAAGATCGAGGCGCCAGCGCGGGCAGTGACGGTTTGCTTGCCGGCGTTGATCATGTCGGCATCGACCTCGGCGTCGGTCGGAAAGGCGCCCATACCGAGCAGGCCGTTTTCCGATTGCAGCATCACGTCGATGCCCTCAGGTACATAGTTGGCCACCAGGGTCGGAATGCCGATCCCCAGGTTGACGTAGTAGCCATCTTTCAATTCACGGGCCACACGCTGGGCCATCTGTTCGCGGGTCAGAGCCATGTCGGTTTCCTCGAATTATTCTTGTCTGATCAGGCGCGCACAGTGCGCTTCTCGATGCGCTTCTCGAAGCTGCCCTGGATAACCCGGTTCACGTAGATGCCTGGGGTGTGGATCTGCGCCGGGTCCAACTCGCCCGGCGCGACGATCTCCTCCACTTCGACCACGGTAATGCGCCCGGCAGTGGCTGCTAGCGGGTTGAAGTTCTGCGCAGTGTGGCGGTAGATGACGTTGCCGAAGTGGTCGGCCTTCCAGCCTTTGACGATGGCGAAATCGCCGGTGATGGCGCGCTCGAGGATGTACTGGCGGCCGTCGAACTCGCGCACCTCCTTACCCTCGGCCACCGGCGTACCGTAGCCAGTGGCGGTGAAGAACGCGGGGATTCCGGCACCGCCGGCACGCAGCTTCTCGGCCAGGGTGCCCTGGGGCGTCAGCTCGACTTCCAGCTCGCCGTTGAGCAGTTGCTGCTCGAACAGCGCGTTTTCGCCGACGTAGGACGCGATCATCTTGCGAATCTGCCGGTCTTCGAGCAGCACGCCCAGGCCAAAGCCATCGACGCCGCAGTTGTTGGAGACCACGGTCAGGTCGCGCACGCCGCGCCGGCGAATTTCGCCAATCAGGTTTTCCGGGATGCCACACAGGCCGAAACCACCCGCCAGGACCGTCATGCCATCGGTCAAACCAGCCAGGGCGTCTTCGTAGCTGTACACCCGCTTATCGAGTCCTGCCATACGCTGTACCTCTTATCGTTATTGGACGGCAACTGCGCTGCCGAAGCGTGCTGAACAGCTTCTGCCTGCCTGACTAATTTGTTAAGTTTGTTTTTTCAATTTATTAATAAGAAATACAAATATATGACCCTCAAACAGCTGCGCGCCTTCTACACCGTGGCCCAGACCCTGAGCTTCGCCCATGCCGGTGAACGCCTGCACTTGTCACAGCCGGCGCTGAGCCTGGCGATCAAGAACCTTGAAGACAGCCTTGGCGGCGCCTTGTTGGTGCGCACCACGCGAAGTGTCAGCCTGACCGCCGAAGGGGAAATCTTCCTGCCCCTGGCCGGGCGCTTGTTGGCGGACTGGGACCACGCCGAGGACCTGCTGCGCCAGCACTTCACCCTGCAACTGGGCCGGGTCTCGATTGCCGCCATGCCCTCCTTCGCCGGCAACCTGCTGCCGGTCGCCCTCAAAGCTTTTCGCGATCGTCACCCACGGGTCAACGTCACCGTGCATGACGTGATCAACGAACAGGTGCTGGAGATGGTGCGCAACCGGCGGGTCGAGCTGGGCGTGCTGTTCGAGCCCGAGCTACTGGAAGGCCTGAGCTTCACGCCGTTTTATGTCGACCGCTTCGTCGCCGTGGTACCAGCCGACTCTCCCCTGGCCGGGCTAGCGGAAGTCAGCTGGCAAGCGCTGTTGCAGGAGAGTTTCATCACCCTGCAGCGCCCTTCGGCGGTGCGCCTGTTGCTCGAAGCGCGGGTCAGCGCGCAACACGGCAGCCTGCCGGTGGCGTTCGAAAGCCATCAACTGGTGACGGTGGGACGCATGGTCGCCAACGGCCTGGGCGTGAGCGCGGTGCCCAACCTGTGCCTGCGGCAAATGGAAGAACTGGGCGCACGTTGCGTGCCCCTGGTCGGCCCCCAAGTGGAGCGCCGGGTCGGCATGGTGCGGCGCATCGACCACCCACTGTCGAGCGCTGCCCAGGCGCTGTGCGACGCCCTGGAGCGCAGCACCGATCTGTTCAATGCCTCGCTGGCCGCCGCTGCGCTGTAAGCCGTGTTACCAGCCGAGGGTTTCTTTGAGAAAGGGAATGGTCAGCTTGCGCTGGGCGCGCAAGGAGGCTTGGTCGAGCTCCTCAAGCAGATCGAATAGCGAGGACATGCTGCGCTCGCCCCGGGTCAGGATAAAGCGCCCGACCTCGTCGCTGAGGTGCAGACCGCGCCGCGAAGCGCGTAGCTGCAGGGCGCGCAGCTTGTCTTCATCGGACAAGCCCTGGAGCTGGAAGACCAGCGCCAGGGTCAAGCGCGACTTGAGGTCCGGCAGCTTGATGGCGATTTCTCGCGGCGACTTGTCGGCGGCCAGCAGCAAGCGGCGGCCGCTGTCACGCAGGCGGTTGAACAGGTGAAACAACGCCTCTTCCCACTCGCGCTTGCCGGCTATCGCATCCAGGTCATCCAGGCAGACCAGCTCGAACTGCTCCAGGTTATCGAATAGCTCAGGGCGTAACCCAGGGCTGCTCAACGGCAGGTACACCGCTGGCTCGCTGCGCTGCTCCATGCGGATACAGGCGGCCTGCAGCAGGTGACTGCGGCCGACGCCCGGACGGCCCCAGACGTAGATCAGGCTCTCGGTCCAGCCCGCTTCGGCCTCGCACAGGCACTCGACATAGCCCAGTGCCGCCGCATTGGCGCCTGGGTAGAAGTTGGCGAAGGTGGCGTCATCGCGCAGGCGCACACCGAGTGACAGTTGAGTTGGAGTCATGCGCGGCTGGACGGCTCGTCGGAGGCGTCGCTGGATTCCCTGTAAAGAGCAGAAAGTTTATACAAATCATTGACATGACGCACTAGAACCATGATCACCGCCGCCACCGGCAAGGCCAGGAGCACCCCGGTGAAGCCAAACAGTTGCCCACCGGCCATGATCGCGAAGATCACCGCGACCGGGTGCAGACCAATGCGGTCGCCCACCAGCAAAGGGGTCAACAGCATGCCTTCGAGCATCTGGCCGACGGTAAAGACGATGGCAATGCCCAGCAGCGGATAGAAATCGACGCCGAACTGGAACAGCCCTGCGGCCATCGCGGCGCCCAGCCCGACCACCACTCCCAGATACGGCACGATACTCGCCAGGCCGGCCAGCAGGCCGATCAGCAGCCCCAGCTCCAGGCCGATCAGCATCAGCCCGGTGGCGTACATCACACCCAGGGCCAGCATCACCAGCAGTTGCCCCCGCAGGAAGGCACCGAGCACCTCATGGCATTCGCTGACCAGCTTCACCACCACCGCCTCACGGCGGCGCGGCAGCAACTCGCGCAGGCGCGCCATCAACAGGTCCCAGTCGCGCATCAGGTAGAAGCTGACCACCGGGATCAGCAACAGATTGGCCAACCAGCCCAGCAAAGCCAGGCCCGAGGCGGTGACTTGCGCGAGGATGATGCCGACGATATCGGTGGTCTTGCCCAGGTGTTCGCTGAATGCGGCCTTGAGCTGGTCGAAGCGCCAGAAGCCCTCCGCCAGGCCGAACTTCAGCTGCACCCATGGCAGGGCCTGGTGCTGAATCCAGTCGAGCATCTGCGGCACCAGCTCATACAGGCGCATCAGTTGCTTGCCAAGCATCGGCACCAACACCAGCAGCAGTATGGCCAGAACCAGGCTGAACAGGGCGAATACCGCGATCACGCCCCAGGTGCGCGACAGCTTCCAGCGCTCCAGGCGGTCGACCAGCGGGTCACCCATATAGGCCAGAAGAATGCCGACCAGAAAAGGCGAGAGGATGGGATGCAACAGATACAGCAGCCCGCCGAGCACCAGCAGCCCAGCCATCCATAGCCAGCGTTGCGAATCGATCATGCAAGATCCTCTGGAGCCCGGCAGCGGGCGCGGGGAGTCAAAAAACAGAGCGCGCGGCTCAACTGAGCGAGAGTCTACCAGCGAAAGCGCAAGACATCGTTAGCGCTGCTCGCGGCAGGTGACGGCGCGGCAGGCGCGCCCGGCGTTTGCTCAGCCGCAGGGGCTGGTGTCGCGGGCGGTGCAACCTCGGGCTCGACCGGCGCTTCATGCAACTGGGCCAACGCCAGCTGGGCGCGGACCTGCTCGGCACTGGCACTCACGTCAAATACCAGACGATCGCCTTGTACCTGGCGTAAATGTCCGGCAAACGGCTCCAGCAGACGCTGCAGTTCGGCATAACGGGCCAGGGTCGTGCCTTCTATTTCCACGCTCAGGCGCCGTGCTGCACCCGGGGCCACCACGAAGCGCGGCGCCAGGCGTTCGCTGACCGCGCGCAGCACGGCATCGGCCAGGGCCGCCTGATCGGCCCCCTCGGCACGCCCCTGCTCACGCGCGTCACCCAGCCAGACGCGCCACTGCGCCTGCCATTGACCATTGTCTTCACGCGCCAGCACCGCCAGCAACGCATCGCCGGCATAGCGCTCTGATGCATCGCGCAGGGCTTGCGGATCGGTCGCGGCCAGCGCCTCGGGTGTGGCCAACAGTTGCTCGCTGAGGTCCGCCAGCGGCAGGCGCAGCGGCAAACCGCGATGTTGAGCGGCCTGACGCAAGGGCGCCGCACTGCTCTGCCCATCACCGACCAGGCTGCTACCGGCCACGCTCTCGTTGAGCCACCAGGTCACCAGCGCCGGACGGTTGCTGCCCCACAGGGCCAGGCCGGCCTGGCGCAGACTGCTTTCGGTGCTCATCGGGTCGAAGTCAACCACCAGCTTGTCATCTTCATAACGGTACTGGCTGACCAGTTGCTGCGGGTCCTTGCGCACCTCGCTCAAGGCCGGCGAGGCAGCGGCCTTGGGATCGCCGGTCAGGCGCAACACCAGGGTATCCAGCGCCTGGGTCAGCGCCGCACCACGGTCCTCGGGCTGCTGACTGGTGACCGGTTCATGCACCTCGTAGAGATCGGGCACCGTAGCGGCCAGGCTCGGTAGGCTGAGCAATGGCAGGCAGGAGACCAACAGGCGGAGGATCGGGCGCATGGACGATAGTTCTCGGCAGAGGAAGCGAATACGGGCGTATACCTTAAACAGCCGCCAGCGCCCCGGCAACCTTGCAGCAGCGCGGCTGGCCGCTGTCGGGTAAGCCTGATAAAATCGCGCGCCTTCGCAGACCGTGCGCATGCGCCGGTGCCATTCGTTTTCCCTTAAGGGCCTGGATCTATGAGCAAGCAACCCTCCATCAGCTACAAGGACGCAGGCGTGGACATCGACGCCGGCGAAGCCCTGGTCGAGCGCATCAAAAGCGTGGCCAAGCGCACCGCCCGTCCGGAAGTCATGGGTGGCCTGGGTGGCTTCGGCGCCCTTTGCGAGATCCCGGCCGGCTACAAGCAGCCCGTACTGGTCTCCGGCACTGATGGCGTGGGCACCAAGCTGCGCCTGGCGCTGAACCTGAACAAACACGACAGCATCGGCCAGGACCTGGTCGCCATGTGCGTCAACGACCTGGTGGTGTGTGGCGCCGAGCCGCTGTTCTTCCTCGACTACTACGCCACCGGCAAGCTCAACGTCGACGTCGCCGCTACCGTGGTCACCGGCATTGGCGCCGGTTGCGAGCTGGCTGGCTGCTCCCTGGTCGGCGGCGAAACCGCCGAAATGCCCGGCATGTATGAAGGCGAAGACTACGACCTGGCCGGTTTCTGCGTCGGCGTAGTGGAAAAGGCCGAGATCATCGACGGCTCGACAGTCACCACCGGTGACGCGCTGATCGCCCTGCCCTCTTCCGGTCCGCACTCCAACGGCTACTCGCTGATCCGCAAGATCATCGAAGTGTCCGGCACTGAAATCGAAACCACTCAAGTCGACGGCACGCCGCTGGCCGACCTGCTGATGGCGCCAACGCGTATCTACGTCAAACCGCTGCTCGCCCTGATCAAGGACACCGGCGCGGTCAAGGCCATGGCCCACATCACTGGCGGCGGCCTGCTCGACAACATCCCGCGGGTGCTGCCAGAAGGCGCCCAGGCCGTGATCGACGTAGCCAGCTGGACACGCCCGGCGGTCTTCGACTGGCTGCAAGAAAAAGGCAACGTCGATGAGCATGAGATGCACCGCGTACTCAACTGCGGTGTCGGCATGGTCATCTGCGTGGCTCAGGAACAGGTTGACACCGCCCTGGCCAGCCTGCGCGCAGCCGGCGAGCAACCCTGGGTGATCGGTCAGATCGCCGCTGCGGCCGAAGGCGCCGAACGCGTCGTGCTGAACAACCTGAACAGCCACTGATGCCGCAACCCTGCCATGTCGTGGTGCTGATTTCCGGGGCCGGCGGTAACCTGCAGGCCCTGCTCGACAGTCTCGACACGACCCACCCCGCGCGTATTCAGGCGGTCATCAGCAATCGCGCCGATGCCTACGGCCTGCAACGCGCCCAGGCGGCCGGGATTGCCACACGGGTGCTCGCCCACACCGACTTCGACGGCCGCGAGGCATTTGATGCGGCGCTGATCGAGCAGATCGATGCCTTCACCCCCGACCTGGTGGTGCTGGCAGGTTTCATGCGTATTCTCACCCCGGCATTCGTCCGTCATTACCGCGGCCGCCTGCTGAATATTCATCCCTCGCTGCTGCCACGCCACAAAGGTCTGCATACCCATCAGCGTGCCCTGGAGGCCGGCGATACGGAGCACGGCTGCAGCGTGCACTTCGTCACCGAGGAACTCGACGGTGGGCCGTTGGTCGTACAGGCAGTGATCCCCGTACAAGTCGACGAAACAGCCACAGACCTGGCACAACGCGTGCACGAACAGGAACACCGTATTTACCCGCTGGCCGTGCGCTGGTTCGCCGAAGGCCGCTTGCGCCTGACACCCCAAGGCGTAATGCTCGACGGCCAACCCTTGCCGGCTACCGGCCACTTGATCCGAACGTAGGAGACACCATGCGTCGCGCCTTATTGTTCGCCCTGAGCCTCGTCAGCCTGCCCTTGCTGGCAGCCGAGCCGAAACCCTTCTCCGCCAGCTACACCGCGGACTGGAAGCAGGTGCCCATCAGCGGCTCCGCCGAACGCAGCCTGACCGCGCTGGATAATGGCCGCTGGCAGCTCGACTTTGAAGCCTCGATGCTGGTCGCCAGCCTGTCCGAAACCAGCACCTTCCGCCTGGAAAATGGCGCATTGGTACCGCTGACCTATCGCTTTGAACGCAGCGGACTGGGCAAAGGCAAAGAAATCGAACACGACTTCGATTGGACCGCCAAACAGGTCATCGGCAGCGACCGCGGCAAACCGGTACGCCTGTCGCTCAACCGCGGCCTGCTCGACAAGTCGACCTATCAGTTGGCCCTGCAGCAGGACGTCGCGACCGGCAAGAAAAGCATGAGCTATCAGGTGATCGATGGTGATGAAATCGAAACCTATGACTTCCGTGTCCTGGGCGAAGAAGTGGTACGCACCAAGGCCGGCCTGATCGACGCCTATAAAGTCGAGCGGGTTCGCGACCCGACCCAGAGCAGCCGTAAAACCATCCTCTGGTTTGCCAAGGATTGGGGCAACCTGCTGGTCCGCCTGCATCAGGTCGAAACGGACGGCAAGGAGTACCAGATCATGCTCGAAAGCGGCACAGTAGATGGCAAGCCTGTCGAAGGCCGCCGCGACTGAAAGCGGATCTATAAAGCCGGGTAATCCCGGCTTTTTCACGCATGCGTACTGACAATCCGGGAGGTCAACGATGAGCGTGGAACAACCCTATCGACCTCTCGATTGCCGTCATTACGATGCGCTGGAGCTGGCGTGCCTGCGTGGCGACCGCCTGCACGTCGAGCTGCGCGACGGCCAGGTACTCGAGGGCCAGGCCGCGGGGTTGCAGACCGAAGTCGACAAGGCCGAGTACCTGCGACTGCACACCGACAACGGCGAACAGCGCATTCGCCTCGATCAGCTGCAGGCCATTACCGCACAAGACCCACAGGTGTTTGCCGGGCGCATGGTCTTCGACTGACAGGCTGTTGAAAAACCACCTCGCTTTGACTTCCGGCGTCGCCCTACCTCCTGCGCCCATACAGTCGTGCGTGACCATCTAGGGTCTGTCCCAATTAGCTGTTGCAGGCGCAACGCCCCGTGGGAGCGTCGCCCCGGCGCGAAGTTTTGGACGTGAATGGCCGCTATTCGCCGCGAGGCACGGCTCCTACAAAAAGCAGTGACGCTGAAGCTTAGCGGTGGAGCCTGGCATAGCAGGGTGCGCGGGGCAGCCTAGGCCGTGTGCACCCGCAAATTGCGGGATGCAAAAGGCGGTGCGCGCGGCGCACCCTACTCCGCTCAGTCCCCATGCGGCGGGTCAGCCCATTCACCACATCAGGTCATCCGGGATCTGGTAAGCCGCGTACGGATCATCGGCATCCGGCGCTTCAGTTGGTGTATTGAGCAGGACCACCTGCTGCGGATCGCGCTCCTGAATCTTCAACGCCGCCTCCCGCGGAATCACCTCGTAACCGCCGCCATGGCGAACGATGGCCAGCGAGCCGCGGCTGAGCTTGTCACGTAACATGGCGTTGACCGGCAGGCGCTTGACCTTCTTGTCGTCGACGAAGTTGTAGTAGTCATCGCTGGTCAGCTTGGGCAGACGCGAGGCTTCGATCAGCTGTCGCACCTGAGCGGCACGCGCCTTCTGCTCGGCCTTTTCCTGCTGCTGCCGGTTCAGTTCCTGATCGCGTGCCGCCTTTTCAGCCTTGGCTTGCGCGGCCGCCTGGCGGGCACTGTCATCGATTTCTGCCTGGCCTTTCTTGACCAGGCGCTGCTGCTTCTGCTGCTGCTTGCCGGCCTGTTTGGCCTGCTTTTCGTTGACCAGCCCGGCTTTGAGCAACTGGTCGCGTAGTGAGATCGCCATAACCTTCCTAATTCAAAACCTGGGTCTACTAACAGTTGGTTTGCGTAGGCGCCCCATTCGCTCCTACATGGATATAACAGCTTACTTAGACATAGCCTTTTCCAATACCTTGGCTTCGCACCAGAGCGCTTCAAGCTGCGCCAGATCACAGTCAGCGATACTGCGCCCGGATGTTGCGAGCGTGCGCTCGATATAGCGAAAGCGCTGCTCGAACTTGCGGTTACCGGCACGCAGTGCAGCCTCAGGGTCAACTTTCAGGTGGCGCGCCAGGTTGGTCACCACGAACAGCAGGTCACCCAACTCCTCGGCGATTGCCGCCGGATCATTCTCGCTCATGGCCTCGAGCACTTCATCCAGCTCTTCACGCACCTTGTCGACCACCGGCAAGGCTGTCGGCCAGTCGAAACCGACCTGGGCGGCGCGCTTCTGCAGCTTGACCGCACGACTCAGCGCCGGCAGCCCCAGCGGCACGTCGTCGAGCAGCGACAACTGTTCAGGCACCGCGGCGGCCTCGGCACGCTCTTCGGTCTTGATCGCCTCCCAGCGCTGCTTCACCGCCGCCTCGTCGAGGCGTGGCAGGTCGACGGCGCCGTAAAGGTCACCGTCGGGGAACACATGGGGGTGACGCCTGATCAGTTTGCGAGTGATCGAGTCGATTACCTCGGCGAAGCTGAAGCGCCCGTCTTCGCGCGCCAGTTGGCTGTAGTACACCACCTGAAACAGCAGGTCCCCCAGTTCACCGGGCAGGTGCGCAAAGTCGCCGCGCTCGATGGCATCGGCCACCTCGTAGGCTTCCTCAATGGTGTGCGGCACGATGCTCGCGTAATCCTGCTGCAGGTCCCAGGGGCAGCCATGCTGCGGGTCACGCAAACGGGCCATCAGGTGCAGCAGGTCATCGAGTTGATACATAACAACATCCATCTGATCGAGAGGATTGGCCAAACGCGCGCAGCCTGAGCATCAGGATGCGCGGTGGCGGCGCGCCTCGATGATATTCGGCAGCTGGCTGATCCGCCCGAGCAAACGACCCAGGGCATCCAGGCCCGGAATCTCGACCGTCAGCGACATGGAGGCGGTGTTGTCCTCCTTGTTCGAGCGGGTATTGACTGCCAGCACGTTGAGCCTTTCGTTGAGCAGCATCTGGGTCACGTCACGCAGCAGACCGGAGCGGTCGTAGGCGCGGATGATGATATCCACCGGGTAGGTCTGCACCGGTACCGGCCCCCAACTGACCTGAATGATCCGCTCCGGCTCACGGCCGCTCAGTTGCAGCACGGCGGCGCAATCCTGGCGGTGGATGCTGACGCCGCGGCCCAGGGTGATGTAGCCGACGATCGGATCGCCCGGTAACGGCTGGCAGCAGCCAGCCATCTGCGTCAGCAGGTTGCCGACCCCCTGAATCTGGATATCGCCACGTTTGCCCGGTTTGAAGCCCAAGGCCTTGCGCGGGATGAGTTCGAGCTGCTCGTTGGCGCGGTCCGGCTCGACCAGTTGCTGGGCCAGGTTGACCAGGTGCGCCAGGCGCAGATCGCCGGCGCCGAGGGAGGCGAACAGGTCTTCGCTGGTCTTGAGGTTGGCTTTTTCCGCCAGCTTCTCGAAATCCACCGGCGGTAGCGCCAGGCGTGACAGTTCACGCTCAAGCTGGGTCTTGCCGGCGGCGACGTTTTGATCGCGGTCCTGCAGCTTGAACCAATGGACAATCTTCGCCCGCGCCCGCGAGGTGGTGACATAACCCAGGTTGGAGTTCAGCCAGTCGCGGCTCGGCGTGCCGTGCTTGCTGGTGATGATCTCCACCTGCTCGCCGGTCTGCAGGCTGTAGTTGAGCGGCACGATGCGCCCGTTGATCTTCGCGCCCCGGCAGTTGTGGCCGATTTCGGTGTGCACGCGGTAGGCGAAGTCCAGCGGCGTGGCGCCTTTGGGCAGATCGATGGCGTGGCCGTCAGGGGTGAATACGTAAACCCGGTCCGGCTCGATATCCACGCGCAGCTGTTCGGCCAGGCCGCCGATATCACCCAGCTCCTCGTGCCACTCGAGGACCTGACGCAACCAGGAAATCTTCTCTTCGTAGTGATTGGAGCCGGCCTTGACGTCGGTGCCCTTGTAGCGCCAGTGCGCACACACGCCCAGCTCGGCTTCCTCGTGCATGGCCTGGGTGCGAATCTGCACCTCCAGCACCTTGCCTTCCGGGCCCAGCACGGCAGTGTGCAGCGAGCGGTAGCCGTTCTCCTTGGGGTTGGCGATGTAGTCGTCGAACTCCTTGGGGATGTGCCGCCACAGGGTGTGCACGATGCCCAGCGCGGTGTAGCAGTCGCGCACTTCCGGCACCAGCACGCGCACTGCGCGCACGTCGTAGATCTGGCTGAACTGCAGGCCCTTGCGCTGCATCTTGCGCCAGATCGAGTAGATATGTTTTGCCCGACCGCTGAGGTCCGGCTTGATGCCCGTCGCCTCGAGTTCGGCGCGCAGCTGGCCCATCACCTCATTGATGTAGTGCTCGCGGTCCAGGCGCCGCTCATGCAGCAACTTGGCGATCTGCTTGTACTGCTCGGGCTCCAGGTAACGGAAGGACAGATCTTCCAGTTCCCATTTGATATGGCCGATACCCAGGCGGTGAGCCAGGGGGGCATAGATGTCGAAGACTTCGCGGGCTACACGCTGACGCTTTTCCTCGTCGGCCTCCTTGACCGCGCGGATGGCGCAGGTGCGCTCGGCCAGTTTGATCAGCGCTACGCGCACGTCATCGACCATGGCCACGAGCATTTTGCGCAGGTTGTCGACCTGGGCCTGGGAGCCAAGCACCAGGGAATCGCGCGGGTTCAGGCTGGCGCTGATCGCCGCCATGCGCAGCACGCCTTCTATCAGCTTGGCGACCACCGGACCGAAACGCTGGTGCACCGCTGCCAGGGTGATCTTGCCCTCGCGCACACCGCGGTAGATCACCGCAGCAACCAGCGAGTCCTGATCCAGACGCAGATCAGCAAGAATCTCGGCGATCTCCAGGCCGGCGGTAAAGCTCGAAGCCCCTTCGGTCCACAGATTCTGCGCTGCATTGGCTTGCTGCTCGGCGGCCCGAGCGAACTCGCAGGCATCGCGCAAAGCGTCTCGATCCAGCGCCGGGTCGACACTCAGCACGTGTTCGAGCCAGGCTTCAAGGTTGATGCTGCCGTCATCGTTGATCGGCTGATGCGCTCTGACCTGAACCATCTTGCTTACCCTTCCCTACGGCGAGCGGCATGCCCACCGAACTGTCGCCAGCCTTCTGCGAGCTGGTCGGTTAAACCCAAACGGACGCACTCCATGTGCGCCTCTGTCGACCCGCCAGGCGGGCCTTGCTCACGTCTATTCAGGCTTTGACGAACAACGCCATGGCCTCGACGTGAGCGGTTTGCGGAAACATATCGAGCATACCGGCTCGCTCAAGCCGGTAACCTTGCGCCAGCAACTCGGCGCTGTCACGCGCCAATGTCGCCGGGTTGCAGGAAACGTACAACAACCGCTCGGCACCAAGCCCCGCCAGGTGGCGAACCACCTCGAAGGCGCCGTCACGCGGCGGATCGAGCAGCACCGCGGCAAAACCGCCCTGCGCCCAAGGTGCATCGAGCAGCGGCTTCGACAGGTCGGCCTGGAAAAAGTGCAGGTTAGCCAGACCATTGTCCTGGGCGTTTTGCGCACCGCGCTCGACCATCGCCTGTACACCTTCGACCGCCACCACTTCACGGGCCAGACCCGCCAGCGGCAGGGCGAAATTACCCAGCCCACAAAACAGATCCAGCACCCGCTCATGGGCCTGCGGCGCCAGCCACTCCAGGGCCTGATCGACCATGGCCTGGTTAACCGCGGCATTCACCTGAACAAAATCGCCGGGGCGGTAAGCCAGCTGCAGATCACCCGGCTGTAACCGATAGCCTAGCCGCTCACCCGCAACATAAGGCTGCGGCGCATCGGCGCCCTGCAGCCAGAGCTGCGCGGCGTGCTGCTGACAGAACGCCTGCAGCGCCGCCAGATCGGTCTCGCCGAGCACCGCCGTATGGCGTACCAGCACCGCACTGGCGCTGCCATGGAAAAGCTCGACATGACCAATGGCCTGGGGTTTTTCCAACCCGCGCAACAGCGCCGGCAACGCCGCCAGCAGCGGTTGCAAGGGTTGTACCAGTACCACGCAGCTGTCGATCGCGACTATCGCCTGGCTGGCTGCTGCGCGAAAACCCACTTCCAGCTGCCGTGTCTTGGCATCCCAGCGCACGGCGATACGCGCGCGCCGCCTATAGCCCAGCTCCGGCCCGCTCAGCGCATCAGCCCAGACCCGCGGTTCAAGCCCGGCCTGACGACCGAGTTGCTCACGCAGTTGGCGCTGTTTGAGCTGCTGCTGCTCGGCAGGCTGCATGTGCTGCAACGAACATCCCCCGCACACGCGGGCATAGGCGCAGGGCTCAGGGCGGCGCTCGGCACTGGCCTCAAGCACCTGTTCGGTGCGCGCTTCGACCACCTGACTACGTGCGGCCAGCACACGGGCCTGGATGCGTTCGCCCGGTAGCGCGCCGCTGACAAACCAGGTGCGCCCCTCGACAAAGGCAATGCCGCGGCCGTCACCGGCCAGGCGCTCGATACTTAGCGTCTGCTTCTTGCCGACTGGCACCTGCACGGCGCGCGTGCCGCCCGCCGGCTGGAAGCGCAAACCACCGGTTTTCTTGGCCATCAGGCGGCCGGGACGTCGTAAACGCCCGTCGACAGATAACGGTCGCCACGGTCGCAGATAATCGCCACCAGCACCGCGTTCTCCAGCTCGGCCGATAGGCGCAGCATGGCCGCTACCGAGCCACCGGACGACACGCCGCAGAAGATGCCTTCTTCGCGGGCCAGACGGCGCATGACCGTTTCGGCCTCCAGTTGCGACATGTCGATGATCTGGTCGACCCGCTCGTTCTGGTAGATCTTCGGCAGGTATTCCTGCGGCCAGCGGCGGATGCCAGGAATCGCGGCGCCCTCCATCGGCTGCAGGCCGATGATCTGCACGGCCGGGTTTTGCTCCTTGAGGTAGCGCGACACGCCCATGATGGTGCCGGTCGTGCCCATGGAGCTGATGAAATGGGTAACCTGACCCTGGGTCTGGCGCCAGATTTCCGGGCCGGTGCCGGTGTAGTGGGCCTCGGGGTTGTCACCATTGGCGAACTGGTCGAGCACTTTGCCGCGCCCTTCGCGCTGCAGACGGTCGGCCAGGTCGCGAGCGCCTTCCATGCCCTCCTCCTGGGTCACCAGGATCAACTCGGCGCCATAGGCGGTCATCGCTGCCTTGCGCTCGGCCGTGGAGTTGTTGGGCATGATCAGCAGCATCCGATAGCCCTTGATCGCCGCGGCCATGGCCAGGGCGATGCCGGTGTTGCCGGAGGTCGCTTCAATCAGGGTGTCGCCGGGCGCGATATCGCCGCGCAGCTCGGCGCGGGTGATCATCGACAGCGCCGGACGATCCTTTACCGAGCCCGCCGGGTTATTGCCTTCGAGCTTGAGCAGCAGGGTATTGGAGGTGTTGCCCGGCAGGCGCTGCAGACGCACCAGCGGGGTGTTGCCGACGCAATCGGCAATGGTGGGGTATTGCAGGGTCATGGCGTCGTTCGAGTCCGGACGGCAGGAAAGGTCGCCTATGATAACGGCAAACGCGCAGGCTCCATAAGCGCCATAGGTTTCAGACTGTCACGCGGGCGAGGCGCCGCCGGCAGATAGAAATGCACGGCAAGACCCTCACGACCTGCGCGGGCCTCGATGCGTCCGCCCTGGCCGATGATGGCACTGCGCGCAATGCTCAGACCAAGCCCGAAGCCTTCTTCCCCGGGACCACCGCTGAGCCGTGTGAACGGCTGGAAGATATTCTCCAGCTCATTCGAGGCCACGCCCGGGCCTTGATCCTCCAGACACAGGTGCCAGATATCGCCCTCACGAACACCGCTGAGCCATACCTGACCGCCAGGCGGTGAGTGGCGAATGGCATTGCGCAGGACATTTTCCAGGGCCTGGGCCAAGGCGTTGAGCTCGCAGCTGACCCAGCACGCCTCCGGCACCTGGTAGTGCAGACGCTCGGCCGACCAGCCACTTTCAAAACAGGCGTCCTCGCGCAAGACATCCCAGAGCACCGCAAGCTGCAGGGCCTGGGGCCGCAACTTGGGCCGTTCGGTATCGAGCCAGGCCAGTTGCAGAGTATCGCCGACCAGACGCTGCATGATCTGCACCTCATGCTGCACACGCTGCGCCAAGGCCGCGGGGCTCAGTTCACTCTCGCTGGCAATACCCAAGCGGCTCAACGGCGTACGCAACTCATGAGACAAATTGCGCAGTAACTGGCGCTGCAGCGCCACCGTACCGTGCAGGCGCTCAGCCATGTGATCGAAGGCGCGGGCCAGCTCCCCCAGCTCATCGCGGCGCTGCGCCAAAGGCCCCGCCCTGGGCGTGAGGTCGTCGGCGCGCAGGGCATTGGCCTGGTCACGCAGGCGCACCAGCGGGGCAATCAGCACCCGATACAGGCCGATGCAAAACAGCAAGGCCAGGCACGCTGGCAGCAACGCGCGAGCGATCAGCAGCAAAGGCTCACGGTAGGCCCAGGGACGAAATCGCTCGGGCAGTTGAATCACCAGATGCCCGGCCTGGCCGGGAAAGGGAATATCGATGTGGGGCAATTCGCTGGCGCGGCGGCTCATGGGCCAATCCAACTGGCGCATAAAGGTCACCCGCTGGCGCTGGATATCGGTCAAAGGCACACCGCTCAGCGACTGCAAGTCGCGATCAAGCAGCATCGCGTCGCGCCCTTCGACCTGCGCCAGCTGACGCAGGTAACGCTGTGCGCCGGCCACCCCATCCTCACGCCATGCCTGCTCCGCCTCAGCGGCATAAGCCTGCAACTGCGTACGCGCCTCTGGGGACAGCCGCGCCGTGAGCAACTCGATGCGCTGACTGAAAAACCAGCTCAGTGAGATGAGCAACAGCACAAAGGTCACCAACAGCGCCGCAAGCTTCCAGAACAGTGAATGACGTCCCGGCACCCTCAGTGCTCCTGCGCGGCCAGCAGATACCCTTTGCCCCACACGGTTTCCAGGCGTAGCCCGGTATCGCCCAGGGCCTGCAGCTTGCGCCTCAGGTGGCTGACATGCATGTCCAGCGCGCGGTCATGGGCCGAGTAGGCGCGATGCAGCGCCTGCTGATAGAGGAAGGCTTTGCTCAACGCCTCGTCCGGGCTGCCGGCGAGCAACTCGAGCACGCGGTACTCGCTCGGGGTAAGGCCCGCCCAGCGGCCGTTGAAGCAGACGTCAGCGCGCCCGTCATCGAAGCTCAGCCCACCAGCCGGCGGGTTCGGCACCTGACGCTCATAGGCCACACGGCGCAAGATCGCCTCGATACGCACACTCAGCTCACCGAGGCTGAACGGCTTGGGCAAATAGTCGTCGGCGCCCTGGCTGAAACCGGCGATCCGATCCTGCTCAGCGCCCAGGGCCGACATCAGGATCACCGGCACGCGCTTGCGCTGGCGCAACTGCTGCAAGGCACTGAGTCCATCGAGGCCGGGCAACATGATGTCCATCAGCACCAGATCGAAGGGGGCCTGCTGAGCCAGGCGCAGCCCCGCCTCGCCATCATGGCTGAGGGTCACGGCAAAGCCGCTGCGCTGCAGGTGGCTGCACAGATGGCTGGCAAGAAGCGGATCATCTTCGACGGCGAGGATGCGCCGTTGGGGCGGACAGTGCGCGAGCATGAAGCAGTCACCAGAGCTTGAATGAGAACAATTCTACCTCTTAATCAATCGCCACTCACTCAGAAGATTCTGTGCCGCCGAATCGCTACACTGGCGGCCTACTACTGCAGGAGCCACACGCGTGATCAAGGACATCAGCATCAAAGGCCGGGTGCTTATGCTCACCCTGCTGCCAACCAGCCTGCTGGCGCTGGTTCTGGGTGGCTACTTCACCTGGGCGCAGCTGTCTGACCTCAATGCCCAACTGCTGCAGCGCGGGCAGATGATCACCGAACAACTCGCGCCGCTGGCCGCACCGGCGCTGCGCGACAGCGACGCCCTGCTGCTGCAGCGCATCGCCACCGAAGCCCTGGAGCAACCGGATGTGCGCGCCGTGAGTTTCCTGGCTGGCGAACGCACACGCCTGGCCCATGCCGGGCCGAGCATGCTCAACCCGGTGCCGACAGGCAACCTGCAGGTACTGAGCTGGAACAGCAGCCAGGACGCCACACGCTTTCTGCTACCGGTGATCGAACAGCACCTGAGCCTGACCGGCCAGCCCGTCGGCGAGGCAACCGAACGCCTGCTCGGCTGGGTCGAACTGGAGCTGTCGCACCACAGCACCCTGCTTGTCGGCTATCGCAGCCTGCTCACCAGCCTGCTGCTGATTGCCACCGGCCTGGTGGTGACCGGGCTGCTGGCCATGCGCATGAGCCGCAGCATCAACAGCCCGCTACTACAGATCAAGCATGGCGTGGCGCAACTCAAGGATGGGCGTCTGGAAACCCGCCTGCCGCCACTGGGCAGCCAGGAGATGGATGAGCTGGCAGCCGGCATCAACCGCATGGCCGAGTCCCTGCAGAATGCTCAGGAAGAACTGCAGCACAGCGTCGACCAGGCCACCGAAGATGTACGCCAGAACCTGGAAACCATCGAGATCCAGAACATCGAGCTGGACTTCGCGCGCAAGGAGGCCCTGGAGGCCAGCCGCATCAAGTCCGAGTTCCTCGCCAACATGAGCCACGAAATCCGCACCCCACTCAACGGCATTCTTGGCTTCACCAATCTGCTGCAGAAGAGCGAGCTGACCCCGCGCCAGCAGGACTACCTGAGCACTATCGAGAAATCCGCCGACAGCCTGCTGGGAATCATCAATGAGGTGCTCGACTTCTCCAAGATCGAGGCCGGCAAGCTGGTTCTGGAAAGCATTCCGTTCAACCTGCGCGACCTGCTTCAGGACACCCTGACCATTCTCGCCCCGGCCGCCCACCAGAAGCAGCTCGAACTGCTCTCGCTGGTCTACCGCGACACCCCGCGGGCACTGATCGGTGACCCTCTGCGGCTGCGTCAGGTACTGACCAACCTGGTGAGCAATGCGATCAAATTCACCCGCGAAGGCAGCATTGTGCTGCGCGCCATGCTCGAGGACGAAAGCGCCGACCGCGCGCAACTGCGTATCAGCGTGCAGGATACCGGCATCGGCCTCTCCGAGGATGACCTGCGCGCCCTGTTCCAGGCCTTCAGCCAGGCGGACAACTCACTGTCGCGCCAGGCCGGCGGCACCGGCTTGGGCCTGGTTATCTCGAAACGTCTGGTCGAGCAGATGGGCGGCGAAATCGGCGTCGACAGCACGCCTGGTGAAGGCTCGGAATTCTGGATCAGCCTGAGCATGCCCAAAGCCCGCGATGACGCCGAAGACCTGCCCCGCCCGCCGCTGCTCGGCCGCGCGGTGGCCATTCTGGAAAACCACCCACTGGCCAGCCAGGCACTGCAGCATCAGTTGGAAGACTGCGGCCTGCAGGTCACCGCCTTCGAGCAACTCGATACGCTGATCGAAGCCGTGGCTAAAGCGCGGACCAGCCAGCGACCTTATGACCTCGCCGTGCTCGGCGTAACCCTGGAGCAGTTGCCGCCGGAGCGACTCGGCAAACACCTCTGGGCCCTCGATCACCTCGACTGCAAAAGCGTGGTGCTCTGCCCGACCACCGAGCAGGCCCTGTACCACGAGGCCCTGCCGGATGCGCACAGCCAACTGCAAGCCAAGCCTGCCTGCACGCGCAAGTTGCAGCGTGCATTGGCCGGGCTGATCAGCCCGCGCCTGCCCCTCAGCGAGCCCACAAGTGTGGCGCCGAGCCGCGCGCCAGCCATTCTCTGCGTCGACGACAACCCGGCCAACCTGCTGCTGGTGCAGACCCTGCTGGCCGAGATGGGCGCCGTGGTCACGGTCGCAGACAGCGGCTATGGGGCACTGGCCTACGCCCAGCAGCAAACCTTCGACCTGATCTTTATGGACGTGCAGATGCCCGGTATGGATGGTCGACAAACCACCGAAGCGATTCGCCAGTGGGAAAATGAGCAGGCGCGCCCGACGGTACCCATAGTCGCGCTGACCGCCCACGCCCTGGCCAATGAAAAGCGCGCCCTGCTGCAGAGCGGCCTGGATGACTACCTGACCAAACCCATCAACGAGCGGCAGTTGGCCCAGGTGGTGCTCAAGTGGACGGGGCTGGCGTTACGCAAGCAGGGGCCAGAGGCGCAACCGTCAGAACAGCCTGACGCCCCCGCCAGCCGTGTGCTGGATGCCGAAGAAGGCTTGCGCCTGGCAGCCGGCAAGGCCGACCTGGCGAGCGACATGCTGAACATGCTGATCGCCGGCCTGCCTGGTGACCGCCAGGCCATCCGCCAAGCCCGCGATGCCGGGGAGCGCAACGCGTTGATCGAGCGCGTGCATCGGCTGCACGGCGCCACCCGCTATTGCGGCGTCCCCCAGCTGCGCGCGGCCTGCCAACGCAGCGAAACCCTGCTCAAGCAGGATGACCCAGCCGCCGAGCAGGCCCTTGATGAACTGGACAGCGCCATTACGCGCCTGGCGGAAGTGGCTGTGAGTAGCGACTGATGGCCGCCCAGCGGCGCGCGACGCCCTGCTAGAATGGCCGCCTTGCCAGGAGGAACCATGGCCGATCACGATTTCCGCTACAGCTTGCTCAATCCCGAGCACACCCTTATCGAATGCCGCGCGTTGGCGCCCGGCCGTTATCAGGTCACCGGCAATGGGGGCTCGATCCACAATGGTGACAGCCTGCAGGTGACGCTCAAGGGCAGCCGCGACCTGAGCATGCGCCTGCAGGTGGAGAAAGTCCGCCACCTGATCAACCCACGCGGCCAGTGGGTTGCAGTGGCCCACGGCCCGGCATTTACCGAGCTGGCGATCCACACCTGGCAAGTCATCTGTGACCGCTGCGCCAAGCAGATCGATGTCGAATTTGCCGTCGACGCCGCCCTGGGCAAAAAAGCCCAGGCACCTGCGGCCGAAGCCCGGATCGCCGAACTCGGCTGGCGCGGAACCAGCGGCCAGCATACCTGCCCACGTTGCCAGAAAGAGGCCTGAAACATGTACCGCCCGTTGCTCGCGTCCTTGCTCGGTATCAGCCTGGCCGGCTGTGCCAGTCAGGCAGTTACCCTGCAAACCGATAGCACTTACCAGGTCGAGTGGATCGGCGAGCGCCCGCTGATCGACCGTAGCCACCTGACCATGACCCTGGGCAGCGATGGCCGCGCCTACGGCAACGCTGGTTGCAATCACTGGTTTGCCAGCTACAGCCTGGAAGGTGAGCGCCTGACCTTCGGCCCCGCCGGCAGCACCCGCAAACTCTGTGCACCAGCGATCATGGAGCAGGAAGCGCGCTTTCTCGCCAGCCTGGAAACGCTGCAGCGCTGGGACATCTCACCCATCGACCAGTTGCGCCTCTGGCCGGCCAGCGGCAAGCCGCTGCGCCTCTGGCCTGAGTAACCCTAGGATCTACGATGAAGTGGGAGGGGCTTTAGCCGCGACGCTTTCAGCGCTTTCAAGGTCTATCGCGAATAAAGGCTAGGCGCCCCCTCGCTCCTACAGAGAGCGAAGGGGGTGCCTAGGGCGCAAACAGTTCCAGTTGCTCCTGACGCCCGCGCAGATCATGCAAACGCACGCCGACGCCGAGCAGGCGCACCGCCTTGTTGCCACGGGCGTGGGCGGCGCTGAGCAGCAAACGATAACTGTCCAGATCGCGACCAGCACCGGCCTGTTCCAAAGTGGTCTGGGTGAAGTCGTGGAACTTCACTTTGACGAAGGGCTTGTCCGGTCGATAGCTGCGGTCCAGGCGCGCGATACGCTCCTCAAGGGTTTCCAGCAAGGCCGGTAATTGCGCCAGGCAGGCGTCCAGGTCTGGCAGGTCCTGGTCGTAAGTGTTCTCCACGCTGACGCTCTGCCGGCGACTGTCATTGTTCACCGGTCGATTATCGATGCCATGGGCCAGGCCCCAGAGGCGCTCGCCAAAACTGCCGAAGGTTTTCACCAGATCCAGCTTGCGCCAGCTGCGCAGATCACCACAGTCACGGATGCCCAGGCGGGCCAGCTTGTCGGCGGTGACCTTGCCCACACCATGCAGCTTGCTGACCGGCAACGCCGCGACAAAGTCGTCGACCTGCGCCGGCGTGATAACAAACAGTCCATTGGGTTTACGCCAGTCGCTGGCGATCTTGGCCAGGAACTTGTTTGGCGCCACTCCGGCCGACACGGTGATATGCAGATCCTGGGAAACCCGCCGGCGAATATCCTGAGCGATGCGCGTGGCACTGCCCTCGAAACGCGAACACTCACTGACATCCAGGTAGGCTTCATCGAGCGACAACGGCTCGATCAGCTCGGTGTAATCGCGAAAGATCGCCTGAATTTCCCGCGAAACGCTGCGGTAAACCTCGAAGCGCGGCTTGAGGATAGTCAGGTCCGGGCAGAGCTTAAGCGCATGGGCCGAGGCCATGGCCGAGCGCACCCCATAGGCGCGCGCTTCGTAGTTGCAGGTGGCGATCACCCCGCGCCGATCTGCCGAGCCGCCCACCGCCAGCGGTTTGCCGGCCAGGCTGGGATCGTCACGCATTTCGATGGCGGCATAGAAGCAGTCACAATCGACGTGGATGATCTTTCTCTGACTCATAATTCCTTGATTTCTATCATTTAAATCAAGTGAACATGACGAGTTATGGGTATTTCGATAGCCACGATTTTCTCGCTGCAATGGGCTGCGCTGAAACGTACGGCAGCCGTTAGCGGCCACAGACAGCGCAGCAGCCGGCCTGGCCGGGGCCGCCAGAATAGCCAGATCATGGCTGTAAGCAACAGCCTCTAAGTAACCGTGACAACTCGGCGATGGATGGAACCTGCTCGCTACGCCTGCACCTTTATATTCTTTTTTAGTCTAAGCATAGAACCTAAAAACAGTTACGATTCTTCTTAATTGAATACCCGGCGGGGTATGAAGAGAAGGAGCGTGCCATGCAAGCCAGCGTCGAAGCATTTTTTGATCCGGCCACCTATACCTACAGCTATGTGGTCAGCGACCCCAGTACCCAGCGCTGCGCGATCATCGATTCGGTACTGGACTACGACCCCGCCGCCGGACGCACCACGACGACCAGCGCGGATCGCCTGATCCAGTATGTAAAAGACCACCAGTTGCAGGTGGACTGGCTGCTGGAAACCCACGTCCATGCCGACCACCTGTCGGCGGCGCCCTACTTGAAACGCGAACTGGGTGGCCAGCTGGCCATTGGCGAGCACATCACCACCGTGCAGCGCACCTTCGGCAAGCTGTTCAATGCCGGCAGCGCGTTCGCCACCGATGGCCGTCAGTTCGATCACCTGTTCAAGGATGGCGATTCCTTTCAGGTCGGCACGATTGAGGCCCGCGCCATTCACACACCTGGGCATACGCCGGCGTGCATGACTTACCTGATCGGCGATGCCGGCTTTGCTGGCGATACCTTGTTTATGCCTGACTACGGCACCGCACGCTGCGACTTCCCCGGTGGGGATGCGCGCACGCTGTTCCAGTCGATCCGCACGCTGTTCAGCCTGCCGGATGAAACGCGCCTGTTTATGTGCCACGACTACAAGGCACCGGGCCGCGATGAGTTTCGCAACCAGACCAGCATTGCCGAACAGCGCGCACACAACGTGCACGTTCACGACGGTATCGACGAAGCGGACTTTGTCGCCATGCGCAACGCCCGCGATGCCACCCTGGGCATGCCGACCCTGATCCTGCCGTCGGTCCAGGTCAACATGCGTGCCGGGCAACTGCCGCCCGCCGAAGACAACGGCACCCGCTACCTGAAAATCCCCCTCGACGTGCTCTGAGGCGCTGCGAATGAAGCGACGCCAATGGCTACCCTGCCTCGACTGGGCGCAACACTACAGCCGTAGCGCGGCCAGCCAGGATGGCCTGGCGGCGCTGATCGTTACCCTGATGCTGATCCCGCAGAGCCTGGCCTATGCCATGCTCGCCGGCCTGCCGCCCATCATGGGTCTGTACGCCAGCATTCTGCCGCTGCTGGCCTATGCGCTGTTTGGCTCCAGCCGCACCCTGGCGGTCGGGCCGGTGGCGGTGGTGTCGCTGATGACCGCCGCCGCGCTGGAACCGCTGTTCCCGTCCGGCAGCGCAGCCTATATCGGCGCAGCCATGCTCCTGGCCTTGCTATCCGGTGTGCTGCTGAGCGCCATGGCAGTGCTGCGTCTGGGCTTTCTCGCCAATTTTCTCAGCCATCCGGTGGTGTCCGGCTTTATCAGTGCTTCAGGCATTCTGATTGCCATCGGCCAGCTCAAGCACTTGTTTGGCATCTCGGTCTCGGGCGATAGCCTGGTGCAGATTATTCCGCAACTCTGGCTCGGGCTGCCGGCTCTGCACGGGCCTACCCTGCTGATTGGCGTGCTGAGCCTGGCCTGGCTGTGGTGGGCGCGCGTACGCCTGAAACCCTTGCTGCAACACCTGGGGCTGACGCCAGCAACGGCTGGCAACCTGGCCAAGGCAGGACCCGTGCTGGCGATTATTGTCGCGATCCTCGCGGTCACCTGGCAGCAACTGGAGCAGGCTGGGGTAAAGGTGGTCGGGGCCATCCCCCAGGGTTTACCGGGCTTGACCCTGCCCACAATGGACCTCGATCTGGCCCTGCAACTGCTGCCTGCGGCGTTGCTGATCAGCCTGGTGGGCTTCGTCGAGTCGGTGTCGGTCGGCCAGACCCTGGCGGCCAAACGGCGCCAGCGCATCCAGCCGGATAACGAACTGCTGGGCCTCGGCACGGCCAACCTGGCCTCGGCGTTTAGCGGCGGCTTCCCGGTAACCGGCGGCTTTGCCCGCTCGGTGGTCAATTACGATGCCGGCGCACAAACGCCCATGGCCGGGGTCTTCACCGCAGCCGGCATTGCCTTCAGCGTGCTGCTGCTGACTCCGCTGCTGCATAACCTGCCCCATGCCGTATTGGCCGCGACCATTATCGTTGCCGTATTGAGCCTGGTAGACCTCGGCTCGCTGCGGCGCACCTGGCGCTACTCGCGGCCAGACGGTGCGGCACAACTGGCCACCCTGCTCGGCGTGCTGCTGATGGGCGTGGAGACCGGCATTCTGCTTGGCGTTGGCCTGTCGCTGCTGCTGTTTCTCTGGCGCACCAGCCAGCCACATATGGCTGTGGTCGGCCAGGTGCCGGGCAGCGAGCACTTTCGCAATGTCGAGCGCTTTGCCGTGATCGAATCGCCCAGCGTGCTGTCGCTGCGCGTCGATGAAAGCCTGTACTTCCCCAATGCACGCTACCTCGAAGACCGTATCGGCGAGCTGATCGCCAACCGGCCGCAGGTGCGTCATCTGGTGCTGATGTGTTCGGGGGTCAACCTGATCGACGCCAGCGCCCTGGATTCACTGGAAGCCATCGTCGACCACCTGCAGGCCGCTGGCGTGCAATTGCACTTGTCAGAAGTCAAAGGCCCGGTGATGGACCAGTTGCGCCGTTCCAGCTTCCTCGAACAGTTTGGTGGACAGGTGTTTATCAGCCAGTTCCAGGCCTTGCAAACCCTGGCCCCGCACATCACGCCAAGCGTTCCAGCCATTCCACTTGCCAACAGGACACCCTGATGAAAACCGCCCATGATCTGGTAGCCGCCGCGAAAAGCCGTATCCAGGAAGTCGAACTGCAAGCCGCCGACGCCGCCATCCGCAGCGCCGATGTCCTGATCGATGTGCGCGAAGCCGATGAGTTTCATGCCGGACATATTCCGGGCGCCATCAACATTCCTCGCGGCCTGCTGGAGTTCAAGCTCAGCAACGACCCCGCCCTGAGCGCGCGCGACATCAATCTGGTGCTCTATTGCAAAAACAGCGGCCGCTCGGCCCTCGCCGCCTGCACCCTGCAGGAGATGGGCTACCTCAAGGTGCTGTCGATTGCCGGCGGCTTCGAGGCCTGGAGCGCCGCAGGCAAGGCAGTCGAAACGCCTGAGCTGCCCGCCTTCGATTAAGGGTCCGAGCAAACCACAGCGCTCGCAATCGTAGGGTGCGCCGCGCGCACCAAGCGCCAAGGCACCAGGCCACCGGTGCCGGTGCCGGTGCCCCCATCCTCGGCGCTCTCGCGCTCCTCTCCCCAAGGGCATGTACCACAACGCATCGCCCCGCTCTATCGCCGGCATCTTTCAGGCAGTCATCCCTCTGGCACTCGCCAATCTACTGATCTGCATCAACTCAGCACTCATACCCCCATGGGTACCATGCAACAACCAGTAACAACCCTGCTATGCCCTAATGCAGTGGAGCGCCGGCATGACCACCCCAACACCTCAATCACCCTGGCAGATCCCGCTGGTGCGCGAGATCGCCGCCATCCTGCTGATCAAACTGGTGATCCTGCTAAGCATCAAGGCCATCTGGTTCACCGAGCCCACGGTGCCCACTGACGGCACCCAACGCCTCGATGCACACCTGTTCCAGCCCGCTATGCCCACGCCTATTCCCCCTACTGAGGAGACACCGAGATGATCTCGGAATCTGTCGTCGATCTCTCGCGCCTGCAATTTGCAATCACCGCGATGTACCACTTCCTCTTCGTGCCCCTGACCCTGGGCTTGGCCTTTCTGCTGGCGATCATGGAGTCGGTCTATGTGATGACCGGCAAACAGGTCTACAAGGATATGGTCAAGTTCTGGGGCAAGCTGTTCGGCATCAACTTCGCCCTGGGCGTTACCACCGGCCTGACCATGGAGTTCCAGTTCGGCACCAACTGGGCCTACTACAGCCATTACGTCGGCGACATCTTCGGCGCACCGTTGGCCATCGAAGGGCTGATGGCGTTCTTCCTCGAATCGACCTTTATCGGCCTGTTCTTCTTCGGCTGGGACCGCCTGAGCAAGGTGCAACACCTGGCCGTGACCTGGTTGGTGGCGATCGGCTCGAACATGTCGGCGCTGTGGATCCTGATCGCCAACGGCTGGATGCAGAACCCGGTGGGCGCGGAATTCAACTTCGAGACCATGCGCATGGAGCTGACCGACTTCGGCGCGCTGCTGTTCAACCCGGTGGCCCAGGTCAAGTTCGTGCATACCGTGTCGGCCGGTTATGTCACCGGGGCGATCTTCGTCCTGGCCATCTCCAGCTACTACCTGCTGAAAAAGCGCGACATGGCCTTCGCCCGCCGCTCCTTCGCCATCGCCGCGGTGTTCGGCCTGGCCTCGACCATTTCGGTGATCCTGCTCGGCGATGAATCCGGCTATGAAATCGGCGACGTGCAGAAAACCAAACTCGCGGCCATCGAAGCCGAGTGGGAAACCGAACCGGCGCCAGCCGCCTTCACCCTGTTCGGCCTGCCCAATCAACAGGAGCAGCGCACCGACTATGCGGTGAAGATCCCCTATGTCATGGGCATCATCGCCACCCGTTCGCTGGACAAGGAGGTCACCGGCATCAAGGACCTGATCGCCCAGCACGAAGTGCGCATCCGCAACGGCATGCTTGCCTATGGCTTGCTGGAACAATTGCGCAGCGGCACTAAAGACGCTGCCACCATCGCCGCCTTCAACGTAGTCAAGCAGGACCTGGGCTACGGCCTGCTGCTGAAGAAATACACCCCGGCAGTGGTCGATGCCAGCGACGAGCAGATCCGCCAGGCATCGCTGGATACTATCCCCCATGTGGCGACCATGTTCTGGACCTTCCGCGCCATGGTTGCATCGGGCTTTCTGATGCTGTTGCTGTTCAGCCTTGCTGCCTGGGCCTCGATCAAACGCAATGCGGAAAACAAACCCTGGTTACTCCGGTTCGCCCTGTACAGCCTGCCGCTGCCGTGGATTGCCGCCCAAACCGGCTGGATCGTCGCCGAGCACGGCCGCCAACCCTGGTCGATTGCCGAAGTGCTGCCGGTGCATTTGTCCGCCTCATCGCTGACGCCAGGCGATGTGTGGGGCTCCCTGGCCGCGCTGATCACCTTCTACAGCGTGCTGCTGGTGATCGAGATGTACCTGATGATCAAGTTCTCACGCCTCGGCCCTTCCAGCCTGCACACCGGCCGCTATCACTTTGAGCGTGACAGCGCCCAGGCCCTCACTGTCTCGGGAGCACAGCATGTTTGATTACGAAACCCTGAAACTGATCTGGTGGGTGCTGATTGGCGTGCTGCTGATTGGCTTCGCCCTGACCGATGGCTTCGACATGGGCGCGATGGCGCTGATGCCCTTTGTGGGTAAAACCGACAACGAACGCCGGGTGGCGATTAACACCATCGCCCCGCACTGGGATGGCAACCAAGTGTGGTTTATCACCGCCGGCGGCGCCCTCTTCGCTGCCTGGCCGATGGTCTATGCCGTGGCCTTTTCCGGCCTGTACTGGGCGATGCTGGCGGTGCTGTTCGCGCTGTTCTGTCGCCCGGTCGGCTTCGACTACCGCAGCAAACTGGAAAACCAGCAATGGCGCAGCGCCTGGGACTGGGCCTTGTTTGTCGGCGGTGCAGCGCCAGCCCTGCTGTTTGGCGTGGCCTTCGGCAACCTGTTCCTCGGCCTGCCGTTTCGCCTCGATGAACTGCTGCGCTCGACCTATGAAGGCTCGTTCTTCGGCTTGCTGCACCCCTTCGCCCTGCTTGCCGGCGTGGTCAGCCTGAGCATGCTCTCGGCCCACGGTGGCGCCTGGTTGATGCTGCGCACCGACGCCGCACTGCATGCCCGTGCACGTATCGCCACGCGCCTGTGCAGCCTGGTTTATCTGGCGGCTTTCGCCGCAGCAGGCCTGTGGCTGGCCACTGGCATTACCGGCATGACCCTGGTCGGCGGCATTGAGCTGGGCGGCGCGATCAACCCATTGGCCAAGCAGGTCAGCGCCACCAATGCGGGCTGGATGGGCAACTATGCCACCTACCCGCTGATGCGCATCGCGCCGCTGCTCGGCCTGGCGGGCGGGCTTATCGCCCTGCTCGGCGCGCAGCTCAATCGTGGCGCGCTGGCCTTTATCGGCAGCAGCCTGGCGATTGTCGGGACCATTTGCACGGCAGGCTTTGCGCTCTTCCCGTTCGTCTTCCCATCGAGCATCGACCCGGCCTCCAGCCTGACCCTGTGGGACGCGGCCTCCAGCCACAAGACCCTGGGCATCATGCTTGTCGTGGTCGGCATCTTCGTACCGCTGATCCTGGCCTACACCCTGTGGTGCTACACCCGCATGTGGGGCCGCCTGACTGACCAAAGCATCGAAGCCAACCCGCACGGGCTGTATTGAACTGCAGCGGCGCGGCCCCTCGACAAGCCGCGCCGCCCTCCCCTGACAAACAAGGAGCACGACATGTGGTACTTCACCTGGATTCTGGGCGTATTGCTGGCCTGCAGTTTCGGCATCATCAACGCGCTCTGGCTGGAAACAACGCAGAACCTGGACGAGAAGGTGGACGGTGGTGACTGAATCACGGGGATGGCTGCAGCGCGGTTACAGCCGCGCTGTCTCACTGCTGCTGGCAACACCGCTGACGCTGATTTTCCTGATCCACCCGGCGGCCATGCTGACCGCCGACGGCCACTACAACCATCGCCTGATCATGTTGACCATGCTGGGGATCTCCAGTGGCTTTATTCACGGCGTGGGCTTCGATCCCATCAGCAAGGTATGGAAAATCCTCTTCCATCCTGTTTCAGGGTGGCTGCTGATGGGCCTGGGCTACGCCATTCTCTGGCGCGCGCAAACGCTGTAATACCGGCTGCTAGCAACGCGCGGCGTCCCCCTGGATAAGATAGGCTGCGCGAACGGAGGCCCTCAACTGACCTGACAATACGGGACGCTCAGACATGGAAATCACGGATCAAGCACGGGCACAACAACGCGATGCACTGCTCAAACGCCTGGCGCGGATAGAAGGCCAGGTGCGCGGGATTCAAGCCATGATCAGGCGAGGCGATGAGTGCGAGCCCATCGCCCAGCAGTTCAGCGCAGCGCGCAAGGCGCTGGATAAAGCCTATCAGGCCATGCTGATCTGCCTTGTCGAAGAGGCCGTGCTCGACCCTGAGCAAAGCAACGAAAACAAGCTGGCACAAGTGCGGGCCATCTTTACCAAGTACACCTGAACGCAGCCGGCCAGACTGAGGTCGCGTGCTTGATCCTGCGGGTCGGGTATCGGACACACGAGGCTGCGCCCGATTACCCAGCCGGTCTGATGGTTCCGTTAAGAACGTTTACAGGTGTTGATGCCCAGCAGCGGGTAAACCGGGCAAAAGCGCAAGGCACCGGTGGCCAAAGGCACCAGTCCGACCCAGCCCCACATGCCGATCACGCCCAACAGGCTCAATACAATCAGGCACAGGCCCACGGCAATGCGCAGCGTGCGATCAAGGGTACCGATATTCGCTTTCATGCTGATGTCCTCAAGGGTTGAGCACTGAGGATCTTGCATATCGAAAACGCGTGTACTGACCAGGATCAACTAAATAAAAAACATTATATTTAAATGTATTTTATTGGCAAAAAGCCCCTTACAAGCAATCGTGCAAACCCGGTCCCGTGTCCATAAGCCGAGGCTGCAGGGCCGTATAGGCAATCACCTGAACACACAGGCCTCACTCAACTCCCGCTCTGTTGCTCGCTACTGGGCGCAGTTGGAGCAGGCTCGCTGGCCTCTTGTGCGTCATCTTTCATATAGGCCTGCAGCACCAGAATGACAATCAGCATAAAGGCCGCCAGCGGCAGGAGTTTGGTCTTCTTCGGCTGCTCGGCACCGCAGGCCGGGCATTGGGTGGCGTCGGCGGGCACGGCAGCGCCGCAGACCTTGCATTGAGGTTTCATGGTGTCTCCAGATAAGGAATTGTTGCAGGCGCCTATCTTACCTGTAGCGCCGCATCCAGGCTGCCCGGCGCGATGCGCAGATACAAAAACGCCGCCTGCCGGGGGAACGGCAGGCGGCGCTCGTGGCGACGCTAAACCCTATACAGGGTTAGCCGCACCACCCGTCTCGCCAGGGTCACCGGCAATTACTGCCTGCTCACGCTGGATATGCAGGAAGTGCATGTGGTGCTCGTAATGATCGAGAATGTCTTCGATCAACTGGCGCTTGCTATACCCCATCAGGTCATAGCCCAGGCTGCCCTGGCGCAGGTGCACCTCAAGCCGGTAGTAGTGCGCGCTATTGCGCTGCGTGCGCACCGCAAACGACGGCATGGAGCTGCGCACCGGCCAGATCTGGTAAGTGAAGTCCTGCTCGCTACCCAGCTGGACGTTCAGCGCCAGGTGCTCCTGCTCGCCCTCACCCTCGACAATCTCCACCACGACACCTCGGGCAGTGAGCGCCTGCTGGATCTCCTCCATGGCCGGCTTGCCGATATCAGTCAGGTAGCGACGCGCCTGGCTATGGCTGGGGAAGCTCATGGCCCGCGTCAGGCGCTGGCGCCAATTCATCGAAGTCTGCTCCAGGGTGGCGCGCCCGGACAAATGACCGGACAGGCTCTTCTGGTAACTGTCGGCCATCATGCCTTCCAGGCTGAGGGCCTTGTACAGACCCGCCATCATAAACAGCAGCACGATGGAGAACGGCAACCCCATGATCACCACCGTGCCTTGCAGGGCACTCAGGCCACCGGCAATCAGCAGGGCCAGGGTCAATACACCGATGATCGCCGCCCACAGAATGCGCATCCAGATCGGCGCATCGCTGTTCACATCACGCAGCTTGGAGGTGAAGTTGGACAGCACCAGCGAACCGGAGTCGCCCGAGGTAACAAAGAACACAATCGCCAAGACCGTGACGACAGCGGTGGTCAGCCAGGACAGCGGGAAAGCCTCGAGGAACAGGTAGATCGACGAGCCTGGATTATCCACGGCCTGCTGGCCGAACTCGGTCGCGCCCTGCATGACCATGTCCAGCGCGCTGTTACCCATGATCGACATCCAAGCCATCATGAACGCCAGCGGCAGCAGCAGCGTACCCAGAACAAATTCACGGATGGTCCGGCCACGGGAAATCCGCGCCAGGAACAGCCCCACGAACGGCCCCCAGGCAATCCACCATGCCCAGAAGAACAGGGTCCAGGCGTTCAGCCACTCGGTCGGTTGCTCGTGGGCGTAGGTGTTCAGCGACAGGCTGATGAAGTTCGCCAGGTAGTCGCCAATGTTCATCACCAACGCATTAAGCAGGAAAGTGGTCTTGCCGGCGAATAGCACGAACAGCAGCAGCACGACGGCCAACAGCATGTTGAACTCGGACAGCCGGCGAATGCCGCGCTCCACGCCCGTGGCCGCGGAAATGGCCGAGAACGCGACAATCGCCACCACCAGAATGGACTGCGTCAGCACACCCTCGGGCACGCCAAAAATATGGTTGAGCCCGTAGTTCAGCTGGATGATGCCGATGCCCAGGCTGGTGGCGATACCGAACACCGTGCCCAGCACTGCGGCGGTGTCGACGGTGTGGCCAATCGGTCCGTTGATGCGCTTGCCGAAGATCGGATAGAGCGAGGAGCGGATCGTCAGCGGCAAGCCCTGGCGAAAGCTGAAGTACGCCAGCGACATGCCCACCAGGGTATACACACCCCAGCCGGACAGGCCCCAGTGCAGGAACGTCAGCTCCATCGCATGGCGCGCGGCCTGCGGCGTGCTGCCCTCGCCCACCGGGGGCGCCAGATACTGGGTCAAGGGCTCGGCAATGCAGAAGAACAGCAAGTCGATACCGATGCCGGCAGAAAACAGCATCGCCGCCCAGGTCAGCACATGGAATTCGGGTTTGGAGTGATCAGGCCCTAGGCGGATCTTGCCGTAGCGGCTGGTGGCAATGACCACTACAAAGACCAGGTACAGCAGTACAGCGAGAAAGTAGAACCAGCCGAACGTATCGGAAATCCAGCCCAGGGCCACATTAATGACGTTCTGCGCTGACGCGGTAAAGAACATGGTCCACACAGCAAACGCGACAATACCAATCGCGGAGCTGTAGAAAACGACCGGATTGATCCGATCCGTGGAAGGCTCTGCATCACTGTTCAAGTGCGCGGCCTCATTCATAAGCAAGTTCTCCTGAGCGTATCTTCACGGCAGGCTCGCACCCGCTACAGGCCGGGCGAGCCCCTGAAATCCGGCAGCGCCCCTCCCGGGAACTGCCAGCAGGGTCTGAGTGGCCAAAGGCCACAAAGGTTCATTTTATTGAACACCCTGTAAGACATCAGCGACGCAGCGCCCTCTGCTCAGGTCACAAATAAACTATCGAAAGCCTTCTCCTGATAGAAAATTACCGCTCAATAAATAGGTGGGCACCGCTGCAATCACGCCTGCATCGCCCGCCCCTGAACGCTCATCGCCGCCTGACGCAGCGCTTCCGAGCGGGTCGGATGGGGATGGCAGATCAGCGCGATGTCCTCAGACGATGCGCTGAACTCCATGGCGACGCAGTACTCGCCAATCAGCTCGCCAGCGCTGGGGCCAATGATGTGTACGCCGAGAATCTGATCGGTGCGCTCGTCAGCCAGCACTTTGACGAAGCCTTCGCCCTCGTGGTTGATCTTCGCTCGGCTATTGGCACTAAAGGGAAACTTGCCAACCTTGTAGGCGCGCCCTTCGGCTTTCAGTTGTTCTTCGGTCTTGCCGACGGTGGCGACTTCCGGCTTGGTGTAGATGACGCCCGGAATAGTGCCGTAGTTGACCTCGGCCGCATGCCCGGCAATCCGCTCGATACACACGATGGCTTCTTCTTCGGCCTTGTGCGCGAGCATCGGCCCGGAGGTGACGTCGCCGATAATCCAGATGCCCGGCACACTGCTGCGCAGTTGCTGATTGTCCAGCATGCCGCGCTTGTCGGTGACCAGGCCGACGCTTTCCAGCCCCAAGCCGGCGGTATAGGGCCTGCGACCAATGGCGACCAGCACATAGTCCGCCTCCAACTGCTCGACAGCGCCGCCAGCAGCGGGCTGCACGTCGAGCGTTACCCCCGCGTCCGCCACGTTGGCAGCGCTGACCTTGGTCGCCAACTTGAAGCCCATGCCCTGCTTGCTCAGGGTGCGCTGCAGGGTTTTTGCGGTTTCGTCATCCAGCCCTGGGCAGATACGGTCGAGGTATTCCACCACCGTGACGTTGCTGCCCAGGCGCCGCCACACCGAGCCCAGCTCCAGGCCTATTACCCCGGCACCAATCACCACCAGATGCTTGGGCACCTCGGGTAGTGAAAGCGCGCCGGTGGAGTCAAGGATGCGTTGATTATCGATCGTGACCCCTGGCAAGGGCGTCGGCTGCGAACCCGTGGCGATCACGATGTCCTTGGCCTGCAACTCACGCACACTGCCATCAGCGAGGCTCACCGACACCTTGCCCGGCCCATTCAAACGGCCCCAGCCCTTGATCCACTCGACCTTGTTCTTGCGAAACAGAAACTCGATGCCCTTGGTCAGGGCCGTTACGCTCTCATCCTTCTGCTTCATCATCTGCGCCAGGTTGAGCGTCGGCTTGACCTCGATGCCCAAGGTGACGAACTCACCGCCCGTGGCCGCCTCGTAGAGTTCCGAGGCATGCAGCAACGCCTTGGACGGCATGCAGCCGACATTCAGGCAGGTACCGCCCAGGGTATCGCTGCCTTCGATGCAGGCGACTTTCAGGCCCAGTTGCCCGGCACGGATGGCCGCGTTGTAGCCGCCGGGCCCGCCGCCGATGATCAGTACGTCATAGTTGCTCATGTGAGTGACTCCCCTGCTGCAGCGGTTTAACCAAGCGAGACCGTGGGCGTAGCAGTTGGAAGGCGCCGTACGCGGCGACGGCAAACAAGCTGTTCAACACCACCATAGGCCAGGCCGAACCATCCGCCAGCAGGCTCAACAGGACGCCGCTGCAGGTGGCGCCGGCCATTTGTGCGAAGCCCATAAAACCTGCTGCCAGGCCCGCGCGGTGGGCGTTGGGCATCACCGCGCCAGCGACCGCTGCCGGCAGCAGCATGCCGCCGCCCAAGGTCACCAGCACTTGTGGCACTGACAAGCCGAGCAGTGACAAGCCGAACAGCAGGTAGATCACCAGCGTGGCCAGGGCGCCAGTGGCCACCAATACAGCACCGATCCCGACGATTTTCTCGGGGCCCAGCTGCAGAATGCGCCGCTGGGTAAACAGCGCACCGGCGATCAACGCCGAAACAATCGCCGCGAAGGTGATGCCGTATTGCGCCGGGCTCAGCCCGAGCAAGCCGATATACACAGCTGACGAGCCGGCAATCACCGCAAACATCGCGCCGTAAGTGCACGCCAGCGCGAGGGCCAAAGCACGGAATGAGGCCGCGCGCAGCAGATCGGCATAATTACTGGCCAAGTGGCTGAGCTGTCCGGCTTGCGGGTCGAGCTGCCGATTGCTTTCCCGGTACAGCCCCAGCACCGCACACACACAGGCAATACCGATCACCAATGCCAGGGCAATCGGTGCACGCCAGCCGCCATACAGGGTCAGCACACCGCCCAGAATCGGTGACAGCGCGATGGCGCAGAGCATGCCGATCACCGTCAGTGCCAAGGCTGGCCCGGCCTGCGCCTGCCACACATCGCGCACGATCGCCCGGGCCAGCACCAGCGCGGCGCACGCCCCAACCCCCTGCAGTACGCGGGCGGCAATAAACTCGCCCATGCTGCTGGCCAGTAGCATCCACAAGGTAGCGAGCAGATAGACCAGCAACCCGGCGATCAATACAGGGCGACGACCGATGCGATCCGACAGCGGGCCGAGCAACAACTGCCCCAGACCAAAAGCAGCAACAAAGGCTGATAGCGCCAACAGGCTGCTGCCAGGGCGGGCCGTCATGATCAGCTCGATAGCCCCCAGGCTGGGGATGATCAGTTGCGTGGAAATCTCTCCAAGGGCGGTCAGGGCCACCAGAATCAGCAGCAGACTGCGCGACGGCAAGGGATAGGGATGCATGGGCGTGAGTCCTGTGATCACGGGTTGGCATGGCTCGCCAAGCGATAATATTTCAACCATAATATAAAAATTAAATTATGCCTATAATTTAAAGAAACCACCAACGAGGCCTGATCCATGAGCAACCCATCACGCGAAGAAAAAATTGCCACCTGGCTCGCCGCCGAACACAGCATGCGCGCCAGCCTTGGTCAGCCCGGCAGCATGAGCCTGGCGCAGGTCAGCGAACTGTTGCCGCAGGAGTTCTTTGACGGCATCGGCCGCGGTGAACTGCCCTCGCCTCCCTTTGGCCATCTGCTGGATTTCATTCCTCTGGAATGGTCATCCGGCCGCTTCATCTTCCAGGGCACGCCCGATGCACGCCACTACAACCCGTTGGGTAGTGTGCACGGCGGCTATGCGGCTACTCTGCTCGACTCCTGCATGGGCTGCGCTATTCACACCCAGTTGCAGCGGGGCCAGGGCTACACCACGTCTGACCTGCGCATCAGCTATGTACGCGCCTTGACCAGCAAGGTCGGACCGGTTCGTGCCGAGGGCCGCATCGTCCATATCGGGCGCTCCACTGCCCTGGCTGAGGGACGCATCTATGACGTGGATGACCGCTTGTATGCCGTGGGCTCCACCACCTGCCTGATCCTCGCCATGCCAGGGCTATCCGGCACTGAAACAGCAGGGCGAAGCGAGTAAGATGACAGCCAACATTTAAAACCAGTGGCCAGGTACTCCATGCGCTATTCAGAAGACCACAAAGCCCAGACTCACCAACGCATCATCGAAGAAGCCGCACGGCTGTTCCGTCGCGATGGCGTCGGCGCCACCGGTCTGCAGCCGCTGATGAAGACCCTGGGGCTGACCCATGGCGGCTTCTACGCCCATTTCAAGTCGAAAGATGAACTGGTGGAAACCGCCTTACGCCATAGCGTCGAACAACTCAGTGCGCCGCCCCAGGAAGCGGCCGAAGGAGAAAAGCCCCTCGCCACCCTGATTAGCCGTTACCTGTCTTCGGCCCACAGGGCCAACCCCGGTGAAGGCTGCCCACTGCCGACCATGTCCGCCGAACTTGGCCAGCGTGGCGAGCCCAGCCCGATCACCGATGAGATGGTACGCAACCGTCTGGCCGCCATAGAGGCAGGCCTGAACGGTGACCACGCAGACGAACAGAGCGTGCTGGTGCTCAGCGCCATGGTTGGCGCCCTGCTGCTCTCGCGCAGTGTCAGCGACCCAGAACTGTCCGACCGTCTGCTGAAAACGACCCGGCGCCTGCTGATAAAGCAGCACGCTGAAGAGTTGCCAACGCACCTGGGCTAGCGACCTCGGCCCAGAGGAATAAAGGCTATGTCTCGGTTGAATACTGCATGGGGACGAGCGGCACGAGTCGCAGAGTAGGGTGCGCGGGACCGCCCAGGCCGCGCGCACCAGGAGACTGCAGCCTGCGCCGCTGCGCACACGGCGCACCCTACGGTTCTACCTTTAGGTCCCAGAACCTGAACGCAACACAAAACCAGGACATAGCCAATAAAAAAGGCGGTCTCTTTGCAGAGACCGCCTTATTCAGTAGCAGCAAGGCCCAGACGGGCCTGCCCGTCAGTTGTGGCGGATCAGGTGATCGAAGGCGCTGAGCGAGGCCTTGGCGCCCTCGCCGACCGCAATCACGATCTGCTTGTACGGCACCGTGGTCACGTCACCAGCGGCGAAGATCCCCGGCAGCGAGGTTTCGCCACGGGCATCGACGATGATCTCGCCGCGCGAGCTCAGCTCCACCGTACCCTTGAGCCAGTCGCTGTTGGGCAGCAGGCCAATCTGTACGAAGATGCCTTCCAGCGCGATGGTGTTGAACTCGCTCGAGTTGCGGTCTTTGTAGACCAGGCCGTTAACCTTCTGACCGTCCCCGGTCACTTCGCTGGTCAGGGCACTGGTGATCACATCGACATTGGGCAAGCTGTAGAGCTTCTTCTGCAGCACGGCATCGGCGCGCAGTTGGCTGTCGTATTCCAGCAGGGTGACATGGGCGACCACACCCGCCAGGTCGATAGCCGCTTCCACGCCGGAGTTGCCACCGCCGATCACCGCCACACGCTTGCCCTTGAACAGCGGGCCATCGCAGTGCGGGCAGTAGGCCACGCCTTTGCCGCGGTATTGCTGCTCACCCGGCACGTTCATTTCGCGCCAGCGGGCACCGGTGGAGAGGATCAGCGTCTTGGCCTTGAGCGAGGCGCCATTCTCGAACTTCACTTCATGCAGGCCGCCGGCTTCCTTGGCAGGCACCAGGGCGCTGGCACGCTGCAGGTTCATGATGTCGACATCGTACTGACGCACGTGCTCTTCCAGTTCGCGTGCCAGCTTCGGCCCTTCGGTTTCCTGAATGGAAATGAAGTTCTCGATGGCCATGGTGTCGAGCACCTGGCCGCCAAAACGCTCGGCGGCAACGCCGGTGCGAATGCCTTTACGTGCAGCGTAAATGGCCGCCGAAGCGCCCGCCGGGCCACCACCGATGACCAGTACATCAAACGCGGCTTTGGCACTGAGTTTCTCGGCATCACGCGCCGACGCGCCGGTGTCGATCTTGGCGAGGATCTGCTCGACATCCATACGGCCCTGACCGAACAGTTCGCCGTTCAGGTAAATGCTCGGCACCGACATGATCTGGCGCGACTCGACTTCATCCTGGAACAGCGCACCGTCGATGGCGACGTGGCGGATGTTCGGGTTGAGCACAGCCATCAGGTTCAGCGCCTGGACCACGTCCGGGCAGTTCTGGCAGCTCAGGGAGAAGTAAGTCTCAAAGTTGAACTCACCTTCGATACCCTTGACCTGCTCGATCACCTCAACGGCAGTTTTCGACGGATGGCCGCCAACCTGCAGCAGCGCCAGCACCAGCGAGGTGAACTCGTGGCCCATGGGCAGGCCGGCAAAACGCAGGCTGATATTCGCGCCAGGGCGATTGAGGGCGAAGGATGGCGTGCGGGCATCGTTGCCATCGGTGCTCAGAGTGATCTTGTCGGTCAGGCTGACGATATCGTCGAGCAGGCCTTTGAGCTCCTGAGATTTGTCGCTGTCATCGAGGGACGCGACGATCTCGAACGGCTGGGTAACCTTCTCGAGGTAGGCCTTCAACTGGGTTTTAAGAGTGTCGTCCAACATATACGTGTCCTCAATGACGAAATTCGGGCAATAAAACGCCCGGACGGGTTACGCCCGGGCGCTGAGCCCTGCAGATGGATTACATCCGCAGGGTTGACCTTTGGGAAGCGAACTTCCCGGCCGTATTTAGATCTTGCCAACCAGGTCCAGGGACGGAGCCAGGGTCTTCTCACCTTCTTTCCACTTGGCCGGGCACACTTCGCCTGGGTGGGCAGCGGTGTACTGAGCAGCTTTCAGCTTGCGCAGGGTTTCGGTGACGTCACGGGCGATCTCGTTGGAGTGGATCTCGACGGTCTTGATCACGCCTTCCGGGTTGATCAGGAAAGTGCCGCGCAGCGCCAGGCCTTCTTCGGCAATGTGCACACCGAAAGCGTTAGTCAGCTGGTGAGTCGGGTCACCGATCAGCGGGAACTGAGCCTTGCCAACGGCAGGCGAAGTTTCGTGCCATACCTTGTGCGAGAAATGAGTGTCGGTGGTGACGATGTAGACTTCGGTACCGGCTTTCTGGAACTCGGCGTAGTTGTTCGCCGCGTCTTCGATTTCAGTCGGGCAGTTGAAGGTGAAGGCAGCTGGCATGAAAATCAGAACCGACCATTTGCCCTTCAGGGACTGCTCGGTAACCTCGATGAACTTGCCGTTGTGGAATGCGTTGACCTTGAACGGCTGAACTTCGGTATTGATGAGAGACATCTCTAACTCCTTCGAGGGTGGAAAATTTGAGTGGCCATTCTAGCCGCTCAGCGGAAAAAAGCTTATTGATTAGCGCCATGGTATCGATTGACTCAGCCAATCGATAGCCGACCTAGAGCGGTTGCTGCCAACCAATTCACACCAGGCTTGGGTCAATCACCAGCACCAGCTTGCCATTGACCTGGTTGCTCGCCAGCACTTCAAAAGCCTGCTCGGCATCCTTGGCGGCGAAGCTGCCTTGCAACTGCGCGCTCAGCCGCCCTTCAGTAAACAGCGGCCAGACATGCTGGCGCAGCGCCTGCAGCAGCTCAGCCTTGAACAGCTCGTCGCGGTTGCGCAGGGTCGAGCCTATGAGTTGTATACGCTTGCCCAGCACCAACGCCAGATCAAGCTCCGCCGTGCGACCGCCCATCAGGCCGATATTCACCCAGCGTCCATCGCGTGCCAGCAGCTCCAGGTTCAACCCGACGTACTGCCCGCCCACCGGATCGAGAATGACATCGAACGGGCCGAAATCACGCAGCGCCTGCAAATCCTCGCTACGCAAAACCCCGCCCTGAGCACCAAGGGCCTCGCAATGCGCCAAACGCTCAGCCGAGCCCACACTCACCCAGCAGGGGTTACCGAACGCCTTGCACAACTGAATGGCAGCCGAGCCCACACCGCTGGCGCCGGCATGCAGCAAGACTTTCTCACCGGGTTTGAGCGCTGCCAGCTGGAACAGGTTCAACCAGGCCGTGGCATACACCTCCGGCAGCGCAGCAGCCTCCTGCAACGACATGCCGTCGGGCACCGGCAGCGCATGGCGGCCATCAACCACCACTTCGTCAGCCATACCACCGCCCGCCAGCAGGGCGCAGACCCGGTCGCCTACCTGCCAGTCGCAACCGGCACCCACTTCGCTGACCACACCCGCACACTCCAGGCCCAGCGTCTCACTGGCGCCGGGTGGCGGTGGATACAAGCCTGCGCGCTGCAGTAAGTCCGCGCGATTCAAGCCTGCGGCGGCTACCTTGATACGAATCTCGCCCACGTCACACGCCAGAGTAGGCTGCTGCAGCCACTCCAGCCGTCCTTCCACGCCTTGCAATGCCTTCACGCTGCCTCCATAGTGCATTTAAACGGGCCCGGCGCTAGCGCCGGGCTTTTGCATTGCGCCGATGGAACCTGGCGCCCGGATAGATGGCCTAATATGCGTTATCAATTGCCCCAAAGTCGAATCAGCATGAAGCGTTCAGTGTTCAGCGTAACCCTCGCCCTCCTCCTTGGGTGGAGCGCCCTGCCCGTGGCGGCAAAGACCAGCGCAGCAGACCCATGGGAGTATCTGCAGCCGGACCGCGAACAGGTCATCGCCAGCCTCAATGTGGTGGAGCTGCTCAACCGCCATCATTACAACAAGCCGCCGCTGGACGACGAGCGCTCGGTAAAAATCTATCAGGGCTACCTGAAGATGCTCGACCCCTCGCGCAGCTATTTCACCGCGGGCGATATCGCCGAATTCGATCGCTGGAGCACCCAGTTCGACGATCTGCTGAAAAACGGCAATCTGGAACCCGGCTTCGCCATCTACAAACGTCACCTCGAGCGTCTGCAAGGCCGCCTGAATTTCGCGCTGAACATGCTGAAAAAAGGCGTGGACAACATCGATTTCAGCGTTGACGAAACCCTGCTTATCGACCGCGAGAATGCGCCCTGGGCCAAGGATATCGCCGCCCTCGACGACCTCTGGCGCAAGCGCGTGAAAGACGAAGTGCTGCGCCTGAAGATCGCCGGCAAGGAACCCAAGGATATCCAGGAGCTGCTGGTCAAACGCTACAAGGCGCAGCAGGCACGCCTGCAGCAGACCCGTGGCGAAGACATTTTCCAGACCTACATCAACGCCTTCGCGATGTCTTACGACCCGCACACCACTTACCTGTCGCCGGACAACGCAGAAAACTTCGACATCAATATGAGTCTGTCGCTCGAAGGCATCGGTGCGGTGCTGCAAAGTGACAACGAGCACGTCAAGATCGTGCGCCTGGTGCCGGCAGGCCCCGCGGAAAAGAGCAAGCAGATTGCCCCGGCCGACAAGATCATCGGCGTGGCCCAGGGCGACAAGGAAATGGTCGACGTGATCGGCTGGCGCCTGGATGAAGTGGTCAAGCTGATCCGCGGCCCCAAGGGTTCCAACGTTCGCCTGGAAGTAATCCCGGCCAGCAACGCGCCGAATGACCAGACCAGCAAGGTTGTCAGCATCACCCGTGAGGCGGTCAAGCTGGAAGAGCAGGCCGCGAAGAAGTCGGTGATCGAACTGCAACATGAAGGCCGCGACTACAAGCTGGGCGTGATCGAAATTCCGGCGTTCTACCTGGATTTCAAGGCATTCCGTGCTGGCGACCCCGAGTACAAGAGCACCACGCGTGACGTCAAACGCCTGCTGACCGAATTGCAGGCCGAGAAGGTCGACGGTGTGGTCATCGATCTGCGCAACAACGGTGGCGGCTCGCTGCAGGAAGCCACCGAGCTGACTGGCCTGTTTATCGAACAAGGCCCAACCGTGCTGGTACGCAACAGTGACGGCCGCGTCGATGTGCTGGCTGACGAGAACCCCGGCACCTTCTACAAAGGCCCGCTCGCGGTCCTGGTCAATCGCCTGTCGGCCTCGGCCTCGGAGATTTTCGCCGGCGCCATGCAGGACTACCACCGCGCCCTGATTCTCGGTGGCCAGACCTTCGGTAAAGGCACGGTGCAGACCATTCAGCCGCTCAACCACGGCGAGCTGAAGCTGACCCTGGCGAAGTTCTACCGGGTTTCCGGGCAGAGCACTCAACACCAGGGGGTGATCCCTGACATCCAGTACCCGGACGTGATGAACACCAAGGAAATCGGCGAGAGCGCCCTGCCCGAGGCCATGCCATGGGACAGTATCCGCCCGGCGATCAAGCCCGAACTGGACCCGATCAAGCCTTTCCTGGCCGAACTGCAGAGCCGTTTCGAAACCCGCACTGCGAGCAATCCGGACTTTGCCTTCGCCCGCGAACGCCTGGCCCTGGCGACGCGCCTGATGGATGAGAAAACCGTCAGCCTCAACGAGCAGACCCGGCGCAAGCAGCAGGCCGACATCGAAGCCCAGCAACTGGCGATCGAAAACAACCGCCGCGAAGCCAAGGGTGAAACCATCCTGACCGAACTCAAGGAAGAGGACGAAGACGTCGCCGCTGCTGAGCTTGAAGACAAGACCAAGCCTCAGGACGATGCCTTCCTGGCTGAAAGCGGGCACATCCTGCTCGACTACCTCAACCTCAACACGCACCTGGCCAAGCAGTAACGCTCAGGCGTCATCAAACCGTCACGAAAGTGTCGTGAAATGCAGGGGCTGATCGTGTAGACGATCAGCCCCTTCGCATTTGTGGACAGAGGCCTCATGACCGTTACCGAGCAGTTGAGCGCGCTGGGGCACATTCTCGCCCACGCCGAGTTATCCAGCCTGTTCCAGCCCATCGTTTCACTCTCGGAGCAACGCATCCTTGGCTATGAAGCGCTCACCCGTGGGCCGTCCAATAGTCCTCTGCACTCACCGATCAACCTGTTCGCCGTGGCTCGCCAGGCTGGCCGACTAAGCGAGCTGGAACTGGCCTGCCGCAAGAGCGCCTGCAAACGCTTCAGTGAGCTCAAACTCCCTGGCAAGCTGTTTCTGAACGTCTCCCCGGAGTCTCTGCTGGAAGCCAACCACCAGCCAGGACGCACTCTGCAACTGCTGCAAACCTACGGCATCGCGCCCGCTGACGTGGTTATCGAACTCACCGAGCAGTCGCCGACCCACGACTTCAGCCTGCTCGATACCGCCCTGCACCACTACCGCGCCATGGGTTTCTCCATCGCCCTGGACGACCTGGGCGCCGGTTACTCAAGCCTGCGCCTGTGGTCGGAGCTGCGTCCTGACTACGTAAAAATCGACCGGCACTTTATCGATGGTATCCACCAGGATGCGGTTAAGCGCGAATTCGTCGGCTCCATTCTGCAAATGGCCAAGGCCTCCCGCGCCCTGGTGATTGCCGAAGGCATCGAACTGGACGAAGAGCTGGCAGTGCTGGCCGACATGGGCGTCGACCTGCTGCAGGGCTATCTGCTGTGCCGTCCTCAGGATGTTCCGCCGACCGATGCCCGCGCCCTGCTGCGCCGCATAGAGCCCACGCCACCGAGTATCAGCGAAGAAACCAGTGACCTGTCGCGCCTGTTGCTGGAACAGGGCGCTGTCGAGCAGAACACGGTGATTGCCAACGTCCTGGCTGCATTCAGCGCCCAGGCCAACCTCAACTCAATGGCGGTGCTCGATGCCGAACACTGCCCCGTGGGCATCGTCCATCGCCACTCGCTGTCCGAGGCCCTACTCAAGCCCTTCGCGGCCGACCTGTTCGCCCGCAAACCGATCAGCCGCCTGATGAGCCGGGATTTTCTCGCCGTGGACATTGGCCAGTCGCTGCAGAAGGTCAGCCGCCTGCTCACCAGCCGTGCCCGACAACGTATCGAAGAAGACTTCATCATCACCTCGGAAGGCCAATACCGGGGATTGGGCCGAGTGATCGACGTGCTCAAACTGATTACCGAAATGAAGATCCAGCAAGCACGCTATGCCAACCCGCTAACCCTGCTGCCAGGCAATGTGCCTATCCAGCAGTGCCTGACGCGCCTGCTGCAGCAGGGCCGTGAGGCTGCGGTCTGCTACGTCGACATCGACAACTTCAAACCATTCAATGACCTCTACGGCTACGCCAAGGGCGACGAAGTGCTGCTGTGCCTGGCTCACTGCCTGGGTCAACGGGTCGATCCGGCGCGGGACTTCGTCGGCCATATCGGCGGCGATGACTTTTTGCTGGTTCTTGGCTCGCCAGACTGGCGCAGCCGCCTGCACCAGTTGTTCGATGCCTTTCAAAGCGAGTGCCGACGCTTTTACCGTGAGGAACACCTGCAGGCCGGCTGCTTTATCAGCCACAGCCGCCAGGGCCAGCGCCAGGAGTTCGCCCTGCTGTCGCTGTCACTCGGCGTGGTGCATGTGCACCCGGCCCACTGTGCACAGCTCGATGCCGGTCAGTTGGCAGACCTGGCCTCCCAGGCCAAGCGTCAGGCCAAGGCCGTGCCCGGCTATAGCCTGCATGTGATCGATAGCCACAGCCTTAGCGAATGAGGCATGTCAGCACTGCGCGTGCTCAGCTAGAGGTGGCGGCCTGGGCGGCAAACGCGGCGCTTTTTCCCGCATCAGGCTCAACACCGGGCGCACCGTCCTGATAAAGGCTCGCCAGGCGCTGCGCCGCCAGGGGATGCCCGGCACGCAGCGCCAGCTGCCACCAATGCGCAGCCTGCTGACCATCGGCGGCGCCCAGTACATCGCCTTGCAAACATTGCACGCCAAGCTGGTAGGCCGCTTTGCCATCACCGGCTTCCCCAGCCAGACGCAACAAGCGCAGGCCCTCCTGACGGGCGCCCAAGCCCTGTCCGCGAAACAGTAGAATATGCCCGTAGAAGCTTTGGGCATCGCGATCACCCAGCGCCGCCATCCGTGCGAACTGGCCCTCGAGCCAACGCCAGCCGCGCGGCTGTTTTACCCACCAGGACCAGTGAAACAGCCGCCGGGCCAACCAGTAGCTCAATCGTGCGCGCAGGGCATGCAGCATCTATAGCGCCTCTGGATAGTCGAATTCGAACACCCGGGCGACTTCAGCCGCATGCCAGGAGGCAGCCGCAATGCCATCTGAAGGTCCGGGAAAGCGCCCCAGGCGTGTCGCGCAGTCGAAGAAGCCCGTACGCGGCAAACGGCTCGCCCCCTGGCTGATGACCAAGGCACTGCGCAGCGGGCGATCACCACGGGCGTCCAATGCTGCCAAATGCTCCAGGGCAGCCGCCAGGGTTTGCATGGCCGGACTGGGCAGGGCCAGACGCTCGATAAGGGCACGGTAGGTCACCAGATGACGCTGGCGCTGCGCATCGCCCAACTCACCGAGCAAAGCATCCCAATGCTGCCGGCTGATGCGCACGCTCAAGAGAGGGCCTCCCAGGCCTCGATACCCAGGTTCCAGGCCAACGCGCGCTGGATGGCCGCATCCGGCTGGCGCTCTCCGGATTCGATCATGCCGAGATAATGCGGGCTGATACCCACAGCACGCGCCAGCGCTTCGACCGTCAGGCCCTTGGCCTCACGCAGTTGCGTCAATTGCTGCAATGAAGGGGCTGACGCGGTGTCCGTTGTCACACTCTCCGGCTGCGCTTGCGCTGCTACGGCGGCGAGCAGCGCCTGATATTCGCCCCACGGCAGGACGGCATATTCCGGTTCGCCATCACGCCTGATCACTTGCACTTTCATTTATCGTCTCCCCATGGCCATCCAGGCCGACACCCTCGCACCTGCAGACAGGCTGCCATCTTAACAGCAGCCTGCATGGGTGCGGACGACCAAGGCGAACGTCAGAAAGCGGGAGGGTCGACTCGCTCGGCCACAGGCAAGCGCTCCAGTGCGGTTTGCGCCTGCACTGGCTGAGCGTCTCGCCAGGCACGAAAGGCCGCCAGCTCGCCCTGCCAGGTACGCATGACCCAGGCGAGCACCGCCAAGTCATCGAGCATACCAATGCCCGGCAGCCAGTCGGGGATCGCATCGAGTGGGGTAACGAAATACAGTAACGCCGCTACTACCGCGAGTAACGCCTGACGACTCACAGCACGATATTCACCCCGCCACCACGCTGTGCATAAGCCCTGCAATAACTTCAAGTCGGCCATTACGCCCTTGAAACGCCCCCCCGGCGGACCCGCTTTGCGCGAGACGGCCAGCAGCAGTGCCGGCAGTCGTCCACCGCGCAACAATGGGCGCGCCAACGCCAGGTAACGAACGAAATTCCACGGTGCACTCATCATCACTCCTTGCCAGCCCCCGTACTTACTGGGCTGCCTGTGGTTACCCACAGAAGCTGTGGATAACCTTGTGAACAGATTCTGGATGACTGCGGCAAACGCCCGTCTCATGCGGCTTTGGCACAGATCGCGTGTTTTTTGCCCAGCACTAAAAAACCTTTAAAATCAACAAGTTAAAAAATGCAAAAGGTTTTTACCAGCACCCCATCAACGGCTAATGAGAACGTCTGACAACATGTGCATAACCGTAACACCCACGAGTCGTCCAGTGGTTTTTTAGACAGTTTTAACGGGTACCAGGTTCGACTTTAAGCTCCCATAAACGACAACGCCCCGTCGAAACGGGGCGTCATGGCAAAGCAGCAGCAATTACTGGGCGGGAGCGGCTTGCTCTTCACCTTTGATGCTGATCAGCTCAAGATCGAACACCAGCACCGAGTTGGCCGGAATGGCCGGGCTCGGGCTCTGCTCGCCATAGGCCAGCTCGCTCGGGATGTAGAATTTGTACTTCTCGCCAACGTGCATCAGTTGCAGGCCTTCGACCCAACCTGGGATCACACCGCTGACCGGCAGATCGATGGGGCTGCCGCGCTCAACCGAGCTGTCGAAAACGCTGCCATCAGTCAGCTTGCCTTCGTAATGGACAGTGACCACATCGGTCGGCTTGGGCTGGGCGCCGTCGGCTTTCTTCAGCACTTCGTACTGCAGGCCGGACTCGGTGGTCACCACGCCTTCGCGCTTGCCGTTTTCTTCGAGGAACTTCTTGCCGGCCTTGGCCGCTTCTTCGTTCATCGCGGTCATGCGCTCTTCGGCACGCTTCTGCAGGAAGCCGAATGCTTCGACCAGCTCTTCATCTTTCAGACGCTGCTCTTTCTTGCCGATGGCATCTTCGATACCGAGTGCGACGGCTTTGGAGTCCAGATCGTCCATGCCTTCCTGAGCCAGGCTCTTGCCCATGTTCAGGCCGATGCCGTAGGAGGCTTTTTGTGCAGGGCTTTCCAGCTTGATATCACTGGTTTGCGAGTCGCAACCGGCCAGGACCAGGCCCACCAGAGCGACTGCCGCTGCTAAACGATGCTGTTTCATGCTTATTCCTTGTTCGGTGCGCCCGTAGGCAATCGAGTGAAAGCGCGAGCTTAGCAGGCCGCCACGATCACTGGCTACCCGGATCGGAGCCGAGAAAGCCCGATAAGTTCAAGTCTTCAAAGGATTTTTTGCAGATGCCGGCGAATGCGGCGAGAGATGTCACGAGAAGCTGGGGCGGGATGAAGCAGAGTAAAAAATGGCGCAGCGGACGGGACTCGAACCCGCGACCCCCGGCGTGACAGGCCGGTATTCTAACCGACTGAACTACCGCTGCGCGTAACCTCTAAAGCGAGTTTGGTGGGTGATGACGGGATCGAACCGCCGACCCTCTGCTTGTAAGGCAGATGCTCTCCCAGCTGAGCTAATCACCCTTCACTCTCGAAGTGGGGCGCATTCTAGAGAGCGTTCCGCACCTTGGCAAGCCCTGTTTTAAAAATTTTTTATTGATGCCGCAAGGAGTTAGCTCAGGCTTGGCCTGGAGCACCTGCGGGGACAATAATGCGCGACTCACGCGGATGCCCTGCCCTGCCTGTAAGAAGTAGTCGGGCACAATAATCGCGCCCACCGGTCATAGTAAGCCGCTCTCCTAACCGGAGACCTCGTCGAATGGCCTCGCCATGCGGCTTTCAATACGTTCTAAAGGAGATGTTCCTCTTATGTGGTTTCGCAACCTGCTGGTCTACCGCCTCACCCAAGACGTGCCCTTCGACGCCGACGCTCTGGAAGCGGCCCTGGCGGCCAAGCCGGCACGCCCCTGCGCCAGCCAGGAGCTAACCACCTACGGCTTTATCGCGCCATTCGGCAAAGGCGGCGACGCCCCGCTGGTGCATGTCAGCGGCGACTTCCTGCTGGTCGCGGCACGCAAGGAAGAGCGCATCCTGCCGGGTAGCGTGGTGCGTGACGCGCTCAAGGAAAAGGTCGACGAGATCGAAGCCGAGCAAATGCGCAAGGTCTACAAAAAAGAGCGTGAACAGCTCAAGGACGAAATCGTCCAGGCCTTCCTGCCGCGCGCCTTTATCCGCAAATCCGCGACCTTCGCCGCCATCGCGCCCAAGCAGGGCCTGATTCTGGTCGACTCGGCCAGTGCCAAACGCGCCGAAGACCTGCTCTCGACCCTGCGTGAAGCCATGGGCTCGCTGCCGGTGCGTCCGCTCACCGTGAAGATCGCCCCCAGCGCCACCCTGACCGACTGGGTCAAGAACCAGCAGGCCGCGCCCGACTTCCATGTACTGGACGAGTGCGAACTGCGCGACACCCATGAAGACGGCGGCGTGGTGCGCTGCAAGCGCCAGGACCTGACCGGCGATGAAATCCAGCTGCACATGAGCTCCGGCAAGCAGGTCACGCAACTGGCCCTGGGCTGGCAGGACAAGCTGTCGTTCATGCTCGACGACAAAATGGTGGTCAAGCGCCTGCGTTTCGAAGACCTGCTGCAAGATCAGGCCGAACAGGATGGCGGTGACGACAACCTGGGCCAGCTCGATGCCAGCTTCACTCTGATGATGCTGACCTTCGTTGACTTCCTCCCAGCACTGTTCGAAGCCCTCGGCGGCGAAGATACGCCCCAGGGTCTCTGATCCCACTCAGGGCTGCCACTTGGCGGCCCTTTTTCTATGCCTTGAAGGAAACCGCCCATGCGCGCCCTGATCGCTCTCAGCCGCTTTGTCGGCAATACCTTTGCCCTCTGGGTGCTGCTGTTCGCCGTGCTGGCGTTCCTGCTACCCGCAGCATTCTTGCCGCTGACTGCCTGGATCGTGCCGCTGCTCGGTTTGATCATGTTCGGCATGGGCCTGACGCTCAAGGCCGAGGATTTCCGCGAGGTCGCCCGCCGCCCACTGTGGGTCGCCCTCGGCGTACTCGCACAATTCATCATCATGCCGGGCCTTGCCTGGTTGCTGTGCAAGGCGCTGGCGCTGCCAGCAGAAATCGCAGTGGGGGTAATTCTGGTCGGCTGCTGCCCTGGCGGCACGGCCTCCAACGTCATGACCTGGTTCGCCCGCGGCGATGTTGCCCTGTCGGTATCGATCACCGCCGTGACCACCCTGCTCGCGCCCCTGGTGACGCCCTCGCTGATCTGGGCACTGGCATCCGAGTGGTTGCCTGTGTCGTTCTCGGCGATGTTTATCTCGATTCTGAAAATGGTCCTGCTGCCCATCGTATTGGGGCTCATCGTGCGGCGTTTGCTGGGCAACCGGGTACAGCTGGCCGTGGAAGTGCTACCGCTTATCTCGGTGCTGAGCATTGTGGCCATCGTCGCTGCGGTGGTGGCCGCCAGCCAGGCGCGGATCGCCGAATCCGGTCTGCTGATCATGGCGGTGGTGGTGCTACACAACGGCATCGGCCTGGGCCTGGGCTTTCTTGCGGGGCGTGTATTCGGCCTGCCGCTGGCGCAGAGCAAGACCCTGTCGATTGAGGTCGGCATGCAGAACTCCGGTCTCGGCGCCGCCTTGGCCAGTGCCCACTTCTCGCCGCTGGCGGCGGTGCCCAGCGCGCTGTTCAGCGTCTGGCACAACCTCTCCGGCCCGCTGGTTGCGACGCTCTACCGGCGCCTCGACGATGCCTCCAAACAGGCGCCCGAACAGAAAGCCTAAGGCACCTGCCGGCGCCCCGCCTGCTATTCGAGCGGGGCGCTATAGGCTTAGCGACGCTCGCCGCGCAGCGCGGTGACCTGCACTTGCAACAGTTCGCAACGCGCCATCTCTGGTGCCACAGGCGCACCTGCAACCAGCCCGACCCGTGACCAGATTCGGCGGAACAACCGCTTGCCCGGTGCCCGGCTGAAGAAACTGCCCCACAGCCCCTGCAGCGCCATCGGCACCACCGGCACCGGATTCTCCGCAAGGATGCGCTCGACTCCGGCGCGGAAGGTGTCGATCTCGCCATCGGCCGTCAGCTTGCCTTCAGGGAAGATGCACACCAGCTCACCATCGCGCAGGTACTCGGCGATCTTCTTGAACGCAGCGTCATACACCAGCGGGTCTTCGTTGCGCCCAGCAATCGGCACCGTACCGGCCGTGCGGAAGATGAAATTGAGCACCGGCAGCCGGTAGATCTTGTAGTACATGACAAAGCGAATCGGCCGGCGCACAGCGCCACCAATCAGCAGGGCATCGACGAAGGAAACGTGGTTACACACCAGCACCGCAGCACCCTCCTCCGGAATGGCATCCAGCCCCTTGTGTTCGACCCGGTACAGCGAATGGCCGAGCAGCCAGATCAAAAAGCGCATGCTGAACTCGGGCACGACCTTGAAGATGTAGCTGCTGACCGCGATGTTCATCAGCGAGATCACCAGGAACAACTGCGGAATCGACAGCTCGGCCACGCTCAGAAAGAGGATCGAGACGATGGCCGAGACCACCATGAACAGCGCGTTGAGAATATTGTTGGCGGCGATCACCCGCGAGCGCTCGTGGGCCGCGGTGCGCGACTGAATCAGCGCGTACAGCGGCACGATATAGAACCCGCCGAACAGGCCAATGCCCATCACCGAACCGAGAATCCACCAGGCCTGCCCGTAACTCAGCACGCCCAGCCAATCGTGCGGCTGCACATCCTGAGGGAAGCCGCCGGAGTGCCACCACAGCAACAGACCGAACAGGGTCAGGCCGATGGAGCCAAAGGGCACCAGACCGATCTCGACCTTGTGCCCACTCATGCGCTCACAGAGCATCGAGCCCAGGGCAATGCCAATCGAGAACACCGTGAGAATCAGGGTGACCACGCTTTCATCGCCGTGCAGCCACTCCTTGGAATAGGCCGGTATCTGCGTCAGGTACACCGCGCCGAGAAACCAGAACCAGGAGTTGCCGACCATCGAGCGTGATACCGCAGGGCGTTGCCCCAGGCCCATCTTCAGGGTGCGCCAGGACTGGCGAAAGATGTTCCAGTCGAGCGGCAGCTCGGGCAGCGCCGCAGCAGCACGGGGGATCTTGCAACTGGCGATAAAGCCCAGCACAGCCACCACTACCACGGCGCTGGCGACCCAATTGGCGTAGGCACTGCCGGCCATCATGATGCCGGCGCAGATGGTCCCGGCGAGAATAGCCAGAAAGGTGCCCATCTCCACCAACGCATTACCGCCAACCAACTCATGCTCTTCAAGGTGCTGCGGCAGGATCGAATACTTCACCGGGCCGAACAGCGCCGACTGCGTACCCATGGCGAACAGCACCGCCAACATCAGCGGCAGGTTGTTGAACAGCACGCCCGCCGCACCCGCCAGCATGATCACAATCTCGGCGAACTTGATGGCGCGGATCAGCCGATCCTTGGCGAACTTTTCGCCAAACTGGCCACCGAGCGCAGAAAACAGAAAAAACGGCAGGATGAACAGCAAGGCGCAGAGGTTGATCAAGAAATCACGGTCGGCATTGACCGTCAGCTTGAACAGGATGACGAGAATCAGCGACTGCTTGAAAATATTGTCATTGAACGCGCCAAGCAGTTGGGTCACGAAGAACGGCAGAAAACGCCGACTGCGCAGCAGAGCGAATTGCGAATGGGGGGTCATCGTCCGTATCCCTGTAATGGCCGACTGGTGTGGGCTGGCAAGCAATGGCCGGCTGCGTGAAAACCCACGAGCCGGGCCATTTTTGCATCAGCCTACCAACAAACCGCAGCCGTTACAGCGGCAGCTGTCCCATCGCCCAGCGCAGCAGAAAGAACAGCAGAAAACCACCACCGATAGTAGCCAGCAGATGCCGGGTGAACGCGGCAATCGCAATCGCCGCCAGCCCGGCCCAGAGGTACGCATTATCCAGGCCCAACTGCCAGTGCTGGCCATCGGGCAACAGCATCCCCGGTACCACGATGGCCGTGAGCACCGCCGTCGGTACGTAGTGCAGGCCCTGACGCACCAGCGTCGGGAAACGCAGATCAGGAAACGCGAACAGGCTGTAACGGGTGGCAAAGGTGATCGCCAGCATGCCGGCGATAAGTAGCCAGTTTTCCATCAGCACACCTCCAAAACACGGCTCTGGGCGCGGCGCTCGAGCAGCACCCCCAGCACAATCCCGCTAAACGCCGCCGCTAGCAGACCGAGTTTGTAGGGCAGCCCATGGCAGACCAGGGCCACGCCAGCGGCAACCAGGGCGGCAGCCACCTGTGGACGGTTGCGCAGCATCGGCACGACAATCCCGATAAAGGTCGCGAGCATGGCGAAGTCCAGCCCCCAGGCTTCCAGGTTGGGCACCTGCTGGCCGAACAAAACGCCCACCAGGGTACACAGCTGCCAGTTCAGGTACATCGCCAGGGCTGCGCCAAGAAAGTACCAGTGCTTGTTCGGCGAGGCATCGGACGCTGCATAACGATGCACCACCACCGCGTAAGCCTCATCGGTGAGCCAGAAGGCCAGGGGCATGCGCCAGCGCTTGGGCAGCTGCCGTACATGGGGTTGCAGGCTGGCGCTGTACAACGCATGGCGCAGGTTGACCACAAAAGTGGTGAGCAGCAGCACTGCCAGACCAACGCCCGCGCCCAGCAGGCTCAGGGCGATAAACTGCGCGGAGCCGGCGAATACCAGCAGCGACATACCCAGCGCCTGCCAGGTGCTGAGTCCGGCAGCGCCGGCCAGGCTGCCATAGATGATGCCGAAGGGGATGGCGCCGAGCAGCATGGGCAGCATGTCGCGGGCGCCTTGGGTGAACTCGTGTTGACGGGTCATGATGCACTCTCCAGAGCGCGCCACCCTACCCGGCGCGCGCCGGCACGTCTTGTACGATCTTGCGCGACACAACTGCCCATGGTGGCGAGTTGTAAGCGTGCGTCATTTGCTTATAAGATCGCGGCTTCCCCGTTTCGTCGCCCTGTGCGGCTTCCAGCCGCAGGTTCTGCCGTTTTTGTCCGTTACACCTGGCCCTTGAACCTGCGCTCTGTTGTCAAAAGGTAGTTAAGGATGAGCGCAAGACACTTTCTCTCGCTGAAGGACTGCACACCGGCCGAACTGGTGAGCCTGATCCGCCGCGGTATGGAGCTGAAGGACTTGCGCGACCGCGGCGTACTCTTCGAGCCGCTGAAAAATCGCGTGCTGGGCATGATCTTCGAGAAAGCCTCGACCCGCACGCGCCTGTCGTTTGAAGCCGGCATGATCCAGCTCGGCGGCCAGGCCATCTTTCTTTCGCCGCGCGACACCCAGCTCGGCCGTGGCGAACCGATCGGCGATGCCGCCATCGTCATGTCACGCATGCTCGATGCCGTGATGATCCGCACCTTTGCCCACAGCACGCTCACCGAGTTCGCCGCCAATTCGCGGGTACCGGTGATCAACGGCCTGTCCGATGACCTGCACCCCTGCCAGTTGCTGGCCGACATGCAGACCTTCCAGGAACATCGCGGCAGCATCAAAGGCAAGACCGTAGTGTGGATCGGCGACGGCAATAACATGTGCAACTCCTATATAGAGGCGGCGCTGCAGTTCGACTTCCAGCTGCGCGTCGCCTGCCCCGAGGGTTATGAGCCCAACGCGGCCCTGCTGGCCGAAGCCGGTGACCGGGTACGGGTGCTGCGCGACCCGCGCGAAGCGGTCGAGGGCGCCCACCTGGTCAGCACCGATGTCTGGGCCTCCATGGGCCAGGAAGACGAGATTGCCGAGCGCAAGAGCCTCTTCGCGCCCTACCAGGTGACCCGTGCACTGCTCGACAGCGCTGCGCCCGAGGTGTTGTTCCTGCACTGTTTGCCGGCGCATCGCGGCGAGGAAATCAGCATGGACCTGCTCGACGACCCACGCTCGGCCGCCTGGGATCAGGCTGAAAACCGCTTGCACGCACAAAAGGCATTGCTCGAATTTCTCGTTGAGCCGGCGTACCACCACGCATGAGCCAACCCCTGCTGCTGAACCTGCGTGACCTGAGCTGCGGGTATCACGCCCATACGGTGGTGCAGAATCTCAATCTGCACCTCAATGCCGGCGATATCGGCTGCCTGCTCGGCCCCTCCGGTTGCGGCAAGACCACTACTTTGCGCGCCATTGCCGGCTTCGAGCCGGTGCTCGAAGGCGAGATTCAGTTGGCCGATACGGTGATTTCCCGCGCCGGCTACACCCTGGCCCCGGAGAAGCGGCGCATCGGTATGGTGTTCCAGGATTACGCCCTGTTCCCGCACCTGACGGTGGCCGAGAACGTCGCGTTCGGCATTCGCAAGCAGGCCGACTGCAGCCAGGTCACCGCCGAGCTGCTGGCCTTGGTCAAACTCGATGCCCTGGGTAAACGTTACCCCCATGAACTGTCAGGCGGTCAGCAACAGCGCGTGGCCCTGGCCAGGGCGCTGGCCCCGGCACCACAGTTGTTACTACTCGACGAGCCGTTTTCCAACCTCGACGGCGAGCTGCGCCGACGCCTGAGCCATGAGGTGCGCGACATTCTTAAAGCGCGCGGTACCAGCGCGATTCTGGTCACCCATGATCAGGAAGAAGCCTTTGCCGTCAGCGACCATGTCGGGGTGTTCAACCGCGGTCGCCTGGAACAATGGGACACCCCATTCAACCTCTACCACGAGCCGCTGACGCCCTTTGTCGCAAGCTTTATCGGCCAGGGCTACTTTATCCGCGGCCAGTTGCTCAGCCCGGATGCTGTGCAGACCGAACTCGGTCTGATCCGCGGTAACCGTGCCTACACCTGGCCCACCGGCAGCGCCGTGGATGTGCTGCTGCGCCCCGATGATATCGTCTACGCCCCCGACAGTGATTTGCAGGCTCTGATCGTTGGCAAGACCTTCCTCGGTGCAGCGACCCTGTACCGTTTGCAGCTCGCCACCGGCAGCCAGCTAGAGGCGATTTTCCCCAGCCACGCCGACCACCAGCCCGGTCAGAATGTCGGCATCCGCGTCGCCGCCGACCATCTGGTGGTGTTCGCTGCGCCGGGCAGCATCGCCGCCCAGGTCAACCTGGGTGAGTCCGGCGTACGCCGCTACAGCAGCGCCAGCTAGCTTAGGATCTGTTGACGCTCCGAAGCGGCCGGGACGCAAGGCGATGTCCCAGTGCTGTATTGCACAGCACCGATTGCTTTTCGTAGACATCATGGATTGACCTGCCCCACCTCGAGAACGCGGGTTATGTTTTCGGGGTGGGAAACACCTTCAACACAGAGCCGCATCGAGGGGGACAGGTCATGAATGAGTTTAACCAAGTCTATGTGGGTTTGGACGTACACAAAGCGACAATTGCCGTGGCAGTGGCCCGGACGGGGCGTGGTGATCCGTACTATCACGGTACTATTGAGAACAGTGCCGCCGCGCTGCGTAAGCTGCTCAAGCAGTTGAGCCAGTCGGGCGAGGCGTTGAGTTTCTGCTACGAGGCCGGCCCCTGCGGCTACGG